>NZ_JACHJC010000001.1:1200000-2400000 GCF_014203425.1 Micromonospora echinospora
CTCGGCGCCGCCTCCCCGATCGACCCGGCCCAGCAGTACGCGGGCGCGGCGGCGTTCACCACCAGCGAGGAGAACCTCGCGCAGATCCGCGCCAACTGGGGCGTCGACGACCCGCTGCCGGTGCAGTACGCCCGCTGGGTCGGCAACCTGCTGCGCGGCGACCTGGGCTGGTCGACCAGCCGGCACGAGCCGGTCACCTCGGTGCTCGCGTCCCGGGCCGGGTGGACGCTGCTGCTCGTCGGCACCGCGCTGGCCCTGGTGCTGGTGGCGAGCGTGCTGCTGGGCACGCTGGCCGCGTACCGGCGGGGTGGCTGGTTCGACAGGGCGCTGCGCGCCGTCGCGTACGCCGTGCAGTCCATGCCGGTGTTCTGGATCGGCCTCGCGGCGATCGCCGTGTTCGCCCTCAGCCTCGGCTGGCTGCCCGCCGGCGGGCTCACCGACATCACCGCCACCGGCACCGACCCGGCCGACGTGGCCCGGCACCTGGTGCTGCCGGTGACAGTGCTGGCGATCTCCCAGGCCCCGTGGTTCGTCCTGTTCGTCCGCGACGCGGTCGCCGAGAGCCTGCGCGACGACCACGTCCTGGCCGCGCGCGCCCGAGGGCTGCCCGGCCGGGTCGTCCTGTTCGGACACGCGCTGCGTACCGCGCTGCTGCCGTTCCTCACCCTGGTCGGCACGCACCTGCCCGAACTCGTCGGCGGCGCGGTCCTGGTGGAGACCGTGTTCTCCCTGCCCGGGCTCGGCGCGGTCACCGTCGAGGCGGCGCTGGGCGCCGACTTCCCGCTGCTCGCGGCCACGACCCTGGCCACCGCCGTCGTGGTGCTGACCGCGAACCTCCTCACCGACCTCGCCTACGCCGCCGCCGACCCCCGGGTACGCCTCGATGACTGATCTCGCCCTCCCCGCGCGCGTACGGCGCCTGCGCCGTCCCGTCCGCGCCGGCACGACAGTCGCCGTCGTCGTGCTCGCCGGTGTCGTCGCAGCCGCGCTGCTCGCCCCGGTCCTGTGGCCGCTGGACCAGAGCGCCGTCGACCTCTCCCGTACCCGGCTCGCGCCCTCGCCGGAGAACCTGGCCGGCACCGACGACCTCGGCCGCGACGTCGCGCTGCGCAGCCTCTACGGCCTGCGCGTCTCGCTGCTCGTCGGCGCGGTCGCCGCGCTCGTCGCGGCCGTCATCGGCGGCCTGGTCGGCGCGCTCGCCGGGAGCGTCGGCGGCTGGGTCGACCGGGCGCTCATGCGCGTCGTGGACACCGTCGCCGCGCTGCCGCACCTGCTGCTGGGCATCTTCGTGGTGGCGATGCTGCGTCCCAGCCTGGGCGCGGTGATCGCGTCCATCGCGTTGACGCACTGGCTGTCCACCGCCCGGATCGTCCGCTCCGAGCTGCTCAGCCTGCGCAACCGGCCGTTCGTGGACGCCGCGATCTCCGGCGGCGCGAGCCGGGCCCGGGTGCTCACCCGGCACCTGCTGCCGCACGTGCTGCCGCGCCTGGCGCTGGCGACCACGCTCATGGTGCCGCACGCCGTCTGGCACGAGACCGCGCTGTCGTTCCTCGGCCTCGGCCTGCCGCCGCACCTGGCCTCGATCGGCAACATGATCAACGATGGGCAGCGGTCGCTGCTCACCGGCGCCTGGTGGGCCAGCATCGTCCCCGGCCTCCTGCTCGTGGCGGCCACGCTGGCGCTCGCCGTGCTCACCGGACGGTGGCGCGACCGCCTCGACCCGCGCGTACGGGCGGAGCTGCACCTGTGACCCCCCCGGCGCTGCTGACAGTCGACGGGCTGACCGTCCGCTTCCGGCTGCGCGACGCGCTCGTGCACGCCGTCAGCGACCTGAGCCTCACGCTGCGGCCCGGCGAGCTGCTGGCGGTGGTCGGCGAGTCCGGGTGCGGCAAGTCCGTCCTCGCGCACGCCCTGCTCGGCCTGCTGCCGCGCAACGCCACAGTCACCGGGCAGGCCCGCCTGCAAGCGCCGGGGCGCGACGAGGTCGACCTGATCGGCGCGGGGGAGCGGCACCTCGCCCGGCACGTACGCGGCCGGGGCGTCGGCCTGGTCCCGCAGAGCCCCGCCACCGCGCTCACCCCCGTGCGTACCGGGCGGAAGCTGCTGGAGGAGACGCTGCGCGCCCACGGACACACCCGCCGCGACGCGCCGGCCGCCGCCGACCGGATCGCCGCCGACGTCGGTCTCGACCCGGCCGACCTCAACCGGTACCCGCACGAGCTGTCCGGCGGCATGGCGCAGCGGCTCGCCACCGCGCTCGCCCTCGCGCCCGACCCGCCGGTGCTGCTCGCCGACGAACCCACCACCGGCCTCGACCGGCCGCTCGTCGACCACACGCTCGACCTGCTGCGCCGCCGCTGCGACACCGGCGCGGCGGTCCTGCTCATCACGCACGACCTGGCCGCCGCGCGCCGCGTCGCGGACACAGTGGCCGTCATGTACGCCAGCCGCATCGTCGAACACCGCCCGGCCGAGGCGCTGTTCGACGACCCGGCCCACCCGTACACCGCCGGGCTGCTCGACGCGCTGCCCGACCGTGCGTTCGTTCCGGTGCCGGGCCACCCGCCGGCGCTCACCGACCTGCCCGGTGGCTGCGCCTTCGCCCCCCGCTGCGTCCGCGCCACCGACACCTGCGCGACCCCGCCCCGCCTCGGTGCCGACGGCGCGGGCCGGGTCGCCTGTCACCACCCGCTGCGCGAGGGAGTACCGGCATGACGCTCACCGCTCCCGGCGCGACCGACGCCGCCGCCCCGGGCGCCGCGCCGGCCGGCGGGCTCGCCGCGTGCCGGGTCTCCGTCGCGTACGGCAGGGAGCGCGTTCTCGACCGGGTCGACCTGCGCATCGCTCCCGGTGAGACGGTCGGGCTGCGCGGACCTTCGGGCAGCGGCAAGTCCACGCTCGCCCGCGTCCTCGCCCTGCTGCACGCCCCGGACAGCGGGCACGTCACGATCGACGGGCAACCGCTCGACGGCGTCCGCCATCGCCTGCCGGCGGAACTGCGCACCCGCGTGGCGATCCTGTTCCAGAGCCCGCGTGCCGCCACCGACCCGCGGCTCAGCCTCGCCGACATCGTCGCCGAGCCGCTACGTGCCACCGGCACACCGCGCGAGCAGGCCGCCGTCCGCGCGGCGGAGCTGGCCGACCTGGTCGGACTGACTCCCGACCTGCTGACCCGCCGTCCGCACGCGGTCAGCGACGGGCAACTGCAACGCGCCTGCCTCGCCCGCGCCCTGGTCCACCGGCCGGACTACCTGCTCTGCGACGAGGCGACAGCGATGCTCGACGCCTCCACGCAGGCGCACGTCGCCGCCGTCATCGGCGACTACCAGCGCCGGCAGGGCGCCGGGGTCCTGGTCATCACCCATGATCCGGCGCTGATGGCCCGCTGGGCCACCCGGGTGGTTGACCTGCCGGCGGCGTGACGTCGCGTCACTCCTGCACCGGGCGGCGTACGGTGCCCAGCGCCCGGGCGACGACGGTCCCGAATCCGACCGCCATGAGCGGCATCCCCATCTCGAAGGGCAGTTCACCGACCCAGTTGATGCTGTCGCGCTCCGGCAGCATGCTCAGGCTCACCGCGACCACCGCACTGGCGAGGAACATCCCGGCCACCGCCGCGCCGACCGCGAGCTTGGCGCACGCCAGGCTCCGCCCGGCCCAGAGGCCGGCGAGGACGGCGATTCCCAGGGACACCACGACCAGCCAGGTCCAGCCGCCCTCGGCCTCCAGGTAGGTCCAGCCCGAGTACGACCACTGGTGGCGGCGGCTGGCGCGGAACCACGGGATCAGGTAGCCGAGCAGCGCGGTGGCGCTGCCGACCAGGAGAGGCACGTCGGGGGCCGGGCGGTACCAGCGAGGGGAGTCGTCCATGCGTCCGGAAGGTAGCAGTAATCATGATCCACGCGCACGGTGGCGGTTCCGCGGACCGGACGTACGGACGTGGCGGTGGCCCGGCCGCTGTGCCGCGACCGGGCCACCACCCGTGCTGTGTCAGCCGCCCAGACTCGCGGCGGCGGACTGGATCGCCGAGGCGAACGTGCTGACCTGGGTGTAGACGCCGGGGTAGTTGGGGCGGGCGCAGCCGTTGCCCCAGCTCACGATGCCCACCTGGATCCAGGCGCCTGCGGCGTCCCGGCGGAACATCGGGCCACCGGAGTCACCCTGGCAGGTGTCGACACCGCCGCTGGCGTAACCGGCGCAGATCTCCTCGCTGGGGATGACGTCGCCGCCGTAGTAGCGGTTGCAGGTGGTGTCGTCGACGAACGGCACGCTGGCCTTGAGCAGGTAGCGCTGCTGCGCGCCGCCCTCCCGCGCGGCGCCCCAGCCGGCCACCGTGAACGTGCCGCTGTCGTACGCCGTGGTGGTGGCGATCTTGAGGGTGGTGAGCGAGGTGACCGGGCTGGCGAGCCGGATCAGCGCCCAGTCGTCGCCGTTGCCGTTGTAACCGGGGGCCCGGTAGACGTAGTTGGAGCGGACCTGGATCCGGCTGGAGGACTGGAGGTCCACCACGCCCAGCGTGGCGGTGATGCTGGTGTTGGACCCGGTGCGGCCGACGCAGTGCGCGGCGGTGAGGACCAGTCGCGGGCTGTAGAGCGCGCCTCCGCAGCCCATCGAGAGCCGGACCATGAACGGGAATTCGCCCTGCGCGGCCCGGGTGCCGCCGACGACGTACGGCGTCATGTCCCCGGCCGGCGCCGCCGTGGCCGGCGCGGTCACGGTGACCGCTCCCGCGGTGACGACTGCCAAGACGGCCGCCAACCGGCCGACAAATCTACGCCAACGGACCATGGTCCCCTCCAGACATCGACTGTGTGCCGCCCGCCGGGGCCGCACGCCGTGGCAGGGAGCCTATTGGCAGATATTGATGTACGGCAATGGATACGTGCATCCCGTCTGCGTCATACGCTGCGCGTGCCGGTGCCGTTTCCGGGCACCGGCACGCGCGGACCGTACGGTCAGCACCAACCGTTTATCGGCCCGTTGACGCCGGTGGAGAGGTAGGCGTCGGACACCCAGCTGCCGTCGCTGAGCCGGTCCCACAGCGCGGTGGTGCCGTAGCGGCCGGTGTGCGAGGTGCCGTTGGCGGAGCAGGAGATGGTGACGGTGGCGCCGTCGGCCACCGACCCGAGGGCGCCGTACCCGGTGCCGGGGCCGGAGCGCCGGGTCAGCGTGCCGCCGCCGTTGGCGTCGACGACCCCCTGGTTGAAGCCGAGCGCGCCGTAGTTGTAGACGCCGCCACCGCCGCCGGCGTAGGCGGACCCGTGCCGGGCGCCGCCCTGGTACGCCGCAGCGCCGCTGACGAAGTCCCACTTGCCGATGCCGTGCCCGGCGATCGGGACGTACGCCGAGTTCTGCCGCAGCCCGAAGTGCACGTGCCGGCCGCTGGCGGAGCCGCCGCAGGTGACGTCGGTGCCGGTGTTGCCCAGGACCGTGCCCTGGGCGACGCCCGCGCCGTTGACGGAGATGCTGTTCCACAGGTGGTAGTAGTCGGTCGAGTAGCCCCGGTCGTGGATGACCCGGATCCATCCGGTGCACATCGTGTACGCGGTGCCGGCCCGGGCGGCGCGGACGACCTGGTCGCCACCGGCGAGGTCGACCGAACTCCACGGCGCGGCGGCGCCGCCCCAGCCGTGCGGCCCGGAGGTGAGCGTCCACGTCTGCCCGACCGCGAACGGCAGCGCCATGCCGGTGCGGAAGTCTCCGCCCGCGAGCAGCGGTGCGACCGGAGTGGTGAAGACGGCCTTCTCGGTCTCGCTCACCAGCGGCGACGCGGTGGCCAGGTCGCCGAACGCGGCCTCCCCGTCGAACGCGACGGTCCAGCCCTTGGCGTCGGCCCGGGCGAGGAAGACCGAACCGGTGGGGTGCGCGTCCGCGGACCGGTCCGCCAGCAGCACCGCGGTGCCGAAGGCCCACCGTCCGTTCGTGCGGGTGACGCTGATCCGGGTCCGCTCCGCGCCCGCCGCGCGGGCGTTGGCCGCGTCCGCTGAGCCGAGAAGCTTCGCGGTCACGGCGTCGGCGACGGGTTCCGGTGTCGCGCGAGGAGCGGCAGTGGCGGGTGCCGGGGCCACCGCCCAGGCGGCGGTCGCCGCCAGGGCGCAGGAGAGCATGAGCCGTCGCATGGAGCCTCCTTATCGACATGTGTCACTGGATTGAGAGGCTATCGACACCGATGAAAGTTGTCTACAACTCTCCGCGTGATGGTGAAGGATCTGTGCATCGGGGCGTATCCGGAAGTGGATCTTCCGGTGGCGGCGGGGTTGATCCGCCGCTGGCCGGGTAGCTGAGCGGCATGCGAGTACCGACCCTGGTCAAGACCGCGGCAGCAGTCACCGCGACCGCCGCCGCGGGCGCCGCCGCCACCTCCACCGGCACCTCGACGCGCTGGTACCGCCGCCTGCGCAAGCCCGCCTGGCAGCCGCCGTCGGCCGCGTTCCCCCTGGTCTGGACCCCGTTGTACGGGCTGATCGCGCTGACCGGCGCCCGGACGCTGGACCGCTCCGAAGGGCCCGAACGCGCTGCCTTCGCCCGCGGCTACGCGCTCAACCTGGCGCTCAACGCGGGCTGGAGCGCCCTGTTCTTCGGCGCCCGCAAGCCCGGTGCCGCGCTGGCCGGGATCGCCGCGCTCAACGCCTCCAACCTGGTGCTGCTGCGCCGCGCGGCGCGCACCGACCGTCCCGCCGGCGCGGCGCTCGCCCCGTACGTCGCGTGGACCCTCTTCGCCACCGCCCTCAACGGCGCGATCGTCGGCCTCAACCGGGGACGATGACCGGCGTTCGCCTGATCAGGCCCGGTGGTCGTCGGCGGACGCCGGACCGGTCGCGCGCCACGACGCCAGGAGTCGCAGCCGGTCCGCGTCCGGGCTGCCCGGCTCGGCGGTGAAGACGAGCACGACCGGGCCGGGACTGCCCGGCAGCGGATAGGTGTCCCAGTCCAGGACGATGTCGCCCAGTCCGGGCACCCGGAACGTCTTGGTGCCGCTGACCGACGCGCGGACGTCGTGCCGTGCCCACAGCCGCCGGAACTCCGCGCTGCGGATGCTCAACTCGCCGACGATCGCGGTGGCGCGAGGATGCGTGGGGTCGTCGGCGACGGCGGCGCGCAGCATGCCGATGTACTCCAGCGCCTGCCGCTCCCAGTCCGGGCAGCTGCGTCCCCCGGTCAGCGCGTCGTCGAACAGCAACAGGAGCATGTTGAGCCGGCCGGGCGGATGGTCGGCCGGGTCACCGAGCAGCGCCTGCGCCATCGGGTTCCAGTCGAGCAGATCCAGGTGCCGGCCGAGGACCACAGCCGGGGTGTCCATCACCCGCAGCAGCCGTCGGGTGCTGTCCGGTACCCGCTCCGGCCCGTGGTCGACGCGGGTCGGCATCGGCCGGCGGGCGGCCCGGGCCAGCGTGAACAGGTGGCGGCGTTCGGTGTCGTCGAGAGCGAGGGCGCCGGCGAGCGCGTCCAGCACGTCGTCGGAGGGGCGTACCTCCCGGCCCTGCTCCATCCGCTGGTAGTAGTCGGTGCTCAGCCCGGCCAGCAGGGCCAGTTCCTCACGCCGCAGGCCGGTCACCTTGCGCCGGCCGCCCGGCTCCAGGCCGACGTCGCGCGGGCGCAGCCGGCCACGCCGGGCGCGCAGGAACGCGCCCAGCTCGCGTGCGTACGGATGCGGGCTGCTCATGCCGCCAGTCTGCCGCGACGCCGCCCACCCAGGGTAGGTCCCGCGGACCTAGGCAACCGCGAACGACCGAGACCGGCCGGACCGCTCCTAGCGTCATCGCTCGACGCGAACCCCGCACCCGAGGAGCAGCAGATGACCGGATGGACCACCGACCGCATCCCCGACCAGCGCGGCCGGGTCGCCGTCGTGACCGGCGCGAACTCGGGCCTCGGCCTGGTCACCGCCACCGAACTGGCCCGCCACGGCGCCCACGTCGTGCTGGCCGTGCGGAACACCGCCGCCGGCCGGGAGGCCGCCCGCCGCATGGGCGGCGACACCGAGGTACGCGAGCTGGACCTGGCCCGCCTCGATTCGGTACGCGCGTTCGCCGCGAAGCTGACCGCCGACCACCCGACGATCGACCTGCTGGTCAACAACGCCGGTGTGGTGCTGCTCGGCCCGCGCCGTACCTCCGCCGACGGCTTCGAGCTGCAGTTCGCCACCAACATGCTGGGCCCCTATGCGCTGACCGGCCTGCTGCTGGACGCGCTCGCCGGGGCGCGGGCGGCGCGGGTGGTGAGCCTCAGCTCCCTCACCCACCGCAACGCGCGGCTCGACTTCGGCGACCTGATGTCCGAGCGCGACTACCGGGCCTCCGCCGCGTACGGCCGGTCGAAGCTCGCCACCACCGTCTTCGGCGTCGAGCTGGACCGCCGTCTGCGCTCGGCCGGGTCGCCGATCGTCAGCGCGCTGGCGCATCCCGGTCTCACCCGCAGCAACCTCACGCCGCGTGCCTGGGAACACCGGGGCCGGCTCGGACGGCTGATCGGGCGGCTCGGTCTGCTCGCCACCCAGCCGGTCGAGCGGGGCGTGTTGCCGCAGTTGCGGGCCGCGACCGACCCGGACGTGCGTGGCGGCCAGTTCTTCGGCCCGTCCCGGCTCTTCGAGACCTGGGGCCCGGTCACCGAGGCGCGGCTCAGCCGGCAGGCCGCCGACCCGGCCGTCGGCAGGCGGCTCTGGGCGGCGGCGGCGGAGCTGACCGGTGTCAGTTACCTCTGAACCGGCGGCGCGAGTGGGATTTTGCACTCCCAGTGCACTTGTCTCCGGTTTCGCCGCTGCCTAGCGTCAGGCCATGGCTGACTCGTGGACGTTCGCTGTGGCCCGTGCCGACCTCGCCCGCACCACGCTCGCCGACGGCGCGGTGCCCGCCCTCGCCGACGGGGAGGCGCTGCTGCGCGTGGACCGGGTCGGCCTGACCGCCAACAACGTGACGTACGCGGTGCTCGGCGAGGCGATGCGCTACTGGGAGTTCTTCCCGCCCGAGCCGCGCGGGCTCGACCGGCAGTGGGGGCTTCCGCCACTGTGGGGCTTCGCCGAGGTCACCTCGTCCACAGTGGCCGGCGTCGAGCCGGGCCTGCGGGTCTACGGCTACCTGCCGCCCGCCGGCCACCTGGTGGTACGCCCGGAGCGGGTGGACGGGTCCGGCTTCCGGGACGCGAGCCCGCACCGGGCCGGGCTGCCCTCGCCGTACAACTCCTACCGGTCGACCACGGGCGACCCCGCGTACCGGGCGGAGCAGGAGGACCTGCTGATCCTGTTCCGGCCGCTGTTCTTCACCTCGTTCATGCTCGCCGACCAGGTCGTCGACAACGACTGGTACGGCGCGGAATCGCTTGTGCTGTCGTCGGCGTCGAGCAAGACGGCGTACGCCGCCGCGTTCGAGCTGCACGGACTCGGCCCCCGCCTGATCGGGCTCACCTCGCCCGGCAATCTCGCCTTCACCCGGTCGCTCGGCTGTTACGACGACGTCCTCACGTACGACGACATCGCGGCGCTCGACGCCGTACCGACCGTCTACCTCGACCTGTCCGGCGCGCCGGCGCACCGGTCCGCCCTGCGAGCCCACCTCGGCGACCGGCTCGTCCGGGACATCGCCGTCGGCCTGACCCAGCAGACGCCGAACGCGGACGCCGCCGAGGAGGTCTTCTTCGCGCCGGTGCAGATGCGCAAGCGCAGCCAGGACTGGGGCCGGGACGGCCTCGACAACCGGTTCGCCGACGCCTGGCAACGGTTCTCGCAGGTGGTGAGCGGATGGCTCGACGTGCGGGTCGGCGCCGGTCCGGAGGCGCTGCGGGACGCCTGGCTCGACGTCCTCGCCGGTCGTACGCCGCCCCGGGTGGGCCACGTGGTGCAGCTCTGAGAGCGTCAGCGGTTGACGTAGGCGGCCAGGCCGCCGAGATCCTCGTTGGCGATGAAGACCGAGCGGACGTTGATGATGGCTTCCTCGACGTGCACCGGGCAGCCCCACGCCGAGTCACCCCACGAGTCGGCGACCTTGATCTCGGCGGGTGCGGCGCAGCCGTCGCTGCCGCCGAGCTGACACTGCTCGGGGCGGGGACTGGCGGCCTGCGCGGCGGCGGCGGCGCGCAGCCGGGCGGTGAGTTCCGCGGCGGCGGCGGCGCGCTGTTCCGCCTCGGCCCGTAGCTCCCGCTCCGCCCGCACCACCCGGGCCAGCTCGTCGTGGGCGGCTCGCGCGCGAGCGTCCGCTTCGGACTTCGCCTGTTCGATGTGGTGACGTTCGATGGCCAGGGCGGCGGTGCCGGTGAAGACCCGGGCGAGGGCCAGATCGGTGTCCCGCGGGACGCGCGGGGTGCGGTGGTACATGGCGAACGTGCCGAGCAGGCTGCCGTCGCGGGCCAGGATCGGCGTGGACCAGCAGGCGGCGAGCCCGGCCCGCTCGGCCAGATCGCGGAAGTCGGCCCAGAACGGGTCGGTGGCGATGTCGGTGACGACGACCGGTTCCCGCCGGTGCGCGGCGGTGCCGCACGAGCCGACGCCCTCACCGGTGGCGATCCCGTCGATGGCCTCGTTGTAGAAGTCGGGCAGGCTGGGCGCGGCGCCGTGGCGCAGGTGCCGGCCGTCGGCGTCGGCGAGCAGGACGGAGACGAGGACCTCCTGCGGCGCGAGGTTCTCGATGCAGCGGGCCATCCCGTCGAGCACCGCGGCCAGGGGCGCCCGCCGGGCGATCTGCTCCAACATGGCGCGGTGTTCGGCCATCAGCCGTTGCGCGTGCTTGACCTGCGTGGTCTCCACCCCGATCACGCGGATCCCGGTCACCGTTCCGGCGGCGTCGCGGCGCGGCTCGTAGGTGAAGTCGAAGAACGTCTCCCGCGCGTGCGACCCGGTACCCAGCATGATCCGGGCGTCGTGACCGGTGTAGGACTCGCCCGTCCGGTAGACCTCGTCCAGCAGGGCGATGAAGCCCTGGCCGTCCAGTTCCGGCATCAACTCGGCGAGGGCTACTCCCGTACGTGCGCGTTCCTCACCGATGGCGGTGAAGAACGCCGGGTTCGCCGCCTCCACCACGTGGGTCGGCCCGGCAAGCGCCGCGAAGACGGCGATGGACTGCCCGAACAGCGTCCGCAGATCCTCGTCTGCGGGCGTTGGCGTGGGCAGATGCTGGCCCGGTAGCGCCGTCATGCCTGGTCTTCCTCCCACGCCGCTTCGTCGATCGTTGCCAGATTACGGGGCAGTGGCCGACGTTCACATCTTGGCATCGACGCCCGCCTCCGTTACCGTCCATGGGAACGCTCCCATGAACTTAGATACTTCGATGTGATCAGGAGGAAACACGTCGTGGCTATCCTCTCCGCCCGCCGCAGGTCAGCGGCCATCAGTGTGGCGGCCGTAGCGGGCCTCGCCGCCGCCGGCGTCGGCCTCGCCGTCGGCGGCGCGTCCGCCGGCACCGTGTCCGGATCGCTCTATCGCGACCCGAGTTCGGCAGTGGTCCGCTGGGTCGCCGCCAACCCCGGCGACTCCCGCGCCGCCGTCATCCGGGACAAGATCGCCAGCCAGCCTCAGGCGCGCTGGTACGCCAACTTCAACCCGTCGACCATCCAGTCCGAGGTCTCCAGCTTCATCGGCGCCGCCAACGCGGCGCAGCAGATTCCGGTGCTGTCGGTGTACGAGATCACCAACCGGGACTGCGGCGGAGCCAGCGCCGGTGGCGCGCCGGACCTCAACCAGTACCAGACCTGGGTGTCCAACTTCGCCCGCGGGCTCGGCAACCAGACGGTCCTGATCATCCTGGAGACCGACTCGCTCGCCCTGCAGACCTGCCTGAGCACCAGCGAGCTGAACGCCCGCAACCAGGCGCTCACCACGGCGACCCAGACCATCAAGTCGGGCAACCCCAACGCCAAGGTGTACCTCGACGGCGGGCACTCCACCTGGAACAGCGCGAACGACACGGCCAACCGGCTCCGGGCGGCCGGCGTGCAGTACGCCGACGGGTTCTTCACCAACGTGTCGAACTTCAACCCCACGTCCAGCGAGGCGAACTTCGGCCGGGCCGTCATCTCCGCCCTCAACGGCATGGGCATCTCCGGCAAGCGGCAGGTCATCGACACCAGCCGCAACGGCGGAGCGGCCGGGGACTGGTGCGCCGACGACAACACCGACCGGCGCATCGGGCAGTACCCCACGACGAACACCGGCGACGCCAACATCGACGCATACCTCTGGGTGAAGCCGCCGGGTGAGGCGGACGGCTGCCGTTACACGGCCGGTTCGTTCCAGCCGGACCTGGCCTTCAGCCTGGCCAACGGCGCGCCCAACCCGCCGCCCACCACCGCGCCGCCGACGACCAACCCGCCGACCACCGCTCCGCCCACCACCGCGCCGCCGACGACGGCGCCCCCGACCACGCCGCCGCCGGCCGGTAACGGCTGCTCCGCGTCGGTCGCGATCAACCAGTGGAACGGCGGCTTCACCGCGAGCGTGAACGTCACCGCCGGCTCGGCGAGCATCAACGGCTGGACCGTGACCATCGCGCTGCCCAGCGGCGCCGCGATCACCGGCACCTGGAACGCCCAGGCCAGCGGCACCAGCGGCACCGTCCGGTTCACGAATGTGGGCTACAACGGACAGGTGGGCGCCGGGCAGACGACCAACTTCGGCTTCCAGGGCAACGGCACCGGTCAGGGCGCGACGGCCACCTGCGCCGCCTGACCCCGCACGACACCCGCGGGCCCGGCACGGAGGAACGCTCCTCCGCGCCGGGCCCGTCCGCGTGCTCCTGGTCGGCGCGGCTCGCTCAGGCGGCCGGCGGGGGTTAGGCTGTCGGTGCGGGGTACCGACGGCTGATCGCCGACCCCCTGCCCTTCCCACGGTTTCCCAGCCGCGACGACTGAGTCGAGTGCTGCCGTGCAGATTCCCTTGGAGCACGACGTGCCCGACAAGACATTCGCCCTGAATCCCTTCGGCGTCGAGGGGGCCAAGGCCACCGACGAGGAGCGCAGTCCGGCCGCGGACATCAGCTCCGCCTCCATGACCCGCCTGCGCAGCCCGTTCGCCGCGGATGGGCCCGCCCGCGAGAGCACCGGCGAGTCCACCCAGCGCTGACGCCGAGAATCACGCCCGCGCGAGTCGCCGCGCTCTCCTCAGGTTGAGGGCCAGCTCCTCGCGGTTCTGGTGCGCGTGCCGGATCCATGCGGGCTGGCCAGGACCGGTGCGCCAGGATTCGCTCAGCGGGCTGTTGTCCACGGTGTCGAAGCCGAACTGGTCGTACAGCCGCGTCACCAGAGCAACCGCCTCAGGGAAGTTGCTGGAGACGGAGAGCGCCAGCCGGTCAGGGGCGCCGGCAGGCCGGGCGGAGGTGAGCAGGCGGGGCGCCTGGATGTGGGTGAACGCCTTGGCCACCTTCGACGTGGGGAGCTGTTCCTGACGTAGTTCGTGGACCGTCTTCTCACCCGAGTCGATGACCGGGATGTGCCCGTCGCGCCAGACCATGTAGTTGTTCGTGTCCAGGACGACTTTGCCCGCGAGTTCCTCGGCCGGCATGTCGTTGACGACCTTCAGGGGTACGGCGACGACGGCGAAGTCGCTCGCCGCCGCGGCATCCCTGGCGTACGCCGCCCGCGCCGACGGACCCAGCTCGGCGACGAGGCCGGCCAACGTTTCGGGCCCTCGCGAGTTGGCGATGACGACCGCGTATCCGGCCGCGATCGCCGCCCGTGCGATCTGGCTGCCGACCTCGCCCGCGCCGATGATGCCGATGGTTGTCATGGTCTCCACCTCAAAGTTGTCGGTTGTGTGGCTACCAGTTCAGGTGACCGGACTCGTCCTGGAGCGTCCCGGTCGGACCGTCCGGGGGGAGCGTCGCCAGGCGTACGACAGTCCGGGCGCTCTCGGCCGGTGATCTCCCGCCGCCGAGCGCGGCGGTCATGTCGGTGGCGGTGAAGCCCGGCTCGACCGCGTTGAACTTGATGCCCGGCTGAGACCTCGCGTACTTGACGGTGATCATGGTGGCGGCCGCCTTCGACGCCGAGTAGAGCGGGAACGGCAGATCGAACTCCGGCCGGTCGGGATTGTTCGTCGCCCAGAAGGAGCCCGCGCTGCTCGACACCGTGACCACCACGGGGTTGGCGGATCTGCGCAGCAGGGGCAGTGCCGCCTCGGTGACCCGGATGATCCCGACCACGTTGGTGTCGAACACCCGCAGGGCGGTGGGCCCGTCGACGGCGCCGCTCTCGGCGATGCCCGCGTTGTTGACCAGGACGTCGAGCCGGCCCTCGGCCGCGTCGATCGTCGCCAGGGCCTCGGTCACCGAGGCGTCGTCGGTCACGTCGAGGTGCAGGAACCGCGCGCCGAGCGCCGCTGCGGCTTCCTCGCCCTTCCGCTTGTCGCGTGCCCCGAGGTAGACGACGTGACCCAGGTCCAGAAGCTGCCTGGCGGTCGCGAAACCGATGCCCTTGTTCGCGCCGGTGATCAACGTGACGGTCATGCGTCTCCCTCGGTCCGCGGTGGGCCAAGGCCCCTGCCGCATTTTTGTACTGATCGGTTACAGGCATCACCGTAACAAGTTTCTGTACCGATCGGTTGGTGCTTTGCGTCACTTCTGTACCGAGCGGTAGAGTGGGCGTATGGGCACTCCGACACCGGGACGACCGCGGGCCTTCGACGAGCAGACGGTCCTCGACCGGGCCGCCGAGGTCTTCTGGCGACACGGTTACGAAGGCGCGTCGCTCAGCTCCCTCACCAGCGCGATGGGCATCAACCGGCCGAGCCTGTACGCCACCTTCGGCAGCAAGGAGGAGCTGTTCCGGCGGGCCTTCGCCCGCTACCACGAGACCAACCTGGCCAACGCCCGCGCCGCACTCCAGCAACCCACCGCGTACGCGGCCGTGGAGAGCTTCCTGCGCGCTAGCGCCGACGGCCTGACCGCCGACGACCACCCCGCCGGCTGCCTCTCCATCCAGGGAGGGCTCTCCTGCTCCCCGGAGAACACCCGCATCTCCGAGATGCTGGCCGCCGGCCGGGCCGCCACCGAGACCGCTCTGGAAGAGCGGCTGTCCCGCGCGGCGAAGGAAGGGGACCTCCCGGAAGGCGTCGACAGCCGGGCACTCGCCCGGTTCGTGATGGCGCTCAGCGAGGGCCACGCCGTGCACGCCGCGGCCGGCGCGAGCCGCGAGGACCTCCAGGCCTCGGTCGACGTCGCGATGCGAGTGCTCGACCTCGCGCCCGGCCCGGCGACCTCCGCCTGATCTCAGGAGAACCGATGCGGGAGGACGAACTGCGGGACCTGGTTCGGCGCAGCCCATGGCTGATCCGGGCGCTGGGCGTCGTTCGGGACTGCGGCCTGCCGGACGCCTGGATCGGCGCGGGCGTCATCCGCGACCTCGTCTGGGGCGAGCGGTACGGCCACGGGTTCGACCCCTCGTCGGTGCGCGACGTCGACGTGGTCTTCCTCGACCCGGCGGACCTGAGCCGCGACAACGACGACCGGGCCACCCGGCGGCTGCTGGCGAGCTGGTCGGATCCGCGGTGGGAGGCGAAGAACCAGGCAGCCGTGCACACCTGGTATCCCGCCAAGTTCGGCGGTGGCCCGGTGAACCCGCTGCGCACCATCGCCGATGCGGTCGCCACCTGGCCCGAGTACGCCACCGCCGTGGCCGTACGCCTCGACACGGACGACCAGATCGCGGTGTGTGCGCCGCACGGCCTCGACGACCTGCTCGACGGCGTGTGGCGACGCAACCCGACAAGGGTCGACCCGGAGGTCTCCCGGCAACGACTGGCCCGTCACCGCCCCGCCGAACGCTGGCCCGGCGTCCGCGTCGTGACCTGAGCCGCCGCTCGATGGGGCCCGGCTCAGCGCGGTCCCAGCCCGGTGCGCCCGTCGATGAGTTCGCGCACGACATCCAGGTGGCCGGCGTGCCGGGCGGTCTCCTCGATGACGTGCAGAACAATCCGCCGCAAGTCGGTGGTCTGCGACGCCAGCGGCTCCTCCGGGTGCCGGCTGACTGGTTCCGCCGTCAACGGCGCCGCGGCGATGATCGCGTCGGAGACCTGGCACTGGTCGCGATAGAAGTCGAAGACCTGGGACGGCGATCGAGACGTGCGGAGCGGTGTGTTCTCGTCCGGCCAGGGCAGCGGCTCCACCGAACCGCGAAAGACCTCCTGGAACCAGTGGCGCTCCGCATGACCGAGGTGCTCCACCAGGCCGAGCGGCGACCATCCGGAGGGCAGGACGGACGTTCGCAGGGCGGTCGGGTCCAGATCAGCCAGGATGGCTCGGACGCTGGCTCGCTGGTATTCGAGGAACTCGCACAGCGCGGCCTTCTCTGCATCGATCTTCGTCACGCCGGCAGGCTAACGGCCGACGCCGACACTTTCGGGATCGTTGTGATCTTCGATGAGGAGCGCGGTGGGCTCAGCTGTCGGCGCGGCCCTCACGTGCCTGCTGGGGGCACGCCGCTGACCCTGACGACGGTCGACCAGAGAATCTAGGTCGGAACGACTAGACATCCTCGGCGGTGTGGAATACTCTTCTTCGAGTCGAGAGAGAAGATCCGTCAAGACGCAGACGGAGCCGCCCGGCCGTGAGGTCACGACGGACGGTGAGAAGCGGAATTCGTTCCGCCTGGAACGGCAGTAAGAGCACGTCAGTCCCAGCGTGTGATGCGCGATGGGGCACGCAGGTGGGGCCAAGGCTTGCTCAGGGCTCCAGCTGATGTTCGCCGCACGTGTCGGGGCCATGAAGTCGCGTGGGCTCCGGCGCCGACGGACCGTACGACCGCAAGGGTAAGAAGTAGCAGAGGAAAGGGAGGGCCGTACACCGTTGGATCGCCCGCCAGTAGCCGTTTTCCAGGCTCGGCGGACACCGCAGTTTCCATCGAACGAGAGGTGGTCTCCGGTCACGCATATGCGATCCTCGCACCCGAAGCCTTCGATGGCTGGTGCGGATACGACAAGCCGACTTTCCTGTCGGTAGATGGTGTTCTGACCCGTTAGCCCTGGGCCCCGGCGCTTGTGCGCCGGGGCCCTCGACATGGAGGTTGCATGGGGCGAGACCCCGATGACATGTTCGGCGACGAGAACACTCCGGCTTACACCATCGGTCAGGCCGCAGAGATGCTCGGCACCACGCAGGACTTCCTGCGCCGCCTGGACGAGGCGAAACTGATCAACCCGCACCGCTCTGCCGGCGGGCACCGCCGCTACTCCCGCTACCAGTTGCGTCTGGCCGCCCGGGCCCGCGAGATGGTGGATCAGGGCACCGCCCTGGAAGCCGCCTGCCGGATCATCATCCTGGAAGACCAGCTCGAGGAAGCCCTGCGGCAGAACGAGAAGCAGTAGCGTGGGCCACGGCGGCAGACTGGCCGGCCGCTCCCGGCTGAGGCTGTCGGGTGATGAGCCGCCCGCCAGAGCGAGAGCCCTCCGTCCCCGGCTCGGTCCTGGTAGCCCGTACTCCTGCTTGCGCGCCTCGTCGCATCCCGGCCATCGGCCGGGATGTTGCTGTTCGTGACCGGCGGTCCGAGGCGGCCGTCGGCCGCCGGTACCCGCGCGTGGCGGATCGGCGTTAAGGGCGTCGAGGGCGGTGAGGAGGTCGCGCATCTCGTCGAAAGGAGAGCGGCGCCACCCAGGGGGCGCATCCACGATCGCCAGGCGCGCCGGGTCGCCGAGCACGGCGTGGATCCGGGCGCGCCTCCGCAGGAAGCAAGCTCAGTGGCCCGACCCACTCACCGCCATCGCCTCGACGGCGGATCATGTGCTACGGTAGCCGTGTTGCAGTTTTGATTTCCGTAGACGTTTTCCGGCGCCTGATGGGGCATCTGAAACCCATCCAGGCGCTTTTCGTTTTTCGTGTCGTTTCGACGCGGGTGATCAACGCGGCGGCGTAAGGGTCCGCACCGTGCGGCCTCTAACAGCCTGCGAAGGAGCAGACATGACTACAGGCACCGTGAAGTGGTTCAACGCCGACAAGGGCTTCGGCTTCATCAGCCCGGACGACGGCGGCGCCGACGTCTTCGCCCACTTCTCCGCGATCTCGGCGAGCGGCTTCCGCAGCCTCGACGAGAACCAGAAGGTGGAGTTCGACATCACCCAGGGCCAGAAGGGCCCGCAGGCGGAGAACATCCGCCCGCTCTGATCCACACCCCGAACGGCGGCCCGACTGGTTCAGCGGGCCGCCGTTCGGCGTCTCATGCGCTCACCACGGCATCGCGAACATCGTCTGATCGGCAGAAGGCCGGCCACCTCGGTGTAGAGCCAGCTCAGCATTGCCCCCGTGCTTCCCTCCCTGGATCGATTCGGACCTCGGGCGCTAGCCTGCCAAGCATCGACCCTTGTCCCTCACGAGCCGAATACCGCACCGCCGCCGCCCTGACGGTCGAGGCACGTACGGCCGCGGTCCAGTTGGAGCACACCTTGGCCGGACTCGACGCCTTTCCTCCTGATGACTGTCAGACAGCCAGGACCCGGGGTGCACGGCGCTACATTCTGAAGGATTGATGACTATGACGACGACCTACTCCGGTCCTGCGAGGCTGATCCTGGTCGACGGCGCCTGCATCTCCGGCATGGCTTCCCTCAGTACCAACCAGCGCGGAGGACTCAACGGCTGGGGCGGCACGTTCCGTCCAGACGAGATCACGACAGACCTTCGCAACGCAGACCAGGGGCTGCAACTGGAGCTGCCCTACGATCGGGTGGGGACAGTCGCCGTCACCGGCATACGCAAGCTGCTCGCCACGCAGGTATTGATGTCGCTGGCAGGCCGCGGACCCGCACCATTCTGATCGTACGCCGCACGGCCGCCGCTACATCGCAGCTCGACGCGGTCGATCTGCTCTCCGACGCAGCGACGAGGGCAGGACCGTGTTGATCGGCGGCTCTGCCAGGAACCGTCAACTCTCCAGCCACTGACGGAGCGTCCCGGGTGCGTTGCAGCGCACAGTAGTTCCTTCCCAGGAGAGTGCGCGCACCTGGCTCTGTCGGCTCTGCCTGAAAAATGACCCGGTGGTTCCCGGCTGCCCCGACCGTCGCCAGCCCTGCGTGGTGTCACTCGCGGGTCAGGCCCGGTGGCAGTGCGTCTTCGTCGGGTCGAACCCGGCGGGCGATGGCCAGGGGATCTCGTTGGAGGGCGTGGATCAGCGGTTCCGGGCCGCCGACGCGGGTCCCGGTGTCGTCCCAGAGCGTGGAGCCCAGCCATGATCGGTCGGCGGGGAGAGCAGGTCGGGTGGCGCTCCGTGGGGTGGCGTATGTGACCTTCGGTGCGCCAGGTGAGGGCTTGCTCAGGCCCGGCCTCGACCAGCACGTACGGCCAGTTCCAGTGGAGCGACACCCTCGGGGCGTGGGGAGCACGACGTCGTGGGCGCCGGTGTCCAGGTAGGCCAGACACCACGGCTGGTCGGGGGTGTGCGTGATGTGGTCTTCGACCAGGGCGGTGCTCGTAGGTGGCGGCGGTGACGTCGTCGGCCTGGTACGTGGTCGCGGGCCCATTGCGCCGACCACTTCACCCTCCCCTAAAGATCAACTTGAGTCACGTGGAGACTCGAGGTGTGCTCCTGGAGAACGGCTGCTGCTGAAGATCGCGCCGGACGTGCTGGACTTCGCCCGCGCGTACCGGGTGTTTCCGCTGATGGCGACACCCGCGAGCACGACCCCCGGCAGGTGCTGCGCGAGTTTCTGGTCACGCTGCCCCTGCTGGTCGGGGCGCACGCCGCCTGTCTGGACGAGGCCCAGCGGTGAGGACCACCGCGTCCGGGATCTGGCGGACCTGAGAACCGACCGCCGAGCGCCGCTGGCTGCCGCGCCCGGCCCGCCGGTCTCCCGGCCGCAGGTCGCGCCCGGCTCAGGCGGCCTGCGGCACCATCCCGGCGTACGCGTCGCGGACCGAGGCCAGCCGCAGTGCCCGGTACCACTACCTGCTCGACCGCGACGATGCTCTCTTCAGGGCGCATCGGCGCGACCGTAGAACCCGCTCGGTCATCCTGTCGATCCGCCCATTTCTTCGAGCGGTGCAACTTTCCGGGTGGGCGGTTCCGTTCTACCTCCGTCACGAGGAGGCAGTGGACTTGATAGCCGAAGACGAGCAAGCATTCCGCGAGTTCGTGACGTCAGAAATGGCGTCACTGCGCAAGCTGGCGTACGTGACCTGCGGCGACTGGCACGCGGCGGAGGACGCCGTGGCCAACGCTCTGGTCAGGCTTTACCCCCGCTGGCGGAAGCTGGACCGGCCCGATCTCTACGTCAAGACCATGGTCTACCGGGCCGCGGTCGACGAGACCCGTCGGCCGTGGCGACGCGAGCGGTCGGCCGGTGACGCCATGCCGGACATCGCGCTGTGCGACCCCGCCGGTGCGACCGACGAGCGGATGCGCCTGCGGGCGGCGCTCGACGCGGTGCCACCCCGGCAGCGAGCCGCAGTCGTGCTCCGGCACTACCTGGATCTGAGCCTGGAGGACACCGCCAGCGTCCTGAACTGCACGGTGGGCACGGCCAAGAGTCAAGTCTCCCGTGGCCTGGCGAAGCTGCGCGAGTCGCTCGGCGGCGACCGTACCGATCTCATTGAACCATCGATAAAGGAGTGGACTCATGCGGTTGCATGATCTCGTTGACGCGGTAACGGGCGATGAGCCGCCGATGTCCCGCACCATCGACGACATCATCACGGCAGGGCGGCGGGCTGAGCGCCGCCGCCGGGCCGGATTCGCGTCAGCCGGCGCGGCGGGCCTCGTCGTGGCCGTGGTCGCCGGTGCGTTCGTGGTACCGACCCTGGGTGCCGAGCAGAGCTCCCCGGCCGCGCCGGTCGTGGCTGGCGCGGCGGCGTCCAAGCCGGCCGGGGCCGAGTGGCCCGACGCCGCGCCGTTCACCTTCACCTTCACCGGGTACGACGCCGGCACGCTGCATGTGCAGGACCCGATCGTCGCATCCACCGCGTACCAGATCGCCTCCGTCTACTCCGACGGCCACACCTCGAACGACAAGCCCCTGACCCGTCAGGAGGTGGAGGAGCAGGGCGCCGCGTTCTTGCGGAACAGGGAAAACGGGAAGCCGGCCCTCTGGGCATACCTGACCGTCTACCGGCCCGGTGCCTTCGACCCCGCCAGGATCAAGGACGGCACGAACGTCACCGTGGCCGGGCGCAGGGCCGTGCAGGCGACCCTGCCGGTCGGCCTTGCCCCGCAGCGCCCGGTGGATGGCGGCAACAAGCTCTTCGCCTGGGAGTACGCCGAGAATGCCTGGGCGGCTGTCACGTCGTACTCCGGCGACAAGGCCACGCCGAGCTTCGAGGAGCTGGGCGGCCTGGTCGAAGGCCTGAAGCCCAGCAGGCCGACGCCGGCCCTGGTGCCCTTCACGGTGGGCTACCTGCCGGACGGTTACGTGCCGTTGCAGATCGGCACCCACGCCACGGCGGGCCTCGGCGGCATCGCCGCCGCCCGCGCCGGCGACTACGGCGGCGCGACGTACACCAAGTCCGCCGCGCCCACCACTGGACTGGCCGCACCGTACGACGCGACCGAGGGCGGCATCAAAGACGGGTTCCACATCTCCGTCATCCCGAGTAGCAGCGCGGACCAGACGCCGAGGCCCGGTGTGACCAAGTGCTACGACGTACCCGACCGGCCCGGGTGGGACGGCCCGCTGCCCAACAGCTGGTGCCAGTTCTGGAGCGCCGACGGCACAGTCGTCCTCGAGGTCAGCGCCGCTGGGCGCGGTAACCAGCTGCCGCGGGCCGAGCTGGAGAAGATCGCCAAGGGGATCACGGTCGCCGACGTCGAGGACGAGTCGACCTGGACTCCGGCCGCGACCGCCCTGCGGCCGTGACGGCCAGCGCCGGCACCACGACGGTGCTGTTCCGCAGGACCGTTTCAGCGACTCCTGCCGCAAAGAATGAAGGTCGGGGATGAAACGGAGAGCAAAGGCCGGTCTGATTGCCACGGCAACAGCGGCTCTGTGCGTGGCGGTGGTGCCTCTCGCCGAGGCGAACACCACGCCGAGGTCCGACGTGGTGCCGGTCGGACTGGGGGAGTTCTACGCGCAGCGTCCTGCGTGGGGACCCTGCCCCCGCCCGCCGGTGCCCCCGAGGCGGTCACCGGTTGCTTCGGCGTCCGCGCTTCCCCGTGTCGAGAGCGTGTCCCCGGTGGTGGAATGCACGACTGTGCGGGTGCCGTTGGACTACCGGCGGCCGGGCGGTCCCCGGGAGACCGTCGAGCTCTCCCGGCGCCTGGCGAGCGATCAGCCGAACCGGCTCGGCGTACTGGTAGAGGTCCCCGGCGGGCCGGGCGGGCAGGGAATCTACGCGTCGGAGGATCCGGCGTACGACGCGCTGTCGGCGCGATACGACATCATCGGTTACAACCCGCGCGGCGTCGGGCAGTCGCAGCCTCTGCTGTGCGAGGGCACGAACGTGCAGTTGTCCGGCAAGACTCGCTTCACCGACGCGCAGATGCGGGCGTACACCGAGGAGTTCCGCAGGCGTGATCAGCAATGCGAACGCGCGGACGGTGCCCGGCGTCCCTACTTCACCACCGCCAACAACGCCAGAGATCTCGACATCGTCCGCGCGGTCCTGGGTGAGCGTCAGCTGAACCTGATGGGGAAGTCCTACGGCACGTACGTGACGGCTGTCTACGGCACGCTTTTTCCGAAGCGACTGAACCGCAACGTCCTGGACTCCGCGATCCACCCGCGATGGATATGGCGGGAGGCGTGGAAGCAACAGGCAATCGCCCAACGCAGGACCGCCGACGCCTGGATGACGTGGGTGGCTGAGCGCCACGGGACCTTCGGACTGGGAACCACCCGGTCGCAGGTGCGCGCCACGATCGAGCGGACCCGGGTGAAGTTGGAGGAACGCCCGATCGATCAGGGTAGTTACGTCTACGACGGCGACGCGTTTGACGGCCTCATCGGGGCCACCAACGAGGTGGAGTACTGGGACTTCTTCGCAGCGACGGCGAGCCGGCTGCGTCAGCAGGTCGAGACGCCCTCGGACGTGCCGGGTGACCTGGACCGGGCGTTGGCTCTTCAGCAGGAGATCCAGGCCGACCCGCCGCCGACCAGCAATGGCGTCTGGGAGGCAGTCAACTGTGAGGCCGAATGGCCCGCCGACCTCGAGGTGTACTACGCGGACATGCGCTACTTCTCCGAGCACTTTCCCTACGGCTGGGGTGCTTCGGCGGTTTCTCCACGTGAGTGCACCTTCGGCTCGGTGGAGCGTGTCGAGCCGCTGGTGAAGCTGCGCCGCAGCGGCTACCCGACAGGGCTGGTCGTGCAGGAGGAGTTCGACCCGCAAACGCCGTACGAGGGCGGTCGGGCGATGGCGGACCTGCTCGGGCACCGGCTCCTCAGCGTTCCCCGCGATGGCCACCACGTCGTCCACGGCACCAACGCCTGCGTCGACGCCGCCATCGACGACTACCTGCTGAACGGAAGGCTGCCGAAACGGGGAGCGGAGTGCGAGGGAACGCCGATCCCCGAGGTTCCGACGGATAGTTCGGCGCGGGTGGGCGAGGACGACCGCCCGTCCCTCGACGAGCAGACGAATCTCTTGTCCGGCCGGATCTCTCGTCCGCTTCAGGCTGGTGGTCGTGACCCCTCCTGATGTCGACGCATGAGGGCTTGACATCCGCGCCGTTCTGGCCGAACGCCTCCGCAGCCTGCAGATTCCTTGATACGTCGCGGCTTGCTAGGGGTGGATCTGTTCCACGGCGCGCAGACCCGCGGGCACGGCGACCTGGAGGTCGCCGTGCCCGCAGCGCACTTTGCGCCCGCGCCACGGTAGATGTAGCCGGAGTACCTGTGCTGGTTGATCACCTTGAGGTGGGTGTGGACCCGCTGTTCCCGCTGACCTGGTAACAGCTCGAGCAGCGGAACCTGCCGGTCCGGCCGAGCTTGGCCCACGGGCCGACCCTGGTACCCACCACGATGTTGCCGGGCTTGTTGACCCCGTGCATAACGCCGGCCCGGCCGAACCGGTGCCAACGCGGGTCACCGCGGCCGACCGCCGGTCGCAAACCGGGGTCCTTGTGCTCCGGGCGTGCTCCTGGGCTGGGAAAACGGGGTGCGGAGAAGGCGGGCGAACGCGGGCCACTCCCTGCCACCCCAGGTGAACCCCCAGGTCGCTAGACTAGGCGCTCGCGCCCCCGTAGCTCAGGGGATAGAGCATCGGTTTCCTAAGACGACGGTCTGCCGGTGTCCACAGGCCGACGACCTGCTTTCTCCTGCTGTCCCTCGTGGCGTGCCGGTCGCTTCGCGGGCTCGCTGCGATCGCTTGCCGAAGATCAGCTGGACGTTCTGGGCCCTGCGTGTGCAGGCTTACGCTGCCGGGAGTCGGGACCGAGTCACCCTTCCTCGCCGTCGAGCAGGTCGCGGCGCCACTCCGCGAATCGGCTACGGAGATCGTCCAGCGCTGGGCCGGTGATGCCGTACTGGGTGAAGTCGTCGGAGTCGAGCTGGGCGGCTTGTCCGAGGGCGTCGGCGAAGATGCGCGGGTCGAAGCCGCGGTCGGCGCGCTGCGCGAGGGTGAGGAGGGCTTCGCGGGTGTAGCGGCCTGACCGCAGGGTGGCGTCGATGTCGATGAAGTCCCGGGCGAACGCTCGTCCGTAGAGGGCGCTCATCTTGTTCGCTACCGCGTCGTCAGGGTGGAGGACGGGTCCGATCGCCATGAGGATTGGTTCGTTGGCGCGCCAGTCCACGCCGAGTTCGACCTTGGAGACCCGCACGCCGTCGGTGACGGCCAGCCGGGCGAAGGTGTCGTACTGCCGTTCGGTCTCGACGGTCAGGCCGTCGTCTCGGTAGGCGCGCACGACAGCGGTAACCGCGGCGGTGAACTCGTCGCGACGGTCCCAGGCGGTGAACAGGTCGACATCCTCGCTGGGCCGCTCGACGAGCCCGGCGGCCTGGACCGCGTAACCGCCGGCCAGCGCGAAGCCGTATCGATCGGCCGCGCCGAGCCCGGTACGGGCGAGGCGTTCGTGGAAGGGGTCCACCGCTATGCCGCGTTGCTGCGGGTTGCGGCGAGTTCGGGGAAGGCTTCCTCCCAGCGCTGGCGGAGCTGGGGTGGCAGCCAGAGGGTGGGCCAGAGCCGCCGGAGGAGGTCGGTGTCGAGCCAGGTGTTCAGGTCCTCGACGGTACTGGCCTCGGTGAGGACCACCTTGTACATGCTGGACAGGCGTGCGGGCCGGTTCAGGTCGTACTCGGCGTGCCCGGACCAGTCGAGATGACGTGGAAGCGTCACCGTGCCCCCGGTCGGGCCGTGCAGCGCGGCGAGTGCTTCTGCCACCACGTAGGGCTTCCGGTCACCGTAGGGCCGGTAGTCCGCCGGCGGCTGGGGTGCTGTCCGGCGCCGGCTGAGGTTTGTCGCCCGCCGAACTTCCGGTCGGAGCGCCTGACGGATCGTCTCCCGGCTGTACCCGGTGACCCGCTGCAGATCCACCGGCCGCCAGCCGGCCTCGTGAAACGCCCGCAGCTGCTCGTCCCGCTCGGTCAACGCAGCCGCCCGCATCGCCTCGTACCGGGAGACAACCGCCTGCAGCTCATCCTCGGAGAACCGGCCCATGCCCGCAGCCTACTACGCTAGGCCCAGCACGCTTGGTGTCTTTCCATGGAGGGCGATGCCCTCAGCGCGGACCGCCCGGCCCGACCAAGCCCGTTTCGTAGGCGACGATGACCAGTTGTGCCCGATCGCGTACCGCCAGCTTGGTCAACAGTCGTCCGACGTGTGTCTTGACGGTGGCCAGGCTGAGATGGAGCTGCTCAGCCAACTCCGCGTTGGACAGGCCGCGGGCGATCAGTGTGAGCACCTCCCGTTCTCGCTCGGTCACCTCCGCCAGCCGCCGTGGCAGCGGCCGGGCCGGCTCCGGCCGACGCGCGAACTCGTCGATCAGCCGGCGGGTCACCGTCGGCGAGAGCAGCCCTTCGCCGGCGGCCACCACCCGGATGCCGGTCAGCAGGTCCGCCGGTGGGGTGTCCTTGAGCAGGAACCCGCTGGCTCCGGCGCGCAGTGCGCCGTAGACGTACTCGTCCAGGTCGAATGTGGTCAGGATGACGATGCGGGTGCCGGCGGTGGCGGGGTCTCCGCAGATGCGTCGGGTCGCCTCGATGCCGTCCATTTCTGGCATCCGCACGTCCATCAGCACCACGTCCGGGCGGTGCTCGGCGGCCAGCGCCACGGCCTCCACGCCGGTGCCCGCCTCACCGACTGTGGTGAAGGTCGGGGTCGAATCGACCAACAGTCGGAAGCTGCCGCGCAGCAGCGCCTGGTCGTCGGCGATCAGCACCCGGATCACGCGGTCACCCGGTAGGGCAGGCTGGCGGTAACCGTGTAGCCGCCGCCGGAGCGCGGCCCGGCGCGGAACTCGCCCCCGTGCAACGTCACCCGTTCCCGCATGCCGATCAGCCCGTGCCCCTCCCCGCCGATCAGGACCGGACGGCGGCCGTCATCGGTCACCTCGATCCTGACCTCGCGATGCGTGACGGTCACCGTTGCCCTGCAGGTGGCCGGTGCCGCGTGCTTCACGACGTTGGTCACCGCCTCCTGCACGATCCGGTAGACCCCCAGACCCACCGACTCCGGCACCGCTGCGGCTGGTTCCTCCTGCCGTACGTCGAGCCGTACGTCGACACCGGCGATCGCCGCCTGTCGGGCCAGCGCGGGCAGTTCGTCCAGCCCTGGCGTCGGGGCGTACGGGGTGTCCTCGCGCAGCGCGCCGAGCACCCGACGCACGTCGGTCAGTGCGTTGCGGCCGGTCTCCTCGATCACCCGCAGGGCCGCCCCCGCCTCGCCGGGATCGGTCGCGGCGACGTGGTTGGCGACGGCCGCCTTCACGACGATGAGGCTCAGCGTGTGCGCGACGACATCGTGCAGCTCCCGGGCCACCCGTAACCGCTCCTCGGCGGCGGTCCGGCGGACCAGGTGCTCGCCCTCACGGGCGGCGACGGCACGCCGCTCGCGGACCAGCCAACCGATCAACCATGCGGGCGCGATCATGACGGTGGCGTAGACGACCCCGCCGGTTCGCGACCAGAGGTCGCTCTCGGTCAGCACCAGGGCGACGCTCACCAGAGCGAGACAACCGGCGGCACACAGCAGTGACCGACGCGTCTGCGTCGATACGGCCACCGTGTAGAAGGACAGGCCGATGGCGAGCCCGGGCGCGGCGGCGGCATAGTTGGGAATCACGCCGGTGATCAGGGCGACGGTGGCCACGGAGCTGATCACGACGGCGACGATGATCGGCCACCGTCTCCGGACGGCCAACGGTAGCCCGAGAGCGAACCCGACGAGCACCGACACCCAGAGCGGTTCGCGCACACCACCGTGCAGCGGCGATTCCAGCGCCGCGTACGGGCCGAGCAGCCCGCCGACCGCCACGGCGAGCACGGCGTCCACGATGGCCAGTTCCACCGGCCGCAGCCGCCGGGTCAGCAGGAGGGCGGTCACCTGTCGAAGCGTATCGGCGGGCTGGTTCGGCCGCGTCCACCTGCGGGTGGTCATCCTCGGGTAGGACGTCCAGGCTCGTCCCGGACCCGGGCTCCGCCCGGGGGAGGGTCAGAAAGTGCCCGCGCCGGCACGACGCGCGGTACCTGCCGGAGCGTGCACCCTGACGGTCATGACCACACAGACGGTGACCTTGACAGGGCTGTGCGCGGTGTACGGCACCGGAGCACGCCGGGTGACGGCGCTCGACGGCGTGACGACCAGCTTCGCCAGCGGCACCTTCACGGCCGTAATGGGCCCGTCGGGCTCGGGGAAGTCCACCCTGCTGCACTGTGCGGCCGGTTTGGACAAGCCGACCGCGGGGACCATCGCGATCGACGGCAGGCGCCTCGACGACCTGAGCGAGGACGAGCTGACCCGGTTGCGCCGCGATCGGATCGGTTTCGTGTTCCAGGCGTTCAACCTGGTGTCCACGCTGACCGCTGCCGAGAACGTCGAGTTGCCGCTGCGTCTGGCGAGGCGTCGTCCCCCCGCCCGGGACGTCCTCGCCGCGCTCGACGCCGTGGGACTGGCCGACCGGGCCGGGCACCGGCCGAGCGAACTGTCCGGCGGCGAACAGCAACGCGTCGCCGTGGCCCGAGCGTTGATCACCCGCCCCGCGGTCGTCTTCGCCGACGAACCGACCGGGGCACTGGACAGCGCGGCGTCACAGCAGATCCTCCGGCTGCTGCGCGCACTCGTTGACGACCACCGGCAGACCGTCGTGATGGTGACCCACGATCCCACCGCCGCCGCGTACGCCGATCGGGTCCTTCTCCTCGGCGACGGCCGCATCGTGGACGAGCTGGCCAGCGGGATCACCGCCGCGGTCGTCGCCGCGCGGATCGCCGAGCGGGAGACGGTCCCGGCGGAGAGCGTCGTGGAGTCGTCGTGCTGAGCATCCGGCGGTCGGTCGGTGCCTTCGTGGCCGTTGCCGTCGGCGTCACCCTGGTCGCTGTGGCCACCCTGCTGCTGGCCTCCGGCCGCCCGCAGGTACCCGACCGGCTCGCGTACGCGGCAGTCGTGGTGCAGAGCCCTGAGGCCGGTGCGCCGGCCGACTCGTTTGCGCCCACCCGGCCGTGGTCGGCCGCCAGGACAGCGGAACTCACCAGCAGGCTGGCCGAGGCACCGGGCGTTACGGCGGCAGTGCCGGACCGGACCTTCTACGCCCAGGCGCTCGTCAACGGCCGGCCCCCGGCCACCGAGGCGCAGCGGGAGGACGCTCACCAGGGGCACGGCTGGTCCAGCACCCGGCTGGGTGGACTTCGTCTCACGGCCGGCGAGCCGCCCCGGCGGGCCGGCGAGGTGGTGGTCGACCGCGCGCTCGGGCTGCCTCCCGGCGGGCCGGTCACCCTGCTCACGGCGGCGGGCCCGCAGCCCTACATCGTCACCGGTCTGGTCGATGCGCCCGGTGTCTACGTCGCGGACGAGGCCGCGGCCGTGCTCGCGCCCGGCGTCCGGGCCATTGGCCTGCTGGTCGCTCCGGGCGCCGATCCCGAGGCGATCGCCAAGGCGGCTCGCGGTGTCCTCGGCCGCGACGGGCGGGCGCTGACCGGGGACGGCCGCGCCGCTCTGGAGCCTCGGGGGGATGCCCGCACCCGCTGGATCGGCATGCAGGTGCTCACCGCCACGGCGGCTCTCGCGAGTTTCGTCACGGTCTTCGTGGTCGCCTCCACCTTCGCGTTTACCGTCGCGCAGCGTCGCCGTGAGCTGGGCCTGCTACGCGCCGTCGGGGCCACCCCCCGTCAAGTCCACCGCATGGTCCACGCCGAGGCGCTCGTCGTCGGCGCCACGGCCGGACTCACCGGCCTCCTGGCCGGCGCAGCGCTCGCCCCGGTGTTGGGCGGGCTGCTCGTCGACGTCGGCTTCGAGCCGGCGACCTTCCGGGTCCGGTACGAGCCCTGGCCGGTCGCGGTGTCGATCGTCGCCGGTCCGATGATCGCGCTGCTGGCCGTCTGGTCGGCGTCGCGCCGAGCGGCACGCGTGCGCCCGCTGGAGGCGTTGCGCGAGGCGGCGGGGGAACAGCGGCCGATCGGACGGCTGCGAGTCGCCACCGGGGTGCTCCTCGTCGCGGCGGGGCTCGCCCTCAGCCTTGGCACGGCGACCGCCGACCAGGCCCGCGACGCTGCCACGTTCGCCCTCTACGCGGTGATGGCCCTGGTGGCCGGCGCCACCGTGTTGGCCCCGGCGGCCGTCGGCCCTGTGGTGCGGCTGCTGCGGTCGCCGGTGCGTCGACCGGGTGGTGCAATCGGGATGCTGGTCCGGGCCGGGGCGTCGACCGCGACCCGGCGCACGGCGTCGATCGCCGCCCCGGTGCTGCTCACGGTTGCGTTCGCGGTGTTGGTCTCCGGGATGGTGCGCACCACCACGGCCGCCTACGCGGCGAGCCGGGCCGACAACGTGAACGCCGGCTGGGTAGTCGTGCCCGACCGCGCACCGGGCCTGTCGGACCAGGTCGTCGCGGCGGTTGGGGGGACCGCCCTGCTGCCGACGACGGTCTTCGAGAGCGACTCGGACTCGTCGCCGGCGAACCAGCCGTTGACCGCGCTCGGCGTGGACCCTGCGGGCTTCGCCGCTGCCAACCGGGCGCTCACCGTGGTTGCCGGCTCACTGGACGACCTGAGCGGTGGTGACACGGTGGTCCTTCCCGCCTCGGCGAACCGGCAGCCGTCCGAGCCGTACGCGTTGGTCTTCGCCGATGGGGAGGTGGTGTCGCTGCGCGTCGTCGCGGTCGTCACCGACGACTCGATCCCCGGCGACCTGCTCCTGCCCCGGTCGATGGTCCGGTCGCACGACCCCTCGGCGCTCACCTCCGCGGTGTACGTCCAGAACCGGGTCGACCCTCCGGCCGGAGCGCGGATCGTCGACGTGGCCGGGTGGGCGGCCGAGGCGGACCGCGCCGAGGACCGCCTCGTCTGGCTGTTCACGCTGCTGCTGATAGGTGTCTCGGCCGGCTACGGGGCGGTCGCGGTGGCGAACACGCTGCTGATGGCCGCCGCCGGCAGGGTGGCCGACCTGCGGCTGATCCGGCTGGCCGGAGCGACCCGCAGGCAGGTCATCTGGCTGGTCACGGCCGAGTCCGCCCTGGTGGTGCTGATTGGCGCTCTGCTCGGCGGGGCTGTCGCGTTCGTCGGTCTGCTGAGCGTCCGTGCCGGCCTCGCCGAGCAGGCCGGCGTACCGGTCGACCTGGTGGTGCCGTGGTCGGTGGTCGGCTCGGTGGTGGGGCTCTGCCTGCTGCTGGCGGTGCTGGCGAGCGCGTTGCCGACCTGGCGGTCACTGCGTCACCGCCCCGCGCGGTCCCCCGTCGGCATCATGGGGTGAACCCGTGGCGAGCTTGGCTGCGCGTGCCAAGTGGTGCTGACCGACCCAGGCAATTCACTGAGCGGCGTTCAGGCTAATAGCCGGGGCCGATGTCAATGTCGGGGTCCTGGTTGGCGAGGCGTTCCTGGCGAGTGAGGTCTTCAAGCCGTTGCCGGAAAGCCGGGAAATCGCTGATGTTCCTCGTCGGGTCAGTGCGGAGTGAGAAGTCTCGCCGTAGCGCCGCGATCTTGATTCTGAGGTCGTCGTGGGCTGCGGAGTCGTCGAGGCTGCTCTCGATCTCGCGCAGGCGGCTGTCGGCGACAGTGCGACTTGCGCCGTCTTGATAGTCGTCGAGAAATCCGCGGACGATGCGTCCCATGCGCTTCTCGCGACGGCGTTGGGTTTCGCTGACCGCGGCGTCTTCGAGCAGGTCGGTCAGGTCGCTCAAGAGCGCGATGAAGTTGTCCTCCAGGGTCTTAACCTCTGCTGGGCGTCGACCGTCACGTGGGATGTGGTTGAGATAACTGACAACTTCGCGGGCGAAGCCGACCTTGTCGATATTCGCGTCGAAGGCCTCGGCGAAGCTGTCCTTCAGGCAATCCCACAACGAGCGGCCTGATTCGAGTCTTGGCTTGAGGCCCGTTTCCTTCAGTTTGGCGGCGTCCTCGTCACCGAGTCCTAGCAGACGGGTGGCGTAGTTCCGCGCGGCGTAGACCGCAATGCGTGCAGGGATAAGATCCTCGATCTCGGTCACGTCCCCGGACTTGGTCGAAGCGGCCACCTTGATGTCATCGGGTGCCGATGCTGCGCGATTGGCAGCCCAGGTGTCCAGGCAAACGACGAACTTCGGGTCGAGGACCGGTTTGCGGTTCGCCTCGCTGCGCCTCAGTTTGCCGACGGCCCTTCGGCCGGCGTCGTCACCGTCGAGGAGCGCTACGCACGGGGGCTTGATCGGGTCGCGGCCGCGGGCGAGGTAGGCGATGTAGGGGACGCTGTCGGCGCTGCCGGCGGGCACGATCGTGACTTCGTTGAGGTCCAGCATCCGGGCTACGTCGGGCCGCCGGACGCGCAGCGCGTTGGACATCCCGGCCAGCATCACTTGGTCGGCGGATCCTTCGACGATGAGGTTCTTGCCACCGATGAAGGCGGTCTCGGCCACGTAGCTGCCCAGGGAGGAGCGCAGGGGCTCGTAGTGGGTGCGGGCGACGTCCCTGACTACGCGGGTGCCTTCTTCTTGAGCTCCCTTGTCGAGGACCCGCAGCCGATCCGCGGCGTTCTTGTTGATCAAGAAGGGTGAGTGGGTGACATAGATGACCTGGTCCGTCCGGCGCCGGTCGTCGGGAATCGCGAAGTTCTCCAGCACGCGCAGGAGGTCCTGCTGGCCGGAGTTCGACAGGTAGGCGTCGGGTTCATCCATGAGCAGGATCTCGTCGCGGTCCTCGGCCGGCCGGTGAGCCCGGAGCTGAACGAAGTAGGCGAGGAAGTGCGTCAGGCCCCGGCTGCGTTCGCCGAAGGAGTACTCCGCCCCGGTGCGGTCGCGGATGGTGAACACGAGCTCCCGCTCTCGGGTGGTAACGCGGAGTTTGAAGTCGTTGTCCTGGCTCCACCAGCGTGAGAGGTTGAGGTGTCGCGCCAAGCTCTCATTGATCTTGCCCTCAAGGCCACTAACTTCGCCCTCCTTGCCTTCGTTGATGGCCTTCTGGAGCTCCTTGAAGATGCTCTCGTCGATGCGGGCGACATCGACGAGCAGTTTCTTGGCTAGGGCTTGCGCGTTACGTTGAAGGGCTTGTTCGCGGCTGTCCGCCGTCGAGGTCGGGCGACGGAAGAACGACCACAACCGCCGGCCCCACGCGGTTGTGTCGGCGTCGTCGTCGGCATCGATTTGTTCGGCGGCTTCCAGGAACTCACCACGGAGGCGGCGGTCAGCGAGGTTGCCCAGCCGGCCACCCCAGAGCGACGCGATCGGCACGCTGTCGGGAACGGCGATGCTGGTGGAGAACCGCAATACCTGCGGCAAGATGCCTTCGAGCGCCTTCACCCCGGCCGGGTCGTCAAGCTCGACGAGGGTCTCGTCCGCCACGATGAAGGGAGGGCCTTCCCCGGGCCGCATGAACAGGAACGTCTCGCCCACTGCCCTGGTCACGTCGAGTGTCGCCAGCAACTCGGACTCCGCCTGCCGGGTGACCATGAAGACGGCGCCCACGTCAGGTATCCGGACTTCGTCGGTCTCGACCGAGAACAGCTGCGAGTAGCGACAGAAGTCGCTACGCGTCACCTCACGCTCACCCATGACGCACTCGATGGCGTCCAGCAGGTGGCTCTTGCCCGACTCATTCGCTCCGACGATCGCGGTGATCTGGGGGTCGACGTCGAGGCGCACATGGGGATACCAGCCCTCCGGCAGGATCTCCCACGTCGCACGCTGAGCCTTCTCGTTCGCGCGGCGCTCATAGTCGAAGTTGAAGGACTTGAAAAACCTGACGTACACCCGCGTGAGGCGCACCGGCCCTCCTCGGCATCCCATGTCGCCTGGCACCACACGCCAGCCACGTGCAAGAAACTTAGCCGGGGCGTACGACAGAAGGGCAGAGCTGCCCGTCTCGGGCCCGCCTGATCGATACGCCGGCTGAAGGGTCCACCGTGGTCGTTCTGCTTGTACGGCGTAGGTGCGCAACACCCGAGCACCAATTGGTTTGGGAGTCCCCTCGCAGGACGAGGCGCAGTGCGCCGGTTCGGCGGCTCTGCCGGTACGGAACGCCACGTGCAGCCGTGTCAGCTGCATCGAGCAGGCCTGGCCCCTTACTGTCGGGTGGTGCAGCGATGGGATTCGCTCAATGAGCGGCAGCTCGACCTGCTTCGCCGGATCCACGGCGGCGATGACCTCAGTGGGCCGGACGGCGTCGAGTACCGCCGGTCGGCGCGTGCGCTGCAGGACCGGAACCTGGTTACGGTGACACGCAAGGCAGGGGTGTGGAAGGCGTGCTCGACCGACGCCGGCCGCTTCTACCTTGAGCATGGCCACCATCCCGATCATCCCGACCACCGGGCTTCCCTCCCGCGGTCCGAGACGCCGGCACCCGGCGGCATCGCCGGCGGTGCTTCGTCGGCGGATCTGCTGCGATCGGCTCGCGAACTGCTCGACCGCCTACAGCACGAGGGCGGCACGGTCCGTATCGAGAGTCCCGACAGTGGAACGCGGGCCCGGTACCGCCGGATCATTCACGCGTTCAAGCAGCAGGGACTTGTGCCAGCGGGTCACCATCTGCGCCACACCGGCCGCGACGCCGGCGACATCATCATCCGCCTCTACACCGACGCCGGTCCGGACGAGACCGACTGGAACCGGATCCGGCTCAACACCCGACGTGTCACCACCGACCCGCATCTGGCGTTCAGCGCCCTCGAAGCCGATCCGAACCACCTCGCCGTCAGCCCGGACCTACTGCCCCGGGCGTTGCTGCTGATCCGGCAGCTCGCCGGCGAGGCGGCCCGGCGTGGGCACCGGCTCGGGGTCAACACCAAGGCGAAACACCCGCGGGTGTTCCTCCAGGCCGGGCAGGTCCGACGCACGGTCACCCTGACCGAGGAACGCGACCAGGTCCCGCACGAACCCACCGCCGAGGAGCTGAAGGTGCTGCGCCTGCGGCCGTGGATGAAACCCGCGGAGTTCGACGTCGTCGACTCCGGCAGGCTCCGCTTGGAGATCACCCGGCCCGGACACGACAACCGGGACACCTGGACCGACACCGCACGCGTACGTCTGGAACAGCGCGTCGCGCAGATCATCCAAGGGTTCGAGGCTGGCGTCACCGCCGACGAACAGCAACGGCGGGCAGCCGAAGCCGCCCGGGAGAAGGCCGCAGCCGAGCACCGGCGGCGGCAGGAGGAAGCAGCGGCCGAACGCAGACGGCAGGAGGAGGCCACCCTCGCGCAATGGCACGCCGCGATGGCCGACGCCCGCGTCCGGGCCACGGACAACATCCGCGCGGAAACCTTCCGCAACGCCTACCAGGCCTGGATTGCCGCAGCTGACATCCGCGCCTTCTGCACCGCCCTTGAACAAGCGGCCGGCGACCGGACCGGCGCCGGCGGGTACCTCGCCAGCTGGGTCGCATGGGGCAGGGCCGCCGCCGACCGGATCGACCCAATCCGCAATCCCGGTGTGCTGGCTGACATCGACTACAACCCCGAACCCGGACCCGACGACCTGCGCCCGTTCCTCGGTGACTGGAGCCCCCACAGGCCACGCAAGGAGCACCGCCCCGATCACGACCGGCAGGCCCACGCCGGCATCCGCCGGCAGGCCGAATCGTGGCACCACGGGGCTACTCGACCGCGGCGCCTGACGTGAGTCCACACCTCAACCGCCACCACACTCCGGCCGGATGCGCACGAGCCTGCGCCGGGACCTGCCGCCATCGCGACGCGAACCGCCAGCCCGACCCGGTACCACGCAACAAACGACGCTCACCCGAAGGACGGCTGGATGAGAATCGACCCCTCCCGCTTCACCGTCGGCGACGAATGGGCTTACCGGCAGTCGGACCACGCACCGTCCGAACGCGTCTGCATCCTGGCCGTCGAGCCGAAGAAGACCAGCGCCCGCCTCGAGATCAGATTCCTCGACGACCCCGACGAACGGGTGGAGAAGGTCCCCGGTTCGCGGCTGCGGGTGCCGTGGAGCGAGGTCGGGACCTTCGACGCGCTGATGGCGAACTGGCAACGCATCGACGATCTGAGCCTCGATCGCATCGAGGAGGCCTGCGTCGAGGAGATCTTCGGCCTCCTGATCAGCGAAGACGTAGCCGAACTGCTCTGGTCCCCGGTGTCATGCACCACCGACATCCGCGACAGCGCCCGGCTGAGCGAGATCATCGACGGCCCGATCGACGACATCCTCGCCTCGGCCCAATGGTTCGACCACGACAGCCGGACCATCCTGTCACCGGCCGGCACCCTCCAACTGGTCGAAGCCGCATGCCGCGCCCATCCGACCCAGGTCCTCGACCTCGTCATCGAGCAGGAAGCCCAGTCCCGCCACAAATGCAAGTTCGGCGACGACTACCGCGTCGGCCGCGACAACCGGTCGACCACACCGGAATGGGAGTACGACTGGTACCGCCGCCACGACCGACCCCGCCACGAACTACTACGCCAGTGGTGCGGCCACCGGGCAGTCACCCACCACGAACGGTTCCTCGCCGCCGAAGCAGAAACCCACCGCCTCGACATCCTGATAACCGACCTCCTCAAGGCCCTGGACACCCTCGGCGAACACGAACAGGCCGCCCGCTTCGCCGAGGAACACGAACGCGACCGCATCACACCCCACACGATGCGCCCCGTCGTCGAACGCCCCCTACACCCCTCCGAGATACCCGTGCGCGAGATCAAGGTCAGACGCCGCTGGTGGTAAACACCCCCGCGCGGCATGGACCGCGATGTTGTCCCCGCGTTGAGCGGGCAGCGACGGTGGCCGCCCTCCGATCTGGATCAGCGGGCGTTGGCGTGGCCCGCAAGCCGACCTACGAACCCTGTAACGTCTATTTCGCCACTCCAGCTTGGTGACCACCTCTGCCGTGCCGGCGGTCACGACCAGCGGTACTCCAGACGCAGACCCTGGCCGACGAAGCGATACCGGCCGCGGCTGGCCGGGTCGAACGGGTTCGGGAGCATACGGATTTGGCGGTACTCATTCATGACGTTGGTGATCACTAAGAGCCGCCACCGCCGGTTCCGGGCGTTCTCCTGCGCCGCGATGACCTGAGTCTCGCCCAGCTCGAGTCGACCGCCCTCGGCGAGGGTGGTCTTGACCTCGTAGTACCAGGTGCCGCGCCGGCCGGGGACTTCAAAGTCCCAGCCCAGGCTGTCGTCACCGGTGCCGGGGTAGACCCGCTCACGGTATCCCGACACCCAGCATTCCGGGCTGAAGTCGGCGCCGTACTGCCGTTCCAGCCATCGATAAGCGAACCACTCGCCAGCGAAACCCACCCCCAGCTTTTGCAGGCTTGACAGCTCGGACGCGAACCCACCGCCGCCGAAGCCGCCACCTGCGATCCGGCCGCCGGGGCCGGACCGGGCGTCGGTTTCCTTGAGGCCGGTGAACCTGCGTGGAGTGGCCAGGAACGCGGGTGTTCGGTCCAGCGAATTGTCGAGAGCCGCGCGTAGCGAGGTGAAGCCGTCGTCCAGGTCGAATGGTTTGTCGTCGATGTTCACGGTCCGCCGCTGCCGTTCCCGTTCGGCGCGTTGCTGCCGCTCCTCGGCTTTCTGGCGGTCGAGGTCGTCGGGGGTGAGACCAAGCGCGTCAAGGTCATCGGTCGCGGGCATGTCCGTCGGCCAGACGCCGAGCGTTTGCAGCCAGCGGAGCACGTCCGGAAGCGTCAGCATGGCGAAGTCGAGCGCGCCGGCTGAGTCGAGCCTTGCGCGCAGCGCCGGGCCTGCCGATGCCTCGTCTGTCCACGGCGCGGGGACGGGGCGGCTGTGCCGTTCGAGCCAGGCGCGCACGAGCTTGGCCAGCCTGCCGGCGGCGGTGTCGACCAGCTCGGCGTTGGCCTTGGCGCAGTCGCTGCGGCGCGGCAGAGGGGGGCCGCTTTCTGGCGGCTGTTCGCCCAGCCGCGCCGTGAGTTCCTCCTCGACGCGCGCCGCCATGAGATCGGTCGAGAGGACGTCGACGGTGGTGCCCCACTCCGGGTCCGGGGCGAGCAGCTCAACCCGCCGGAGCTGGGGCCAGTCCGGCTGGGGGTCGCCGGCCGCGAAGCGGTCCCACCGGTGCCAGCGCAGCCGGTCAAGCAGGGAGTCGCGATGGTGGCGTACGTAGTCGGCGAAGTCCTCGGAGTGCTGCGCGCCGTAGTCGATGAGCGGATAGCGCCCGCCCATGCCGGACAGGGTGGCGTTGAGTTCGCGTACGGGTATCTTCAGCTGCTGCTGGAGCGCCGTGAGCGTCGGAGCGTCGAGCGCGGCGGCAAACAGCTCATCCGGCTCGTGGTCGAGTCGGTCGGCCAGCGCAGTAAGCAGGTCTCGGGCCTCCTGCTCGCTTTCCACCGCCGGTGAGTCGGGGTCGAACGGCGCAGCCGACTCGGCGTCCAGGTAATGCGCGACGACGGGATAGAGCCTATGTAGTAAGGGTCGCAGGGAAGACTGGATTCGCCGCGCCATCGTCCGGACGTCCTCGGCCGTGACGTCGCATATCTCGGCCACGTCGTCGTCGGCGAGCTGGGCGACGGGGACGCCGACCCGCCGGGTCCGCTCTGCGGCCCACCGGAAGGTGCGGGCGTAGTCCCGCCGGCCGATGAGGTATGCCAGCGGCTCCGCCATCGCCTCCAGCATGTCCCAGTCCAGCTCCGTCTCCGCGCCCTCGACGATCAGGGAAGGATGCGCGGCGTGCGGCATCGGTAGCACCCCGTGCAGCCGGTCCGGAAGCCGCCGGGTTTCCTCGCCGAGACGTACCTCGACCGTGCCAGCGAAGGCGACCCGCACCCGCCGCAACGCGTCGAGCGTGTCGTCGAACGCCCGCTGACCGAGGCGGCTGAACTGGCTGCGCTGGTGTTCGAGCAGCGTCGCCGCGAACAGCGGCAGCCACGGCAGGATGCCAACGATCGGTCGGGCGCCGGCGACGGCCGGCAGGCCGAACTCGTGTCCGTCCAGCAGCACGACCGGCGTGACGCCGCTGGCACGTGAAACCCGCTCGCCGAGGCGGCGGCGCAAGATGGCGGTGACTGTCTCCGGATGCGCGTCTACCTCGAGGACCCGCCACCCGAAGTCGGCCATCAGCCGGAGCAGGCTCTGCTCGTCGTCCCGCGACGCGACTACCACGTCGGGCAGCTCCTGGTCGCCACTGGCCGACTCGAGCGGCAGGGCTGTCGACGAGCCGCCGACGTCGACAACGAGGTAGCCCCGGGTGTCCGGCGGGAACGGCTCCACCTCGGCGCCACGGGCGGCACAGGCCGCCCACGCCGCCCGGTACGTGTTGTGGAACTGCGCCGCGTGCATCTCGGTAACCGCGCCGGCGTGAAAGAGCGCGCCCAGGTGGCGCACCAAACGCGGGGCATCGGCGTCCCGGCCCCACACGCCCAGACCCAGCTCGGTCAGCCGCCGCAGCGCCACCGGGTCGTCGTCGAGCAGATCCCGCATCGGCTTTGCGAGCAGCGTCGCGAACCGCGGCGGCACGTCGTCACTGCGAACCGGAAACGTCCAGCACTCGGCCGGCGTCGCGAAAGCCCCGCCGCTCTGGCCGGGTCGTTGCGTCGGCAACCAGGCCACCGTACGCAGGAACGCGCCGAGCGGCGTGCACCGCCGTTGCGGGTTCTTGTCGCCGGGCCGGTCGCGTTCCCAGACGGTCGCAAAGGCGTCGGCCGACCAGGCGCCCTTGAGTCCGCGCAGGATCTGCCGTGCCAGGTGCAAGCGCACCCGGTCGGTCAACCGTTCCCAGTCGGCCTGTCCCGGCATCCACCAGAGCGGGCTTTTCACCACGTAGGGGGTGGACGGATACCACGCAGCGGACGTCGTCGGCAGGACCTTCGCCCACTGGTCGCGGACCGGATCGGGCAGCCCGGGCACGGCCGAAAGCCGATCGCGGGTCAGGTTGCTGCCGTAGATCCCGCGCCCGTCGGATACAGACCTGAGCGGCACCACCTCGCCAACGCCGATGCGCCGCAGGAAGGCAACCCAGTCGGCAACAGGGTCGCCGGCTCGCATGACCTGCGCCGGAGGTGCCAGCAACCGGCCCGCGAGCGCGTACAACTCGGCCGACCGGTCCTCTGGAGTGGCCGCGATCGCGGACAGCTCCTTGCCGGTGGTACCCGGCCAGTCGGACGAGAACAGACAGTCCCCGGCGGCCATCCAAACGCCGTTCGCAGTCGGCAGTCGCAAGCCCAGGGCAGCCAGGTCGGTCTTGATGCGGGCACCGCTGCGGCTCAGGTTGAAGACGAACGTCAGCGCGTCCCGGGCGACCCGCTGCGCGCGGCTGTCGGCGAGCACGGCACGGATGTGTTCGAGGATCCCCCGCGTCTCGAAGCCGCGCACAAGCCGATTCTCCTGCAGGAACTTGCGCGCCGGGGTCTGTTGCCGGTTGACGTGCCAGGTCAGATCGCCTCGCAAATAGAACAGCCGGCTGGACAGGCTTGCCGGCAGCGACAGGTCGGCGCCGGGGTCGACGTCGTCCTCGTCGGCGATCCGCTGGGTCGTCGGCGGGAAGAACGGCGCGGCCTCCCGGCTCGCGGATGTCTCGCCGGCCCGCCGGCCGGCACACGGCGCGAGCTCATCCGAGTCGGTCAGCAGAATGCGCCGCGCCCGCAACGCCTCGGGCGCCTTCTCGAAGAGACGCGCGACGTCCGCGTAGGCCCGGTCCCAGTCGCTGATCGGGCGGCGGTTGCGCTGCATCACCGCCATCATCTGCTCGACCCAGCCGGCAAGACGCTCCGGCTCCGGCGTCACGTCAAGTCCGAGCCGCGACAGCAGGCTCCTCAGCCGCGCCTGCCGGCGCATCGGCAATTCCCGCAGGAACTCGGCGCCGCTGGCTGCTGTCGCAAACGCTGCGGTCAGCATGCCTGTGTCGGGTACGGGCCAGCGCCATGCCGCAGCTGGTGTGAGCCAGCGGCCGGCCGCCTGCGCGGGCAACAGCGGACGTTCACCCAGCGGCCGGCCCTGCTCCTCCGCGCGAGAGGTGAGCAGCCCCAGACGGTCGTCGTCCCAGCACAAAAGATCGAGCACAGCCGCAGGGGCGGCGTCGTCCGGCCAGCCGGTGAGCGCCTCGGCCGCGTCGAGGCAGAGTCCCGCCGCCGAGGTGAGCAGCAGCCGGTTCAGCGGGTTCGCCTCGTCGATGTCCGTGCGGGACAGATCGGTGAAGAACGGCGCGTTGAGGTGCCCCGCGAACGGCGACGGCGCCTTACGGCCCATCGGCAGGAAGGTGTAACACCGGCCGACGTGCGCGTCCGCAGCCCCGTACGGCACCGCGACCGAGACTTCGACCGCCGCCGTCGACTCGGCATACCTGGGGTCGAGCTGACGCCGGTCGATCGCCTCCTGCACCGCACGCCGGTAGGCGGCCGGATCGACCCGCCGAGACAGCACCAGATAAGTGCCGTCCTCGTCCAGTGTCACAAGGTCGCAGGCGAAGTCATCGGCCGCCACCGGCGCGCTGCTGCGTACCCGGGTCAGCACCCGCTCTTCGCTGGCGGAACCGTCCTCTCTCCGGACAGTGACACGTTCCAGCCGCTTCAGGAACAGCATGAGCGGCACCTCTGACGCTTCGAGCTCGTCGAGACGCTCGGCCACCGCATCGACGGCGCCCTCGTCGAGCGGCAGCCGCACCACGGTGGCATAGCCGTCGGCCCAGAGCGCCGCCACCCGAGCGGGTGTTCCCTCGGCCGGCAACGTGATGCTGTAGAGCGAAACCTCGTCGATGATCTGCCGAGTGAGCACCGGATCTGCGCCGACCAGCCCTGGCACGTCGTCCTCGGTAGCAAACCGGAAGCAAAACCCCGGATCTCCGCTGTCCAGCGTGCTGTAGACCTCCGGAGTCGCGCATATCTGGAGCACGCTCTTGAAGCCGACACCCTTGTTGCCGATACCCTCGCCGATCGGCTTGTCGCTCAGCCCGAGTGAGCGGATCCGCCGGGCGTTGCTGGCGGTGAACCCGCGCCCGGTGTTGGCGACGTAGAGAGTGCCGTGTGTGCCCTCGTCGCGCGCCAGCACCACCGCGATGCGCCCGCTGCCGGCGTCCGGCGGCTGCGCGTCGTACCCGTTCTGGATCAGCTCGAACAGGAACCGGCCGCCGTACTCCCGCATCGTCTGGCCGATCATGCTCTTCTGGCTGCGCGCGAAGTCCTGATCCTCCCGGGTCATCAGCTGGGCCCGGACGAGGCGCTCGGCCCGGTCACGCAGCTGCGCGTCGGCCTCGGCGCGTGAAGTCGGCTCGGTACCTTTCATCTGCTCTGTCCCCCCGGGGTGGAACTACCGCCTCTTGCGTTCCAGGCTGCTGCGGAGGTTCTTCGCGCCCACCTCCGAGACCCCGGCATGCGCCAGGGCATACCCCACAGCGGTGTCGACGTCGATCAGCCCGCCGCGTAGCACGGCGTCCAAGGCCTTGCGGGCGTGCTCGCGCTCGTGACTTCCGGTCCAGTTGTTGCGCCCGCCGAAGAACACGGCCCGGTCGAGGGCCTCCTGCGCCTCGGAGTCCAGCGCCGGCACCTGCGGATACACCCCGGACAAGGCCTCTGCCCGGGTCCCGGCAGCCCATCCGGCCAGCGGGGTCATCGCACTCTCCAGGACCACCAGCGCCGATCCGCGCGCCAGGTCAGCCGCTCGTCGCAGGACCGGGCGTCGGGGTGGTAGGCCACCAAAGCGCCACGTGGCCGGTCTCGGTCGAGCGGGTAGCTGAACCGGTAGCGGCTCGCCAGCCGGTGGACCGGGCCAGGGCCCCCGTGCGCCTTCGCCGCGTTGTAGAACACCACCGGGGTAACCCCGTCGGCGGCAGCCTGCTCCTCGATCCACTGCACCGCAATCTGCTCGAGTTCCTCCCACCGCTCCAGGTTCTCGTCGACGTCAGGGATCCACGCGGCCACCCGCAGCAGGCTCGGGTGCTGCCGCCACGGTTCGTCCGGCTGATCGGTCACTCCACGCCTCTTTCGTCAGTCACGCGCGGCCAAGTGAACCAGCAGAGTCCGACATGGAGCCAGCCGTCGAACGGCCTGAGGTTCCCCGGTGCCGTCGAGGGCGGCCGAACGGGAAGCCGCGGGCGTGTGGGCCCCGAGAGTGTCAGGGGCGGGGTGTCTACTGGAGCCGCCCCTTGCCCGGGCGAGTGTCGGGTCGGACTTTAGCTGTGAGGAACGGCTTCAATGGACGTTCATGCTCAGGCGCTAATCGTTGGCGAGCATTCCGGGCGGGTTCGGAGCCCGGATGACGACTACCTGACGGTGATGATGTTGTCCGCTGGACTGGCCGGCATCGTTCAGCGGAGGAGACAGGCGGCGGGCGGGTCGGCGAAGGAGGCGGGGTTGTTGCCGGCTCCGTGGCGGGTGGGCTTCTCGCGTCTGTGGTGGCGTTTCGCCGACCAGGGTCTGCAGCCGCTCGACAGCGACCTCGCCCTGCTAGAGCTCTGTGCGCAACCGCTCGCGACGTGGCCTGTGCAGCTCGACCTGTCGATCACTGACCTGCAGAACAGTCTGTTGGCCGACGGTGACCTGTCCGAGTTCGCGGAGCAGGGTTCTCGGCTCGCGCGGCACGACGTGGAGGCCGAGTGGACCGAGAACCAGGTACACCTGGCGCTGCGGGAAGCCGCAGCCGCGAACGGCTCCTCGGACGAGGAGATTGGGGAGGCGTACGCGGTGCTTCGGCAGCCTCGTCGCCGCGCACGAGCTCGCCCCCGACGCCGAACACCAACTCACCCCCGCCGTGCCCCGGCTCACCACCGCCACCGTCCACACCCTCGGGCCGTTAGCGAGACAGCCCTTTGCTGGGATTGCGATAGCGGTTGCCGCCGTATGTGTGGAGAGCGCGGGCGACGAGGTGGCGGCGGGTATGGAGGGTGTTGAGGGGGCAGATGGCGACCGCGTTCAGCTTCGGCAGGAAGCGCGGTCCTTCGCCGCTGCTGCTGGACTCCGGGAACAGCTCAGGGTTGGTGCACCATCCCACGAGGTGGCGGGTGCCTGCTTTGAGGCGCATGATTTCGACGCTTTCCAGTGCCTGCCAGGGGAACCAGTAGGTCCCGCTGCGGCTGTAGACCTGGATTCCCGCCCTGCCGATTTCCAGGCGAGTGGGGTTCCTGGCCATGTTGGCAAATCCGATGGTGGCAAAGACAAGGAATGCGTCGAACAGGCCCAGCAGGGCCTTGGCGACGAGCGGGATGTGTGCTGTGGGAATGATGATCGCCAGCACGATGACCAGAAGCGTGTTGATGCCGACGATCGTCCAGTACATGCCGCTACTTGCGGCGAAGGCGGCGTATTCCGCGGGCGGGTTGCCTCGGTCCGGGCGGGATAGCACCCAGTCGCCGTGCTCGCGAGGCGGCTCGACCAGCGGCTCCTTCGGGGTGCTCGCCGCTTCAGCTCTGAGCGTGCGTCGATGTTCCTGAGGGCCTGGAGAGGGCGTTCGGTTCCGACGCGGAGGTTGACCGCCGTTGCTCAGCCGTCGCAGGTCCCAGATGGCGAACCAGAGGAGGCCGATGAAGGGGATTCCGAAGCAGGCGTTGCCGATCACCGCATTCGTCACGGTGTTTGGCTCCCACTGCCCGGTCACAGTGGTCCCGATCGCACCGATCTCGCATACCCCCACCACAAGTGTCACCAGCCACAAAAGACTGCGCCCGATCCACGTCCAGGTCCTCAACCTGCGGGCCCGCTCCGCGATGGTTCGCAGGTCGGTGATGGTGTGTAGACCGACCGGTAGGCCGGGCCGCGACAGTGGGGTACGAACCCATTGGCTGAGCGTCTCTCGATCCGGAGGAACGAGCCTGCCGCGGACAGCATCCTGCCAAGCGGCCCTCAACCCGTCGGCGAAGCCGACGACATAGGGCAGTGAGGGCGTGAGTTGTGCATGGGCCACGCGAGTGGGCGCGGCGTAGACCCCGAGGAACTGGGCGATCGAAGGTAGCCAGTCCGGCACTGTCTCCCCGTCAGCAGCGTGCCCAGAAACGATGCGATCCCAGTGATCTCGCCACGGCCTCAACCAGCTCGCGATTTCGAAATTGGTGGCGAGGAGGCCCTCCAAGACGTACAGGGGAATAGCCACAGCCGCGGTCACGCCGTCTGCGTAGCCGTGGCGCTGCTCGGTGAGGCGCTCGTCGGCCGACATCCCGTGATTGACGCGCACGGCAGCATGCGCCGACGGTGGCAGTTCGATGGGGACTCGAACGGCTGGTGGTCCCGCGACTGCTTTCGCAGTTGCCCTAACCCTGCCTCGGGCAGGTGGAGTGGGCTCAACTGGGGAGACCCAGGGACCACTGCCACCGACCTCCGGCTCCGGTCGGTGAGAAACCTCGCCGTCGGCAGGGCGGCGGCCGAGCTCGACCTCCGCGACTGCGAAGTGACCCTCCTTGGCGAGGAGGCGCCCGATGACAAAGAGGGAATTGTCGCTGCGACCGACGAGCGCGCCGTGGAGCCCGGCCATGCTGCTGAGCCGGCCCAGCGGTCTGTGTTCTTGCGTGTCGAGATCGAGCCGCATCAGCGTCAGATCATCCGATAGCGTGACGACCTGCCGTTCGTTCAGGGCGGTCAGTGCGCGCACACGTCCTGCTGGTGCCAGCAGGCGTCGTTCCACGGTGAGCTGCGATGACAGTAGGAGGAGGTCGGCTCCGTCCGACACCACCAGTCTGGTAGTGGTCAGCCAGGCTGCCGCCGTGACCGCAAGGGGCAGCTCGTACCATTTTTCATCGCCGACTTGCGTGCCCAGCCTGATGAGGCGAGCCGAAGCTGCCCCTGCCGATCCTCGATCAAGACACCAGGCTGATCCGTCGGGATTCATCAGCAGGTGGCTGTCGTCGAGGTTCGCTGCGCCACTGGAAACCACGGTCAGCTGGCCCGTCGCCCACCGGCCAACGCCATGTCCCCGGGCTATGAGAAGCACCTCATCCGCCATGGCCAACGAACCGTTGTTGCAGCCGAAGACAGGTGCAACCCATTTGGAACGTTGAGCTGGCAGGTCCACCGCGAGAATGCCCTGTTCGAGGGTCAGCAAAGGTCTGCCGCCCGGGTCGACGGCGACTCCCGCCCTCCGCGCATCGGCATGATCGACGGCACCGACGGTGAAGACTTGCAGCTGCATCCCGTCCGTGCCATTCGCTACCGGCTCGCGCGTCACTCTGGGCGTCTCGGGTCGATGCTTCAGGAGTTCGTTGAGTGGTGTGTAGGCGCGGCCTTGGAAGGACGCGGCGTCAGTGATCAACTCGAAAAGTTCCTGTGGCGGCACGAAACCGCTGAGCATCGCCTCCCAATGGGACTGGTCGAGCAACAACACATCCAGACGCCGACCCTTGTCGACTTCGTCTATGGCCTCGTCGGTGAAACCTTTAATCGCCAGGAAGACCCCGGTCACCCCTGCCATGCGTTGCTCGACGCGTCGTTGGAGCTTCGCGATCGGCCCCGTCCCCGTCTTGGCCTGCTCCCACTTGGCCTCCAGGATGTAGCGCCGGCCCGCGTGGTTGAAGACGACGTCCAACTCGCCGACGCCCCGCTGGTCCGACTTCGCTCGCAGGCCAAAGCTCGTCAGGAGCTCGGCGATCATCCCGTTAAACCGCTGGCCACGCGCTTGTCGAGTCAGCCCGGAGCCTGGCTGGCGAAGCGCACCGTACTCGGCAACAAGCCTGCGCCATCTAATCGGATCCTCAAGCACCACTACATGCTGTCGCCTCACGCTCACTGGTCAACAACCACACGGACAAAGAACCGACCAGACAGGTCCAGTCAATGTTGAGACCAGACCCGTGGGCCGGCGTGGTGGCCAACATGATCGATCGGCGCCGAGCCATCAACAAGATCAATAACAGAATGTGTGCCAGAGCACCGTGTGAGGCGGCGTTGACACGTTGGTCGTCAGGGGATGGCCGGTGGGGTGTCGGTGTTACGCGGCGTGTCGCCGTGATGTGATCGGTCTTCGCCGGGGTCCAGGATCAGGCAGTTCGGTAGCCGGGGCTGGCTTGGGTGTCGTGAACCAGCCGATGAAGTTCCTGCTGCGTGGCGTTGGTGTTCTTGGTGCCGCTTCGTGGCGTACCGGCAGGGGTGCGGGGTTGGTGGGGCGTGTGGCTGTTCGGGCGAGTGTGAGCGCTCGGCGGGCGTTGGATGCCGCGGTGCAGATGCCGGTTTGTTCGGCGCATTGCAGGTTGCGGCAGTTGCCGTCGTGTTCGGGTTGGTGGGCGGCGAGGACGTCGATGGCGAGGCGCCATAGCAGGGGGTCGGTGATGTCGTCGGGTGCTGCGGCGAGGCGTCCGGGTCGTTCGCGGTGAGGCTTGGGCATCGGTAGGCCCTTCGTCGGGGGCACCTCATGGGCGGTTGCCTGATGCGCGGTGGTCACGGTGTCGCCGCGCCTGGGCTCTGGCGGGAGCCATCCACGCTCACCTCTTGGTGAAGGTCAAGTCGCCGGGGAGGTCGCCGCCGGTTTGGTCAGCTCGGTGGCTTGTGGGTGGTGGGCGGGTTGGAGGTGGTGGCGAGGTCTGCGAGGGTGAGTGGGCCGGGGTGGCCGTGGAGTTGCCAGATTGGTCCGGCGGGGCTGTGGCGAGTGTGGGTGGCGTGGTCGCGGCTGGCGGTGGCTACGGGAACGGTGAGGGGGGTGGTGGTGAGGTGTTGGTGGAGGTGGTGGGCGCGGGTGGCGGAGTGGAGCCAGAACAGCACCGGCCAGCGGGGGCCGCCGGCGGCGGCGAGTTGTGTGTAGCCGATGAGTTTGCGCATCAGTTCGGTCAGGGGTTCGGTGCCGGTGTCGTATTCGAGGAAGAACGGCAGCTGTGCGCCGTGGGTGGTCCAGATGCCGTGGCCGTCGGGGCGGATCGGGGCGGCCAGGGCGTGCAGGGCCACGGGGTCGCCTGGTCGGGCGAACGCGCCGGTTTGTGCGCAGCGGGACTCGGGCCACCAGCGGGTGAGGGCGTGTGCTGGGTGGGTGCGGGCGTGGCCGGCGAGGTCGGTGAAGAAGGCGTTGACGCCGAGTCGGTGGTTGAGGGTGCGGGCGGCGGTCCACCGCCGCCGGTTCGTTTTGGCGTGGCCGGGGCGGGGTGGGGGTTGGTCGCGTTGGGCGGCGACGACTTCCGCGCCGAGTTGGTCGATGACGTAGTGGAAGGGGAACGATCCGCCGTCGGGGCGGAAGGGCCGGAACCGGTCGATGACCCGTAGCGCGGTGAGTCGGGCGAGTCGGTGTTGGGCGAAGTCCAGGGACGGGAACAGGGCGTGGGCGAGCTGCGGTGTGGTGAACACGCCGTGGTCGGTGAGCCATTCGAGGAGGAGATGGTCGCGGGTGGTGAGGACGGACTGCACGCGCAGGACGTGGTCAGGCACGAGGGTTCCTTCCGAGTTTCGCGGTAGGGCAGAGATGACACAGGTGGTGTCTCTGAGCACCGGGGCGGACTGTCACACCGGCCCGGTGCTGCGCTGACAGACGCCGGTGCGGTCCGTGTCACCGTCCACCTGAAGCGGGACCCCGAACTGGTGGGCAGCGCGGACTGGAACACGGACAGCAACCCCGGACCGAGCCGAACACAGCGCTGATGACCCGTCGAGGCAACGCCTCGCGGGAGACACCTGCCGGGCAGGGGAGCGCGGTGAACCTCGGGAGGAGCTCGTCCTCCCGTTCGGGTCAGCGGTGATCGATGAGGTGTCAGCGCATCAACGTGGCGCGGCACCCGAGGCGCCCGGTCCCGTGTCGGCCATCTGTCCCGGCCCGGCGGCGGAGCGGAACCAACCCTCCGCATGGCGCCGTGGTGGCGCCGGAGGAGTTCCGCACCCTCAAACCGGCGTTTGTGAGCCGTGGCGAACACCTGCCGGTCCCACAGCGCTCCGACACGACCTCACCGATGTCTGACAGCCGTGGTCAGCGGCCCGGTCTGACGCTCATGTCGCTTCGGGGCGGACCGCTGTGGGCGTCGGCGCGGGAGTGCTGCAGCCGCCGAGCGTCGTCCGATGGGCGTCACTGTCAGGTCGGTGAGGTTCCCGACTGGCGATCCGACAGTGAGCGCGACGGCCTTCCCGCACCCGGGGGTGGGCCGGTCGTCGCGGGTGGGAAGTGTCGGTTCGTCGTACGCGGCCCGACCAGAAGGTCGGTCTCGCGCCGGGACCGCCGGCGGGGACGGCCGGCGGTCAGGCCGCCACCAGCGTCAGCGCCGTGTACGGCGCCGGGCGGGCCAGGTCGACCCGGTCGCGCAGGGCGGTCAGGAAGCCGGTGAGGATCTCGGCGTCCAGGTCGTGGGCGTCGCCGGCCCAGCCGGTATGCAGCCGGCCGGCGTAGCGGCGCAGCGCGGGCGGCGCCAGGGCGACCGCGGTGATGACCCAGGCGGGCCCGTCGAGGCGGGCGCGGCGGATCAGCTCCCGCCACACCACGTCCCGCACCCTGCAGGCACGCGGATGGCCCAGTAGCCACTGCCGCAACGCCGGCAGCGCGATGACACCCCCGGGCAGACCGCTGTCGTCGCCGAGTTGCCCGGCCAGCGTGTCGAGGTCCAGTGACAGCGGGTCGGGGTCGCACGTCAGGTCGGCGAAGGCGGTGTCCACGGCGTCCAGAGGCGAGTCAGGCCAGCCGGCGGCGGAGATCATGTCACGATCTCCCATGTCAGCGGCAAACGTCGATGACGGGCCGGAGCGGTACGGCCGGCACGCCTGAACCGCCATTGCGTCACCGTGGTCTCACGGATTCCTGATAGCGCAGGCTGCGTATGCACGGACACCGGGTCGACGAGGTCAGCGGTGCCGCATGCACCGCTCGGACGATCGACGTCGACGTGCGTCATCGTTTCGAAAAGCCACGCTGACCTGCCCGTTGACATGGGCTCACAGCGCCAAAGGCGCAGCGGTGTCAGACCGCGACCGGTTTTATCGCCGACTATCGGCCTCCCTCGGGGCGCCGCGCGTCGGCGTGCCTGGCTAGCAGCGTCCGCCCGGCGGGCCGTGACGGTCGGACGAGCCGCCGTCCGACTGGCAGGCCCGGAGCCGGTGTCCTCGGTGACGCCGCTGCCGCCCTGGGGGACCCGGACAGTGGTCTGACAATGCCGGCCAGCACCCCCATGTCATCGGCGTGCGTCGCTGTCATGGTTGAGGTGGTCGTGACCCTGGGTGTCTGACAGAGCTGGGTTGATGGTGGGCTCTGACAGTCTCCTGACGCTGATCCGACGTGGTGGCGCTGGCGTCTGCAAGGGTGTCCCCGGGGGTCAGGACAGCCATGCGGACGGAGACCCGTTGTCAGACATCTGCGAGATCACCGTGAGAGGGGCAGGTGTTCGCCACGGCTGACAAACACCGGTTTGAGGGTGTCAGCGCACCACGGCGCGGCGCGGAGCCGACACCACATGAGCGAGCACACGCCGCAGCACCACAACCCGCATCCCGATCCCACCGTCGACACCGGCCCGCCGGCCGGGGTCGATCCGACACCGACCGACCTGGTCGCCGGCGACCCGCCGATACCGATCATGCGATCAGCACGACGAACCCGCAGGCCCGCCCCCGCCACCAACTTAGGGAGCGACGCCGCAGCTTGTACGTGGACCACGGAGCGCATCCTGGCGCTCGGGGCGACCACGGACCTCGCCACCGCCGCCGCCATCCTCGGCATCTCCCGCTCGGCGGCCTACAAACTGGCCGCCCGCGACGCCTTCCCGGTGCCCCTGTTCCGGGCCGGCGCCTACTACCGCGTGCCGACCGCCCCGATCCTGCGGAAACTGCACCTCGAGTCCCCGCCGGTACCGACATCTGGTGACACCGGCGGGGCGGGTGCCGACGGGGACGGCGGGTATTCGGGCGGGGACAGGGACACCACGGGCTGCAGGCCTACGTCTTGACCCCGCCCGGGGTAGTAGGCACGGTCCACCGGCACGGCTCCATACGCCGTGCCGGTGCAGTCGCGCCGACTACTGCTCGACAACGCCGGAGAGGAGCCGGACCAGGGCGCGACGCAACACCAGCTCGATGTCATCCACGACGGCTGACAGGTCATCTGTCGGCTGACCGGTCAGCGTGCGAAGCTCCCGAGAGCTCGGGTCGTCGCCGTGCATCTCGTCGTTGCGGAGCCGGTACCCCAGGCGCAGGAGTGCCTCGAGCCGCTCGGGCGGCGCCTGCAGTACAGGATCGTCCGCCAGGAGCGCGGTCGCTCCGGCAACGACCTTGTCCTGCTTCCAACGATCCGCTGGCAGGCCCGGCAGTTTGATGAACAGCACTTCGGCGCAGACGATCAGGTCGATGAGCCGGTCGGTCGGCACCCGGTCGGCCCCGGCCAGGACCAGTCGGCGCAGCGCGGTCTGCAGACCCCGGTTCGCCCGGACCGCGGGATGCGCGAGGAGGGCGTAGACCTCGCGCACCGCCTCAACCTGCTCTCGCCCAAGGATTGTCGGCCGGTCCTCGTCGAAGGTGGGTAGCGCCGACAGTGACGCCGTCGGCCCCAGACCCTGGGGAAAGTCGTAGTCCGGTGGGCAGCGGATCGCCCGAGTCGCGGTGACGGACCCACCGCACACCAGCCGCAGCGCGGTCACCAGCCGGCTGGCTGGCTCGACCAGCGCGCCAGAATCCGGCGCCGTCGGTTGCGCGGGTACGTCCATGGCCGAGCACACCGGGTACGAGGCGCAGCGGGTCAGGGCCCACTGGTGGAACCGCGACACAGCCACCGAGGTCGGACCGCCCGCGAAGGCGACCGGCACCGCGAGGTAGCCGATCGCGGCGCTCACCTGCCGGTCGCTCATCGCCTGCAGCACCAGGCCGTCCGGCAACGTGACCGCCTCGATGCCCGCGGTGGGGGTGAAGGCGTTGAGCGGGACCACCTCGACCAGCCGCGCCCGCGTGGCCAGCAAACCGTCCTCCAACCTGCTGTACGCGGCATCGAAGGCACCCTGGTCGAACCGGTAGCCCCCAACGGCGGCACCATGGGTTCCAGGACATGCTCGGCCCCAATTGCCGGAGGCTGAGGGCGAACTCCACGCCGACGAGGCAATCCACCCGCTCGCGCAGCACCTCATCGGCGGCCACGACGGCCCGCACCGCCGCCATTTCGACGAAGGCGTCCAAGAACCGGTAGTCGGTGACCCGGCCCGGCATCTGCTAGGCACTGCGGCGGATCGCGACGAACGACTCCTGCCCGAGGCGGTGCCACTCGCCGAAGTCGGGAACGGTCGCGAACACCGGCACGCCGTCGCGAGCGGCCAAATCGCCGAGCACCGCCGCCATCAACTGTGCTGCCGCCGCGCGCAGCTGTGGGCGCTGTAACCGGTATCCCACCAGCTCATCTGCCGCCACCATTGCTCATCCTCCATGGCCTGGCCTCAAGCGAACCCGTCAGGATCGCAGCGCCGCCAGCGGCGCGCACTCCAATTCCCCCGTCACAGGGTTCCGGCGCGCGGATGCGCCTCATCAGCCTCGCCCCGCCGTGACTTGATCGCGTCCCCCGATCAGGCGTGGATGTCGATCGACGAAACCGACGCCCCCCTTCATGAACGGGAGCACCACCAGCCATGCCAGATGGAAGCATCTTCAAACGCTGCGGCTGCCGCCACCCCGACACCGGCAAGCCCTTCGGCAACGCCTGCCCGAAACTACGCCGCCCGAATCGGGCCTGGAGTTCCGAGCATGGCCACTGGGCCTATCAACTCGAACTCCCCGCCACCGGCGACGGCCGCCGCCGGCAGCTGCGCCGCGCGGGGCTGGACAGCCGACGCGACGCCGCCGCCGAACTCGACCACGCCCGTACGCTCCTCGCGCTGGCCGGACACGACCGCCGCCGCCGTACCGAGATCGCCGACCTGCTCCAAACCACGGTCCGCGCAGGCGGCGTCCTTCCCGACATCGACGGCGTGCGCCAGCGGCTGCGCGGCGACGGCCCACTCGGACAGATGCCGACCGTGGCCGAGTACCTCACCCAGTGGCTCAGCGACCTCACCATCGACGCCAACACCATCCGTGGCTACGAGTCGATCGTGCGGGTACACCTCATCCCGCACCTCGGCCAGATCCCCCTGGACAAGCTGCGCACCGGTCACGTCCGCGCCATGTTCACCGCGATCGAGCGCCGCAACGAGGAAATCTCGGCCGCGAAGGCCAGCACCGATCCCCTCGTCCGCGCCACGGTCGCCGGCGTCCGCCCGACCGGACCCTCGACCCGTCAGCGCATCCGAGCCTGCCTACGCAAAGCGATCAACGACGCCCTCGCCGACGAACTCATCGTCGGCTCTAATCCCGCAGCCCTGGTCAAGACCCCCGCCAACCGGCCGCTGCCCATCGTGTGGGAAGACGAACGGGTACAGCGGTGGAAGGCCACCGGGAAGGTCCCCGGCCCCGTCATGGTGTGGACCGACACGCAGATCGTGCAGTTCCTCGACTACGCAGCCGAACATGCCTCCGACCTGTACCCGATGTGGCACTACATGGCCTACCGCGGGCCCCGCCGCGGCGAGGCGTGCGGGCTACGCGACAGCGAGGTTCGCCTCCACCGCCGCGAGACGACGATCAACAACCAGATCGCTACCCACGGCTACACCGCAGTGCAGAAGCCGCCCAAGAGCAGAGCCGGTAACCGCGACCTGGTACTCGACGCCGAGACTGTCAAAGTCCTCACGGCTTACAATGCTCGCCGCACCGCCTGGCAGCTTGCCGCCGGTAGCAGATGGCCCGACACCGGCCTGTTCTTCGTCCGCCCCGACGGACGGCCCTGGCACCCCAACGCTGTCACTCAACGATTCCGCAGACTCGTCCGTAAAGCCGGGCTCCCGCCGATCCGGCTGCACGACCTGCGCCACAGCGCCGCAACCGTGGCCCTCGACGCCGGGGTCGATATCAAGGTCCTTGCCGAACAACTCGGCCACTCCACCACCACTCTCACCCGCGACACCTACCAAAGCGTCACCAAGGAATTGCACCGCAGCGCCGCGGACGCGGTGGCTAACACGATCGACCGGCGTCGTCCGAAGACGGCGTGAGGGCGTAGACAGATCGGAACCGCCCGGTGCTTCGGATCCCGCGGTGACCGCCGAACCCTCGACTTGAACCGCCCCGGGTTCTGGGTGCAAGTGTCTGATCGTCCCCCCGCGTGTCGTACGGAAAGCGCGATCAGCGCCCAAGCGGCGAAGGTGCAGTCGCGTACGTGTCATCCTGTAACCCCTCGATTGCTTTGTGCTGTCTGCTTTGAAATGCTGTCGGCGAAGGTGCCGAAGAGGGGGTCCTGTGTCGGAGAGTGGGCTGGTTCTGGCAGCCGGCGAGCCTCCGATCAACTTTCGCGCGCACGAACTCCGAGCCGCCAACCTCGCTGGGGCACGCGACGACTTTGAGCAGATGATTCGCGAGTTGGTGGCCGCGTGGTACCGAGGCGCGCGCCTGATCGCGGCCAACCCGGGCGACTGGGGTATCGACGTTGTGGTCGGTGATCTGGCGGGGCAGATCGTGATTTGGCAGGCAAAGTACTTCATGCCTGTGGTGACCACCTCCCACCAGGGACAGGTCCGCGAGTCCTTCTCGTCTGCCATGAAGGCCGCAGCTGAGCATGGTCATAGGGTGCGCAAGTGGATCTTGTGTGTTCCCGCGAGCATGGACGCCCCGATGGACAAGTGGTGGTCCACGTGGAAGAAAAAGGCGGAAAAAGACTTCGACGTCAAGATCGAGCTCTGGCACGAGGGTGAGTTGCGGCAGCGCCTGATCTCGCCGGACGCTGCTAACGTCCGGCGCCACTACTACGACCCGTACCAGGCCCCGGCAGGGCCGAAGCCGGACCGACCTGAGGTGGTCCAGGTCGAGCCGGAGAAGGCGACCGCCCTGGAAACCGCGCTGTTCGTCAGGCAGCTCCGGGAAGCCGGGCACCAGCAGGTCAGCTCGGCAAAACTGGAGTTCTTCAACGCCGAGCTGCTCGCGCGCGAGATCGTCGACAAGGATGTGCCGGCTGAGGTAAATGCGCTCGTTGAGGCAGATGCAACCGTGCATAGCATCTGGGAAACGTCTTTCAATGAGGTGGCTGAACTGCACCCCGCTGGCCCCAAACTGCCGGGTCTGCACGCGTCAGTGATGAGGCAGATTCGCAGCATGGGTCATTCCTGGCCGGCGGAGCTACGGTCGACGCCCGTGCACCGGTGCGGCATGATGCACCGGATTGTCGAGGACGGCCGTGCGGGCTGGGTCCCTCGCTGGGAAGACGTGGTTGTGGAGCATCGGGACGAGCAGCCAGCGCAGGTGCCTGCTCCGGCTCAGCGGGATGCCGACACCGAGTCCGCCGGAGTCCTCACATGACCGCGCCGTCGGACTCGGCCCATGCCGTCCACCGGCCGCCGGTAGCGGTGCCGGAGGACGACACGGTGTTTCGGCTGGCCCAACTTGTGCTTCTCCTCCACGTGGTCGCCGAGTTCCACCCGGACGGTGTAGAGCTGGAACGGCTCGGCGCGTACGACTTCATCGCCGCGAACCCCCTGCTGATGGCGTCGAGCGATGACGACCCGGACCGGTTCGAGCTGCTGATGGCGGGCTTCGACGACCGGGCGTTGTCCTACGCGAGCGCGGCGCAGAGGTTCGCCACCCGGCGAGAGCGGCTTAAGCACGACCTGGCGCTCCTGCTCGCTTACGATCTGGCGACCACCGCAGTCCGTGGGCACGTCCTTTACCGGTTGACGGACGCCGGCGTTGACATGGCGATGCGGTTCACCGCCATGTATGCGCGCTCCTACACGACCGCAGCGACCATTGTCGTGCGAAGGCTAAGGAAGGTCCGGCCCGGACCGCTCCGGGAGAGGGTGACGGAATGGACTCGCCAGCCCTCGGGCCCCCACCGCATCGACCTGGCCGACCTGTTCGTTGAGCCCGAAGAGCTGGACGAAGCGGACGCCTTCGGCGAAGACAGCGTGGGCAGGTGGTCATGAGATCACCCGCAAACCCCGCCTCGTCGCCGCTGGGCAGACGAGGCATCCGAATCCGCCGGCTACGGTTAGTCGGACCCGAACGCCACTACCAGGTCGACTTCGTCGATAGTGAGGCAGGCCACCTGAACTCCTTGTCCGTCATCGCTGGGGCCTTCAGCACGGGCAAGTCGACAGTCCTGGAGTTCATCGATTACTGCCTAGGCGCGGGCGATTACCCCCGGCATCCAGAAGTGATCGCGAAGGTCCTACACGCCTTTGTCGAGCTGGAACTGTCGGGTATGCCGTATGTCATCGAGCGCGGCCTCGGCGATCAGTCCAGCCACGTCTTCCTACGCCCCGGCAGGCTCGATGACGGCGCTGGCCCCCCTGTCGAACGACGGCCGATCAAACCGCCCGGCAGCCCGGACAGCCTCTCATCCCTCTTGCTGATGCACTGCGGGCTGGAAGGCGTCCAGCTCCGCGAGGCCCCCACCCAGGCGAACTCTGGCACAGACCCGCTTAGTTTCCGGGACCTGATGGGACTGTGCTTCCTACCCAACGAGCGCGTGGCCAGCAAGTCCCTACTGTTCGAGACCCAGCACATGAAGGCGCTCAAACTGCGCCAGGTCGTCGACGTGGTGTTCGACGTCCATGACGACCGCGCGGTAGACCTCGGACAGCGCATTAAAGACCTGGAGACACGGCTGGCCCGGGCCCGGGTTGCATACGAAGCGGCACAGCAGATCGTCGGGGAACAACGACTCGGCGGGCGCATGGAGCTGGAAATGGCTCGTGACCGAGCGGCCGAGGAGTTGACTATCGTTGCCCGGGAACAGGAAGCGATCGACCTGCGTGTAGCCGCCGCCGCTGGATTCGCCGAGGCGCAGCGGCGGCGGCATCAAGCAGCTGCGGAGGAAACACGTCGCGCTGAGGCGATGCTTCGCGACCGCGAGACACAACTCCGCCGGATGGTTCCGCTGCGGGCACAGTACGCCGCCGACGTGGCCAAGTTGACCATGCTCACTGAGGCTCATCAGCTCTTCGACCCGCTCCAGATCAAGGCCTGCCCAGCGTGTTTGTCCACCCTCGGGCGAACCATCGAGGTCGAAGATGGGGCGTGCGGGTTGTGCCATACCCCGGTCGCCGATGCGACCGGCACGCTGACTCTCGGCGACGTAGCGCCCCCAGCCCTGTCGGAGCAGAACGGCGCCATCAACGGCACAGCTCCCGGTCCGAGCGGAGGAAATGGTGCCTTGCCGGACGTCGACAGCTCCCTCAGCCCGTTCGACGTCAGCACCGAGCTGCGCGCGACCAAAGCACGTCTGGCCGAGCTGACCAGATTCGTGAATGACCTGGACGCCGATGTGAGGCGGCTCAGGCCGCTCGTGGAAGCCGCTCGCACCGCTGAACAGCGAGCAGCAGCCGAAGTTGATCATGCCACCGCTCGGGCTATCAGCCCGTACCTCGCCGAACGAGACGCTCTTGCCCGGCGGCGCCAGGACGCCACCGCTGCGGCTCAACTCGCCGCAACGGGGTTGCAGATGGTCAGCAGCCTCGAAAGACGAGCAAACGACGTGCTCCGCCTGGATACCTCGGTCAAGGCCCTTCGTGAGGAACTCGCTACTGCTGGGCGAGATCGGACGGACCGAGCCGCGATCATCCGGACCATCAGCGACCGGTTCGCCGCGATCCTGGCTGATTGGCGGTATCCGAAACTGAGTGGTGCCCGTCTGAACGACGACTTGGTCCCCTTCGTGCGCGACCTCCGATACACCTCGGCATCCTCCGGCGGCCGGACCCTGATCTCTCTCGCGTGGATCCTCGCGATCTTCGAGGTCTCCTGGGAGTCGGGTGGCTCCCACCCCGGTTTTCTCTTCCTGGACAGCCCTCAGAAAAACCTCGGCCAAACCGGCGAACGCGATGCCGAGTTCGCCGACACCGTCACGATCGCGGACTTCTACAAGCACCTGCACACCTGGCTCACCGGTCGAGGGGCCGGTGCCCAGATCATCATCGTCGACAACGCGCCGCCCGCCGAGGTCGAGAGCGATGTTGTAGTGCGTTACTCCGGACGGGCGGACCAACCGCCCTACGGCCTCATCGACGACGCGATCGCCTGACCCCAACTGGCTGTCCCGCAAGCGGCCGAGCGCCCTTCGGACTCACCCGGCTCGGACCGACATCGATGCTGGTGACCCGCCCGTCGAAACGACGACATGCGCGATGAGGGCGTCGCTGTACCCGCCGATCCGATCCCATCACCCAGGCGCCGGGCCGCAGGGAGGCCCATTCGATCATCCGGGCCCGCAGCGACGGCGCGGAGACGGAACTAACGGCGCCGCCGTCCGCGTCGCGTTTGGCGACCACCCGGTTGGCGTAGCTGGTGGCCAGGTCGATTCCCTCGCGCCTCCGGCGACCAGTTCGTCGACCATGAGTCGGTCGTTGAGATGGCACGGCGTGTCGCACTCGTGGTTGACGGTGACTCCGACGACGACGTAGACGGGTCGATTGACGATCTGCCCGTCAGTGTTCGTATAGAGCAAGAACCGGGGCGTCGCTGCAGTTCGCTGGTGAGCACGAGTGGCTGGAAGGATGCCGGGGCAGGCTGCACCGGCGTCCCTCGGTTGGATCTCGCCACCGGAGCTTTCAGGCCGGTTGAGGAATCAATCTCGCGGCTTCGGTGATAAGAGCGGAGAGTTCGGCAGGCGTGCGGAGATCCGCTATGTCCTCGACGGGCACCCACCTTGCGCCGCCGACCTCTTCGACTTGAGCTGTCAGGTCACCGCTGGTCGCTTGGCAGACGTAGACGAGGTCGATGTGTCGGTGTAGTCCGACCTTGCGGTCTTCGATGTCCATCTCGATGATGGCGAACGGGCTCGGGATGCTTCGTACGGCGGGGTGCCGGAACGGCTGCGGACCGAGGATGTCCGCAATGATTCCGGTCTCTTCGTGGACTTCGCGGAGTGCAGCTTCGGCGGGGTCTTCGTTGGGGTCGATGTGTCCGCCGGGGTACAGCCAGAGGTCGATCTTGTTGTGGTGCACAAGAAGGACGTGGCCCTCGTCGTTGAAGACGACGGCTGAGCTGGTGAAGTGGCGGATCATGCTCTGATGTCTCCCTGGGCGATCTGGGCTACGCGGTCGGCCATCCACGCTACGGTCGCGTCGGTCATTCCTGGGTGAACTGGCAGCTGCACGGTGGCCGTGGCGAGGCGTTCGGCGTTGGAGCACTGGTTGGCGTAGGGCTGGAAGATGGGCTGGTGGTACAGCGGCCGGTAACGCCACCGGATCGAGTCGGGTGGGAGCCCGGCGGCCTCGAACGCGGCGGCGACCTGGGGGATGCGGTCCTTGATGGTGAGGACGAGGTTGTAGTAGTTCGGCTTGTCCTGGACGCCGTACGGCAGTTCCCGCAGTAGGCCGCCGGGCGGCAGCGCGGTGAGGATGCGTTGGGCGTTGCGGCGGCGTCGGTCGAGCTGGCGGTCGAGCAGCTTGAGCCGGCGCAGGCCGATGGCGGCCAGGGGGCCGGCGAGCTTGTAGTTGACGCCGTGGGTGGTGCCGCGCAGGTGGCCGAGGTGGGTGTACCAGTCGATGCGCTCGCCGAGTTCCTCGTCGTCGGTGAGGATGAAGCCGCCCTCGCCGGTGGATAGGAGCTTGCGGTCGTGGGTGGAGAAGCACCCGACTGCCCCGTGGGTGCCGGCGAACTGGTTGCCGACTCGGGTGCCGTGGGCTTGGCATGCGTCCTCGGTGACCAGCACTCCCGCTTGGGCGAGGAGGTCTACGCTGGCTCGCTCGTCGTTGGGGTAGCCCCAGAGCGGCAGCGTGATGGCGGCGCGGGTGCGTCCGGTGAGCTTGCGCTGGATATCGGCGGGGTCGAGGGCGAGGGATTCGGGCAGGGTGTCGACGGGGACGGGCGTGGCTCCGCAGGTGAGCACCGGCATGGCTGTCGGCAGGGGCGCGGTAGCCGGGACCAAGACCTCCGTGCCGGGTCGGACGTCGAGGGCGATGAGCGCGGCGTGCAGCGCGGAGGTTCCCGAGTTGACGGCGATGGCGCGGCGGGCGCCGAAGCGCTTGGCGAGCGCGTGTTCGTAGATGGCGAGGACGGGGGCGCCGCCGGAAAGGCGGCCGTCGTCGAGGGTGGCGCGGATTTCGTCGAGTTCGCCGCAGGGTGCTGGGGTGTACCGGTCGTTGACGGGGTTGAGGACGTCGTGGTTGCTACTTGTCATAGGTCAGCACCACCTTGATGGTCTCCTCGGGGCGCTGGGCGATCAGGTGGTACGCCTTGGCCGCCTCGCTGAAGGGGAAGCGGTGGGTCACCAGGCTGTCGACATGCACCCGCCCAGTGATGACCAGCTCTCGGGCGGTGGCGCTGAGTCGGGGCAGGTCCCATGCGGGGTGGGCGCGTTGTGGGCAGCCGTTGACGGTCATGGAGGAGACCAGGGTGATGCGGTTGCGGTGGTACTCCTCGCCGAGCCGTAGGCCGGTCTGGTGGCCGTTGTAGGAGGCGACGGTCGCGACCCGGCCGCCGACCCGAACGCAGCGGATCGCCTCGTGCAGGCCACGGTAGGAGCCGGAGGCTTCGATGGCGAGGTCCGCGCCGTGCGGGCCGCAGAGCTTGCGGACCTGTACCGCGATGTCATCCTCGGTGGCGGCGCACACGGGCGTGACGCCGAGGGAATCGGCGGTGTCCAGGCGCAGCGGGTAGCGGTCCACTCCGATGACCTTGGCGGCTCCCGCGAGCCGCGCGAGTTGGCCGGCGAGAAGGCCGACGGTGCCGAGCCCGACCACGACGACGGTGTCGCCGAGGCGTATCTCGGCGTCGTGGACGCCGCCGAGAGCGACGCGCGCCAGGATGAAGAAGACGGCGCGTTCGGGGTCGACACCGGCCGGCAGCCGGCTGGCGATGGCGGCGTCTGCGGGAACGATGTGCGCGGTGCCGTGCGGGCGGTCGAGGGTGACGAGGTCGCCGATGTTGACTTTGCTGACAGCGGCCTCGCCGATGGCGGTGACCCGGGCGATGGTCTCGTAGCCCGGCGCTACTGGGAAGTCCCGGCCGGCGCCGTCGAGGAAGATGCGTCGCTGCGGGTCCCACGACCGGTGTAGCGAGGCGGCGTCGCCTGCCACCCAGGCCATCTCGGTGCCGTGGCTGATGCCGGAGACGACCGATTCGGCGTAGACGTCGTCGGGGCCGAGTGCGGGCAGGTGCTCGCGGACGATCTCTACCCGCCCTGGCCCGGTGATCATGACCCTGCTGCAGGGAGGCGCGTGGGCGATGCGTGGCTGTGCGACGTTGGTTTCGGTCATGGCCTCTCCAGGGCTGGTAGGTGGGCAAGGAGCGCGCTGACGTCTTCGTCGTTGAAGGCGTCGAATTCGCTGGTGTCGAGCCGGATGATTCGGCTGGCGTAGTCATGAAGCGGTGTGTCGAAGGCTCGGGTGAGGTCTTCGAGATAGTCGGTGGACAGCGCGGATTCCATGGGCCTGCCGCGATGCGCGATCCGGCGGGCTAGGACCGGTGCCGGTGCGGTCAGGGCGATGAGAAGGTCGGGTCGTGCGGCGGTGTCGCTCCAGGTGGCGCAGGTCTCCCTCACTCGACTGGCGTCCTCGGGCGGCAGGGTGGTGTGGGCGAAGATGACCTGCTGCGCCATGGACCAGTCCGCCACAACGGGTGTGCCATGGCTGAGCAGGTCGTGAATCTCGCGAAGTTGCGCGACGCGGAGCGCCAGGAAGGTCAACTCGACCTGGAGAGCCAGGGCCACGGGGCGGGTCTTCCCCGCGGCGTAGAGCTTCGGGAGAGAGGGGTTGTCGACGAACGGGTCGCGCATCAGATGCGCTCCGAGATGCTTGGCGAGTCGGTGTGCGAGGGTTGTCTTGCCAGCGCCTGTCGGCCCGGCGAGTCCGATGAACATCAGTGCCTGCCCGCTGGCCGGAGCGCACATCGTCCGGTCGGTTCTGGCCTTGGCTGTTCCGTCATGACAGCGGGTCCTTTCATGCCCACCCCGGCGAGGAAGCTCGTGAGGAAAGGGCTCGCCGATGACCCGTCCGCCGGGACGTGGTCCTCGGGGTCGGGCCGCCAGTGAGACACCGGAACGAGCGCGGCGCCGTCCGAGGGTGACGCTGCGCCGGGTTGGGGCGTGACCATGGCGAAGTCACCGAACAGTGCTTGGACGTCGGCGCGGGGTCGGAGTTGAAGTGGGGTGGGGGTGCGCTGGTACAGCCGCTGCACCTCCTCGGTCTGGTTGGTGGTCGCGCCGGAGGTGGCGTGGGAGATGACGAGGGCGCTTCCGGGACTGGCAGCGGCGCGGAAGGGCTCCACGATGGCGTTGACGTCGCCGGGAATGAAGTGCAGGACCGAGACGAACAGGACGGCCACCGGGCGGGCGAGGTCGATCAGCCGTTGGGTGGCGGGGTTGTCGAGGATGAAGTCGGGGAAGCAGATGTCGGCCTGGATGACGTCGACCTGCGGGGCGACGCCCAGCAGTGCCCTGGCGTGTGCCACGGCTACCGGCTCGACGTCGACGTAGAGCACCCGCGCGTCGGCGTTGACGCAGTGGGCGATGTCGTGGACGTTGCCGACGGTCGGTATGCCTGAGCCAAGATCGATGAACTGCCGTATGCCCTGCTGCAGCGCGTATCGGACGGCGCGGCGCAGAAACGCTCGGTTGGCGCGGGCAGCGTCCGCGACGTGGGGTGCGACGGCGAGGACGGCGTCGGCTGCTTGACGGTCGGCGGCGAAGTTGTGGCTGCCGCCGAGGAAGTAGTCGTACATTCGCGCGGCGTTCGGGCGGCTCAGATCAAGCTCGGCGGGTGCCCAGCTCATCGCCTCAGTTCCCCTGGTCGTTCCCCTGGTGCCGGTTCGGGCGCTCGTGGTGGCTGCCCGATGCTTGTGGCGGTGTCTTGGGTGCTCATCGGTACACCGATACGGCGGTCTCGCCGATGAGGTCGTCGACGGCGCAGATGATCTTCTCGGTGGCGGGTGTGTGATGTCCGGCGCGGGCGAGCATCTGACGGAGCCGCTCGCGCAGGTCGGTGTCGAAGCCGTCGAGGTAGAGCTCGGATTCGAGCCGTAGGGCACGGAGTAGACCGGCGAGGGCGTCGGTCTGCGGGTCGGGATCGTCGTAGCCGAGGACGCCGTAGCGCAGCCGCCCGCGGACGCGGTGGATGACCGCGGGTTCTGTCGGCGGGTACGCGGTGACCCGGCCGAGCATGCGGCGTCTGGTGACCTGCTCGACAAGGCCGCCGGCGATGAGTCCGGCGGTGACCTTGTCGTAGGCGTGCTCGCCGAGCAGCCGCACGGCCTCACGGACCGACAGCGCACGGTGGTGACGGGCCAGGAACGTCAGCGCCCAGTCGGCGACCGGGTCGCCGGTGGGTTGCCGGTGCACGGCGATGGCGGCGTCGCCGACGACGCGGACCCGCTCGATCGGCGCGACCAGGTTGGTGAGGATGGCTCCAGCCAGCGCGAGCGACAGGGACGGCAGGTGAGCCAGCGGAGCACCGCTGTCGTTGTGGGTCAGCACGAACAGCTCGACGCGCAGCGGGAGGCGGACCGGCGGGGTGTCGAATGCCGCGTGGCTCATGGTGGCTCACCTGGTCGACTCAGCGATGCGGCGCAGCCGGTGATGCACCCCGCCGTAGGGACTCGCGCCCGCCAGGACAGCTTTGGTGAGGGCCGCGTGCATGGTGTACAGCGGGTTGCAGACGTTGCCGGGTGCGGCGCGACCGGCCTGGGAGACGAACTGGTAGGCGTCGAGCAGCTCCAGCCCGGTCAGGTGTGCCGTCCAGGTGACGAGGTCGTGCTGGCTGATCCGGTACGCGTCCTCCAGGGGTCGGGCGGCGCCGATTGAGATGATCCGGTGGTCGGTCTCGATGCGCGGCCATGGTGTGGCCACACCCTTGATCACGTCGACGGCAATGGTGACGTTCATGGCGGTCTCCACCGCGACGCCGCACGCCTCGCCCTGGCCTTGGCGGGCGTGGCCGTCGCCAATGGCGAACAGCGAACCGGGGACGTTGACGCCGAGGTAGACGGTGACTCCCGGGCGGATCTCCGGGGTGTCCAGGTTGCCCCCGTGCGCGTCGGGCACGATCGTGGATCGCACTTCCCCACCCGCCGGAGCGACTCCCACCGTGCCGAGCATCGGCTCCAGGGGCATGACGACTGCGTGGTCGGAGCGGCGGGCGTGGAAGGTGACGGTGTCGGCGGCGGCGTCGATGGTGTAACGCCACACGCGTTCCTCTATCGGCGGGTGCAGCATCGCCGTGGTGTGGGTGCCGGTCAGCGCGCCGAAGTGCGGGAAGGTGGCGGACATACCCCAGTCGCGGGCGGGGGTGATGGCCGCGAAGTGCAGGGCGAGGGTGTCGCCGGGTTCCGCGCCGGCCACGTGGAAGGGACCGGTGACGGGGTTGAACGCCTGGCACACCTTCGAGGGCAGGTCATCGACGGTGCGGACGGCGCCGCCGAAGCAGTCCTCGGTGCTGGTGACCAGGAGGCTGCCGGGCGTGATCTCGGCGACCGCCGGGTGGGCGCCGAAAGTGTGGCGCAGCTCGTTCTCGCCCGGCTGGTAGGTGACCCTGCTGCTCATGCCGACTCCCGTCCGCCGGCGAGGCCGGAGAGCTGGGGACGGCGGCCAGCGGCGTACAGACCCACCAGGGTCAGCAGGCCGAGGGTGAGCCAGACAAAGCCGAGGCGTTGCGCGGCCACGTTGGCGTTGACCACGACGTAGGCGAGGATTGTGATCCCAATTCCCGGAAGGATCAGGTGCGCGACGTAGCTGCGGCTGCGGCTGCGGACCAGGTAGTGCCAGACGACGGCGAGGTGCAGGACGAGGAACGCGGTCAGCGCGCCGAAGTTAATCAAGCTGGACAGCAGGGCGATGCCGTCGGTGCGCCAGTTCATGTAGAGGCCGATCGCCAGCGACACCAGCGCAGTGAGGGTGATGGCGTGGGTGGGCACGCTGTGACGCACCGAGACCGTTGCCAGGAACTTTGGCAGTTGCCGGTCGCGGGCCATGGCGTACAGCAGCCGCGAGGTGGCGACCTGAGCGACGAGAGAGTTCGCCACGCCCCAGGCGACGGCGGTGGCGACCGCGCACAGGGTGGCGAGCCAGGGGCCACCGGCGAGCCGCGCGGCGTCGTAGAACGCCGTCCCCTCCGGGTCGCCGTTCGCGAGCAGGCCGCCTGGGTCGGGCACCAGCAACGCAGCCATCCAGGTCTGAGTGATGAACAGCATCCCGGCCACGCCCAGCGCGGCGGCCATGGCCCGGCCGATCTGGCCCGCACCGCCCTTGTTCTCCTCGGCCAGCATCGAGATGCCGTCGAAGCCGAGGAAGCTGAGCACAGCGATCGACACCGCGCCGAATACCAGCGCCCAGGTGAACGTGTCAGGGTTGTAGAGCGGCGTCCACGAGAAGCCCTGTCCCTTGCCCTGCGCGAGAGCACGACCGGCCGCAGCAAGGAAGATCACCAGCACGATCACCTCGCCGATGAGCATCACGCGGGTGATCAGGGCGGTCATCCGGATTCCCCGGTAGTTGACCAGCGTGTTGAGCAGCACGAAGCCGACCAGCCAGACCCAGACCGGAACGGCTGGCACGGTCGAGTGCATCGCTACCGCCGCAATCAGGTACAGCAGACTCGGCACCAGCACGTAGTCCAGCAGGATGGCCCAACCCGCGAGGAAGCCGACCGGCGCGCCGATCCCCCGGCCCGCGTAGTTGTACACGCTGCCTGCCAGCGGGAACGCCTTGACCATCTGGGCGTACGAGGCGGCGGTGAACACCAGCGCCACCATGCCGACGACGTAGGCCAGCGCGACCATCCCGCCGGCACCTGCGTAGACGGATCCGAAGATGCCCATCGGCGCGATCGGCACCATGAATACCAGACCGTAGAAGAGCAGGTCGGCGAAGCCGAGTGAGCGGCGCAGCTCCGGTCGGTACCCGAACCGCGAGGAGTCTGGCGACACCTGCGCCACGCCGATCTCCGGTGGCGGCACTGTCTGCCTCGTGTACATGGTCTTTCCTCCATGTTGGTCATTGATGTCGGCGCGCTTACGGCCGTGAGGTGCTGGCCGAGCGACGTCACCGGCTCAGCCGGCTGACGCACAGCCAGGAACTGCTGGACCGGCTGCTAGAGGCGCCAGATGATGGACAAGTCCTCGGCGCAGCCACCGACACGCACGGCGACGAACAAGCGGCGGAAGATGCCGCGGAGTTCCTCAGGTGCCGCGTCCGCCACCAACCCCGGCGCTGGCGCCGCCACCGCCTCCAGGACGAACTGTTCGATGGCCTCGGCATCCACGGCGGACAGCCGACAGCCGCAGGGCCCTCGGTAGGCACGCTGACCGAGCATCCGTACCGGCTGCAGCGACATGCCGCAACCGCGGCACAGCAGCAGTCCCTCAAGGGTGAAGACCTTCGAGACAGGCGGTTCCGGCTGCGCCGGCCGTTCACCGCTACGGCCGGGTGCGACACTGCGAACGCGGTCGCGCACCACGCCGCTTCGCACGTCCATGGCCACGGGGCACCTCCACCATCACCGCTGCTCGCGAACGCGAGGGCTGTCCACGACGGTGAGGGTCTGGCGAAACTCCCGATCACCCGATCCATCGCCGTGGTTGTCTGTGCGACCAGCCTGCCGGTTCGGCCTGCTTCGTGACGACGCGTGGACGTTCTAGTGTTGTCCTAGTTTCAGCTCGTCTACGCCCGCCGTCGTCTACTACGCTGCCGACTGCGACGATGACGCTGAGTGCACGGCCTGGGGGATAGCCCGTGGAGACGGTACGACGGTGGACCGGCCGCGAGGCGAAAGCATTACGCCTGGCTCTACGCATGAGCGTGCGCGGCTTCGCCGAGCACCTGGGCGTCAATCCGGCGGCCATCTCCAACTGGGAGAAGCGCGGTGCCGCCACCCGCATGCGCTACGAAACCCAACAGATGCTCGATGTCGATCTGGCACGCTCACCAACCGAGGTCAAGCAGCGGTTCGCCCAGACCCTCAAGGCGTCGGCGACCGCAGAGCCGAGCGCCTCAACCGTGCCTGCCGGCGGCAGCCGGCCCACGAGACAAGATCTCGGTACGCGTTCCCAAGAACGGACGGCCGCCGTCCTCGCGGCGCTCGGTGGCCAACAACCCGATGATCTCGCGTACATGCCCCCGGCCGACATTCAGCGCCTGGTCGCGGACTTCCTCGCGTCGACCGCGCGCGTCTATCTGATCATCGGGCCTCCGGGCTGCGGCAAGACCAGCTTCACCCGTCACCTGGCGTCGCGGGCGCCCGGAGCGGATGTTCAGTTGCTGACCGCGGACTCGTGGACCGAGGACACCGACCTGGCGCGCGAGATCCTCCGCTACGGATCCCAACCGGCCGGCGAGGATTCCTTGCTGACCCTGGAAGTCGAGAGCCGGGACCTGTCCCGGCCGCTGCTCGTCGTGATCGACAGCCCCCAGTCGCACGCCGTGGTGGACAAGGTCTGCCGCCAGCTCGACGCCACGCTGCGACAGGTGCTCTCGGGCAACCTGAGGTTTCTGCTCGTACTGCGCACACCGCCGGAGATCGAGCTGGCGCCCTACCCCGTCCTGTCGGCAGCGGTCATGCCCGGTCAGGGCCAGGCGCAGAGTGCCGAGCCGTCAATGCGGCTGGACCGCTGGGACGTCCCTACCGCCCGGGAGGTGTGGAACGCGCAGCGGCATGTCGATGAACCGCTGTTCGACGCCCTGCCTCCGAAGATTCGCAACCTGGCCCGCCTGCCGCTGTACATGAGCCTCATCCGGGCTGCCAAGTCGACCGAGCCGCTCGGGCAACCAAACGCCTACCGGCTCGTGGAATTCTGCGTCGCCTCGATCTTGAAGGCGGCGAGCCTGGACGTCGACCGTGCGACGGGGGACCTGACGGCACTCGCCCGCAGGCAGCTCGCTGCGGCGTGGCCGCACCCACTGCTTCCTGCGATCGAGGCGAAAGTACCAGGCGATATCGGTGAACTTACCGCGTCTCCGATCGCGAGACTCCTGCGGTCCGGCCGGTCCGGGGTACTGACGTTCCATCACGACGTCATCCGTGAGTTTCTCTTCGCCCGGTGGCTCGCCCAGGTCATCGAGGCACACGGACGCTCGACCGTCACCATCGAGTTGCTCAACGACCTCGCCGCCCGCACGAGCGCATCGGGCGACCTGCGGGGCGTCCTGGAGTTCCTGTTGCAAGGCTTGGACGCGACATCGCCGGAGCTGCTGGCCGCCGTCGCCCAGTCACCGTCGATCAGCATCACCGAAACGCTGCCCCTAATGCTCGAACTCACCGGTGAGAGCCCGGCGTTCACCACCGCCGAGGTGCTGCGCGTATGCGCCTCCCGGTGCCTGCACGACAATGGCCTACCGCTGGCCAGAGCCCTCCTGCACACCAACGCAGCCGCGACGGCACTGGGCGCGGAGTACCCGCGATGGATGCTGCGGGTGCTGCGCCGCTTCGGCCCGGCAGTATGGTCCGACATCGTGGCGTGCGTCGAGACGCAACTGCCCCTTGCGGCCGTCCACGACTTCGTCCGCCTCGCGCAACTCGACACCGTCGAGGACGCGGTATTCCTCGCCCGACACTTCTACGTCTTCCTCACCGCTGACGGCAGCACTTCCCAGGAGCTAAAGACTCTCCTGGCCCATCCCGACTGGCGAGCCCGCGCCGCCCTCGCCGAGGGGATCCGCACGGGCCACGCAATCCCACACCAAACGGTTTTTTCGGTCATGGAGGCTTTGACCGCGGACCGCGACTACAAAGTCCGCGCCGCCGCCGCCGAAACCGTCGGCCAATTGACCGCACCCGGTCTGGAACACCTACTGGCCACGCTCCTCGACGACCGCAACTGGCATGTCCGCGAACGTCTCCTCCGAGGACTGTCCTTCAGAGTTGGGGACGAAGACTCGGCGGCCGACCTTGTCATCCGGGGCCAAGACGCATGGCGCAATGGCCCTCGAAACGTTCGAGTCGCCGCCCAGCGACTCCTACTGAAGTGCGGAAGGACACCCCTGCAGGACGAGGACTCCTCCCGCAGTGCCCTGTTCGGCCTGCTCCGAGAGATCCGTACCGGTGCCCTGCGGCTACCCACGAACGTCCAGTCGACCCTCACCCGCCAGGGCATCGCCTCGGCCGACTGGCTCGTACGCACCGAAGCCAACCTGCTTGAACACCAGGACACAGCCACGAGCGCCGCCACAGGCATCGGTAAAGAAGCCTTCCGGCGCCTCCGAGACAGACGGGCACTTCAGGTCGCACTCGACGTCCGCGACGTTGACCACGCGATCGCCGTCGCCCAAGCCGCAGCCAGCGCAGGTGTGCAATTCATCGAGATCGGCGACCCGCTCATCAAAAGCGTCGGCGTCCAGGCCATCAGCGCGGTCAAGCAGCGAACTCCCGATGCGTGGATCGTCGCCGAGATGATGTCCGCCGACTGGGGACGCGACCAAGTGGTCCTCGCAGCCGAGGCCGGAGCCGACGTCGTACTACTCATCGGACCCGCCAGCATCGCCAGCGTGTCCGCGGCAGCCGAAGCGAGCAGGCGCCTGGGTATCCCCATCATCATCGACGTGCCCGAGGGCCGACTGGCCCAGGGCTGGGTCCAGGACATGGAACGCGCGGGAGTCGACGGCTTCGCCATCACCACAAACATCGACCTGGGCGTGGCCGGCTTTCACCCCCTCGACCAAGCGCAGCTCATCAGGTCGTGGACGAAGCTGCCGGTCGCAGTCTCCGGCGGCTTCGAACCCACCGACGTCGAAGCCAGCCGACGACGCTCCTGGGACATCCTCGTAGTCGGTCGCGGAGTCACCGACTCCCTGGACCCCGCCGTCGCCGCGCGGGACCTCGCCGCATCGATCGAACTCACCGAAGGACACCACTCATGATCATCGCGCCGCTCACGGTCGACCGGATTCCCGACCTCGAGAAACTGCTGGCGCTGGGAGAGCCGTACATCAGGCTGCGGGGCTCATCGGACTACTGGCTGTACGCCACGCTGTTCGCCGACACCTGCCTGCTCGCCATCATCGACGGCCAAGTCGCCGGAAGCGTGATCGCCTTCCGAAGCCAGGTCAACCCGTCAGAGATCTACCTGCAGGACGTGATGACGCACCCGAGCCGCCGTCGTCAAGGGGTCACGCGGGCGCTCGTGGAAGAAGTTCACCGCCAAGGCTCAGTATGGGGGTGCCGGCGCCTGTTCCTTACCTCGGAATCCGACAACCACGCTGCGCACAGAGCGTGGCTCGCCTTGGGCTTCAGCAACGTTCCTGGAGACGCAACACAGGCGGGTGTGTCGGTGATTTACGACTACAAGGGGCCGGGGAAGCACCGCGCCGTTTATGAGCGATCGATCGGCGCATGATCACCCGTGGCAGGATCTGGCTGGCCGGTGGCGGGGACACTGGAGTCATCATTCACCGACGCCGAGGGTTGATGTCAGAAGAGTAGCCGCGCCGCGCTGTCCGGACGCCATGAATGCCTTTGGTACACACGTCTGTGTTGATGGTGTGCTCGAGGTCTAAGGCTGCCGGCAGGCTGGGCTGACGGTTTGACGCAGGCTGGGTTGCTGCCATACTCCCGGCCGTGAGCAGCACGGGCAGCGAGTCTGAACGTCCAACATCCCGGCAGATTCGGACCTGGCAGGATGCCGAGCACAACGCCGCCGCCTGGATGCGTTACTGGGGCTACCGAGACGCACGGGCAAGCCCAGGCGGCTCGGATGGTGGCATCGACGTCAGCGCGTCGGGCGCTGTCGCTCAGGTCAAGTACCAAGCGTTCGCTGTCGGCCGGCCCGCGCTGCAACTGCTGTTTGGCGCCCGTGGCCACGCGACCCATAAGCAGCTGATCTTCTTCACCGGCAGTGACTACGCATCAACTGCTGTCGCCTACGCCGACGAGCACAACATCGCGCTCTTCGTCTACTCACTCGACGGTTCCATGACCGCCGTCAACGCCAGCGCCCAGAGCATCAGCACTCGACACTCACGACCCGCCAATGATCCAAGAACAGATACCAATCCGTCGGGCCGCCCGTCCCCGTCCTCGCGGCTGTTCATGCCCGCCATCACGGCTGCGTCCCATGCTCGTCGGCCGCAACCTGCGCCTACGCCTCCGGGTGTTGTGAGCCTGGCGATCCTCCTGGCGCCCTTCGTGATGTGTCTTGTCGGCAGCGGCACCATCTGGTTCTTCTCGCAGAACCCCGACCTCGCGCCACCGTGGCTCCGAGAGGTGTGGGCCACCTGGATGACTGTTGCTTGCCTGGGCACCCTGCCGGCTCTCTTGATCTTTCGGCTCTCCCGGCGGGGATGAGGTCGCAGTGAATCACTCGCGCTCCTCCGGATTGGAAGGCGTCGCGCTGCTGGCCGTGTCGGCCCGGATGACCCGGGTGAGGTCGACCGGTGTGAGCCAAGGGACCTGAGTGTCGGCTCCGCCCTGAAAACTGGTTCAGGCGGCATTGGCACTGAGCAGTGGAAAGTCCACGCCGCCGGCCTCGACTGCCCGAGCCCAGGGCACTGCGTCGGGCGTCCCACCAGTACCGGCTGCCCTCGGCACCGACATCGTGGCTGCTGAGACCGGAGAAGGGCGCCCTGCCGGCGTTGACAACCTCACCACCCTGCGCTGTGACCGTCCGCGGCCATCGACGTGTCGTGGCACTCACCGCCGCCTGGCGCACCACCCTGCCGAACCCGTAGCCCGGAGCGCGGATCATCATCATCCGATGATGTGCGCGGTGTGTGCTCTCCAGCGGATGCCAACCTGGGTGAACCGGTGCCAACGCGGCCACCGCGGCCGACCGCCGGTCGCAAACCGGGGTTCGTGTGCTCCGCGTGTGGTCCTGGACTGGGCGAATGGCGGCCCGGGGAACGTGGGTGAGCGTGGGCCACTCCCTGCCACCCCAGGTGAACCCCCAGGTCGCTAGACTGGGCCCTCACGCCCTCGTAGCTCAGGGGATAGAGCATCGGTTTCCTAAACCGTGTGTCGCAGGTTCGAATCCTGCCGGGGGCACCAGGTCCGACGCTCGGTGCTACGACCACTGCTCCGCCTGCGAGGGCTTGCGTGCCCGATCGCCTCGCCACCTACCGGCCGAACTGATGGCGAACATCGGCAGGAGACGGGTATGAGCAGGCGTCGGCGGTCGCGACCGCGCTGGTGTAAGAGACGGGCCATCGCGGGATCCGGTCTGATGTTAGGCGGCGATCGGTGCCGCGTTGGTCTGGTCGGTGTCGTGTTGGTCGGGCTGGATGGGGATGAGTCGGGCTTTGGCCAGTAGTTCCAGGCCCATGTAGCGGCGTCCTTCGGCCCTTTCGTCGGTCTGTTCGGCCAGGACGGCGCCGACGAGGCGGATGATCGCGGGCCGGTTGGGAAGATCCCGACGGCGTCGGTGCGCCGGCGGATCTCTTTGTTCAACCGTTCCTGCGGGTTGTTGGACCAGATCTGACGCCGGATCTCGCGGGGGAAGCCGGTGAAGGCTAGGAGGTCATCGCGGGCGGCGTCGAGGTGCTCGGCCGCAGTCGGGAACTTCGTTTCGATCGTGGTCACGACCCGCTGGAATTGGGCTCGGACGGCGTCGGTGTCAGGCTGGTCGAAGATCGCGCGTGCGAGGGTGGATCCACGGCTGCGCGGACTTCGGCACCTTCGTCAGCAAGTTGCGCAGGTAGTGGGTGCGGCAGCACTGCCATGACGCCCCGGGTAGGCCGCTCCGATGGCCTGGACCAAGCCGGCGTGAGCGTCGGAGATGACCAGGCGGATGCCGGACAGGCCGCGGGCGGTCAGCGACCGCAGGAACGCCAGCCGGCGCCGGCGTCGTCCGTTGGCCCTGCGTTCAACTGGTCGAATCCCTATGCTGAATTGCACTCGGCCATGTCCGGCGGAAGGAATCCGCACACACATGGCCGAGATGGAAGAGCGGCTATTACCGGTAGAACCCCGAGATGGTGGAAGTGGTGCTTCGGTTTTCCATGGTGATGCGCAGGATCACCCTCATCATTTCCCCGTCCGGCTGCTTAGAAAGGGTGCGCGCGTGAGTGTACGTCGCGCACTGGGAGGGAAGGTATGTAGCCGCCTGCCAATCCACATCGAACGTCCCTCTGCTGTTCGTGATCCACGGCGAAATAAGCACCCTTTTGCCTTGGCCGTCCGAGTAGCAGACCTTGATAGACGTCAGTTTCACCGAGGTGGCGGTGTGGTTGGTGAAGTTGCCGACGACTCGTATGTTCGAATAATGGTTCGACCACGTCGGGTTCTCGAAATCGGTTTGCACACCGATCGCGGCGCTGCTCCCAATGCTGACGGTCGCGGTTCCGGCTGCTGCGGCCGGGTTTGCGGCGCCGACGACTACGAGCAGCGCCGCAGCTGCTGCGAACAGCATCCGGGCACGCATCTTTGTTCCAAGAATGCTACTGTGAGCACTCTTCCTCGCCCCTGCCATCAATGGTTACCTGCTTTCTTGGTGATCAATATGTTGGCGTGGACGGTATCACCGGAGCCGCGGGGATCTACTCCTACTCATCAATCTTGAGGGCTTCTTGAGCTTGCGTCGATCGATCTACTCGCGCAGGCTGTTGGCGCCAGGATCCGAGGTGGACAGGTGCTGTTATTTCGTCCGCGTAAATGTGAGGTTTCCGGTCGGCGTCGCTGTTGCGTGGCATGCCGCAGCCTCGTGGACCTGGTGGGGAGCAAGAAGCTCCGAAACCGTTAGCTCCCGGTCGACGGCATTTGCCGCAACATCTGCTCTGTTCGCTGCGTCTTCCTCATCCTGATTGGGCTGGACATGTCGGAGGTGACGGGTGACGGAGCTTCAGCCAGGTCGCGGTAGGCGAGCCATGCTGCTCGATCAACTCCACTCACCGGGGCGTATGCGCCTCGCTTGTGGTCGAACAGCAAACGACGCCCCGGGCGGCAGGTTGCCGGCCGATGGCTCACGTCTTCCTCGCACTTGCGCTGCTCGCGCTGGCCTGGCCGGTGTTCGCGTCCGCCGGCCTCGTGTTCGTGGTGGTCGCCTCTCGCTCCGTCGCGATCGGCATCTCCCGGAACAGGGCATGGGCGCCGAGACGGACGAGACGGTTCTCGGCCGCCGCCTACGGACGCGGGTGGGCGGCGACCACCTCGGGGTTGCTGGCCTTGGGCGACTGTTGCATGCTGCGGCGGCCGGAAGGCTACGACCACCGGCGAACCGACGACGAGGCGGGGACGGGGGCGGCCCCGCGTCCGGCCGGGGCTCGGGCGCGGGGCCGGCGGGTCAGCGGACCAGTGCTGCCACCAGCGTCCCGATGCAGGCGACGACGGCGGCGATGATCGGACTGAGCGTCTTGATGTACGCCAGGATGAGCCGGTGCCGGTCATTCGGCTCGGCAACGGTTTCGTCCTCGTCCTCTGGTGTCTCGAAGTCTGACCCGTGAGGGATTACAGTCAACGTGACTCCTTCCGTTGCAGCGGTGGAGTCGAATGCGGCGTCCGGTGGCAGCCGGGCGCCGCCCTCTGTGCGAGGCGACGCAGTGCCGTTCGACGGTTCGAGCATCCTCCCGGCGGACAGCTAGCACAAGAGCGGGCAATTCACTGTCGGGTACCTGACAAGCAGATGCATCGCATCGAGAAAATTTCGGTGCCATCTCTTGCCAAATGCAATTTTCCGTGAACGAGTTCTACCGAACGTGACCAGACCAAAGCTTACGGTGAGCAGGCGTGTGGTCAGGCGCGGCGGAGCTGGAGCACCGCCACGCGGGCGTCGTGGCCGTCGACGTGCATGGGCACCGTCTTGCGATTGCGCAGCTGGATCTGGACCCCGTTCGACCCTTGGAGCCAGCCGATCTGGTCGATGCCGGCGTCGAAGGCGCGCGTCTCCTTCGCGGGGAACAGCTTCGGCATCGGGTTGCGGTTGATGTCGCCGGTCCAGATCACCGGGTAGCCACGGTCCTGCCAACTGGAGATCCGCTCCCGGAGGACGTCGAAGTGGAGCGCCCACTTGCTCCGGCGCCACGCCTCGTGCGGATCTTCCTGGCCGTTGAACGCGCCGGCCACGAAGTGCGTGTTGAGGAACGCGAACTGAAGCGCCGCGTCGTCGTTCGCGGCCAGCAGGAACTCGGAGATGACGCGGTTCACCGAGACGCCCGCCAGACCTTCGTGTACGGGTGTGACGCGCTCGTCGAGCACGTCGTACACCCTGGGCACGGAGATGGGCACGTAGTGCCCGCCGTCGTTGAGGTGCACGTTGCGGTAGCGCTCGCCGAACAGTTCGTTGATCCAGCCCTTCTCCTTCGTGTCACCGTCACCCCCGCCGATCTCCTGCCAGCCGACGAGCGGACGGTCCGCGGGGCCGGTCATGTCGAGGGCGTTGCGGACCGCGGTGATCGCGGCCTTGCGCTGGTCGAGGTTCGCGCGACCGATGTTGGCGGTGACGACGCCGAGGTTCCGCCAGGCGGTCGCCGCCCCGGCGGGTGCGGGGAAGCCCAGCGTGCCGGCGAGCGCGACGCCGCCCGCGAGGCCGAGTACGTGTCGCCTGCTGACGCGTTCCATGCGACTCCCTACTGGTTCGGCTACTACGCGGACGGGCCGGGCTACGAGACGAGGAATCCGGTGGAAGGGCGGGTCAGAACACCGGTCATCGGGAAGCGGGTGGAGCCGTTCCACCAGTGCCACACCACGCGCTCGGTGCCGTCGGCGGCGTCGAAGACGTCCATCCCGCCGGGGCCCTGGTGGTTGCCGGGCAGGCCGCGGATCGGGTCGAGTCCGGCGTTGCCGGTGTAGCCGAAGAAGGGCCGGGACACGCCTTCGCGGATGGGGGTGCAGCGGGAGCCGGGTAGGGGACTGGCGCCGCAGCGGGCGATGCCGGTGGAGTAACGCGCGCTGTCCCAGTTGTTGCCCGAGTACATCAGGTACCAGTCGCCGTCGGCGGCCTTCCACATCGACGGGTTCTCGACCACGTGCGTACCGCCGCTGGTCTTGGCGGTGTCCCAGGTGATGTCGGTGCTCTTGAGCATGTCCCGGCGGGTGTCCCAGATCGCGCGGCCCTCGCCGTCGGTGCGGACTGTGGAGATGCCGGTCTCGGCGCCGCTGGCGATGGCGTCGTCCCGGTAGGTGACGTACAGGTTCCCGCCGGCCACGAAGGGGTTCGCGTCGAGGGCCCACCGGCCGGCGTCCGGGCAGGCCCACTCGCCCTGGTTCTGGAAGGGGCCGCGGGCGCTGTCGGAGATGGCCCGTCCGATGCACTTCTGCCCGGAGCCCTTGCGGGAGGCGGTGTAGAACATGAAGAACCGGCTGCCGAAGCGGGCGACGCCGGGGGCCCAGACCGCGCCGCCGGGCTCGGCCCAGGCGCCCGGACCGGACGGCAGCGCGTCGTGCGAGGCGCAGTCGGCCATGCCGACGCTGCTGCCGGAGCCGTGGACGAGGACCGGTACGTACAGCCTGCCGGTCGCGCCGCAGCGCGCGCCGGTGCCGGCGCCGATGGTGGTGCCGTAGGTGACGTAGGAGCCGTCCTTCGCCAGCAGCGTGTCCGGGTCGGCAAGCGGGAAGGTGGACGAGCTCGCCAGTGTGGAAAGGTCGCTGCCGGGCGCGGCCGCGGCGGGCGCCCCTGCCGTCGTGCCGGCGAGCAGCGCGGTCGCCGCGAGAGCGGCGAGCGTTCGGCGCTTCAGAAGAAATTTCACCGGGCGTCCTCCAACGATGAAAGTAATTGACGATCGGAGGCTATCGATGGGTGGCGATGTCGTCAACGGCTCCGCGGGTGACCTGGCGATCCGGCGGCCACTCCGGCCGCGGCCGTGGCGCCCGGTGGAAGCCCGCCACGCGCGCCGGAAGCCGCTGTTACGCTCCGTCAGGAGGGCCGCGCCGCGTGGCGATCCCTCCGGGTCGGGCCCTCAAGGTCGGCGTCAGGGTGCGTCGGTACCCTGCTAGTTCTGGCCTGTCCGCGACGACATGAGGTATTCGTGAACGATCTTCGAGTGGTGGCGTTCGACCTGGACGACACCCTGGCGATTTCCAAGTCCCAGATCGATCGTCGGATGGCGGAGCTGCTCGGCCACCTGCTCACCGAGGTGGACGTACTCATCATCTCCGGTGGTCGGTTCGAGCAGTTCCAGTCGCAGGTGCTGGCCCACCTCGACCTCACCGAGGAGCAGCGCGAGCGGCTGCACCTGATGCCCACCTGCGGCACCCGGTACTACCGCTGGTCCGACGGGGACTGGCGGCAGGTCTACGCCGAGGACCTGAGCGAGGCCGACAAGGCGCGTGTCGTCACCGCGCTCACCGAGTCGGCGCAGGCGCTGGGCCTGTGGGAGGCAAAGACCTGGGGCGACATCATCGAGGACCGGGGCAGCCAGATCACGTTCTCTGCGCTGGGCCAGTCCGCCCCGCCGGCGGAGAAGTACGGCTGGGACCCGGACGGCGACAAGAAGCGGCGGCTGCGGGACGCGGTCGCGGCGAAGCTGCCCGATCTGGAGGTCCGCGGCGGCGGCTCGACCTCGATCGACGTCACCCGCAAGGGCGTGGACAAGGCGTACGGCATGCGGAAGCTGCTGGAGCACCTGGACCTGACCATCGACAACGTGCTCTTCGTGGGGGACCGGCTCGACGTGGGTGGCAACGACTACCCGGTCAAGGCCATGGACATCCGCTGCCACGCGGTCACCCGGTGGGAGGACACCGCCGACTACGTTGAGCGGCTCGTCGACGACCTGGTGAAGCAGCGCGCCGGGCGCGCCTGACCGTAGCGCGACACAGAGCCCGCCGGTTCCGGAGCCGGCGGACTCTGGCGGTATCGACGGTGATGAGGTAGGAACAGCCGAGAGAGCGCTCTCCCGTCCCATCACCGAACAGGCAGGCAGATGCGATCACCCGACCCCTCCCGCCGCCGCTTCCTCACGCTCACCGCCTCCGCGGCGTCGCTCACCGCCCTCGGCCTCCCGGCCGGCGCCGCCGCCGCGTCCCCGGCCACACGCCCCGCCCGCGAGCCCGACTTCGGCCCGAACGTCTTCGTGTACGACCCCAGTACGCCGGTCGAGGAGATCCAGTCCACGCTGGACCGCCTCTTCACCGCGCAGGAACGCAACGAGATGGGCTTCGACAGGTACGCCGTGCTGTTCAAGCCCGGCCGCTACGAGGTGGACGCCCGGCTCGGCTACTACACGACAGTGGCCGGTCTCGGCGCCCACCCGGACGACGTGGAGATCCACGGCGCGGTCCGGGTGGTCGGGCAGCCGGACCCGAACTCGCCCGCCGGCATCTCCGCGCTCACCAACTTCTGGCGCTCGGCGGAGAACCTCGCGGTCACCCCCACCGACTGGTCGAATCAGTGGGCCGTCTCGCAGGCGTCACCGATGCGGAGGGTGCACGTCAAGGGCATCTTGTGGCTGGAACCCGGCAACGGCGGCTACTCCAGCGGCGGCTACATCGCCGACTCCAAGGTGGACGGCATCACCATCAACGGCTCCCAGCAGCAGTGGCTCACCCGGGACAGCGAGCTCGGCGGCGAGTGGACCAACGGCGTGTGGAACCAGGTGTTCTCCGGCGTGGTCGGCGCGCCCGCGCAGGGCTTCCCCGACCCGCCGTACACCACGCTGCCGACCAGCCCGGTCACCCGGGAGAAGCCGTACCTGTTCGTCGACGCCCGCGGCGCCTGGCGGGTCGCCGTACCGCGCCTGCGCCGCAACACCGCCGGCACCACCTGGGCCACCGGCGGCGCGCCGGTGCCGTCGCTGCCGCTGTCCGCGTTCTTCCTGGCCCGGCCCACCGACTCGGCGAAGCGGATCAACGCCGAACTGGCCCGAGGGCGGCACCTGCTGCTCACGCCCGGCGTCTACCACCTGGACCGGGCCCTGCGGGTACGCCGCCCGGACACCGTCGTGCTCGGCCTCGGCATGCCGAGCCTGGTGCCGGACCGTGGGGACGCGGCGCTGCGGATCGAGGACGTGGACGGGGTCCGCATCGCCGGGGTGCTGGTGGACGCCGGGCCGGTCGAGTCTCCGGTGCTGGTCGAGGTCGGTACGCGGCACTGCCACCGGTCGCACGCCACGAACCCGATCTCGCTGCAGGACGTCTTCTTCCGCATCGGCGGCCCGTACGCCGGGCGGGCGGTGACCAGCCTCGTGGTGCACAGCCGGCACACGCTGATCGACAACATCTGGGCCTGGCGCGGCGACCACGGCCGGGCCGGCACGATCGGCTGGACCGTGAACACCGCTGACACCGGCGTGATCGTCAACGGCGACGACGTGACCGCGTACGGGCTCTTCGTCGAGCACTACCAGCGCTGGCAGACGATCTGGAACGGCGAGCGCGGCCGGACCGTGTTCTACCAGAGCGAGCTGCCCTACGACCCGCCGAGCCAGGCGGCCTGGCGCAGCCCGACCGGCAACGGCTGGGCCTCGTACAAGGTGGCCGACCACGTCCGCACGCACGAGGCGTGGGGACTCGGCGTGTACTCGTACTTCAACCAGGGCGTGGACATCCGTTGTGACCGGGGGATCGAGGCGCCGCGCCGGGCCGGGGTGCGGTTCCACGACGCGATCACGGTGTTCCTCGACGGGAGCGGCGGGATCGAGCGCACGATCAACGACGTCGGTACCCCGGTCGTCGGCTCGTACGGCACCAGCACTGTGGTCAGCTACCCCTGACCGGAGTCGGGTGGCCCGGCCGGGCCACCCGGCTCACCCGGCGAGCTGGTCGACGCGGGAGAGCACCTGGTCGATCAGGCCGTACTCGCGGGCCTCCTCGGCGGTGAACCAGCGGTCCCGGTCCCAGTCGCGCTGGATCTCCTCCAGCGTGCGCCCGGTGTGCCGGGCGATGAGCTCCTGCATGGTCCGCTTCACGTGCAGCATGTTCTCGGCCTGGATGGTGATGTCGGAGGCCGTGCCGCCCATCCCGCCGGAGGGCTGGTGCATCAGGATCCGGGTGTGCGGCAGCGCGAACCGCTTGCCGACCGCCCCGGCGCAGAGCAGGAACTGCCCCATCGAGCCGGCGATCCCGAGCGCCAGCGTCGCCACGTCGTTCTTGACGTACCGCATGGTGTCGTAGACCGCCATGCCGGCGCTCACCGAGCCGCCGGGCGAGTTGATGTAGAGGAAGATGTCCCGCTCCGGGTCCTCGGCCGCGAGCAGCAGGATCTGCGCGCAGATCTGATTCGCCGACGCCTCGGTGACCTCGGTGCCGAGGAAGATGATCCGTTCCTTCAGCAGCCGTTCGAAGACCCGGTCGTCGAACGCCGGCTGCCGATCGTCGAGCATCCAGATGCCACCCATCGCCGCGCACCTCCGTACCGCCGGTGGGCGGGGGACCGCCCGGGAACCCGGCGGTCTCCAGCGTCCGCCGGGCGCACGGCCGCGGCCCAGGCTTTCTGCCCGGGGCAGATCCGCCCTCGGCAGAAGCTACGCGGCGACCGGTCGCCGCCGGCCGGCGCGGGCCCGCCGCCGGGCCACCGCCGATGAGATACGCGGGCGGGGGCGGACGGCCGGGGCGGAGGGGGTCAGCCAGATCCGGATGCCGCCGCCGAACCCGGTGGGCGTGGCGGCGTCGAGGGCCGGACCGAGCGGCGCGGGCACGAGGCCGACGGGCCGCAGTGCCCCGCCGAGCAGCGGTGTGGCGGTGACCGGCCGACGGGCGGCGGGCGGACGGAGCGAGACGGTGGGACGGCAGGTCACCGACGGCCGGGGCGAAACGGCAGCCGGCCGGCGGGTGACGGACAGACGCGGCGGGCCGACCCGCGCCTGCGGCCCGGTGCGGGCGACCGGCACCCGGTCGAACCGGGCTGCCGAGATCCCGGGGCCGACCGGCGTCGGCCGCTCGCGGCGCAGCTCGTCGCGGGCCTCTTCGAGCAGGTCGGCGAGGTGGATGCCGAGCGCGCGGCAGATCGCCGCAAGCACCTCGGAGGAGGCCTCCTTGCGTCCGCGTTCGACCTCGGACAGATAGGGCAGGGAGACGCCGGCGGCCTGGGCCACCTCGCGCAGCGTGCGGCCCTGGCGCAGGCGGACGCGCCGCAGCACCCCGCCGATCACGCGTCGCAGCAACGACATGCCGGCCTCCTCGCGGTCGGGCGTCCCGGACATTCCCATCATGCCCCGTCCACGCCCCCGGCACCTGCCCGGTCGGCCCCCGTGGTACCGACCGGGCAGGTGTGGATCAACGCCAGAGGGTCGCCCTGGAGTGCCAGCTCGGCGAGGTGAAGTGCGCCTGACCGGCGATCAGACCGGCATCGTTGACATTGATCGCGACGCTTCCCACCGCCCCGTCCGGCAGGGGCAGCAGCTGGGATTCCGCACTGGGCGAGGGCCAGATCATCGCGCGGCCGCCGGTGCCGTCGGTGCCGATCACCAGACCCGAGTCGTTCACGGCCTGCGCCGTCGGGGAGGGCGAAGAGGTGGCCAGCCGGCGCATCGTCGTACCGTCCCAGAAGAAGGCGGCGAACTGGCCGTCCGCGGTCCAGCTGGTGCCGACCACCTGACCGAGGTCGTTGATGCCGTTCGCGTCGCTCGTGGGCCCGCCCAGGGTGCCCAGCGACCGCAGGACGCCGTCGCGCCAGACGAATGCCTGGTTGACGAACGGCGGATCGGTCCAGTCCTTGTAGCCGTAGGTGCCCGCGACGGTGCCGGCCTCGTTCACCGCGAGCGCGCTCGCGCCCGGCGGCGCGTCGATGGTGATCTCGGTGTTCCCGGTCCGGACGAACGGCCGCCGCCCGGAGAAGCTGTCGGTGACGTGGTAGACGCCGACCACCCGGTCGCCCGCCGTGTCGTACGCGATGGAGAAGATGCCCCCGGTCAGGCCGAGATCCTGGATCTTCCCGTCCACCCAGGCCACGGCATGGCTGCTGCCGTCGGCCGCCTGGGCGGTGCCGACGATGCGTCCCCGCTCGTCGATCGCCTGGGCCTGGCTGTTCGGGCCGCCGAGCGTCCCGAGGTCCTCGATCCGCCCGTCCACCCAGCGCACCGCGTGCCAGTAGCCGCCGGCCACCTCCGCCGACCCGACCACCACGCCGGCGCTGTTGACGTCCGCCGCCGAGCTGCTCCCGGCGAGTGCCGGCAGCAGCACGGCGGTGCGCTTCGCCGTCGGCATCGGCGCCGGGGTGGTGGCGGTCGGCGAGGCGGTCGCGGGTGGCGCCCCGGAGACAACCATCCCGAGCACCACTGCCAACGCTGTCACTGCCGTGCCTGTACGCATCCGACGCCCCCTCGTCACGATCGGTGAGTCATCAGTCTCACCCGTCGGCGCGTCGATGAATGTGACGAGATCCTTACCGTTGGCGGCGCGGGGTGGGCCTGCGGCCCAGGCAGCCGGCTCGGGGCGTACCCGCTATCTTGAGGGCGTGCAGGCGACGGTGGCGGAGCGGGACCGACGGTGATCCATTTTCCCGCGCAGCGGCGGGGGCCACTGAGCGCGCTGAGTCTGCGCCTGCTCGCAGCCCTCGGCCTGGTCTTCGCCACGGTGTTCGTGGTCTGGCTCGACCGCGACGGCTACCGCGACGTCGACGAGAGCGGCCTGACCCTGCTCGACTGCTTCTACTACGTGGTGGTCTCGCTCTCCACCACCGGGTACGGCGACATCACGCCGGTCAGCTCGTCCGCGCGCCTGGCCAACGTCCTGTTCGTCACCCCCGCCCGGGTGCTCTTCCTGATCATCCTGGTCGGCACCACCCTGGAAGTCCTGACCGAGCAGTACCGCACCGGCCGTCGCCTGTCGCGGTGGAGGAGAACCGTGAAGAACCACGTCATCATCTGCGGCTACGGCACCAAGGGCCGCAGCGCGGTCTCCGCCCTGCTGGAGAACGGTACGGACAAGTCCAAGATCGTGGTGGTCGAGCGGAGCGGGCCGGCGCTGCGGCAGGCCACCTCGAACGGCCTGGTGACGATCGAGGGCTCGGCGACCCGCTCGTCGGTGCTGGAGCAGGCGCACGTCCGTACCGCGAAGGCGGTCATCATCGCCACCGACAGCGACGACGCCTCGGTGCTGGTGGCGCTCACCGTCCGGCAGCTCACCGCCGGCCAGGTGCGGATCATCGCGGCGGTACGCGAGGCGGAGAACGCGCCGCTGCTCAAGCAGAGCGGGGCGCACCACGTGATCGTCTCGTCGGCCACCGCCGGGCGGCTGCTCGGCCTCTCCACCTCGGCCCCGCCCCTGATCGACGTGGTGGAGGACCTGCTCACCCCGGGTCAGGGCATGGCGCTGGCGATGCGGTCGGCCGAGCGCGACGAGGTGGGCCGCCCGCCGCGCGAGCTGGAGTCGTTGGTCATCGCGCTGGTCCGCCGGGGCAAGGTGGTCACGCTCAACGACCGTGCCGGCGCGGTGATCGAGACCGGCGACATGCTGGTCCACGTCCGGGACGACCGCCCGCAGGCCACCACCGCGCTCTGACCCGGCCCCGCTGAGCGCCGACGGTCAGCAGGCGCCCGGGCCGCCCTCCGCCATCACTTCGCCGCAGGTCGACGACCGGCCCTGGGTGGCCCGTCGCAGCAGGTCGTAGAGCAGGTCCCGCTCGCCGGGAGCCAGCGCGCCGAGGATCTCCTCCTCGGCTCCGGCGAGCGCGCACTCGGCCTCGCGCAGTCGCTTCGTGCCCGCATCGGTGAGGCGTACCTCGTGCCGGCGGCGGTCCTCCGGGGAGCGGCGGCGCTCGGCCAGGCCGTCCGCCTCCAGGTCGTTGAGCAGCCCGACCACGTTCGTGCTGTCGAGCTGGAGCGTGCCGGCGAGCGCCTGCTGGCTGATGCCGCCGGAGTCGCGCAGCACGGTGAGCGCCACCAGGTGGCGGGGGCGCAGGCCCAGCGGGGCCAGCACCGACTCCGAGCGCAGCCGCATCCGCCGGGCCAGGTGGTCGAGCAGGGGCCCGGAGCGGCGCTCGGACTCCTCGACCGGTGTGGCGGACATGTGACCCAGTTTACGCGCTCCGAGGAACATCGACCTGCTATAAATAGTTGGTTCTGCACGAACGATCGTCGGAGGAGGAACCACCAATGGCACACCTACTGCACATCGACTCCAGCATCACCGGGGAGCGGTCGATCAGCCGGCGGCTCAGCGCCCGCGCCGCCGCCGCCTGGCGCGCCGCCCACCCGGACGGCACCGTCACCTACCGCGACCTGGGCCAGAACCCGCTGCCGCACCTGAACACCGCGAGCGGCCTCGCGCGCATGGTGCCGCCGGATCAGCACACCCCCGAGCAGCAGGCGTCCTGGCAGCTGACCGAGGAGGTGGTGGCCGAGGTGAAGGAGGCCGACACGGTCCTGCTCGGGCTCCCGCTCTACAACTACGGCGCGCCCAGCAGCGTGAAGTCCTGGGTCGACCACCTGATCGCCCCCGGCATCGCGTACGACCCGGTGACGAACGCCGGGCTGCTCGGCGACCGCCAGTTCGTCGTCCTGGTCAGCCGCGGCGGCGGGTACGGCCCGGGCACCCCGCGCGAGGGCTGGGACCACGCCGAGCCGTGGCTGCCGCACGGCCTGTCCCTGACCGGCCTGGAGCCGCTGTTCATCTGCGCCGAGCTGACCCTGGCCCCGGTCAACCCGGCGATGGCCGAGCTGATCCCGCTGTTCGAGCAGAGCCTCGCCGCGGCCGAGCGGGCCGTCGACGACCTGTGGGTGCCCGCCTCGGCGGCCGCCTGACCGGGCTGTGTCACAGGCGAAGGGCGGGCCGCTCCACGGGGGAACGGCCCGCCCTTTCGCGTGACGGGTCAGCGGCGGATCAGAGAATCGTCCAGGTGTCGCCGCTGCCGAGCAGCGCGGCGAGCTGCTGCTCCGGGGTCTTGTCGACGCCGGCCTTGGCGGCCGCGACCTGCTCCTGCACCACGCTGTCGTAGGAGGGGCGGCCCACCGACCGGAACACCCCGATCGGGGTGTTGCTCAGGTCCAGGCCGGGCAGCCGGGACAGCGCGAACGCGTACGCCGGGTCGGCCACGCCCGCGTCGTGCACGACGATCTCCTCGGCCGGGGTGTTCGCGGTCTCCCGGACCTCCAGGCCGAAGCCACCCGGCGGGTGGACGACGCAGAACTGCCCGTCCTTGCCGAACGTGATCGGCTGCCCGTGCTCCAGCCGGATCAGGAAGTCGTCCCGGGTGGCCGGCTCCTTCAGCGGGTCGAACGCGCCGTCGTTGAAGATGTTGCAGTTCTGGTAGATCTCCACGAACGCCGAGCCCTCGTGCTGGGCGGCGGCGCGCAGCACCGACTGGAGGTGCTTGCGGTCCGAGTCGATCGTCCGGGCCACGAACGTGGCCTCGGCGCCGAGCGCCAGCGACAGCGGGTTGAACGGCGCGTCCGCCGAGCCGGCCGGCGTCGACTTGGTGATCTTGCCGACCTCGGAGGTCGGCGAGTACTGGCCCTTGGTCAACCCGTAGATCCGGTTGTTGAACAGGAGGATCTTCAGGTTCACGTTGCGGCGCAGCGCGTGGATCAGGTGGTTGCCGCCGATGGAGAGCGCGTCGCCGTCACCGGTGACCACCCAGACCGACAGGTCCGGCCGGGACACCGACAGGCCGGTGGCGATCGCCGGGGCGCGGCCGTGGATCGAGTGCATTCCGTACGTGTTCATGTAGTACGGGAAGCGCGACGAGCAGCCGATGCCCGAGACGAAGACGATGTTCTCCCGGGGGATGTTCAGCTCCGGCATGAAGCCCTGCACGGCCGCCAGGATGGCGTAGTCGCCGCAGCCGGGGCACCAGCGCACCTCCTGGTCGGACTTGAAGTCCTTGGCGGTGAGCTTGAGGGCGACGGGCTCAGACATTCTTCAGGACCTCTTCCAGGATCGTCTCCAGCTCGGCGGCGGTGAACGGCAGGCCGCGGACCTGGTTGTAGCCGATCGCGTCGACCAGGTAGCGCGCCCGGATGACGTGCGCGAGCTGGCCGAGGTTCATCTCCGGGACGACCACCTTGTCGTACCGGGCCAGCACCTCGCCGAGGTTGGCCGGCATCGGGGCCAGGTGCCGCAGGTGCGCCTGGGCCACCGAGAGCCCGCGCTGGCGCAGGCCACGGCAGGCCGCGCCGATCGGGCCGTACGTGGAGCCCCAGCCCAGCACCAGCACCCGGGCGTCGCCGTCCGGGTCCTCCACCTCGACGTCCGGCACCGGGATGGTCTCGATCCGGGCCGCCCGGGTCCGCACCATGAAGTCGTGGTTGGCCGGGTCGTACGAGATGTCGCCGGTCTTGTCGGCCTTCTCCAGACCGCCGATCCGGTGCTCCAGCCCGGCGGTGCCGGGCACCGCCCACGGACGGGCCAGCGTCTGCGGGTCCCGCAGGTAGGGCAGGAAGGTGGTGCCGTCCTCGCCGTTGGGCTTCGTGGCGAACTCGACCCGCAGGTCGGGCAGCGACTCCACGTCCGGCAGCAGCCACGGCTCGGAGCCGTTGGCGACGTAGTTGTCCGACAGCAGGATCACCGGCGTGCGGTAGGTGAGCGCGATCCGGGCCGCCTCCAGCGCCGCGTGGAAGCAGTCCGACGGCGACTTCGGCGCGATCACCGCGACCGGCGCCTCGCCGTGCCGGCCGTACAGGGCCATGTTCAGGTCGGCCTGCTCGGTCTTGGTGGGCATGCCGGTGGACGGTCCGGCCCGCTGCACGTCGACGATGACCAGCGGCAGCTCCAGCGCCACCGCGAGGGAGATCGTCTCGCTCTTCAGCGCCACACCGGGACCGCTCGTCGTGGTGACGCCGAGCGAGCCGCCGTACGACGCGCCGAGCGCGGCCCCGACCGCGGCGATCTCGTCCTCGGCCTGCATGGTGACCACGCCGAGCTTCTTGTGCTTGCTCAGCTCGTGCAGGATGTCCGAGGCCGGCGTGATCGGGTACGCGCCGAGGAACACCGGCAGCCCGGAGCGCACCCCGGCGGCCACCAGGCCCAGCGACAGCGCCGCGTTGCCGGTGATGTTCCGGTAGGTGCCGGGCCGCATCTTGGCCGGCTTGACCTCGTACCGGACGGAGAAGTCCTCGGTGGTCTCGCCGAAGTTCCAGCCGGCCCGGAACGCGGCCACGTTCGCCGCCACCAGCTCGGGACGGGCCGCGAACTTGCGCTCCAGGAAGCGCAGCGTCGACTCGTACGGGCGGGAGTACATCCAGCTCAGCAGCCCGAGCGCGAACATGTTCTTGGCCCGCTCGGCGTCCTTCTTGGAGACGTCGTGCTCGGCCAGCGCGCCGATCGTCATCGAGGTGAGCGCCACCGGGTGCACCGCGTACCCGGCGAGCGAGTCGTCGTCCAGCGGACTGGCCGCGTAGCCGACCTTGGCCAGGTTGCGCCGGGTGAACTCGTCGGTGTTGACGATGATGTCCGCACCGCGCGGCAGGTCGGCCAGGTTGGCCTTGAGCGCTGCCGGGTTCATCGCCACCAGCACGTTCGGCGCGTCACCCGGGGTCAGGATGTCGTAGTCGGCGAAGTGCACCTGGAAGCTGGACACGCCGGGGAGGGTGCCGGCGGGGGCGCGGATCTCGGCGGGGAAGTTGGGCAGCGTGGAGATGTCGTTGCCCAGCTGCGCCGTCTCCGACGTGAACCGGTCGCCGGTGAGCTGCATGCCGTCGCCGGAGTCCCCGGCGAACCGGATGACCACCCGGTCCAGCTGACGGATCTGCTTGGTCACACCCGCACCTCGCTTCGCTGAGCGCCGTCGCCCCTGCCGGCCCGGCCCGCTCCGATTCTCACGTCAGAGCCTACGTCGCCACGTTAGGGCCACCTTGGTCGAGGTCCGACGTATGGGACTGGTTCGGGCCGCTGTATGCCCCGCTTTGCAGGGTTTAGTACCTGGGTCCGTAACCCAGATCACCACACATCCATGATCACCTGTCGGTGACCGGCGGCTCCGGCACCGTGATGTCGCTGCGGCGGCGCAGCGAACGGGTCGCAAGCGTCAGCGCGAGCACGACCAGGAGGCCGGACACGGCGATCAGCGCGATCGCGGTCCGCCGGATCGAGGCGTCGTCGTCAGCCGGCCCGCCGCCGGCGGCGAGCACGCCCTGCGAGGCGGTCGGACCCGGCGCGCCCACCGGCGGGGTGGCGTCCGCCGCGGCGGCGCTGATCCGGAAGCTCATCTGCACCTGCCGGTCCCGCCCGGTGCGCGGATCCAGCCGGCCGATCACCGCACCGGCCAGCGGGGCCCGGCGCTGCGCCTCGGCCGAGGCGGCGAGCGTCAACCGCAGGGTCGCGGCCCGGCCGGCCGGCAGGACGCCCAGCTCGCACCGGGTCCGGTCGGCGGTCACCGCGGCACAGCCGTTGCCGGTGTCGCCGACCGTCACACCGGCCGGCAGGAGCACCTCGATGCGGCCCGCGGCGTCGACCGCGCCGGTGTTGCCGAGCCGGACGGTGAGCGTGCTGGGCGCGCCGCTGATGTCGAACAGCACCTCGTCGGCGCGCAGCGAGATCCCGGGCACCGGCGGCCCGGGCGGGAAGAGCACCGGGAAGCCCTCGTCGTCGTACGCCGCTCCGCTGACCCCGGGCGCGACGGCGGTGACCTGCACGGAACCGGTCAGCGGCATGGTGCGCCAGGCGTCGCCGTCGACCCGTACCCGGATGGTCGCGCTGAACCGGGCGCCCGGCTCGGCGTCCCATCCGACGCAGCTGTGGTTGCCGCCGCCGGTCGGCTGGCAGCCCGGCGTGCCAGCGTCGGTCAGCCCGGGCGGCAGCGTGTAGCCGAGGGTGATCCGCTCCGCCCGGCCGCCGGTGTTCGTCACCGTCACCCGCAGCGTGGTCACCGTGCTGTCGGCGTTCCAGTAGTCGGCCGTGAGCACCACGTCCTCGGTGTTCACCCGCACCCCGAGCGGCCCGCCGGGCGGCTGGGCCGAGGGCGGCGGCGGAGGCTGGACGGGCGGCACGACCGGCGGTGGGGCACTGGTGGGGCCCGGGGCCGCGGTGGTCGGCGCCGGCTCGGCGGGCGCGCTGCTGACCGGCGGGGCCGGCGCGGTGGTGACCGGTGGCGGAGGCGTGCTCGGGGGCGGCGGCGCCTCGGTGGGCGGCGGGGCCGGCGAACTGGTCGCCGGGTCCGTGGTGGGGGCCGGCTCGGTCGGCTCGCCGGCCGGATCGCCGGGTTCGACCGCCCGGGCCACGCCCGCCGGACCCGCGACGGTGGTCGTCGCACCGGCCGGCGCCACCGCCACCACCGCCGCGACCAACGCGGGCGCCAGCAGCGCGAGGGTACGGCGGAGCGCGACCCGCCGGACGGGTCGAACGCGCAGGCGGGCCATCTGTCCTCCGGGTCGGGTCAAGGGAGTCTCATTATTCGGTGATGCTTGTCATCTGGCACTAGTCCTGCCAGGAAACGAATTCGTAACGTGTCCGGGACATCTGGACGGGACCGGTACGCTCCGGTCGTGACCGGATATCTCGGCTCGTACGCCACGCTCGGTCTGCTGCTGCTCGCCGCCGTGCTCTTCTTCGTGACGGCGTTCTCCGCGAACCGGGTGTTACGTCCGAGCCGTCCGGCCGAGCCGTGGGGTAAGCGGGCCACGTACGAGTGCGGCATCGACCCGGTCGGCGGCGACTGGGCCCAGATGCAGATCCGCTACTACGTCTACGCCTACCTGTACGTGCTCTTCGCGGTCGAGGCCGTCTTCCTGTTCCCGTGGGCGCTGGTGTTCGACCGGCCCGGTTTCGGTGCCACCACAGTCGTCGAGATGGGCGTCTTCGTGTCGATCGTCGCGCTCGGCATCCTCTACGCCTGGCGGCGCGGCGTCCTGCGCTGGACCTGACCCGTCAGGCCAGCCCGCGCCGCGTCACCGCCGGCGGCCGGTCGCCCCGGATCGACGCCACCATGTCCAGCACCCGGCGGGTCTGGCGTACCTGGTGGGCGCGGAACACCCGGGCCCCGAGCCAGGCCGAGACCGCTGTGGCGGCGAGCGTGCCCTCCAGCCGCTCGGGCACCGGCAGGTCGAGCGTCTCGCCGATGAAGTCCTTGTTCGACAGCGCCACCAGCAGCGGCCAGCCGGTGGCGGTCAGCTCCGCCAGCCGCCGGGTGATCTCCAGCGAGTGCCGGGTGTTCTTGCCGAAGTCGTGCGCCGGGTCGATCAGGATGCCGTCCCGGCGTACCCCCAGCCCGGCCGCGCGTTCGGCCAGCCCGGTCACCGTGGCGACCACGTCGGTCACCACGTCGTCGAAGGCGGCCCGGTGCGGCCGGGTACGCGGAGCGAGCCCGCCGGCGTGCGAGCAGACCAGCCCGGCGCCGGTCGCCGCGGCCACCCGGGCCAGCGCCGGATCCGCCCCCGACCAGGTGTCGTTGAGCAGGTCCGCGCCGGCCTCCACCGCCTCCACCGCCACCTCGGCCCGCCAGGTGTCGATGGAGATGACCACCTCGGGGAAGGCGGACCGGACCGCGGCGATGGTCTCCACCGTCCGCCGGATCTCCTCGGCCACGTCCACCTCGTCGCCCGGGCCGGCCTTCACCCCGCCGATGTCGATGATCTCCGCGCCCTCGTCCACCGCGCGCTCCACCGCGCGCAGCGCGCTGTCCTGCGCGAAGGTGGCGCCCCGGTCGAAGAACGAGTCCGGCGTGCGGTTGACGATCGCCATCACCACCAGCTCACCGGGGCCGAACGTCCGTCCGCCCAGCCGCAACGCCCCGGTCATGCCCGCCTCCTCGTCGCCCGCGCTCGCCGGCCGGTCCGACGCTATCCGGTCCCGTCCGCGCCACCGGTTCCGGTCCCGTGCGCCGGACGCATTTACCGACCGGACGCCTCGGAGGGCTCGCCCGATCCGGGCCCGCATGCCACGATCTGTGCATGGGTGAGGTTCTGCTCCTCTTGGTCGTCGCGTTGACCGTCGCGGCTGTGGTGTTCGGAGTGACGGTGCTGGTCTCCGGGAAGGATCCGGGCCTGACACCGGCCGAGCCGGACGGGCGGGCCGTGCCCCTGCCGGGCAGCCGTCCGCTCGACGAGTCGGACGTGACAGGCGTCCGCTTCGACACGGCGCTGCGTGGCTACCGGATGGCCCAGGTCGACTCCGCGCTGCGCCGGGCGGCGTACGACATCGGCTACAAGTCCGAGCTGATCAGCGTGCTGGAGGCGGAGAACGCGGCCCTGCGCGACGGCCGCACCGAGGACGCCGACGCGCTGCGCCGGGCGCGCGAGGAGGCCGCCGCGACCCGGCCCGAGACGGAACCGGCCGTCGACCCGTCCGACCCGGAGCCGGTGGTGATCGACCTGTCCGCGCCGGGGCGCCCGGCCGGCGCGGACGTGGACCGGCAGCCGGACGGCCGCGCGGACGCCGGCACGGGCGCGGCCGAGGCGGGCGTGGCGGAGGCCCCCGCCGCCGCGGCGACCGAGGACACCGTCGACCCGGCCGACGGGATCGCCGCCGGCGGCGACTCCGACCGGGAGCGCGGGCCGGTGGTCCGGTCGGAGTCGGCGTGACCGGCGCCGGCCGGCCGGCGGACGACTTCACCGAGGCGTCCCGGCGCGGCGCCGGCGAGGTCACCGCCACGGTGATCGTCGACGCGCCGGCCGACCGGGTCTTCGCCGCGCTGACCGACTGGGAGCGCCAGTCGGACTGGATCCCGCTGACCCGGGTCCGGGTGGTCGAGGGCGACGGCGGCGAGGGCAGCCTGGTCGAGGCGGTCACCGCGCTCGGCCCGGCCGTGCTCCGCGACGAGATGCGTGTGGTCCGGGTCGACGCCCCGTACGAGGTCGGGGTGGTGCACTGCGGCAAGCTGCTGCGCGGCCCCGGCGTGCTGCGCTGCACCCCGATGGACCGCGACCGCACCCAGGTGGTCTGGCACGAGTGGTTCCACCTGCCGGGCGGCCCGGCGGGGCGGGTGGCCTGGCCGGTGCTCTGGCCCGGCTCGAAGTTCAGCCTGACCCAGGCGTTGAAGAAGTTCGCCCGGCTGGTCGAGCAGGGCCGCCTGCCCTGACCCAGGGTTGTCGGTGGGCTGACCTACCGTGGACGCCGTGACTGACCTGGTGACCGGCCCCGACGGGCTGCCGCGCTGCGCGTGGGGAGCGAGCACCCCCGACTACGCCTTCTACCACGACGAGGAGTGGGGCCGGCCGCTGCGCGGCGACGACGCGCTCTACGAGCGGCTCACGCTGGAGGCGTTCCAGTCCGGCCTGTCCTGGCTGACCATCCTGCGCAAGCGGCAGGCGTTCCGGCTCGCGTTCGCCGGGTTCCGGATCGAGCGGGTGGCCCGCTACGGCGAGGCCGACGTGGCCCGGCTGATGGCCGACGCCGGGATCGTCCGCAACCGGGCCAAGATCGAGGCGGCGGTCGCCAACGCCCGGGCCGCGTCGGAGCTGCCCGAGGGTCTCTCCGCGCTGCTCTGGTCCTTCGCGCCCCCGCCCCGGGCGGCGCGTCCCCGGTCCTTCGCCGAGGTGCCGGCCACCAGCCCGGAGTCCGTCGCGATGGCCAAGGCGCTCAAGAAGCGGGGCTTCCGCTTCGTCGGCCCCACCACCGCCTACGCGCTGATGCAGGCCACCGGCATGGTCGACGACCACCTGGCCGACTGCCACGCCGGCGGTGACCGGGCCGGGGTGTGACGGAGTCCGCGACCTCCGGCGTGATGGGATTGGGACATGACCGACACCGAGCCGCGTACGAGCGGGACGACCGACGGTGAGACCACTACCGGCGCCTGGGCGGTGCTGCTGCCGGCCGAGCGCTTCGAGGCCGAGCGGCTGGTGCACCACGACGTGCTGGAGCTGACCGGGCCGGCCGGGGCGGCCCGCCCGCGGCCCGGCGACCGGGTCGCGGTGCTCGTCGGCGAGCCGCTGCGGCTGGTCGCGCTCGGCCGGGTCGCGTTTGCCTCGTCCGAGATCCGGGAGGACCCGGACGACCCGCAGTCCGACCCGGCGACCGGGTCGCTCGTGGTCACGTACACCCGGCGGGCGCTGGACGAGCCGGTTCCGGTCGACGGCCCGGCGCCGGACGGGCCGGTGGTCGCGCTCGACCCGGCCCGCTGGCGCGCGCTGGCCGACCGGATCGGCCCGCCGCCCGCCCGCAGCACCTGGCTGGTCAGCCTGGACCTGCCGATCGAGGCGGCGTCGCGGGCCGAGGCGGTCCGGATCTTCTGGTCCTACGTGCAGGAGCTGGGTCCGCGTGAGCTGCCGGCGTTCGTCTCGCCCTACGGCGACGAGCTGGCCATGCAGGCGTTCGTGCTCGGGGCCGAGGCCAACCAGGATCCGGAAGAGGACGACTGAACCCCCGTCCCGAGCGGTAGCGTCCGGACGGGGGCCGGCGCCGGCCGGCCGTGGTGCTCTTCCTCGCCTCCGACGACGCGGCCTGGGTCACCGGGCACACGATCCCTATCGACGGCGGCTACGTGGCCCGCTGAGCGGGCGCGCGGGGTATTCCCGGCACCCGGCCCGGCGCGGGTTCAGCGGCCCTCGAAGACCGGCTTCTGCTTGTTGACGAACGCCTTGGTGGCGGCGTGGTGGTCGGCGGTGGCGCCGCAGATCGCCTGCGCCTGCGCCTCGGCGGCCAGCGCGTCGGCGAGCGTGCCGGCGTCGGCGATGGAGAGCTGGCGCTTGATCGCCCCGTACGCGACGGTCGGGCCGGCGGCGAGCCGCGCGGCCAGCTCCTGCGCGGCCGGGAGCACCTGCTCGTCGTCGTCCACCAGCCGGGTCAGCAGGCCCAGCCGGCAGGACTCCTCGGCGCCCACCGGCTCGGCGAGCATCAGCAGCTCGACGGCCTTGGCGTGGCCGACCAGCCGGGGCAGCGTCCAGGACGCGCCGGTGTCGGCGGCCAGCCCCACCCCGGCGAAGGCCATCAGGAAGCGGGTCTTCGGGCCGCCGATGCGGAAGTCGGCGAGCAGGGCCAGTGAGGCGCCCGCCCCGGCGGCCATGCCGCGCACCGCGGCGACCACCGGCTTGGGCAGGTTGGCCAGCCGGGCGGCGATCGGGTTGTAGTGCGCCCGGACCGTGCCCAGCGGGTCGGTGCCGGCCGAGTCCAGCGTCCGCACGTGCTCGCGCAGGTCCTGTCCGGCGCTGAACGAGCCGCCCGCGCCGGTCAGCACCACGGCCCGGCAGGAGCGGTCGGTCTCCAGCTCGGCCAGGGTGTCCCGGAGCGCCTCCTTGAGCGCCACGTCGAGCGAGTTCATCGCCGTCGGGCGGTTCAGCGTCAGAGTTACGACGGCGTCGGTGCGGTCGACGAGGAGCGGCTCGGTCACGTTTCTAACGACCCTTCTGTCTGGCGAGGCGGTTGCTCGCGTCGAGGCACTGCTCGACGTACCGGTCCGCGGCCGGCCGGAGCCGGGCGGCGTGCCGGTCGAAGAAGCTGGCCGCGCTGGTGCCCGGCCACCGCTCGGGCAGCAGCGCCGGTGGCAGCTGCGGGTCCCGGAACAGGAACGTACGCCACGCGTGCACGAGCCGGAACCGGGCCGCGTACGCGTCCTCGTCGCTGCTGCGCACCGTGACGCCGGACAGGAGCGGCTTCTGGTCGGCGACGAAGCGCTCGTACGCCCGGCCGATCTCGGCCAGGTCCCAGGCGCGGCGGACCACTCCCATCGCGCCGGGCGTGCCGGCGGTGTGGGCGGCGGTGAACCGCTCGTAGCGCACGCCCGCCTCGTCGAGCAGCAGGTCGACGTCCTCGCCGGCCCGGGTGGCGACCCAGGTGCAGTCGTCGAGCGTGCCGTAGCCGAGGAAGGTGAGGTTGGCGGCGAGCCGCTGCCGGTCGCGGCGGGACGTGGGTGGGGTGAGCACCAGGAGGTCGAACCGTCCGTCCCAGCTGTGCCGTCCGGTCCGGTAGATCCGCGACGCCGCCTCGTCGAGTCGACGGGCCGCCTTCGGGGTGATCGAATACCCGGGTCCGGAGGCGAGCCGGAGCGGGTCCAGCCAGCCCTGACGGACCATCCGGCTGACCGCGGTTCGCACCGCCGGTGGGGCGATCCCGAGCGGGGCGAGCAGCTTGACCAGGGCGGCGACGGGTGCGCGGCCACCCCGGGCTCGGAGGTGGTCGCCGTACAGGTCGAAGAGTGCCGACCGTGCCTGCATGACCGCACATTGTGACAGGCCTATCCAAGATAAGCTAGATGCTGTTACATCAATGCTGCTTCGGTTTGGGTCCGGCGGTGTTCATCAGGGAAAATCGTTGGTCGAGCCTCCGCGACGGTTGCGGTTGGCGATGGCGAAGTGGCTGTGGGGCAACTCACCGACCCTGGTGTAGGTCTGAGGGGAGACAACATGGCGGCGATGAAGCCGCGGACGGGCGACGGTCCGCTGGAAGTCACCAAGGAGGGCCGGGGCATCGTCATGCGTGTCCCGCTGGAGGGTGGTGGCCGGCTCGTCGTCGAGATGACTCCCGACGAGGCCACCGCACTGGGTGACGCGCTGAAGGCGGCAGCGGGCTGATTCGAGGAGTGCCCGCGTGGCGTCCGCCGCGCGGGCGGTTCGTCATACCCTGAGCCACCGGCGTCGCCGGTGGCTCAGGGCCTTCCTCGGTGGGCGAGCGATGAGACGTCCCCGTTGAAACCGTTTCGGAGGTACGGTCCAGCGTGCTGGTCATTCGTCTGGTGAGCGGACCCGTGGGGTCCGACGCTCTCGCCCTGCCCGTCCGTCCCGGGAAGCCGGGCTCTCCGGCCGAGCTGGTCCCGACCGCGGTGTCGCCCGGCGAGGACGTCCGGGCCGAGGCCGCCGCGGTGCTGCCCGCCACCCGGCTCACCGGCGCCGCCGGTGAGGTGCGCGAGCACCTGCGTCCCGGTGGCGCTCCGGGACGGCTGTGGCTGCTCGGCGTCGGGAACGGCGAGGAGCACGACTGGCGTGCCGCGGGGGCCGCGCTGGCCCGCGCGGCGAAGGATGAGACGCAGATCACTATCGCGCTTCCCGCCGAGGCGACGGCGGCGCTGCGCGGCCTGGCCGAGGGCCTGCTGCTCGGCTCATACCGCTTCCGGCTCACCGAGGCCGGCGGACGTCCCGCCCTGGCCGAGGCGCTGGTGCTCGTCGACGACCCGGAGGCCCTCGCCGGCACGCTCGACGCCGCCCGGACCACCGCCGAGATGACCCGCCTGGCCCGGGACCTGACGAACACGCCCTCGTCCACCAAGAACCCCGAGTGGTTCGCCGCGCAGGTCGCCGGCGCCGCGTCCGGCCGTACCGGCCTGCACCTGCGGGTACGCGGCCCGCAGGAGCTGGCGGCCGAGGGCTTCGGCGGCATCCTGGCCGTCGGCGGTGGCTCCGCCAGCGGCCCGCGCCTGGTCGAGCTGGACTGGCGGCCGGAGGGCGCGCGCACCCACGTGGTGCTCGTCGGCAAGGGCATCACGTTCGACACCGGCGGCATCTCGATCAAGCCGGTGCCCGCCATGAAGCTCATGCGCAAGGACATGGCCGGGGCCGCCGCCGTGATCGCCGCGACGCTCGGCGCCGCCGAGCTGGGGCTGCCGGTACGGGTCACCACGCTGGCCCCGCTCGCCGAGAACATGGTCAGCGGGTCGGCGTTCCGCCCCGGCGACGTGATCCGGCACTACGGCGGGCTGACCAGCGAGAGCACCAACTCCGACGCGGAGGGCAGGCTGGTGCTCGCCGACGCGATGGCGTACGCGGCCCGCGAGCTGAAACCCGACCTGCTCGTCGACCTGGCCACGCTGACCGGCGCGAACGCGGTGGCCCTCGGCAAGCGGCACGCGGCGCTCTACAGCGAGAACGACGCCCTGGCCGGCGACCTGCTCGACGCGATCACCGCGGCCGGTGAGCGGGCCTGGCGGATGCCGCTCGCCGACGACTACGTCGAACACCTGGCCAGCGACGTCGCCGACCTGCACAGCTCCCCGGCGCGGGGGGCCGGCTCGGTGGTGGCCGCGCTGTACCTGCGGGAGTTCACCGGTGACCTGCGGGACCGCTGGGCGCACCTGGACATGTCCGCGCCGTCGTGGTCCGACGACACGCACGGCGAGCTGGTCAAGGGCGCCACCGGCTGGGGCGTACGGGGGTTGCTGCGCTGGCTGGCGACATTGGGCTGATCTAGCTCTTCACAGCGGCGAGCAGGCCGTGGCCGACCGGCAGCAGCGCGGGCACCCAGTTCTCCGACTCGCGGATCGTCTTGATGGTCTCCCGCACGGTGACCGTCTCGACGTCCCGCGCGGCCGGATCGCCGATCCGGCCCGCCGCGAGCGCGCCGTTGAGCGCGAGCACCCCGCCGGGGCGCAGCAGCCGCAGCGCCGCGTCCACGTACGCCGCGAAGCCGGTGGCCGCCGCGTCCACGAAGAGCAGGTCGTAGGCGCCGTCCGCGAGCCGGGGCAGCACGTCGAGGGCCCGGCCGGTGATGATCCGGGTACGTCCCGACGGGAAACCCGCCTCCTGGAACAGCCGACGGGCGATGCGCTGGTACTCCACCTCGACGTCGATAGTGGTGAGCACCCCGTCGGGGCGCATGCCACGCAGCAGCCAGACGCCGCTCACCCCGGTGCCGGTGCCGATCTCCACCACCGCCCGGGCGCTGCCGGCGGCGGCGAGCAGCCGCAGGGCGGCGCCCGAGCCGGGCGTGACCGCTTCCACCCCCACCTCGTGGGCGAGGGCGCGGGCCGTGCGCAGCACGAGGTCCTCGGTGACGTACGACTCGGCGAAGTGAAGCGCCTGGGCCGTCGAACTGCCGTGACCGGCGACCGTGGCGATGGGACACCTCCGGGGGCGGACTGGTGCGAGGGGCGGTATGCACTGTGAGCGTAGAGGCGGGCCGGTACCCGCGCAGCCGCGAGTCCGCGGTGGAGCGGTCACGGAGGGCAACCCCTGACTCCATTCGCGTCATCCGTGTAATCCTGGATGCGTCCCGTGCGTCACGGTCGTCCGGCTCCGCCGGTCTCCGGCACGGGGCCAGGGGGACGGACTGGGAGGCACCGACGTGACCGACGGCTGGGACTGGCGCCGGCCCGGCGGATCGCCGGCACCGGGTGGACCGGCGCCGGGACGACCCGCGCAGGACGCCCCGGGTCAGGCGACGTCGCCGTGGTGGTCGGACGCGCTCGCCGACCCCTGGCGGGACCCGTACGCGCCGGCCGCAGTGGTGGTTCCGGCCGCGCCGGCGCCCGGGGCGGGTGAGCCGGAGCCGGTCACCGATCCGGACCTGCCGACCCGGCCAGGGCTGCGCCAGGTGGTGCTGATTTCGCTGGTCACGGCGTTGCTGGCCGGTTCCCTGGGCAGCGCCCTGACGTACGCCCTCCTGCGCGGCGGGGACGTGCCGACGCTCGGCGCGCAGTCCGGGCAGGCTCCGGCGCTGGCCCAGCGCAAGCCGGAGTCGCTCGCGGGCGTCGCCGAGCGGGTCCTGCCCAGCGTGGTCACCATCCGGGTGGTCAGTCTCGGCGGCACCAGCGAGGGTTCCGGCTTCGTGGTCAGCGCCGAGGGGCACATCGTCACCAACGACCACGTGGTCGCCGACGGCCCCGGCAAGGCGACAGTCGTGTTCAACGACGGCAGCACCGCCGCGGGCACCGTGGTCGGGCAGGACCCGGAGTCGGACATCGCAGTGATCAAAGTCTCCCGCACCGGGCTGGCCCCGGTGCAGTTCGGCGACTCCGACGCCCTGGCTGTCGGTGACCCGGTGCTCGCGGTCGGTTCGCCGCTGTCGCTCGCAAACACCGTCACCGCCGGCATCGTGAGCGCGCTGGACCGGACGATGCAGGCCGGCGAGCCGGGCGGGCCGATCCGCTACTACGCCGCGATCCAGACCGACGCGGCCGTCAACCACGGCAACTCCGGCGGCCCGCTCGTTGACGGGGCCGGCCGGGTGGTCGGGGTGAACTCGACGATCAAGTCACTCGTGGCGGACGGGCAGGAGGCCGGCAACATCGGCCTTGCCTTCGCCATCCCGATCAACCAGGCGAAGCGGATCACCGAGGACATCATCGGCACCGGCAAGGCCCGGCGTACGGTGATCGGCGCCCAGGTCGGCGGCACCGGCGCCACCGGCGGCGGGGTACGCCTCAACGCGGTCGAGCCGGCCGGCCCGGCGGCGGCCGCCGGGCTGCGTACCGGGGACGTGGTGCTGCGGCTGGACGGCCATCCGATGACCGACCCGACCGATCTGGTGGCCCTGGTGCGCAAGTACGCGCCCGGGTCGGTGGTGACAGTCGAGTACCGGCGTGGGTCGTCGCGGCAGAACGCGTCGGTGACGCTCGCCGCTGACGCGAAGTGAGCACCGGTCACCCCCTCCCGGACGGTCACCTGACGTGCGTAGTCTTGCCCTGACACGGACGAGGAGGCCGCGGTGTTCGAGAACCTGAACTGGTGGGAGATCGGCGTCCTGCTGCTTCTGGCGCTGTTGATCTTCGGGGATCGGCTGCCCAACGTCATCAACGACGGTCTCCGGATGGTCCGCAACCTGCGCAACATGGCGCGCAACGCCACCGGCGACCTGAGCCGCGAGCTGGGCACGGACATCCAGCTGGAGGATCTGCACCCCAAGGCGTTCATCCGCAAGCACCTGCTCAGCGAGGACGACGAGCAGGCGATCCGCAAGCCGCTGCAGAGCATGTACGACAACCTGCGCTCGGACGTCACCGGCGTGCACGACGAGCTGAAGGACGTCGCGAAGGCCGCCGACCTGCGTACCCCCAGCGTGGCCACCGGCACGCCCACGCCGACGCCGCCGGCCCCCCGCCCGTCCTACGACGACGCCACCTGACGGCCCTCTTGTCGCGCTGATCATGAAGTTGACGGCGCGACACGCCGCCCCGGCGACCGTCAACCTCATGATCGACCCCGGAAAAGGTCCCGCCCCCTCCCGGCGGGCGGGAAGGGGCGGCGGGGAGCGGTGGGTGGGTGGCCGGGTCAGCGGCCGGCGGGCTTGAGGCCCAGCGGCTTGCCGAGCAGGGACTCGCGGCGCACGGCCAGACGGTCGGCGACCTGGAACATGGCCTTCGCGGCCGGCGCGTCCGGCTGCGCCAGCACGATCGGCTGACCGGCGTCGCCGCCCTCGCGTACCCGGGTGTCCAGCGGGATCTGCCCCAGCACCGGCACCTGCGCGCCGATGGTCCGGGTCAGCGACTCGGCCACCGCCGCGCCGCCACCGGCCCCGAAGACCTCCATCCGGGAGCCGTCCGGCATCTCCAGCCAGGACATGTTCTCGATGACGCCGACCACCCGCTGGTGGGTCTGCAACGCGATCGCGCCGGCCCGCTCGGCCACCTCGGCGGCGGCCGCCTGCGGCGTGGTGACCACCAGGATCTCCGCGTTCGGCAGCAGCTGGGCCACCGAGATCGCGATGTCGCCGGTGCCCGGCGGCAGGTCGAGCAGGAGGACGTCCAGGTCGCCCCAGTAGACGTCGGCGAGGAACTGCTGGAGTGCCCGGTGCAGCATCGGCCCGCGCCAGACCACAGCGGCGTTGCCGGGGGTGAACATGCCGATCGAGATGACCTTCACGCCGTGCGACTGCGGCGGCATGATCATGTCCTCGACGCGGGTCGGTGCGCCGTCGGCGCCGAGCATCCGGGGCACCGAGTGGCCGTAGATGTCCGCGTCCACCACACCCACCGACAGGCCCCGGGACGCGAGCGCGGCGGCCAGGTTGACGGTGACGCTCGACTTGCCGACGCCGCCCTTGCCGCTGGCGACCGCGTAGACGCGGGTCCGCGAGCCGGGCTGGGCGAACGGGATCACCGGCTCGGCCGTGGCGCCACCGCCACGCAGCTTCGACTGCAGCTCCTGGCGCTGCTCCGGGCTCATCACCCCGAAGACGATCTCCACGCCGCTGACGCCGGGCACCGCGCCGACCGCGGCGGTGATGTCGCTGCGCAGCTTGTCCTTCAGCGGGCAGCCGGCCACGGTGAGCAGCAGCTCCACCCGGACCACGCCGTCGTCGTCCCGCTCGGCGGACTGGACCATGCCGAGTTCGGTGATCGGCCGGCGGATCTCCGGGTCGTTGACGGTGGCCAGGGCGGCCTGGATCGCGTCGGAGACGGTGCTGACGGGTGCTGACATGCCCGCAATGCTACGTCGCGGGTCATCGGCCACCGCCGCTGGCGGGGGCGGTGTGAGCGATTCGATGGCCGGTCAGCCCTCGTATCGACCGCCCCGCGCGAAGTCGCCGTCCAGCTCGTCCCGGGGCTCGTCCAGCCGTTCGCCGCCGGCCGCCCGGCGGGCTCCCCGCTCCTGCTGCCGCCGCTCCAGCTTGCGCCGCCGCTCGGCGGCCTCGTCCAGCTCCTCACCCAGCCGGGTCAGCTCGGAGCGGAGGAAGTCCCGGGTCGCCACGTCACCCATCGCGATCCGCAGCGCGGCTATCTCCCGCGCCAGGTACTCCGTGTCCGCCTTCTGCAGCGTGGCCCGCCGCCGGTCCTCGTCCATCGCGATCCGGTCCCGGTCCGCCTGCCGGTTCTGCGCGAGCAGGATCAGCGGCGCCGCGTACGACGCCTGCAACGACAGGATCAAGGTCAGGAACGTGAAGGTGTACGGGTCGAAGCGCAGGTTCGCCGGGGCCAGCGTGTTCCACAGGAACCAGGCGACCAGGATCAGCGTCATGTAGACGAGGAAGTTCGCCGTACCCATGCCCCGGGCGATGCCCTCGGCCCAGCGGCCGAACGTCTCCGCGTCGACCCGGCGCAGCCGCAGGTTCCGCGGGGCGCGCGGCTGGTCCAGCCGGTCGCCCCGTCGCTGATCACTCATCGTCGCCGTCCAGGGTGCCGTCGTCGGTGGCGGACGAGGGGAATGCCGGGTCCCGGTCCCGCCAGTCCCGCGGCAGGGAGTGGTCGAGCACGTCGTCCACTGTCACCGCGCCGACCAGGCGGTTGTTACGGTCCACCACCGGCATGCTCACCATGTCGTACGTCGCCATCCGGCGGGTGATCTCGGGCAGCGGCGTCGACGTCCGCAGCGGGTCGATGTCGTTGACCACGATGCCGCCGAGCAGATCGGCCGGAGGTTCCCGGAGCAACCGCTGGAAGTGCACCATACCCAGGTAGCGGCCGGTGGGCGTGGTCAGTGGGGCGCGGGTCACGAAGACCTGGGCGGCCACCGTGGGCGAGAGCTGCGGCTCCCGGATCCGGGCCAGCGCCTCTGCCACCGTGGCGTCCGGCGGCAGGATCACCGGCTCCGAGGTCATCACGCTGCCGGCGGTGCCGGAGGCGTAGCGCAGCAACTGGCGTACCGGGTCGGCCTCGTCCGGCTCCATCAGGTCGAGCAGCACGTCCTGCTCCGGCGGGGACAGCTCGTTGAGCAGGTCGGCGGCGTCGTCCGGTTCCATCTCCTCCAGCACGTCGGCGGCGCGCTGGCGGTCCAGCGCGGCAAGGATCTCCACCTGGTCGTGCTCGGGCAGCTCGCCGAGCACGTCGGCCAGGCGCTCGTCGTCGAGCGCGGCGGCCACCTCGTTGCGCCGGGCGTCGGGCAGGTCCTGGAGGGCGTTGGCGAGGTCGGCCGGGCGCAGGTCCTCCAGGATGGCGAGCAGGTTCGCCGTACCCCGGTTGTCGCCCACCGCGCCCAGGCCGTGCACCCGGTCCCAGTCCACCTGGTGGAGGTGGCCGCGCCGGGTGAGCCGGCCCGTGTGCTGGCGGACGGCGACCCGGCTCAGCGTCCACTCGCCGCCGCGGCTGCACTCCATGGCCACGTCCACCACGGACCCGGCCTGCCCGCCTTCGACCTGGACCCGGCGGTCGAGCAGTTCCTGGAGCACCAGCAGCTCGTTCGGGCGCTTCTCGAAGCGGCGCAGGTTGAGGGTGCCGCTGCCGAGCACCACGCCGTCCGGATCGATGGAGGTGATCCGGTTGATGGAGAGGAAGATGCGGCGCCGCATCGGCATCTCGGCGACCAGGCCGACCACCTCCGGCGGTCGCTGGGTCGCGCGCATCCGCGCCACCGCGTCCCGGACGCGGCCGACCTGGTCGCCGTTCGGGTCGAAAACGGCGACTCCGGCGAGTCGAGCGAGGTAGACCCGGTTCGGCGTGCTCACGGGCACCAGCCTAAGGGCCTACTCTCTAACAGCATGTCGACCTTGGGCTACGAGATCGTGGACGTCTTCACCGACCGCCCCTTCGCCGGCAACCCGCTGGCCGTGGTGTTCGGCGCGGAAGGGCTGGCCACCGAGCAGATGCAGGCGCTCGCGCTGGAGTTCAACCTGTCCGAGACGGTCTTCGTGCTCCCGCCCACACAGGTGGGCGCCACCTACCGGGCGCGGATCTTCACCCCGGCCGACGAACTGCCCTTCGCCGGGCACCCGAGCGTCGGCGCCGCGGTGACCGCGAGCCGGCGCGGCGTCTTCGAGGCGGGCCGGGTCACCCAGGAGTGCGGTGCCGGCGTCCTGCCGATCGAGGTGACCGCCACCGGCGCGACGCTCACCGGCGGCACGCCCACGCTCGGCCCGGAACTCGACCCGGAACCGCTGCTGGAGATGGTCGGCCTCACCGGCCCCGACCACGTCGGCCCGCCACCGCGCGTCGCCGGGTGCGGTCTGGAGTTCCCCTACCTTCCGGTACGCCCGGACGCGGTGGCCCGGGCACGGTTGAACACGGCGGCGGCGGAGCGGTACGGCGTGGAGCACGTCAGCCTTTTCTCCTGGGACGCCGATTCGCAAACCGCGCACGCCCGGGTCTTCGTGCCGGGGCTCGGCGTGCCCGAGGACCCGGCGACCGGCTCGGCCGCTCTCGGGCTGGGCGTGTGGCTGGTCGCCAGCGGGCTGCTGCCCGGCGAGGGGCGCGCGGAGTACACGGTCCGGCAGGGCATCGAGATGCACCGCCCCTCCACGCTGACCTGCACGGTGACCGCCTCCGGCGGGCTGGCGCTGGGCGCGACCGTCTCCGGCCAGGTGATGCCGGTGGCCCGAGGCGAGATCACCGTCCCCCCTTTCATCGGCTGACCCCGCCCTCCGCCCTCTGCCCTCGCCTCGCCCTCCGCCCGGAGGGCTCACCCCGGTGATCAAGGAGTTTGTGTCGGCGAACGGGCCGCTGGAGGACACAAACTCCTTGATCAACCGGCCGGAGGCGGAACCGGGTGGGCGGGTGAGGGTGAGGGCGGGAGGGATGGGCCGGGATGGGGGAGGATGGCGGGGTGAGTGACGAGGTGGACGAGCGGGTGACTCCTCCGCTGGTGGACGAGGCGGTGAAGAAGGCCGCTGTCTGCTGGGTGAGCAGTGGCGGCGGCCCGGCGTACGCGCTGTGGTGCCTCCCGCTGGACGGCACGCTGCTGGTGGTCACCGGCCCCGGTGAGCAGGCCGCCGCCGGGCTGGCCGACAGCGAGACGGCCGAGGTCACGCTGCGCGGCGACCACGGCGGACGGATCGTCACCTGGTCGGCGCGGGTGACCCGGCTGCGGCCCGGCACCGAGGAGTGGGACACCGCCGCGCCGCTGGTCGCGGCGAAGCGGCTCAACGCCTCAGGGACCGCCGTCGACCTGGTGGAGCGGTGGGCGGCGCAGGGGTGCGCGCTCAACCGGCTCACGCCCGCCGGCACCGCCGTGACCGGCGCCGACCTGCCGGACGGCTCGCTGAGTGAGCAGCCCCGGCCCGCCCCCGTGGTGCGGGCCGTCCGCAAGCCGTTCCGCCTGCACCGCGTCCGTCGCCGCTGACCGCGAACCGACCGACGCGCCGGGTCAGGCGACGGCGACCGGGTCGAGCAGGTCGAGCACGTCCGTCAGCGAGGTCAGCGACGGCCCGTCGAAGCCGTGGTCGGCGTTGAGGACCACGTGGCCGGCGAGGTCCGGCGCGGCCAGCCGGACCGCGCTCAGCCCGGCCCGTTCCGCGCCGGTCAGTTCCTGGCTGTCGCCGTCCCCGACGTAGAGGCAGTCGGCCGGGGCTTGGCCGAGCCGGTAGCAGGCGGCGAGGTACAGCTCCGGGTCCGGTTTGCAGCGTCCGAGGCGTACCGAGAAGATCTGGGCGTCGAGCAGCGGCGCGACCGCGAGCTGTGGCAGGAACGCCGGCAGTTCGTGCGTGCAGTCGCTGACCAGCCCGGTGCCGACGCCCCGGTGGCGCAGCGCGGCCAGCACCGAAACCGCCTCCGCGCGTAGCCGGGTGTCGGCCCGTACGGCCCGGTGGCGGGTGGCGACGGCGGCGCGCACCGCCGCGTCGGACGGGTGGACGCCGAGCCGGGCGCACACCCAGCGCATGGTGGACTCGGCGTTCCCGAAGGAACCGCTGGCCCGTTCGTAGAAGCTGCCGTGCAGCACCTCCACCAGCGCCTCGGTGGAGCAGCCGAGCAGTTCGGCGGTGGCGCGGTGGGCGGCGCCGCGCCGGACGCCGTGCGTCAGGGTGCCGAAGAAGTCGAACAGCACCGCCTGGAATCTGGGCATGAGGGAACGCCTCCGGACGTCGAGGGGGAGATCGCCGGGACGCACGATCGTAACGGAGTGCTGACTTTCCGTGTCTGTCGGGTGTCCGTGGGACGATTACCGTTCGTGCCGACCGTTCCGCACCGCCCGCCGCTCGACGTGTTGACGGTGGGCGCGCTCGCCCTCGCTGTCGCCTCGGTGTCGTCCTCGGCGCCGCTCGTGGCGTTCGCCGCCGCCTCGGCGCTCGCTGTCGCGTTCTGGCGTACCGCGTTGTCGGCGGTGGTCCTGGGGCCGGTGGCGCTGACCCGTCGACGGGCCGAACTGCGCGCCCTGACGGTCGGGCCGGGCCGGCGCGAGGGCCTCTACTGCGTACTCTCCGGGGTGGCGCTGGCCGCACACTTCGCCACCTGGATGCCGAGCGCGCAGCTCACCTCGGTCGCGGCCGCGACCGCGCTCGGCGCGACGCAGCCGGTGTGGCAGGGCCTGATCGCCCGCTGGCAGGGACGGCGGCTGCCGTCGGCGATGTGGGCCGGCATCGCGGTGGCCGTGCTCGGCGCGGCGCTCGCCACCGGCGCGGACTTCGGCGTCTCCGGCCGCGCGTTCGCCGGTGACCTGCTCGCGGTGGTCGGCGGCCTGTTCGCGGCCGTCTACACCGCCTTCGGCGAGCGGGCCCGGGCCAGCATCAGCACCACCACCTACACCACCGTCTGCTACGGCGTGTGCGCGCTGGTCCTGCTGGTGGTGTGTCTGCTCGGCGGGGTACGCCTGCACGGCTTCGACGGCCCGACCTGGCTGGCGATCCTCGGCCTGGTGGCCGGCGCCCAACTGCTCGGCCACTCGATGTTCAACTACGCCCTGCACCGGGTCTCCGCGACCACCGTGAGCGTGCTGATCCTCCTGGAGGCGCCCGGCGCGGCCCTGATCGGCTGGGTGTGGCTGGATCAGCTGCCCCGGCCCCTGGCCCTGCCGGGCCTGGCGTTGCTGCTGGCCGGCGTGGCGGTGGTGGTGCTCGGCGGGGCGCGGGCCGGTCGCCGCGTCACGCCGGTCGCCGCGCCCGCCGACCCGACCCCGCTCGGCGACGCGACGCGGGCGCGGCGGCCCGGCGACGCGCCCGACTGAGCCAGTCGGGGCGAAGTCGCGCCGTTCCGGCCACCGGGCGGTCCGGTTTGCACGAAAGTGCTCAGGGTGGGGACGGAGCGGGACGACGCGGCGCAGGCGGGCACCGTCGTCACGCCCTCGGCCGAGTTTCCGCCGCTCGGCGACGAGGAACGGGCGGCGCTCGGCCGGATCGGCGAGCGGTGGCGCGGCCCGCGCCGCGCCGACGACCTGCCGGTCGACCCGACGCTCGGGCGGCACGACCACCAGCCGGCGCCGACCCGGTTCGGCCGGCTGGCGCCGATCGACATGTTCACCGTGGCGCAGCCGGGCGAACTGGTCGCCACCGGCGCGGCGGACCTGCCCGGCAACCGGGCCGGCCGGTCGGTCGCCCGGGTCCGCCGGACCCTGTTCGGTCCGCCGTTGTCCAGCGCGTCAGTGTTGTACGAGCGGATGCGCAAGCTGGTCGCGCTGCCGGTGCTCTCCTCGGACCTGCTCAGCTCCGTGGCGTACGGGCCGGAGGCGATGCTCGCGGTGCTGGTGCTGGCCGGGAGCGCCGCGCTCGGGCTGGCCCTGCCGCTCGCCGCCGTGCTGGTGGTGCTGATGGTCGCGGTCGGCCTGTCGTACCGGCAGACCATCCCGGCATACCCGCACGGCGCCGGCTCGTACATCGTCGCGGGGGACAACCTCGGGCGTACGCCGGGACTCGCCGCCGCGGCCGGGCTGATGCTCGACTACGTGCTGACCGTGTCGGTGTCGATCGCGGCCGGGGTGCACGCGGTCACCTCGGCGCTGCCCGGGCTCGACCGGTGGACGGTGCCGCTCGGCGTGCTGGTGATCGCCGTGCTGCTGGCCGGGAACCTGCGCGGCGTACGCACCGCCGGGAACATCTTCGTGCTGCCCACGTACGCGTTCGTGGTGGTGCTGCTCGCGGTGCTGGCGGTCGGGTACGCGAAGGCCGCCTCGCGGGGTTTCGCGCCGCTGCCGCCGCCCTCGGCGCCGGCCGCCGAGGGCTTGGGCCTGCTGCTGGTGCTGCGGGCGTTCTCCTCCGGGGCGGTATCGATGACCGGCATCGAGGCGGTCTCCAACGCGGTGCCGGCGTTCCGTCCGACCGAGTGGCGCAACGCCCGCACCACGCTGGGCTGGATGGTGGCCATGCTGGTCACGCTCTTCGCCGGCCTGGTCGGGCTGATCCACCTCGACGGCCTGGCGCCCCGGGCGGACGAGACGCTGCTGTCCCAGCTCGGCCGGGTGACGTTCCCCAGCGGACCCGGGTACGCGATCCTCCAGGCCACCACCGCGCTGATCCTGCTGCTCGCGGCGAACACGGCGTTCAACGACTTTCCCCGGCTGCTGTTCTTCATGGCCCGGGACGGGCACGCGCCGCGCCGGTTCCTGCACATGGGCGACCGGCTGGCGTTCAGCAACGGGCTGGTGGCGCTGGCGCTGACGGCCGTGCTGGTGTTCGTCGCGTTCGGCGGGCACACCGAGCGGCTGATCCCGCTCTACGCGGTGGGCGTCTTCCTCGCCTTCACGCTGTCCCAGACCGGGATGGTGGTGCACTGGCGACGCCGCCGGGGACCGGGCTGGCGCCGCCGGCTCGCGCTGAACGCGGTCGGCGCGACGCTGTCCGGTCTGGTGCTGCTGACCGCGGCGGTCGCCAAGTTCGCCGAGGGCGCCTGGGTTGTGGTGCTCGCGGTGCCGCTGCTGGTGCTGCTGTTCCGCCGGATCCACAGGCACTACGACCGGCTGCACGGTGCGCTGGCGCTGCACTCGCCGCCGCCCGCGCCGCCCGCCGAGTGCGACGAACTGCCCCAGCAGGTACGCCACCTGGTGGTGGTGCCGGTGGCCCGGCTGAACCGGGCGTCGCTGCGCGCGCTGGCGTACGCGACGTCACTCGGGCGGCCGACGCTCGCCGTGCACATCGCTCCGGCGCAGGACGAGGCGGACCGGTTCCGGGACCAGTGGCGGACCTGGGGCGACCACCTGCGGCTGGAGACGATCGTGTCGCCGTACCGGTCGGTGATCGGGCCGCTCGCGCACTACCTGGAGGCGCTGCACACCGCGAGCCCGGATCTGACGCTCACCGTGATCGTGCCGGAGGTGGTGCTGCGCCGGCGGCGGTACCGGTTGCTGCACAGCCGCGCCGAGCAGCGGCTGCGGACCGCGTTGCGGGCGCTGCCCGGCGTGGTGGTCACGAGCGTCCCGGTGCACGTGGCGTGACCTCAGAGGTATCCGGCGAAGTGGTTGGCGACCAGCGCGGCGACCGCCTCGGCGTCCCGGCCGAGGTCCACCTCGATCACGCGTACCCCGAGCGCCCGGGCGCCGGCGACCGCGTCGGCGGCGACCAGCTCGTCGCGCGCGATCCGATGACGCCACGCCCGCTCCGGGTCGCTCACCCCGGGATGGCGGGCCGTCGCCCGCGGCAGCCGTTCCAGCTGGTACGCGCGGAACTCCGGCGTCGGCACCAGCACCACCATCTGCCGGGTCGACTCGACGACCGGTGCGACCAGTTCGGGGCGCAGCCCCCAGCCCTCGGCGACCACCCGACGGCCGCTCACCAGCGCGCTCAGGTCGTCCAGCACCCACTCGAAGCGGCGCGGAAACCCGGCGAGGGTCTCGGCTGCCATCCGCTCGGGGTCCGTCGTCACCCAGGTCGCCTCCGCGTCCGGACCGTCCGGCGGCTCACCTCGGCGGATCCGGTCGGCGATCCGCCGGTCGTCGTGCCCTCGCGCGTCGTGGCGGTCGTAGAGGTACGTGGTCAGCCCGTACCGCAGCGCCAACGTGACAGCGAGTGTCGTCTTGCCGGCCCACTGCGCGCCGCCGATCCAGAGCGCCCGGCGGGCGGTGGCCAGGGGATCGAAGTCCATGCCCAGACCATGCGTCTCACCAGCCCCAAGATCAAGTCTTGTTCTCGGCGCCCTCGCGTGATGAAGTGAGGGAAGAGGCGCAGCTCAGACGTCGCGTACCTCCAGCACCCGGGTGGCGGGCGCGGCGTCGCCCAGCTCGGCGCGCAGCGCGGCGCGGTCCGGGTCGGCCAGGAACGCGTCCAGGCCGGCGCGGGCCGCGAACCGGATCACGTGCACCTCGGTCTCCCCGTCGCCGGTACGCAGCCGCCGTTCCAACTCGCCGCCGTGCCGGCCGAGCAGCGCCAGCACCGCGTCCTCGTAGCGCCGCCCGGCGTCCGCGTCGGCGCTCAGGTCGACCAACGCGACCAGCAGGACCTCGTTCCCCGTCGTCATGGCGTCGAGTGTCCCAGCGGACCGGCGGTCGCGGTGGCCCTCAGACGTCGATGCCGACCGCCTTCGCGCTGGCCGTCCAGAGCCGGGCGGCGAGCGACGGGTCGGCCGCCTTGGGCCGGGGCCGGTGCGGCTTGCGGTCGGCGTAGTAGCCGCCGTCGATCAGCCGGGACGGATCCTGGCAGGCGAGCCAGACCAGCGTCTCCGCGCCCTTCTCCGGGCTGCGGAACGGCAGCAGCCGCATGCCGAGCGCCACGATCCGGCTCTCGTTGCCGAAGCGGGTACGCACCACGCCCGGGTGGAACGCGTGCGCCGGCACCTCCGGCCAGCGCCGGGCCGCCTCGGCGGTGAACAGGATGTTCGCCTGCTTGCTGGTGCCGTACGCCCGGAACGGCCGGTAGGAGCGCAGCGCGGAGTTGAGGTCGTCCGGGTCGAGCACGCCGCTGCGGTGCGCGTCCGAGCCGGTGACCACCATCCGCCCGATCCGGTCGGCCAGCAGGTTGCTGAGCAGGAACGGGGCGAGGTGGTTCGCCTGCATGCTCAGCTCGAAACCGTCGACCGTGGCGATCGGTTCCAGCACGATCGCGCCCGCGTTGTTGGCGAGCACGTCGATCCGGTCGTACCGCTCGCGCAGCCGTTCGGCGAGCCCGCGTACGTCGTCGAGCACCGCGAAGTCGGCGCGGAACAGCTCGGGCTGCTCGCCGCAGCACTCGCGGACGCGCTCGCCCGCGGCGCGCAGCCGGGCCGGGTCGCGGCCGACGAGCACCACCTGGTCGCCGCGGCGCGCCAGCTCCTCGGCGGCGGCCAGGCCGATGCCGGAGCTTGCCCCGGTCAGCACCACGATCCGACGCTCAGTGAGATCTTCCACAGGTCCATTCACCCCGGTCACGGCACGAGGTTACCGTGGCGTCACCACGCCCTTTGGGATCGTTAAGTTCTCGAAATCCACCGCTGCGTCGGCGCCTGCGCCGGACGCTGGAAGGAGCGCATCCATGACCGCTGTCGGTCGCCCCCGCCGATCCTGCCTGGCGGTACCCGGCTCCAGCGTCAAAATGCTCGGCAAGGCCCAGGGCCTCCCCGCCGACCAGGTCTTCCTGGACCTGGAGGACGCGGTCGCGCCGCTGGCCAAGCCGGACGCGCGCAAGAACATCGTGGCCGCGCTGAACGAGGGCGACTGGACCGGCAAGACCCGCGTGGTCCGGGTGAACGACCTGACCACGCCGTGGACGTACCGGGACGTCATCGAGGTGGTCGAGGGCGCCGGGGCGAACCTGGACTGCATCATGCTGCCGAAGGTGCAGAACGCCGAGCAGGTGCACTGGCTGGACCTGCTGCTCACCCAGATCGAGAAGACGCTCGGCCTGGAGGTGGGCCGGATCGGCATCGAGGCGCAGATCGAGAACGCGGCCGGGCTGGTGAACGTGGACGCCATCGCGGGCGCCTCGCCCCGGGTCGAGACGATCATCTTCGGCCCGGCCGACTTCATGGCCTCGATCAACATGAAGTCGCTGGTGGTCGGCGCGCTGATCCCGGACTACCCGGGCGACCCCTACCACTACATCCTGATGCGCATCCTGATGGCCGCCCGGATGCACGACAAGCAGGCCATCGACGGCCCGTTCCTGCAGATCCGGGACGTGGACGCGTTCCGCGAGGTGGCGAAGCGCTCGGCGGCGCTGGGCTTCGACGGCAAGTGGGTGCTGCACCCCGGCCAGATCGACGCGGCGAACGAGGTCTACTCGCCGGCGCAGGCCGACTACGACCACGCCGAGCTGATCCTCGACGCGTACGACTACTACACCTCGGAGGCGGGCGGGAAGCTCGGCGCGGTGATGCTCGGCGACGAGATGATCGACGAGGCGTCCCGCAAGATGGCGCTCGTGATCGCCGCCAAGGGCCGCGCCGCCGGCATGTCCCGTACGTCCTCGTTCACGCCGCCCGCGTCCTGACCGCACACCGGGCCGCCCCCTCGCCGGGGGCGGCCCGGTGGCGTCAGTAGCTGCTGCTGGTGCTGGAAGCGCCGATCGCGATCACGATCATCACGATGTAGAAGATGATGACGGCGACCAGCAGAGCGGTCAGGATCCAGCCCACGATGATGGCCGCCTTGGCCATGCCCTCGCCCTGCTCACCGGTTTCCCGGATCTGCTTGCTGGCGACGTGGCCCATGATCGCGCCGATCGGCGCGGTGATGCACGAGGCGAAGCCGACGAGCGACAGGACCAGCGCCACGATTGCCATCGTGTTCGTGCGGGCCGGCGGCATCGCGTAGCCGGGATAGGCCCCCGGCGGGGGGTAGGCGCCCGGGGCCGGGTAGCCGGGCATCGGCGCGGCGTACGGGTCGCCGCCGGGCGGGGCGTAGGGGGACTTCGCGCCCGCGTACGGGTCGGCGACCGGCGCATAGGGATCGGCGACCGGCGCGTACGGGTCGGCCGGGCCGGGCTGATTCGGGATCGCGGGCATTATCGGGTCGGCCGGCGGCGCCGAGTGCGGCCCGGCCGCCGAGGGGTCCTGCCAACCACCGGGCGGTGGGGGATAGCTCATCTGATCATCTCCAGGTACGTGGTCGGCTCAGGGTAGCCACCGGGCGCGCGACACGGAGCACCCTCTTTCCGGGCGCGCGTTGCCCGGCGGGTCCGCACCGGGCAGGATCCTCGGCATGGCACTTGACGCGCGTGGGGGTCGGTCGCGACGGGACATGAGCCGGCCGGGGTCGGTGCGGCGCCCGCGTGGCGGCGAGCCGGTCGGCGCCGCCGACTCCGAACGGCCGGCGCCGCTGCCGGAACCGGCCACCATGCGGCTGGACGGCCGCGTCGCGCTCGTCACCGGCGCGGGCAGCCCTGACGGCATCGGGTACGCGACCGCGCACCGGCTGTCCGACCTGGGCGCCCGGGTGGCGATCGTCTCCACCACCCGGCGCATCCACGACCGCGCCGGCGAGCTGGGCGTCACCGGCTTCGTCGCCGACCTCACCGACGAGTCGGAGGTGGGCGCGCTCGCCGACGCGGTGGCCGAGCAGCTCGGCGACGTCGAGGTGCTGGTGAACAACGCGGGCCTGGCCAGCCGGGCCAGCCCGGAGGTGCTGCGCCCGGTCGCCCAGTTGACGTACGACGAGTGGCGCGGCGAGATCGACCGCAACCTGACCACGGCGTTCCTGTGCAGCCGGGCGTTCATCGGCGGCATGGCCGAGCGGGGCTGGGGACGGATCGTCAACCTGGCCGCCACCGCCGGGCCGGTGAACGCGCTGCCCACCGAGGCCGGTTACGCGGCGGCCAAGGCCGGTGTGGTCGGGCTGACCCGGGCGCTGGCGATGGAGATGATCGCCGACGGGGTCACGGTGAACGCGGTGGCGCCGGGCATCATCCACACCGCGGCGTCCACGATGGCCGAGATCAAGCAGGGGCTGGGCACGCCGGTCGGGCGTCCCGGCACGCCGGACGAGGTGGCCGCCGCGATCGCGTTCCTCTGCTCGCCCGCCGCCTCGTACATCACCGGGCAGATGCTCGTGGTCGACGGTGGCAACAGCGTCCGGGAGGCGCAGTTCCGCTGAGCGTCAGTAGGTGCCGCTGTCGGAGTTGGCCCAGATCGCCAGCCCGATCCAGCCGCAGCAGGCCACCAGGCCGACAGCGGTGAAGATGTAGCTGAGGATCAGTCCCCAGGTGGCGAGCTGTTCGCCGTCCTCGCCGGTCTGCCGGATCTGCCGCTTCGCCAGGTGGCCGCAGACGATGCCGGCGGGCGCGAAGACGAACGCGAAGACCAGCGACAGGATGGCGAGCACGTTCGTGCCGCCGGGGCGCGGCCCCTGCCCGGGCGGGCCGTACTGGCCGTAGGGCGGCTGCGGGGCGTACGGGGGCTGCTGGCCCCACTGCAGGTGCTGCTGGCCGTACTGCGGCTGCCCGTACGGCTGGCCGTGCGGCGGCGGCTCGTACGGTGAGGGTGGCTGCTCGTCGGTCACGCGCGCCCCTTTTCCCCAGGTGAACGGGCCCTCTCTCTTGCGGACGCTACCCGCAGCGGTGAACCTTTTCACAGCGGTTGTAGGGACTGGTCACCTTGGCTGTGCCGGTCCCGGGGCCGATACTGACCGAGCGTTCAGTTACCCCTGAGTAATGCGCCGACGACCCCGGAGGCTGAGATGGCCCGACTCGCCCAGACGCCCGGACTGACCGACGTGCAGCGGGCGATCCTGGAAACTGTCCGGGAGTTCGCCGACAAAGAGATCATCCCGCACGCGCAGCGGCTGGAGCACGCTGACGAGTACCCGAGCGACATCCTCGACGGCATGCGTGAGATGGGGCTGTTCGGCCTCACCATCGACGAGGAGTACGGCGGGCTGGGCGAGTCCCTGCTGACGTACGCGCTCGTGGTCGAGGAGCTGTCCCGGGGCTGGATGTCGATCTCCGGCATCGTCAACACGCACTTCATCGTGGCGTACCTGATCTCGCAGCACGGCTCGGCCGACCAGAAGGCCCGGCTGCTGCCCCGGATGGCCACCGGCGAGGTGCGCGGCGCGTTCTCGATGTCGGAGCCCGAGTGCGGCTCGGACGTCTCGGCGATCAAGTCGAAGGCCGTCCGCGACGGCGACAACTACGTCCTCAACGGCCAGAAGATGTGGCTGACCAACGGCGCGTACTCGTCGGTGGTGGCCACCCTGGTCAAGACCGACACCGGGGCCGACTCGGTCTACGGCAACATGAGCACCTTCCTGCTGGAGAAGGAGCCCGGCTTCGGCGAGACCGCCCCCGGCCTCACCATCCCCGGCAAGATCGACAAGATGGGCTACAAGGGCGTCGAGACCACCGAGATGGTGCTCGACGGCGTCACGGTGCCCGCCTCCGCCGTGCTCGGCGGCGAGGAGAAGGTCGGCCGCGGCTTCTACCAGATGATGGACGGCATCGAGGTCGGCCGGGTCAACGTCGCGGCCCGCGCCTGCGGCATCTCGATCCGGGCGTTCGAGCTGGCGGTCGCGTACGCCCAGCAGCGCCACACCTTCGGCCAGCCGCTCGCCAAGCACCAGGCCGTCGCGTTCAAGCTCGCCGAGATGGGTACGAAGATCGAGGCCGCGCACGCGCTCATGGTCAACGCCGCCCGGCTCAAGGACGCCGGCCAGCGCAACGACGTCGAGGCGGGCATGGCGAAGCTGCTGGCCTCCGAGTACTGCGCCGAGGTGGTCCAGGAGGCGTTCCGGATCCACGGCGGCTACGGCTACTCCAAGGAGTACGAGATCGAGCGTCTGATGCGCGAGGCGCCGTTCCTGCTGATCGGCGAGGGCACCTCGGAGATCCAGAAGACGATCATCTCGCGCGGTCTGCTCAAGCAGTACAAGCAGTAGACCGGGACGGTCAGGCGCGCCGGGTCAGTCCGGCGGCGGCCCGCTCGACGATCAGGCACCTGTCCTCGACGTAGTCGAGGCCCGCCTCCTCGGCGATCCGGCGCGCCTCGTCCGAGAAGATCCCGAGCTGCAACCACACCGCCGGGGCGCCGATCGCCACCGCCTGCCGCACCACGTCCACCGCGTCCCGTGCCGGGCGGAACACGTCGACCAGGTCGACCGGGTGCGGGATGTCGGCCAGCGTCGGGTACGCCTTCTCGCCGAACAGCTCGTCCACTGTCGGGTTGACCGGGATGATCCGCCAGCCGTGCCGCTGCATCTCCAGCGGTACGCGGTGCGCGGCCTTGCCCGGATCGCGGGAGGCACCCACGACGGCGATCACGGCGGAGTCGGCGAGGACCTGCTGAGCGGAGCGCATCGGCCGACTCTAGCGCCGCCGCTCAGCCCTCGCCGGCCAGCGCGCGAACCAGCCGGGCGTACTCCGCCCGGGTGCCGATCGCGGCCCGGTGTTCGGAATGGGTCAGGTAGTGCCGGATCGCGCCGGCGACCAGCGCGGGAGCGACGTCCACCTCGCGGACCGCCATGGTCGTGCCGTCCCGGCCCACGCCGCGACCGGCGCGGATCAGATCCGGTCGGGCGACCGGCAGTGAGATCGTCCGGTTGCCCGGCCGCCAGCCGACCTGCCCTTGCGGGTCGAGGGCGGCCCAGGGGACGAACCACCGCCGTTCATGACGGCCATGGGTGATCCCCTCCGGGGTCAGCTCGACCACCGGCACGCGGAACCAGCCGAGGGCGGTGAAGACGATCGCAAACGGGAGGAAGAACGCGGCGAGTCCCCAGTCCCAGCTGCCCTCCACCGCCCCGTCCCCGCTGACGATCGCGCGGTACAGCACGAAGCCCGTCAGGACCGTCAGGAAGCCGACCGTCGCCCGTGGCGGGGCGAAGAACGCCCGCTCGTGCTCGTCCATCCGCAGGTTGGCCCTGCTGGGCCGGCGGCGGAGTTCCCGCACGGCCGCCACCAGGAGGACGGCGAGCGGCACCAGGCTGACCAGCACCAGGGGCCCACCGGCCTCCTCCGCGCGCATGTCGACCACGGCGGCCAACCACCCGACGACGACCGCGACAGCCACCCCGATTCGCTGCCGGCGCAGCGCCGCGCCGAGGGTCTCCCGCATGGCGGGCACGTTAGTCGATACGCGTTACAGGAGCGAAAGTTGCTCGCTCGTCGGCGGGGCCGGGGAAGGGGCCGGCCGACGATTGTCCCCCGCCTCGCCCCGGTGCAGCCCGTGGCGGCGGGCGGCCATCCGCACCCGCGCGGTGACCTCCCGCTGGTAGGCCTGCGGCGTGTACGCCCCGGCCTGGTAGAGCTTCCGGTAGCGGGGCACCAACTGCGGGAACTCGCGGGCCAGCCAGCGGGCGTACCACTCCCGGGCGCCGGGACGCAGGTGCAACGGCAGCGCGGTGACGCTGACCGCGCCGGAGGCGGCGATGGCGGCGACGGTGGCGTCGATCGACTCGTCGTCGTCACTCAAGCCGGGCAGGATCGGCGCCATGAGCACCCCCACCTCGAACCCGGCGTCGGTGAACTGACGGACCGCGTCGAGGCGGCGGCGCGGACTCGGTGTGCCCGGCTCGGCTGCCCGCCAGAGCGCCTCGTCGACGAACCCCACCGAGTACGACACCCCGACCCGGGTCACCTCGGCCGCCTGGCGCAGCAGCGGCAGGTCACGCAGCAGCAGGGTGCCCTTGGTCAGGATCGAGAACGGGTTTGCGAAGTCGCGCAGCGCCTCGATGATCGGCGGCATCAGGCGGTAGCGCCCCTCGGCCCGCTGGTAACAGTCCACGTTGGTGCCCATGGCGACGTGCGCGCCGCGCCAGCGCGGGGCGGCCAGCTCCCGGCGTACCAGCTCGCCCGCGTTGACCTTGACGATCACCTTGCTGTCGAAGTCGGCGCCGGCGTCCAGGTCGAGGTAGGTGTGCGTGTTGCGGGCGAAGCAGTTGTGGCTGACCACACCGTTGGCGATGAAGTCACCGGTGCCGGTGGTGATGTCCCACAGCGGAAGCTCCAGGCCGAGATCCTCGACGGCTGTCACCTGGAGACGCGCCGCGCACTTGAGCGCCATGCCCTCGATCGAGCGCCGGGCGGTGACGGCCGGGTCGGTGAGATGGAAGAAGCGCAGCCGCTCGGGCAGCCCGCCGGTCAGCCGGAGCTGACGTGCCGCGCCCGGCACGCCCGGCACGTCCAGCGCCCACCGGAAGCCGAAACGCTCCAGCGCGCCCGACGTGCGGGCCTGGCTCGCGTCGTCCGCGACGCTGATCCGGAACACGCCCCGGTGGCAGGTGCCGGCGGCGTCGAACATGCCGGCCAGGTAGCCCAGCGACCAGTCGTCGGTCGTCTCGTCCGGAGGACGCAGCAGGCCGGTGACGACCTCGGCGGGGCCGGATGTTCGTACCACTGTGGTCGTCGGCCGGCGGCCCACCCGGGCGACCGTGGCCCGCTCGACGGTGACCCCCGCGTCGGCCAGATAGCGTTCGGCCCGCTCAAGCGCCTCCGCCTCGGCGGTGGCCAGCCGGAACCGGGCGCCGGCCCGGTCGTCGTCGCGGACGAGGGCGTGCAGGTAACCCTGGCGGTAGTCGGCCGAGCGCTTCGGCGCCACCGTGAAACGGCCGGTGCCCAGCAGGCGGTTGCGGGTGGTCAGGTGGGGACGGCGTCCGCCGCCCCGCATGCTCCCGGTGACGTGTTTCCAGCCGCGTTCGGTCAGGAACCGGTGGTCGCCGCTGGCGACGAGCGTGGTGCCGTCGGCCAGGGTGACCCGGTAGGCGCGCTTCACGGTGGACCACTTGTCGAGCACCGTGGTGACGACGTAGTGGCGGTAGGCGCCGCGCCGCCGGGTGCCGTAGATGCGGTCGCCGGGCTCCAGCTCGCTGATCGCCCTGGTGCGCCCGTCGGCCATCAGGATCGGCGTGTCCCCGCCCAGGCAGTAGACGCAGGCGTGCGAACAGCCCCGGTAGGGGTTGATCGTCCATTCGAACGGCACACGCGACTGACCGGGCACCCGGTTGATGATCGACTTGGCGTGGACCTCGTAGAAGGTCATGCCGGCGAAGCCCGGGGTGTCGAAGGTGCGGGCGATGGCGCCGGGCAGCGCCAGCGGCAGGGGTGGAGCCGCCGGCGCCGCCCGATCGGGAGTCCCCTCGTCCGGGGGAGCGGAGAGGTTGTCCCAGCGCATGGACCTCATTCGAACACGTGTACTAACAAAGCGCAAGTGACGCTGCGGACACCGCGCGCCGCCGCGTCCGGGGGCGGTGCAGGATGGAGACATGGAGACGTCGACCTTCGTCTACGACGGCGACTGCGCCTTCTGCACCCGGTGCGCGCAGTTCATCGAACGTCGCATCCCGACCGGCGCCCGGGTGGTGCCGTGGCAGTTCGCCGACCTGGCGGCGCTGGGCCTGACGGAGGCCGAGTGCGAGGAGGCGGTCCAGTGGGTGGGCGCCGACGGCTCCCGTGCCGCCGGGCCGGACGCCATCGCCCGGCTGCTCGGCGACAGCGGGCCGCTCTGGCGGTTCGCCGGGACCGGGCTGCGCCTTTCCCCGGTACGCGCGGCGGCCTGGCCCGCGTACCGCTGGGTGGCCCGCAACCGGCACCGGCTGCCGGGTGGCACGGCCGCGTGCGCGCTGCCGCAGGAGGCCCGGGAACGGCTGTACGGCCAGACCGGCCGCCCCGGCCCGAACGCCTGACCGGCCCGGACGGCGGCGGTCAGGCGCCGGCCGTCGGGGACGGGTCGGGGGCCGCCGCCGCGGAGACCGGCGCCGCCGCGGGGGACGCCGGTACGGAGGACGTCGGCACGGCGGGCGGCGGACGGCCGAGCAGGCGCCGGACGAACACCACCGGGCGGACCTTCTCCAGCGCCAGGAAGCTGGCCATCGCCACCAGGTGCGGCGCGAACGAGATGGTGATCGTCGCGATGGTCACCAGGTGGAACGAGTAGAAGAAGCCGACGGTCATCGTCCGCCACCGTGACGGCACCACGAACACCAGCGGGCTGAGCAGCTCGAACGCCAGGATGCCGAACTGCGCCACGATCAGCAGGTGCGGCACCTGCGCGATCAGGTCGGCGAGGTCGGTGCCGCGCCGGATGATCGCGCGGGCCAGCACCGAACCGTTCGCCCAGTCCAGGCCGCCGAAGCGGAACTTGGCCCAGGCGGCGAGGAAGTACGTGCAGATGACCGAGATCTGGGTGACCCGCAACGCCCAGCCGCCCGCCTCGGTGCGGGTCGGGTCGCCGTGCCGGGCGCGGCCGGCGGTGGGCAGCACGGCAAGCGCCACGAGGAACGCGAACCGGTCGTGGTCGACCTTGCCGTAGCTCATCGCCACGATCATCCACTCGAAGTACAGCGCGAAGACCGTCCAGCCGAGCAGCCGGTGCGCCCGGCCGGTGGCGGCGAGCAGCGCGGTGACCAGCAGCGCCCAGAAGACCACGCCGACCAGGGCGGGGGTGGGGGTGGGCAGCGGGAGCAGCCGGCCGACGAGCAGCGGCTGGTAGAGGTCGCCGGGTACGTCCACCCGGGTGCGTACCCAGGGGGTGAAGACCACCAGATCGGCGGCGACGAAGAGATAGACGAGGGTGCGGAACGCCGCGATCCGGCCGCGCGGGACCGCCTCGGTCAGCCAGGCGGTCATCCGACGGTCTCCCAGCGGACGGCGGTCTCGTCGGTCCATTTGCCGGTCGGGCGGCCGCCCTTGATGTCGAACCAGCGGACCACGATGCGCACCTCCACCAGCTCCGGCGCGCCGGGGTGGCGTTCGGCGTACGCGTCGGCGACGGTGCGCAGCAGGCTCGGGTCGGCGGCGTACCGGTCCTGCTGGCCCTCGATCTCGGCGCGGCGGATGCCGGTGGCGTCCTGGCCGAGCGGGACCACCGCTCCGGTGCGGTCCACGCCCTCGACCCGGGTGTCCGGGGCGGGCGCGTTCGGCGGGTCGGAGGTGGAGTACATCCGGAACGGCCCGAACGGGAAGTCGTCGTCGGTGCCGCGCACGGTGCCCAGGAGCAGCAGCGCCAGGCCGAGCAGGGTGGCCCCCACTCGGACCGCGCGCCCGCGGGCGGTCAAGGTCTCCATCGCGTGGTGACGATACGGGAGTTAAGCGGCCGAAAGTGTCCCTCACTCGGCCATTCCTCACTGTCCGTCCCGCCGGTGCGGCGGGCGCGAAAACGCCGCCGGTCGGGCCCGGGGGGACCGGCCGGCGGCGTGGGGAACGTCAGTGGTTGTGCTCGGCCAGCTTCTTGCGGACGTCGTCCATGTCCAGCGCCTGGACCTGCTCGATCAGGTTCTCCAGCGCCGACTCCGGCAGCGCGCCCGGCTGGGCGAACACGATCACGCCGTCGCGGATCGCCATGATCGTCGGGATTGAGCTGATGTTGAACTTCGCCGCCAGCTCCTGCTGCGCCTCGGTGTCGACCTTGCCGAAGGCGATGTCCGGGTGCTTCTCCGAGGACCGCTCGTAGACCGGGGCGAAGCGCTTGCACGGGCCGCACCAGTCCGCCCAGAAGTCCAGCAGGACGATCCCGTCGCGCCCGGTCACCTCGTCAAAGTTGGCCGTGGTCAGCTCAACCGTTGCCATTGCTCTCTCCGATCACCGCGGATTGTCGTACGTCCGGTGGAACCAGGGTCAGTCCGTCCGAATTCCCGGGACCGTGGGGACGAAACGCTCAGCGCACGGACGGTGACCCTGGGCGCATCGAACTCTATCTGTGCCCTCCGCTCGTGCGGAACGCAAATGCATGCCGCACTTGCGTGACGGGACGTGATGGGAGCGTTTCCAAGGAGATCACGCTCAGTTCTTGCTACGGATCAGTAACTTCGGCCTTGACGAGCATCGATCCTGCCTGGGGAGATCGCTTACCGACGGGGTGTCGGTGACTCTTAGTAGTGTTACGAAAAGATAAATGTGACCTCCATCTCTGTTGGTGCGGTGCGTCGTACGGCAGAATTCTTCGCATCAGAGCGTGGGCGGCGGGTGCCGGGGAGGGCCCCGCCGCTCATTGCGTCCGGACCCGGTCGCGCCGGTGTGACATTTCCGCCGCGCGAACGCCCCGGCCCTCGCCTTAACAAGCGATAAGGCATGCTGTGCCGAACTCCATCGCCGCCTGTCGAAGGGGACAAGGATGCAGTTCGGCCGCTACTACGAGGAGTTCGAGGTCGGCGCGGTCTACCGGCACTGGCCGGGCAAGACGGTCACCGAGTACGACGACCACCTCTTCTGCCTGCTCACCATGAACCACCACCCGCTGCACATGGACGCGCACTACGCCGAGTCCGCCTCGCAGTTCAAGCGCAACGTGGTGGTCGGCAACTACATCTACTCGCTGCTGCTGGGCATGTCCGTGCCGGACGTCAGCGGCAAGGCGATCGCCAACCTGGAGATCGAGTCGCTGCGGCACGTCGCGCCGACGTTCCACGGCGACACCATCTACGGCGAGACGACGGTGCTGGACAAGCGGGAGTCGGCCTCTAAGCCCGACCGGGGCGTGGTCGCGGTCGAGACCCGCGGCTACAACCAGGACGGCACGCTGGTCTGCGTGTTCCGCCGCAAGGTCATGGTCCCGAAGAAGGAGTACGCGGCCGCCGCCGTCCCGGACGGCGTCGACCCGGAGCGGCCCAGCTTCCCCGAGCCGCGCTGACCCGCGTCCGTCCGGCTCGCCGGGCCTCGTTCTCCGTTCGGCGGGGACGGGGCCCGGACCTCGTCCGGAGGCATATGCTCGGGCTGGAGGTGCCCATGAGCCACTCCGCAGCCGGAGAGCCGCCTTCCGCCGGTCGCCGCGCCGCCCCGCTCACCACCGCCGCCTACTCCGCGGCGGAGTGGGACCTGCTGACCGACCTGCCCGGCCGTGTCCTCGTCGCCGCCGCCTCACCCGGGCCCGGGCGTCCGCCCCGGGGCGTCGCCGCCGGCCTCGCCGGGCTGGACGCGGTGGCCGCCGGCCGGGCCTTCGACAGCGATCTCGTCCGTGTCGTGGTGGCCGCCATCTACGCCCGCCACGACGGTGCCACCGAGCGGGACGAGCGCCTGACCGACCTGGTCGACCTGCTGGCCGCCGCCCGGGCCGCGGTGCGGGTGCTGCGCCGCCGGGCCGACCCGGCCGACTCGGCGGCGTACCGGCAGTGGGTGGAGTCGGTGGCCGCCCGCGTGTGCCGCGCCGGGCAGACCACGCCGAGCCCTGCCGACCGGCGTTTCCTCGACCGTCTGGGCGGCGCGCTCGACCTGCGCTGACGCGCGGCGCCGCCGGGCCGTACCCTCGGCAACCGTGACCGACGACCAGCTCGACGTGGGAGTGGGGCCGTGGCCCGGTGACCCGCCGGACGACCCGCGCTACGACCCGGAGCTGCTCGTCGCCGGTGACCGGCGCAACGTGGTGGACCGGTACCGTTACTGGCGGCGCGAGGCGGTAGTGGCCGATCTGGACCGCCGCCGCCACGACTTCCACGTGGCGATCGAGAACTGGCAGCACGACTTCAACATCGGCACCGTGGTCCGCAACGCCAACGCCTTCCTCGCCGCCGAGGTGCACATCGTCGGGCGGCGGCGGTGGAACCGCCGGGGCGCCATGGTGACCGACCGCTACCAGCACGTCCGGCACCACCCGACGATCGAGGAGTTCGTCGCCTGGGCGCGGCACGAGAGCCTGCCGGTGGTCGGGATCGACAACCTGCCCGGCTCGCGGCCGATGGAGACCGCGGCGCTGCCGCGCCGCTGCGTGCTCCTCTTCGGCCAGGAGGGGCCCGGCCTGTCCCCGGTGGCCCGGTCGGCCTGCGACGCGCTCTTCTCGATCGCCCAGTACGGCTCGACCCGGTCCATCAACGCGGGCGTGGCCAGCGGCATCGCCATGCACGCCTGGATCCGGTCGTACGCCGGGCCGCCGCCGGACTGACGCCGCGGTTCCACCACCGGACGGAAATCCCACGCCGGTCGGCCCGGCCCGCTTGACGCCTCGCCGCGCGAGGGCGACGGTGAGGGTGTGACTGTCGCGGTGAGTTGTCCGAGATGCGCCGGGCCGGTGCGCGCGCCGGACCTGATGCACGCCGAGCACCGGTGCCTGCGCTGCGGCCCGGTCGCGCCGCTGCACGTGCCCGAGCGCATCAACGACGAGATCATGGCCAGCGTGGTGGAGCGGATGGCCGCCGACCCCGACCCGACCGGCCGGCTACGGATGCCGCTGTGGTGTCCGTGGCCGCTCCCACCGGGTTGGACGCTCACCGGTGTGGCCTGGGCGGGCGACGAGCGCGCGGGAGTCCGGGCCACCCTGGTCGCCTGCGCCGGACCGGCCCCGCTGGACGGTGGACCGGCCGACCTGATCTTCCTCGCCGAGGAACCCGGCGTCGGTCTCGGTTCCCGCTTCGCGGGACTGCCCGGCCCCGATCCCGGTCCGCAGGTGGAGGAGGCGCTGACCGATCCCGGCCCTGGTCATCCCGAGCGGCTGCCGCACGCGAAGATCCGGGTGGGCGGCCATCCGACTCCACTGTGGCTCGTACGCTCCGAAACGGATCGAAGCGCGTACGCCGGCGAGGCTCGGGGAATGTGGCTCCATGCGATAGCCTGGCCGGCGAGTGCGGGTCACCTCCTCGCGGAAGAAGTCGTGTTGCACGACCTCACCGAGTGGACACCGCCCGACCTCGTGTACGGCGCACCGTCTCCGTACCTGCACGGGCGGGCCTGACCGGGCCTGCGCGGGCAAGTCGGAGAGCGGACGCAGATATTCACGGTAAGACACCATGCTGATACTCTGGGTGCCGCTGCGGTAAACGGACCCGGCTCCGCGCGAGAGGATGGCCCGCTATGGTCAAGAAGGTCCTCACCTGGGCCGGCATCGCATTCTTGATCTTCTTCGTTGCGTACCGGCCAAACTCCGCCGCCGACGTCTTCAAGTCTCTCGGTGGCGGCATCATGGACATCGCGCAGGGCTTCGGCGACTTCTTCACCAACCTCGTCGCCTAGCCGCCCATGGGAAGCCCCTCCGGTCCACCCTTCGACCCGGACGACCCCGACCGGGCACGCCGGGAGCGCGACACCGAGCCGATCCCGCGGATCGACCCGGACGATCCTCCCAGCGCCTACGGCCCCGGCCCCTACGGCGGTGACCCGGACGACGCCGGCTACGGCGGCGCCTACGCCGGCGAGGGGCGATCGAGCCGCGCGTGGGCGCGTGACCCGGAGGGCTTCCCGGAGCAGCCCATCTCCGAGGAGGAGTTGGCCGGGTTGCGGGCCGACGCCACCGGCATGGCACCGCGCCGGGTGCTGCCGCTGGAGGACGAGCCCAGCTCACTCGTCGCGCGCTACCTCTTCCCCACCGAGCGCTACCGGGGCGAGTGGAAGCGGCACTGGATCCATCTGACCACCCCGATCATCGTCGGCGTCGCGGCCACGTTCGTGCTCGGCTACCTCTCCGGCTTCCTCGCCGGGCGGAACGTCGGCGCGCTGACCACCGTCGCCGTGCTGCTCTGGTTCGGCGTGATGGGCTGGGTGGCCTGGCGGGTCGCCGACTGGTGGTACGACCGGTTCATCCTCACCAACAAACGGGTGATGGTGGTCGCCGGCATCATCACCCGGCAGGTCGCGATGATGCCGCTCACCCGGGTCACCGACATGAAGTACGAGCAGAGCCCGACCGGCCGCGCCCTCAACTACGGCACGTTCGTGCTGGAGTCCGCCGGCCAGGAACAGGCGCTCCGGGTGATCAAGAACCTGCCCAACCCGAACGAGCTCTACCTGCGTGTGGTCGAGGAGATGTACGAGCCGCAGGCGGTCGAGGCGCGGCTGGGCAAGGAGGCCGACGAGGCGAAGGCCGACGACGGAGCCTGAAAGTTTTCGTCCGAACATCGGATGAACTGCACACCTTCCGCCATCGACCTGACCGGCCGGGCCGTGGCATTCTGCCAGGCAGGACGGGGGGAGACGAGCGTGGTGAGCAGGGATCCGCTGGAGGAGGAGTTCCGCGAATTCGTCGCGGCCCGGTCCGGCGCGCTGCTGCGCACCGCCTACCTGCTCGCCGGTGACTGGGCCACCGCCGAGGACCTGCTCCAGACCGCGCTGACCAAGACCTACCTCGCCTGGAAGCGGCTCGGCGGGATCGACGCCATCGAGCCGTACGCCCGCCGGGTCCTGGTCAACACGTCCACCAGCTGGTGGCGTCGCCGCTGGCACGGCGAGCGCCCCACCGAGGTGCTGCCGGAGCACGCCGGTGTCGACGAGATCGAGCAGCAACTCGACCGGGACGCGCTCTGGCGGCACCTGCAGGCGCTGCCCGCCCGGCAGCGGGCCGTGCTGGTGCTGCGCTTCTACGAGGACATGTCCGAGGCGCAGACCGCCGCGCTGCTGGAGATCTCTCCGGGCACGGTCAAGAGCCAGACCTCGCGGGCGCTCAACACGCTGCGCCGCCGCCTGGGCTCCGAGGCGGCCCTGAGCCTGCCCGGGCCCGCGTCGCCGCCGCCCGCCCCGGCCGGCCGGTCCGTGCCGCCCGCGCGCGGAAACGGGCAGTCCGTGCCCCGCACCCCGGCGCGACAGCCCGCCCCCCGCGTGCCGCGACCGGTCCCACCGCCGGCGGCCCCGGTCCGCCCCGCCGTTCCGATCCCGGCGGAGAGCCGATGACCGGCATCCGGCGCAACGGTGACAACCGGACGGGTGGCCCGGAGCGTCCATTGGCCGTGAGCGACGACGAGCTGGAACGCGCGCTGCGGGAGACGCTGACCCGCCGCGTCGCCACGTCCCGGCCGCTGCCCGTCGACCCGGCCGGAGCGGTCCTGCGCCGGGCGCGGCGCACGGGTCGGCGGCGTACGCTCACCGGCCTGGCCCTGGCCGGGGTCGCCACCGTGTTCGTCACCACCGGCGTCGCCCACTTCAGCGCCGCGGGCGGCGACGGCGGCACCCCCACCGTCGTGCTCGGCGACCCGCCCGGGTTCTCCCCGTCCCCGCTGGCCTCGGGGCCCTCGATCACCCGCTTCGGGCCGGTCCGCGCCGAACTCGACCTGCTCGTCGGCGACCGGCTGGACACCAGCGGCGGCGAACGGCGGCAGCTGACCGGGGTCAGCGGCGTCGAACGGGCGCAGCGCGTCCACGACCGGGAAGGCTGGCTGATGACCTCGGCGGCCACCGCCGCCGGTCGTACCCTCTGGTGGGTCCCGGCCAACGGCACCGCGCCGCAGGTCATGCTCGCCGCCGCGGACGCGGTCGCGGTCTCCCCGGACGGGCGGCAGGTCGCCTGGCGGGACGGCCCCGAGGTGATCGCCGCCGGGGTGGTCGCCGGTCAGCTCATCGCGCCGGTCCGGACCCCCGCGCCCGACGGCGCAGTGCCGGTCGGCTTCGCCGGCGACGCCGTGCTGATCCAGCAGCCCGACGAGGGCGGAGTGAGCGTCTGGGAACGCGCGCTCGGTGGGCGGCCGGCGCCCGCGAACCCGGACGTACGCGCCGTCTACGGCACCCGGCCCGACGGCCGTCTGGTCGGCCTGGTCACCGCCGACCGGCCCGGGCAGCACTGCCTGGCCCTGCTCGACCCGGCCCGCGACCTCGCGCCGGTGCGTACCGGCTGCGGCCTGAAGCTGGCCGCCGACGGACTCGGCGGAGTCTCCGCCGACGGCCGGTGGCTGCTCGCAAACGGCAACGCCCGCTCCGCGCTGCTTGTCGACCTGGCCGACCCGGGCGCCTCCCCGGCCGCCCACCCGGCCGGCCCGGTGCTGGCCGGCGAGGTGGCCTGGACCCACGCGGGCGTGGCGCTGCACGTGGACGCGACCGGCGGGCTGGTCCGGGTCAAGCCGGAGCGGGTGCTGGCCGGGGACCGGCCCACGGCGTCGCCTGTCGAAGGGCTGGCGCCGGGGGATCGGCCGGTGGTGGTGGCCGACGTCCCCGCCACGCCGGAAGGCGCGTAGCGTCGGGCGGGTGAGCGCTCCGGCCCGCATCGACCTGCACACCCACTCCACCGCCAGCGACGGCACGCTCGATCCGGCCGAACTGGTCCGGGCCGCCGCCCACGCCGGGCTCGACGTGGTGGCGCTCACCGACCACGACACCACGGCCGGCTGGTCACCGGCGGTCGCCGCCCTGCCGCCCGGCCTCACCCTGATCCGCGGCGCGGAGATCTCCTGCCGCTGGTTCGGCGCCGAGCCGGCCATCCCGCTGCACCTGCTCGCGTACCTCTTCGACCCGGACGAGCCGGAACTGGCCGCGGAGCTGGCCCGGGTCCGGCGGGCCCGCGAGGAACGCGGCGAGCGCATCGTGCGGCTGCTCCAGGCCGACGGCATCCAGGTGAGCTGGACGGAGATCCTGGCCGGCGCGGGCGGCGGCACCGTGGGCCGCCCGCACATCGCGCAGGCGCTGATCCGGGCCGGTCTGGTCGCCACCACGAGCGAGGCGTTCGGGCCGGACTGGCTCGGCGAGCGGTACCGGCTGCCCAAGGACGACATCGAGGTGTTCCGCGCGGTGGCGCTGGTGCGGGCGGCCGGGGGCGTGCCCGTCTTCGCCCACCCGAAGGCCAGCCGGCGCGGCCGGATCGTGCCGGACGAGCTGATCGCGGACCTGGCGGCGGCCGGCCTGGCCGGCCTGGAGGCCGACCACGAGGACCACGACGCGGCCGAGCGGGAGCACGTCCGCCGGCTCGCCGCCGAGCTGGGGCTGCTGGTGACCGGCTCGTCCGACTTCCACGGCACGCACAAGACCGTCCGGCTCGGCGCGCACACCACCGGACCCGAGGCGTACGAGCGGATCGTCGCGCTGGCCCGCGGGGTGACCCCTGTCGCTTCGAGCTGAAGCGTTCCGGCGGCACGGCTACCGTGTCCGCGTGGATCTCAAGCTCTTCGGCGAGGTCTTCGTGACCCTGCTGGTGATCGTCGACCCGCCCGGAATGATGCCCATCTTCCTCGCGCTCACCGGGCCGTTGACGGCGCGCGACCGGAACCGGGCCGCCTGGCAGGCAGTGGCGCTGGCGCTCGGGGTCATCGTGATCTTCGCGGTGGCGGGGCAGACGATCCTGGCGTACCTGCACGTCGACCTGCCCGCACTCCAGGCCGCCGGCGGCCTGCTGCTGATCCTGGTCGCGCTGGAACTGCTGACCGGCAAGTCGGACGACCCGAGCCAGCAGGTCACCTCCAACATCGCGCTGGTGCCGCTCGGCACCCCGCTGCTGGCCGGGCCGGGCGCCATCGTGGCCACCATGCTCTTCGTCCAGCAGGCCGGCGGTGGGGTCGACTACCTGGCCATCGGGCTCGCCATCGTCGCGGTGATGGTGACCGTCTGGGTGGTGCTGCGCTTCTCCGGCGGGATCGTCAAGGTGCTGCGCCCCGGCGGCATCGAGGTGCTGACCCGCATCGCCGGCCTGCTGCTCGCCGCCATCGCCGTGCAGCTCATCGCCGACGCGATCGCCGCGTTCGTGACCCAGTACCTCAACAACGCCTGAGCGCTTCGTCCGCTGTCGTACCGGGGTGGCAGGATCTCAGGGGTGCGACGACCGTCAGCGGCCGGCTCCACCGGCTCCCGGGCCCCCCGACCCCGCGCCGAGCAGGCCGAGCAGCTCGGCTTCGAGGGCATGCCGGAACGCCTGTTCGTCTGCACCCCCAGCAAACTCGGCGCGTACGCCGACTGCCCCCGCCGCTACCGCTACGCCTACGTGGACCGGCCCGCGCCGCCCAAGGGCCCGCCGTGGGCGCACAACTCGCTCGGCGCCAGCGTCCACACCGCGCTGAAGAACTGGTACGCGCTGGCCCCCGACCGGCGCCGCCCCGAGATGCTCGGCACGCTGCTCAAGGGCACCTGGGTCCGTGAGGGCTACCGCGACGACGAGCAGGAGCGCGACGCGTTCCGGCGGGCGCTGACCTGGCTGGAGAGCTACGTTGCGGGCCTCGACCCGACCGACGAGCCGGTCGGCGTGGAACGGGTCGTCGCGGTGAAGACAGCTGTGCTCGCGTTCAACGGCCGCACCGACCGGATCGACTCGCGCCCCGGCCCGGACGGGCGGCCCGAGCTGGTCATCGTCGACTACAAGACCGGCCGCACCGGCCTCGACACCGACGACGCGCGCGGCTCGCAGGCGCTCGCGCTCTACGCGTACGCGGCCGAGCGGGTGTTCCGCAAGCCGTGCCGCCGGGTCGAGCTGCACCACCTGCCCACCGGCACCGTCGCCGCGCACGAGCACACGCCGGAGTCCCTGCACCGGCAGCTCACCCGCGCCGAGGACACCGCCCGCGACATCATGGCCGCCGAACGCGCGGTCGCCGACGGCACCGACCCGGACGCGGCGTTCCCCACCGAGCCGGGGCCGCGGTGCGGCTGGTGCGACTACCGGCGTACCTGCCCGACCGGCGCGCAGATCCCCGGCAAGGAGCCCTGGTCCGCAGTCGAGCGGTTCGCCGACCCGGACTGAGCGCCGCGCGCCGTCAGGCCGCGGCCAGGCGGGCGGCGCGTTCCTTGGCCGCCTGCTGCAACGGACCCTCCCGGTACCGCCGGGGCACAGCGGCCAGCGCCAGCCGCAGCGCCCGCGCGCTCAGGTCCGCCGACAGGGCGGTGGTCGGCAGGCCCAGCCCGCCGTAGAGCCGCAACGCCCAGGGCGGCAGCATCCCCAGCGCGGTGGCGGCGATCCCCAGGTACGCCCAGCGCGGCGGCCCCAGGTTCAGGCCGACCCGCGCCGGCAGGCTGAGCTTCCACGGGATCGGCGGCGCGGTCAGGAACAGCGCGGTCTCGGCCGCCTCCCGGGTCATCCGCAACTGCGGGCGTACGTCCCGGTAGTAGTCCGCCACCTCCGCGGCGGTGCCCGGCACGTCGTCCGGGTCCAGCCCCACCAGGCCCGCCGACCGGCGCTGCTCGGTGTAGTACCCGTCCACCTCGTCGTCGGTGAGCGCCAGCCCGGCCCGCCGGGCGGTGCTCACGAACGACTCGACCTCGGTGACGTGCACCCAGCGCAGCAGCTCCGGCTCGTCGACGCGGAACTCATCGCCGGTGAACGGGTCGGTGGCGCGCATCCGGGCGTGCCGCGCACGCACCCGTCGCCCGGCCGCCTCCGCCTCGGCCGTGGTGCCGTAGATCGTCGTCCCCACGTAGGTCGCCGTGCGGACCAGCCGGCCCCAGGCGTCCGAGCGGTAGTTGCTGTTCTGCGCGACGCCGGCCATCGCGCGCGGATGCAGCGCCTGGAGATAGAGCGAGCGCAGGCCGGCCACGATCAGGATCGGCTCCTCGTGCACCTTCCACGTGACCGAGCCCGGACCGAACAGGCCGAGGTCGTCAGTGTCCACCGATCAAGAGTGCCACGCCGGGCGCGGACGCCTCCCGGTCGCCGGGCGGACGGCCCTGTCAGTCGTCGGCGGAGCGGCGCGACTGACAGGCCGGGCAGAGACCCCAGAAGGTCACCTCGGCCTCGTCCAGCTCGAAGCCGTGCCCCACGCTGGGGTCGAGGCAGGGCGCGCTGCCCACCGCGCAGTCCACGTCGGCGATCTCGCCGCAGCCCCGGCACACCACGTGGTGGTGGTTGTCGCCGACCCGGGCCTCGTACCGCGCGGGACTGCCGGCCGGCTCGATCCGGCGGGACAGCCCGGCCCGCGACAGCGCGCCGAGCACGTCGTAGACGGCCTGGGTGGAAACGGAGTCGATCCGCTGGCGGACCCGGCGGGTGATCTCGTCGACCTCCAGGTGGCCGCCGGCGGAGAGCACGTCCAGCACGGCGAGACGCGGTCGTGTGACCCGTAGGCCCCTCGACCGGAGCAGTTCCTCACCCGTGGACATGAATCCATGACAGCACGCAGGTGACAGGCCGACAAGCGAGCGTCCCGGCGGGTGTCCCGGGCCACAGGTGAACCGGCGGGGCCGCTCCTGCGTGTGTCGAGGTACACAGCCTCGCGACGTACGCTGAGCGCGCCTTACCACCCACTCGCCGGAGGTGTCGGTGTTCAGGGAATTCAACGGTCTACCGCTCCACGTGCTCGTCATCCACGCGGTGGTGGTGCTCGTGCCGCTGCTGGCGCTGTTCGCCATCGCGTACGGGGTGCTGCCCCGCTGGCGGCACCGGCTGGATTGGGCGGTCGCCGCGCTCGCCGTGATCACCCCGGCGGCCGCCTGGGTCGCCACGGAGTCCGGCGAGGAGTTGGAGGGGATCCTGCGTGCGAAGGGCTACCCGCCGGACCGGCTCCAGCAGATCAGTGAGCACGCGTCGTACGGGGACACGCTGTTCTGGTACGCGCTCGGGCTCGGCGCCGCGGCGCTGCTGCTGGTGCTGTCGACGAGCCGCTTCGTCGCGGGCCGGAACCTGCCCCGCTGGCTGCCGATCCTGCTCACCGTCGCGGTGGCGGTGCTGGCGGGCTTCGCGCTCGTGTACGTCTACCTGACCGGTGACAGCGGCGCCAAGATGGTGTGGGACGGCATCGTCTGACGGGTGCCGCACGGCGTTGTTTGACAGGCGCCGCTCAGAACAGCAGCCGTGAGCAGAGCAGGCAGGTGAGCAGCACCAGCACCACGGCGACGACCGCCCCGACGCCGTAGGTGAGCCGCTGCGCGCGCTGCTCCGCCTGATCCATCGCGGCCATGTCCTGCGGCGGAAGCTGGCGGGGCGGCGCCGGCTGGACGTGCACCGGCGGCCGCCAGCCTGGAGGCGGAGGCGTGCTCGGCGGCGGGCCGGCGTAGCCACCGGCAGCCGGGTCACCGGCGTACCGGCTCGGCCACGGCCCGCCCGCGACCGTCCAGCCGCCGGCCGCCTCCGGCTTCGCCCACGGGCTCTCGGTGGCCGCCTCGCGCGACCACGGGCTGTTCGGCCCGGCTGCCCCTGAGGCGTCGGCGGCGGTGGTGACGTTCGCCCCGGCCGCGCCGGTTCCGGTCGGCTGGCTCCCGGCTTCGCCGGTGCCGAGCGCGTCCCGCCCGCCGAGGTCGGCCGGGTGGCTCACGGGTTCGAAGTCGGCGGGGTGGCCGACGGGTCCGGGGTCGGCGGGGTGGCTCACGGGTTCGGGGCCGACCACGGGTTCGGGGTCAGCCGGGCGGCCCACGGGTTCGGGGTCAGCCGGGCGGCCCAGGCGTCCGGGATCGGCGGGGTCGCCCACAGGCCCGAGGTCGGCCTGACCGGAGCCCGTCCCGCCTGGGCGGGACGCCCCGGCGTCGTTCTCCTCGCCCGTGGCCTGTTGCTCCGGGCGTCGCCAGGTCTCGTCGTCGGGGCTGCCACCGCTCGGCGTCGTCACGCCGTCCGACGCTACCAACGCCCCGGCCGATCGGCCGCCCGACACCGGCACCTCGGCGCTTGCCTCTTGCGCGGCGGGCTCCGGCCCGCTGCCGGACCCGACGGGATCGAGTGGCCCGTCCGCGCCCGGGCCGCCCAGGATCACGGCTCCGTCTCTGCGGGGGCCGATCAGAATCACGGCTCCGTCCGCGCCGGGCCGTCCAGGATCACGGCTCCGTCTCTGCCCGGGCCGTTCAGGACACGCCCTGTCCGCGCCGGGCCGATCAGGATTACGCCCCGTCCGTGCCGGGCCGTTCAGGATCATGTTCTCTCCGTGCCGGGCTGTTCCCGATCACGGCCCCCGTCCGTGCCGGATGTCGCGGGATCGAGGTGGCCGCCGGCCCGGCGGTATCGTTGCTGCTCGTGACCGACCCCGGCATCCGGACACCGCGCGGCGACGACGACCGCGTGGTCGACCTCAGCGAAGACTTCGTGGTGCTGCCCGAACAGACCACCGACGACACCGACCGCGGCTGGGGCGAGCGCCCCGGCGGCAGGGACGACTGGCTGCTCGCCGAGCGCCCGCCGCACTGGGACTGACCGCCAGGCCCCGCGTCACCCGCGTACGACCACGGCGAAGCGGCTGCCCTCCGGCAACCCGACCGCCCGTCGCGCCTGCTCCGGCGGCAGGGCCAGGTAGAGCGCCGAAGACCCGTCGACCGCGCCGCTGGCGCCGACCACGTCGAGCACCAGTGCGCGCGGCGCCAGCAGCGTGGGATCGGTCGACCCGCCGGCCGGCACCACCAGGAGATCGACCCGGGCACCTGGACGCAGCACCGCGAGGGCGGCTGGCTCGGCCAGCCGGATCGGCACACCGACCGCACCGGCCGGCAACGCGCGTGGCCCGCCGGGCGGCGTACCGGCCGGTGCCGTCGAGGCTGCCGGTGGCGCGCCGGGTTGGCAGGACGGAGGTGTCTGGAGCACCGCCGCGGCCAGTCCCAGCAGCACCGCGACGAGTGTCACCCGCAGGAGCGTTCGGCGCTGCGGCAACCCGCGCCAGCGGACCGGACGCAACGTCGCCTCGCCACCCGCCACCGCTGCCTCCCACCGTCGGTCAATCATCCGACCCGCAGGTTAGGACCGGGCCACAGTCGCCCGCCGCCCCACCGCTCGCCCCTGTGGATAACCCGCCGCCCTGTGCACAACCGCAGTCCGGGCAGGGCCCGGCGTCACCACTTCGGGGAGGTGGTCGCATCCGGTGCGGCCGGGGCCGTCAGTTCGGGGAAGTGGTGCTTTCCGGGCGGGCTGATGCAGCCATTTCGCCGAGCTGGTGAGCAAGGCGGGCTGGTGCAGCCGCCCCGCCGAGGTGGTGAGCAACGCGGGGGTGACTCAGCAACCTCGCCGAGGTGACGAGCAACTGCGGCGGGCCGGTCTGCCACACGAAACGTGGCCGCCCCGGAGTCGGGACGGCCACGTACAGCGCGAAGCGTTGGTCAGGAAGAGCTGGACGCCGCCGGCGCCTTGCCCGCCGTCGACCCGGAACCCGAACCAGAGCTGGAGCCAGAACCGGAACCGGAACCGGACGACGACCCCGAAGAGGACGACGAGGACGAATCAGACGACCCTGAAGAGGACGACGGGGACGACTCGGACTTGGCCGGCTTGCTCGCGGCGCCGGTGCCGTTCTCGGACCCGGACGTACGGGAGTCCGTGCGGTAGAAGCCGGAGCCCTTGAACACGATGCCCACCGAGTTGAAGAGCTTTCGCAGCCGCCCCTCACACGCCGGGCACTCGGTCAGCGGGTCGTCCGAGAAGGACTGCACCGCCTCGAGCTGGTGGCCGCACGCGGTGCAGGCGTACTGGTACGTGGGCACGTTCTCCTCCGGATCTTGGCACGGCCTGTTGGCACTCGTGGTCTTCGAGTGCCAATGGTGCGTCATCACCCCCGGGTTCGTCCAGCGGAAGCGCCCGGGCCCACACCCGGGACGGCCACCAGCCCGTCCGCCGGAGTGATCACACAGTGCACCGGGCGGTCGTGTGACTGGGCGGGGACCGCCTCGACCAGTTCGCCGTCGTGCAGGAGAGCCACAGTCGGCACTGTGGCGGGCACCCGCGCCAGCGCCCGGTCGTACGAGCCGCCGCCGCGGCCCAGTCGAATGCCCCGGCGGTCCACGGCGACGGCCGGCACCACGACCAGTCCCGCTCCGGCCACGGCGGCACGTCCCCGGGGCGGCGCGGTCGGCTCGCGCATGCCCCGGCCGGCGGCGCGCAGCGACTCCCGCCCGGTGTAGGGGGCCCAGTCCAGGTCCATGTCGTCGCAGAGCACCGGCAGCAGCAGCTCGGCGTCGGGCGGCAGCGCGGCCCGCAGCACGTCCGGCAGGTCGTCCCCGCCGGGCTCGGAGGCGACCGGCACGTACGCGCTCATCCGGGCCGGTCGCAGCCGGCGTACCAGGGTCACCAGCTCGGCCTGGACGGCGGCTGCCGCCACCGCGCGGTCGGGCGCGGACAGCGACCGGCGGGCGGCGAGTAGCGCGACGCGCATCTTCTGCTTCGCATCGTGCGCTTCATCCGAAAATTCCGGCACGCAACACTCCTGACGCAACGCTTGCCTAATGGTCGCTCTGTGTCAGCATCGCACCAAGGGGCGCGGAACTTCCGGGGGGAAGCTTGACGCTACGCGGGCGGTTGACGGCAGCCTTCCTCGCGGTGGTGCTCGGCCCCGTCCTGCTCGGCGCGCTCTTCGTCGGAGCCGCGCTGAGCGCCGTGGACCGCAGCCGCGCCACCGAGCGACTGGGCCTGGCCGCGGCCGGTGTGCGTACCTCGATCGACGCGCTCTGCCAGCAACTGCGCGCGGCGGCCGATGCGGTCGCGCTCGTGGGTGACCCGGCCGCCCGGTCGCGTGCGGCCGACCAGGTGGTCGGCCGAGGGCTGGCCGCCGCCGTGCTGATCGCCGACGCCGCCGGCCGCACCACCTATGTCACAGCGGGCGGCCCGGCCGGGCGCTGGCAGGACTGCGCCGGCGCCCCCGCCACCGGAGTGGGCGCGCTCTCCGCCCAGGTGCGGCTGCGCGACCCGGCCGGCACGGACCTCGGCGCCGTCGCCGCCGCCCAGCCCGTCGACCGGGCCTTCGTGGCGCGGCTCGCCGCCGTCACGGGCGTCGCGGTCACCCTCGTCGACGCCCCCGGGCAGATCACCCACACGACCGAGGACCAGGCGGTACGCGCAGCGGTGCTGGCCGCCGCCGGCAAGGCGCACGGGAACGGGGTGGCCGGGACGGGCGACGGCCGGTATGTGCGCCGGGTGGGCCCGATGCCCGGTCAACCGCTGCCGCTGGTGCTCTCGATTGCCGGTGAGCGCCCGCCCGGCCTGTACGGTGCGCTGATCGCGGCGGTGGCGCTGGCCGCCCTGCTGGCCGTGCTGACCGCCTGGCGGCTCGCCCGGGTGACCACCCGGCCGCTGGGCGAGCTGGCCGGGGCGGTGGACCGGGTGGCGCGGGGCGACCTGAGCGCCCGGGTGCCGGTGCGCAGCCGGGACGAGATCGGGCGGCTGGCCGGCGCGTTCAACCGGATGGCCCGGGAGACCGGCAGTTACGTGGCGGCGCTGACCAGCAGCCGGGACCAGCTCCGCAACCATCTGGCCGTGCTCGGCGACACGCTCGCCAGTACGCACGACCTGCAACGCATCCTCCGGGTGATCCTGGACAGCGCGATCGCCGCCACCGGCGCCCGGGCCGGCGCGGTGCTGCTTGTCGACGCCGAGGGCGTGCTCGTCGGCCGGTGCGTCGAAGGGCTGGCCGGACGCCGGCCCACAGGCGATCCGGCCGACCCGGCGACGCTGCGGGTGCCGGTCGGCGCCGGGGTGCTCGGCGCGGTCGCCGCCACCGGCGAGCCGCTGCGCGGCCGGTGGACCCCGCCTGAGACCCCGACCGGGGAGCCGTCCTGCGAGACGTACGTGGCGGTGCCGTTCGCCACGCCCGGCGGCGCCGAGTCGCGCGGCCCGGACCGTCCCGGCCACCCGCCCGCCGACGGCGAACCGCCCGGCTCGGCCTGCGCGGCGCTCGGCGTGCTCGTGCTCTACGACCGGCTCGGCGGGCCCGAGTTCCACGACGACGACGTGGTGACGCTGCGGACGTTCGCCGGGCACGCGGCGGTCGCGGTGGAGAACGTCCGGGTGCACGAGGAGGCGCAGCGGCTCTCCCTCACCGACCCGCTGACCGGGTTGTGGAACTACCGCTACCTGCGCGAGTCGATCCGCCGGGAGGTGGAGCGGGCGAACCGGTTCGGCCGGATGCTCAGCGTGCTCGCGCTCGACCTGGACCGGTTCAAGCGCGTCAACGACACCTGGGGGCACGCCGCCGGGGACGCGGTGCTCGTCGAGTTCGCCCGCCGGGTACGCGGCGTGATCCGCGAGGTGGACCTGGCGTTCCGGCAGGGCGGCGAGGAGTTCGTGGTGCTGCTGCCGGAGACCGACGCGCGGGGCGCCACGATCGTCGCCGAGCGGCTCGGCGCGGTCGTACGGGACCAGCCGGTGACGGTCGAGGGGAACGCAGACGAACCGGTACGTGTGCCGGTGACCGTCTCCATCGGCATCGCCGTCTACCCGGACCACGCCGCCGACGGCCAGCAGGTGCTCGACGCCGCCGACGACGCGCTGTACGCGGCGAAGGCCGCGGGACGCGACGGCTACCGGCTGGCCCCGGCGCCCGATCCGGTTCCCACCCAGGAGATCCCGGTGGTGGCCGCCACCGTCAGCCCGCCGGACGGGCTGCCCCGGGCGGGCACGGCGGACGCGCCGGGCACCGTCCAGGGCGGCGCGTCTTCCGGTCCTCACCCGCCGCGGCAGAGCCGTGGCCGATAGTCTCGCGACATGTCGGAGCACTCAGCGAACCCCTCAGCGGCCCCCGGTCGCTCCCGCGCGGTCAAGGCCGTGATCCCGGCCGCCGGCCTGGCCACCCGGTTCCTGCCGGCCACCAAGGCGGTTCCCAAGGAACTGCTGCCGGTCGTCGACCGGCCGGTTCTGCAGTACATCGTCGAGGAGGCCGCGCAGGCCGGCATCGACGACATCCTGCTGATCACCGGTCGCGGCAAGACCTCGATGGTGGACCACTTCGACCGCCGGTCCGACCTGGAGGAACGGCTCGCCAAGAAGCCCGAGCTGCTGGCCGAGGTCAAGCGCACCGAGGAGCTGGCCGCGATCTACACGGTCCGCCAGCCGGAGCAGCTCGGCCTCGGTCACGCCGTCGGGTACGCCGAGTCGCACGTCGGCGACGCGCCCTTCGCGGTGCTGCTCGGCGACGAGTTCGTCAAGCCCTCCGAGCCGCTGCTGCCGGCCATGCTGGAGCTCCAGGCCCGCACCGGCGGCGTGGTGCTCGCCTTCTTCGAGGTCGACCCGGCCGAGACCAGCCGCTACGGCATCGCGTCGGTCGAGCCCGCCGAGTCGGAGTACGCCGACATCGCCGAGGTCGTCAAGGTCACCGGCATGGTGGAGAAGCCCAGCCCGGAGGACGCGCCCAGCAACCTGGCGGTCCTCGGCCGGTACGTGCTCCCGGGGAAGATCTTCGACGCGATCCGGCGTACCGACCCGGGCAGCGGCGGCGAGATCCAGCTGACCGACGCGATGGAGTTGCTGCGTACCGAGGGGGTGCCGGTGCACGCGATCGTCTACCGGGGCACCCGCTACGACACCGGCATGCCGCTGGGCTACCTGCAGACCGTGGTGCAGATCGCGGCCGAGCGGGAGGACCTGGGCGCCGAGTTCCGCAAGTGGCTGGCCGAGTTCGTCAACAACGGCGACGAGACGGTCACCGCGGCGATCCTCAACGGCGTGCGTGACGCGTCCGGCGGTGCCGATACATGACCGCGACGGCCGACGCCGAGGCGGCCGCGAACGAGTTGACGCCGCTCGCCGACTACCTGGGCAGTGTGCTGCGCAGGTTACGCGCGCTGCCTCCACTCGACCTCGACCTGACCCAGGCGTACGGCAACGTGCTCGCCGAGGACGTGGTCGCCCCGCACTCGTACCCCGCCTTCGACCAGGCGGCGGTGGACGGGTACGCCGCGCGCTGGGAGGACATCTCCGGTGGGAGTCGGGGGCCGGGCTACGTCCCGGCCCCCTCCGGTATGCCCGGTGGCCGCAGCATCCGCCTCAACGTCGTCGGTGACCTGGGCGCGGCGAGCTGGCGGCCGGTGCGGCTCACCCCCGGCTCGTGCTTCTCGGTCGCGGCGGGCGCGCCGCTGCCGATCGGGGCCGACGTGGTCGTCCCGGTGGAGTGGACCGACCAGGGCATGGCCGCCGTCGAGATCTTCCGCGCACCCAAACGGGGGTACGGCCTGCGCCGCGCCGGGGAGGAACTGGTCGCCGGGACGCTGCTCGCCCGCGCCGGCGCGTACGTCTCACCGGCGCTCGTAGCGGTGTTCGCCGCCACCGGCATCGGGCACGTCGTGGTACGCCCCAGTCCGCGCGTGGTCATCGTGGCCACCGGCGACGAACTGGTCGACGTGGGCCGGGGCAGCCAGGCCGGGCAGGTGGTGGACACCAACTCGCACGCGCTCACCGCGGCGGCGGCCGAGGCGGGCGGGCTCGCGTACCGGGTGGGGATCTGCGACGACGACCCGGAGGCGCTGCGCGGCCTGCTGGAGGACCAGACGCTGCGGGCCGACCTGATCATCACCACCGGCGGCACCGGCACCGGCCCGGGTGACATGGTCCGCCGCATCCTGTCCCGCCGCGACGGCGGCCGGGCCGGACCGGTCACGTTCACAGAGGTGGCCCTTTATCCGGGAACGGCTCTCGGGTTCGGTACGGTCGGTGCCGAGGAGGTGCCGGTGGTGTGTCTTCCCGGCGAGCCCGGCGCGGCGCTCATCGGCTTCGAGGTGCTTGCCCGGCCGGCCATCCAGCTGCTGGCCGGCGCCGAGCCGGTGTTCCGGCCGAGCGTCCGCGCGCACCTGCTGGAGACCGTCTCGTCGCCGGCCGGGCTGCGCGAGTTCCGGCCCGCGCACGTCGCCGAGCGGCGCGGCGGCGGGTACACGGTGCAGCCGCTCGCCGGTGGCCCGTACACGCTGTCCGGCCTGGCCGAGGCGAACGGCCTGCTGGTGCTCGGCGAGCGGGTGAACACCGCCGCCGCGGGGTCCACGGTCGACGTGCTCCTGCTGGACCGGCGCCGGTGAGCGCGGGGAGTGATCTCGGAAGCCGCGCCGTCGCGAACGGAAGGTCGGCTCGGTGAGGTTCTGGCGGGCTCCGGGATGGCCGGCGGTGCTTGTGGACGGCCCGGTGGTGCTGCGGCCGTACCGGCGTTCGGACGCCGGCGCCTGGTCGGAGATCCGGCGCGCGAACCGCGAGTGGCTGGCGCCGTGGGAGTCGCACGTGCCGGGCGGCTGGTACGAGACCAACTCGCCCGCGGCGTTCCGGCTGGTCCACGCCGACCAGCGCAAGTCCGCGCGCAGCGGTGAGGGCATGCCGTTCGCGGTGTGCCTGCGGGAGGACGGCCGGGAGCGGCTGGTCGGTCACGTCAACATCGGCAGCATCGTGCGGCGGGCGTTCTGTTCCGGGTACGTGGGCTACTGGGTGGACTCCCGGGTGGCCGGCCGGGGCGTGATCCCGACCGCTGTCGCGCTCGCCGTGGACCACGCCTTCGGGCCCGGCGGGCTGCACCGGATCGAGGTGAACATCCGGCCGGAGAACATGCCGTCCCGCCGGGTGGTGGAGAAGCTCGGCTTCCGCGAGGAGGCCTATCACGTGCGCTACATGCACATCGACGGCGCGTGGCGCGACCACATCGGATACGCGATGACCGGCGAGGAAGTAGTGGCCGAGGGCGGCTTGCTGGCGCGGTGGCACCGCGTACGTGACAACCGCCGCTGACGTGCTCGCCCGGCGCGGCGCACTGTGAACTGGGTCGACGGCCCGTAACCTCAAGTAACTGCAAGCTATGGCAAGCGCTGCCCGCCCGCACGAAGTGCGCCGTAAACGACGGTCGACGGAACAAGTTGCGGCGGGTGGCGCTCGCCAGAGAACTTTGGTGACGGGAGGGGTGAGGGTGCCCACGTCGGTGCTCCTCGCCGTCCTCGCCGCCGCCGGTCTGCTCGCCCTCGCTCCGGCGCTGGTCCGCCGGTACGACGCCACCGAGCGGCTGGTGGCGGAGCGGGCGCAGTCGACGGCGCGGGTGCTCCAGCGCCAGCGTCGACGGCGCACCGTGCCCGGGCGGCGACCGCTGCACCCGCCACGCTCCCTCGTGGTGACCCTCAGTGAAGACTCCGATACGGGTAGTCTCGCCCGCCCGGTCTCCGCGCCACCGCTGCGCCGCCGTTCCGGTCGGCTCCGGCCTGTCTCCGCCGTCCCGGCACAGTCCCGCCGACGGAACCCGCCCCGGCGGCGGCACACCCCGGCGATCTACCGTCGGCGCCGGGTGCTCGCCGCGCTGCTGCTGCTCAACCTGGTGGAACTGGGCGGCGTGGTGCTCGTCGGACCCGGGTTCTGGATCAGCGTCTCGGTCACCGGCGCGCTGCTCGTGGCGTACGTCGTACACCTGCGGCAGCGCGCCCTGGCCGAGCGTCGGCGGCGGCGCGCGGACGCCCGGGAGGCGGCCTGGCTGGCCGCCCGCCAGGCCGAGGTGCGCCGCGAGCAGGCCCGGCGCGCGGCGGCCCGCCGGGAGGCGCAGCGCCGGCTGGCCGCCCAGCGCGAGGCGGTCCGGCGTACGGCAATGGGGCTGGATCGTCCCGCGGACCTGCCGCCCGCGGCCAGCGGTGGCTCGGTGTCCTACCGGCGGGCGGGCGGCCTGCGCGGACGCCCCTACCAGTCCGGCCGAGGCGCCTGACGCCCTCGCGCGGCGTGGCCCTCGACCGCGCATGATCGCCCAGCGGGTGGAACGCCATGGGTGTCTCCGGCCCTCCATGACACCCATGACGTTCCACTCACGCGGTTCGCGTCGCCCGCGGCGGGCGATCTTGGAAGAATTGGGCCCTTCCGGGGGCCGCTTTCTTCCAAGATCTACGGGTGCGGTGGGGCGGTTCGCGCCGTGGGGGCGCGACCTGTTAGCCTTGTCGCCGGCCCACCCGGTGAAAGCTGGGTGGGACCGACGCCGGTTCGCCGGCGGAGGGGCTGTGGCGCAGACCGGTAGCGCACCTCGTTCGCATCGAGGGGGTCAGGGGTTCAAATCCCCTCAGCTCCACCCAGTTCAAAGGCCGTTTCCCGTGGTGGGAGACGGCCTTTTCGAACGCGTCCGCGTCAGTCGAACAGCCGGTCGAGCGCTTCCTGTTCGAGGTCGCGCCAGCGCTCGGCGTCCTTCAGCGCCTTGGCGATCTCCTTCTCGTTGAGGTGATGGGCGCCCTCCTCGCGGATGCACGCGACGCTGAACGGCCCGCCGACCGACGGCGAGGTCCGCTCCAGCGCCTCAAGCACCCGAACCACGCCCACCACGCCGTACTCGACGGGGCGTGTGGTCATCCGGAAGTGGGACAGCAGCGCGCCGGCCTGCTGGGCCATCGGCGCGCCGGAGCCGATGGCGTGGAAGCCCACGTCCTCGTAGCGGCCGATGAGCCCGTTGGGGTTGATCTCCACGATCCACGGCCCGCCCTGGCTGTAGCCGGCCGCGAGCAGGTACGCCGACACCCCGCCGCCGGCGCCCTCGCCGGGCACGTCCGGGATGTAGTTCTCGTAGTGCTTCTTGAAGACGGGCAGGACGCGCTCCTGCAACTCGTCGCCGATGTCCGGCGCTTCGAGGATGGCGGTAGCCGATTCCTGGAGAAGAGGGCGCAGGTCGTTGAGCACTCCCCGCGCGCCGCTGCCGCCCCAGGCGGCGCAGTCGCCCAGCGGATGCAGCTTCTGGGCGGGGAAGCTCAGACCACGGCCGCTCTCGGTGATCTGGGAGTCCGCGCCGATCACCACCCCGTCGTCGCAGACAACGGCGAGTACGACGGTCATGAGGTCCTCCTGTGCAGGGGTGCGGGGTTGGGCGCGAGGTACCCGGCATCCCGCCCGCCTACACCCCGGCGGGTGTCGGCCCGCTCACTACCCGGACCAGAATCCCCTTACATGACGGTGGCGGCGGTGAGGAAGAACGTGACCGCGTACGTGAACCGGCCCGCCTCGACCGCCTCGTCGAACTGCTCTTCGAACGCGCGAGCCTCGGCGGGGTCGAGTACGCCGCGCTGAGCCGCCGTGTCAGCCCAACTGCGCAGGCCGAGAACGTTGTCGGCGGCGCTCGGGTCCCGAACCAGCAGCGTTCGGGGCTCGACGGTGACGTCGGCCAGGCCGAGCGTGGCGAGAATCCCGGCGTGCTGGTGAGCCAGGGTGCCGTTGCGGAGCATGACGTCGGCCCGGAACCTCAGCACGCGCCGGGCAAGATCCTGGTCGGCGATGTCGAGCACCTGCGTGTCGTAGTCGGGGTCCGCGAGAACGATCCGGCCACCCGGGCGGACGACTCTGGCGAGTTCCCTGATCGCGGCGTGCGGATCGGCGAGGTGCTGCACGGTGCGGTCGGCCCAGGCGCCGTCGATCGAGTCGTCGAGGAACGGCAGCTGATGCGCGTCGGCGACGGCGCACTGGGTCAAGTCACGGGCTCGCATGGCCAGAGCCATGGTCAGGGAACGATCCACCGTCAGCACGGTGACGTCGTGATCGTTCCTCAGGCGGACCGCGCTCGCCCCGGTGCCCGCACCGACGTCGAGGTAGCGCCGGCCGGGCGAGGGGCGGAGCAACTCGCGTACCCGCTGCTGGTATGCCTGGTAGAAGGGCTCGCCGGTCAGGCGGTCGAGCACGCCCACCCACGATTTCGGGTCCGGCTGCCGGTCGACATCCGTGAATCCGTGCACGATCTGGAGCCTATTGCGCTGCTGTCGGTTGATCCCGCAGCGCCGACGCGTGTCAGCGGGGCCGCTTGTCCTCGACGTGTACGACGGTCAGCTCATGGCCGTCTCGATTGCGCTTGTGGCGCCCGTACAGACCCACCGCAAGGTCGCTGTCGTCCGAGACCTCGTCCGGGCCGACGTAGGTCAACACGTCGTTGTGATGGCCGTAGACCGCCCAGCCGGGGCCGGGATCGAGCGTGACGGTACCGAAGTCCGCAGAAGGTGAGCCGACGTGGACGGGGCCGTACTCGCGCAGGATCTCGACGGCCTGTGCGGCGAGGTCGACGCCCGGCGCGGGGTCCGGTAGGACGACGCACGTGCCGTGCGCGAACACGACCCAGGACTTGCCGTCCCCCAGGATGATGCGGCGCCAGATGTCGGCCAGGTTGTCATTGGACATGAAGCTGATCATTGCCGAGGCCGTGCGCCGTCGCTACCCGCGAACCGTCCCGCCACCGAACCACCTGGTCAGCGCCTCCTCCAGCGTCCGCTGACCGTCACCCACCCAGGCCACGTGCCCGTCCGGCCGCAGCAACGCCGCAGGCAGGTCCACCCCGGCAATATCGGCGACATGTCCGACCCGGTCGGCCCAGCCGTCCACCGACAGCCTCCCGGTCCCGTCCAGCAACAACCCGCCGCCGGTACGCATCAGCTCGTACAGGCGTCCCTGCGGCAGCGGTACGTCGCGCAGCCGCCGCCCGAGCAGAGGATGACCCTCGCCGACGTCGTACCTGACGCTGATCGCCGTGATCTTCTCGATCAGGAAGCGGTTGACCTCGTCGAAGTCCATGAGCTGCGTCAGCACCTGCCGTACCGCCTGCGGTCCGGGCTCGTTCGTGGTCAGCAGCATCTGCGCGCGCGTGTTCGTCAGCACGTCGGCGGCCACCGGGCGCCGCTCGGACTCGTAGGTGTCCAGCAGATCGTCCGGCGCCCACCCGTTCACCTCCGCCGCCAGCTTCCAGCCCAGGTTGAACGCGTCCTGGATGCCCAGGTTGAGCCCTTGCCCGCCCAGTGGTGGGTGGACGTGCGCGGCGTCGCCGGCCAGGAACACCCGCCCGACCCGGTAACGCTCGGCCAGGCGGGTCGCGTCGCCGAAGCGCGACAGCCAGCGCGGGGAGTGCACGCCGAAGTCGGTGCCGGCGTACGCGGTCAGTTGCCGTTTGAAGTCGTCCAGCGTCGGCGGCGCCGATGTGACGTCGGCCGCCGGCACGACCACCCGGAACACGCCCGGCGTGCCCGACGGCCCGAGCCCGAACCGCTTCTCGGTGCGGCGTACCTCGGTCATGATCGTGGTGATCTCGTCCGGGGAGGCGGTCACCTCCATCTCGCCCAGCAGCGTGTCGACAGTCGACGGCTCGCCGGGGAACCCGACGCCGAGCAGCTTCCGGACGGTGCTGCGCCCGCCGTCGCAGCCGACGACGAACCGCGCCCGCAGCGCCTCCGAGGTCTCGTCGTCGAGGCGGACGGTCACGCCGTCGTCGTCCTGGTCCAGCCCGGTCACCGCACGACCGCGCCGGATCTCGGCCCCGACCTCTGCCGCGTGCTCGGCGAGCAGCCGGTCGGTGAGCGTCTGCGGGATGCCGAGCACGTACGGGTGGGCGGTGTCCAGATCGGCGGGGGCGGGCTTGTCGATGCCGGCGAAGAACCCCCGGATCGGGTGCTTGCCGCCGTTGTCGAGGAACCGCTCCAGCAGCCCCCGCTGGTCCATCACCTCGATGCTGCGGACGTGCAGCCCGAGCGACCGCACGTACGGCGGCGGCTCGGGGTCCCGCTCCAGCACGAGCACGCCGACGCCCTGGAGGCGCAACTCGCTCGCCAGCATCATGCCGGTCGGCCCGCCGCCGACCACGATCACGTCGAACACACTTTCCCCCGTGCCGAGTGTCAGGCGACCGTCCCCTTGGGCGGCACGAACCGACCATAGCCATCGTGCCGGAACACCCGGGCCCCGAAGGGCAGGCACGCGGGCAACTCCTTCAGACCGCCCGGCGTCCGCCGCGCCCGGCGAGTTTCGCCATGACGCCTCTGCAACCCGGCGGGAGACGGCGGCAATCCGGTCAGCCGCGGCGGAACGTCCGGCGGTAGGTGTCCGGCGGCACGCCCACGGTGCGGTGGAAGTGCCGGCGCAGCGTCGTCGCCGTACCCATGCCTGATGCCTCCGCGACGGCGTCGATGCTGTCGTCGGTGTTCTCCAGCAGTTCCTGCGCCCGCCGGATGCGCTGCATCGCCAGCCACTGCGACGGCGTGGCGCCGGTCGCGGCGGTGAAGTGGCGGACCAGGTTGCGGGTGCTCATGTTGGCCTGGCGGGCCAGGTCCGCGACTGTGAGCGGGCGGTCCAGCCGCGCCATCGCCCAGGGCAGCAGCGCGGCGAGCGGGTGGTCCTCGCGGGCCGGGACCGGGGTGGTGACGTACTGGGCCTGGCCGCCCGCGCGGTGCGGCGGCACGACCAGGCGGCGGGCGACCGCGTTGGCGACTGTGGAGCCGTGGTCGCGGCGGATCAGGTGCAGGCACAGGTCGATGGCGGCGGCCTTGCCGGCGGAGGCGAGCACGGTGCCGTTGTCGACGTAGAGCACGTCCGGGTCGACGTGTACGCGGGGGTAGCGGGCGGCGAGCGCCTCGGTGTGCGCCCAGTGGGTGGTGGCGCGCAGCCCGTCGAGGATGCCGGCGGCGGCGAACACGAACGCGCCGGTGCAGAAGGAAACCATCCGGGCGCCTGCCTCGTGGGCGGCGCGGACCGCGTCGACCAGGTCGGACGGCGGCTCGGCGTCGGTGTCCTCGATCGCCGGGACGATCACGGTGTCGGCGCGGGCCAGGTGGTCCAGTCCGTGGTCGGGCGTCATCGCGAACCGGCCGATGCCGACCGGGCCGGGGCCGCAGACCACCAGGTCGTACCAGGGGTCGGCCAGTCCGGTCGGGTCGCGGACGAAGATCTCGCAGGCCGCTGCCAGCTCGAAGTGCAGCATCCCGTCGGTGGCGGCGAGCGCGATGGTGGCCATGTCCGAAACTGTACGGGCATTGGCGTTTGCGACACTGGCCCGGCTCCCGGCGCCCGGCGAGGATCATTCCAGTCGATCTTTTGAGGGGGCGTCATGCGGGTGGCGGTGTTCGGGGCGTACGGGCACACCGGGCGGTTCGTGGTGGCGGAGCTGCGCGAGCGGGGGTACGAGCCGCTGCCGCTCGGGCGCGACGCCGGGAAGCTGGCGGCCGCGTTCCCGGAGGGGGAGCACCGGGTGGCGTCGGTGGATGATCCGGGCTCGTTGGGCCGGGCGCTGGCCGGGGCGGCGGCGGTGGTCAACTGCGCCGGGCCGTTCGCCTCGACCGCGGGCCCGCTGATCGAGGCCGCGTTGCGCGCCGGGATTCCCTACGTCGACGTGGCGGCCGAGATCGAGGCCAACCGGGACACGTTCGCGCACTATGCCGAGCGTGCCGAGGCCGCCGGTGTCGCGGTGGTGCCCGCGATGGCGTTCTTCGGCGGACTCGGTGACCTGCTGGTGACCGCCGCGATGGAGGACTGGACGGCGGCCGACGAGGCGCACGTCGCGTACGGGCTGAGCAGCTGGCACCCGACGGCCGGGACGGTCGCCTCCGGCGTCGTGTCGCGCGAGCGCCGCGACGGCCGGCGGCTCCGCTTCACCGACGGGCGTCTGGTGTACGCCGACGGCAACCTGCCCCGGCTGGACTGGGAGTTCCCGGCGCCGCTGGGGGTGCGGCCGGTGCTCGGCGAGTTCACCATGGCCGACGTGGTGACGGTGCCCAGCCACCTGGACATCCCGGAGTTGTGCACGTACATGACCGCCGACGCTGCCCGCGACCTGGCGGCGGGCGACGCTCCGGCCGCTGTGGACGAGCACGGCCGGTCCGCGCAGACGTTCACTGTCGACGTGGTGGTGCGGGCCGGCGACGTCCGGCGGCGGGTGGTCGCGCAGGGGCAGGACATCTACGCGGTCACCGCGCCGCTCGCGGTGGAGGCGACGCACCGTGTCCTGACCGGGCGGACCCGGGTGAAGGGTGTCGCCTCGGCCGGCCGGATCTTCGACGCGCCGGACTTCCTGCGCGCGCTGTCGGACCACCTCACAGTGCGGTCGTCGGCGGTGTGACGGACGGAAACGGCCGGTCCACCCCGATCGGGTGGGCCGGCCGTTTCGCGGGGTGGTCAGCAGCTGGTGTAGCCGCGGCCGCCCTTGCCCCAGCTGCAGCTGTCGACCAGGCTGCCGGAGGGGTTGCGCAGGTAGGCGGTGTCGCCGTCGTTGTTCCAGACGTACGCGGCGCGGCCCCAGTAGCGGTGGGTGCCCTTGTTGGTGCCCTTGCCGGTGTGGATGACGATGCTGTTCCCGGCGGCCACCTTGAAGTCGCCGGTGAACGAGTAGACGTGGCCGGCCTTGTCGCGCACGTAGTAGCCCTTGAGGTTGAGGACCGTCTTGCGCTTGTTGGTCAGCTGGACGTACTCGGCGTTCAGGCTCGCGTTCGAGCGGGTGTCCTTGCCGGGGGAGTCGTAGTACACCTTGGTGATCATGAAAGGTGGCGTGGCGGCCTGGGCCGGAGCGGCGGCGGCGAAAGTGCCGGCGAGGGCGATGGTGATCGCCGACGCGATGCCGAGAAGCCTTCTGCGCACGATGTCCCCTTGAGGTCAGAGCGGTGTTGGCGGGCGAGAGCGTAGCGAGGATTCCCAGCCGAATTTGTTCCCACGAGGCGTGTCCGGCGGTTTCGGCCCGGCCGGCGGGTCCGATGTGGCCGGTTGTCGAACCGGCCTGGTCGGTGGGGTGAGGATGGGACGCCGGAACGGTTACGCATCCACATATGCCGATTGACAATGTTTGGAATCCAAACTTATTCTCGCGCTGGGCGGGTGCGCGCCCCGCCTTCCCCGTCCACGCGCCCACCCCACCACGAAGGAACCACCATGTTCCGCTCTTTCCGTACCGCCCGATTGCGGGTCGGCCTGGTCGCGGCGACCGCCGCCACACTCGTGGCCGGCACCGCACTGCTGGCGACGAACGCCCAGGCGGCGGCCGGCTGCCGCGTCACCTACACGACCGCCAGCCAGTGGCCCGGCGGCTTCACCGCGAACGTCGACGTGACGAACCTCGGTGACCCGGTCAACGGCTGGAGCCTGCGCTGGACGTTCCCGTCCGGCCAGCGGGTCACCCAGGCGTGGAGCGCCAACGTCACCTCCTCCGGCGCCGACGTCACCGCCACCAACGTCGGCTACAACGGCGCCATCGCCACGAACGGCACCGTCTCGTTCGGCTTCAACGGCTCCTGGACCGGCGCCAACACCGCGCCCACCGCGTTCACGCTCAACGGCGTGGCCTGCACCGGCGGCGTCGGCGGAACCACCCCGCCGCCGAGCACCACGCCGCCGCCGACCACCCCGCCCCCGACCACGCCGCCGCCCACCACCCCGCCGCCGGCCGGCAACGCCATGGCCGCCGTCGCCGCCATGCAGCCCGGCTGGAACCTCGGCAACTCCTTCGACGCGGTCGGCGCGGACGAGACCGCCTGGGGCAACCCGCGGGTCACCGAGGCGCTGCTGGACAACGTCCGGGCGCAGGGCTTCAACAGCATCCGCATCCCGGTGACCTGGAGCAACCACCACGGCGCCGCGCCGAACTACACGATCGACTCCGCCTGGCTCAACCGGGTACGCGAGGTGGTCGGCTGGGCGCTCGCCGACGGCTTCTACGTGGTGCTCAACATCCACCACGACTCGTGGCAGTGGATCAACACGATGCCCACGGACCGCACCAACGTGCTGAACCGCTACAACGCGCTCTGGACCCAGATCGCCGCCGCGTTCAAGGACTCCTCACCGAAGCTCACCTTCGAGAGCGTCAACGAGCCGCAGTTCACCGGCAGCTCCGGCGACGCGCAGAACGCCACGCTGCTCAACGAGCTGAACACGTCGTTCCACCGCATCGTCCGCCAGTCCGGCGGAAACAACGCCACCCGGCTGCTCGTCCTGCCGACCCTGCACACCTCCGCCGAGCAGGCCCGGGTGGACGAGCTGGTCAGCACGTTCAACACGCTCAACGACCCGAACCTGATCGCCACCGTGCACTTCTACGGGTACTGGCCGTTCAGCGTGAACGTCGCCGGCGGCACCAAGTTCGACGCCACGGTCCAGCAGGACCTGACCGACCAGTTCGACCGCGTCTACAACGCCTTCGTCACCCGCAACATCCCGGTCATCATCGGCGAATACGGGCTGCTCGGCTTCGACCGGCACACCGGCACCATCGAGCAGGGCGAGAAGCTCAAGTTCTTCGAGTTCCTCGGCCACTACGCGCGCAGCCGCAAACTGACCACCCAGCTCTGGGACAACGGCCAGCACCTCGACCGCACGTCCTTCGTGTGGAAGGACCCCGAGCTGTTCGCGCAGATCAAGTCGAGCTGGACCACCCGCTCCGGCACCGCGTCCAGCGACCAGGTGTACGTGCCGCGTACCGGCACGATCACCGCCAAGAGCCTGACGCTCAACCTGAACGGCACCACGTTCCAAGGGCTGCGCCAGGGCACCACCGACCTGGTCAACGGCACCGACTACACGGTCTCCGGCAGCACCCTGACGCTCACCGCGTCGGCGCTCACCCGGCTGGTCGGCTCCCGCGCGTACGGCGTGAACGCCAACCTCCAGGCGCGCTTCTCCGCGGGTGTGCCGTGGCGGATCAGCATCATCACGTACGACCCGCCGGTGCTGTCGAACGCCACCGGCACCACCGCGGCGTTCACGCTCCCGGCGCAGTTCCGCGGCGACCAGCTCGCCACCATGGAGGCGAAGTACGCGGACGGCAGTAACGCCGGCCCGCACAACTGGACCTCGTACAAGGAGTTCGACGTGACGTTCGCGCCGAACTACACCGGCAACACGATCGCGCTGAAGCCGGAGTTCTTCGCCGAGGTCAACGACGGTCAGCGGGTCACCCTGACGTTCCACTTCTGGAGCGGCACGAAGCTGACCTACTACGTGACGAAGTCCGGCAGCACCGTCACCGGCACGGTGAGCTGACGGCGACGGCACGGCTCGCGGCGGTGGGCGTCGACACCGCCGCGAGCCGGTTCCGGCGGAGATTCCCGCCGGACCGATGAATTCCCGGACCGGCGACGGTCGACAGAGGCATGAACACGCTTACTCTGCAGACGCCCGAGGTCGACCTCGTCTACGACATTCGCACGCCGAGCGCCGCCGACACCGGACACCGCCCGCTGTTCATGATCGGCCAGCCCATGTGCGCCGACGGCTTCGCCACGCTGGCCTCGTACTTCCCGGAGCGGACCGTCGTCACGTACGACCCGCGCGGGCTCGGGCGCAGCGTCCGCAAGGACGGCCGCGGCGACGACGTGCCCGAGGTCCAGGCCCGGGACGTACGCGACATCATCGAGGCCCTCGGCGCGGGACCGGTGGACATGTTCGCCAGCAGCGGCGGCGCGGTCACGGCGCTCGCCCTGGTGGCCGCCTACCCGGATGCGGTGGCCACGCTCGTGGCGCACGAGCCACCGCTGATCCAGGTGCTGCCCGACGCCGAGGCCGCCCGCCGAGCCACGGCCGCCTGCCAGGCGGTGTACCAGAAAAAAGGCTGGGGCGCCGCCATGGCGGCGTTCGTGGCGATGACGTCGTGGCGGGGCGAGTTCACCGACGAGTACTTCGCCCAGCCGCTGCCCGACCCGGCCGCGTTCGGCATGCCGACCGAGGACGACGGCAGCCGGGACGACCCGCTGTTCTCCGACCGCGCCGCGGCGGTCACCAGTTTCCGGCCGGACGTGGACGCGCTGCGCGCGGCGCGTACCCGGGTCGTCGTCGCGGTGGGCGAGGAGTCGGCGGACACCTTCACCGGACGCACGTCGGTGGCCGCGGCCGAGCTGCTCGGCGGGAAGGCCGCGGTCTTCCCCAGCCACCACGGCGGGTTCCTGGGTGAGGAGACGGGCTACGCCGGGCAGCCGGAGGCGTTCGCGCGCCGGCTGCGGGAGATCCTCGACGGCGCCGCCTGACCGTGCTCAGGCGCGGCGCACGTCGGTGACCATGACCGGGTAGGGGCCGGCCGGCATGTCGGCCCCTGCCTGGTCGGCGGGGACCACGTTCGCCATCCTCAGCCGCAGGGTGGCCGGGTCGGCGGTGTCCACAGTGATCCGCCACTCCCATCCGCCGCCGTACCCGGCGCTCAGCTCGACCGCCGCCGCGCCGCCCGCCGTGCCGGTCAGCGTCATGGGCGTCGGCTGCTGGTGCCACGAGTCGCCCCACCAGGCGACGAGCGAGCCCGGCTGCTCGCCGGCGGCGATCACCACCAGACCGTCCTGCGGCCCGTCGTCCGGATGGGCCCACGAGTACGACACGGTGGTCAGGTGACCACCGGCGGCGGTCGCGACGGTGGCGGTGGCCGGCGACTCGGCGAGCGGATCGGCGGGCATCAGACGGAAGCCGCTGGTGCCGGCCCAGGACCCGGTGACGTCAGTGAGAACCATCGACCCAGGATAGGAACCACCCCCGACACCGCCCGCCGACGCGGGTCACGCGGCGCGCCACCTCGCCCGGTCCTCGCCGGCCTTGCGCGTGCAGCGCATCAGCGTGCCCTTGGCGGTACGGCCGGTCGCGCCGACCGGCGAGCAGAAGGCGCCAGGGTGGACGGAGCCCTGGACGGTGCCGGTGGACGGCTTGGTGGTCCGCGGCGCGCTCGTGGTCCGCTTCGGCGTCGGCTTGGGCGTGGTCCGCTTCGGCTTCGGCCGGGGCGCCGGCCGCGCGGTCGCGGTCTGCGGCGACGGCTCGGCGGACCGCGTCGTCGGCAGGGCGGACGGCGAATCGGTCGGTGTGGCGACGTTCGAGGGCGAGCCGGACGAGTGGGCGGCAGGGGGCGGGCCGGCACTGCGCGCGGTCGCGGACGAGGCCGCGCTGATCGACGCGGGCTTCTCGTCCGTCGCGCCGCCGACGGCGGCGAGCCCGCCGCCGCAGCAGCACAGCATCAGCACGCCGCCGGACACGAGCACGGCTTTCGTACCGCCGGAGAGCCGGCGCCACCAGGACTGCTTCGGCATCGGCCATGATCTCTGCGGTGATGGCTTGGTCACGCCACACAGTCTGCTTGCGCCATCAATGATTGCGATTGGTCAACTGGCGCGTTTCGCATCGACGCTCGGCGACATGGGCCAACAATCCGTCGGCATGCTCAGCCGACCGATGAAAGTCAGGGCACAGCCGACCCATCGGCGGTCCCCGATCGGGAGGCGCGACGCCGCCAGGCGTACGCATTGATCTGCCGATCATCGTGGGTGACCGGACGCCGCGAGATCTTGGAAGATTTCGGCCCCTATGAGGGCCGTCTGCTTCCAAGATCTGCGCTTTGGGGAGTGCGGAGGCGCTAGACGGTGAAGTTGTCGTCGGCGTCGCGGGCGTCCTCCTGGATGTGCTCGCCAGGGCGCTTGCCGCGGATTTCGTCCAGTTCCCGCACCCGGTCGGCTTCGGCGTGTTCGTCCTGGTTCAGGTCGCCCAGGCGTGCCCGGGCCGGACCGGCCAGGTTCTCCAGGTCGTTGTTCGCCCGCTCGACGCTCATGCCGCCTCCCCGGATCGTCGCGTGGCGGCCCTCGCCGCCTGCCACGCCGCGTCCCCGTTGACCCGCACGGCAAACCGCCGCCACCGGATCCGCGTCAGCCCGCAGCCCGGCACGACCCGCGCCGCCCGGCCGTGGGCGCGCCGCCCGGGCCGTGGGCGCGCCGGGCGGCTATGCCGGCGGCAGTGCCGTGAGCAGGTCCTCGGCGTGCCGCAGCGTGTCGGCCAGCCGGGCGCGCGACTCGTCGTCCAGCGGGACCGCCCGGGCCTGCCGCACCAGTTCCCGGGCGGCCTCCGGCTCCCCGAGTTGCAGCGCCAGCTCGGCCCGGTAGACCAGCGCCTCCACCAGGACCGCGGGGTCGTCGGCCGCGCCCGGCCGGGCCAGCGCGCCGTCGAGAATGCGCGCGGCCTGACCGGGATTGCCGCGCGAGTCGCCCTGCACCACGGCGTTGCCCAGCGTGCGGGCGAGCCCGCCCCGGTCGTCGGCGTCCGGCGCCGAGGCCCGGGTCACGAACCGGATCCAGTTGCCGCCCGGGTCGACGATGCTGAACCCGGAGTGCCCGTCCTGATTGCGGCGGGGTCGGGGCCGGGTCATCCGGGGTACGCCGGCGACCAGCACCTTGCCGTACGTGGCGCGCATGCCGTCGGCGAAGGCGCGGTGCAGGCCGGCCAGGTCGTCCACCACCACCACCAGGCAGGAGCCGTACGAGTCGGAAATGACCATTCGGGCGGCGGGCACCGTCCGAACGGTCACCGGGGCCGGTCCGAGACGGACCGGCCCCGGTGCGGGTCAGGCGCGGGTCAGGGCTTCCAGGACCCGGCGGTACGGAAGCGGTGCTTGTACTCGACGACGCCGTTCTGGTCCTTGACGTCGAAGATGAGCTGACCGCTGCGCTTGGAGCCGGCGGGCAGGTTGTTGCCCGAGGTCATCAGCTTGCCGCACCCCGAGAAGGCGCCGCCGATGCCGTTCTCCTCGGTGCCGTCCTCGGCCACCCAGGAGAAGTAGAACGGGTTGATCGAACCGGTGCCCTTGGTGATCTCGGCGGTCACGTCGGCGATCATGAACATGCCCTTCTTCGGGCCGGGCATGATCTCGTTGCAGGCGGCGTTCCGGGTCCGGAAGTTTCCGACAGTGATCTCGATGGTGCCGTCGGTGTCGTTGATGATCAGCTTGTCGCCGGCCGGCATGTTGAAGGTCTTGTCGTCGGTGGTGCCCGGCTGCGGCGTGCCGGTGGGAGCGCCGGTCGGGGTCTCCTGGGCCGGGGCGCTGTCGGTGACGCCCGGCGTGGGCGGCGAGTCGACGACCTCCTGGGCCTTGTTCACGCCACTGTAGACGGCGAAGATGCCGCCACCGCAGCAGAGCAGCAGCAGGAGCGCCGCGACGATGCCGATCGTGATCCAGACGTTCTTGTTCGAATTCTTGGCCGGCGGCCCGAACGGCGCCCCCGGCGGCGGATACGGCGCGCCGCCGGGCGCGTACGGCTGCCCACCGCCCGGCGGCGGGTAGCCCCCCGGCGGCTGATACGCCCCGCCCGGCTGCTGGTACTCACTGCCCGGCGGCGGGTACGGCGCGCCCGGCTGCTGGTACTCGCTACCGGGGGGCGGGTACGCGGCGCCCGGGGGCTGGTACTCGCTACCGGGGGGCGGGTACGGCGCGCCCTGGGCCTGGTACTCGCTGCCAGGCGGCTGATACGCCGCGCCCGGCGGCTGGTATTCGCTGCCCGGCGGCGGGTAGGGCACGCCCGAGGTCGGCGGATACGGCGCGCCCGAAACGGGCGGCTGCGGCGTGCCCGGGGGCGGCGGATAGGGCGCGTCTGAGACCGGGGGCGGCGGCTCGTACGGGTCGCTCGGCGGCATCGGCGCGGTGGGGAACGCCTGCGTCGGCGGCTCCGGTGGCTGCTGGTTCGGGTCCGGTGACCCGGACGGAGGCTGAGGGTGGCTCACCGTACTCCTTGGGGCGCCTTCGGGGCTTTCAGTCGGAACGACGGTACAAGCCTGCGGCAACCTGGCTGACAGGGCGTCATCGATGTGGCAGGACGGCGGCGGTGCGCACCAGATCGTCGTCCACCGCGAATCGTCCGGTCACGCGGGACGGCGGGTCGGCCACCGGAGCGGCGGCGAGGCGGGCCGGCGCGATCTCGGCGTGGAACGTGCCCGCCTCCGGGTCGAGCGTGACGCGCGCGTCGGCGAAGCCCAGCCAGGTCCCGACGAGCGGGTGCCAGACCTTGTAGACGGTCTCCTTGGCGCTGAACAACACGGTTGGCCAGGGCGTCCCGGCCGGCAGCCGGGCCAGGTCCGCCTCCTCGTCGGGGCGGCACACCTTCCGTCGTACCCCGGGGGAGAGCGGGCGGAGCCGCTCGGCGTCGATGCCGACGGCGCGCACGTCGGCGGCGCGGGCGGCGGCGGCCGCGCAGTAGTCCCGGGTGTGGGTGATCGCGCCGACGACGCCGGGCGGCCAGACCGGGGCCCGGTCCGCGCCGGCCGGTACCGCCGTGGCGGTCAGGCCGAGCGTGGCGAGCGCGCGGCGGGCGCAGACCCGGCCGGCGGTGAAGTCGCGGCGGCGGTGCAGCACCGCGCGGTCGCCGAGGGCGGCCTGTTCGGCCGGAAGCAGTTCGCCGGACCAGTCGGCCGGTCCGGCCACCGACACGGCGACCACGGCCGGCAGCAGATCACGCACGTGTGGTGGATGACGGGGACACGCGGTGAACGTACCGTAACGCTGGAGCGTGCCGCGGCGCTGAAGGGATGTTGCCGGGAGGCAACCGGTCCATCACCACCACGAACCCGAACAGAGAAGGAGCGGCGGATGACGCGTGGCGCGGAGGCACCGGGGAGGCGGGACGGCGAGCACGTGCCGGTGACCCCCGACTGGACCTGTGGCTCGTGCGGTGACGACTGGCCCTGCGCCACGAAACGTCACCACCTGCTGCACGAGTATCAGGTGGATCGGGCGTCGTTGAGCGTCTATCTCGGCTCCTGCCTGGCCGCGGCCACGCAGGACCTGCGCTCTGTGCCGGTCACCGCGCTCCAGGACCGGTTCATCGGCTGGGTGCCGCGCGGCCCGAGGACGATCTGAGCTCCCGGTGGCCGTCGCGTCGGGTCCACGACGGCCACCGGAAGTGGTCCTCAGCTGCGGCGGGGCCGCCGGGTGAGCGCGAAGCCGACCACGCCGGCCACGGCGGCGAGCACGCCGCCCACGCCGGTCCACACCCAGCGCGAGCCCGCGTCGGGGAGCCAGCCGGTCAGGTCGGTCTCCTCCTCGGCCACCGGCTCGGGCGTCGGCTCGGCGGCGAGCACCTTGCCCGCCCTGGTGTTCGGCACCAGCGGCGCGGCCAGCTCGCCGTCGTCGCCGGACGCGCCGCCCTCGTCGGTCGCGCCGACGAGCATCTCCACCTCGACCGGCAGGCCGAGGTCGGGCTCGGGCAGGTCGGTGACGGAGAGCCGGACGTAGTAGGTGCCGGGCAGCGGGTCGCCCGACCATGGCTCGGCCCACTGTCGTACCCGGCGCAGCGTGCAGCCGAGCGCCACGCTCGTCGCCGCCGCGTCCACTGTCGGCGTCTGCGCGCCGGCCGTGCACGCCTGCCGGCGGCGCAGCCCGTCGAAGACGTCGACGGTCCAGGTGGACGCGCCGGTGCGACGCTTCGGGAACGTGACGGTGGCGGTGATCTCGTGCACCTGCCCGGCGTCGGCCCGGAACGACCAGTACAGGTGGTCGCCGGTCGACGCGCCCACCTGCACCGGCTGCCCGGCGGTGACGGTCGTGGCGGTGAGGAACGAGGTGCCGGCCTTGGTCACGGTGGTCGCGCCCGGTGACGGGCTGGGCGCGGCCAGGGCCGCCGCCGGGGTGAGGGCGAGTGCCGTGACGGCCGTCGCCGCCGCGGCGCGAATCAGCGTACGCATGCTCAGTTCACCCTCCACGTGTGCACCCACCAGCGGGTGAGCAGTCCGGCGACCAGCCCGGTGAGCAGTCCGGCAAGCGTGAGCAGGAGCAGCAGCACCCAGCCGCGGCCGAGGTCCGGCCCGTCCGGGGCGGGGGAGGCGGCCACCACGTCGACTGTCAGCTCCACCGGCATGCCCGGCTGGGCCTGCGTACCGGGCCGGGCCGCGAACGAGTTGCTGACCACCAGGCAGACGGTTCGTACTGCCTGCTCCGCGCCGGGGCTCGGCTCCGGGCTCGGGCCGTCGTCGTCCTCCTCTTCGGCGGCCGACCAGCGCAGGCCGGCGGAGATCACGTCGGTGCGCCCGCTTCCGGCGTCGACGCCCCGGACCAGTTCCCGCCCGTCCGGCGCGGTGGCGCGCAGCAGCACGCCGTAGTCCGGGTTGACCGGCCGGTCCAGCGCGACGCTCACCGAGGCGCGCAGTTCCTGCCCGGGCCGCACCGGCACCCGGTACCAGCGGTGCTCGGAGAACGCCTCCCGGTCGCTGTAGACGCCCGGGGCGAGCAGCGGCGCGCCCTGGCACGCCGCGCCGCCACCGACCACCGCCGGGGTGGCCGTGTACGTGTCCCGGGCCCGGTCGACAAGCTGCTTGATCCGGCCGGTCAGCTCGTCGGCGCTCTGCGCCGCCGTGTAGGTGCCCCCTGTCGCGCCGGCGATGCAGAGCAGCTGCCGGCGTACCTTCTCGTCCGGGGCGAGACCGAGCGTGTCGACGACGAGCCGGGTGCCCTGGGCGGCCAGTTCGCGCGCCACCTCGCACGGGTCGGGCGGGGCGCAGGTGTCCTCGCCGTCGGTGATCAGCACGATCCGGCGGGCGGTGCTGCCGGTGCCCAGGTCCTGCGCGGCGGAGCGCAGCGCCAGCCCGACCGGTGTGAAACCGGTCGGGCGTAGCCCGGCGACGGCGGCCTTGGCCTGGGTACGGTCCACCGGGCCGACCGGCACGATCTGCTGGGTGTCCAGGCAGCCCTGCTTCTTGTCCTTGCCCTGGTAGGTGGCGCCGAGCACCCGGATGCCGAGCTGTGTCTCGTCCGGCAGGGCGTCGACCACCTCGTTGAACGCCTGCTGCGCGACGGAGATCCGGCTGCGCCCGTCGATGTCCCGGGCCCGCATCGAGCCACTGACGTCGAGGACCAGCTCGACCTTGGGCGGCTCGGCGACCGGCTCGGTGGTCTCGTCGTCGGCCCCGGCAGGGCTCGGCCCGATCAGCGCGGCGGCCGCCAGGAGTCCGAAGAGGACAATCGTCGATCGTCTCTTGTTGATCACTGGGCGAAGTGTAGTGAGATCCACTTTGGAAGATCATCCGGGTCTGGCGACCCTCCGCGCGGCCGTTGCGCCGGAGATCGAACCCGTTATGTTCCCGCAGGATGACCCACGGTTAGATGATTGAGGCGACCTTCCGGAAGTGGCGTGCCCGTCGTAAATCTGACCGGCCCGCACCCGTTGTGCCCGTGCCGGAGTGTGGTTAAGCTCTGTCTTGCGCGCCCCAATCGCCCGCTTCCCCCGTGGCAGGCGATCGGGGCGCGCTTCTTTGTGCCGGCGCCCGCGCCTCAGATCCAGCGGCCGTCCAGCCACATGCGCGCCGACCACTCCGCGTACGGCAGCACCCGGCCCACGAAGATCGGGTAGAAGTACGCGAAACAGAGCGCCACCAGCAACACGTAGGCGCCCGCGATGATCCCGCCCACCATCCGCCGATCCCGTAGCTGTTGCGGGTCGGGCGGCGCGGCCGTGGCGGTCGTCGCGGTCACCGGCGCCGGGGTGGTGATCGCCCCGAGCACATAGACCACCGCGAGCACCAGGAACGGCACCGCCGGCGCGGCGTAGAAGGAGAACATCGTCCGGCCGTCGAGGGCGAACCAGAACCAGGGCAGCAGGCCGGCGGCGACGCTGAGCAGGATCGCGCCCGCCCGCCAGTCCCGCCGGGCCAGGCCGAGCCAGGCGGTCGCGGCGATCGCCGGCAGGAACGACCACCACAGCAGCGGGGTGCCCAGCAGCAGCACCTCCGAGGCGCAGCTCGGCGCGCCGCAACCGCCGTCCCCGGACCAGTGGAACGCCACCGGGCGGCCGAGCAGCAGCCACTGCCACGGCCAGGACTGGTACTTGTGCGGGTCGTCGAGCTGGGTGTGGAACCCGTACGAAGCCTTGTGGTATTCCCACAGGTTGTTCAGCGCCCCGATGAACGGGGTGTCGCTCAGCTCCGGGTTGTTCGGGTAGCGCTCGGCCAGGCGGTAGTAACCCTCGTCGCTGAGCAGCCAGCCCGACCAGGTCGCGACGTAGGTGACCACCATCAGCACGCCGGCCGCGAGCAGCCAGGGCAGCTCGTCCAGCACCGCGTCACGCCACGGGCGGCGGACCCCGGCCGAACGGCGGACGCCCACCTCCCAGAGCAGCACCAGCAGCGCGAACGCCGGCACGAAGTAGATCGCGCTCCACTTGACCGAGCAGGCGCAACCGAGCAGCACCCCGGCCGCCAGCCGCCACCACGGCCAGTTCCGCCACCCGGACGGAGGCCGCCCGGCCCGGCCCGGCCTGGTCGGGTCGAGCCCGGCCTCCAGGGCCCGCGTCCAGCGCCGCCGCCGGGCGTCCCGGTCGAGCACCAGCGCGCCGAACGCGGCCAGCACGAACAGCAGCAGGAAGATGTCGAGGATGGCCGTGCGGGACAGCACCAGGTGGAACCCGTCGAGCGCGAGCAGCAGACCCGCCGCGCAGCCGAGCACCGTGGAGCGGAACATCCGCCGGCCGATGCGGACCAGCAGCAGCACCGACAGCGTGCCGGCCACCGCCGCGCCGAACCGCCAGCCGAACTCCGGCGACGTCGTGATCAGGTGGCCCGGCACCGAGACGCCGCTGTCCGCGTCCTGGTAGCCGAAGGCCCACTCGCCGATCCCGATCATCCACTTGCCCAGCGGTGGATGCACCACGTACGACGGGCCGTTGTCCTTGTAGTTCCACTCGACGCCGCGGTCGATCAGCCCGTACGCGTCCTTGGCGTAGTAGGTCTCGTCGAAGACCTTGCCGGGCGGGAAGCTGAGACCCACGAAACGCAGGATCGCCGCGATCGCCACCACCACGGCGGTGGCCAGCCACGCCTGCCCTCGACCGATGCGGTCATCGACGGTGGCGAGCCGGCGCCGGACGGCGGCCGGAAGGCCGCCCCCGTTGCCGTCGCCCCGCTCGGCGGTGGAGGGATCCGGGTTCGCGCTCTGTGCTGTCGACGCACTCGTCACCCGGCGATCGTAGGCTGCGAGGGTGCCCGGTGGCGTCCGTCGTCTCCGAAATTGGTACGACCTTCGATGAAGGAGCGCACGCCGTGGGGGAAATGTCCGAGGTCGGACGGCTGGTGTTGCTCGGCGCGCCGTTGGGCAACCCGGCCGACGCGTCCGCCCGGTTCCGCGAGGTGCTGGCCGCCGCCGACGTGGTCGCCGCCGAGGACACCCGGCGGCTCACCCGGCTGGCCCGCGACCTCGACGTGACAGTGCCGGGCCGGATCGTCTCCTACTTCGAGGGCAACGAGGAGCGGCGTACCCCGGAACTGGCCGAGGTGCTCACCGCCGGCTACACGGTAGCGCTGGTCACCGACGGCGGCATGCCGAGCGTCTCCGACCCCGGATACCGGCTGGTCCGGGCCGCCCTGGACGCGGGCGTGCCGGTCACCGCGGCGCCCGGGCCGAGTGCGGTCACCACCGCGCTGGCGCTGTCCGGGCTGCCCTGCGACCGGTTCTGCTTCGAGGGTTTCCTGCCCCGTACCCCCGGCACCCGCCGCTCCCGCCTGCGGTCCCTCGCCGCCGAGGACCGCACGCTCGTGTTCTTCGAAGCGCCGCACCGCATCGTCGGCGCGCTCGCCGACCTGGCCGAGGCGTTCGGCAGGGACCGGCCCGCCGCGCTCTGCCGGGAGCTGACCAAGACCTACGAGGAGGTGGTCCGCCGCCCGCTGGGCGACCTGGCCGAGTGGGCCGCCGCCGGCGACCCCCGGGGCGAGATCACGCTCGTCGTGGCGGGCGCGCCGGCCACGCCCGCGGTCCGACCCGACGACGACACGCTGCGCGCCGCGGTGGCCGAGCGCGAGGCGGCCGGGCTGTCCCGGCGCGACGCGATCACCGAGGTCGCCACCGCGTACGGGCTGCGACGGCGGGAGGTCTACGCCGTCGTGCACCAGTGAAAGGAAGGGCCCCCTGTTAACGCCTCAGGTAGAGGAAGGGCCCCCGCTTAACACCTCCCTCACCAGGCGGCGGCCAGGAACCCGACGGTGATCAGCGCCGGCCCGGCCAGCGCCAGGCCGACCGCCCAGCGGCGCTGCCGCTCGTCCGCCAGCCGGATCGCCCCGGTCCACCTGGCGATCCCGGCGGCGCACCCGGCCACCAGCGCCAGCCCGAGCAGCCAGCGCAGGTGCCGTCCGGGGCCGGTGTCCGCGTAGGCGGTGGAGCCGTCCGGCCCGGTCATCCGTGCCGGCAGCAGGGTGCCGGTGGCGGTTCGCCCGGCCGGTACGCCGCTGACCCGTACACCCTGGGCCTGGAACCGGTCGCCGTCGGCCAGGAAGATCCCCCGGCAGCGTTGGGTGAGCCCGCCGCCCGCGCACTCGGTGATCATCACGGTGCCGCCGGTCGAGTGCCCGGCCGCCAGCCAGAACGGCCCGGCGCTCACCCAGGCGAAGAACGCGGCGAGCAGGCTCAACGTCAGCAGCACGGCGAGGCCGACGGGCGGGGTCGGCGGGGGGACCGGGCGTTCCGGCTCGCGGCGGACCGGCGGCCGGACGGGGAGCGGATGCGGCTCGTCGCGCAGCGGCGTGCCGTCCCAGTGCACCTCCTCGATCGGCGCCCAGCCGCCCGCCTGCGCGGCCTTGCGCTGCCAGCGCGGCTGCCGCACCGGTACCCGGCTCGGCACCGCGTCCACCGGCGCGCCGGTGGTGGGCTCCACCTCGACCGGCGGGTCCGCCGGGTCGAGCCGGGGCTGCGGCGCGACGGGCGCGCCCGCCGGGGCGGGACGCGCCCGCCGGGTGGTGGCCGCCGGCTCCGGCACCGCTGGTCTGTTGGTCACGATGTTCATTTCACACCGGTACGCCCGGCTTGCGAGGAAGCTCATGCCGCGTGTCGGCGACAAATCGGACGTACGGCTGGCGCCTGCCGCCCATTGGTTCGCGGCCGGCCCACCGCAATCACTAGGCTTGCTGCTCATGAGTCACGTTCTCGCAGCGGTCGCCTGGCCCTACGCCAACGGCCCGCGCCACATCGGCCACGTATCCGGATTCGGCGTTCCCTCCGACGTCTTCGCCCGGTACATGCGGATGGCCGGTCACGACGTGCTCATGGTCTCCGGCACCGACGAACACGGCACCCCGATCCAGGTGCAGGCCGACGCCGAGGGCGTCACCCCGCGCGAGCTGGCCGACCGGTACAACCGGGTGATCGCCGAGGACCTGCTGGCGCTGGGCCTGTCCTACGACCTGTTCACCCGTACCACCACGCGCAACCACTACGCGGTGGTGCAGGAGCTGTTCACCGGCCTGTACCGCAACGGGTACATCGTCCCGAAGGTCACCACCGGGGCGATGTCCCCGTCCACCGGCCGGACGCTGCCCGACCGCTACATCGAGGGCACCTGCCCGATCTGCGGCTACGACAGCGCACGCGGCGACCAGTGCGACAACTGCGGCAACCAGCTCGACCCGATCGACCTGATCGACCCCAAGTCGAAGATCAACGGGGAGACGCCGGAGTTCGTCGAGACCGAGCACTTCTTCCTCGACCTGCCCGCCCTCGCCGACGCGCTGCGGCAGTGGCTGGACAACCGCGAGGGCTGGCGCCCCAACGTGCTGCGGTTCTCCCGCAACCTGCTCGACGACCTCCAGCCCCGGGCCATCACCCGGGACCTGGAGTGGGGCGTGCCGATCCCGCTCGACGACTGGCGCGACCGGCCGGACAAGCGGATCTACGTCTGGTTCGACGCGGTCATCGGCTACCTGTCCGCGTCCATCGAGTGGGCCCGGCGCACCGGCGACCCGGAGGCCTGGCGCAAGTGGTGGTCGGCCGACGGCGAGGGCAAGGACGCCCGCTCGTACTACTTCATGGGCAAGGACAACATCGTCTTCCACTCGGTGATCTGGCCGGCGCTGCTCGGCGGCTACTCCGGCGAGGGCGCCCGCGACGGCGAGCCGGGCGAGCTTGGCCGGCTCAACCTGCCCACCGAGGTCGTCTCCAGCGAATACCTGACCATGGAGGGACGGAAGTTCTCCTCCTCCCGCAAGGTGGTCATCTACGTCCGGGACTTCCTGGAGCGCTACGACGCCGACGCGCTGCGCTACTTCATCGCGGTGGCCGGCCCGGAGAGCAACGACACCGACTTCACCTGGGCCGAGTTCCTGCGCCGCAACAACGACGAGCTGGTCGCCGGCTGGGGCAACCTGGTCAACCGCTCCGTCTCGATGGCGGCGAAGAACTTCGGCGCGATCCCGCCGGTCGACCCGGCCGGGCTCACCGAGGCCGACCAGGCGCTGCTGGACACCGCGAAGGCGGGCTTCGCCACCGTCGGCGACCTGATCGCCCGGCACCGGCAGAAGCAGGCCATCGGCGAGGCCATGAAGGTCGTCGCCGAGGCCAACAAGTACCTCTCCGAGCAGGCGCCCTGGAAGCTCAAGGGCGAGGACGACAAGCCCCGCATGGGCACCATCCTGCACGTCGCCCTCCAGGTGGTCAGCGACGCCAACACGCTGCTCACCCCGTTCCTGCCGCACTCCGCCCAGAAGATCCACGAGCTGCTCGGCGGCACCGGCACGCACGCGCCGATGCCGGTGATCGAGGAGGTCGACGACCTCGACGGCGGGCCGTCGTACCCGGTGCTGACCGGTGACTACACGGTCGGGGCGCGCTGGGAGTCCGTACCCCTGGAAGTGGGCCGGCCGCTCGCGGCGCCGAAGCCGGTGTTCCGCAAGCTCGACCCGTCCATCGTCGAGGAGGAGCTGGCCCGCCTGGCCGGCTGAGCACACGCGCGAACCGCGGCCCCGGGGATTTCCCCGGGGCCGCGGTCGTCCGCCAGGTCAGGCGGTCGCCATGCTCGGCGTGCCGATGAACTCCATGATGGCCTTGTTGACCTCGGCGGGATGGGTCCACGGCGTGCCGTGCGGCGCACCCTTCAACGTGACCAGCTTGGCGTCGGACAGCATGTTCACCAGCCGCTGGCCCGTCACCGGGAACGGCAGCACGTTGTCCTTGTCGCCCTGGATGATCAGCACCGGCACGTCGATGTTCGGCAGGTCACCGCGGAAGTCGGTCTGCCAGGCGTCCACCGAGTCGTGGGTGCCCTTGGCCGACGCCTGGGCGCCGATCTGCCAGTGCGCGTGGTACGCCTCGTCGCTGACCAGCTTCCCCCGGTTCTCGCTGGCGTTGAAGAACGCGTCGCAGAACTGGGTCAGGTAGGCGAACCGGTCCTGGATGATCGCCTTCTGGAACCCCTCGAACATGCTCTTGTCGACGCCCTCCGGGTCGTCGGGCGTCTTCAGCAGGTACGGCGCCAACGGGGCCATCAGGACCGCCCGGTCCACCCGGTCCGACCCGTACGCGCCCAGGTAGCGGGTCACCTCGCCGGTGCCCATGGAGTGCCCGACCAGGATCGCGTTGCGCAGGTCCAGTTCGGTCATCAGCACGTCCAGGTCGGCGGCGAACGTGTCGTAGTCGTAGCCCATGGCCGGCTGGGCGGAGTTGCCGAACCCACGCCGGTCGTACGTGATCACCCGGTATCCGGCGTTCAGCAGCGGACCGCTCATCTTCTCCCACGTCGCCCCGTTGAACGGGAAACCGTGGATCAGCACGACCGGCTGACCGGAACCGTGATCCTCGTAGTAAAGGTCGATGGGTGCGGAGTTCTCCGTACCGACTGTGACAAAAGGCATGTCGGGAATTCCCCCTCGCGCGGGTTTCTCGGACGCCCCACGCCTTCCCGACGTGCCCCCGTCTATGCGTGCCGGGCCGGATAGGGCAGATCCACCACCCGGTCGTCGGTCAGCTCGGCGCCCGGCGCCCAGACCTCGTAGACACCCCGTTCCAGGCACTGGGCCCCGGTCGCGGCCACCGCGTCCGGATCTGGACGGCGCAACCGCAGCCGCAGCCAGCCGCCCTCCTCCCGCAGCACCAGGCACGGCGCCCCGCGCCAGGCCGCCACCCGGAGCCGCCGGGCCGCCGCGTGCACCGGGTACCGGGCCGCCCGGGTCGTCGCCAGCACCCGGAACCCGCCCGGCTGGTCGGCCACCGCCTCGTACTCCGAACCCGCGTACGCGCCGACGAGCCGGGTCGAGCGCGGCGCCTCGCCGGTCGGCACGTACTCCTGATCTGCGGACAGGCCGGGCACCGCGGCGAGCAGGTGCCGCCACTGCGGACCCGCCAGGCGCAGCCAGCCCTGCTGCTCCGCCTGGTAGGTGTAGAGAACCACCTCCACCCCCTCGGCCGGATAGGCCAGCAGCGTCGCGTTCGCCGGCATCGGCAGGTCGGCGAACTCCCGGGTGACGAACTCCGGCACGAGCTGCGCGCTGCTCGGCACGAACCCGGTGCCCAGCACCGGCGGCCCCAGGCGGTCCCCGGGCGGCAACGCCGTCAGCCCTCGGTGCGCCTCGCCCACCGGCACGTCGTAGTCGGCCGGGTCGGCGGCCCGCCAGCGCAGCGCGTACGCCACCTCACCGCCCTCGGAGTCGCCCCGCAGCACCGCCATCCCGGCCGGAGTCCGCAGGTGCGCCACGTCGTGCTCCCGGTAGCAGAAGCCGTGCGGCAGCCAGCCCCGCACGTAGCCGGCGAGCTGCCGGGCGGAGAGCACCTTCACCATCCGGGTGCCCGGCCGGATCACCGCCGAGGCCCGCACCCCGGCCAGCGTCGGGTCACCCGCCGCCGTGGGCTGCTGGCTGAGCCGGTGTACGTACGCCCAGCCCCGGTCGCGGTGCACCGGCATCAGCAGCGGCGCGTCCGTCTCGTCGGCCGGACCGTCGGCGCCGTGCACCGCGTCCACCTCGGTCGCGTGCACGAACCGGCGCCACGGGTAGCCGCCCCCGGGCCGGGGACACCACTCGAACCCGGGCGCCTCGTCGGCGCTGAACAGCTCGTACGCCGCGCCCCGGGCGATCTCCTCGGCCGGGTGCACCCGGCCGGCGTACGTCACGCGCAACCCGGCCCGGTCGGAAGCGGGCCCGCCGGTCTGGTCGGTGACGGTCACTCCAGGACGCTAAGCCCGCCAGATGTGGGGCGTGTGAACAGCCGGTGGCGGTCCGGGAACGCCGCCCCGGGCCGGTGTGTGATGCTGGCCGCGATGACCGAGCAGACCGAGACCCGCAAGCAGCGCGCCGCCCGCCGGGCCGGGGAGTTCCCGCCCGCACCCGAGCCGCTGCCCGTGCCCGTGCTGGACAGCCACACCCACCTCGACATCACCGTCGGCGAGTTCGGGACACCCCCGGGCAGCACCCCCGGCGACGACCCGGTGGCCGCCGCGATCGACGTCGCCGCCCGGGCCGGCGTGGACCGGCTCGTCCAGGTCGGGGTGGACGTCGACTCGTCCCGGTGGAGCGCCGACGTCGCCGACCGGTACGCCCCGGTGCTCGCCACCGTCGCGCTGCACCCGAACGAGGCGCCCCGGCTGGCCGACCTCGACGAGGCGCTGCGCGAGATCGAGACGCTCGCCGGCCGGGACCGGGTACGTGGCGTCGGCGAGACCGGCATGGACTTCTTCCGTACCGGCGACGAGGGGCGGGCCGCGCAGGAGGAGAGCTTCCGGGCGCACATCGCCATCGCCAAGCGGCACGGCAAGGCGCTCGTCATCCACGACCGCGACGCGCACGCCGACGTGCTGCGCATCGTCGACGACGAGGGTGCCCCGGACACCGTGGTCATGCACTGCTTCTCCGGCGACGCCGACTTCGCCCGCGAGTGCGTCCGGCGCGGATTCCTGCTCAGCTTCGCCGGCACCGTCACGTTCGGCAGCGCCGCCGCGCTGCGCGAGGCCGCCGCCGTCACCCCGCCCGCGCAGATGCTGGTGGAGACCGACGCGCCGTACCTCACCCCGATGCCGCACCGGGGCCGGCCCAACGCCTCGTACCTGATCCCGCTGACCGTCCGCTTCCTCGCCGAGACCACCGGCGCCGACCTGGACACCCTCTGCGCCACCATCTCCACCAACGGTGAGCGCGCGTTCGGCCCGTGGCGTTAAGAAGGGGCCCCTCCATATCGCGAGGCGTTAAGAAGGGGCCCTTCCTTCCCCTCGGGCGGGGGCGCTTACGCTACGGGGCGTGACCGGACTCCTCGGCCCGGCGGAGATCCGGGAACTCGCCGCGCGCCTCGGCGTCACGCCGACCAAGAAGCTCGGCCAGAACTTCGTGCACGACCCGAACACCGTGCGCCGCATCGTCACCACCGCCGGGTTGACCCCGGAGGACGTGGCGCTGGAGGTCGGCCCCGGGCTCGGCTCGCTCACGCTCGCCCTGCTCCCGGTCGCCGCGCACGTGCACGCCGTGGAACTCGACCCGGCGCTGGCCGCCGCGCTGCCGGAGACCGCCGCCCGCTTCGCCGGCGAGGCCGCCGCGAGGCTCACCGTCCACCCGGCCGACGCGCTGCGGGTCACCGCCGCCGACCTGGCCGACCCGGCACCGACCGCGCTGGTGGCGAACCTGCCCTACAACGTCGCCGTGCCGGTCGTGCTGCACCTGCTCGCCGAGCTGCCCACACTGCGGCACGGCCTGGTGATGGTGCAGAAGGAGGTCGCCGACCGGCTCGTCGCCGGTCCCGGCTCCAAGGTGTACGGCATCCCGTCGGTCAAACTCGCCTGGTACGCCCGCTCCCGGGCCGCCGGCAAGGTCCCGCCGAACGTGTTCTGGCCGGTGCCGAACGTCGACTCCGGCCTGGTCGCGTTCACCCGGCGCGAACCGCCCCGACCGGACGTACCCCGGAAGGCCGTCTTCGCTGTCGTCGACGCCGCGTTCGCCCAGCGCCGCAAGACGCTGCGCGCCGCCCTGGCCGGCTGGGCCGGCGGCGCGGACCGGGCCGCCGCGACGCTCGCCGCGGCCGGTGTCGACCCGGGCGCACGCGGCGAATCGCTCACCGTGGAGCAGTTCGCCGCCATCGCCGCGTCGGCCCCCGACGGCTCCGCCGCCGAGCAGTAGGCTGGCGCCGTTGCCCGACCCCGCCGAGGAGCTGACCGTGCAGAAGCCGTTCGACATCCGCCCGCGTCCAGGGGAGCTCACCCGGTGACCGAGGCATGGCGACCGGAGGACGAGGACGGGCAGCGACGCGGGGCCAGCGGCCCGGTCAAGGTGCGGGTGCCCGCCAAGGTCAACCTGCATCTCGGGGTGGGACCGCTGCGCCGTGACGGCTACCACGAGCTGAACACCGTCTACCACGCGATCTCCATCTACGACGAGCTGACCGCCCGGCGCGGTGACACGCTCACCCTCACCATGGAAGGTGAGGGCGCCGGAGAGCTGGCGCTCGACGACACCAACCTGGCGCTGCGCGCCGCGCACGCGCTCGCCGGCTACGCGGGCGTCGCCCCGCATGCCCGGCTGCACCTGCGCAAGCAGATTCCGCTCGCGGGCGGGCTCGCCGGTGGCAGCGCCGACGCCGCCGCCGCGCTCGTCGCCTGCGACACGCTCTGGGGCACCGGGCTGTCCCGCGACGAACTCGCCGGCATCGCCGCCGACCTCGGCTCCGACGTGCCGTTCCTCATCCACGGCGGCACCGCGCTCGGCACCGGCCGGGGCGAGGCGGTCAGCCCGGTGCTGGCCCGCCCCACCTCCTGGCACTGGGTGGTGGCGATCGCCGACGGCGGCCTGTCCACCCCGGCCGCCTACCGGGAACTGGACCGGCTGCGTGACGCCGGCGCCGCCGGCACGCCGCTGGGCAGCACCGACGCGCTGCTCGGCGCGCTGCGCCAGCGCGACCCGCGGGTGCTCGCCGCCACGCTCGGCAACGACCTCCAGGACGCCGCCCTGACCATGCGTCCCTCGCTGGCCGAGACGCTCAAGGCGGGCGATGCGGCCGGCGCGCTGGCCGGCATCGTCTCCGGCTCCGGGCCCACCTGTGTCTTCCTCGCCGCCGGCGAGGCCGACGCGGGGCGGATCGCCGCCGAGCTGACCGCCGCCGGGGTGTGCCGGGAGGCCCGCGTCGCGCACGGACCGGTCGCCGGCGCCCGCGTGGTCTGAGGCCCCGTACCCTTGACTCAGGCGTCCCGGGCCCCGGGACGCCTGAGTCGTGAAAGGTGGGGAATGGCCAACATCGTCAACCTGGACCGGGTGTCCAAGGGGTACGGCGCCGCCGGGCCGCTGCTCACCGAGGTCTCGCTCGGCCTCGACGACGCCGACCGGGTCGGCGTGGTGGGCCTCAACGGCGCCGGCAAGTCGACGCTGCTGCGGCTGCTCACCCGCGCCGAGGAACCCGACGACGGCCGCGTCACCCACCGGCGCGACCTGCGCGTCGCGTGGCTGCCGCAGCGCCTGGACCTGGCCCCCGACCTCACCGTGCGGGACGTCGTGCTCGGCACCGCCTGGCTCGACGAGAGCATGGGCGCCGAGCACGAGTGGGCCGGCGACGCCGGTGTGCGCGCCATCCTCGACGGCCTCGGCATGCCCCACCTCGGCCTGGACATGCCGGTCGGCCCGATGTCCGGCGGGGAACGCCGCCGCGTCGCGCTCGCCGCCCTGCTGGTCCGCGACGCCGACCTGCTCGTCCTCGACGAGCCCACCAACCACCTCGACGTCGGCGGCGTCGACTGGCTGGCCCGCCACCTCGTCACCCGCAAGGGCGCGCTCGTCGTGGTCACCCACGACCGCTGGTTCCTCGACGCCGTCTGCACCGCCACCTGGGAGGTCGCCGACCAGACCGTCCGGGCGTACGAGGGCGGCTTCGCCGCGTGGACGCTGGCCCGCATCGAGCGGCAGCGCGTGGCCGCCGCCACCGAGGCCCGCCGGCAGAACCTGCTCCGCAAGGAGATCGCCTGGCTGCGCCGCGGCGCGCCGGCGCGCACCTCGAAGCCCAAGTTCCGCATCGACGCGGCGAACGCGCTCATCGCCGACGTGCCGGAACCCCGCGACACCATGTCGCTGCAACGGCTCGCCACCGCCCGGCTCGGCAAGCAGGTGTACGACCTCGAAGGCGTCCGGCTGCACGCCGGCCCGAAGGAGATCCTGCACGACACCACCTGGCAGGTCGGGCCCGGCGACCGGGTGGCCATCCTCGGCCGCAACGGCGCCGGCAAGACCACTCTCCTGCGGATGCTCGCCGGGGTGACCGGCCCCGACGGCGGGCGCTTCGCCGCCGGGCAGACCGTCCGGCCCGCGTTCCTCTCCCAGGAACTCGCCGAACTTCCCGGTCACCTGCGTGTGCTGAAAGCCGTCGAGGAGGTGGCCCGCCGGGTGCAGTTCGGCGACCGGGAGATCAGCGCCTCCCAGCTCGCCGAGATCTTCGGCTTCGACGACCGGCGGCTCTGGACCCCGGTGAGCGACCTGTCCGGCGGTGAGCGCCGCCGCCTGCAGATGCTGCGCCTGCTCGCCGGGGAGCCCAACGTGCTCCTGCTGGACGAGCCCACGAACGACCTGGACACCGACACGCTCGCCGCGCTGGAGGACCTGCTCGACTCGTGGCCCGGCACGATCGTGGTGGCCAGCCACGACCGCTACCTGATCGAGCGGGTCACCGACGTCGCGTACGGCATGTTCGGCGACGGCCGGCTGGTGCACCTGCCCGGCGGCGTCGACGAGTACCTGGCGCGCGCCGCCGCGGCCGGCGGCCCGGCGCCCGTCGACCTCACCCCGGCCACCGCGGCGCCGGCCCTCGAGGGCATGTCCGCCGCCGAGGTACGCGTCGCGAAGAAGGAACTCAACCGGCTGGAACGGCAGATCGCCAAGCTCGAGCAGAAGGAGGCGGCCCTGCACGAGCAACTCGCCGCGAACGCCACCGACTACGCCCGGGTCGCCGAGCTGGACGCACAGCTCAAGGAGGTGCGGGCCGAGCGGGACCGCACCGAGGAGACCTGGCTGGCCCTGGCCGAGGAGCTGCCGGGCGGCTGACCTGCCGCCGGGGTGGGGGGTGTGCGGCGTCACTGACCGGCGTACGGGACAATCACCGGTGGAACCCTCGTCCGAACGGTCTTTTGGAGACGCAGAGATGGCCCACACCCCCGTCAACCACCCCGCGCGGCCGATCTACCGGGCGATCGGCGGGATCGTTGGTCTGTACTTCGTCGTCTTCGGCGGCCTCGGCGTCATCGCCAGCGCCGGTGGCGATTTCTTCGCCCAGGACGACACCAAGGTGCTCGGCCAGGGCACCAACATGGCGTTCTCGCTGGTGTCCGTGCTCGTCGGCGTGGTGATCCTGGTCGGCACCGCGATCGGCCGCAACCTCGACGTGGCGGTCAACCAGTGGCTGGCCTACACCCTGATGGTGATCGGCCTGGGCTCGCTGGCGTTCCTGCAGACCGACGTCAACATCTTCAACTTCTCGATCATGACCGACGTCGTGGTCCTGACCCTGTCCCTGGTGCTCCTGATGGTCGGCATGTACGGCAAGGTCGGCTCCGACGACGAGCACGAGGCATGGCAGAAGGCCCGGCTGGTGCTCTGACCCCTCTCGCACGAAGGCCCGGCGCGCGGCGCGCCGGGCCTTCGGTGTTTTCCGGACGCGAACGGACAACCCAGGCGACAATTGCCCCGAATCAGTCACACGACTGGAGGGCACCATGGCGCACTTCCCGGTGAACCACCCCGCGCGGCCCCTCTACCGGGTGCTGTCCGGGCTCATCGGCCTCTACATCCTGGTCTTCGGCGTCTACGGCGTCTTCCTGACCTGGGGCGAAGGACTGTTCGGGCGGGGCAGCGACTGGGCGCTGGGCCTGCGCACCAACCTGGCCTTCTCGCTGGTCTCGGTCGTCTTCGGCGCGGTCCTGCTGGTCGGCGCGTCCCGCCGCGACAACCTCGGCCACTACATGAACCTCACCGCCGGCGCGGTCTTCCTGATCACCGGCATCCTGATGATGTCAGTGCTGCAGACCTCGGCGAACTTCCTGAACTTCTCGATGTCGACGGTCATCGTGTCGCTGCTGTTCGGGCTGGTCCTGCTCGCCACCGGCCTCTACGACAAGGTCGGCACCCCGGAGCAGTCCGAGGAGGAGCGGCAGCGCCGCTACCACCCGATCGCCGAGCGCTGAACCGGCTGTCGTCGCCGCCACCACGGGCGTCGCGGCTCATTCCCGCGTCGACGGGACCTCGTCGGCCCGGTCGGCCCGCGGACCGTGGAGCGCGCGAAGCGCGTCGAGTGCGACAGCGGTGAGAACGCTGCGGCCGACACCGGCACGGCCGAGCAACTCCATCCCCCGGGTGACCGCGACGAAGTAGACCGCCAGTGACTGCACGTTCGCGTCCTCCGGGAGATCCCCGTTCTCCCGGGCGTGTTCCAGGCATCCGGCGTAGATTCCGGCGAGCTGCTCGATGCCGGCTTTCGTGACAGTGGAGAGCGGATCCTCCTCGCCGGTCGACTCGACGAGCGCGCGCGTGGTGAGCGAGACCCGCCGGTCACTGCTGCTGAACTCGATCGCCATGCGGAGCATGTGACCCCGGATCCGTTCCAGCGGCGAAGCGCCGTCGTGCCCGAGCGCTTCCGAGACGGCGCGCGTCGCCTCCTCCCGATCCTCGGAGAGCGCCCGGAGGAACAGTTCCCGCTTTCCGCCGAACGCGTTGTAGAGGCTCTGCTTGCCCAGGCCGGTCGCCCGCACCAGGTCGTCGAGGGTCGAGGCGGCGAGGCCGTGCACGGCGAACACCTCACTGGCGCTGCTGACGACATCGCTCTCGACGAACTTGCGGGGACGGGGCACGTGGGCAGCCTACGTTATTGACCAACTGGTCAAAAACTTGTTAACGTGGCTGCGGCGCGCATCGATGAGAACTGTTTCCCGCTGCGGCACGACAATCAAGGACGGGCAGAATGAAGAGCAACGAAGAGATCGTTCGCGAGGCATACCGGCTGGCGGAAGGGGACGTCCTCGACGGACCCGGCTTTCGCGCCCTGTTCACCGAGAACGGAACGTTCAACGACGTGCCCAATGGGCTGACCTTCCGCGGGGACCAGATTCCTCAGGCGCTGACGGGCTTCGCCAGCGTCTTTCCCGACGTCCACCGCGAGCTGCTCGACGTGCATGCTCTCGGTGATGTCGTCGCCGTCGAACTACGAATTCAGGGAACCCACCTCGGCGGTTTCCCCACCCCGGCCGGCGAGATCCCGCCGACCGGCAACCGGATCGACGTGCCGACGGCTGATCTCTGGCATCTCCGTGACGGAAAGATCGAAAGGTTCGACTGCTACAACGCGGCGAACGTGCTGCTCGCCCAGATCGGTGCCGCCCCCGACTTCGACTCGGCGATCGCGGCTGCCGCAGGGGCTTAGCGCCACCGCCGCACCGCACGGGCCGAGGATCCAGCTCAACTCACGATCGGCCCCGGCTTCGAATCCAGGTGCGACAACCCGTTCCAGGCCAGATTCACCAGGTGCGCCGCCACCGTCTCCTTGCGCGGCTTGCGCACCTCCAGCCACCAGCGGCCGGTCAGCGCCACCATGCCCACCAGTGCCTGCGAGTAGAGCTCGGCCAGCTTCGGGTCGTACCCCCGGATGGAGAACTCGCCCGCCAGGATGTGCTCCACCTGGTGCGCCACGTCGTTCATCACGCTGCTGAAGTTGCCCGTCGCGGACATCAGCGGTGATTCGCGGACCAGCACCCGGAACCCGCTGGTCTCCTCCTCGATGTAGGTCAGCAACGTCAACGCGGCCTGCTCCAGCAGCTCCCTCGGATGACCCGCGGTCAGCGCCGTGGTGATTCGGTCCAGCAGGGCCCGGACCTCCCGGTCCACCACCACCGCGTAGAGCCCCTCCTTGCCGCCGAAGTGCTCGTAGACCACCGGCTTGGAGACCTTCGCACGCGCGGCGATCTCCTCGATCGAGGTCGCGTCGAAACCACGCTCGGCGAAGATCTGCCGGGCGATCGAGATCAACTGCTCGCGCCGCTGCGTCGCGGACATCCGCACCCGGGACGGCTTCGCCGCCGGCGCGGGCCGCCGCCGGGCGCGGTCACTGCCGGGAACGTCGGTCACCCGCCCCATCCTGCCAGGCGAGGCGTACGCGGTCCGACCGGTCGATTTGTCGTACGCCAGTTCTAGTCCGGGGGTGACTCGCGGTGATCACTCGAACTCGCACGGCTCCTGTCGTGGCCGAAAGCCCGAGCTGCACGCCCAGGCGCTGGCACTGCGGCGTGCCGGCTGTCCCGTCGGGGAGATCGCGGAGCGGCTCGACGTCTCCAAGCCGGCGGCGTATCTCTGGACCCGGCACCTGTCGGAGCCGACTATCGCGGCTGCCTGACCATCCATGTGGTGGGCGGGAGCCGGCTCTACTGGAGGATCGAGGGGATCATGAAAGGAATGAGCAATGAAGATCCACCACGTGACCGGTAAGGTGTAGGCAGCCGGCGGGCAGCTTGCTTTTTGCCCGTTTTCGACCGTCCCGGGTCGTCTAATGGCAGGACGTCAGGTTTTGGTCCTGATTATAGGGGTTCGAATCCTCTCCCGGGAGCTTCTGCTGTTTGCCCTCCCGCGGGTGGTTAGCATGACCGCGAGACTGTCGCCGTCCCGACGGGAGAGCCACGTCGTGTCCCAGCCCCACCTCCGCACAGTTGTCGTGCTCGCCGCCGGTGAGGGCAAGCGGATGAAGTCGTCCCTGCCCAAGGTGCTGCACCCGCTGCTCGGCCGTACCCTGCTCGGTCACGTCCTCGCCGCGGCCGCGCCGCTCGGCGCGGACCGCACCGTGGTGGTGGTCGGCCACGGCGCCGACCAGGTCCGGGCGCACCTGACCGACGTGGCCCCGGCGGCGACGCCGGTGCTGCAGGAGCGCCAGCTCGGCACCGGGCACGCGGTCCGCATCGCGCTGGACGCGGTGCCGGACGCCACCGGCACCGTCGTGGTGATCAACGGGGATGTGCCGCTGCTGCGGCCGGAGACGGTCCAGGCGCTCGTCGAGGCGCACGAGGGCGCCGCTGCGGCGGCGACAGTGCTGGCGGCCGAGGTGCCGGACCCGACCGGCCTGGGCCGGATCGTGCGGGACGTGCAGGGGCAGCTGGAGCAGATCGTGGAGGAGCGGGACGCCTCGCCCCAGCAGCGCGCGCTGCGGGAGATCAACGCGGGCATCTACGCGTTCGACGCGGCCCGGCTGCGGGAGGCGCTGGGCAAGCTCTCCACCGACAACGACCAGGGCGAGGAGTACCTGACCGACGTCTTCGCGCTGCTGCGCGACGCCGGGGAGCCGGTCGCGGTGCACTGCGCCGCCGACCACGTGGAGACGCTCGGCTGCAACGACCGGGTCGAGCTGTCCGCGCTGCGGCGGCTGCTGCGCGACCGGGTGAACGAGGGCTGGATGCGTACCGGGGTCAGCATCCTCGACCCGCACACGACGTGGATCGACGTGACGGCGACCGTCGAGCGGGACGCGGTGATCGACCAGAACACGCAGTTGCAGGGTGCCACGGTGGTCGGCGAGGGCGCGCTCGTCGGCCCGGACACCACGCTCGTGGACACGGTGGTGGGCGCGGGCGCGAGCGTGGTGCGCTCCCACGCGGTCGGCGCCGAGGTGGGGCCGGAGGCCAGCGTGGGCCCGTACGCGTATCTGCGGCCGGAGTCGCGGCTGGGTCGCAAGGCGAAGGTCGGCACGTTCGTGGAGACCAAGAAGGCGTCGATCGGTGACGGGTCGAAGGTGCCGCACCTGTCGTACGTGGGGGACGCGACGATCGGCGAGCACAGCAACATCGGCGCGGCCACTGTCTTCGTCAACTACGACGGGGTGCGCAAGCACCACACCACCATCGGCAGTCACGCGCGTACCGGAGCGGACAACATGTTCGTGGCGCCGGTACGGGTCGGCGACGGCGCGTACACCGCTGCGGGTTCGGTGATCACCGGGGACGTGCCGCCGGGTGCGATGGCGGTGGCGCGGGGCCAGCAGCGCAACGTGGAGGGCTGGGTGCTGCGCAAGCGGGCCGGTACGGAGGCCGCGGAGGCGGCGCGGCGGGCCGGTGAGGATGCGGCGGAGACGGGCGGGGCCGCAAGGGAAGGTGACTGACTCCACGGGGATCGGCGGGCCGTGGGTGGATCGCTGAACCGGGGGCATACTGCAACCGAACACTCCCCGGCCCACCGCCGCCGGGCACCACCGACATACGGGAGCAGACGGGCCCATGGGCAGCATCGTCGCCGAAAACCGCAAGAGCCTGATGCTCTTCTCCGGGAGGGGTTTTCCGGAGCTGGCCAAGGAGATCGGTGAGGTGCTCGGCGTCGCGCCGACGCCGGCCGACGCGTACGACTTCGCCAACGGCGAGATCTTCGTCCGGTACAAGGACTCGGTTCGTGGTTCGGACGCCTTCGTGGTGCAGTCCGTGACGCACGGCGTGAACACCTGGGTCATGGAGACCCTGATCATGGTCGACGCGCTGAAGCGCGGTTCGGCCAAGCGGATCACCGTGGTGCTGCCGTTCTACCCGTACGCGCGGCAGGACAAGAAGCACCGCGGCCGGGAGCCGATCTCGGCGCGGCTGATCGCCGACCTGCTCAAGACGGCCGGCGCGAACCGCATCCTGACCGTCGACCTGCACACCGCCCAGATCCAGGGCTTCTTCGACGGCCCGGTGGACCACCTGTTCGCCATGGACGTGCTGGCCGAGTACGTGGAGCACAAGTACGCGGGCCGGCCGATGACTGTGGTGGCGCCGGACTCGGGCCGGGTCCGTGTGGCGGAGCGCTGGACCGACCGGCTGGGCGGCTGCCCGCTGGCGTTCATCCACAAGACCCGTGACCCGCTGAAGCCGAACCAGGTCGTGGCGAACCGGGTGGTCGGTGAGGTCGAGGGCCGGGTGTGCCTGATCGTGGACGACATGATCGACACCGGCGGCACGATCACCAAGGCGGCGGACATCCTCAAGGAGCAGGGTGCGGCGGAGATCGTGGTCGCCTCGACGCACGCGCTGCTGTCCGACCCGGCGACCGAGCGGCTGAAGAACAGCCCGATCAGTGAGGTCGTGGTGACGAACACGCTGCCGCTGCCGTCGGAGAAGCAGTTGGACAAGCTGACAGTGCTGTCGATCGCCCCGCTGCTGGCCCGGGCGATCCGTGAGGTCTTCGACGACGGTTCGGTGACCACCCTGTTCGGTGGCCTGAGCTGATCGTTGCGGTCCGGTCGCCGGCACGTCCGGCGGCCGGGCCGATGCCCTGCGGAACAGGCGCGGCGGTGATATGGGGGACTGCCGGAAAGCCGGGAAAGCCCTCGGGTAGACTGGTGCGGTTGCCACGGCGAGGGTGCCCGGCGGGCTGCTGACAAGCACCGCACGGAGGCGCCGTCATCGACGCGGTGCTCCGGGCGGTCGTTCATGACCCTAGCCCCAGCGAGCCCCTCGCCCCAGCACCGCCAGACGACAAGCCGCCGCAGCGAAGCATCAGGAGTTTCCCCGTGTCCGAGGTAAAGATCAGCGCCGAGCCCCGTACCGAGTTCGGCAAGGGTGGTGCCCGTCGTACCCGCCGGGCCGGCAAGGTGCCCGCCGTGCTGTACGGCCACGGCGAGAAGCCCAAGCACATCGCGCTTCCGGCGCGGGAGTTCGCCGCCGCGATCCGCAAGGGTGGCGCGAACCAGCTCTTCGCCATCGAGGTAAGCGACGGCACGCAGGTGCTGGCGCTGCCGAAGGCGATCCAGCGTGACCCGATCAAGGACACCTTCGAGCACGTGGACCTGCTGCTGGTCCGCCGGGGCGAGAAGGTCACCGTCGAGGTCCCGGTGCAGCTGACCGGTGAGGCCGCGAAGGACACCCTGATCGTGCACGACCACGACACGCTGTCGGTGACGGCCGACGCGACCAAGGTGCCGGACCACCTGGAGGCGTCGATCGAGGGCGCCGAGCCGGGCACCACGATCACCGCCGCCGACGTCGAGCTGCCGGCCGGCGTCGAGCTGGCCACCGACGACAGCACCGCTGTCGCCTCGGTGACCGCCGCTCCGACCGCCGAGCAGCTTGAGGCCACCCTCCCCGAGGTCGAGGAGGCCACCGAGGAGGCCGAGGCCGAGGCCGGCGAGGAGACCGCCGAGGGTGCCGAGGGCGCTCCGGCCGCCGAGGGCGAGGAGGCCCCGGCCGAGGCGAAGACCGAGGCCTGACCGGTCCGCAAGGCTGTGCGACAGGCGTCCCCGGTTCCCGGGGGCGCCTGTCGGCGTATCGGGACGGCTGGTCGGGCGAGCGAGCGGGAAGGGACGTCGGGTGACGGACGAGGCGGGACCGTGGCTGGTGGTCGGCCTGGGCAACCCCGGCCGGGAGTACGCGAACAACCGGCACAACGTCGGGTTCATGGTGGCCGACCTGCTGGCGGCCCGGGTGGGCGCGAAGTTCGGGCGGCACAAGCGCGCGATGGCCGAGGCCGCCGAGGGGCGGCTGGGCTTCGGCGGCCCGAAGCTGGTGCTGCTCAAGCCGTTGACGTACATGAACCTGTCCGGCGGTCCGGTGGCCGGGCTGGCGCAGTTCCACAAGATCCCGCCGGCGCACGTGATCGCGGTGCACGACGAGCTGGACATCCCGTACGGGCAGGTGCGGGTGAAGTGCGGCGGTGGCGAGGGCGGCCACAACGGCCTGCGTTCGATGTCGAAGTCGCTCGGTACGAAGGACTACGTGCGGGTGCGGTTCGGCATCGGCCGGCCGCCGGGCCGGCAGGACCCGGCTGACTACGTACTCTCGGATTTCTCCTCGGCGGAGCGCAAGGAGCTGGAGTTCCTGGTGGACCGCGCGGCGGACGTGGTGGAGTCGGTGGTTCTCAAGGGTGTGGAGCCGACGCAGAACCTTTACCACGGGGGCTGACCGGCGGTCGGTGGTCAGCGGCTCGGGTGGCGGAGCGAAGGGGCGACAGGAGCATCATGGGCAGTCCTCCGATGACCGACGGCGGCTTCGCCCGGTGGCTGGCGTCGCGGGCCGGCCAGGCGTTGACGGCGTTGCGTACGGAGATGGGGTTCGCCGACGCGGGAGCGCTCCGGTCGGCCGGGGACAAGGTCTCGCACGACCTGATCCGCACGGAGCTGGCGAGGTGGCGGCCGGCGGACGCGGTGCTGTCGGAGGAGGACGAGGGCGCTCGGCTGGCCTGGACGGCGGAGGTGACGAGCGAGGCGTTGTTTCGCCTGACCGCCGACCGCGTCTGGATCATCGATCCGCTGGACGGCACCCGGGAGTACGCGGAGGAGGGGCGCGCGGACTGGGCGGTGCACGTGGCGCTCTGGTCGCGTAACGCGTCGAAGCCGCACGGTCTGGTAGCGGGCGCGGTGGGCCTGCCGGCCCAGCACCGGGTGCTCGGCACGGATCATCCGCCGGCCTACCCGCCGATGACGGTGGAGGCCGCCGTGGGCGGCAGCCGGCGGGTCATCCGGTTGGCTGCCAGTCGTAGCCGTCCGCCGGTTTTCCTGACCGATCTGGCAGAGGACGTCGGCGCTCATCTGGTCCCGATGGGCTCGGCGGGCGCGAAGATCGCCGCCGTGGTCACCGGTGAGGTCGACGCGTACATCCACGCGGGCGGTCAGTACGAGTGGGATTCGGCCGCTCCGGTCGCTGTGGCGACGGCCACCGGTCTGCATGCTTCCCGGATCGACGGTTCTGCGCTGAAATACAACGAGGCCGACCCGCGCCTACCGGATCTGCTGGTCTGCCGCAAGGATCTCGCGAGTCGGTTGCTTGCAGCGTTGCAGCGGCATTCCGGGTAACCTGAGCGTTCTTCTTCACGACTCCGACCTGAAAGGTCTGGAATCCGATGTGCGGATCCGAGCGAATCGAGTTCGTGTCATGACGTCCCCCGCCGCGTACCAGGTGTCGCACCTCGACGCCCTCGAGGCGGAGAGCATCTTCGTGATGCGTGAGGTGGTCGCCGAGATGGAGCGGCCGGTGCTGCTCTTCTCCGGCGGCAAGGACTCGATCGTGATGCTCCGGTTGGCCCAGAAGGCGTTCGCGCCGGCCAACATCCCCTTCCCGGTGATGCACGTGGACACCGGGCACAACTTCCCCGAGGTACTCGACTACCGCGATCAGCGGGTGGCCGAGCTGGGCCTGCAGCTGATCGTGGCGAGCGTGCCGGAGGCGCTGAACAAGGGCCTGGTCCGCGAGTCCGCCGACGGCATGCGTAACCGCATCCAGACGCCGGTGCTGTTGGAGGCGGTCGAGAAGCACCGCTTCGACGCGCTGTTCGGCGGCGCCCGGCGCGACGAGGAGAAGGCGCGGGCGAAGGAGCGGGTGTTCAGCTTCCGCGACGAGTTCGGCCAGTGGGACCCGAAGAACCAGCGTCCGGAGCTGTGGGCGCTGTACAACGGCCGGCACCACCCGGGCGAGTCGATCCGGGTGTTCCCGCTGTCGAACTGGACCGAGCTGGACGTGTGGCACTACATCGCGCGGGAGCGGATTCCGCTGCCGTCGATCTACTACGCGCACGAGCGCGAGGTGATCGAGCGCGACGGCATGCTCTACGCGGTGAACGAGTTCTTCCGGGCCCGCGCCGGTGAGCAGCCGTTCAAGACCCAGGTGCGGTACCGGACCGTGGGTGACGCCTCCTGCACCGCGGCGGTCCGCTCGGACGCCGACACGGTGGAGAAGGTGATCGAGGAGGTGGCCGCGACGCGGATCACCGAGCGCGGCGCGACCCGCGGCGACGACCGGGTCAGCGAGGCCGCCATGGAGGACCGCAAGCGAGAGGGCTACTTCTGATGAGCGTCGAGACCCTGGCGCCGGCCGAGAGCGAGACCGCGCGGCCGATGGACCTGCTGCGGTTCGCCACCGCGGGCAGCGTCGACGACGGCAAGTCGACGCTCATCGGCCGTCTGCTCTACGACACCAAGTCGCTGTTCACCGACCAACTCGCCGCGGTCGAGGCGGTCAGCGCGGCGCGTGGCGACGAGTACACCAACCTGGCGCTGCTCACCGACGGCCTGCGCGCCGAGCGGGAGCAGGGCATCACCATCGACGTGGCGTACCGCTACTTCGCCACGCCGCGGCGCAAGTTCATCATCGCCGACACCCCGGGGCACATCCAGTACACCCGGAACATGGTCACCGGCGCCTCGACCGCCGACCTGGCGCTGATCCTGGTGGACGCGCGCAAGGGCCTGGTGGAGCAGTCCCGCCGGCACGCGTTCCTCTGCTCGCTGCTGCGGGTGCCGCACCTGGTTCTCTGTGTGAACAAGATGGACCTGGTCGACTGGTCGCAGGAGGTCTACGAGCGGATCGCCGACGAGTTCACCGCGTTCGCGGCGAAGCTCGACGTGCCGGACCTGACAGTGGTGCCGGTCTCCGCGCTCAAGGGCGACAACATCGTCACCCGCTCGGAGAACATGCCGTGGTACGAGGGGCCGTCGCTGCTGCACCACCTGGAGCGGGTGCACATCGCCTCGGACCGCAACCTGGTCGACGTGCGGTTCCCGGTGCAGTACGTGATCCGGCCGCAGTCCACCACCGTCACCGACTACCGGGGCTACGCCGGGCAGGTGGCCTCGGGCGTGCTCAAGCCGGGCGACGAGGTGATGGTGCTGCCGTCCGGGTTCACCAGCCGCATCGCCGCTGTGGAGACCGCCGACGGCCCGGTGGACGAGGCGTTCCCGCCGATGTCGGTGACGGTCCGGCTGACCGACGAGCTGGACATCTCCCGTGGTGACATGATCTGCCGGCCGAACAACGCCCCGACGGCCGTGCAGGACATCGAGGCGATGGTCTGCTGGATGGACGAGACCCGCCCGTTGCAGGTCGGCGGCAAGTACGCGATCAAGCACACCACCCGCTCGGCGCGGGCGATCGTGCGCGGCCTGCACTACCGGCTGGACATCAACTCGCTGCACCGGGACGAGACGGTGGGGGAGTTGAAGCTCAACGAGATCGGCCGGGTCCGGCTGCGGACCACAGTGCCGCTGCTCGCCGACGAGTACCGCCGCAACCGCACCACCGGCGGCTTCGTGATCATCGACGAGGCCACGAACCGTACGGTCGGCGCCGGCATGATCGTCGAGGCCGGCTGACCCCTGCGTGTAAGGAAGGGCCCCTTGTTAACAGCTCACTGTTAACAAGGGGCCCTTCCTCTACCGCAGGCGTTAATAGGGGGCCCTTCCTTACACCTCAGGCCAGGCGGGTCACGCCGCCTGCCGGGCGGACGGTGAGCGTGCCGGGCGCGGTGAAGCCGCGCTTCGCGTACGCCTCGGTGACGGCGGCGGCCACCGGATCGGCGGCGTCCGCGTCGACCAGGGCGAGCACGCAGCCGCCGAAGCCGCCGCCGGTCATCCGCGCGCCGTACGCCCCGGCGGACAGCGCCGCCTCGACCGCGGTGTCGATCTCCGGCACGGTGATCTCGAAGTCGTCGCGCATGGAGGCGTGCGAGGCGGTCAGCAGCGGGCCGGTGTCGCGGACCCGGCCGGCGCGCAGCAGCGCGACGGTGTCGAGCACCCGCTGGTTCTCGGTGACCACGTGCCGGACCCGGCGGCGGGTCTCGTCGTCGTCGAGGCGGGCCAGGGCGGCGTCGAGTTCGGCCACGTCGACGTCGCGCAGCGCGGCGACGCCGAGCGCGGCGGCGCCCTGTTCGCAGCTGCGGCGCCGGGCGGCGTACTCGCCGTCCGCGTGCCGGTGCGGCGCCCGGCTGTCGATGACCAGCACGGCCAGCCCGGCGGCGTCCAGGTCGAACGGGATCTGCTCGACCTCCTCGGTGCGGCAGTCGAGGAACAGCGCGTGCCCCTCCCGGCCGCGGATCACGGCGGACTGGTCCATGATCCCGGTGGGCGCGCCGACGTAGTCGTTCTCGGCCCGCTGGGCGAGCCGGGGCCACGCCCGCGCGGGCAGGTCCAGGCCGCCGAGGTCGACCAGCGCCGCCAGCACCGCCGACTCGATGGCCGCCGACGAGGAGAGCCCGGAGCCGACCGGCACGTCGGAGGCGACGGCGAGCCGCGCGCCCGGCACGTCGTGCCCGGCGGCGCGCAGCGCCCACACCACCCCGGCCACGTAGGCGGCCCAGCCGTCGACGCCGCCGGGCTCGTCGGCCTCCGCGGCGCCGAACTCCACCGGCTCGTCGTCCAGCTCCGACCAGACCGTCCAGCGCCCGTCGGGGTCGGGCGCGGCGGCGACCACGGTACGCAGCGGCAGCGCGAAGGGCAGCACGAAGCCGTCGTTGTAGTCGGTGTGCTCGCCGATCAGGTTGACCCGCCCGGGCGCCGCCCAGCGGCCGGCCGGCTCGGTGCGGTACCGCTGCCGGAAACCGGCGGTGGCGCGGTCGGCGACCGTCGTGCCCGGCGCGCTCACGCCGTGCACTCTTTCGTTCGCGACTGCGGGGCTCGCAACCCCGGCTCACTCCTCGCGCTCACGCCGTGCCTTCTTTCGTTCGCGACTGCGGGGCTCGCAACCCCGGCTCACTCCTCGCGCTCACGCCGTGCCTTCTTTCGTTCGCGACTGCGGGGCTCGCAACCCCGGCTCACTCCTCGCGCTCACGCGACGTGTGCCCGGTAGAACGCCCACGCATCGCCGACCATGTCGTGCAGGGTGGGCTTGGCCGGCGTCCAGCCCAGTTCGTCGCGGGCCAGCGCGGAGGACGCGACCAGCTCCGCCGGGTCGCCCTCGCGGCGTGGGGCCACCTCGACCGGCACCGGGTGGCCGGTGACCTCGCGGACCACGTCGACCACCTGCCGGTTGGTGAAGCCGTTGCCGTTGCCCAGGTTGTAGATGCGGTGCCGGCCCGGGGTGGCCGCGTCGAGCGCGAGCAGGTGGGCGCGCGCCAGGTCTTCCACGTGGATGTAGTCGCGTACGCAGGTGCCGTCGATCGTGGGGTAGTCGTCGCCGAAGAGCTGGAGCTTCTCCCGCCGCCCGGCTGCGACGTCGAGCGCGATCGGGATGAGGTGTGTCTCCGGGTCGTGCCGTTCGCCGATGGCCTGCCCGTCGCGCAGGTACGCCCCGGCGACGTTGAAGTAGCGCAGCGAGACGGCGGCCAGGTCGTGCGCGATCGCCTCGGAGGTGAGCGCCATGTCGACGGCCAGCTTGGTCGCGCCGTAGGTGCTGGTGGGGGCCTTGACGGCGGTCTCCGGGATGGGCAGCTCGGTGGGGTTGCCGTAGACGGCGGCGGTGGAGGAGAAGACCATCCGGGGCACCCGGGCGGCGCGGACCGCGTCGATGAGCGCGATCGAGCCGACGGTGTTGGTGTGCCAGTACAGCTCGGGCCGGATCATCGACTCGCCGGCGGCGATCAGGGCGGCGAAGTGCAGCACGCCGTCGAACCCGGCGTCGGGGGTGAGCACCCGGGCGGCCTCGTGCACCGGCAGGTCGACGTGGGTCGCCTCGGGGGCGAGGGCTTCCCGGTGACCGGTGCGCAGGTCGTCCAGCACGGTCACCTGGTGGCCGTGGTCGAGCAGCATCCGGGTCACCACGCTGCCGATGTAGCCGGCGCCGCCGGTGACGAGCAGTTTCACGTCGGTCGTCCTCCTGCCTGGGCCGCGTCGCGCGGCGGCCGTCCCGCGATCACCCTACGGCCGGGGGCGGTGTCGCGGCTGTCGAGTTGAGCCCGCCCCTATTCCATCACAATCCTTCATGATTGAACAGATCCGAACATTGGCCCGGGCGTACGGTGGCCGCTGTCTACCATCCTTGTCATGCGGGAGGGTGGTGGTCCCGGGCCCCGGCGGCGTCCGTCGGGGCGGCTCCGACGCGAACCCGGCCCGCTGGCCCGTACCGTGGCCCGCCTGGTGGTGCGGGCGGCCGACGGCGCCACCCGGCTGGTGACCGACCTGCTCGGCGCCAGCCCGGTCGCCGGACGGGAGCGGATCAGCGAGGCCGAGCTGCGGGATCTGGTCGCGGCGAACACTCTGCTCGACGCCGACGAGCGCCGGATCATCGACGAGGTGCTGGTGGCCGGCGCCCGGCTCGTACGCGAGGTGATGGTGCCCCGCACCGAGGTGGTCTTCCTCAGCGCCGCCCTGCCGCTGGCGCGGGCCCAGCGGCTGGTCCGGGACGACCCGCACACCCGCTACCCCGTGGTCGACGGCACGCACGACGACGTGGTCGGCATGGTGCACCTGCGGGACGTGCTGCTGCGCCCGGAGCCCGACCGGCCGCTGGCGGTGGGCGAGCTGACCCGCGAGGTGAAGCGCCTGCCGGACAGCAAGCGCGTGCTCGCGGCGCTGACCGAGATGCGCCGGGAGGGCCACCACCTGGCCGTGGTGATCGACGAGTACGGCGGCACCGCGGGCATCGTCACCTGCGAGGACCTGGTCGAGGAACTGGTCGGGGAGATCCGGGACGAGGAGCACGGCCCGCTCGAACCGGAGGCCGCCGGCCTGCCCGCTGTCGTGGACGGCCGGCTCAACCTGACCGACTTCGCCGAACGGACCGGCGTGCCGCTGCCCGCCGGCCCGTACGAGACGGTGGGCGGGTTCGTGATGGCCGCGCTGGGCCGGCTGCCGGTGGCCGGGGACGAGGTGCCGGTGGCGGTCGACCCGGACGGCGGATCGGTACCGGCCGATCCGGCCGGCTGGTTGCTGCGGGTACTGACGCTCGACGGGCGGCGGGTGTCCCGCCTGGCGGTCTCCGCCGCGCGGCTGCCCGAGCCCCGGCGTGAGGTGAACGGTCCGCTTCCGCCCGTACCCGCCCGATCCACCGGCCCGTCATGACGGACGCCGGGGCTTGCTGACAGAATTGCCGCCATGTCCGACGTACCCGCCCGCCCGCGCGTCTTCTCCGGCATCCAGCCGACGGCCGACTCGTTCCACCTCGGCAACTACCTGGGCGCGCTGCGGCACTGGGTGGCGTTGCAGGACAGCCACGACGCGTTCTACTGCGTGGTCGACCTGCACGCGATCACCGCCGGGCACGACCCGAAGGTGCTCAAGCGCCGCAGCCGGGTGGCCGCCGCGCAGCTGTTCGCGCTGGGCCTCGACCCGGAGCGCAGCACGCTGTTCGTCCAGTCGCAGGTGCCCGAGCACCCGCAGCTGGCCTGGGTGCTCGGCTGCATCACCGGGTTCGGCGAGGCCGGCCGGATGACCCAGTTCAAGGACAAGTCGCAGAAGCAGGGCAGCGAGCGGGCCAGTGTCGGCCTGTTCACGTACCCGATCCTGCAGGCCGCCGACATCCTGCTCTACCAGGCGAACGCGGTGCCGGTCGGCGAGGACCAGCGGCAGCACCTGGAGCTCTCCCGGGACCTGGCGCAGCGGTTCAATTCGCTGTTCGGCCGCACCTTCACGGTGCCCGCGCCGCACATCGTGAAGGACACCGCGAAGATCACCGACCTCCAGGACCCGACGGCCAAGATGTCGAAGTCGTCGTCCTCCCCGGCCGGCATCATCGACCTGCTGGAGGATCCGGCCCGCTCGGCCAAGAAGATCCGCTCGGCGGTCACCGACACCGGCCGCGAGATCGTCTTCGACGCCGAGGGCAAGCCGGGCATCAGCAACCTGCTCACCATCTACTCGGCGCTGTCCGGGCGGGGCATCGACGACCTGGTCGCCGCGTACGACGGCAAGGGCTACGGCGACCTGAAGAAGGACCTGGCCGAGGTGGTGCGCGAGTTCGTCACCCCGATCCAGGAACGCACGAACGGCTACCTGAACGACCCGGCCCAGCTGGACAAGCTGCTCGCGCAGGGCGCGGAGAAGGCCCGGGTGGTGGCCGCCGCGACGCTGCGTGACGCGTACGAGCGGGTCGGTTTCTTCCCGCCGGTGCGGTTCGAGTAGCGGCCCGGTCGGGCGGGAACGGGTGACGCAGCCGGTGGCCGAAGGGGTGGCGCGCAACGTGGCGGGCAGTGACGCGGTGCCGGGCGGCGCAGACACGATCCAGATCGGGATCGCTGTCGACGTCCCCGAGCCCTGGGGCGGGATGCTCACCCGCCGCCGGGTCGAGGCCGGCGACCCGGCCGCCGTCCCCGCGCACGTCACCCTGCTCGGGCCCACCGAGATCCCGGTACGCGCGCTGCCCGCCGTCGAGGATCACCTGGCCCGGGTCGCCGCCGCGCACCTGCCGTTCACCCTGCACCTGCGCGGCACCGGCACGTTCCGCCCGGTCACCCAGGTGGTGTTCGTGACGGTGGCGGCCGGGATCAGCGAGTGCGAGCTGCTGGCCGCCGCCATCAACTCGGCTCCCGAACTGCGGCGCGAGCTGCGTTTCCCCTACCACCCGCACGTCACGGTGGCCCAGGACGTGCCGACCGAGGTGCTCGACAAGGCGTACGAGGACCTGGCCGACTTCTCCGCGTTGTTCCAGGTGGAGGCGTTCACGCTGTTCTCGCACAGCGGGGCGACCCGGTGGCAGCCCCGCCGCGACTTCCGGCTCGGCGGGCAGAGCTGAACATCCGACCGGCCGGGGCACCTCCACCACAGGCGAAGATCGGCGAGGATGACGGGGTGAACGTCTTCGGCCGGATCGAGGCGGCGGTGGGGCGCCGCATCGACGCGGCGCGTGGCCGCTCGTCGGCCTTCGACCACGTCTGGCGGGCCGGGACGCTCTACGCCGACCTGCTCGCCGGTCGGCTCGCCGCCGCCATCGCGTACTACGGCTTCTTCGCCGTGTTCGCGCTCGCCCTGGTCGCGTACTGGATCTTCGGCGCGGTGCTGCGCGACAACGAGGAGGTCAGCCGCGCGGCGGCCCACTTCCTGGAAGAGAACCTGCCCTTCCTCGACCCGGCGCAGATCGCCGAGAGCAGCAACACCGTCGGCGTGGTCGGCCTGGTCATCCTGGTCTTCACCGGCATCGGCTGGGTGGAGGCGATCCGCTCCTCGCAGCGGCTGATGTACGGCTTCAACCAGCAGCCCGGCAACCTGGTGATGCGGCGCCTTGTCGACCTGGGCGTGCTGGTCGCCGTCTTCGTGCTGCTGTTCGTCTCGGTGGCCGCCGTCGACGCGCTGGAGTCGCTGCTGCGCTTCCTGCTGCGCAGCACCGGCTCGGTGGGCCTGACCACGATCAGCGCGGTGCTGAGCGTGCTCGTCAACGCCGTGCTCGCCGCCGCGATGCTGCTGGCCGTGCCCCGGCTGCGGATGAGCCGCCGGCGGCTGCGACCGGCGGTGCTCGCCGTCGCGATCGGGATCACCCTGCTCAACACCGTCGGTCGCTACTACGTGGTACGCACCGAGCGGAACCCGGCGTACACGGTGGTCGCCACCGCCGTGGGCCTGCTGCTCTACCTCTACCTGCTCAACCAGTTGGTGCTCTTCGGCGCGGCGCTCGCCGCGACCAGCCCGTACGGCCGGGTGGTGGACATGGCCGAGGGCGGGGCCCGGGAGGTGGACGTGGAGGCGGACGTGCTCGACGAGGAGACCGAGCCGGGAACGCCGGGAGGGGCGGGATGAGCGTGCGGATCCGGATCGACGTCGAGTCGGCGGTGCCGCCGTACGAGCAGGTGCGCGCGCAGTTCGCGGCGCGGATCGGCGACGGGCGGCTGCCGGTGGGCACCCGGCTGCCCGCGGTGCGGCAGCTCGCGGCGGACCTGGGGCTGGCGGTGAACACGGTGGCGCGGGCCTACCGGGAGCTGGAGGCCGCCGGGCTGGTCCAGACGCGCGGCCGGCACGGCACGGTGGTCGCGCCGGGACGGGACGACGCCGCCGACCGGCTGCAGCAGGCCGCCGCCGGGTACGCCGCCGAGGCGCGCCGCCTGGGCGTACCGCCGGAGCGGGCGGTCGCCCTGGTCCGTGCGGCGCTGGACGCCGGTACGCGTGGCTGAGCGCGGTCCCCTGAGCGGGGAGAGTCTCCGCCGATGCGGTCCCCGGGCGAGTCCCGGCGACGATGATGGGCCGGTGGGCGCACTCGTGACACTCGACCTGCCGGACGACTCGCCGATGCTCGGCCTGCCGTGGATCATCACGTTCGGCCCGCTCGGCGCTGATGACGAGTGGGAGCCGGTGGTCTGCGGCCCGTACGAGCGGGCGCACGCGCTGGCGCTGGCCGAGGCGGTGGTGGCCGAGGAGCAGCTGATGGCGGTGGTGGAGCCGCTGCTGCCGGCGCTCACGCCGGAGGAGATCCGGGGCGAGATCGCCGCGGCGCAGATCGCCGCCGAGGACGAGGCGGCCGAGATCGACCAGGCCGATCTGTACGGCGACTTCGAGGACGTCATCGACGAGGAGCTGGAACTGGCAGCCGAGCGGCAGCCCGAGCCCGAGCCGGCGAATCCGCCCGACCGGGAGGAGATCCGGGCCGGGTTCGCCCGGATCGCCGCGCTGCTCACCGCCAAGGGCGGCTGAGGACGCTCAGCGCGGCGGCCCGTCGAGCACGCAGAACTCGTTGTCCTCGGGGTCGACGAGCACCACGAACCCCTCCGCGCCGGTCTGCCCGACGTCGGCGAGCCGGGCGCCGAGCCCGATCAGCCGCTTGACCTCCGCCGTCTGCCCCTCGTCGGCGACCAGGTCCAGGTGGAGCCGGTTCTTGCCGTGCTTCGGGGTGCCGCTGCCCTGCAACCAGACGGTCGGGCCGGGCCGGTCGGACGGCGGGTAGAGCTTCGCGTTGCCGTCGTCGCCCTGCGAGACCGTGTAGCCGAGGGCGGCGGACCAGAACCGGGCCATCCGGTCCAGGTCGCTGACGTCGAGGGTGTACTGCGCCACGCGTGCTGTCATCCCCCGGTGGTACCCCGGGCCGCCGGGATGGACACCGGCCCCCCGGGAGCGGACTCCCGAGGGGCCGGGTCCACCTCACCCCCCACCACAAGGGGTCGGCAGCCCAGCCGCCCGTCGGCGCGGGGCACAACGGACGGCCAGGTCGTTGGCGGGTTACCCGGCTCAGCGCCGTTCGAACCACGCAGCTGCGTCCACCGGCAGGACGTGTCCGTCGCCCCGCTCGGTGAGGTCGGCGCTCGCGACGACCGGGCGGCCGTGGCCGCTCACCGTCACGTCGGCGCCGCTGATGTTGACCACACAGGTCAGCTCGGTGTCCCCGGCGACACGGCGGAACGCCAGGACGCCGGGCTCGGTCTCCAGCCAGGTGATGCCGCCGACCTCGGCGAGCGCCGGGTGCTCGTGCCGGATCCGCAGCGCGGTCCGGTACAGCTCCAGCGTCGAGCCGGAGATCCCGGTCTGCGCGGCCACCGACAGGGACCGCCAGGTCGCCGGCGCGGGCAGCCAGCTCAGCTCGCTGCCGCCGGGCCCGAATCCGTACGGGGGCAGCTCGCCGCCCCACGGGATCGGCACCCGGCAACCGTCGCGGCTCTCCCCGGTACGCCGGAACGCCGGGTCCTGGCGCAGCTCGTCGGGGAGGTCCAGCACCTCCGGCAGCCCCAGTTCCTCGCCCTGGTAGACGTACGCGCAGCCGGGCAGCGCGAACATCAGCAGCGCGGCGGCGCGGGCGCGGCGCAGGCCGACCTCGCCGTCGCCGTACCGGGTGACGTGACGCTGCCGGTCGTGGTTGGACAGCACCCAGGTGGTCGGCGCGCCGACGATCGTCGACTCGGCCAACGCGGTGTCGATCACCTTGCGGAACGAGTCGGCCGACCAGGTGGCGTCGAGGAAGTCGAAGCTGAACGCCTGGTGCAGCTCGTCCGGGCCGATGTACCGGGCCAGCCGCTGCGGAGTCTCGGCCCAGGCCTCGGCCACAGCCATCCGGCCACCCGGGTAGCTGTCCAGGATCGGGCGCCAGGCGCGGTAGATGTCGTGCACCTCGTCCTGGTCGAAGTACGGCAGCCGGCCCTTGCCCAGCAGCTCGGACTGGCGCTGGCCGGTGGTCATCGAGTTGAAGCCGACGTCCGGCAGCCCTTCGGCCTTGATCATCCCGTGGGCCACGTCGATCCGGAAGCCGTCCACGCCCCGGTCCAGCCAGAAGCGCAGGATGTCCTCGAACTCGGCCCGCACCTCGGGGTGACGCCAGTTCAGGTCGGGCTGGGCCGGGTCGAACAGGTGCAGGTACCACTGGCCGTCGACCACGCGCGTCCAGGCCGGGCCGCCGAAGATGCTCTCCCAGTCGTTCGGGGGCAGCTCGCCCTGCTCGCCCTTGCCGTCGGCGAACAGGTAGCGCTCGCGCTCCGGCGAGCCGGGGCCGGCGGCGAGCGCCGCGGCGAACCACGGGTGCGCGCTGGAGGTGTGGTTGGGCACCATGTCGACGATGATGCGCAGGCCGAGCGCGTGCGCGTCGGTGATCATCTCGTCGAAGTCGGTCAGGTTGCCGAACAGCGGGTCGACGTTGCGGTAGTCGGCCACGTCGTAGCCGGCGTCGACCTGGGGAGAGGTGTAGAACGGCGTCAGCCAGAGCGCGTCCACGCCGAGGTCACGCAGGTACGGCAGGCGCTGCCGGATGCCCTGGAGGTCACCGACGCCGTCGGAGTTCGCGTCGGCGAAGCTGCGGACGTACACCTGGTAGACGACCGCGGACCGCCACCAGTCGTCGTCGGCGGGCCGTGGCGTGGGGGTGGTGGCGGAGGTCATCGCTGTCGATTCCCGTTCTGTGGCGGCGCAGGGTGTCTGAGCAGAATGCCGCCATAGCCCTGCAAGAGTCAAGCATTCCTTGCGCAAGAAATGGCAACCATCACCCGCCGGCCTTCCAGGCCCTTCTCCCGCATCCCGAGACACCCACCAGCCCTTCGTGCGGTTGATCAAGGAGTTTGTGTCCCAGTTGGAGATCGACTCCGACCCAAACCCCTTGATCAACCGGGGGCGCGCGGGGCGCGGGGAGGGGGAGGGAGGTGGTCAGGCGGGGATGGGGAGTGGGGAGGAGGGGGTGGGGCGCTGGCGTTTCGGGGGGTCGGCGGGGCGGGTCACCGCGGTGGAGCCGCGTACCACCAGCTCGGGGCGGAACAGGTACTCCGAGTTCGGGGAGGGGTGGCCGTTGATCTCGTCGACCAGGGCCCGGACCGCGGCGACCGCCATGGCGGCGACCGGCTGGCGCACAGTGGTCAGCGGCGGGTCGGTGAAGGCCATGAGCGGCGAGTCGTCGTACCCGACCACGGAGATGTCGCCGGGCACCGAGAGTCCGCGCTGGCGGGCTGCCCGGATCGCGCCGAGCGCCATCAGGTCGGAGCCGCAGACCAGGCCGGTCACGCCGCGCTCGATGAGCCGGCCGGCGGCCGCCTCGCCGCCCTCCACGCCGAACAGCGACAGCTCGGTCAGCTCCGTCAGCTCGTCGGAGGGGATGTCGGTGAGGCGCCCCATCGCGGCCTTGTAGCCGGCGACCTTGCGCTGCACCGGCACGAACCGGTCCGGGCCGGTGATCAGGCCGATCCGGCGGTGCCCGAGCGCGACCAGGTGGGCGACTGCGAGTTCGGCGGACTCACGGTCGTCGCAGGAGACGAACGGCGCGGGGATGCCCGGGGCGTACCCGTTGATCATGACGATCGGCAGCGGCCGGGCCAGCAGCGTGCGGTAGCGGTCGTGGTCCGCGGCGGTGTCGGCGTGCAGGCCGGAGACGAAGACGATGCCGGAGACCTGCCGGTCCAGCAGCATCTCCACGTACTCGTCCTCGCGGACGCCGCCCGGGGTCTGCGTGCAGAGCACCGGGGTGTAGCCGGTCGGGGCGAGCGCGGACTCGATGATCTGGGCGAAGGCCGGGAAGATCGGGTTGTCCAGCTCGGGCACGACCAGGCCGACCAGCCCGGCGCTGCGCTTGCGCAGCCGGGCCGGGCGTTCGTAGCCGAGCACATCGAGAGCGGTGAGGACCGCCTGCCGGGTCTCGGGGGCCACACCGGGGCGGTCATTGAGCACCCGCGACACCGTGGCCTCGCTGACTTCAGCCTGTTGGGCGATGTCGGACAGTCGAGCGCGCATGTGCGGCACTTTAGCCCAACGGCAAAGTCTTGCGTACACTTCTGCAAGCCCTTCCATTCTCTGCAACCTCTTGCTAACGTCCCCGCAACATGCGAGAGCAGCGGCGCAGCACCACGGCGCCGGTCAGCAAGAAATTTCAGAGGTTTCCACTGGCGGGCCGCCCTTCCCCCGGCGGGCCGCCATGACGACAGGAGTACCGATGCGCATCCGTACCGCGGGTGTGGTCGCCGTCCTCGGCCTGGCGCTCGCCGCCTCCGGCTGTGGTGACAGCGGCAGCGACGACAAGCCGGCCGCCGGCGAGTCCGCCAAGGCGACCGGCGGCAAGCTGGTCATCTGGGCCGACGACAAGCGCACGGCCGCGCTCAAGCCGTTCGCCGAGGAGTTCGGCAAGGAGAACGGCGTGACCGTCGAGGTCCAGGCCGTCTCCAAGGACCTGCAGACCAACTTCGTCACCGCCTCGCAGCAGGGCAGCGGCCCGGACGTCGTGGTCGGCGCGCACGACTGGATCGGCAACCTGGTCCAGAACGGCGCCATCGACCCGGTGCAGCTCCCGGCCGAGCAGAAGGCCGGCTTCAACGAGACCGCCATCAAGGCCGTCACGTTCAACGGTCAGCTCTACGGGGTGCCCTACGCCACCGAGAACGTCGCGCTGATCCGCAACACCGAGCTGGCCCCCGAGGCGCCGAAGACGATCGAGGACCTGGTCGCCGCCGGCAAGAAGCTCAAGGCCGAGAAGAAGGCCAGCGAGATCCTGTGCCTGCAGTCCGGCCAGAACGGCGACGCGTACCACATCTACCCGCTCTACACCTCCGGCGGCGGCTACCTGTTCGGCACCACGGCGAACGGCGACTACGACCCGAAGGACCTGGGCGTGGGCAAGCCGGAGTCGATCGCTGCCTTCCAGAAGATCGCGAAGCTGGGTGAGAAGGGCGAGGGTGCGCTGAAGCGCTCCATCACCGGCGAGAACTCCATCGCCACCTTCACCGGCAAGAAGTGCGCGTTCCTGGTCTCCGGCCCGTGGGCCGTGGCCGACGCCAAGAAGGCCAACATCTCCTACGACATCTCCCCGGTCCCCGGCTTCGCCGGTGGCCAGGAGGCTCAGCCGTTCGTGGGCGTCCAGGCGTTCTACGTGGCCGCCAAGGGCAAGAACAAGGCCCTGGCCCAGGAGTTCGTCACCAACTACGTGACCAAGCCCGAGCTGGCCGTCGCGCTGTACAAGGCCGAGCCGCGCCCGCCGGCGCTGACCGCCGCCTTCGACCAGGTCAAGGGTGAGGACGCGGACCTGGCCAAGTTCTCCGAGGCCGGCAAGAACGGCCAGGTGCTCCCGGCGATCCCGGCCATGGCCGCGATCTGGGACCCGTTCGGCAAGGCGGAGGCCGCCATCATCGGCGGCGCCGACCCGGCCAAGACGATCACGGCCGCCGGCAAGACCATCCAGGGTCAGATCAAGTAATGAGCGCGCCGCTGTCCGGCCCGGGGTCTGCACCGCAGGCCCCGGGCCGGGAGCCCGTACGCCGTGGGCTCCCGCGCACGTCCCGTACCGCGCGGCAAGACGCGCCGATCACCGCGACCGGCCTCGTCGTCAAGGTGGTCCTGCTCGGCCTGGTGGCCGGGATCGCGATCTGGGCGGCCTTCCCGCTCATCGAGGCCGAACACTGGATCGGGCTGGGCATCCTGGTGGCCACCACCGCCGGCCTGTTCTACCTCTACCTGAGCCGCCGGCACATCCCCGCCAAGTACCTGGTCCCCGGCACGCTCTTCCTGATCGCCTTCCAGGTCTTCCCGGTGCTCTACACCGCGAGCACCGCGTTCACGAACTTCGGCGACGGCCACCGTGGCAGCAAGGACGACGCGATCGTCGCCGTGCAGACCTCCTCGGTGAAGCAGGTCCCCGGCTCGACCGAGTACAACCTCACCATCGCCACGAAGGGCGACCCGGCGACCGGCGCCCTGGTCTTCCTGCTCAGCGACCCGAAGACCAAGGACGTCTTCGCCGGCGACGCGGAAGGGCTGCGCAAGCTCGACGCCGCCGACGTCGAGTTGAGCAGCCTCAGCGGCAAGATCACCGCCGCGGACGGCTACACCCTGCTGAACATCGGGCAGGCCAGCAGCCGCAGCGACGCCGTCACCGCGCTCATCGTGCCCACCGACGAGGGCGCCATCCGCTCCAACGGCCTCACCCGGGCCTACGAGGGCAAGGCGGTCCGGGCGTACGACGCCGGCTGCGACTGCGTCAAGGACAGCGAGACCGGCAAGACGTGGACCGCCGACGAGGGGTCCGGCTCCTTCGTCGCCGCCGACGGCGAGCGGCTCGCCCAGGGCTGGAAGGTCGACGTCGGGCTGAAGAACTTCGGCGCGGTGCTCACCGACCCGAACATCTCCGGGCCGTTCTTCGGCACGCTGGCCTGGAACTTCGCGTTCGCGATCGGTTCCACCGGCCTGACGTTCCTGCTCGGCATGGCCATCGCGCTCGCGCTGCACTCACCCCGGATGCGCGGCACCAACTTCTACCGGGTGCTGCTGATCCTGCCGTACGCCATGCCGTCGTTCGCCATGTTGTTGATCTGGCGGGACATGTTCAACACCGACTTCGGCCTGCTCAACAACCTGTTCGGGCTGAACGTCGACTGGTTCGGCGGCAGCTGGTCGGCCCGGATCGCGGTGCTGCTGGTGCAGCTCTGGCTCGGCTACCCGTACATGTTCCTGGTGGCCACCGGCGCGTTGCAGGCCATCCCGCGGGAGCTGACCGAGGCGACCTCGGTCGACGGCGCGTCGCCCTGGCAGTCGTTCCGGGCGGTCACCCTGCCGCTGCTGCTGGTGGCGCTCTCGCCGCTGCTGATCGCGTCGTTCGCGTTCAACTTCAACAACGTCAACGCGATCCTGTTCACCACCGAGGGCGGCCCGTTCGCGCCGGACAACCCGCGCAACGGCGCCACCGACCTGCTGATCACCTACACGTACCGGCTCGCGTTCGGCGCACAGGGCGCCGAGTTCGGCCTGGCCGCCACCGTCTCGATCTTCATCTTCGCGATCGTGGCGACGGTGTCGGCGATCAGCTTCCGGCGGACCCGCAAGCAGGAGGAGGTGTACTCGTGACCACAATCGCGAAGACGCCCGCGGCCACCCGCACGCCGGCCCGCCGCTCGCGTGGACGCTGGTTCGCGCAGGTCGGCTGGCGGCACGTGGTGGGCGTGCTGGCGGTGGCGTTCAGCCTCTTCCCGATCCTGTTCGTGATCTCGGCGGCGTTCAACCCGCTCGGCACGCTCTCCTCCACCGAGCTGCTGCCGACCGGGGCGTCGCTGGAGAACTTCACGAACCTGTTCGACCGGACCGCGTTCGGCCACTGGTTCCTCAACTCGCTGCTGCTCGCGGGTGTGGCCAGCTTCGCGTCGATCTTCCTGTCGTCGCTCGCGGCGTACGCGTTCTCCCGGATGCGCTTCGCCGGACGCCGGGTGGGCCTGCTCGCGCTGCTGCTGATCCAGATGTTCCCGCAGTTCCTGGCGATCGTGGCGATCTTCCTGATCTTCACCACGCTCACCGACCTCTACCCGTCGATCGGGTTCAACACCCCGTGGGGCCTGTTCCTGCTCTACATGGGTGGCGCGCTGGGCGCGAACACCTGGCTGATGAAGGGCTTCTTCGACACGCTGCCGAAGGAGCTGGACGAGTCGGCGACCATGGACGGCGCGTCGCACGTGCAGGTCTTCTTCCGGATCATGCTGCCGCTGGTGGCGCCGATCCTGGCGGTGACCGGCCTGCTCGCGTTCATCGGATCGATCAACGAGTTCATCATCGCCAACGTGTTCCTCACCGAACCCGAGGCGAAGACGCTCGCGGTCGGCATGTACGGCCTGGTGGCCGGCGAGCGCAACAACAACTTCGGGATGTTCGCGGCGGGCACCCTGCTCACCGCGATCCCGACGGTGCTGGTGTTCCAACTGCTCCAGCGCTACATCGTCTCCGGACTCACCTCCGGAGCGGTAAAGGGCTGAGCCTCCTCGGCTCACGCTGCGGCAAGGGCGTCGTGTCGGCGTACACCGGAGCGGTTTCCGGGCGGACCGCCGCGGTCGGGTGAACCGGCCGCGGCGGGTGCCCGCCCCTCTCCCTGTCGGTAGACGCGAAAGGCAGCGCCATGTCCCTTCAGCCGCACCACGACGGCTCCGCCACCTACGTCCCGGAGCAGGAGCCCGCGCTCGGGCAGACCGTTCCGGTCTTCGTCCGGGTCCCGGCCGGTTCCGGCGTCTCCCAGGTGCACGTGCGCACCACCGGCGACGGCGAGCCGCGCTTCGCCGAGGCGCGGGTCGACCGCACCGCGAACGGCGACGTGTGGTGGCGGGCCGACGTCGAGGTCCGCAACCCGGTCAGCAACTACCGCTTCCTGCTCGACGGCGAACGCGGCGCCCGCTGGCTCAACGCGGCCGGGCTGTCCGGCCACGACGTGCCCGACAACGGCGACTTCAAGCTGGTCAGCTACGCCCCGCCGCCGGCCTGGGCCCGCGACGCGGTGATCTACCAGGTCTTCCCGGACCGGTTCGCCCGCTCGGCCGCCGCCGACGACCGGACCGCGCCGGACTGGGCGATTCCGTGCGACTGGGACACCCCGGTGATCGGCCGCGGCCCGGAGACGCCCCGCCAGTTCTACGGCGGCGACCTCGACGGCGTCACCGAACACCTGGACCACCTGGACCGGCTCGGCGTCAACACCGTCTACCTCACGCCGGTGTTCCCGGCGCGCTCCAACCACAGGTACGACGCGTCGAGCTTCGACACCGTCGACCCGCTGCTCGGCGGCGACGCGGCGCTGGCCCGGCTCGCCGACGCCGTGCACGCCCGGGGCTGGCGGCTGCTCGGCGACATCACCAGCAACCACACCGGCGACGCCCACGACTGGTTCACCGCCGCCGTCTCCGACGTGCACGCGCCGGAACGCGAGCTGTACTACTTCGACCTGCCCGGCTCGGACTACGAGTCGTGGAACGGGGTGAAGTCACTGCCGAAGCTGAACTGGGGCAGCGCGGAACTGCGCCGCCGGTTCGCCACCGCCGAGGACTCGCTGCTGCGCCGCTGGCTGTGCCCGCCGTACGGGCTGGACGGCTGGCGGGTCGACGTGGCGAACATGACCGGGCGCCGCGGCGCGGACGCGTACACCCACGAGGTGGCGCGGCTGCTGCGCGAGGTGGTCGCGGAAACCCGCGCGGACGGGCTGCTGCTCGCCGAGCACGGCCACGACCACACCGGTGACCTGGACCGCGACGGCTGGCACGGGACGATGAACTACGTCGGCTTCACCGACCCGGTCTGGTCCTGGCTGCGGCACGGCGACGACCCGGTGCCGAACTTCCTCGGCACTCCCGGCGGGGTACGGCGGCGCGACGCGGCGGCGGTGCTCGCCACCATGAACACCTACCGGTCGCTGATCTCCTGGCGGTCGTACACGCACTCGTGGCAGCTGCTCGGCTCGCACGACTCGGCCCGGATCCGCACGGTGGTCGGTGACGCGGCACGGCAGGAGGTGGCGGCCGGGCTGCTCGCCACCCTGCCCGGCACGCCTGTGGTCTTCGCCGGGGACGAGCTGGGCCTGACCGGCACGAACGGGGAGGGCTCACGTACCCCGATGCCGTGGCACCGGCCGGAGAGCTGGGACCGGCGCACGTTCGAGGCGTACCGGTCGTTGCTGACGCTGCGCCGCGACGAGCCGGCGCTGCGCCACGGTGGCCTGCGCTGGGTGCACGCGGACGCGGACACGCTCGTCTTCCTGCGCGAGGCGCCCACATCGACGGTGCTGGTGCTGGCAAGGCGTGCCGCAGGCACCCCGGTACGCCTGCAAGGCGTGGGAGCCGCAGACAACGTCTACGGCAACGCCCCCGCCCTCCACCCCGACGCCGAGGGCGCGGTCACCCTCCCCGCCGAGGGCCCCACGTTCCAGGCGTGGCGCTTGCGCTGAACTTCCGTCGATCTTGCGGTTGCGGCCCGTGTGGCGCGGCTTCTGCGCCGTTTGCCGGGGCGGCAACCGCAAGATCGCGGGGGAGCGCGGGGTCACGGTATGACGGCAGGTCGGCGGGGTCATTACTACAAAGCGTCGTTGATGGGGGAGGATGGGCGGCGTGGAAGCTCTTCGACTGATTCTTCTCTACGTCCATCTGATCGGTTTCGCGCTGCTGCTCGGCGGCGGGATCGCCCAGTACGTCTCCGGCAAGCTGCGCATCAACGCGGCCATGCTCTGGGGCGCGATCATCCAGGTCCTCACCGGCATCGGGCTGTCCGCTCCGCTGCGCGACGGAGACGAGCCGGCCCCGGCAAAGCTTGTTACCAAGTTGGTGCTCGCGCTGCTCATCTTCGTCATGGTCTTCTTCTCCCGTAAGCGGGAGACCGTCAACCGCGGCCACTTCCTCGCGATCGTCGGGTTGACGCTGGTCAACGCTGCCGTCGCGGTGTTCTGGCGTTAGTTCGCCGCGAGTCGGGGAAGCTTCGGGAAACGGACGTTCGCGACACCACCGCGCACGCCCACCGGCCTGATTAGTGACCTGCCCCACGCAAGGGTTACACCGGGGTAACGGACGCTCAACAGTCGTGCACGATTGTCGGCCGGTGGGTGGGCGCGGGCGTACGCTCCCGTCCGTAACGTGGGACGCCGGCCGCACATCGCAGGCCGGCGAAGGGCTGCACGCCGCGCACGACGCGGTGTGCAAGGGGAAGGAGACGTCTTGCGCTCTGTGCGTGGGATGCGGATTGCCTCCGTCATTGCGGCGGGTGGACTCGTGCTGGGCGCTGCCGCGTGTGGTGAGGCTCCGGACGACGACAACAACGCCGGCGGCGACGGTGGCAAGAAGTTCAGCGCCTGCATGGTGACTGACGTCGGCGGCGTCGACGACAAGTCCTTCAACGCCTCGGCCTGGAAGGGCCTGCAGGAGGCGCAGAAGGAGAACGACAAGATCGACATCAAGTACGTCCAGTCGAAGGCCGAGGCGGACTACGAGGTCAACCTGACCGGGTTCGTCAACCAGAAGTGCGACTTCATCCTGGCCGTCGGTGGCCTGATGTCGGACGCCACCAAGGCGGCGGCTGAGAAGAACCCGAACCAGCAGTTCGCCATCGTCGACGCGAACCCGGGTGTGTCGAACGTCTACCCGATGCAGTTCGACACCGCGCAGGCCGGGTTCCAGGCCGGCTACCTGGCCGCCGGGATGAGCAAGTCCGGCAAGGTCGGCACCTACGGCGGCCTGCCGATCCCGCCGGTCACCATCTTCATGGACGGCTTCGCCGACGGCGTGGCGTACTACAACAAGACCAAGAGCAAGAACGTCCAGGTGCTGGGCTGGGACAAGGCCGCCCAGAAGGGCTCCTTCGCCAACTCGTTCGAGAAGCAGGACGAGGGCAAGAAGGTCTCCGACGCGCTCGTCGCGCAGGGCGCCGACATCGTGATGCCGGTCGCCGGTGGCGCCGGTCTCGGCACCACCTCCGCGGCCAAGGCCTCGGGCGGCAAGTACTCGGTCGTCTGGGTGGACATCGACGGCTGCGAGAGCACCCCGGACTGCTCGGCGATCCTGACCACCGTGGTCAAGAACATCCCGGACGCCGTCAAGGAGGCCACGCTGAAGGCCGCCGGTGGCGAGAAGCTCCAGTCCACGCCGGGCTTCGTGGGCACGCTCGCCAACAACGGCGTCTCGATCGCCCCGTACCACGACTTCGACAGCAAGGTCCCGGCGGACCTGAAGGCCGAGGTCGACAAGATCAAGGCGGACATCGCCGCCGGCACCATCACTGTCACCTCGAAGGCCCAGCCGACCAAGTGACAGTCCCGCCGGCCGCCACGGTGCGATCATCGGCAGCGGGGGCCGGCGGGCACCAGGCATGACGATCCGGCCGTCCCGGCGCAACGGGGTCCCGAACCCCGGCGCCGGGGCGGCCGATCACCTTGAATCCCCCGAACATCCCCACCCGGCGCGGTGGCGGCGCGGCAGGTCGCTACGCTGCACCATCGCTCGCACTCCAGGAGGTTGCGCTGAGACTCGAACTGCGCGGCATCACCAAACGGTTCGGTGATCTGGTCGCCAACGACCACATCGACCTGACGGTGGAGCCTGGAGAGATCCACGCCCTGCTCGGCGAGAACGGCGCCGGCAAGTCGACCCTGATGAACGTGCTCTACGGCCTCTACCAGCCGGACGAGGGCGAGATCCTGGTCGACGGCAAGCCGCTGAAGCTGAAGGGCCCGTCGGACGCGATCGCCGCCGGGATCGGGATGGTGCACCAGCACTTCATGCTGGTGCCGGTCTTCACCGTGGCCGAGAACGTGATGCTCGGCGCCGAGCAGGTCAAGGGGCCGTTCGCCGGCATCCTCGACCGGCGACGGGCCCGGCGCGAGGTCGCCGAGGTGTCCGAGCGGTACAACCTGCGGGTCGACCCAAACGCGGTGATCGAGGACCTGCCGGTCGGCATCCAGCAGCGGGTGGAGATCGTCAAGGCCCTCACCCGCGACGTCGACCTGCTGATCCTCGACGAGCCGACCGCCGTGCTCACCCCGCAGGAGACCGAGGAGCTGCTCGCGGTCATGCGGTCGCTCAAGGCCGCCGGCAAGTCGATCGTGTTCATCACCCACAAGCTGGGCGAGGTGAAGGCCATCGCCGACCGGATCACCGTGATCCGGCGCGGGAAGACGGTCGGCACCGCCGAGCCGAGCGCCAGCCGGGACGAACTGGCCGCGTTGATGGTGGGACGCAGCGTCCGGCTGACGGTGGACAAGAAGCCGGCCACGCCGGGCAGGCCGGTCCTGGAGGTCGCGGGCCTGGTCGTGGACGACGACCGGCAGGTACGCGCCGTCGACGGCGTCGACCTGACAGTGCACGCCGGTGAGGTGCTCGGCGTCGCGGGCGTGCAGGGCAACGGCCAGACCGAGCTGATCGAGGCGATCATGGGCCTGCGCCCGGTGCTCGCCGGCACGGTCAGCCTGGACGGCGAGCCGACGCACGGCTGGTCGACCAAGAAGGTGCTGCACGCCGGTGTCGGCTACGTGCCCGAGGACCGCAGCGTGGACGGCCTGGTCAAGGAGTTCTCCGTGGCGGAGAACCTGGTGCTCGACATCTACGACCGGCCGCCCTTCGGCAAGGGCCTGTCGCTCAAGCCCGAGGCCATCGCGAAGTCGGCCCGGGAACGGATCGAGCAGTTCGACGTCCGTACCTCCTCGGCCGACGCGGCGGTCGGCACGCTCTCCGGCGGCAACCAGCAGAAGGTGATCGTGGCCCGGGAGCTGTCCCGGCCGCTGAAGCTCTTCATCGCCGCCCAGCCCACCCGCGGCGTGGACGTCGGCTCGATCGAGTTCATCCACAGCCGGGTCATCCGCGAGCGGGACATCGGCACCGCGGTCATGGTGGTCTCCAGCGAACTGGACGAGGTGATCGGCCTGGCCGACCGGATCGCGGTCATGTACCGCGGGCGGATCATCGGCGTCGTCGGCCCGGACACCCCGCGCGAGGAGATCGGCCTGCTGATGGCCGGCATCACCCCGGACGCCGCCACCCCGGACGCCGCCACCGCGACCGACGACGGCCCTGGCAACGAGGACGAGGCATGACCAACCCGAACCCCGTCTCGGGTTCCCCGGACAAGGAACCGGCGACCGAGGCGCAGGAGTCGCTGAGCGAGGCCCGGGCGACGCCGACGCAGCCGGCCGGTGACCCCGAGCAGACGGTGCCGGCCACCGCGACCGCGAAGAAGCCGGCCCCGGCGGGAGAATCCCGCCCCGGCATGGGCCGGATGTTCCTGGACAACCTCTGGGCGGCCAACACGCTCACCGTGACAGTGCTCGCGGTGCTGCTGGCCATGGTGGTCGGCGCGGTGCTGATCATCGTGTCCGACCCGGAGGTGCTGGCCACCTACAGCTACATCACGGCTCGCCCCTCGGACGCGCTGAACGCGAGCTGGACGGTGGTCAGCGAGGCGTACGCGAACCTGTTCAAGGGCGCGATCTTCGACCCGGACGCGGTCGGCTTCACCGCCGTCATGAGCCCGATCTCGGAGACGCTCACCTACGCCGCGCCGCTCGTCTTCACCGGCCTGTCGGTGGCGCTCGCCTTCCGGGGCGGCCTGTTCAACATCGGCGCCCAGGGTCAGGCGACGATCGCCGTCATCCTGGCCGCCGTGGCCGGCTTCGCGCTGCCGCTGCCGCCCGTCGTGCACCTGCTGGTGGCGCTGATCGCGGGCGCGCTCGGCGGCGCGCTCTGGGGCTTCATCCCCGGCATCCTCAAGGCCCGGGCCGGCGCGCACGAGGTGATCAACACGATCATGCTCAACTACGTGGCGGTCTACTTCCTGTCCTGGATCATCGTCCAGAACGGGGTGCAGAACCCGAACCGGTCGGACGCGATCAGCAAGCCGGTCGACTCCACCGCGCAGCTGCCCCGCCTGCTCGGCGAGGACCTGCGGGTGCACGCCGGCATCCTGCTCGCGGTGGCGGCCACCTGGTTCATCGCCTGGCTGCTCAACCGCTCCACGCTCGGCTTCGAGCTGCGGGCGGTGGGCGCGAACCCGGACGCGGCCCGGACCGCCGGCATCAGCGTGACCAAGACGTACGTGCTGGTGATGGTGATCGCGGGCATGCTGGCCGGTCTGGGCGGCTCGACCATGGTGCTCGGCACCACTGCCAACGCGCTGACCCCGCTGGTGATCGCGCAGATCGGCTTCGACGGCATCCTGGTCGCGCTGCTCGGGCGTGTGAAGCCGTGGGGCGTGCTGCTGGCCGCGCTGCTGTTCGGCGCGCTCCAGGCCGGCGGCAACCGGATGCAGTCGTACTCCGGCATCTCGCTGGAACTGGTCACCGTGCTCCAGGCGCTCATCGTCATCTTCATCGCCGCGCCTGCCCTGGTGAAGACGATCTTCCAGCTCCGGGCGGCCCGCGCCGCCCGGTTGCAGACGAGCCTCGCGAAGGGCTGGTGAGCATGTCCACCACCGCTGTCCCCGAGGTCGCCGTTACCGCGGTCGACGAGGGTTTCTGGACCCGGAACCGCAAGATCGGCGTGGTCCTGCTGGCGCTCGGCGTGCTCGCGGCGGTGCTGTTCGGCGCGCTCGCGACCAGTCAGCACGCGCGGTTCACGCTCAGCGAGACCGAGGGCGGCGCCGCCCTGGAGATCAACGGTACGGTCGGCGCGATCCTGTTCGGGCTGATCACCGCCGCGACCGGAGGCGCGCTGCTGGCCGGCGTGCACAAGCGCTGGTTCTCGCTGCTGCTCGGCGCCGGGCTGGTCGCCTTCGTGCTGAGCTTCCTGTGCTGGCAGGTCTCCGCCGCGCCCGAGGGCCGCAACTTCATGCCGCTGGTCAACGTCGTACGCGGCACGTTCATCCTGGCCCTGCCGCTGATCTTCGGCGCGCTCGCCGGTGTGCTCTGCGAGCGCTCCGGCGTGGTGAACGTGGCGATCGAGGGCCAGCTCCTGATGGGCGCGTTCTCCGGCGCGCTGTTCGGCAGCATGTCCGGCAGCGTCTGGGTGGGCCTGGTGGCCGCCGCCATCGGCGGCGCGTTCATCTCGTTCCTGCTGGCCGTGTTCTCCATCCGCTACCTGGTCGACCAGGTGGTTATGGGCATCGTGCTCAACCTGCTCGCGGTCGGCATCACCGGCTTCCTCTACGAGCGGCTGATGCAGACCGACGCGGCGAAGTACAACAGCGCGCCCCGGTTCGGCAACTGGGAGATCCCGCTGCTGTCCGACATCCCGCTGATCGGTCCGGCGCTGTTCCGGGGCAACATCTTCCTCTACCTCGGCCTGCTGCTGGTGCTGGTCATCCACCTGGCGCTGTTCCGTACCCGGTGGGGGCTGCGGACCCGGTCGGTCGGCGAGCACCCGACCGCCGCCGACACGCTGGGCGTGAAGGTGCTGCGGCTGCGCTACCGCAACGTGATCCTGGCCGGTCTGGTGGCCGGCGTCGGCGGCGCCTCGTACACGCTGGCGCTCTACTCGTTCACCAAGAACATGATCGGCGGTAAGGGCTTCATCGCCCTGGCCGCGCTGATCTTCGGCCGGTGGAGCCCGACCGGCGCGCTGCTCGCGGCGCTCTTCTTCGGCTTCGCCGACCAGCTCGCCACCTACCTGGGCGCGATCGGCAGCAGCATCCCGAGCCAGTTCCTGGCGATGCTGCCCTACCTGGCGACGATCCTGGCCGTGGCCGGGCTGGTCGGCAAGGTCCGGGCGCCGGCCGCCGACGGCAAGCCGTACATCAAGGGCTGACCGCCCGCCGCGACACCGTGCCCGGCGGGGCGACCCGCCGGGCATCGTCGTCTCCGGCCGTGCCGCGACCGATCGGCGTGAATTGGGCAGAATGGGAGTCGTGATGGAGATCGACTGGGAAGGGCTGCGCGCCGCCGCCACCGAAGTCATGCGGCACGCCTACGTGCCGTACTCGAAGTTCCCGGTGGGCGCCGCCGCGCTCGTCGACGACGGCCGCGTCGTGGTCGGCTGCAACGTGGAGAACGCCGGATACGGCGTCACGCTCTGCGCCGAGTGCGGCGTGGTCTCGCAACTGCACGCGACCGGCGGCGGCCGGATCGTGGCGCTGTCCTGCGTCGACGCCACCGGTGAGCCGCTGATGCCGTGCGGCCGGTGCCGGCAGCTGCTGTGGGAGCAGGGCGGGCCGGAGTGCCTGGTCGAGGCGAAGGGCGGGCCGCTGCGGATGGCCGAGCTGCTGCCGCACGCCTTCGACGTGGCCGACATCGAGGCGGTGACCGGCGAGCACCCGGTGCCTGTGGTGCCGGACCGGCTGGCGGCCTGGCGGGGCCGGGGCACCGTGTTCGTGCACCCGGACCTCTCGGCCGGGCAGCAGGTCTGGACGGCGTACTGGGAGCGGTCCTCCGGCGGCGCCGAGGACGCCGAGACCGGCGTGCTGGAGGAGGGCTCGACCTGGGACGACACGGCGAGCGCGATCGAGTGGGGGCTGGCGCGAACGCCGCGCGTGGTGGTGGTGGACGCGTCCGGCACGGTCTTCTGGGCTGGTGAGGGTGAGCCTCCTACGGAGATTCCGGTTCGCTGGGGTTGAGGTTGTGGGCCGGGGCCGACCGTGCCCGGCTCCGGGCGGTCAGGCTTGATCCCTCCGCCGGGCACGGTCGGCCCCGGCCCGACGTGGTCGCCGTTCGCGCGGGTGTGACCGCGGCGATTGTTGATCTATTGATGGGAACTCAAAGGTGAGTGCTTTTACGGCGGTTGACGTCATTCGGGCCAAGCGGGACGGGGGTGTGCTGAGCGAGGGGCAGATCGACTGGGTGGTCGACGCGTACACGAAGGGTCTGGTCGCCGACGAGCAGATGTCCGCGCTGGCCATGGCGATCCTGCTGCGCGGCATGACCGCGCCGGAGATCGCCCGGTGGACCGCCGCCATGATCGCCAGCGGCGAGCGGCTCGACCTGTCGCCGGTGGCCCGGCCGACAGTCGACAAGCACTCCACCGGCGGCGTCGGTGACAAGATCACCCTGCCGTTGACCCCGCTGGTGGCCGCGTGCGGCGCGGCCGTCCCGCAGCTGTCCGGCCGGGGCCTGGGCCACACCGGCGGCACGCTGGACAAGCTGGAGTCGATCCCGGGCTGGCGGGCGGCGCTCACCAACGACGAGTTCATCGCCCAGCTCCGCGACGTGGGCGCGGTGATCTGCGCGGCCGGCGACGGGCTCGCCCCGGCCGACCGCAAGCTGTACGCGCTGCGCGACGTCACCGGCACCGTCGAGGCGATCCCGCTGATCGCCAGCTCGATCATGAGCAAGAAGATCGCCGAGGGCACCGGCGCGCTGGTGCTCGACGTGAAGGTCGGCTCCGGCGCGTTCATGAAGAACGCCGGCGACGCCCGCGAGCTGGCCCGCACCATGGTCGAGCTGGGCGGCGCGCACGGCGTCCGGACTGTCGCCCTGCTCACCGACATGTCCACGCCGCTCGGCCTGGCCGTCGGCAACGCGGTCGAGGTGACCGAGTCGGTGGAGGTGCTCGCCGGTGGCGGCCCGGCCGACGTGGTGGAGCTGACGCTGGCGCTGGCCCGGGAGATGCTCCACGCGGCCGGGCTGCCGGACGCCGACCCGGAGGCGGCGCTGCGGGACGGCCGGGCGATGGACTCCTGGCGCACGATGATCCGGGCGCAGGGCGGCGACCCGGACGCGCCGATGCCCACGGCGAACGAGGTCGAGGTGGTAACCGCGGCCGAGGACGGCTGGGTCGCGGAGATGGACGCGTACGCGATCGGGGTGGCCGCCTGGCGGCTCGGCGCCGGCCGGGCCCGCAAGGAGGACCCGGTGAGCATCCCGTCCGGCGTGGTGCTGCACAAGCGCCGCGGTGACCGGGTACGTGTCGGCGACCCGCTGTTCGAGCTGCGCGCCGAGCACGCCGAGCGGATCCCGGCCGCGCTGGCCGAGGCGCGCGAGGCGGTGCGGATCGCGCCGGACGCGCCGGAGGCGACGCCGCTCGTCATCGAGCGGATCGGCTGAGGGCCATGGTGCCGGCCCGGTCGGAGTCGCTATCCTCCCAGGCCAGGGGGGACCGACCGGCGAGGACCCGAACAGACAGGGACTGACCGTGCGCGTACCCGCTCCCGACCCCCGGGCCGTCCGGGAGGCGAGCCTGGACGAGTTGTCCCGGCTGGGCCTCCCGCTGCCCCCGCCGCAGTTCCCGCTGGTCTGGGAGCCGGGCGACGAGATCGAGCTGCGTCCGACACCGGAGATCGAGGCCCGGATCGCGGTGCTGCACGTGATCCTGGCCCGCTGCTTCGGCATGCCGGCGCAGGCGGCGACGAGCTGGCTGCTGGAGTCGCACCTGGTCGACTCGGTGACCCCGCCGGAGTGGCAGTTCGTGATGGGCGGCCGGGGCGACCACAGGTCGTTCGTGCTGCACCACGACGCGCTGTTCTCGCTGGCCTGGGTGCTCGGGCTGGCCAAGGAGCTGGACCCGACGGTGCCGGTGGACGAGCGGCTGGTCGAGCGGATGCCGAACCTGGTCGCCGGGGAGACGTTCGGCCAGTGGCGGGCCCGGATCCTGGCCGCGCCGCAACACCCCGGGGACGCCGCCGCGTTGCTCGACCTGCACTACTGCCTGGACTGGGCGTACCTGGAGACCGAAGAGGCCGGGCGCGCGCTGCCGGGGCTGGTGGACGCCAACGCGATCGGCCAGCGGCGGTGGGCGCTGGAGTGGGCGGTGGTGCTGCGCGGGCCGTACCACGACGAGCCGCCGGGCTGGGAAGAGGTCGACCTGTCCACCTGAGCCGGGTCAGCGCGGGCGGTGCACGCCGAGCCGGACCGAGAGCGTGACCGAAACAGGCTCGGGCAGCGCGGCGATGCGCACGCCGAGCCGTTCCGGCTCGGCGTGCCAGGCGCTCGGTCCCATCCCGACGAGCGTGGTGACCTCGGCGCGGGTGAGCATCAGCCGGGCCCGGTGCCCGGTTGCGGACTCCTCGCTGAAGTGGGCGCCGAGGCTGCCCGCGACCCGGTCGGCCTTCGCCGGGTCCACCCGCAGCAGGCCCAGCGCCTCGACCAGTTCGGCAAGGTGGTCGGCGGCCGGGGTGACGACGAGCAACGCGCCGCCGGGGTCGAGCACCCGGTGGAACTCCGGGCCGTTGCGTGGCGCGAACACGTTCAGCAGCACGGTCACCGACCGGTCGGCCAGCGGCAGGCGCTGCCAGGTGTCGGCGAGCGCGGCGGCGGCCCGCGGATGGGCGCGGGCCGCGCGGCGCAGCGCCGGCTTGGAGACGTCCAGGGCCAGGCCGGCGGCGTCCGGCAGCGCCGCCAGCACCGCCGCGAGGTAGTGCCCGGTCCCGGCGCCGGGTTCCACCACCAGGGGGTACGGGTCGAAGCCCGCGACGCGGACCGCGGTGTCGGCGAGCGCGGCGGCGACCGTGTCGTAGTGGCCGGCGGCGAGGAAGTCGGCGCGGGCGGCGACCATGTCGGCGCTGTCCCCGGTGTGCGGGGAGCGGCCGGCGAGCAGGTTGACGTACCCCTGCCGGGCCGTGTCGAAGCTGTGCCCGCGCGGGCAGCGCAGGGCGCGGGTGGTGCCGGCGGTGGTCCCGGTGAGCGGCTCGGCGCAGACCGGGCAGCGCAGCCGGGCCAGGACGCGGTCGTCCACGGCTCAGCCCTTCGCTTCCGGGTGGCCGGTGGGGCGGCCGGTGAGATGGTCGATCACCCGCTGGCTGAGCGTGCCGAGTGCGGACACCTCGGCCGGGGTGAGCCGGTCGATCAGGTGCCGGCGGACGGCCGCGACGTGTCCGGGCGCGGCGGCCTCGACGGCCTGGCGTCCGGCCGGGGTGAGCACGACGACCGAGCCGCGGCCGTCGGTGGCGCACTCCTCCCGGGTGACCAGGCCGCGTTGCTGCATCCGGGAGATGTGGTGGGACAGGCGGCTGCGGGACCAGAGCATCCGGTCGGCGAGTTCGCTGAGCCGTAGCCGCTGTTCGGGGGTCTCGGACAGGTCGCTGAGGACGTCGTAGTCCGGCTCGGAGAGACCGGCGTCCTGCATCAGTTCCCGGGCCAGTTCCAGGTCGAGCAGGCGGCGCATACGGCGGTAGCCGCGCCACGCGCGCTCCTCCTGTTCGTCCAGCCAGCGCGGTTCGTCCATGCGCCGATCCTACCGGTGTTGTTGACATGTCACCAAGTTGCGGTCTAGGTTGATGACATGTCAACCAAGATGCCGTCCCGGCTGGTGCGGCTGCTCGCCGGCTTGGCCCTGTTCGGCGTCAGCGTCGCGCTGATGGTCCGCGCCGACCTGGGGCTCGCGTCCTGGGACGTGCTGCACCAGGGCGTCGCCGACCGCACCGGCCTGCCGATGGGGCTCGTGGTCAACGGGGTGGCGCTGCTGGTGCTGCTGCTGTGGATCCCGCTACGGCAGCGTCCCGGCGTCGGCACGGTGGCGAACGTCGCGCTCGTCGGCGTGGCGCTCGACGCGACGCTGGCGGTGCTGCCGCCGCTCGAACCACTCGCCGGCCGCATCGGCCTGCTGGTCGCGGGCGTCGTGCTCAACGGCCTCGCCACCGCGCTCTACCTCGGCGCCCGGCTCGGCCCGGGCCCGCGCGACGGGCTGATGACCGGCCTGGCCGCCCGCGGCCTCCTGCTCGGCCCGGCGCGCACCGGGATCGAGGTGACAGTCCTGGCAGTCGGCTGGCTGCTCGGCGGCGCCCTCGGCCCTGGCACCCTGCTCTACGCGATCGCCATCGGGCCGATCGTCGCCTGGTTCGTCCCCCGACTCGCCGCGCCGTCCCCGGCCGCCACCCCGACAGGAGCCACCTCGCCATGCCCCGCCTGAACGTGATCGTCGCCAGCACCCGTCCCGGCCGGGCCGGCCGCCGCATCGGTGACTGGTTCACCGCCGCCGCCGTCCGCCACGCCGGCTTCGACGAGGTGCGCCTCCTCGACCTGGCCGAGGTCGGGCTGCCCTTCCACGACGAGCCGCACCACCCGTCCGAGCGGGTCTACCTGCACGAGCACACCCGCGCCTGGAGCGCCGAGATCGACGCCGGGGACGCCTTCGTCCTGGTGATGCCGGAGTACAACTACGGCTTCAGCGCGCCGCTGAAGAACGCGATCGACTACCTCTACCACGAGTGGCAGCACAAGCCGGTGGGCTTCGTCAGCTACGGCATGACCTCCGGCGGCCTGCGCGCGGTGCAGATGATCAAGCAGGTGGTGACCACGCTGAACATGACCCCGGTCAACGACGCGGTGGTCGTCTTCCTGCGGCAGGCGCTGGACGAGGCGGGCGAGCTGCGACCCGACCCGGCTCGCGAGGAGGCTGCCGCGCTCATGCTGGATCAGCTCGTCCGGCTCGCCGCCGCGCTCGCGCCGCTGCGGGTGACGGCGTGAGCGCGCGTCTGTGGGAGCTGTTCGGCGAGCGCGGGCGCGGGGTGCTCGTCACGCTGCGCCGGGACGGCCGCCCTCAGCTGTCCAACCTCGACTACCTGGCCGAGCCCGGCCTGATCCGCTGCTCGACCACCGACAACCGGGCGAAGGTGCGCAACCTGCGCCGCGACCCCCGGGCCAGCTTCCACGTGACCACCGCCGACGGCGGGGCGTACGCGGTCGCCGAGGGCACCGTGACGCTCACCCCGCCGGCCGCCGCCACCGACGACGCCACTGTCGAGGAGCTGGTCGAGGTCTACCGGCGCATCCGCGGCGAGCACCCCGACTGGGCCGACTACCGCGCCGCCATGGTGGCCGACGGCCGGGTGGTGCTCCGGCTGGCGGTGGAGCGGGTGTACGGCTGGCGGCCCTGAACCGGCCCGGTCCACCGCCGCGCCCCTGCCGGGGGTGACTAGGGTCGGAGCATGGTCGCAATCTCGTACGAGGACATCGTCAAGGTCCCGAAGGCGCTGCTGCACGATCACCTCGACGGCGGCCTGCGGCCCGCGACGATCGTCGAGCTGGCCGCCGAGGTCGGCCACGAACTGCCCACCACCGACCCGGCGGCGCTCGGTGTCTGGTTCACCGAGGCGGCGAACTCCGGCTCGCTGGAGCGTTACCTGGAGACGTTCGCGCACACGGTGGCGGTCATGCAGACCGCCGGCGCGTTGCGCCGGGTCGCCCGCGAGTGCGCGCTGGACCTGGCCGCCGACGGCGTGGTCTACGCCGAGGTGCGGTTCGCCCCGGAGCAGCACCTGGAGCAGAACCTGACGCTGGACGCGGTGGTCGACGCGGTGGTCACCGGGTTCCGGGAGGGCAGCGCGCTGGCCGCTGAGGCGGGCACCCCGATCCGGATCGGCACGCTGCTCACCGCGATGCGGCACGCCGCCCGCTCGCAGGAGATCGCCGAGCTGGCCGTGCGGCACCGCGACACCGGGGTGGTCGGCTTCGACATCGCCGGCGCCGAGGCGGGCTTCCCGCCCACCCGGCACCTGGACGCGTTCGAGTACCTCCAGCGGGAGAACTTCCACTTCACCATCCACGCCGGGGAGGCGTTCGGCCTGCCGTCGATCTGGCAGGCGATCCAGTGGTGCGGCGCCGATCGGCTCGGTCACGGCGTACGCATCGTCGACGACATCACCCCCGGCAACCCGCCGGTGCTGGGCCGACTGGCCGCGTACGTGCGGGACAAGCGCATCCCGCTGGAGCTGTGCCCGTCGTCGAACGTGCAGACCGGCGCGGCGGCCTCGATCGCCGACCACCCCATCGGCCTGCTGCGCGACCTGCGGTTCCGGGTGACCGTGAACACCGACAACCGGCTGATGAGCGGCACCTCGATGTCCCGGGAGATGGCGCTGCTGGTGGAGGCCTTCGGTTACGGCTGGAAGGAACTCCAGTGGTTCACCATCAACGCGATGAAGAGCGCGTTCATCCCGTTCGACGAGCGCCTGCGGATCATCGACGAGGTGATCAAGCCGGCGTACGCCGAGCTGATCGGCTGATCACGACTGGCGGGGGTGGCCGGAGAGCAGCGCGGCCACCCCGCGCAGCACCTGACCGGCCCGGGCCGCCTCGGCGCCCAGCCCGGTCTGCCGGCGCAGCACGGCCGGCTCGGCGCGCAGCAGCGCGACCCCGCGTCGCAGCAGCACCCGGGGCGCCTTGCGCTGCTCGGCGAGATCCCGGGCTAGGCGGCGCAGGAACGTCGCGCCGCGCGGGCGGCGCAGCGCGTACGCCCCGGCGAGCAGTCCCCGCCGCCGGCACTCGGCCACGATCTCGGCGGCAAAGATCCCCTCGGCGACAAAGATTGGCGATCCGTCGATGTCGAATGGCCGGGTGGCCACCCTGCGGTCCGCGCCGATCGCATAAACCGGCACTTCGGCCTTGCCCTCCCGGGCCAGTCGGGTGATTGTTTGCACCGCCATGTCCGCATCCCAGGACAGTGGGGACTCCCAATCCACCTGTCCGTTCCGACGTGGACACGTAGGGTCATCGCCGTCCTTGTAGAAGTCGTCCAGGCAGAGCACCGGAAGTCCGGTTCGCTGCGCTATGTATGACTTTCCTGACCCGGAAGGGCCAGCGAGCAGGACAACGCGATGCGGATGTTCCATTACCTTCAGTGACTCCGGCCAGACGGATTGCTATCAAATTGCATCAACATCTCATCACACCTCCGGTGAGGGACAACCTGGTCTTTCTCTTTGCGAGGCGGCGTGATGGAATCTCGGAGGTCCGACCCGCCGGGTCGGTCGCTCGGCGTTGCCCTCAGGCAGCGTCGGGCGCAGTAATGCGAGGGCGGTGACGTGAGCAAACGGCCAACGACGGCGGGCTCCTTCCTGTCGCGGCTGCGCCGGCCGATGAATCGGCTGCGCGACATGCCGATCTGGTCCAAGCTCGGTCTGATCATGATCGTGCCGACCATCGCCACGGTCGTGGTGGGCACCAGTGGTCTGGTCGACCATCTGGAGACGCTCAACAGTGCCAACCGGGCGGGGGATCTGGCCAACCTGATCGGCTACTCGGGTGACCTGGTCGACACCGTGCAGGACGAGCGGGTCGGCGCCGTGCTCTTCCTCGGCGCGAAGGAGTTCCAGACCCGGGCGCAGTACCAGGAGGGCTACAACCGGACCAACCAGCGGGTGGACCAGGCGAAGTCGCCCTACCTGCGGCAGCGTGGCGAGATCGACGACCTGCCCCGCAACTTCGTCGGGCTGCTCGACACGATCGACACCCAGCTGAAGGACCTCCCGGCGACCCGGAGCCAGGTGCTGAACGGCAAGCTCAAGATCAATGACGCCGACCAGGCGTACCGGCAGCTGATCGAGGACCTGCTGTCGATCCGCGACTCGGCCACCCAGCTCGCCGGTGACAACGACCTGAGCGACCGGATGCGCGCGGCCGGCGCGGTGGCCCGGCAGAAGGAATACCTGACCCAGCGCCGCGTGGTCGTCCACCAGGCGATCACCCAGAACCAGTACACCGCCGCGCTGCGCGAGCAGTTCATCGCCAGCGGCACCGGCCAGGCGCAGTCGCTCGCGACGTTCCAGGCGATCGCCACCGAGCCGGACAAGCTGTTCTACGACCAGACCGTCTCCGGGCCCGACCTGCGCAAGGCGGACCGCTTCACGAGTTTCATCTCCAGCAACAACAACGGCTCGATGGCGAACGCCCCGTTCGGCCCGGACCAGTGGGACCAGACCATGGTCGCCAACGCCAAGCTGATGCGCGGCGTGGAGTCCCGCCTCGACGGCAACGTGGTCCGGCAGGCCGACGCGCTGCGCTCGGACACCCAGCGCCAGGTGTTCCTGGAGACCGGCCTGCTGCTCACCATGCTGCTGCTGGCCATCCTCTTCGCGTACCTGGTCGCCCGCTCGATGGCCCGCTCGCTGCGCGACCTGCGCCAAGGTGCCCTGGCGGTGGCCCAGTACGGGCTGCCACAGGCGGTCGCCCGGCTACGCGACCCGCAGGTGACCGGCCAGCTCACCCCGGTGCAGCTGGCCAACCAGATCGCCGAGCCGCTGCCGGTGCGCAGCAAGGACGAGTTCGGCCAGGTGACCGAGGCGTTCAACGCCGTCCACCTGGAGGCCGTCCGGACCGCCGCCGAGCAGGCCGCCCTGCGGGCGTCGGTCGCCACCATGTTCGTCAACCTGGCCCGCCGCTCGCAGATCCTGGTCGACCGGCTGATCGGCCACCTCGACCGGCTGGAGCGCGGCGAGGAGGACCCGGACCGGCTCGCCGAGCTGTTCCAGCTCGACCACCTGGCCACCCGGATGCGCCGCAACGACGAGAACCTGCTGGTGCTCGCCGGCGCGGACTCCACGCGCGTGCAGCGCGAGCCCGCCGCTCTGATCGACGTGCTCCGCGCCGCCCAGTCCGAGGTCGAGCACTACACCCGGATCGAGTTCGGGGTGATCGACCGGGACATCGAGGTCGCCGCCCACGCGGTGAACGACCTCGTGCACCTGGTCGCCGAGCTGTTCGACAACGCGACCGCGTTCTCCCCGCCCGACTCCCAGGTCATGGTGGAGGCCCGCCGGGTCGGCGACCGCGCCTCGCTCTACGTGGAGGACCGGGGCATCGGCATCAGCCCGGAGCAGCTCCGTGACCTCAACGAGCGGCTGGCCACGCCGCCGCAGGTGGACGTCGCGGTCTCCCGGATGATGGGCCTGGTCGTGGTGGCGCGGCTGGCCGCCCGCCACGGCGTCCGGGTCGAGCTGCGACCGGGCACCGACCGGGGCACCGTCGCCGACGTCACGCTGCCCACCACGGTCCTGGTGCCGCGCGCCCTGGCCGGCCGCGGACAGCCGGGGCCGGCCCTTCCGGCCGCCGGTCCGCAGCAGAGCGGCCCGACCCCGGCCTTCGGCGCCCTGGCCGCCTTCGGCGGCAACCCGCAGAGCCTGCCGCCGGCCCCGCACCCGGGTGCCTCCGGCAACCAGGTCACGCTCGGCGGACGCGCCTTCGACCCGGCGCCGCGCAACGGCGCGGGCACCCCGGCGAACGCCGGTGGCGGTCGCGCCATGCCGGCCTGGTCCGACCTGACCGGGGCGAACCCGGGCGGCGGGGACGGCGGGTTCGGCTCCCGGCCCTCGTCCGGTTCCGGGTTCGAGCCGCTTCCCCAGCGGCGCAACCCGGCCGAGGGCGACCCGGGCACCAGCGGCCAGCAGCCGGCGATCCCACGCCAGCTGCCGAGCAGCCCCGAGGCGCGGCCCTACAGCCCGCCGCCGGTGTCGGCGCCGCCGCTGCCGCCGGTCTCCGGCGCCCCGGCCGCCGGGCAGGCGCTGCCGTACCGTCCGGTCTCGGCCGCCCCGGTCTCCGGTGACCCGTGGTCCGGCCGTCCGGTCTCGGCCGCCCCGGTCTCCGGTGACCCGTGGTCCGGCCGCCCGGTCTCCGCTGCGCCGGTTTCCGGCCAGCCCACGTCGGCCGTGCCGGTCTCCGGTCAGCCGACCGGTTACCAGGTATCCGCGCCGCCGGCGAACCAGCTGCCGGCGCGCCCGGTGACGCAGACGCCGATGCCGGGCGTGGGCGCGCCGCCGGTCTGGCCGCCGGTCGCGCCGCCTCCGGCCCCGGCCCCCGTGGTGCCGGAACGGCCCACCAGCGGCATGGACATGACCACCGAGCTGCCCCGGGTGCCGCGCACGGAAATGCCGGCCACCTCGCAGCCCGCGACCGGCCAGCCGCCCGCCACCCCGGCGACGAACCGGCCGGCCGCCACCCCGGCGGCCCGGCCGGGCCCGGCGCAGCAGCAGGGCAACCGCCAGCGGTACGCGGACGAGACGATGGAGCTGCCGATCTTCCGGGAGCTGGAGTCGGCGTGGTTCCGTACCCGCCGGCCCGGGCCCCACGAGGAGGCGGCGGCCCCGGCCCCGGCCCCGGCCGCGACGACGAACGGCGGCGCCGCCACCCAGCAGTTCGCCAAGGTGGACACCGCCGGCCGGCCGGTGCCGCAGCCGACACCCGCAACGACAGGTAACGCACCGATGGCACCCACTCCGACGGCCGGCGGAGCACCGCGTGACAACGGCGCGGCGAACGGGAACACCCGTCCCGCGTACGCCGGAGGGCTGCCCACCCGGCAGCCGACCGCGTCGCCGCAGTCCTCGCCCTGGCAGACCGCGGCCGACGACGGCTGGCGCGCCGCCTCGGCGGCCACCGAGGTGCCGGTCGCGGAAACCACCCAGAAGGGCCTGCCGAAGCGGAAGCCGATGGCCCAGCTCGTGCCCGGCAGCATCGACAAGCCTTCTGCCTCGGTGCAGCGGCGGACACCGGAGGGCGTCCGGGGTCTGCTCTCGGCCTACCATCGGGGCGTGCAGCGCGGGCGTAACACCGACAGCAACACGACCGGCCCGGAGGGCACTCCGGGCGGGCAGCAGTCCTCGCAGTCTGGCTCAGGCCCGGTGGCCGGGAGCGGGCAGAAGGAGCAACAAGGATGACTACTACGCAGGATCTCGGATGGCTGCTCGCCAACTTCGCCGACCGGGTGCCCGGTGTGGCGCACGCGGTCGCGGTCTCGGCCGACGGCCTGCTTCTCGCCTCGTCCCGTGACCTTCCGCGGGACCGCGCCGACCAGCTCGCCGCGATCGCGTCCGGTCTGGTCAGCCTGACCCAGGGCGCGGCCCGCTGCTTCGAGGGCGGAGCGGTGTTGCAGACAGTCGTCGAGATGGACAACGGTTTCCTGTTCCTGATGTCCATCTCCGACGGTTCGTCGTTCGCGGTGCTGGCGGCGCGGAGCTGCGACGTGGGTCAGGTCGGGTACGAGATGGCCCTGCTCGTGGACCGGGTGGGCGATGCCCTGACGCCACAGCCGCGTACGGCTGTGGGGATGATGGGCTGAATGACGCGCTGGCCGGTGGGTCAGGTGCGGGAACAACAACGACAGCGACGGATGTCACCGGGGCGAGCCGGTGCCGGGTACGAGGGAGGTGAGCGGCGACATGATGGATCGTGACGAGCCGACCGGCGCACTGGTCCGGCCGTACGCCGTCACCCGTGGTCGTACCCGTCCCCGGCTCGACATCGCCCTGGAGGCGCTCGTCGAGACGACGGTGCGCGGCCGAGCGGTTGCCACTGGCAATGGTGGCCACGGTCGTGAACACCAGTACATCGCCGCGTTGTGTGACGGACGTGTGCAGTCGCTCGCCGAAATCGCGGCGCGGATGCAGCTTCCGCTCGGCGTGGCCCGGGTGCTCATCGCCGACATGGCGACGGACGGCCTGGTCGCAGTCCACGAGCCGACCATCCTGGACGACTCCGACGACGCGATGGGCACTGAACTGCTGGAGAGGGTGCTGAGTGGACTTCGCAGGCTCTGACATGTCGCACCGGCCGCCGGCCCCGAGCGGGCGCGTGACGTCGGCGAAGATCGTTATCGCCGGTGGGTTCGGCGTCGGCAAGACGACGCTGGTCGGCTCGGTCTCGGAGATCACGCCGCTGACCACCGAGGCGATCATGACCTCCGCCGGTGTCGGCGTCGACGACACCCGGCAGGTGCCGGGCAAGACGACGACCACGGTGGCGATGGACTTCGGTCGTATCTCGATCGACCGTGACCTGATCCTGTACCTCTTCGGTACGCCGGGTCAGACGCGGTTCTGGTTCATGTGGGACGAGTTGGTCCGGGGTGCGATCGGCGCGGTGGTGCTGGTCGACACCCGGCGGCTCGCCGACTGCTTCGCCGCCATCGACTTCTTCGAGCACCGGCGGCTGCCGTACCTGGTGGCCATCAACTGCTTCGACGGCATGCAGTACCACGATCCGCAGGACGTCCGGGACGCGCTGGCGATCTCCCGCGACGTGCCGGTGGTGCCGTGCGACGCCCGTAACCGGGAGTCCACGAAGCACGTGCTCATCTCGCTCGTCGAGTACGTGCTCACCATGCGGCGCTCGCGGGCCGTCGCGCCCGCCTGACCGACGCGCGGAAGCGCCCGGCGGCCTGAGGCCACCGGGCGCTTCCTGCCGTCCGGGGTCGGACACGGTACGCGGTCGCCCGGTGACCCTCCAGGTAGGACGGTCGCCGGGCGGCGCCCCGGTCAGGCGTACCGGGTCCAGCTGCCCCGGTAGACCTGGTAGACGGCGAGCGAGTCGCGCTCCATGCCGCCGTGCCGCCCGGCGCTGAACGCGTACCCGCCCGCGATGCCCTCGACGGTCTGCGCCTGGAGCAGGGCCCGCAGCCGGCCCCGGTCCAGGCTCGTCGCCATCCGCGCCGACATGGCGAGGAGCTGGAGCGCGTCCGAGGCGTACGGGGCGAAGTCAGGGCTGCCGCCGTGCCGCTGCGTGTAGCGGTTGGCGAAGTCCCGCCGGGCCAGCTGCGCAGTGGTGGTGGCGATCGCCCCGGAGATGTCCAGACAGGCCGGGTGCACCGCGTACGCGCCCTCCACCGCGGCGGCGTTGGCGCCCTGCACGGTGTCGTCGGCGACCGCGCCGGCGTCGAAGAAGATCGGGCCGCGGTGCCCGGCGGCGCGGAGTTCCCGGGCCGCGGCGCCGGAGTCCGGCGCGGTGGCCCAGATGACCACTCCGTCCTCCGCGCCGCCCGTGACCCGGTCGGCGGCGGCGCGGAAGCGCCGGCCGGTCCCCGGCAGGCGGACCGTGCGGGCCAGGTCGGTGCTGCTGTCGGCCAGCGCGTCCCGCATCGCCCGCACACCCGAGTCGCCGTGCAGCCCGTCCGCGGCCAGCAGGGACACCCGCCGGACCCGCTTCGACTCGAACAGCTCCACCAGGCGGCCTGCCATGTCGACGGCGTCCGGGGTGAGCTTGTAGGTGAACGTGCGCTCGTCCAGCGGCAGCACGATGCGGTCACCGTAACCGAGCGACAGGAAGGGCGTCTTGACCCGCTGGGCGGCCGCAGCCAGGGCGGCGGAGGTCTCGCCGAGCACGCCGCCGATCAGCGCCTGCGCCCCGGCCCGGGTCAGGTCTGCGGCATGACGGGCCGCCACCTGAGGATTGCTGCCGTTGTCCAGGATCTGGAGCCGGACCGACCGGACCAGGTTGCCGACCGGGATGCCGGTGCGGTTGAGCGAGTCGGCGGTGAGCTGCAGGGCCTGCCGCTGGGCGACGCCGAGCACTGCCCCCGCGCCGGTCAGCTCCAGACTCGCGCCGACGATCAGGTCCTGGTCGCTCGGCGCGCTGCTGGACGGGCCGTCGTCCGGCCGCTGGCCCTGCGGCGCGCAACCCGCGAGCAGCAGGCTCCCGGCCGCGGCGGCGAGGACGCCCCGACGGGTGAGCACAGTGGAGTCGAACGCCGGTGTCGCCATTGGAATCGCCTTCCCACCCCGGCGATCAGGCGCCGCCGCTGGTCCGCCGGGTATGTTCCCGGCCGGTCCGACCCAGCGTCAAATCACCCGGGTGTGGGATGAAACACCCCAACTGCGGACTCAGCGAACCCCCGATCAGGAGCGGTAGCCGGCCGAGCGGTACTCGTACTCCCGGTCGTCCTCGCGGTCCCCGCTGTCGCGGGTGAAGTCCCAACCGCCGGCCGCCTCGCGGCCCGGACGGCCGCCCACGGCGAAGCCGCCGATCTCCTGGCCACGCCGCCAGCCCCGGAAGTATCCGGTGGTGTTCTCGGCGAGGCTCGCCGCGTTCCGGACGATCCGCAGGGGACGCTCCTCGCGCAGCGGAGAGCCCGGCACCAGGTTGGCCTGCGGCACCCGCTTCGGCAGGCCGGCCTTGGTCTCCGAGCCGACGGACGGGCGGGCGGCCTGCTCGGCCGCCTGCCAGCCGGTGTCCGCAGTGGTGGACCACTCCAGGTCGGCCTCGTCGCCGTGCCCGACGAACCAGGCGGACTTGGCCTGCGCGAAGATCAGCAGGTCGCCGTCGCCGTCGTCGGAGACCGGCGGCGGCCGGTGCTCCTTCGGCGCGGGACGCCGCTCGGGCAGGGCCGGAAGAGAGGCGCGGCTCGGGTCGCCATGGTCGACGAGGCGTAGCGGCGGCGTCTCCAGCCCCGGATCGGCCGGCCGGCTCATCTCGCCGAGCAGCGCCCGGTCGGCCAGCGGCGGAGGCTCCACCAGCCGCAGCATCGGCGGCTCCTGCGGGAGGTCGTCGGCGAGCCACGGCGGGGTGACCCGGCCCGGGTCGCTCGGCGCGTCCACGCCCCGCCCGTACGGGTAGGTGGTGCCCTCCCGCTCCCGGGCGGTGTCGTCCTCGTTGTTCACCAGCGGCCAGTTCGCCCGGGAGCCCGGTGGCGCGGCCTCCGGCGCCGGCGGGCGCGGAGCCGGCACCGGGATGCTCAGGTCGGTGGCGCTGAACCCGCCGGTCGGCGGTTCCTGGTGCTGATTGGTCTTGGGACGGGGCGGGATGACGGTGCGCTGCCGCTCCGCCCGCGCCTTGTTGATCGCCGCGGTGGTCAGCGTCGGGCGGAACGGCTCGCCGGCCTCGGCCGGTGGCACGGCGCCGCGCGGCGACGGGGCGATCGGGGTGATGCCGGGCGGCGGCGGGGGCGGCGCCGAGATCGGCCGGTTGGTGGGTCCGTCCACCCGCGACGGCAGCGGCGCGCCGGTCGGCTCGGGCCGGGACTGCGGTGCGGAGGCCGGGCGGCCCAGCGAGGCCGCCGGGGCCACGGGCGTCACCGGGGCCGGGGCGACCGGCGGAGGCGTGACCGGAGCGGGTGCGACGGGCGGCGGGGCGAGCGGCCGGGGCGTCGTCGTGGCGGCCGGGCCGGAGACCGGCTCGGGCCGGCCGCGGCGCCCGCCGGGAACCGGCTCCGGGCGGCCACGTCGCCCGGTCGGCTCGGGTGCGCCGGTCGGCTCGGGACGACCACGGTGGGACGCCGGCTCGGCGACCGGCTCGGGCTGGACCGGCCGCACCGCACGCAGGTCGGTGGCCGGGGACAGCTCGTCGACCTGCTCACCGCGTCGGGCGGCGGCCCGGCGGCCGATGGCGGGCGCGAGAGCGGGAGCGGTGCGTTCGGCGAGCGCGCCCACGAGCGCGTCGCATCCGGCGTCACAGGTCCGGACGGAGGCGACCGCCTGCCGTACCGTCTCGGCGACGGCGGCGGTGAGCGTCCGGTTGACGGTGGCCCGCCGGGGCGTCTCGGAGATGGCGACCCGCAACGCGGTCACCGCGTCGGAAACGGCGTCGGCGTCCGCCACACCCTCGGCGGCCAGATGGGCGACCACCGCGTCGGCGGTCAGCCCGCCGTCCCGGCCACGGGCCGCGGAACCGGTGAGCATCCCCGGCTCGGGCAGCGCGTCGAGAACCGCGAGGGCGACCCGGTCCGCCGGGTCCGGGTACGCGCGCAGCGCGGCCGGGTAGAGCTCGCGGAGCACCTCGCGCAGCGTCACCGCGGCCGAGTGGCGGCCGCTCGCGAGCGCCGCGTGCGCGGCCAGGACCTGCGTGTATCCGGCGAGTTCACGCGGCGCCGGGAGGGTCACCGCGGAGAGCGCGCCGGCCTGCAGCGCGCGGGCCAGCCCGACCGCGCGGCGCTCGGCGGGCGAGGACTGCATCTCCTCCAGGGAGTCGTCGTCGGCGAAGCGCTCGGCGAAGTCGTCGACCGAGTCGTCGTCGGCGATCGCCAGCGGACGGCCGGCGGCGCTCAGCAGCGAGGTGACGATGTGGTCGTCGCTGTCCGCCGCGATGGCCGCGCCGCTCGGACCGCCGGACCGCTCCACCAGCAGCGCGACCAGCTGGGCGTACCCGGCGGCCTCGTCCCCGATCTCACAGACGTGCAGCAGACGGCCTGCGTCGTCGACCACAGCGGACGTCAGCGTCGTTCCGGCCGAAGCCGTTCGGTCGGCCGGATCTGCCGAGGCCAGACCGCAGTACACGCGCACGAGCGCCACGGCGTCGTCCTCCTCCCGGGACACAGGTCTTGTTCTGCCAGAGACTGATGCTCCCCGCTCCGGGTCAGTCGCGCCAGTCCACAACCGCAGAGATCTTGCCGACAATGGTGCGCCAACCCAAACTTGCGGTTTGTGCCCCGATTTTCTTCAACCGGCGACGGCCGAGGAAACCACCGATTCCGCCATTGACGGAAGCCCGCAGCGCCTCGTCCAGATCGTCCAGGCTGGAGCCGGCGGAGAGCATGTCCAGCACGGCTGGTAACCGCAGGGCGTACGCCAGGTCACGGGCGATCTCACCGGCTTCGATGAGCAACTCGTGGTCCCACGCGTCGTGGCCACCGCGCAGGTTCTCCACCACCAGGTCGAGTTCGTAGGTGTCCTCGTCCAGCGGAGCGATGTCGGCCGGTTCCAGCCGTTCGGACAATTCATTCCAGCTGTCCAGTTGGGACATGTCGTTGGGCGCGCCGGAGCGGATGAAAGAGACCAATGACTCCGGGGTCTTGAACAGCAGGAGCCGGCCCTTGTGGGTGAGGAAGGCCGGCACCTCCTCGTCGCCCGCGGCGTCTTCGTCCTCGTCCTCGTCGTCTTCCTCGGCCTCTTCGTCGTCGTCCTCGGACTCGGCCTTGTCCTCGGCCGCGTCGTCGTCGGCCTTGCCCTTGCGGCGCCCCTTGGCGGCCTTCTCGGCCTTCTCGTCGTCCTCCTCGGCGGAGAGGGCGGCGAACTCCTCGTCGAGGATCACCACCTCCTCGTCGTCCTCGGTCTCGACGACCTGGCGACGGGCCAGGAAGGGGTCGTCCTGGTCGCGCTCGACGACGTCGGTCGGGGTCAGCTCGCGCGCCGGCCGGTACGCCCGCAGCGTGAAACCGGTGCCGGCGGGCAGCGCGATCTCCACCGGGTCGATCCGCACCTCGTCCCAGAGCGCGCGGTTGACCGGCGGGCGGTCCGCCTCGACCTCGTCGGCTGCGGCGGGCGCCTCGGTGTCGTCGAGCTCGGGCTCGTCGGCGTCGGGCCGTTGGGGCGACTGGCGGGCCACGCTGACCTCCGTGTGCGTTCGGTTGCCCACCCGGCGGCGTCGCGCCGCCGAGTGACTCTGCGCACATACCCTAGTGGGCGAACCGTTCCGGCCGGGAGCCGCACCCCATGGCGTTCCGGAGACCCGACAAGTAGCGTTGCTACGCATGAAGGCGCAGGCGCTGCACGGACACCTCGACGCGCTGCTGCTCGCCGTGCTGGAACAGGGCCCGCGGCACGGCTACGCGATCATCGAGGCGCTTCGCGCCCGCAGCGGCGGGACGCTGGATCTGCCCACCGGCACCATCTATCCGGCGCTGCGCCGGCTGGAGCGGGCCGGGCTGGTGGCCAGCACGTGGAGCACCGTCAACGGCCGGGAACGCCGCACCTACGAGCTGACCGAGGCCGGTGGCCGGGCGCTGGCCGGGGAGCGGGCCGGCTGGCGCGAGTTCAGCGCCACCGTCGGCCGGTTCCTCGGGGCGGACGAGCCGCCCACGGCGCCGGCCTGACCCCGGCCGGCCGACCGGACCGGCCGGGCCGTGGGCCTGCCACTGCGGCCGGCGAGTCAGCCGGCCAGCCGCCGCTCGGCGAGCACCCAGCAGCGGGCGGCCCGGACCAGGGCGAACCAGGCCGCCGAGACCACCGTCGCCCCGATGATCATCGGGGGCCAGGTGAGCGCGGCGTCCCACAGCCCGACCGACCAGCCGAACAGCGCGCCCCCGGCGACCACACCGAGCGCCAGGGCGCCGGTCAGACCGAAACCGATCAGCCGGGCCGGACGGACGAGCCGGGGCGACCCCCACCGGGCGGTGAGCGGGCCGACGAGCAACGCGGCCAGCGCCAGCGCGGCGACCACACCCCAGATGACGTCCAGCCCGGCGGAGAGCAGCAGGTAGCTCGCCGGCGGCGGGGGACCGCCGCTCCAGCTCGACCCCTGCCAGGTCAGGTCACCGGCGGCGATCAGCACCACCGAGATCAGGAGAGTGCGCAGCGCCAGCCCGCGCAGCGCCCCGGTGGCCAGCTCGGCCTGGAACTCCGGCACGAGCTGCCGGTCGCTGCCGAACTCGGCGACCGCCCGCCGCTCCGCCTCCGCGCGCGGCAGGCCCCCCTCCCGGTACGCCTCGACGGCGTCCTCCAACGCGTGCCGCGTCTCGGTCAGCAGGTCGGTCTTGAGCCGGTCCGGCCCGTACAGCCGCCCGGACAGCTCGCGCAGCCGGCGGTCGACCACTGCCTCGTCATGGACCCGCATGCGCACAAGCCTGCCATCGGGGACCGGTTGCCGCGTCGGGGGAAACCCCGATCGGATTCAGGGCCGCCCGGCGCACGCGGGCCGGCGCGCTACGGGGTGATCGCCAGGTAGCCGCGTTCGGCCGTCTGCTGCCGCAGCCACTGCTCCCGGTACCAGCCGGGACGGGCCACCAGCTCGTCGTGCCGGCCGCGTTGCACGACCCGGCCGCCGTCGAGCACCACGATCTCGTCCAGCGCGGCCAGGCCGCTGAGCCGGTGGCTGATCAGCAGCACCGAGTGCACGGCCGGGGTGGCGGCGAGCGCGGAGTCCAGCACCGCGTCGGCAGCCGCCGGGTCGAGCCCTTCGGTCGGCTCGTCGAGCACCAGCACCGGCGGGGCGGCCAGCAGCGCCCGGGCCAGCGCGAGGCGCTGCCGCTGCCCGCCGGAGAGCTGACCGCCCTGCTCACCGACCACAGTGTCCCAGCCGTCGGGCTGCTCGCGTACCCAGTCGAGCAGGCCGGCGGCCCGGGTGGCGGCGACCAGGTCCGCCTCGGTGGCGTCCGGGCGGCCGAGGAGCAGGTTCTCCCGGACCGTGGCGTGGAAGACGTACGCCTCGGCGAGCAGGCCGCCGACCACCCGGGGCAGGCGCTCGTCCGGGATCCCGGCCACCGGCGCGCCGCCGACGGTGACCTCGCCGGTGTCGGGGCGTACCGCGCCGGTGAGCACGGCGGCGAGCGTGCTCTTGCCGGCGCCGCTCGGCCCGACCACCGCCACCCGGCGGCCGGCCGGCAGGTCGAGGTCGAACCCGGCCAGCGCGGGGGCGGCGCCGGCCCGGTAGCGGACCGTCACGTCGGCGAACTCCACGTCGTGGCCGTCGATCGCCGGCTGCGGCTCGCTCTGCGGCGCCGCGGCGGCGGGCTCGGCCAGCAGGTCGGCCACCCGGGCCAGCCCGGTCCGGAGCTGGGCCCGCTGGCGGGCCGCCGCGACGAGCGCGAGGGCCACCTCCACGGCGGCGAGCGACCCGACCGCGAGGACACCCACCAGGACCCCGCCGACCCCGGCCCGCAGCGCGACGGCGACCACCGCGGCGGCGGTGAGGCCACCCACGAGTACGCCAGTCGCGTCCACCGCGAAGCCGGTCGCGGCGAGCCGGCGCTCCAGCCGGGCCAGCCGTCCGGCCCGGCCCTCGGCGGCGGCGAGCGCGGCGCCGGTCGCCCCGAACGCGGCCAGGTCGGCGGCGCCGTGGGTGAGGTCGACCGCGTCCACCGCGAGCGCGCCGCGCAGCGGGGCGACCTCGTCGGCGGCGCGACGGGTGAGCCGGGTGGCGAGCGCGGGCAGCGCGACGCCGGCCACCAGCAGGCCGATCGCGAGCACACCGGCGGCCGGCGGTGAGATCAGCGCGGCGACGCCGACGGCGAGCACGCTGACCACCGCCGCCGCCGCTCCCGGCACGAGCACGCGCAGGAGCAGGTCCTGGGCCGCCTCCACGTCCGACACCAGGCGGCTCAGCGCGTCCCCGGTACGGCGGCCGGCGTCGCGGCGGGCGGCGAGCGTGGCGAACACCCGCGCCCGTACGTCGGTGATCATGCGGAGGACGGCGTCGTGCCCGGCGAGCCGTTCGGTGTACCGCAGCACACCGCGGCTGACCGCCAGCGCCCGGACCGCGACGATCGCCACCGTCAGCCGGTCCAGCGGCGGGCGGCCGGCCGCGCTCATCAGCAGCCAGGTGGCGGTGGCCATCAGCGCCAGGCCGGCGAACTCGGTCGCGGCGGCGAGCAGGCCGGCGCCGAGCAGGCGGCTCAGGTACGGCCGGGCCAGGCGCAGCACCGCCCGCTCGGCGCCGGGTCGGGCAGGCGAGGGCGGCTCCGGCGACCCGGACGGCTCCGCCGCGACCGGGGCGGGCCCGGCGGGCGTACGGCCCACCGGCGTCACGCCGTCGCCGGCGGTCACCGGGTCACCGCCGTGCGGGCGGGGGAGACGATCATCGGGTCACCGCCGGGCCGGTCGGGTGCAGTTCGGTGACGCGGCCGTCCTCGACGCGCAGGATCCGGTCGGCGTCGGCCAGCAGCGCGGGCCGGTGCGCCACGAGCAGCGCGGTACGTCCGGCGACCAGTCGCCGGGTGGCGTCCAGCACCACCGCCTCGCTGGCGCTGTCCAGCCGCGCGGTCGGCTCGTCGAGGAGCACGATCGGGGCGTCCCGGAGGAACGCGCGGGCCAGCGCGACGCGTTGCCGCTGCCCGCTGGACAGGCCGTGGCCGCGCTCGCCGAGCCGGGTGTCCAGCCCGTCGGGCAGGGCGTCCACCACCTCGTCCAGCGCGGCGTCGGCGACCGCGGCGGCCAGCGCGTCGTCAGGGGTGTCCGGGGCGCCGAGGCGGATGTTGTCGGCCAGCGACCCGGCGAACAGGTGGGCCCGCTGCGGCACCCAGGCCAGCTCACGGCGCCAGGCGTCGAGGTCGATCTCGGCCAGGTCGACGCCGTCGACGGTGACCCGGCCGGAGGTCGGGGTGACGAAGCCGAGCAGCAGGTTCAGCAGCGTGCTCTTGCCCGCGCCGCTGGGCCCGATGACGGCGATCCGGTCACCGGGCCGGATGGTCAGCGTGACGTCGCGCAGCGCGGTGGTCCGGTCATACGCGACGCTCACGCCCTCGAAGCGGATCTCACTCCGGCCGCCCGGCGACGGACGCCGGGGCTCGGCGGCGGCGGGCGCGCCGGTGTCGGAGAGGGTGAGCGCCTCGTCCAGCGCGGTGAGCCCCTCCATGCTGGCGTGGAACCGGCTGCCCGCCGCCCGCAGCGGCAGGTACGCCTCCGGGGTGAGCAGTAGCACCAGCAGCGCTGTGGAGAGCGTCAGGCCGCCGCCGAGCAGCCGGATGCCGACCGGCACCGCGACGAGCGCGACGGAGAGCGTGGCGACCAGTTCCAGGACCAGCGCGGACAGGAACGCGATCCGCAGCGTCTTCATGGTGGCCTCGCGGTGGCCGTCGGCCATCCGGCGTACCACGTCGACCTGGCCCCGGGAGCGGCCGAACGCGCGCAGCGTGGGCAGCCCGGCCACCATGTCGAGGAAGTGCCCGCCGAGCAGCGACAGCCGCCGCCACTGCCGCTCGGTGGCGGCCTGCGCCTGCCAGCCCAGCAGCGCGCCGAAGATCGGGATGAGCGGGATGGTGAGCGCGATGATCAGCGCCGAGCTCCAGTCGGCGAACACGATCCGGGCCAGCACCGCCACCGGCACCGTGACGCTCAGCACGAGCTGCGGCAGGTAGCCGGTGAAGTACGGGTCGAGCGCGTCCAGGCCGCGCCCGGCCAGCGTGGCGAGCTGCCCGGCCCGCTGCCCGGCGACCCAGGTGGGGCCGTGCCGACCGACCGCGCCCAGCAGGTCGGCGCGCAGCGCCGCCTTGACCGTCGCGGCGGCCCGCGCCGCCACAGTGCCCTGCGCCCAGCTCACCAGCGCCCGCCCGGCGACCGCCGCCACGAACCCGGCCAGCGCCGGCCGGTGCAGCCGCCCGTCGAACGCGGCGGCCAGCAGCGTCGCCAGCGCGGTGGCCTGGGCGATCACCAGCAGCGCGGTCAGGCCGCCCAGCGCCGCGAGCACGGCGAGGTCGCGCCGGGCCGCGGGGACCCGACGCAGCAGACGCGGGTCGAACGGGCGGCGGCTCACCAGTACACCGGTGCCCTGCCGTCGATCCGTCCCCGGAACACCCACCAGCACATCGCCTGAAAGCCTAGTAGGGCCGGCACGAGCGGTAACGCGAGCCATCCCAACAGTGCCAGCGTCGGTCGGCTGGCGGCCGCCTCGGCCACCGTCAGCGAGGCCGCCGGATCGGTGGTGGAGACCAGGATCCGGGGCCAGAGCGCGGCCCCGACCAGCGGCGCGGGCAGCGCCAGCGCCGTCGCGGTCGCGGCGAAGGCGATCCCGGCCCGGCCCCGCCGCAGCGCCGCGCGGGCCGCCAGCAGCGCCGCCACGAGCGCCAACGGCAGGAGTACGGCCACAGCCGGGCGCGCCACCGCGGCGCGTACCCGGTCGGAGAGCACGCCCAGGACGGTGGCCGAGGCGACGGCGACGAGCGCGGCGGGCACCAGGCCGCTCGCCAGCCGGGCCAGGGCGGAGGCGTCGGCGGCCGGCAGCCGCAGCGTGAGGAATGTCGCACCGTGCACCGCTACCAGCGCCAGCAGGGCCAGCGCGGCGGCGGCGACGAACGGGGTGGCGAGATGACCGGCACCGACCACGTGCCCGTCCGCGCCGAGCGGCACGCCCTGGAGCAGCCCGCCGAGCACCGCGCCCCAGCCCAGCGCGGCCAGCACGCTGCCGACCACCACCACCCGGCCCCAGCCGGCGCGGGCCGCCTCGGAGGCGGGCCGGCTGCGCAACTGCACCCCGGCGGTCACCAGCACCACCCCGGTCAGCGCGGCGAGTACCGCCGGGTAGAAGCCGGAGAGCAGCTCGCCCTCCAGACGGGGGAACGCGCCGAACAGGATGCCGACGGCGGCCACGAGCCAGACCTCGTTGCCGAGGAAGAACGGCCCGAGCGCGGTGAGCGTGGCCCGGGGTCCCGGCGCCGGGGCGCGCCGGGCCAGCAGCAGGCCGACGCCGTAGTCGTAGCCGCCGAGCACGAGGTACGTGGCGAAGAAGAGGCCGAGCAGGGCGTACCAGGCGAGTTCCACGGGCGGGCTCCCTCAGACGAGCACGGGCTGGTGGCGGGGGTCGGTGTCGGGCGCGGGCGGGCGGCCGAGGGCGGGGTCGTGCGCCCCGCGTGCGGCGTGCCGGGCCAGCAGCGTCCAGTTGGTCACCGCGAGCGCGCCGAGCAGGAGGCTGAACCCGATCAGCGAGGCGAGCATCAGGGCGGGCGAGACCGGTGACACGGCCTGCGCGGTGGGCAGCAGCCCGTACGCCGCCCAGGGCTGGCGGCCCACCTCGCGGGCGATCCAGCCGAGCAGCATCGCCACGAACGGCAGCGGCAGGCCGAGCAGGATCAGCCAGAGCGGGAACCGCAGCCGGATGATCCAGTCGCGCCAGAGCAGCGGCAGCAGGAGCCAGACGGCGCCCAGCCCGAAGCCGATCAGGATCATGAAGCCGAGACCGACATTGGAGAGCACCGGCGGATCCCAGTCGCCGGGGCCGAACCGCGCGGTCCAGTCGGCGACGAGCGCGTCGCGGTCCGGGCCGCCGCCGAACTTGGTCGGCTGGACCTGCGTGACCGGCCCGAACTGGGCGAAGCCGAAGCCCTGGAGCAGGCTGACCGAGAGCGCCGCGGTGATCAGGCCGAGCCGCAGCGAGGTGCGGAACAGGGCGAAGTCGGGGGTACGCCGCAGCAGGTGCCAGGCGCTGACCGCGGCCATCAGCAGGCCGCCGGTGACCAGGCTCGCCGAGACGACGTGGCCGAACGCCATGCCGAACGTGGGATTGGTGAGCAGCGCGCCGAAGTCGGTGAGGTGGGCGACGCCGTCGCGGACCTCGTACCCGACCGGGTTCTGCAGCCAGGCGTTCGCCACCATGATCCAGAACGCCGAGGCGTACGCGGTGATCGCCACGCCCCAGAGCAGCGCCAGGTGTACGCCGCGCCGCAGCCGGTGCCACCCGAAGATCCACATGCCGAGGAACGTGGACTCCAGGAAGAACGCGACGAGCGTCTCGATGGCCAGCGGCGCCCCGAACACGTTGCCGACGTAGCGCGACAGCCCGCTCCAGTTCAGCCCGAACTGGAACTCCATCACGATGCCGGTGGCGATGCCGAGCACGTAGTTGATCACGTAGAGCTGACCCCAGAACCGGGTCAGCCGCTCGTACACCGGCTTGCCGGTCAGGAAGCCGGCCGTCTGCAGGCCGACCAGGAGTGTGACCAGGCCGAGCGTGACCGCCACGAACAGAAAGTGGATCGAGGTGGTGGTGGCGAACTGGAGGCGGGCGAGGAGCAGCGGGTCCACGGACGTCCTCCCACAGGTTGGCTTCCTTGTCGTAGCCAAGCTACACGTAGCGGCGCTACCTATGACGACGCGTGAACCCTGAGAAGTCCCGTAGGGGGCCGGTCAGCTCAGGAACAGGGCGAACGGCAGGGAGACGAGCGTGCCGGCGACGGCCAGCGCCATCGCGCCGAGCACGCGCGGCGGGCGGTCCGCGACGAGCAGCCGCTGCACCCGTACGTCCAGGTCGCGGTCGCCGAGACCGAGCGTGCCGGCCGGTTGGACCCGGTGCTCGGCGGCGGCGAACCGGCGCAGCGCGCCCGCGAGCGGCGCGTCCGCGTGCAACTCCCGGGCCTTGTCGTCGGCGCGCATCTCGACCAGCAACGCCACCCGCGCGTGCGCCTCGCGCACCCACCGGAACCAGGGCAGCGCCCGGCACAGCGCGGTGAACGGCAGCAGCACCAGATCGTGCCGTTCCTGCGCGTGCGCCCGCTCGTGCGTGAGCACCGCCGCCAGCTCGGCCGGGTCGAGCAGGTCGAGCGTGCCCGCGCTCACCACCACCCGGGGCCGCACCCCGGGCAGGCAGTACGCGGCAGCGCTCGGATGGTCGAGCACCAGCGCGCCGGGCACCGTCGGGTCACGCCGGGCCACCAGGTGCAGCAGCTCGCGGTGCCGGCGCTGGGCGCGTACCGCGCCGTGCAGGCTGCGTACCGTCGTGGTGAGCAGCACCGCGCCGATGCCGAGACCGACGCCGACCAGGCTGAGGTGCACCGCGCCCACACCGGCCGGCAGCGTGCCGTGGGCCAGGTCGCTGACGAGGGCCACCAGCGCCCACCCGGTCGCCCGGTCGTAGACGTCGAGGCCCAGCGCCATCGGCAGCCCCATGGCCGACAGGCCGAGCGCCAGCCCGACCGCCTGCCAGCACAGGATCGCCACCCGGGGCGCGCGCCACGTCCAGCGCGCGGCGGCGAGGACCTGCGCCGTCAGCCAGCAGGCCAGAATGGTCGCGGCGAAGTGCAGGGCGTACGCCACGGCGGCCGCCTACCGGTCCGTCGCCTCGTCGAGCGCCGGCCGACCGGGCCGGGGGTCCTCGATCCGGCCGGTCGGACCGTCCTCGACGGTCGCGGGGTCGGTGGCCCCGGCCTCGGCGCCGAGCGCGGCGCGGAGCACGTCCGCCTCCGTGCCGGTGACCGAGCGGGCGAAGCGTACGAGCGCGGCGTCCCGGCTACCGCCGAGGTCGAGGGCTTCGAGCATGAGCTGGGCGATGTACGCCTCGCGGGTGGCGGCGGGGCGGTAACGCCAGGCGCGGCCTTCGCGTTCACGCTGCACCATGCCCTTGCCGGCGAGCCGGTCGAGCACCGTCATCACGGTGGTGTAAGCGAGTTCCCGCCCGTCCAGGGCGTCGGCGACCTCGCGCACCGTCACACCGCCCGAGGCGGCTGGTGCCGCGTCCCACAGCACGTCCATCACCGCACGCTCAAGGTCCCCCAGCCGAGTCACCCGTCAATCCTACCCCCGGTAGTAGATCCCCTCCGCCGGCCCGGTGCCCCTCCCTGGTCAGCACCAGCTCGGGGAGGTGGTGCTGTCCGGGGCCGGTTGATGCAGCCACTTCGGGGAGATGGTGTCGATCTTGCTCGTCCCGGGTGTGTGCCCCGGTGAGATCAACACCGGTTCGGCGAGGTGGTGCCGTCCCGGGCCGCTCGATGCAGCCACTTCGCGGAGCTGGGCGTTGATCTTGCCGACTGGGGGTCCGGGCTGCTTCCCGGGAAACCGGTGTCGACCTTGCCACGGTCGGATGGGCACCCGTCGGCAAGATCCACGCCAGTTCGGGGACGTGGCGCTGTCCTGGGTCGGTCGATGTAGCCACTTCGGCGTGCTGGTGTTGATCTTGCCTGTCCCGGGTAGGCGCCCGCGGGTGAGGTCAACACCGGCTCGGGGAGGTGGTGTCGTCCAAGGCTTGTTGGTGCAGCCACTTCAGGGGCGGGTGTTGATTTGCTGGCTTCGGGCGGGCGTCGGGGCAAGGTCCAGAGCGCTTCGGGGGTCTGGTGTTGATTCTGCTGATCCGGGCGAGCGCCCCGGGCAAGGTTCAGCACCAGCTCGGGAGGGCTGGCGGTGTTCGAGGCGGCTTGATGCAGCCACCTCGCCGTGCTGGTGCTGACCTTGCTGGTCGGGGGTGGGGTGTTGGGGGCAAGGTCAACACCGGCTCGGGGAGGTGGTGCTGTCCAGGGCTGGTTGATGTGGCCACATCGGGGAACTGGTGTTGATCTTGCTCGTTCGGGGGTGGGATCGACACCAGCTCGGGGAAGTGCGGGAATGGGAAGTGGCGGCCACCCGGGTGGGTGCCGCCACTTCGGGCCGGACTGGACTGCCGTCGGTCAGACGCCCTTGGGGTGCCAGACCGTCTTGGTCTCCAGCAGCGTGGTCATCCGGGTGACGCCGGGGTCGGCATGCCAGTCGTGGTCGGCCGGGGCCGGCCGCAGCACCCGCTTGAGGTTCTCCGCGGCCTTGACCTCCAGGTCGGCGGCCAGCTCGGCGTCGGCGACGCCGGTCAGGTCGATGGCGTTGACGTCCATGTGCGAGGCGAGCGTCGGCACGGTCTCGGTCAGCCGGCCGGTGAGGATGTTGACCACCCCGCCGGGCAGGTCGGAGGTGGCGAGCACCTCTGCCAGCGTCACCGCCGCCAGCGGCTCGGCCGGGGAGGCGGCCACCACCACCGTGTTGCCGGTGACGATCGCCGGGGCGATCACGCTCACCAGGCCGAGCAGCGCCGGCGTCTCGGGGGCCACCACCGCCGCCACGCCCGTGGGCTCCGGCGCGGACAGGTTGAAGTACGGGCCGGCCACCGGGTTCGCGCCGCCGTACACCTGGGCGATCTTGTCGGACCAGCCCGCGTACCAGACCCAGCGGTCGATCGCCGCGTCCACCTCGTCGGCCGGGACGCCCAGGGCGACGAACTGCTCGCGGCGGCCCTCCAGCATCTCGGCGACCCGGTAGAGGATCTGACCCCTGTTGTACGCGGTCGCCCCGGCCCAGCCCTTCACCGCGGCGCGGGCGGCCACTACCGCGTCCCGCGCGTCCTTCCGGGAGGCAAGAGACACGTTCGCCGATTGCACGAGATACGACCGTCCCGACTCGCTGCGCGGGAACTTCCCGCCGATGAAGAGCTTGTACGTCTTGCGTACCGCGACCCGCTCAGACATTGAGGTACCCCTCCAGCCCGTGCCGGCCGCCCTCGCGACCGTAGCCCGACTCCTTGTAGCCGCCGAACGGCGAGGTCGGGTCGAACTTGTTGAACGTGTTGGCCCACACCACGCCCGCGCGCAGCCGGTCGGCCAGCCACAGGATCCGGGAGCCCTTGTCGGTCCAGATCCCGGCCGACAGCCCGTACGGCGTGTTGTTGGCCTTTTCGACGGCCTCCGCCGGGGTGCGGAACGTGAGCACGGACAGCACCGGGCCGAAGATCTCCTCGCGGGCGATCCGGTGCGCCTGGGTGACGCCGGTGAAGATGGTCGGCGCGAACCAGAAGCCGCGCTCGGGCAGCTCGCACGGCGGCGACCAGCGCTCCGCGCCCTCGGCGGACCCGGCGTCGGACAGCTCCCGGATGCGGGCGAGCTGCGCGGCCGAGTTGATCGCGCCGACGTCGGTGTTCTTGTCCAGCGGGTCACCGACGCGAAGCTGGGCCATCCGGCGCTTGAGTGACTCCAGCACCCGGTCGGCCACCGACTCCTGCACCAGCAGGCGGGAACCGGCGCAGCAGACGTGCCCCTGGTTGAAGAAGATGCCGTTGACGATCCCCTCGACGGCCTGGTCGATCGGGGCGTCGTCGAAGACGATGTTCGCGGCCTTGCCGCCCAGCTCCAGCGTGAGCTTCTTGCGGGTGCCGGCCACCGCGCGGGCGATGGCGCGGCCGACCTCGGTGGATCCGGTGAACGCGACCTTGTCCACGCCCGGGTGCTCGACCAGCGCGCGGCCGGTGTCGCCCGCGCCGGTGACAATGTTCACCACACCGGCGGGCAGGTCGGCCTGCTGGCAGATCTCGGCGAACAGCAGCGCGGTGAGCGGGGTGGTCTCGGCCGGCTTGAGCACCACTGTGTTGCCGGCGGCCAGTGCCGGGGCGATCTTCCACGCCAGCATCAGCAGCGGGAAGTTCCACGGGATGACCTGCGCGGCCACGCCAAGAGGCCTCGGGCTCGCCCCGAAGCCGGCGTGCTCCAGCTTGTCCGCCCAGCCCGCGTAGTAGAAGAAGTGCGCGGCGACCAGCGGCAGGTCGACGTCGCGGGACTCCTTGATCGGCTTGCCGTTGTCCAGCGACTCCAGCACCGCCAGCTCGCGCGAGCGCTCCTGGATGATCCGGGCGATCCGGAACAGGTACTTGGCCCGGTCCCGGCCCGGCATCGGACCCCACACCTTCTCGTACGCGGTCCGCGCCGCACGGACGGCGCGGTCCACGTCCTCCTCGCCGGCCTCGGCGATCTCGGCCAGCACCTCCTCGGAGGCGGGGTTCACCGACTTGAAGCTGCCGCCGGCGGCCGGGTCGACGAACGCGCCGTCGACGAAGAGTCCGTACGAGGGCTTGATGTCCACCACCGAGCGGGACTCGGGGGCGGGAGCGTATTCGAACATCGCGTTCAGTCCTGGGTGAAGTAGTCGGGGCCGGCGTAGACGCCGGTCGTCAGCTTGGTGCGCTGCATGAGCAGGTCGTTGAGCAGGCTCGACGCGCCGAACCGGAACCAGTCCGGGCTCAGCCAGTCGGCGCCGACTGTCTCGTTGACCATGACCAGGTACTTGATCGCGTCCTTTGTGGTCTTGATGCCGCCGGCCGGCTTGACGCCGACCTGCCGCCCGGTGGCGGCGCGGAAGTCGCGGACCGCCTCCAGCATCACCAGCGTCACCGGCAGGGTGGCCGCGACCGGGACCTTGCCGGTGGAGGTCTTGATGAAGTCGCCGCCGGCGAGCATGGCGAGCCAGGAGGCGCGCCGCACGTTGTCGTAGGTGGCCAGCTCACCGGTCTCCAGGATCACCTTGAGGTGGGCTGCCGGTCGCCCCTGGCGACCGCCATCAGCAGAGCCGCAGGCCTCTTTGACCGCTTTGATCTCGTCGTAGACCTCGGCGTAGCGCCCGGCCAGGAACGCGCCCCGGTTGATCACCATGTCGATCTCGTCGGCGCCGGCCTCGACGGCGGCCCGGACGTCGGCGAGCTTGATCTCCAGCGGGGCCTGCCCGGACGGGAACGCGGTCGCCACGCTGGCCAGGTGCACACCGCTGCCGCGCAGCACCTCGGCCACGTACGGGACCATCGACGGGTAGACGCAGACGGCGCCGACGTGCGGGCAGCTCGGGTCGGCCGGGTCGGGGCGCAGCGCCTTCGCGGCCAGCGCCCGAACCTTGCCCGGCGTGTCAGCGCCTTCCAGGGTGGTCAGGTCGACCATCCGGATCGCCAGGTCGATCGCCTCGGCCTTCGCCGTGGTCTTGATGGAGCGGGTGCCGAGCTGTGCCGCCCGCTGCTCCGCGCCGACCTGGTCCACGCCGGGCAGGCCGTGCAGGAAGGTCCGCAGAGCGGTCTCGGATCGTCCCAGCTCGGAGAGATCCGACCGGGCCGACGTCGTTGTCGCCGTCATGCCCCGAATAGTACGCACTCGCGAGTCCTGTGATCTTGGTCACGGTGAACGGGTTGCGAGCGTCGTACGTGAGCGGGGTCGCTGGTCGGGCCGCACCCACCGTGCGCCGGGTCGCGGGGCGGTAGGTTGAGCGATCGTGGACGTACACGTCATTGACCATCCGCTCGCCCAGACGCGGCTGACCGCCATGCGGGACGCCCGGACCGACTCGTCGTCGTTCCGGGCGGCACTGCGCGAACTCACCACCATGCTGGTGTACGAGGCCGCGCGCTCCTTCCCGGTCGAGAGGTACTCGATCCAGACCCCGGTCACCGCCACCGAAGGCAGCCGGCTGGCGAATCCGCCGCTGCTGGTGCCGGTGCTGCGGGCCGGTCTCGGCATGGCCGACGCCGCGCTCGGCCTGCTGCCCGAGTCGTCGATGGGCTTCGTCGGCCTGGCCCGCGACGAGGAGACGTACGAGCCCCGCGCGTACATGGAGTCGCTGCCGCGCGACCTCAGCGGCCTGCCGGTGCTGGTGCTCGACCCGATGCTCGCCACCGGCGGATCGCTGGAGCACTGCTGCCGGCTGCTCGCCGACCGCGGCTGCACCGACATCACAGTGCTCTGCGTGCTGGCCGCGCCGGTCGGCATCGAGCGGCTGGAGCGCTCCGGTCTGCCGTTGCGCCTGGTCACCGCCTCGATCGACGAGGGCCTCAACGACCGGATGTTCATCGTCCCCGGCCTCGGTGACGCCGGTGACCGCCAGTTCGGCGGCATGCCCCGCTTCTGAGACCGATCCGGTGCGGAGGGCCGGCCCTCCGCACCGGAACCGGACTGCCCCGGCGAGTTGGTGCGCGGGGGTGCGGGGAGGCGCTAGCGTTCCGGGCCATGACTGGTGTTGCGCTCGCCGAAGAGCTGCTGCTCCTCGCGTACGACGACGAAACCGGCAAGGCCACCATGCCGCGGATCAGCCTTGACCTGGGCATGGCCGCCGCGGTGCTGGTCGAGCTGGCCCTGGCCGGACGGCTCGCGTACGCGGACGGGAACCTGGCGGTGATCGATCCGGCGCCGACCGGTGAGCCGATCGCCGACGCCGTACTCGCCAAGATCGCCGCAGAGACCCCGCACACGACCTCGTCCTGGGTGCAGCGGCTGCGGCACGGACTGCGCGACCGGATCCTCACCGACCTTTGCGGGCGGGGCGTGGTCCGGGACGTGGAGGAGACCGAGCTGGGCTTCATCCACGTGCACCGCTACCCGATGGCGGACCCCTCGGTCGAGGCGGACATCCGGCAGCGCCTGGCCGACGCGCTGACCAGCGGGCAGCTCCCCGACGAGCGGACCGCCGCGCTCGCCACGCTCGTCGCGGTGCTGCGGATGGAGCCGGCGCTCGGGCTCACCGGCCCGGCCGCCGAGGACGCCGGGCGCCGCCTGGAGGAGATCGCCGCGGGCGCCGGATTCTCCGGCACGGTGAGCCTGGACGACAGCGTGGTGCGCCCGTCGATCAGCCTGGTCATCGCCGCGCTGGGCCAGGCCGTCGACGCCGCCCTGGGCAAGCGGTAAGGAAGGGCCCCCTCTTAACGCCTTCGGTAGAGGAAGGGCCCCTTATTAACGCCAGGCGTTAATAAGGGGCCCTTCCTTCCGACGGGGTCAGAGGCCGAGGGCGGCGGCGATCTCGTTGCGCAGCTCGGTGACCGCGGCACGCGCTCGCTGCCGGGCCGCCGGCACGTCGCCGCCGGTCACCGGCTCCACCACCTCCAGGTACGCCTTGAGCTTCGGCTCGGTGCCCGAGGGCCGGATCACCACCCGGGCCGCGCCGGTACGCAGGATCACCACGTCCGCGTCGGGGAGCAGGTCGGACGCCTCGGTCACCGGCTGCCCGAGCAGCGTGGCCGGGGTGGCCGCCCGGATCCGCGCCATCGAGTCGGCGATGACCCGCAGGTCCTCCACCCGGACCGAGAGCTGCTCGGTGTGGTGCACGCCGAACTCGGCGGCCAGCTCGTCCAGCCGGTCGAGGAGCGTACGGCCCTCCGCCTTGAGACCGGCGGCCAGCTCGGCGACGGTGAGCGCGGCGGTGATGCCGTCCTTGTCGCGTACGTGCTCGGGCGCGACGCAGTAGCCGAGCGCCTCCTCGTAGCCGTACGCCAGCGGCTCCCGGCCGCCGCCGGCCCGGACGATCCACTTGAACCCGGTGAGCGTCTCGTCGTAGGGCAGCCCTCGGGCCGCCGCCATGGCCCGCAGCAGCGCCGAGGACACGATCGTGGTGGCGTACAGGCCGGTCACGCCGCGCCGCATCAGATGATCGGCGAGCAGCGCGCCCACCTCGTCGCCGCGCAGCATCCGCCAGGACCCGGCATCGCGTACCGCCACCGCGCAGCGGTCCGCGTCCGGGTCGTTGGCGACGGCGAGGTCCGCGCCGGTGCGGTCGGCGAGCGCGACCAGCAGGTCCACCGCGCCCGGCTCCTCCGGGTTGGGGAAGCTGACGGTCGGGAATGCCGGGTCCGGCTCGGCCTGCTCCGGCACCACGCCCGGCACCCCGAACCCGGCGCGCGCGAACGCGGCGGTCAGCACCGCGCCGCCCACCCCGTGCAGCGGCGTGTACGCCACCTTCAGGTCCCGCGGCCCGGTCGGGTCCACCACGGCGGCGGCCCGTTCCACGTACGCGGTCACCAGGTCGTCGCCGAGCACCTGCCCGGCCGGGCCGAGCGGCACCTCGGCGAGCGGGCCGACGGCCCGGATGGCCGCCTCGATGCCGGCGTCGGCGGGCGGCACGATCTGCGCGCCCGCGCCCAGCTCACCGCCGAGCTGCGCGCCCAGGTAGACCTTGTAGCCGTTGTCCTGGGGCGGGTTGTGGCTGGCGGTCACCATCACCCCGGCGACCGCGCCGAGCTGCCGTACCGCGAACGCCAGCACCGGCGTGGGCAGCGGCCCGGGCAGCAGCAGCGCCGGGCGGCCCGCCCCGGTGGCCACCTGCGCGGTGCGCCCGGCGAACGCACGCGAGCCGCGGCGGGCGTCGTACCCGATCACCAGCGGGCCCTCGCCGCCCTGTGCGGCGAGCCAGCGGACGAGCCCGGCGGCGGCCTGGGTGACCACGGCGAGGTTCATGCCGTTCGGCCCGGCGCGCAGCGGGCCGCGCAGCCCGGCGGTGCCGAACGTCAGCGGGCCGGCGAACCGGTCGGCCAGGTCGGCCGCCGTGCCGGGCAGCCCGTCGAGGACGGCGCGCAGCTCTTCGCGGTCGGCCGGGTCGGGGTCGTCGGCGAGCCAGCGCTCGGCTCGGACGCGAAGGTCGTCAAGGTCAGTGGTTTCCGCCGCCATTGCCTCTTGATAGCACGGCGGCGGATCACCACTGGCCGTCGGCCTCGACTCAGTTCGCCTCGGTGAGCTGGAACGAGCCGACCATCGCGTCGAAGATCGGCTTGCTCTCCGCGAACCGCGCGTCGGTCGAGGAGAGGTAGAACGAGTAGACCTTGCCGTCCTTGACCAAGCCGCGCCAGATGCCGTGACGCATGGACTCACCCTCGCCGCAGGTGTATTCGAGCTGACCCGCGGTCTGCCCGGCGAGCGGCTGCTCGGAGACCGAGATCTCGGTGTAGGGGGCGGGGCAGGACTTGCTCTTGGCGCTGTTCTTGTTCAGGTTCCGCGAGGCGAACTCGGCCCAGCTGATCGAGGTGCCGCCCCACGGCTCGGCGATCACCCGGACCTTGCGGCCCTCGTCGGCCGGGTCGATGTAGTCGACGTAGAGGCCGCCGGTCTGCCGCTGCCAGCCCTTCGGCACCTGGATGGTCACGCCCTTGACGGTCTGCTCCTGCATCTCGGGCGCGGCGGCGGCCGAGTTCGACGGCAGCGTGCCCACGATCGGCGGTGGCGCGTCGTCGCCGCCGCTGGTCAGCGCGATCACGCTCACCAGCAGCACCACTGCGAGGCCAGCGGCGGCGGCGAGCTGGACCTTGCGCGGCCACGCCTTGATCCGGCCGAGGAAGCCCTTGGCCGTGCCGAGCGCGCCGCCGCCACCGGCGGCGGCCGGCGCGGTGGCCGGGGTGGTCCACGGCTGGCCGGTGCCGGGCACCGACCACTGGTTGCCGCCGCCGTACACCGGCTGGGTGGCGTCGGCGGCCCGGCCGTAGACCGGCTGGGTGGTCGGCACCTGCTGGGTGGCGTCCGCCCCGGCGCCCTGGCCGAGCCGGACCGTGGCGTCCGGCGAGATGCGCTGGGTGGCCTCGGGCCCGGACATCGCGCCGGTCGGGGTGTGCAGCGGGCCGGCCAGCGCGTCCGCGCTGGTCTCGTCCAGCGCGGCGTCGCCCGCCGCCGGCTTCTCGCCCGTGGGCCGCTCCCCGCGGCGCAGCGCGGCGAGCCGGTCGGTCAGCGACTCCTCCGCGGCGATCATGGCCCGGCCGCCGATCTGGCCGCTCGGCTTCGGCTCGGCCGCGATGGCGGGCGGCGTGGTCGGGCGCGGCACCGGCACCACCGCGTACGGGTCGGTGACCGAGTTGACGGCGGTGGCGGTGCTGGTCAGTGGCCCGGCGAGCAGTTCGCGCAGGTTGGCGCGGGCCCGATGCACGTCCATCCGGCGGGCCGGGTCCTTCTCCAGCAGCCCCATCAGCACGCCGGTGAGCGGGCCGCTGCGCTGCGGCGTGGCGGGCGGGTCCTCGACCACTGCGTGCATGGTCTCGATCGGGTCGCCCTTGTCGAACGGGGGACGGCCCTCGACGGCTGTGTAGAGCGTCACGCCGAGCGAGAACAGGTCGCTGGGCGGCCCGAACTCCTGGCCCATGGCCCGCTCGGGGGAGATGAAGTGGGGCGAGCCGAGCACCATGCCCGGCGTGGTGAGCTGCACGTCGGTGGGCATCCGGGCGACGCCGAAGTCGGTGAGCACGCAGCGGCCGTCGGAGCAGATCAGCACGTTGGCGGGCTTGACGTCGCGGTGCAGCACGCCGATGGCGTGCGCCACCTCAAGCGCGCCGAGCAGCGCGATCCCGATCTTGGCGACCACGCGCGGCGCTACCGGCCCGTCCTCGATCACCATGTCGGCGAGGCTGCGGGCGTCCAGCAGCTCCATCACGATCCATGGCCGGCCGCCCTCGGTGACCACGTCGTAGACCTGCACCACTGCCGGGTGCTGGATCGCGGCGGCGGCGCGGGCCTCCCGCAGCGTCCGTTCGTAGAGCGCGTCGCGGTCGCTCGGGGCGAGCCCCGGCGGGAGGACGACCTCCTTGACCGCCACGTCGCGGCGCAGCAATGTGTCTGTGGCCCGCCAGACCGTGCCCATGCCTCCGTTGCCCACGGGGGAGCGCAGCGAGTAGCGACCACCGATGGTGGTGCCGGGCGCCGCGCGTCCCGTGGGGGGACTGGCCGGTCCGCCGCTCCACGTCGGAATCTGAGTCACAGAAAAGCCACCGGGGGATATCGAGGGGGCTGGGACACAACCCCTCTATCTTGCTGGTTCCGACGCCCGATGCGAAACCCGACGCGGCGGGCGTTTACCTACTCGACGGTATGTGTCCGGTCGCTCACCTCCGGTGGTTCGCCGTGGCCAGGTGTGCGGTATCCCTCACCCACCAGGCGGTCAGCGCGTCCTACCATCCGGTAATGAGCGATGCGCGGTCAAGCGAGTCGGGTTTCCCGATCCAGGGCCTCTACACGGCGGCAGACCTTCCGGCGGACCTGGAGGCCCGGCTGGGCGAGCCGGGCGAGTTCCCGTACACCCGCGGGGTCTACCCGACGATGTACACCTCCCGGCCCTGGACGATGCGACAGTACGCCGGCTTCGGCACCGCGACCGAGAGCAACGCGCGGTACCACCAGTTGCTGCGCGCCGGGACGATGGGCCTGTCCGTCGCGTTCGACCTGCCCACCCAGATGGGGTACGACTCGGACGACCCGATCGCGCACGGCGAGGTGGGCAAGGTCGGTGTCGCCATCGACTCCATCGAGGACATGCGCACGCTGTTCGGCGGCATCCCGCTGGACAAGGTCTCCACCTCGATGACCATCAACGCGCCCGGCTCGGTGCTGCTGCTGCTCTACCAGCTCGTGGCCGAGGAGAACGGCGTGCCGGGGGCGGCGCTCAACGGCACCATCCAGAACGACATCCTCAAGGAGTACATCGCCCGGGGGACGTACATCTTCCCGCCGAAGCCCTCGCTGCGGCTGGTCGCGGACACCTTCGCCTACTGCCGGGCCGAGGTGCCGAAGTGGAACACCATCTCGATCTCCGGCTACCACATGGCCGAGGCCGGCGCCTCGCCCGCGCAGGAGGTCGCGTTCACGCTCGCCAACGGTGTGGAGTACGTCCGCGCGGCGCTCGCCGCCGGGCTGGCCGTGGACGACTTCGCACCCCGCCTGTCGTTCTTCTTCGTCGCCCGGACCACGCTGCTGGAGGAGGTCGCGAAGTTCCGCGCGGCCCGGCGGATCTGGGCCCGGCTGATGCGCGACGAGTTCGGCGCGAAGAACCCGAAGTCGATGATGCTGCGGTTCCACACCCAGACCGCCGGCGTGCAGCTCACCGCCCAGCAGCCGGAGGTGAACCTGGTCCGGGTGGCGGTGCAGGGCCTCGGCGCGGTGCTCGGCGGCACCCAGTCGCTGCACACCAACAGCTTCGACGAGGCGATCGCGCTGCCCACCGAGAAGGCGGCCCGGCTGGCGCTGCGGACCCAGCAGGTGCTGGCGTACGAGACGGACCTGACCGCCACCGTCGACCCGTTCGCCGGGTCGTACGTGGTGGAGGCGATGACCGCCGAGGTGGAGGCGGCGGCCACCGAGCTGATGGACCGGGTCTTCGACCACGGTTCCGCGGTGGACGCGATCGAGGCCGGTTTCCAGAAGCGGGAGATCGAGCAGTCCGCGTACCGGATCGCCCAGGAGATCGACTCGGGTGAGCGGGTGGTGGTCGGCCTCAACCGGTTCCAGGTCGACGAGGAGGAGCCGTACGAGCCGCTGCGGGTGGACCCGACGATCGAGGCGGCACAGGGGGAGCGGCTGGCCCGGCTGCGCGCCGAGCGGGACTCCGGCGCGGTGGAGCGGGGGCTGGCGGAGCTGCGTGCCGCCGCCGAGGGCGACGCCAACCTGCTCTACCCGATGAAGGAGGCGCTGCGCGCCCGGGCCACCGTCGGCGAGGTCTGCGGCACGCTGCGCGAGGTGTGGGGGATCTACCGGCCGAGCGATCGGTTCTGACGGTTTTTCGACGGCGGTCCCGTCGGCGCACCCAGGTGCACGGCGCGGGCCGCCGTCGTGCGTCCGGTAGCGGTCTGACCTGGGCAGACCGGGCCGGTGAGGCGTACTGTTGGTCCCCTTCCGGGCGACGGCGCCCGGCCGGTCGCGGCGGATGGCCGGGCCGTGGCGCCCGGTGCCGCGCGTGTGCGATTCGCCGATCCGGGTAAACCGGATCGGGTGAACGGGACGGACAGCCTGTGCGGTCGACGGCCGGGCGGTCATGTCACCGTCGGGAGTCTTCCGGCAGCCGACAGTTGTCGCGCAATTGTCCGAGCGGCAGTTAATTGCCGCGACTAATGCGACAATTCGGAACGACGGCCCGGTTTTTAGTGGCCGTTGAAACGGTTACGCGTTGTAGGAGGTGGGAGGCAGATGGCGGGCTCCGACCGTGATCTACCTGCTGTCCCGCAGATATTCGAGCCCTCCCACCAGGGCATTCGTGACGCTGCGCGGTCCGACCGCTACGCGAAAGATGTTGCGCAGCGTCACCGTCGGAGGTCTAGGCTGTCTGCTGTCCTACCCGATGATCCATCCATCTCTAGTGATCGAGAATTCGACGTGACGAGTGCGTTGACGCTGCCTCCGGGCAGCCCGCTGGCGTCGTCCCGGCCCGAGGCGCCGACCGGTTCCCAGCCCCTGCCCTTCGAGCTCGACCATCTCCTCGCGCTGCGCGTACCCGGCCTCATCGCGACCCGCCGGCACCTCCACTCCCACCCGGAACTGTCCGGCGAGGAGTTCGAGACCGCCGCCCTGGTGCACCGCGAGCTGTCCCTCGCCGGGTTGAAGCCGCGCCTGCTGCCGAAGGGCAACGGCGTCATCTGCGACATCGACGGCCGCCCGGACGGCCCGGTGATCGCGCTGCGCGCCGACATCGACGCGCTCCCGCTCAGCGACCCGAAGGACGTGCCGTACCGCTCGACGGTTGAGGGCGTCTGCCACGCCTGCGGCCACGACGTGCACACGTCGGTGATGCTCGGCGTCGGCATGCTGCTGGCCCAGCTCGCCGACATCGGCCAGCTCGACGGCCGGGTGCGGCTGATCTTCCAGCCGGCCGAGGAGATCCTGCCCTGCGGCTCGCTTGAGGTCATCGAGGCCGGCGGGCTGGAGGACGTGGCGCAGATCTTCGCGCTGCACTGCGACCCGAACCTGCCGGTGGGCAAGGTCGGCCTGCGGGTCGGCCCGATCACCGCCGCCGCCGACAACGTCACCGTCCGGCTCACCGGGCCGGGCGGGCACACCGCCCGCCCGCACCTGACAGTCGACCTGGTGGATGCGCTCGGCCGGCTGGTGACCGAGGTCCCGACCCTGATCAGCCGCCGGGTGCCGGCCAACAGCGGGCTGCTGCTGGTGTTCGGCCACGCCTCGGCCGGCACCCGTTACAACGTCATCCCCTCCGAGGCGTGCGCGGCCGGCACGCTGCGGGTGATGGACCGCGACACCTGGGACGAGGCGCCCGAGATCGTGGCTCAGGTGGTGCGGGACGTGCTCGCGCCCACCGGCGCCACAGTCGATCTGGAGTACCTGCGCGGCCGGCCGCCGGTGACCAACGACGCCCGCGCGATCGGCGTGCTCACCGCCGCCACCGCCGCCGCGCTCGGCCCCGACGGCATCGCCGAGACGCCGCAGAGCATGGGCGGCGAGGACTTCTCCTGGTACCTGGAGCACGTGCCCGGCGCGCTCGCCCGCCTCGGCGTGGGCCGGAGCGGGCCCAACGTGGACCTGCACCGGGCCTCGTTCGACGTGGACGAGCGCGCCATCGAGGCGGGCGTACGCCTCATGGTCCAGACCGCGCTGCGGGCACTGGTGGCGGCGCGCTGACCGGACCACCGGCCGGCCCGGCCGGGACCGGCGGCATCGCGCCCAGGCCGGGCGGCGGCGTCCGCCGGGCCCGCCGGCGGCGGCGCCACAGGAGCAGCAACCACAGCGGTACGCCGATCACCACCGCGAAGGGCAGCACCGCGCCGAGCACGGTGAGCGCAATGCGGGCCGAGGCCCGGAAGGCCGTCCAGCCGCCGTCCAGCCCGCTGAGGAAGCCCAGGTCGGCCTCCTCCTCGGCGGTGCTGGCGTCCGGCCCGAGCAACGTCACGGTGATGGTGGACAGCGAGGTCAGGTCCGCCAGCCGGCGTTTGCGTGCCTCCAGCGCGGCCAGGTCCGCCTGACGGGTGCCCACCTCGTTCTCCAGCCGGACCAGCTCGTCCACCGAACTCGCCTGGGCGAGCAGCTTGCGGGCGCTCTCCACCCGCGCCCGCTGGGTGGCGATCCGGGAATCCAGGTCGACCACCTGCTCGGTGACGTCCTCGGTGCGGATCTCCCGGCGCTCCTGCCGGCCGAGGCCGGCGAGCTGGTCGATCACACCGGCGAACTTGTCCGCCGGCACCCGCAGCGTCAGCGTCGCCCGGGCCTCGGCGGACCGGCTCGTCCGCCGGTCGCCGCCGACGAACCCACCGGCCGCGGTCACCGCGGTGACCGCCTCCCGCGCCGCGGCCTCCACATCGTCCACCCGGACCTGCATCGTCCCGGTGTAGATGATGGACCGCTGGTCGACCCGCAGATCCGCGCCGCCGGTGCCGCCGGGAGCGGCCTGGTCGCCGTCCGCGCCGCCCTCGGCGGGCTGCTCGCGCGCCGCGCCCCGGTCCGCGGCCGGCTCGGCCGAGTCGTTGCCACTGTCCGCGTCCGCGCCGCAGCCGCCCACTGCGAGCGCCGCGACCAGACCCACCACCAGGGCAAGGCCCCGGAATCGTCGTCCGCCCATTCCCCGTACTCCGATCGTCGACGGCCCCGCGCGTCGGGACCGATACCTCGGACGTGGCGCGTGGTCGCGCCGGTTCCGGCAGACTGCGCTGAGGACATCACGATTCGGTATTCGAGGAGTCACGATGCAGGTGACCAAATACGCCCACTCCTGCCTCCGGCTGGAGCACGACGGTGCGGTGCTGGTCGTCGACCCGGGTGTCTTCAGTGATCCGAAGGCGCTCGACGGGGCGGACGCGGTGCTGATCACCCACGAGCACCCGGACCACGTGGACGTCCCCGCGCTGACCCGGGCGCTGGAGCGGCGGTCCGTGCCGGTGCACGGCCCGGCGTCGCTCGCCGGGGTGCTCGGCGACGCCGCCGAGGCGCTGGTGACGGTCGAGCCCGGACAGTCGTTCACCGTCGCCGGGGTGCCGGTGCGGGCATACGGCGGGCAGCACGCGGTCATCCACCCGGACATCCCGGTGATCCAGAACCTCGGCTACCTCTTCGCCGACGTGGTCTACCACCCGGGCGACTCGTTGTTCGTGCCCGACGACGTGCAGGTGGACACGTTGTTCGCCCCGATCCACGCGCCCTGGTCGAAGTTCTCCGAGGTGGTCGACTTCATCCGCGCGGTCGCGCCGCGCCGGGCGTACGCGCTGCACGACGCGCTGCTCAACGACAACGGCCTCGGCGTGCTGGACCGGCAGTACACCGCGTTGTCCAAGACCGACTACCGCCGTCTGGAGCCGGGCACCCGGATCGACGCCTGAACATGGCCGAGGTGCCCGCGGAGGTGATCCGGCGGCTCTACGCCGCGCCGCCGGACCGGTTCGTCGCGGCGCGGGACGCCGCCGTCGCGCAGGCGCGGCAGTCCGGCGACCCGCGTACCGCCCGGGAGATCGGCAAGCTGCGCCGGCCCACCGTGGCGGCCTGGCTGGTCAACCTGCTCGCCATCCGCCGACCCGAGCTGGTCGCCGACCTGACCCAGCTGGCCGAGTCGCTGCGCGCCGCGCAGCGCGACCTGCGCGGCGGCACGCTGCGGGAACTGTCCGCGCAGCGGCGCGCCGTCGTGGGCGCGCTCGTCGCCGAGGTACGCCGCCTGGCCGCCGCCGAACCCGCCGCGCCGCCGGCCGGGAAGCTGCCGCTGGGCGAGGTGGAGGCGACACTGAACGCCGCGCTCGCCGACATCGAGGTGGCCGAGCAGGTACGCGCCGGACGCCTGCTGCGGGCCAGCCACTACGCCGGGTTCGGCGAGGTGCCCCGCCCTCAACTGCGGCTCGTGACCGGAGGTGAGGAGGCTGCCGTCGTACCGGATCGGGCCGCCGAGCGGGCCGACGCGCGACGGGCCCGCGACGAGCGGGCGGCGCGGGCCGAACGGGCCGGGCGGCGGCGGACCGCGACCCGCGAGCTGACCCGGGCCCGCGCGGACCTGGAACGGGCCGAGAAGGAGCTGGCCACGGCGGACGCGGCCGAGCGCGACGGCGCCGCGACGCTGGACCGGATCGAGACGGAACTGGCCGAGTTGGAGCGCCGCCGCGCGGTGGCCGAGCAGGAGCTGAGCCGGGCCCGGCTGGCCCGCCGGGGCGCGGAACGGGCGGTCACCGCCGCCCGGCGCCGGGCCGGGGAGGTGGAAGCCGTCCTGGAGGCGCTCGACGCCGAAGAGGGGGATGCCGACATCGGTGACGAACAGGCAGACTGAGCGTGATGAATGGCCACGGTGGACTGACGGCGATGGGCCGTCGATGACTCCGGAGCAACTCGCCGCCGCCTGCAAACCGCTGGTGCTCGAACTCGGGGAGGCGTTCAACCGCTGCCCGTCCACGCTGCGCCGGGCGCGGCTGCTCGGCATCTCCGGGTGGGCCTTCTACATCACCGGGCGGGCCGGGGCGCTCGGTGACGTCCGCGCCGAGACGGTCGCCGCGGCGCTGGGTTTCATCGCGCCGGAGGCGGTCACGGACGGCTGGGACGCCGCCGCGCGGACCGTCCCGCCGCTGGAGGTGGCCACCGCCAACCTCGCCGAGTGCTGCCGATGGGGTACGGCCCGGCTCGGTGACGGCGCCAAGTCGTCCCGGCTCGCCGCGCTGCTGGGCCGGGCGGTCGAGGCGGCGGACGGCAGCGGCATGCCCTTGTTCGCCGCCTGGCGGGCCATGCCGGTGCCCGACCCGTCGCCGGGCGCGCGGGCGGCGGTCGGCATGCTGCTGTTGCGCGAGCACTTCGCCGGGGCGTACCTGCTGGCGGTGCGCGCGGCCGGGCTGACACCGCTGGAGGCGGTGCTGGCCGGGCCGGAGGGCGAGGCGGGAGCGGCCGCGTGCGGCTGGGCGCCCCCGTACCCGCCGGTCGGGCCGCTGGTGCGGCGGCGGCTCTGGGCCGAGGCGGTGACCGACCGCCTGGCGTCGGCGGCGTTCCGCGTGCTGAGCGCGGCCGAGGGCGCGGAGCTGCTGGTTCTGCTCGGTGCCGCGCGGCAGCGCGCCCGACGCGGATAAATGGGAGGCGGCCCCGCCGGTGCGGCTGTCAGGATCTGGCCCGTGACGCTCCCCGCCGGCTGGTCGGCCCGCCGCCCGACCCTCGACGACGTGCCCGCGATCCTGGCGGTGGTGCACGCCGCCGACACGTTCGCCGTCGGCCACCCCGACTTCGACGACGAGGACGTGCGGTCCGCGCTGACCGCGCCGTTCGTCGACCCGGCGCGGGACTCCTGGCTGGTCACCGACCCGGACGGTACGGCGGTGGCCTGGTCGATCCTGGCCAACCCGAGCGGCGTGGGCCGGGAGTGGGTGGACGTCCTCGTCGACCCCGACCGCGGCGCCGACCTGCGCGCGCCGCTGCTGGCCCGGCTGCTGGAGCGGGTCGCCGAACGGGCCGCCGAACGTGGCCTGCCCGCGCTCACCGCCCGCGCCGGGGTCTATGCGCCGGAGACCCGCTGGGCGGGGGAGCTGACCGAGGCCGGGTTCACCCGGATCAAGCGCTACATCCGGATGAGCCGCTCGCTCGCCGACCTGCCCGCCGAGCCGGCGCCCCCGCCCGGGGTGACAGTGCGACCGCTGCGTGCCGACGACGAGAGCGACCTGCGGCTGTTCCACCGGATCTACGACACCGCGTTCCGGGACACGCCCGATCATGACCCGCTCGACTTCGAGCGGTGGCGGGACCTGCTGCCCTCGTACGGCAAGGTCTGGGACGAGTGGTTCCTGGCCGAGGTCGACGGCGAGCCGGCCGGCGCGCTCCAGTCCTCCGACCAGGCGCTCGACCAGGACCGGGGGTGGGTGCGGACGCTGTCGGTGCTGCCCGCGTACCGGCGGCGCGGGGTGGGCGCGGCGCTGCTGCGCCGGGCCTTCGCGGTCTACGCGGCGAAGGGCCGCGCCGGGGCCGGGCTCGGCGTCGACCTGGCCAACCCGACCGCGCCGGTCACGCTCTACCGCTCCGTCGGGCTGGTGGAGGAGCACTGGGCCGACATGTACGAGCGGAGCGTGCCCGCCTCGCGGGTGTGACCCCGCACCCCCGTCCCGGGGTCGCCGAGCGCTCCCGGGGGCGCTCGGCGCACACTGTCACTGTGGGAGACGCGCTACGCGGACGCGGTGCCGGTGGGGCGGGACCGCAGCTCGGTGACGTAGTCGTCCGGCGCGCCCGCCTTCTCCGCGGCGTTCGCCAGCTCCGACAGGTACCACGCGGTAGGCAGTCCGCCCTCGTAACCGTCGAACACGTAGACCCACGCGGTCACGTCGCCGTCGAGCGTCGAGACGCGCACTGTCAGCCGGCGGTACGTCTCGGCGGTCACGCCCTCGATCTCGTCGAGCTGCGCGGCGTCGTACGGGTGGATGTCGTAGAGCGCCACGAAGACCCGGTCACCCGGGGACTCGACCACGGTGCTGACCGAGCCCTCCCACCCGATGACGTCCTCGCCGGCGAAGGTGAGCCGCCACCCCTCCAGCCAGCCGGTACCCACCATCGGCGAATGCGGGCAGTAGGCGCGCATGCGGGCAGGGTCCAGGTTTGAGCCGTAAGCAGCGTAGAGACGCACGGCGACGACGATAGCCCGGCTGACGGGTGGGGGAGAATACGACAGTGCGTGTCGAACCCGACGGGGAGAAGAAAGTCACTGTGAGCACAGACGAGGGGCTATTGCGGTGAGCGCGAGGAGTGCGGCGGAGCGGAGCCCCGCAGTCGCGAACGAAGGGACGGCTCTGTGAGTCAGATCGTGATCATCGGCGGCGGGCCGGCCGGGTACGAGGCGGCCCTGGTCGCCGCGCAGTTGGACGCCGAGGTCACGGTGGTCGAGGCGGAGGGGGCCGGCGGCGCCTGCGTGCTCTCTGACTGCGTGCCCTCCAAGACGTTCATCGCCAGCTCGGAGGTGGTCACCGGTTACCGGGACACGGACGAGTTCGGCGTGCACTCCGACGGCCTGGAGGCGGTCACCGTCGACGCGCGGGCGGTGCACGAGCGGGTCAAGCGGCTCGCCCTGGCGCAGTCCGCCGACATCCACACCAAGCTGGTCAAGGCCGGCGTCGAGTTCGTGGCCGGCACCGCCCGGCTTGGCGAGGACACGCTCGGCCACACCCACCGGGTGATCGTCACCCCGGCCGACGGCGGCGAGGAGTACTCGATCGCCGCGTCGACGGTGCTCGTCGCGACCGGCGCGACCCCCCGCCAGTTGCCCACCGCCGTACCGGACGGCGAGCGCATCCTGACCTGGCGTCAGGTGTACGACCTGCCCGCCCTGCCCGAGCACCTGATCGTGGTCGGTTCCGGCGTCACCGGCGCCGAGTTCGCCAGCGCGTACCTGGCCATGGGCGTCAAGGTCACGCTGGTCTCCAGCCGGGACCGGGTCATGCCGCACGAGGACGCTGACGCCGCCATGGCGATCGAGCGGGTGTTCCGCAACCGGGGCATGAGCATCCTGAACAACTCCCGCGCCGAGGCGGTCCGCCGCGTCGGTGACGGGGTGGAGGTGCTGCTCTCCGACGGCCGTCAGGTCACCGGCTCGCACGCGCTGATCGCGGTCGGCTCGATCCCGAACACCGCCGACCTGGGCCTGGCCGAGTACGGCGTGGAGCTGGCCCGGGGCGGTTACGTGACAGTGGACCGGGTCTCCCGTACCAACGTGCCGGGCATCTACGCGGCGGGGGACTGCACCGGCGTGCTGCCGCTGGCCAGCGTCGCGGCCATGCAGGGCCGGATCGCCATGTGGCACACGCTGGGCGAGGCGGTCCGGCCGCTGCGGCTGCGTACCGTCGCGGCGAACGTTTTCACCGACCCGGAGCTGGCCACGGTCGGCGTCTCCCAGGACGAGGTGGACGCCGGCAAGACCCCGGCCCGCCAGGTGATGCTGCCGCTGTCCGGCAACGCGCGGGCGAAGATGGACGACCTGGCCGACGGCTTCGTCAAACTGTTCTGCCGGCCCGCGAGCGGCCAGGTGATCGGCGGCGTGGTGGTGGCGCCGAAGGCCAGCGAGCTGATCCTGCCGATCACGATGGCGGTGGAGAACAACCTGACGGTGAACGAGCTGGCCCACACCATCACCATCTACCCGAGCCTGTCCGGCTCCATCACCGAGGCCGCCCGCCAGCTCATGCTCCACGAGCTGGAGTAGCCCGGCCCTCTCGCCCTCCGCCCGTCCCTTGCTCGTCGATCATGGAGTTGCGGCCCCCGATCTGACTGGTATGCCCGGTCTGTGCGGGGTCACAACTGCATGATCGACGACTCTGGTCAGGGCGAGGTGCAGGGCCAGGGTTGTCAGCAGGGCTGTCTCGGTCAGGATGAGCACGCGCTCGATCAGGCCGAGCAGGGCGCGGTCGCCGGGGTAGGCGGACCAGATCATCGCGCCTGCCAGCACCAGGCTGGCTGCGGTCAGGCCGCGCAGCCAGGCGGCGGCTCCGGCGACCGGGTGGCGGGCCAGCAGCCAGCCGGCTACGGGCAGGGCCAGGAACGACAGCACCGAGGCGTACCGGTGCACGTACGCGGCGGTGTCCATCGGCGTGCCCGGCTCGTTCGTGGGCACCACTGCCGCGGCCAGCAACCCGGCCGACCAGGCGGTCAGTAGCGCGAGCGGGACCAGGCCCGCACCGGCCCGGCGCAGCGCCGGCAGCAGCACGACGCTGGCCGCCGCGAGCACCGCCATCGCGGTGTCGATGACGCCGCCCCGATCGGAGACGGCGAAGTCGCTGACGGTCAGCGACCAGGGATCCAGGTCGTCGCTCACCCCGACGTGACCGATCGTCGCGAGCACCGCCGCCAGGACGATCCCGCCGAGGGCCAGCAGGCCGCTTCTCCGCGTTCCAGGCATACGGCCAGCCTGTCGCCGGAACCGCCCCAGACGGATCCGGGACCACCACCCACTTCGATCCCCGGGTCGTCCCCTACCGGATCCCCGGAGACCCGCGTCAGGCTACGTCGAGGCGAATGTTCCCGATCCGGGCGACCACATCAAGGTGTCCGCCGAGTCCGGTCACATAGGCGCGCAGAATCTCCAGGTTGACGCTCTCGCCGTTCTCGATCTGGCTGATCCGCGCCTGAGACAAGCCCGCCGCGTCCGCCAGTTGAGCCTGGGTCATGCCCAGCTGAACTTATATGCGGCGAGGGCCAACGCTCCGGACCGCGCGTCAGCTGCCGGTCGAGTCGGCGGTGGCCTCGGCGCGGGTCTGCCGGGCGCTGCTGATCCAGGTCATCGCCCATCCGGCCAGCGCGAATCCGGCCGCCGCCACGCCACCGATCAACAGCAGCCGCCACGCCGAGTGGGTCAGCGCCGTACCGCCCAGGTGGCCGACCAGCGCGCCGTAACTGGACCAGGCGAGCGCCGCCGCCGCCTCGTAGGGCAGGAAGAGGCGGTACGGGTAGCGGCTGCGGCCGGCCGAGAAGCAGGCTGCCATCCGGCCGCCGGGCACGAACCGGCAGAGCAGGATCACCAGCGGCCCGGGCTCGCGCAGCCCGCGGGTGACCCGGGTGACGGCCCGGCGCGCCCGCCCGCGTGGCGTGGCACGTGCCGCCCGGCGGGTCGGCGTGGTGCGGCCGATCAGGTAGCAGGCCAGGTCGCCGATGAAGACGCCGGCCGCGCCGACCGCGATGGTGGCCGGCAGGCTGAGCCCGCCGTAGACGGTCAGCGCCCCACTGGTGATCATGACGAGCTGGGTCGGCACCACCGGAACGAAGGCGTCGGCGATCAGCAGGGTCAGCAGCAGCGCGTACGCCCACATGGGCGACGCGACGTCAGAGATGAGTTCGGCCACGCCCGCCACCTCGCCGGAGTTCTCCGTTCGACCGGATCGAGCCTGACGCCGTGTCCGGCGTCACCACCACCGGCCCCACCTGGCGGTGACAGGCGACACCGACGGGCCTTAGGTGTGAAACGAGCCGACCCGGCCGGAGGTGACGGGTGGGCGAGGCCCCGGGACGGGGCGGCGGATCGACGGATCGCGGCGTACCGTTGGCGGGACGCGGCACCGGAGCCGTCGGGTCCCCCGTTCCCGATGCCCAGGCCGCGGCGGGTCGCCGACAGGTCCCGTGTCGGCGACCCGCACCCTCTCTCCGAAATCCAGGTGCGCCGGTGGCGTCCGGGCGTCTACGTTCGGGGCATGCGCAGCGCGGTAGTGACCACGACGCCGGGTGTTCCCGGCGCGCCGCACTGACGTTTCCGTCGACGAGGCCCCGGGGCGATCCGCTCCGGGGCCTCGCGGCGTTCCGGGCCTGCTCGCCTCCGGGTCGTACCCGATCAAGGAGAGCGACATGATCGACCACCGCAGGCTCGGCCGGGACCTGGAGCTGTTCGTCTCCGACCCGCTCGCGGGCGCCGGGCTGCCGATCTGGCTGCCGGACGGCGCCGCCGCCCGGCACGCCGTCGAGGAGTACGTGCGGGAGCTGGAGCGGCGGGCCGGCTACCGGCACGTCTACTCGCCGCCGCTCGGCAAACGGGAGCTGTTCGAGCTGTCCGGGCACCTGGGCTACTTCGCCGACGACATGTTCCCGCCGATGCGGCTGAGCGCCGACGACGAGTTCGTGCTGCGCCCGGCGCTGTGCCCGCATCACGCGCTGGTGTTCCGGGCCCGGGGGCGCTCCTACCGGGAGCTGCCGCTGCGCGTCGCCGAGCTGGGCGGGATGTACCGCGCGGAGCGTTCCGGGGTGCTTGGCGGGCTGTCCCGGGTGCGTGCCATCTCGCTCAACGACGCGCACAACTTCTGCGCCCTGGACCAGGTCGGCGACGAGGTCCGCGAGATCCTGCGGCTGATCGGCGAGGCGCACGCCGCGCTCGGCGTCCGTCCCGCCGGGTTGCGGCTGTCGCTGCGTGGGCCGGGTCAGCGGTACGTGGGCGACGACGCGAGCTGGGCGCGGGCCGAGGACCTGCTGCGCGCGGCGCTCGACGGGGTGGACGTCGTGGAGGCGCCGGGTGAGGCCGCGTTCTACGGCCCGAAGATCGACATTCAGATCGTGGACGCGGCCGGCCGGGAGTCGACCATCTCCACCGTCCAGCTCGACTTCGACAAGCCGGAGCGGTTCGACCTGTCGTACACCGACTCGGACGGACGCCGGAAGCGGCCGGTGATGGTGCACCGCAGCCTGGTGGGCAGCATGGAGCGGCTGTTCGCGTACCTGATCGAGGTGCACCAGGGCGCGTTCCCCGCCTGGTACGCCCCGGTGCAGGTGCTGCTGCTCCCGATCGACGCGGCGCAGGCCGACGCTGCCGCCGGGCTGGCCCGCCGTGCCGAGGCGGCCGGGCTGCGGGCCGAGGTGCAGCACGCCGGTTCGCTCGGCGCCCGCATCCGCGACGCGGCCCGCAGGCGCATCCCGTACACCGGGGTCCTCGGCCCCCGGGAGGCGGTCGACGGGTCGGTCTCGCTGCGTCTGCGCGACGGGCGGGTGCTCGATCCGCTGCCCGCTGCCGAGGCGGTGGGCCTGATCGGCGCGGTGGTCGCGAGCCGGTCGGCCGGGCTGCTCCCGTCCGGCTGACTCCGGCCCGCCCGGGTGCCGGGAAGGCGCCCGGGCGGCGGCCGGTGTCGGGCCGGTGGCCGGGTCCACGTCAGTTACCGACCGGCGTGCCGGCGCCGGCACGCATTCCGTTCGGCGGGCCGGCCGGGGCCGGCACCGGAACCTCGTCGGTGATCACCGCGCCGGTGAACTGCGCCCGGTAGAGCCGGGCGTACGCGCCACCGGCGGCGACGAGCTGGTCGTGGGTGCCCTGCTCCACGATCCGGCCCTGCTCCATCATCAGGATCAGGTCGGCGTCGCGGATGGTGGAGAGCCGGTGCGCGATGACGAAGCTCGTCCGGTCCGAGCGCAGCGCCGCCATGGCGCGCTGGAGCAGCACCTCGGTGCGGGTGTCCACCGAGCTGGTCGCCTCGTCAAGGATCAGCAGCGACGGCTCGGCGAGGAACGCGCGGGCAATGGTGATGAGCTGCTTCTCCCCGGCGCTGACGTTGCTGCCCTCCTCGTCGATCACAGTGTCGTAGCCGTCGGGCAGGCTGCGCACGAACCGGTCGACGAACGTCGCCCGGGCGGCGGCGAGGATCTCCTCCTCGGTGGCGTCCGGACGCCCGTAGGCGATGTTGTCCCGGATGGTGCCGCCGAACAGCCAGGTGTCCTGGAGCACCATGCCGATCCGGCCGCGCAGGTCGTCGCGGCGCATCGTGGAGATGTCCACCCCGTCCAGCGTGATCCGGCCGGCGTCCAGCTCGTAGAACCGCATGACCAGATTGACAAGCGTGGTCTTGCCCGCGCCGGTGGGACCGACGATGGCCACCGTGTGACCTGGTTCGGCGACCAGCGACAGGTCGTCGATGAGCGGCTTCTCCGGGTCGTACCGGAAGGAGACGTGCTCGAACTCGACCCGCCCGTGCGGGTCGGCGATCCGCGCCGGCTCGTCCGGGTCTGGGCTCTGCTCGTCGGCGTCGAGCACCGCGAAGACCCGCTCGGCCGAGGCCACCCCGGACTGCAGCAGGTTGGCCATCGAGGCGACCTGGGTGAGCGGCTGGGTGAACTGCCGCGAGTACTGGATGAACGCCTGCACGTCACCGAGGCTCATCGAGCCGGACGCCACCCGCAGGCCGCCGACCACCGCGATCGCGACGTAGCTGAGATTCCCGATGAAGAACATCGCCGGCATGATGATCCCGGAGACGAACTGCGCGCCGAAGCTGGCCCGGAACAGCTCCTCGTTCTTGGCGTGGAAGGCGGCCTCGACCTCCTTCTGCCGGCCGAAGACCTTGACCAGCTCGTGCCCGGTGTACGCCTCCTCGATCTGGCCGTTCAGCTCGCCGGTGTGCTTCCACTGCGCGATGAACTTGCCCTGCGACCGCTTCGCGATCTGGCTGGTGACCACCACCGACAGCGGCACCGCGACCAGCGCGACCAGCGCCAGCAACGGCGAGATCCAGAACATCATCCCGAGTACGCCGACGACGGTGAGCAGCGACGTGAGCAGCTGGCTCAGCGTCTGCTGGAGCGTCTGCGACACGTTGTCGATGTCGTTCGTGACCCGGCTCAGCAGCTCACCCCGGGGCTGCTTGTCGAAGTACGGCAGCGGCAGCCGGTTGAGCTTGTCCTCCACGTCGGCGCGCAGCTTCAGCACGGTGCGCTGCACCACCCCGTTGAGCACCCAGCCCTGCGCCCACTGCAGGATGCTCGCGCCGATGTAGAGCACCACCGCGAACGCCAGCACCCGGCCCAGCGCGGAGAAGTCGATCCCGGTGCCGGGGATCACGTCCATCCGGGCCAGCATGTCGGCGAAGTTGCCGTTTCCCTCGGCGCGGGCCGCCTCCGCCGCCGCCTCGGTCGTGGTGCCGGCCGGCAGCTGACGGCCGATCACCCCGCTGAAGATGATGTCGGTGGCGTGGCCGAGCACCTTCGGCCCGACGACGCTGAGCCCGACGCTGCCCAGGGCCAGCGCGAGCACGCCGGTGAGCTGGGGCCGGTACGGTCGCAGCCGCCCCAGCAGACGGCGTGCCGACGGCCCGAAGTTCATCGCCTTCTCGGCCGGCATGCCCATGTTCATGTGCGGCGGCCCACCGCCCGGCCGGCGTCCGGCCGGAGGTAGCCGTGTGGGTTCGTTCTTCTGCTGCGGAACCGACGAGGTCATGCGGCCACCTCCGCCGTCTGCTGCGACGCCACGATCTCGGCGTACGTGGGACAGCTCTCCAGCAGTTCCTCGTGTCGTCCCATCCCGACGACACCCCCGTCCTCGAGCACGATGATCTGGTCGGCGTCGACGATCGTGGAGACCCGCTGGGCCACGATCACCACCGCCGCGTCCGCGGTGACCGGCTTGAGGGCGGCCCGCAGCCGGGCGTCCGTGCCGAGGTCGAGCGCGGAGAAGGAGTCGTCGAAGAGATAGATCTCCGGTTTGCGGACGAGCGCGCGGGCGATCGCCAGGCGTTGCCGCTGGCCGCCGGAGACGTTCGTGCCGCCCTGCGCGATCGGCGCGTCCAGCCCGCCCGCCATGTCGGCAACGAAGTCGCGCGCCTGGGCGATCTCCAGGGCGGCCCACAGGTCGGCGTCGGTGGCGTCGGGGTTGCCGTAGCGCAGGTTGCTGGCGACGGTGCCGCTGAACAGGTACGGCCGCTGGGGCACCAGCCCGATCCGCCGCCACAGCTCCTCCGGGGCGAGTTCCCGGACGTCCACGCCGTCGACCAGGACGGCGCCGGCGGTGGGGTCGACCAGGCGGGGGATCAGCGTCAGCAGCGTGGTCTTGCCGGCGCCGGTGGAGCCGATGATCGCCGTGGTCCGGCCCGGTTCGGCGCGGAACGAGATGTCGTGCAGGACCGGCGCGCTCGCGCCCGGGTACTGGAATCCGGCGCCGCGCAGCTCCAGCTCGCCGTGGCCGGTGACCTCGGTGACCGGGTCGGGCGCCGGCACCACCGACGAGTCGGTGTCCAGCACCTCTTCGATGCGTTCGGCGCAGACCGCGGCCCGGGGCACCATCATCAGCATGAAGGTGGCCATCATGACCGCCATCAGGATCTGCATCAGGTACTGCAGGAACGCGGTCAGCGCGCCGACCTGGATCTGGCCGGAGTCGACACGCGCCGCGCCGAACCAGAGCACCGCGACGCTGGAGACGTTCAGGACCAGCATCACGATCGGGAAGATCAGCGCCTGGAGCCGCCCGATCCGCAGGGCGGTGGCGGTCAGGTCGGTGTTCGCCACCCGGAAGCGGTCGGTCTCGTACGGCTCGCGGACGAAGGCCCGGACCACCCGGATGCCGGTGATCTGCTCGCGCAGCACCCGGTTGACGGTGTCGATCCGGGTCTGCATGAGCCGGAAGCCCGGCACCATCCGGCGGATGATCAGGCCCAGCGCGACTGCGAGCACCGGTACGCAGACCAGCATCAGCCAGGAGAGCCCGACGTCCTCGCGCAGCGCCATCACCACGCCGCCGACGCTCATGATCGGCGCGGCGACCAGCATGGTGCAGCTCAGCAGCACCAGCATCTGCACCTGCTGGACGTCGTTGGTGTTGCGGGTGATCAGGGACGGCGCGCCGAACCGGGCCACCTCGCGGGCGGAGAAGCTGTTCACCCGCCGGAAGATGGAACCGCGCACGTCGCGGCCGAAGCCCATCGCGGTCTTCGCCCCGAAGTAGACGGCGGCGATCGAGCAGGCGATCTGGAGCAGGCTGACCAGCAGCATCCAGCCGCCCGTACGCAGGATCTGGTCGGTGTCGCCGACGGCGACGCCGCGGTCGATGATGTCGGCGTTCAGGCTGGGCAGGTAGAGCGAGGCGATGGTGCCGACGAACTGGAACGCCACCACGGCGACCAGCCATCGTCGGTACGGGCGCAGGTGTGTGCGGAGCAGGCGGATCAACACGGATGGCTCCCCGTTGGCGGCTCGGTGTCGGACTCGCTGTCCCGGTTCAACCGACGGAGGTCCCCGTCGGACATGCCGGTGATGATTTCGATCAGGAACTCGCGGATCACCGCCCGTTTGTCCGGGTCGGCGTCGACAGACGTCAGTGGCCGATCGCTGTGGATCATGTCGATGATGGCGCGGGCGTGCTCGCCGCCCTTGTCGGTCAGGGCGAGCCGGACGGTGCGGCGGTCCTCGGGCGCGCGGCGTCTGCTGACGAAGCCGTCGCGTTCGAGGGTGTCCACGATGCCGGTGAGCGTGGCGGGCCGGACGAAGCACAGCTCGGCCATTTCTCGGTGGCTCGCGTCGCCGGAGCGGAGGAGGATCATCAGGACCCGCATGCCGGCGGACGTGAGCCCGTGGTGCTCGGCCAGGTAGCGCCCCCAGTGCTGCTCGACGACGTGACCGGCGATCGAGACCAGCCGGCCGAGTGGCGCGTGGTGCAGCGCGTCGGGAAAGCGTACGAGGGGCCCAGGATTCACGGCTGTCAGATTAGCCCCCGAACCATCAGGGCCCAAACTAATTTCTGAGAAGCTCCTCAGCCACGTTCGGGGCGCGCCCGGGACGGCTCGTCCGGCGCGGTGGCGACGTAGTCCCGCATGACGTCGGTGACCTCGCGCAGGAACGCCGCGGTGGCCTCGGCCTGCTCGGGGGTGAGCCGGGAGACCGCCCGGTCGACGCCGACGAGCAGCGGGCGCAGCGCCTCCAGCACCTCGCCGACGGCGCTCTCGGTCACCTGGAGGCTGAGCCGCCGCCTGTCGTACGGGTGCGGGGTCCGGGCGACGTGACCGGCCTGCACGAGCCGGTCCACGAGCGTGGTCGCCGAGGCCGACCGGATGCCGAGCCGGTTGCCCAGCTCGACCGGGCCCAGCGGCTCCGGGCTGGAGACCAGGTGGTCGATGGCCGCGGCGTCGGTCGCGTTGAGGCCCAGGCGGCGGGCCAGTGCGGCCCGGGTGTCACCGGCGATCCGCAGCACGTCGCGCAGCGCTCGGGAGGCCTCGCTGCTGGGCGGCGCGGCCGGCGCGGTCTCCCCGGTTGACGGCACCCCCTCCATGGGATAAAGCTAGCAGCCCGGGTAGCTAGAGAATCTAGCTAATAGAGGGGGCCGCACATGCGCAGCGACGGACGGGGACGCTGGTTCGGGCTGCTCGCCCTCAGCCTCGGTGTCGCGATGATCATCGTGGACGCCACCATCGTGAACGTCGCGGTGCCGCAGATCATCCGGGACCTGGACATCACCTCCACCGACGCGCAGTGGGTGCAGGAGGCGTACACCCTGGTCTTCGCCGCGTTGCTGCTGGTCGCCGGCCGCTTCGCCGACCGGTCCGGGCGGCGGCGGATGTTCCTGGTCGGCGTCACCGTCTTCGTGGTCGCGAGCGTGCTCGCGGCGCTCGCCGGCTCCGGCGAGACGCTCATCGCCGCCCGGGTGCTCCAGGGCGTCGGCGGGGCGATGATGCTGCCCACCTCGCTTTCCCTGCTCAACGCCAACTTCACCGGCCGGGAGAAGGGCATCGCGTTCGCCGTCTGGGGCTCCACCATCGGCGGCGCGGCGGCGCTCGGGCCCCTGCTCGGCGGCTGGCTCACCACCACGTACTCCTGGCGGTGGGCCTTCGGCATCAACGTCCCGGTCAGCCTCGCCGTGATCGTGGCGACGCTGGTGCTCGTGGCCGAGTCCCGCGACGACCGGGCCGAGCGCGGCCTGGACCTGCCCGGCGCGCTGCTCTCCGTGATCGGCATGACCGGCGTGGTCTTCGCGCTGATCGAGGGCCGCACCTACGGCTGGTGGGAACGGGAGCGGCCGTTCAGCCTGTTCGGGCTGGACTGGACCGCGTCGATCTCGCCGGTGCCGGTGGCCGCGCTCCTGGGGCTCGCCGCGCTCGGGCTCTTCCTGGCCCAGCAGGTACGCCGCAACCGGGCCGGCCGGCCGGCGCTGCTCGACCTGTCGCTGTTCGGCATCGGCTCGTTCCGCAACGGCATCCTGGCCGCCGGGATCGTCAGCCTGGGTGAGTTCGGCCTGCTGTTCGCGCTGCCGCTGTGGTTCCAGAACGTGCTCGGCTACAGCGCCTTCCGGACCGGCCTGGCGCTGCTGCCGCTCGCCGTCGGCAGCTTCCTGGCCAGCGGCCTCGGCGCGCCGCTCACCCAGCGCTGGGGCGCGGCCCGGGTGGTCCAGCTCGGTGTCGCCGCCGAACTGGTCGGCGTGGCCGGGCTCGGGTTCGTGGTCGCGCCGGACACCAGTTGGTGGGCGCCGGTGGGCTTCCTGTTCGTGTACGGCGTCGGCGTCGGCCTGGCCACCGCCCAGCTCACCGGCGTCTCCCTGTCCGAGGTGCCGGTGCGCCGCAGCGGCCAGGGCTCGGGCCTGCAGAGCACCGCCCGGCAGGTCGGCTCCGCGCTCGGCATCGCCGTGCTCGGCACCGTGCTCTTCGCCGGCCTCGGCGGGCTGCTCGGCGACCGCCTGGCCGACCAGCCCGGACTCGACCCGGCCCAGCGGGACCAGGTGGTGAGCGCGGTCAAGGAGAGCGCGGGCGCGGCGATCGGCGGGCTGGAGGCGGACCCGCGTACCGCGCCGATCGCCGAGGAGGCGAAGGCGGCGTTCTCCGACGCCACCCGGTACGCGGCGTTCGCCGGAGCCGGGTTCCTGCTGATCGGCCTGGTCGCCTGCCTTCGCCTGCCTTCGGTGCGGCCCGGGGACGCCGCGCCGCGTACCGAGACGGAGCCGGCCCGGGCCTGAGCGCTCTGGCCGGGCGGCGGCTCACCTGCGGGGGCCGCCGCCCGGCCCGAGCCTGTGAGGCGCGCCGCCGACCCGGCGTGCGGCTCACGCGGGAGGGGCGCCGCCGGCCTGGCGCGCGGCTCATCCGCCGAACGCGACCGCCAGCGCGGCGGCCACGAAGACGACCTGAAGCGCCGTGCGGACGCCCAGCGGGGTCACCGGGCGGCCGGCGAGCGTGAGGCGGCGGCGCGCGGCCGACACGTTCGCCGGGAACATGGCCAGCATCAGCAGCGCCAGCCCGGCCGCCGCCGCGCGCGCGGTGGCCGGGACCAGCAGCGCGAGCGCGCCGCCGAGTTCCAGCACGCCGGTCACCGTGACCAGCAGTTCGGGCCGGGGCAGCGACGGCGGGACCATCGCGATCAGGTCCCTGCGCCGGGACGCGAAGTGGGCCACGCCGGTCAGCACGAACATCAGCGCCAGCCCGGCCCGCAGCGCGGGGTGCCATCCGTCCAGGGCCTCCACGCCGAGCAGGCCGGCGATCCGGGCCGACGCGGCGCCGGCGAGAAGTGCGATCAGGGGTGCCATGGTCCGTCCCTCCGGCGGGCAATCTTGTCAGCGACAAGATTGCCCGCGCGAGTCGCATCTTGTCAATGACAAGTTAGGGTGGCGGCATGGCCTCGTACCACCACGGCGACCTCCGCCGCGTCCTGCTGAGCACCGCGGCGGAGGCGATCGCCGAGACCGGGCCGGCCGCGCTGAGCCTGCGTGAGCTGGCCCGCCGCGCCGGGGTCTCGCACGCCGCGCCCGCACACCACTTCGGTGACAAGGCCGGGCTGCTCACCGCGCTCGCCACCGAGGGCTTCGACCTGCTCGCCGACGCGCTCCGGCAGGCCGGCGACGACCTGCTCGACACCGGCGTGGCCTACGTCGGGTTCGCGGTACGACACCGGGCGCACTTCGACGTCATGTTCCGGCCCGAGCTGTACCGGGCCGACGACCCGGAGCTGATCGCCGCCCGGGCGCGGTCGGGCGAACTACTGCGCGACGGGGTGGCCCGGCGCACCGGGCGGGAGCCGGACTCCGACGCGCTGGCCGCCTGGTCGATCGTGCACGGCTTCGCCACGCTCTGGCTCGCCGGCGCGCTGCCGCCCCGGGTGGGCGACGACCCGGAGGCCGCCGCCCGCGAGGTGATCAGGCGACTCTTCGCCTGAGCCGGGCCGCGCAACGCCGGGCCGGGCCGGGCTCACCAGCTCGTCGGCAGCGGCATCCCCTCGGTGTAGCCGGCGGCGCTCTGCACGCCGACGAGCGCCCGCTCGTGGAACTCCTCCAGGCTGCGCGCGCCCGCGTACGTGAACGCGCTGCGTACCCCGGAGATGATCTCGTCGATCAGGTCCTCGACGCCGGGCCGGCTCGGGTCCAGGTACATCCGGGCCGAGGAGATGCCCTCCTCGAAGATCGCCTTCCGAGCCCTGTCGAACGCGCTGTCCTCGGCCGTACGGGCGCTCACCGCACGCGAGGACGCCATGCCGAAGCTCTCCTTGTAGCGCCGCCCGTCGGCGTCGGTGTACAGGTCGCCGGGGGACTCGTAGGTGCCGGCGAACCAGGAGCCGATCATCACGTTCGACGCGCCCGCGGCGAGCGCCAGCGCCACGTCCCGCGGGTGGCGTACGCCGCCGTCGGCCCACACGTGCCGGCCCAGCGAGCGGGCCGCCGCCGCGCAGTCGAGCACCGCGGAGAACTGTGGACGGCCCACGCCGGTCATCATCCGGGTGGTGCACATCGCGCCCGGGCCGACGCCCACCTTGACGATGTCCGCGCCCGCGTCGACCAGGTCACGTACACCGTCCGCGGTGACCACGTTCCCGGCCGCCACCGGCACCGGCGGATCCAGCCGGCGGACCGCCCGCAGCGCATGGAGCATCCGCTCCTGATGCCCGTGCGCGGTGTCCACGACGAGCGTGTCCACCCCGGCCTCCAGCAGCGCGGCGGCCTTGCCGGTGACGTCGCCGTTGATGCCCACGGCGGCGGCGACGCGCAGCCGCCCCCGGTCGTCGGTGGCCGGCTTGTACAGCGTGGCGCGCAACGCGCCCTGCCGGGTCAGCACCCCGACCAGGCGGCCTTGCGCGTCCACCACCGGCGCGATCCGCCGCCGGCCCGCCGACAGCCTGTCGAATCCGGTACGCGGGTCCGCGTCCGCCGGGACGGTGTGCAGCTCGGTCGACATCACGTGCCGGAGTTGGGCGAAGCGGTCCACCCCGACGGTGTCCGCCTCAGTGACCACGCCCATCGGCCGACTGTCCGCGTCGACCACCACCACCGCGCCGTGCGACCGTTTCGGCAGCAGGTGGATGGCGTCGCCGACGGTCTCGGTCGGGCCCAGCGTGATCGCTGTGTCGTGCACCAGGTGGCGCTGCTTGACCCAGCCGACCACGTCGGCGACGACCTCGATCGGGATGTCCTGCGGGATCACCGCCACCGCGCCGCGCCGGGCCACCGTCTCGGCCATCCGCCGGCCCGCGACGGCTGTCATGTTCGCCACCACCAGCGGGACGGTGGTGCCGGTCCCGTCGGTGGTGGCCAGGTCGACGTCGAGCCGGGAGCCCACCTCGGACCGGTTGGGCGCCATGAAGACGTCGTTGTAGGTCAGGTCGTGCGCGGGGACCGCGCCGTGAAGGAACCGCACCCGGCCATCATTCCCGCCCCGGGGCCGTGTCCGCCCCCGGTGGTGGCTCAGACCACCCGGCCCGGCGCTGTTAAGAAGGGGCCCTTTCGCTACCGCACGCGTTAAGAAGGGGCCCTTCCTTACACCTCAGGCGATGGTGCAGATCGCGGCGCCGGACGTGATCACCGCGCCGACCTCGGCGGCGAGCCCGCTCACCGTGCCGGCCTTGTGCGCGTGCAGCGGCTGCTCCATCTTCATCGCCTCCAGCACCACGACCAGGTCGCCCTCGGCCACCTCGTCGCCGTCGGCGACCGCGATCTTCACGATCGTGCCCTGCATCGGCGAGGCGAGCGTGTCGCCGCTGACCGCGGCGCCCGCCTTGCCTCCGCCGCCCCGGCGGGCCGGCTTCTTCGCGGCGGGCGCGGCTGCCGCCGTACCCGCGCCGAGCCCGGCGGGGAGGACGACCTCCAGCCGCTTGCCGCCCACCTCGACCACCACGGTCTCGCGCTCGGCCGGCTCGTCGACGGCGCCCGGGGTGGCGGTGAAGGCCGGGACGGTGTTGTCCCACTCCGTCTCGATCCACCGGGTGTGCACGGTGAACGGCTCGGCGGTGAACGCCTCGTCGCGGATCACCAGGCGGTGGAAGGGCAGCGCGGTGGCCATGCCCTCGACCACCATCTCGTCGAGCGCCCGGCGGGCCCGCTCCAGCGCCTCGGCGCGCGTCTCGCCGACGATGATCACCTTGGCCAGCAGCGAGTCGAAGTTGCCGCCGATCACGTCGCCGGCCGAGATTCCGGTGTCCACCCGGACGCCCGGCCCGGAGGGCAGGCGCAGCGCGGTGACGGTGCCCGGCGCGGGCAGGAAGTTGCGGCCCGGGTCCTCGCCGTTGATCCGGAACTCGATGGCGTGCCCGCGCGGCGTCGGGTCCTCGGTGAAGCGCAGCTTCTCGCCGTCGGCGATGCGGAACTGCTCGCGGACCAGGTCGATGCCGGCGGTCTCCTCGGTGACCGGGTGCTCGACCTGGAGCCGGGTGTTCACTTCCAGGAAGGAGATCGTGCCGTCCACGCCGACCAGGTATTCCACGGTGCCGGCGCCGTGGTAGCCGGCCTCGCGGCAGATGGCCTTGGCGCTGTCGTGGATCTGGGCGCGCTGGGCGTCGGTGAGGAACGGCGCGGGCGCCTCCTCGACCAGCTTCTGGTGCCGGCGCTGCAACGAGCAGTCCCGGGTGCCCACCACGATCACGTTGCCGTGCTGGTCGGCCAGCACCTGCGCCTCGACGTGGCGCGGCTTGTCGAGGTAGCGCTCGACGAAGCACTCGCCCCGGCCGAACGCGGCGACCGCCTCGCGGGTGGCCGACTCGAACAGGTGCGGGACCTCCTCCATGGTGCGGGCGACCTTGAGGCCGCGCCCGCCACCGCCGAAGGCGGCCTTGATGGCGACCGGCAGGCCGTGGTCGACGGCGAACGCCATCACCTCGTCCGCGTTGCCCACCGGGTCCGGGGTGCCGGGCACCAGCGGCGCGCCGGCCCGCTGCGCGATGTGCCGGGCGGTCACCTTGTCGCCGAGGTCGCGGATCGCCTGCGGGGTGGGGCCGATCCAGGTGAGCCCGGCGTCGATGACGGCCTGGGCGAAGTCGGCGTTCTCGGAGAGGAAGCCGTAGCCGGGGTGCACCGCGTCCGCGCCGGACCGGGCCGCCACGTCGATCAGCTTGTCGATGCGCAGGTAGCTGTCCGCGGCGGTGTCGCCACCGAGGGCGTACGCCTCGTCGGCGAGCGTGGCGTGCAGGGCGTCCCGGTCGGAGTCCGCGTAGACGGCGACGCTCGCCAGGCCCGCGTCGCGACACGCGCGGATGACGCGGACGGCGATCTCGCCGCGGTTGGCGATGAGAACCTTGCGCACCTTGTGGCTCCTCCCGGGAGGTCGTTGCCGGGAGTTTAGCGGCCGACCTGCGGAGCCTAACGATCGCTCAGTGTGGGATGCGGCACTGTAGTCAAATTTGGCTATTACGCTTGTCCGGTGTCGGCAACGAGGATGATGATTCTGGGCCTGGTCCGGTGGATGCAGCCGGTGCACGGCTACGACGTACGCCGTGAGCTGCTGAGCTGGAGCGCGGACAAGTGGGCCAACGTCCAGCCGGGCTCGATCTACCACGCGCTGCGCAAACTCACCGACGAGGGCCTGCTGCGGACCGTCTCGGTCGAGCAGGTGGGCGCCCGTCCGGCCCGCACCACGTACGAGGTGACGGCGAAGGGGGAGGACGAGTTCGAGACGCTGCTGCGGGCGCAGTGGTGGCAGGTCCAGGAGCCGCCGGACCCGTTCGTGGCGGCCTTCTCCTTCCTGCCGGCGATGCCACGCGAGGAGGCCGCGGCGGCGCTGCGCAACCGGGCGAACCTGCTCCGGGCCGGGGTCGAGTCGATGCGTGCCTCGCTCGACTCGGACTGGGTGCGCAACCGCAAGCCGGTGCATGTCGGGTGGATGTTCGAGCTGTGGCTGGCGCGGGCCGAGGCGGAAACGGCGTGGTGCGAGCGGATCGCGGAGCGGATCGAGTCGGGAGTGTCGTACCTGCCCGATGGGATGGAGCGGGCAGAGGGCTGGTCGGGCTGGACCGACGGCTCGCGATGACACGACATAATCAACGTTGACCAAAGAAGCTATATCGCGTTAGCCTCGGCAGGAATCGCGGGGGATTCGTGCGTCCTCGCGGACGATCGGCGGCCGGTCAGGTCCGCCCGGACGACCAGGAGCAGAAATGATCGAGACCAGGGGGTTGCGGAAGTCGTACCGCTCCCGCGAGGGTCGCGAGACGAAGACCGTGGACGCGGTCCGCGGTGTCAACCTCGACGTCGCCGCGGGGGAGATCTTCGGCTTCCTCGGGCCCAACGGCGCCGGCAAGACCACCACGCTGCGGATGCTCGCCACCCTCATCGAGCCGGACGGCGGCCAGGCCACGGTGGCCGGCGCCGACCTGCGCAAGGACCCCGCCGAGGTGCGCCGCCGGATCGGGTACGTGGCCCAGGGCGGCAGCACCTGGGACGAGTCGACCGCCCGCGAGGAACTGGTGCTCCAGGCGCGCCTCTACGGCATCGGCAAGGCCGAGGCGAACCGGCGGGCCACCCGCGCGCTCGACGCCTTCCAGCTCGCCGAGTACGCCGACCGCAAGTGCAAGACCTACTCCGGCGGCCAGCGCCGGCGGGTCGAGATCGCGCTCGGCATCATCCACGAGCCGAAGATCGTCTTCCTGGACGAGCCGACCACCGGTCTCGACCCGCAGAGCCGCGCGCACATGTGGGACGAGATCCGCCGGCTGCGCACCGAGGGGATGACCGTCTTCATCACCACGCACTACCTGGACGAGGCGGACGCGCTCTGCGACCGCATCGCGATCATGGACCACGGCGAGGTGGTCGCCGAGGGCACGCCGGCCGAGCTGAAGCGGGAGATCTCCGGTGAGGTGGTGATCGTCGGCCTGGACGCCCCGAGCACCCCGCGCGCCGCCGAGCTGCTCGACACCGAGGCGTACGTGAGCAAGCTGGAGACCGTCGACGAGGGCGGCCTGCGTCTCTACGTCGACGAGGGCGCCACCGCCATCCCACAGGTGCTGCGCCGCCTCGACCACGCCGGGCTGGACCTGCGCTCGATCGAGCTGCACCGCCCCAGCCTCGACGACGTCTTCCTCACCAAGACCGGCCGCTCGCTGCGCGAGTCCTGACCCCCGGAGAAGCTGTCATGAAACTCGCCCGCGACACCTGGCTGATCTTCCAGCGCCAGACGCTGCTGCTCCTGCGCAACCCGGTGTGGATCTTCGTCGGCGTCTTCCAGCCGGTGATGTACCTGCTCCTGTTCGCCCCGCTGCTCAAGCCCGCGCTGAACGCCCCGACGCAGGCCGCCGCGTACAAGATCTTCGTGCCCGGCCTGCTGGTGCTGCTCGCCATCTTCGGCGGCCTGTTCCAGGGCTTCGGCCTGATCGCCGAGCTGCGCGCCGGCGTGATCGAGCGTTCCCGGGTCACCCCGGTCAGCCGGCTCGCGCTGCTGCTCGGCCGGTCACTGCGCGACGTGGTCTCGCTCATCGTGCAGGCAGTCATCATCACGCTGCTGGCGCTCGCGTTCGACCTGCGCGTCTTCATCGGCAACCTGCTCCTGGCGTACCTGATGCTCGCCCTCATCGCGCTTATGACCTCGGCCGTCTCCTACGGCATCGCGCTCAAGGTCAAGAGCGAGGACGCGCTCGCCCCGCTGATGAACACCGTCGCGCAGCCGGTGCTGCTGCTCTCCGGCATCCTGCTGCCGCTCACCTTCGCGCCCGGCTGGCTCCAGGGCGTGGCCAAGTGGAACCCGTTCTCCTGGGCGGTCGAAGGCACCCGCGCCTTGTTCAACGGTGACCTCGGCAACGACCGGGTCTGGCAGGGCCTCGGCATCATCACGGTGCTCGCCGCCGCAGGGGTGTTCTGGGCCGCCCGCCAGTTCGCCCGCAGCGTCCGCTGACCAGGACCTCTCAGCAGGCAGGGCACCGGCGCGGTCCGCGCGGCTTGATCGACTCCACTTGATCGACTCCACTTCGGCGAGGTGGCGGCATCCGGCGCTCAGGGATACCGCCACCTCGGCGAGGTTGTCTTCGGCCGGCTCAGAGCACCCGGGCGAGCGTGACGCCGTCGGCGATCGGCAGCATTACCGCCTCGACGCGGACATCCGCGATCACCGCGTCGTTGAACGCGGCTATGGCCCGGTCGTCGGCGTTGCGCGGGGCCAGCACCCGGCCGTCGCGCAGCGTGTTGTCGACAGCGATCACCGCGCCGGGACGCATACGGGGCACCAGTTCGTCCCAGTAGATCGGGTACCCGACCTTGTCGGCGTCGATGAACGCGAAGTCCAGGTAACGCTCGCGGCGCAGCTCGCGCAGCGTCTCCGCGGCCGGGCCGATGCGCAGCTCGATCCGGTCCTGCACACCGGCGCGCTCCCAGTAGCGCCGGGCCACGCCCGTGTACTCCTCGGAGATGTCGAAGCAGGTCAGCCGCCCACCCTCGGCCAGCCCGCGGGCGATCGCCAGCGAGGAGAGGCCGGTGAAGGTGCCCACCTCCACCGCCTGCCGTACGCCGAGCAGCCGGGTCAGGAACGTCAGGAACGCGGCCTGTTCCGGCGCGACCTGCATGACCGCCTCGGCGGGCAGGGCCGCCCGGGTCTCCTCGGCCAGCTCCCGGACGATCTCGTCCGGCGCGGACCCGTGGGCCACCAGATAGTCGTGCAGTTCCGGCGTGAGCGGCAGCGGCTTTGTGGTCATGTCCGGACGTTAGCCGAGATGCTGGATTTCCTGGCCCCCCGGCGCGACCTTCGTCCACAGGTCGACGATGCTCAGCTCCACCTCGCCGAGCAGCCGGCGCAGCAGCGGCAGTGACAATCCCACCACCGTGCCCGGGTCACCCTCGATCCCGGTCAGGAACGCGCCGCCCAGCCCGTCGATGGTGAACGCGCCGGCCACCGCCAGCGGCTCGCCCGTCGCCACATACGCCGCGATCTCCTCGTCGCTGATGTCGGCGAAATGCACAGTGGTCGACGCGACCGCCTCCGCCTGCGACTCGTGCGTCACGTCGATCAGACTGTGCCCGGTGTGCAGGACGCCGCTGCGCCCGCGCATCCGCTGCCAGCGCCGGGTGGCGTCCGCCGCGTCGTCCGGCTTGCCCAGGATCTCGCCGTCGAAGGCCAGCACCGAGTCACAGCCGAGCACGAGAGTGCGCTCGTCCGGCGACGGCCGCAGCCGGTCGCGTACGGCCTGCGCCTTCAGCCGGGCCAGTTCCAGGCACAGATCCTCGGCGCGCTCGCTGACGACCTGCGACTCGTCCACGCCGCTGACCAGCACGTCGGGCTCGATCCCGGCGGCCTGGAGCAACTTGCGGCGGGCGGGAGACTGCGAGGCGAGCACAAGGCGCACCGGTACGGAGGTCGACACCCCGCCGACGCTACCGGCTGACCCTCGGCGGCGGGTCGTCGGCACGTCGGCGCCGACGCCAGAACAGGTACCCGCCGCCCGCCGCCACCAGCACACCCAGGGTGGCGAGCCCGCGTACGGTCCCGCTGTCGTCGTCGCCCTTCCCCGGACCGGCCGCTGTCGAAGCCGGTGGCGTGACAACTGAGGACTCGAAGCCGAGTGGGGGGACGTCGGCGGTGAGCGCCGCTACCAGGTCGATGACGCCGTAGCCGTACTGGTCGTCGCGGCCTGGCGGTCCCTTGTCGACGGCGGTCGCGGTCAGCCGGTGGGCGACTTCCTGCGCGGGGAGGTTGGGGTACTTGGAGCGGATGAGAGCAGCCGCGCCGGCAACGATCGCGGTGGCATCTGACGTGCCAGTACCGACCCGGTAGCCCTCGTTGAGGCCGGTGCTGTAGATGTCGACGGCTGGCGCTACAACATCGATTTCTGGCCCGGCAACCGAGATTGCTGCATGGTTTCCTGTTCTGTCTGTTCCTCCAACGGCTATTACCGACTCCTCAACAGCGGGGTAGCCAACAAAGGCATCCTCTGGTCGGTTGCCAGCAGCGGCGACAATAGTGATATCTGCTGCTGTTGCGGTGCGGATTGCCTGAACTAACTTGGGGCTTGCGCCACCTACGCTGGAGATGCTAATCACCTTGGCACCGTGTGAGGTTGCGAAGTTAATTCCCTCTGCCAGTACATCCGGGTCGCCGCGACCGTCTGGCGGAGTGACTACGACTGGGAGGACCTTGGACTGCGGCGCAATTCCTTGAGTAGAGCCTCCGCGTCCTGTCGCCGCGATCAGGCCTGCCATTCCCGTTCCGTGTCCACTCGAATCGCTTCGGCCGCCGTTGTGCCCGCCCCTGATCAGGTCTGCGCCTTTGAGTAGGTTGCCTGCAAGGTCAGGATGAGGGGAGACGCCAGTATCTAGCACTGCAACGATGATGTTTTCGCCCTGATTGAGCGCGTGCGCCTCCGTTGCCTTCAAGTATTGAAGGTGCCATTGCTTTTCTGGAGGTGATTTTAGTTCGAGGTGGGCGGGACTTGCTGCTGCGACCGTCAATGCCGCTAGAGTTGCCAGTAGGGCAAGGCTGGCCCGGCTGCGATCCAGGTTCACCTGTTAAGGCCGATGGCGGGCCCAGGGTCTATCGGGTCTTCATCCTCGGGGGGCCGCATCACTGGTTCGACACCTTTTCGAGTTTCCCAGGGGTTATCGGGATCCCATGCCGCATTTTTCGTGTGATCGGTGCGTTCGCGGCTCGCCTTTGGTTGGTAACCCATCGGCCCACCCGTTGCGTTGCCGCTTGCCGGAACTGCGAGGGCGCCAGAGGCTCGAGCGCCGCCAGGTCGAGAACCCGCAGCCCCGGTCGGAGAGGTGCCTGCTCCGCCTCCACCGATAACGCCGCCAACTGGATTGATCTTGCGAGGCGCAGCCCGGTTCGCCTGCCCCTGTCCGGCGACAGGCGCGCCTCCGATAAGCCCAGGTGGGATGGCGCGTGGAACAGCGGCTGAGCCGTTGCGCTGGCTCTCCGGCTTTAGCGGACTGGCAAACGGCCTTCCACCTCCTGGAGGGCTAGAGCTCGTCGGCAAGTTGGGCGGAAGCGCTGGCGGCGTGCCGAGATTGGCGGGGGCAGGATGTGCGCTGTTGGCCGGGGCAGCGGGTTGCGGAAGCGTTCCTGCCGCGCCGGGCGAGACGCCTCCGAGGACTGGCCCGATCACAGGCCCACGATGCTGCACTGCTGGTGGGAGCCGTTTTTCTGAGGGCCGGGCTGCAGTGGCGGCCCTTGTGGTTGGGCCAGTTGCCACGGGAACGATGGGGGGAATGATAGGAACGGCGCCGCCAGTTCCTCCGATTTCCTCTGCAGAGACATCGCGGGGAGGCCGAACCGGAGGTGGCGGCTGGCGAAGCATGACCTGGGCGTGCTGGAGTTCGCCGCTCAACCCCGTCATCAACCCGCGCGCCCGTACGTTCAACTGCTCCAGGTCGTCGTCCGTAACCGGGGGCCGCTCCGGCAACCGGCTACCAGCCACCGCCTTCGGGTCGGCGATCGTCGCCTCGTACGCCCGCTTCTGCCGCAGCTTCTTCTCGTACTCCTCGTGCAGCGGTTGCAACTCGGCCCGCGCGCTGCCGATGGCGCGGGTGGCGGCCGCGAGCGCGTCGTAGTTCGCGGCGGCGGCGTCGTGGGTGCGCTGCACGCGATCGATGAGCTGGTCGAGTTCGGCGATGTACGCCCGCGCGGCGGCGTTGGTCTCGGGCGGCCATGCCTCGGCGAGGCCGCGCCGGTATTCCCGCAGCCGGCTCAGGTGGGTCAGCGCGAGGTCGCAGACCTTGCGCCACCCGGCGACCTGTTTCCACTGGCCGGTGGTGTCCTGGTCCTGCACGCACGCCCACATGCTGAGGACGTCCATCAGCCGCCAGTCGGTCAGCCCGGAGGTGCGTCCGCTGCCCCGTTCGATCACGGCAGGATCACCCGGCTCTGTTCGGGGGCGGTGGGGTCGGCGAGTGGCGGCAGCGGGCGGGCGACGGTGCTCGACGGCCCGGCGAGCGCCCGTTCGACGTCGGTGACCCGGGCGGAGGAGAACGCGTCGGCGTCGCCGTAGTGGGTGGCGATCCGGCCGGCGGCGTCGGCGAGCCGGCCGGTGGCGGGCGCCAGGTCCCACACGGCGCTGACCGCTGCGGTCTGCGTGTCGTGGTGGGCCTGGAGGAAATGGACCAGCTCGATGAAGGCGTCGGCCGGGTTGGGTACCGGGGCCTTCATGTCGTCGGCGATGTAGGACAGATGCGGCGAGTAGTTGCGCGTCACCTCGTCCTGGAGTCGATCGGCGAACTCCCGCATCTGCCGGATGTCGGCCTCGATGCCGCCGTAGCCGCGCAGCCAGCCGGCTGGCTGGTTGTCCTCCGGGATCATCGGAGCCTCCTGCCCGTCACCACACGGTTTCCCTGAGTGAGGTTAGTGGCTCAACGTGGATCCCGGCAGCCCCGCCCGGCGCCGCAGGTTGAAGCAGACGTCAGCGGGGCAGGCCGGAGGCCCGCCACGCGCCGACGCCGGCTACCGGGCGGGCGAGGGCGGGACGTGCGCTGCGCGCCCACTGCGACACGGGGGCCGGCGCGGCGGCCTGGGTCGGGCGGGTGCGCACCATGATCGCGCCGACCAGAGCGGCCAGCTCCTCGGCGGTGGGCACGCCACGGACGATCCGGAACAGCGGCTCCTCGGCAGACATGACCCAAGAGTACGCGTCGCGAATTCGACCTTCGCCGTACAGTGGCGTGCCGACGGTGTGAGCGTCCGGGCGTCCGGGTACGGTTTCTGCGATGTCGAACGCGCTCCCCCAACTCGTCGCCGACCGGTACCGGCTTCTCACGCCGCTCGGTCAAGGCGGCATGGGCCGCGTCTGGAAGGCGCGGGACGAGGTGCTGCACCGGGACGTGGCCATCAAGGAACTGGTCCCGCCGCCCGGTCTCACCCCGGAGGAGCGCCGCGAGATGCGCGAGCGCTCGCTGCGTGAGGCGCGGGCGATCGCCCGCCTCAACAACGTCAACGTGGTCCGCATCTTCGACGTGCTGCGCACCGACGGCGATCCGTGGATCGTCATGGAGTACGTCGCGTCGAAGTCGTTGCAGGACACCATCGCCGAGGACGGTCCGGTCTCGGCGGCCAAGGCGGTCGAGATCGGCCTCGGCGTGTTGAACGCGCTGAAGGCCGCGCACAAGGCCGGCATCATGCACCGCGACGTCAAGCCGGGCAACGTGCTGCTCGGCGAGGACGGCCGCGTGGTGCTCACCGACTTCGGCCTGGCCACGATCCCCGGCGACCCGAACGTGACGCGCACCGGCATGGTGCTCGGCTCGCCCGCGTACATCTCGCCGGAGCGCGCCCGCGACGGCACGGCCGGGCCGGAGGCCGACCTCTGGTCGCTCGGCGCCACGCTCTACGCGGCGGTCGAGGGCAAGTCGCCGTACGCGCGCCCGTCGGCCATCGCCACGCTTGCCGCTCTCGCCACCGAGCCGATGCCGCCGTCGCGCAACGCCGGGCCGCTCAAGCCGGTGCTCCAGGGCCTGCTGCGCAAGGACCCGGACGAGCGGATCACCGCCGAGGTAGCGGAGCGCATGCTGCGCAAGGCCGCCGGTCGCCGGGCCAAGGGCATCTCGCTGCTGGACGGCGTACGCCGGCCGGGGCCGAACGGCCCGCGTGTGCCGCGCCCGCCGCTGGTGCCGGCGCCGCGCCCGGCCGAGCAGGCCGAACGCGCGGCGACCTCGGTCTCCGGGGCCGCCACCGGGGGTACGGCCGCGACCGTCGACCCGACGGCAAAGGTGCCGGCGCCCACTACGGACGCCGGCCCCACCGCGAAGGTGACGCCACCGGTCGCCGATCCGACCACCGAGCTCGACCCTGCCTCGTCGACCGACGAGACCCGGGTGGAGGACGAGGCCCGGGTCGACGGTGTCGACCCGGCGCTGGACGAGACGCGGCTCGACGGCGAGCCGGTCACCGACACCCCGGCGCCGGTCAGCCCGGCCGTGACCGGCTCCGCACCGGTCAGCCCGGCTCCGGCGCAGGAGGCGCCGTCGGCCGGCCGGGCCACGGTGCTGCCGGTCGAGAAGTCCGCGCCCAACCGGCGCAACCTGCTGATCGGCGCGCTGGTCCTGCTGCTGCTGGTCGGCCTGGTGGTGGCCGTGCCGCTGCTGAACAACGGTGACGAGGGCGACGGCGGTGAGCCGACGGCCGGCACCTCGGCGTCTGCTGCGCCGCCGGCCGCGCCGAGCGAGAGTTCGTCGCCGAGTGCTCCGGCGGCAAGCGCGTCGGCCAGCCCCACGCCGTCGGCCAGCCCGTCGGTGTCCGGGGCCGCGTTGCCGGCCGGCTGGCGTCTCTACACCGGCCCGAACGGCTTCAAGGTGCCGATCCCGGAGAACTTCCAGGCCCGGGTCGGCAGTGACAACGTCGTGCTCTACGAGGTCGGCGGAAGCCGGCGGGTGCTGTTCGTCCAGTGGACGCCGAACCCGAAGCGTGACGCGTACGCCGACTGGAAGGGCCAGGAGCCGTACCGCGCATCGCGTGTGCGGGGCTACAAGCTGGTCGGTATCACCAAGTGCGATCCCTACTTCCGCACCTGCGCCGACTGGGACTGGCTGGAGACGCGCAACGGCGACACCCGCTTCCACGTCCGCAACCGTGGTGTGGCGACCGCCAGCAACCGGGGCTTCGCGCTGCGCTGGGAGGTGCCCGCGAAGGACTGGGACGCCAACCTGGCGAACTGGGAGATCATCACCAAGGGCTTCGTGCCGGACCGCAAGAACTGACCGGGGAATCCCGCCGGTCACGAACTCGCTCGCATGGCTTTGCGTCGTCGAGGGTATGAATCCCTGCGACGACGGAAGAGGTGCGACATGGGTTACCGACGCAGGGACACCGGCCCGCGGCTGGCACTGTGGATGCTCGTTGCGCTCGGCGACGTCGTGCTGCTCCTGATCGCCGCCGGCCTGTCCGCGCCGGTCGCGATCCTCGGTGTGCTGACCCTCACGATCGCGGGTGTGGCGGCGTGGCGCTGGATGCGCCGGACGCCGGTGCCCGTGCCGGCCTCCGCGCGCCGCAGAGCCTGAGCCACGTACGACGCGACAGTGGGACCGCCCCGCAAGGAGGCGGTCCCACTGTCGTAAGCCGGTGGATCAGGTGTTGTTGGCCAGGGCGATCAGCCGGCTGCGGTCACCGTTCCAGTAGTTGCGGTCCACGTTGCCGCTGATCCCGGAGACGGAGCCGGTGCTCGTGTACTGCCAGAAGCTGTAGAACGGAGCGCCGGCCGGCAGGGTGCCGGGCGAGCTGGCCCAGCGGGCGATCCACAGCGGGTGGTTGCCCCACGGGCCGCTCCAGCTGCCGGTGCACTGGTTCCACCAGCTCGTCGTGGTGTAGATGACCGCGTACCGGCCGGTGCGGGAGCGGTAGGTGTTGAGGAAGTCCTGGACCCAGTTGCGCATGCCGGTGGTGCTCAGGCCGTAGCAGTAGCCGCCGCTGTACGGGTTGCCCTCCAGGTCCAGCGCGGCGGGCAGCGTACGGCTGTCGGCCGACCAGGCGCCGCCGTTGCTGGCCAGGTAGTTGGCCTGGGTGGAGCCGGCGGAGATGTTCGGCCGGGCGAAGTGGTACGCCCCGCGGATCACCCCGGCGTTGTACGCGTTGACGTAGTTCGCGTTGAAGTTCGGGTCCTTGTAGCTCGTGCCCTCGGTGGCCTTGATGAAGGCGAACTGGATGCCCGCGTTGCGGACGCTGGTCCAGTTGATGCTGCCCTGGTAGCGGGAGACGTCGATTCCGGGCGTGGTCGCGGCGGCGGCCGGTCCGGCGGTCGCCACGAGGGCCACGGCCGCGGTGGCGGCGGCGGCCAGGCCGGCAGCGAGGAGCCGGCGTACGGAGAGTCTGGTACGGGCCATGGTTGCCTCCAGAGGGACGTCCGTCTATTGACGCCCATCTTTGGAGCTAAGTGCCCTAGATCGCAATAGGGAGCAAGGAAATTTTCATCGACGGCTATCGTCAGTCCAGGTGGCGTGTCGATTGCGGATCAGCGGAGCGTGCTCGGGTCCATGGCCCAGCGGAACGGCTCGGTGACACTCAGCGTCTCGCCCAACGCGAGGTAGTCGGCCTCGGTCCACGGCTCGACCTGTGACCTCCGCGGCTCCAAAGGAGTTGGGCTCGCCGACCGGTCGAGCGACGCGGCTCGGGCCGGTAGGCTCCCCGCCCATGCCCCTGATCGACGGCCTCACCACGCTCTGGGACACGCTGATGAGCGCCCAGCCGGACCCGCCGCCGCTGCTGGTGGTGCTCACCGCCGTGGTCGCGCTCGCCGTGGTCGCCACCCGCATGCCGTGGCGGATCGCCCGTAACGCGGTCACCATCGCGCACGAGGGCGGCCACGCGCTCGTCGCGCTGCTCACCGGCCGCCGGCTGCACGGCATCCGGCTGCACTCGGACACCTCCGGGCTGACGCTCTCCGCCGGCCGCCCCACCGGGCCGGGGATGATCCTCACGCTGCTCGCCGGGTACGTCGCGCCGTCGCTGCTCGGTCTCGGCGGCGCGTGGCTGCTGGCCGGGAACCGGATCACGCTGCTGCTGTGGCTGGCGGTGGCGCTGCTGCTGGCCATGCTGGTGATGATCCGCAACCTGTTCGGTGTGCTCTCGCTGCTGGTCACCGGTGGGGTGGTGCTCGCCGTCTCCTGGTACACCTCGCCCGAGGTGCAGGCCGCGTTCGCCTGGACGTCGGTCTGGTTCCTGCTGCTCGGCGGCGTACGGCCGGTGTTCGAGCTGCACCGGCAACGCGCCCGGGGCCGGATGCCGCAGTCCGACGCGGACCAGCTCGCCCGGCTCACGCCGTTCCCGGCGCTGTTCTGGGTGGGCGTGTTCCTGCTGGTCAGCGTCGGGGCTCTGGTAGTCGGCGCGCTGCTGCTCGCCGGTCCGATCCTCACCGATGCCGGCCTGATCGGCTGACGGCGGCCCGCGCGCCACGTCCCGTCCAGGGGCGGCCACCGCCAAGGCGGGGCAGAATCGGATCCGTGCGATACGTGATCATCGGAGCGGGCGCGGTCGGCGGCACCATCGGCGTACTCCTGGCCGACGCCGGCCACGACGTGACGCTCGTGGCGCGCGGCGCGCATCTGGAGGCGCTGCGGGAGCGAGGGCTCACGCTGCGGACGCCGGAGCGTGAGGTCACCAGCCGGCTGCCGGCGGTGGCCGGGCCGGACGGCCCGCCGCTGCCGGCCGACACCGTGCTGGTGCTCACCGTGAAGTCGCAGGACACCGTGGCGGCGCTGACGGCGTGGGCGGACGCCCCGGTCGAGGGCGGCGGAACGGCCGGCGAACGGCTGCCGGTCGTGCTCGCCCAGAACGGCGTGGCGAACGAGCCGGCCGCGCTGCGCCGCTTCGCCCGCGTTCATCCGGTCTGCGTCTGGCTGCCCGCCACCCACCTGGAGCCGGGCCTGGTGGTCGCCAACGGGCATCCGCACCCGGGCATGCTGCACATCGGCCGCTACCCGAGCGGCGCCGACGACACCAGCCGGGCGGTCGCCGCCGACCTGACCTCCGCGGGGTTCGTCGCGCCGGTCCGCGACGACGTGATGCGCTGGAAGTACGGCAAGCTGCTCGCGAACCTCGGCAACGGCCTCCAGGCGCTGCTCGGCAGGGACGTGCCCGAAGCCCTGTCGAAGCGGGTACGCGCCGAGGGGGAGGCGGCGCTCGCCGCCGCCGGCATCGCGCACACCACAGTCGAGGAGGAGGCCGCCGAACGCGGTGACCTGGTGTCGCACCGGCCGGTCGGCGGCGAGGAGCGTTCCGGCGGTTCCACCTGGCAGAGCCTGGCCCGGGGCGCGGGCTCGGTCGAGACCGACCACCTCAACGGCGAGATCGTGCTGCTCGGGCGCCTGCACGGCGTGCCGACCCCGGCCAACGCGGCGGTGCAGACCGCGGTACGCCGGGCGGTCCGTGACCGGATTCCGGCCGGCGACTTCCCGCTCGGCGAGCTGGAGAAATTGGTCGGCTGAGCGGGCAACCCGCGCCGCGCCGCCAGGCGTGTCCCCTCACGAACACGGGGAGGTGGCAGGTGCCCGACAGCGACGGATTCGACGAGTTCTACCGCGGTAGCCGACAGCGGCTGCTCGGCTTCGTCTACGTGCTCACCGGCGACCTGGCCGAGGCGCAGGACGCCGTGCAGGAGGCGTACATCCGGGCCTGGCAGCGGTGGTCCACAGTGCGCGGATACGACGACCCGGAGTCCTGGGTGCGGGTGGTGGCGAGCCGGATCGCGGTGAGCCGCTGGCGCAGCCTGCGCAGCCGGGCCCGCGCCTACCTGCGGCACGGCGCGGTGGCGGACGTGCCGGCGCCGAGCACCGAGACGCTGGAGGTGGTCGCCGCGCTGCGCCGGCTGCCCGAGGCTCAGCGCACCGCGATCGCGCTGCACTACCTGCTCGGCATGCCGGTCGCCGAGGTGGCCCGGGAGACCGAGGCCCCGGTCGGCACCGTCAAGGCCCGGCTGTCCCGGGGGCGGACCGCCCTCGCCGAGTTGCTCGCCGTGGTGGACCTGGAAGAGGAGGCGGCAGATGCCTGACGACGTCGCGCTCGTGGAGTTGCTGCACCGGGACCTGCGGCACGTCACCTGGCCGGATCCGGAGACGATCCGGGCCACCGCCCGGCGGCGCAGCCGGCGCTCCGCCGCGCTGGCCGCGGCCTCGGTGGTGGTCGTCGCGGCGCTGGCCGCGACGCTGGTGAACCGAGTCGGCGCGCCGCCGCCGTCACCGCCCGCCGGAGGCTTTGACGGGCAGGCGGAGATCGTGGCCGAGGCAATGCTGGAACCGGCCGACATTCCGGTTCGGACCGGCGAGCGGCTCAGCGAGACCGGCGTCGACGAGCCGGTCCGGGTCGACGACCTCCTCCAGGTCTGCGCCGGGAAGCAGGGGCTGTCGGCCGAGGAGCCGCGCTCGCGCTACTCGCGGTCGCAGACCGTGATGGAACCGCCGACCGAGCCCGCGACCACCGTCGGATCGGTCCTCACCCAGGACGTCCACCGGATGCAGGCCGGAGCGGCGGGACGGTTCGTCGACGACCTGGAGGGCGCTGTCGCGGCCTGCGGCGCGTGGCGGACGACGGGTCAGGTCTACACCGAGCGGGGGATGACCGGCGCCGAGGTCGTGCACCGCTGGTACGTCGCGGCGAGCGGCTTCGCCGGAGACCAGGCGCTGCTGCTGCGGCACGAGGTCACCGTGCCGCCGGACGAGACGACGGGCCGGCCGCCCGGATACCCGATGTCGGGCGACGACCGGCTGGTCGTCCGGGTGGGCGACCTGGTGACGGTGCTGATCCCGTCCGGCCGGCTGCGGACCGACGTGCCGGGCGCCGAGGTGACCGAGGAACAGGTACGGCAGTTGGCCCGCGTCGCCGCCGAACGGATGTGCGTCGCCGCTAACCCAGGTTGCTGACGCCGGTGCCCCCGCCGCGCAACGGCGGGGGCACCGGATCGACTTACAGCGGGATGTTGCCGTGCTTCTTCGGCGGCAGCGTCTCGCGCTTGGTCCGCAGCACCCGCAGCGCCCGCACGATCTGCACGCGCGTCTCGTGCGGCGGGATCACGCCGTCCACGTAGCCGCGCTCGGCGGCGATGTACGGGTTGGCGAGCGTGTCCTCGTACTCGGCGATCTTCTCGGCCCGGACGGCGGCCGGGTCCTCGGCGTTCGCCAGGTCCGAGCGGTAGAGGATGTTCACCGCGCCCTGCGCGCCCATCACCGCGATCTGCGCGGTCGGCCAGGCGAAGTTCAGGTCCGCGCCCAGGTGCTTCGAGCCCATCACGTCGTACGCGCCGCCGTAGGCCTTGCGGGTGATGACTGTGACCTTCGGGACGGTGGCCTCGGCGTACGCGTAGATGAGCTTCGCGCCGCGCCGGATGATGCCGTCCCACTCCTGGCCGGTGCCGGGCAGGAAGCCGGGCACGTCCACGAAGGTGAGCACCGGGACGTTGAACGCGTCGCAGGTGCGTACGAACCGGGCCGCCTTCTCCGACGCGGCGATGTCGAGCGTGCCGGCGAACTGCATCGGCTGGTTCGCCACCACGCCCACCGGGCGGCCCTCGACGCGACCGAAACCGACCACCATGTTCTGCGCGTACAGCGGCTGCACCTCGAGGAACTCGCCGTCGTCGAGCACATGCTCGATGACCCGGTGCATGTCGTACGGCTGGTTGGCCGAGTCCGGGATCAGCGTGTCCAGCTCCCGGTCGTCCTCGGTGACGTCGAGGATCGCGGGGGCGTCGAAGACCGGCGGCTCGTCCAGGTTGTTCGACGGCAGGTACGACAGCAGCGCCTTGACGTACTCGATCGCGTCCTCCTCGTCGGTGCCGAGGTAGTGCGCGTTGCCGCTGCGGGTGTTGTGGGTGCGGGCGCCGCCCAGCTCCTCCATGCCGACGTCCTCGCCGGTGACCGTCTTGATCACGTCGGGGCCGGTGATGAACATGTGCGAGGTCTGGTCGACCATGACTGTGAAGTCGGTGACCGCCGGGGAGTAGACCGCGCCACCCGCGCACGGGCCCATGATCAGCGAGATCTGCGGGATGACGCCACTGGCCCGTACGTTGCGGAAGAAGATCTCGCCGTAGAGCCCGAGGGACGTGACGCCCTCCTGGATCCGCGCGCCGCCGGAGTCGTTGATGCCGACGACCGGGCAGCCGATCTTCATGGCGAGGTCCATCAGCTTGACGATCTTCTCGCCGAAGACCTCGCCGAGGGAGCCGCCGAAGACGGTGAAGTCCTGCGAGAAGACGCAGACCTGCCGGCCGTCCACGGTGCCGTAGCCGGTCACCACGCCGTCCCCGTACGGGCGGGTCTTCTCCAGCCCGAAGTTGGTCGAGCGGTGTCGGGCGAACTCGTCCAGCTCGACGAACGATCCCTCGTCGAGCAGCATCTCGATCCGCTCGCGGGCGGTCTTCTTGCCCCGCGCGTGCTGCTTCTCGACCGCGCGTGCCGACCCGGCGTGCACCGCCTCGTCGAGCCGTCGCTCCAGGTCCGCCAGCTTGCCGGCGGTCGTGTGGATGTTGAACCCGGTCTCGGTAGTCACCCGTGGAATATAACGATGGTTCAGGTGTCTGAGGCTGTGCAGTACGCCTCATCCGGGCCGTAGGCTGGCGTGATGCCCGGCTCGCCGTACACGGATCTGGACCGACCGCCGCTCTCCGCGGCCCGGCTGCGGCGCGCGCTGGTCGCGCCGAACGGGCCCTGGCGCCGGTTGGAGCTGCTGGCCGAGACCGGCTCGACGAACGCGGACGCGGTGGCCGCGGCGCGGGCCGGCGAGCCGGAGGGCCTGGTGGTGGTGGCCGAGCGGCAGACCTCCGGCCGGGGCCGGCGAGGGCGCGTCTGGCAGTCACCGCCGCGCGCCGGTCTCGCCACGAGCGTGCTGCTGCGGCCCGGCGACGCGGACGCCGAGCGGGGTTGGGAACCGGTGCCGGTCACCGGGTACGGCTGGCTGCCGCTGCTCGCCGGTGTCGCGCTGGTCGAGGCGGTACGCCTGCTGGCGGAGCTGGACGCGCGGCTGAAGTGGCCCAACGACCTGCTGGTGGACGGCGCGAAGTGCGCCGGCGTGCTGGCCGAGGCGGTGCCGGGCGAGAACGACAGGCCGCCCGCGATCGTCGTGGGTGTGGGGCTGAACGTGACGCTGCGCGCCGACGAGCTGCCGGAGAACCCGACCGGGCTGCCCGCCACGTCGCTCCAGCTCGCCGGCGCCACCGCCACCGACCGGGATCCGCTGCTGCGGGCGCTGCTGCGCTCGCTCGCCGACTGGTACGAGCGTTGGCGTGACGCCGGAGGTGACGCGGAGGCCAGCGGGCTGCGCGAGGCGTACCTGGCCGGGTGCGCCACCATCGGCCGGCAGGTGCGGGTGCTGTTGCCCGACGGCAGCGAGGCGCACGGCACCGCCACCGGGGTGGACGCCGACGGGCAGCTCCTGGTCGAGACGGACGCCGGGACGCTGCGGCTCGCGGCGGGCGATGTGCTGCACCTGCGGTGAAAGGAAGGGCCCCTTATTAACGCCTCCGGTAGAGGAAGGGCCCCCTCTTAACAACCACGGGCAGCCGCCCGCGCGGCCGATGCCGGCGGGATGCCCCGACCGGTTACGGTCAGCGCGTCCTGTTCTGCGAGGAGGTTCCCCCGTGGCGTTCCCCGAAGACGTGCTCACCGAGGACGAGCACGTCGTGTTGCACCTGCACCCGCACTGGAAGGCCCTGATCCGGCCGGTCCTGGTGCTCGTGCTCGCCGTCGCGGCGGTCGTCGCCGGCTGGCTCCTGCTGCCCGACGGCAGCGGTGGCACCATCGCGCTCTACGCGATCGCCGTGGTCGCCCTGGCGCTGGTGCTGTGGCTGGGCCTGTGGCCGTTCCTGGTCTGGCGCACCACGCACTACCTGTTCACGAATGAGCGCCTGCTGCTCCAGCAGGGGGTGCTGTCGCGCAACCGGCGGGACCTGCCGCTGACCCGGATCAACGACCACGCCATGAACCAGCACTTCGTGGAGCGGCTGCTCGGCTGCGGCACGCTGACCATCGAGTCGGCGGGTGAGCGCGGCCAGTCGGTGCTGCACGACGTGCCGGGCGTGGACAAGGTGCAGACGAAGCTGTACGAGCTGGTCGAGGCGCACCACGACAAGCACAGCCTGGGCGACGGCGAGATGCGCGAGATCCTCGCCGACATGACCGAGGGCAGGTCCCTGCGCGACCAGCCCTGACCATGCCACCGACGGAGAAGGCCGGCACCCCTTCCGGGGATGCCGGCCTTCGGTCGTTCAGCGGCGCGCGCGGCGGGGCTGGAGTTCGGCGGCGAGTTCGGCGTCCAGGTCGGCGCCGAGCGTGCCGCCGAGCCCGGCGTCGGCGGGTGCCGGACGGCCCCGGGGTGGCGCGTAGTCGGGTCGCCCGGCGCCCGGGGGAGGTTCCTCCTCCTCCAGCTCGCTCACCGACTCGGCCAGCTCGGCCACCGGGTCCATCTCGGCGACGTTGTCCCACTCGTCACGCGGCACCGAGTGCCAGGTCTCCTCGGCGTGCTTGGGCACCGGCTGGAAGACGAACGTGCGGTAGGACCAGAAGCGGAACAGCGTGGCCAGCAGGACACCGATGGTCTTGGCGACGTTCAGCGCCAGCAGTCCGTGTACGCCGAGGCCGTACTTGGCCAGGGCCAAAACGCCGAGTTCGATGACGAGGCCGGCGCCGTTGAAAAGGAAGAACAGGACGTATTCCCGCCGGAGTGCCGATTTCGGCCGATCCCGGTACGTCCAGTGACGATTCATCAGATACGACGTGATCGTGGCGACAATCGTCGCGATCACTGTCGCTTTCAGCTGGCCGTCTCGAAAAACCGTGAGTGCCAGGGCATTGAACACCGCGTAATTGATGACGGTGTTGATGCCGCCGACGACGCCGAATTTGAGCGCCTCGTGGATGAACTTCTGCCAGCGCTCGGGCAGCAGACGGACTCCAGGCATGCGGAACACCTTAGGCAGTGGGCTGGGCCGGCTCGGCCCGGCGGGTCGGGATGGGCGGTTCGTCACGCCCCGGGCTCTCGGTCGTGGCTCGTTGCCGGAACTGGTGGTGTTCCCGCGTCGACGAAGACGAACCGTCGGTACGACCAGAACCGGAAGAGCGTCCCGAAGCCGGTGCCGACGATGAAGCTGGCGATGTTGTCGGCCAGCGGGGTCTGGAACACCGCGGGCCAGACCGCGCCCAGCCCGTAGTGGCTGACCGCGAGGCAGGCCACCGCGATACCGAGGCCGACCGCGTTGAAGAAGAAGAAGAGCGCATACTCCCGGGCCGGGTTGGAGCGCTGTCGGTGCCGCCAGGTCCAGAACCGGTTGCCGAGGAAGGCGACGGTCGCGGCGATCACCGTGGAGATGACCTTCGCGGCGAGCGGCGACATGTCCCGGCCACTGGACAGGAAGTTGAAGAGGACGAAGTCGACCACGAAGGCGAAGCCGCCGACGGTGGCGAACTTGCTCAACTCGTGGATCAGGTGACCGAAACGGTCGAGTAGTGCTCCGATCGGACCCCGACGGGTCTGCGGAGCCCCCGGTTGGTCCCCGGTCATCGTCGCGGCCACCCGCCGAGAGTACCGGTTGTCGGGTACGCGGGCGGACCGCAACGGCGAGTCGGCCACGACGGCTTCGTCGTGGCCCTCGCGGCCGGGCCGCCCGGGTCGGGGATCTGCCGCCCGTTCTCGATGTCCGTGAGCAGAGGGTAACCCGCTGTGTGAATCTGTGGAGCCCATCACAGAATCGTCTTTCACGACATGTTCGTACGCTTCCCCGCGATCGGGTGTCGCGGTCACTCCGGTGACGGACCGGGCCGTCGAAGGTTTCCCGCAGGATTTGCGTGAAACTGCGCGCGAAAGCGGGTATCAGATCGTGAAGCCGCAGCGTGGCCGTACCTTGTGCAGTTCTTCACAACCAGTCCCACTGACTGGCGAGGCAGTCCGGTTTACGCTGAGCCCAATCCCAGGTTTCCACGAGGCGGCGTACTTGCCCGCCAGAACTCGTGCACCCCATAGATCGGTCAGCGTCGACCACAAGGAGAAGTGACATGGTTGCTCCGGCTGCTGTTCGGGGTATCGATCAGGCCCCGACATCCCACCCCAAGCTGCTGGCCTGGGTACGTGAGGTCGCGGAACTGACCACCCCCGACCGCGTGGTCTGGGTGGACGGGTCTGATGAGGAGTGGCGCCGCCTCACCGACGAGCTCGTCGAGAACGGCACCCTGATCCGCCTGAATCCCGAGAAGAAGCCCAACTCGTTCTACGCGCGTACCGACCCCACGGACGTCGCCCGGGTGGAGGAGCGCACCTTCATCTGCTCCGTCGACGAGGCGGACGCCGGCCCCACCAACAACTGGATGGCGCCGGCCGAGATGAAGCGGACGATGACGGAGCTGTACCGCGGCAGCATGCGCGGGCGCACCATGTACGTCATCCCGTTCTGCATGGGCCCCATCGAGGCCGAGAACCCCATGTTCGGCGTGGAGATCACCGACAGCCCGTACGTGGTCGCCTCGATGCGGATCATGACGCGGATGGGGTCGGCGATCCTGGAGGCGATGGGCGACGACGCCGACTTCGTGCACGCGCTGCACTCGATCGGCGCCCCGCTCGCCCCGGGGCAGCAGGACGTGGCCTGGCCCTGCAACGAGACGAAGTACATCTCCCACTTCCCGGAGACCCGGGAGATCTGGTCGTACGGCTCCGGCTACGGCGGCAACTCGCTGCTCGGCAAGAAGTGCTACTCGCTGCGTATCGCCAGCGTGATGGGGCGCGACGAGGGCTGGCTGGCCGAGCACATGCTGATCCTCAAGATCACCTCGCCGGAGGGCAAGGTCTACCACATCGCCGGTGCCTTCCCGTCCGCCTGCGGCAAGACCAACCTCGCCATGCTGGAACCGACCATCCCAGGCTGGAAGGTCGAGACCATCGGCGACGACATCGCCTGGATGCGGTTCGGTCAGGACGGCCGCCTCTACGCGATCAACCCGGAGTACGGCCTGTTCGGTGTCGCCCCCGGCACCGACTGGAAGACCAACGCCAACGCCATGCGCACGCTGGACCGGGGCAACTCCATCTTCACCAACGTGGCGCTGACCGACGACGGCGACATCTGGTGGGAGGGCATGGGTGAGCCGCCGGCGCACCTGATCGACTGGAAGGGCAACGACTGGACGCCGGAGAGCGAGAACCTCTCCTCGCACGCGAACAGCCGCTTCTGCACCCCGATCACCCAGTGCCCGATCCTGGCCGACGACTACTACGACCCGAACGGCGTGCCGATCGACGCGATCCTGTTCGGCGGCCGTCGCCGGGATACCATCCCGCTCGTCACCGAGGCCCGCGACTGGGTGCACGGCGTCTACATGGGCGCCACGCTCTCCTCGGAGACCACCGCCGCCGCCTCCGGCGCGGTCGGCGTGGTGCGCCGCGACCCGATGGCCATGCTGCCGTTCATCGGCTACAACGCCGGCGACTACTTCCGGCACTGGATCGAGATGGGCAAGGGCACCGACGGCGACGAGTCCAAGCTGCCCAAGATCTACTACGTCAACTGGTTCCGCAAGGACGCCGAGGGCAACTTCCTCTGGCCGGGCTTCGGCGAGAACTCCCGCGTCCTCAAGTGGGTCATCGAGCGGCTGGAGGGCCGGGCCGAGGCGGTGGAGACGCCGGTCGGCATGGTGCCGGCGCAGGGCGCGCTCGACGTCGAGGGTCTGGACATGACCCCGGAGGACGTCCGGATCGCGCTGAAGGTCGACGCGGACGAGTGGCGCAACGAGCTGCCGCTGGTCACCGAGTGGTTCGAGAAGTTCGGGGACAAGCTCCCCGGCGTGCTCTGGGCCGAGCTGGACGCGCTGCGCGCCCGCCTCGACGCGGAGCCGCAGAAGTAACAGGTGTGCCGGTTGCCCGCTGCGGGCACCATCGGATGCCATGAGGACGGCCGCTGAACCTGTCGAGGTCCGGCGGCCGTCCGCCGTCCGGGCGCTGACCACGCTGCTCGCCGTGACCGCGGCGGCCACCGTCGTGGTCGAGCTGCTCAACTACTGGTACGCCCCGGAGCAGGAGTTCGGCCTGGCCGTACGCACCGGCTGGGCGATGCTCCGGTCGCTCGGCTTCCTGCTGCTGATCGGGCAGGTGAACAAGGGCCGGGTGAGTGCCCGGCCGTTCGGGCTGATCCTGGCGGTGACCACGATCTTCGCGGTCGGGCGGCTGATCGTGCCCCGGCAAGGGGTGCCCGCGCTGCCCGGCCTGGTCGGGTTCGCCGTGCTCACCGCGCTCTGCGTCGCCGTGGTGGTGCTGCTCTACCGTTCCGAGGCGATCCGCGCGCACCTGGTCCGGCACCGCAAGGGCCTGGTCGTCGAGGGCGGGACGATCGCCTGGCGGGAGATGACGCCGAAGCGCCCGCAGGCGAACGGCTGGCTGCTCACCGCCCGGGTCGCGGCGTTCACCTACAGCCCGCTGATGCTGGTGCCGGCGCTCGTGGCGACCGGCGCCGTGCTGGACGGGCGGCTCGCCGCCGTACCGGCTCTGGTCCTGTGGTTCGGCGGCGGCATCGCGGTCAGCTACGCCGTGCTGTTCTGCACCGCGTTCCTGCTGCGCGACCGGGCCTGGGCGCGGAAGGCCCTGGTCGCGGTCACGCTCGGCGTCCTCGCGTTCGACCTGCCGCTGTGCTGGTGGCTGCTCGGCGTCGACGGCCTGATCCGAGACGGCGCGCCGCTGGTCACGGCGGCAGCCCTCTGCCTCTGGTCCCTCTACCGGGCCACCCGGCCCCGTTGATGCCGCCAACTTGATGATCGTCGCCCGTGGCGGGGGCCGGCGGGGCAGGATGAGGGCGTGTGGGACGTCGTGGTGGTGGGGGCGGGGCCGGCGGGAGCGGCCGCCGCGCTCGGCGCGCGGCGGGCCGGGGCGGCGCGGGTGCTGCTACTGGACCGGTACGACTTCCCCCGGGACAAGGCGTGCGGTGACGGCATCGCCGCGCACGCGCTCGACGTCCTCGCCGAACTGGGCGTGACCGGGGCCGTCGACGGCTACCCGCCCCTGCCCGCGCTGCGCCTGGTCGGACCGGGTGGCGGCAGCGTCGCCCGGACGCTGCCCCGGCCCGCGTACACGGTGCCCCGCCAGGTGTTCGACGCACGCCTGGTCGCGGCGGCGGTGGCGGCCGGCGCGGAGTTGCGGCGGCACACCGTACGCCGGGTGGAGATCGCCCCCGACCGGGTGGTGCTCGACGGTGAGCTGTCCGCGCGGGCGCTGGTGGGCGCGGACGGCGCCGGATCGGTGGTCCGCCGCGCGCTCGGGTTCCCAGTCAACCCGGACCGGCACCTGGCCCTCGCCATCCGGGGCTACGCGCCGGCCCCGCCCGGGCCGCCCGAACAGCTCATCGTCACCTCGGCAACGCGCTGGCCCGCGTACGCCTGGGCCTTTCCGATCGGCGACGGTCGCGCGAACGTCGGGTACGGGGAGGTGCTGCGCGGCGAGCCGCTGACCCGCGCACACCTGCTGGCCCGGACGGCCGCGCTGCTGCCCGGCGTCGAGCCGGCCACGGTGACCGACCTGCGCGCGCACCACCTGCCGCTGTCCACCCACCGGCCGGCGCCCGGGCGGGGCCGGGTGGTGCTGGCCGGGGACGCGCTGTCGCTGATCAACCCGTTCACCGGCGAGGGCATCTTCTACGCGCTGCGCTCGGGAGCGCTGGCCGGCGCGGCGGCGGCCGGCAATCCGGCCGAGGCCGCCTCCGGGTACGCGGCTGCGCTGCGCGCCCGGCTCGGCACTCACCTGCGGCACAGCTCGGCGGCGGCCTGGCTGGCCCGGCGTCGTTGGGTGGTCGACGCGGTGGTCGGCGCGGCCGGACGCGACGAGCGGGTCTACCGCACGGTGGTGGAGCTGGGGCTCGGCGACGGCCGGCTCGACGTCCGCACGCTCGCGGCGATCGCCGCTGACGTGCCGCGGCCACGCCGGAGCGGCTCGCCGTCGGCTGATACGCCACCGAGACACTGATCTTTCTCACGGGTCGCTACCCTGCAAGGTGATGACTCTGCGGAAACTCCTCTACTCCGTGTACGAGCGCCGACTGACGGCGAAGCTCGCGGGCAAGCCCGTACCCGCACACGTCGGCGTGATGTGCGACGGCAACCGCAGATGGGCCCGGGAGATGGGCTTCGTCGACCCGAACGACGGCCACCGGATGGGCGCCGAGCGGATCAAGGAGCTGCTCCGCTGGTGCGACGCGGCCGGCGTCGGGCACGTCACGCTGTGGCTGCTCTCCACCGACAACCTCTCCCGTCCGGCCGCCGAGCTGGACCCACTGCTCCAGATCATCGAGGACCTCACCACCGAGCTGGCCGAGGAGGGCAACCCCTGGCGGCTGCGGATGGTCGGTGCGCTCGACGTGCTGCCGGCGCAGCACGCCGCCGCGCTCAAGGCCGCCGAGGAACGCACCCGGAACCGCGACGGCGGGGCTCAGGTCAACATCGCGGTCGGGTACGGCGGGCGGCGCGAGATCGCCGACGCGGTCCGCTCGCTGCTGGTGGAGCACGCGGCGAACGGCGGCACGCTTGAGGAGCTGGCCACCTCGCTCGACGTCGACCACATCTCCGAGCACCTCTACACCAAGGGGCTGCCGGATCCGGATCTGATCATCCGGACCAGCGGCGAGCAGCGGCTCTCCGGTTTCATGCTCTGGCAGAGCGCGCACTCGGAGTTCTACTTCTGCGAGCTGAACTGGCCCGACTTCCGCAAGGTCGACTTCCTCCGTGCCTTGCGTTCCTACGCCACCCGCCAGCGCCGCTTCGGCACCTGAGGAGGGGGAGCGGGTCAGGTCAGGTGGCGCAGGGCGTCGGTGAGGAAGTCGGCCAGGGCGGCGGGGGAGTCCAGGGTGAGGTCGGCGGCGTCGGCCACCTCGTGCCCGGTCTCCGGGTTGGCCACGGCGACGCAGACACCGAGGAAGGCGGGGTCGGCGGCGGCACGGGCGCGCAGCGCGGCGAACGCCTTGATGTCGGAGACGTCGTCACCGAAGTACCAGGCGCCGCCGGCGTCCCGGACCGTCTCGCCGATCACCATGCCCTTGTCCCGGTCGACAGGAGGCTTGAGTTCCAGCACCATCCGGCCCGGCTGGGCGCGCAGGCCCAGCCGCTCGGCCTGGGCCCGGCCCCACTCCTGCACCAGCTCACCGAGCTGCGGGGCGGTACGCCAGTGCAGCGCGACGGAGAGCCGCTTGAACTCGACGAGCGCGCCGGGCGGCAACTCGGCGCGGGCCTGCTCGGCCAGCTCGGACATGGTCGGCACCCAGGGCAGGGCGGCCGGCTCGGTGACCGTCTCGCCGCCGAAGTGGCTGTGTTCCAGGCCGTAGAGCCCGTACAGGTCGATGCCGGTGAGGCCACCGAGGTGGTCACGGAGGAAATCCACCGGGCGGGCGGAGACGATGGCGATCCGCCGCACGTGCGGGGCGAGCGCCTCCAGCGCGGTGAGCACGTTCGGCGCGGGCCGCACGGCCGTCGGGTCGTCGTCGACCGGCGCCAACGTGCCGTCGAAGTCGAAGAAGAGCACGACGTCCCGTGCGCGGTCGGCGGTCGCACGCCAGGCGTGCTCCGCGTTCAACGGGGTCTTCGGCTGCTGGTTGCCCAGATTCAACGGCGGCACGCGCGTCAGCGTACCCCGCGTCCGGCGGCGTATTCGTGGCCGAGATGTGACGTCGAAACGGCGTGGGGGTCAGCGTTCGGCGGCTCCTCGTCCCCGGCGCCCGAACGGCACCACTGCCGCGTCCTGCCCGTGGCTGAGCAGGTAGCCCTCCACGAAGCCGGTGTTGCGGTCGCCGGTGTGCGCCTCGATCTCGTTGAGCCGCGCCACCAGGAACTCGGTGAGCGCGCTGACCCGGTCGTTGAGACGATCGTGCAGCTCGGCGACGACGGCGAGGATCACCGCGGTGCCGGCCGTGGTGAGCGCGAAGAGGTTGACGACCAGGGGAAGCTGCCCGCCGTCCAGTACGCCGACCACCACGTTGCCGGTCACGCACGATGTCAGCGACACCACCGCGACCACGACTGCCAACCATTTCAGGGTCATGGACAGACCCCTCCTTCTGTCCCGCAGGGCTGGGTTCGGCTGTGTCCCGTCCCCCCGCCGATGACGAGCCCCTAGCAGTACAAACGTGGACGCTAGCGGGTCCGTTCCGTCCCCGAGGCGAAACGATCGGGCCCGACCTTCCGTTCTTTCGCCATCTGAGGAACTACCCGGCTTGTTTACCCCTATTTCGGACACCGCCCGGCAGAGTCGGGCGGTATGCGAGGTAACGGATGGTTTCTCGAATGTGGAACTTCTCCGCGTCCGACACGGTCGGGTCGACCAGCCGGCGCAGCAGCGCCTCCACGTCCGGGTCCATCGGCGGTGGGGTGGGCGTGGCCCGTGGGCCGGCGGCGCGGTCCCAGCCGAGCGCTATGAAGGCGGCGGCCGGATCGAGCCCCAGGCCCTCGCAGAAGGCGACCACCCGCTCGGCCTCCGGGTCGCTGGCCCAGTCCCCGCGGACCCAGCGGTTGATGGTCTGACGGGAGACGCCTGTGCGCCGGGAAACCTCGGTGCCGCTCCAGGCCCGCAGCGCTCGCGCGTCGTCGAGGGCACGGCGGACGAAGGTGGCGAAGGCGATCTTCCGCGCGTTGGCCGTCTCGGTCACCCCGTGACGGTACGGCCAGTCGGTCCCGTCGGGCGGTCTCGGCACGCTGCTGTCACGCCGACGTGACGGCGATCGCGCATTTCCGGTAAACGATCCAGTGCTGCTTCTGAGGGGTGTCACCTGGGCAGAATAGATGGACACGAGTACGGCGGCAAAGGCCTGAAAAGCTGATACTGTCACGCTCATGAGACAACTTACGGTGTGTCACGTGCTTGAGACGACGAGTGCTCACATGCGTCACTCCGCGGGTGCCGAGGGGGTTTCGTGACCGAGCTCGCGACCCGTGCCCAGGCCTTCGGGCTGATCGCGGAAGGCGTGTCCGCCGGGCTGAGCGCCCCGTGGCGTCTCTATCTCGCCCGGGGTTGCCGGTACCTCTCGCTCAGCGTCGGTGACCGGGGGGAGTGGGACGCCTGGCGTACCCACCTCGGCTGTCCCGAGCTGAGCGTCCGGGTGTACGACTCCGGCGGCGAGATCCGCCGGGCGTCGGTGGCCGAGGTCATCCTCGACGGCTGCCGGATCAGCGTCGAGCTGGTCGAGGAGGTCGGCACCGACGACCTGGAGCGGCTGCTGGTGGTCGACCCGCTGCCCGGGGCGGACGAGCGATGACCCCTTTTCTCGCCGTGGTCCTCGTGCTGGTGCTCGGCTCCACCTGCTATGCGGCCGGTCGCCTGCACGGGCAGCTGAGCTACCGCATCGGCTACCGGTTCGGCTACCGGCAGGGCTACTTCGACGGTGACCGGGGCGCCTGGAACCGCCGCCGTCGGGACGCCCAGGCCGCCATCGCCTCGGCGCTGTCCGCTCCCGGCGCGACTGTGGTGACGTCGGCCGGGCGCTCGGCCGTGCCGTTCGCCGGCACCGCCGTACCGGCCGCTGTCGCCGCCCGGTCCGGCTCCGCCCCGGCCGTACGGGTCACCGCCACCGCTCAGCTCGGCGCGGTGGGGCGGGCGGGCACCACGTACACCGGATCGTCGTTCGGCGCGACCGGTGGCGGCCCGAGGGCCGGCACGCTGGCGCGGCGGCCGGGCTGAGGCCCGCACCGCGACGCCGACCGTGGCGACCGGCCGGGATGCGCGCAGGGGGCATGCATCCCGGCCGGTTCCGGTCCGCCCGTCACCCGAACAGGTGTACGTCCGGCGACTGTCACACGATGATCCACGCGCGCCTCTAGCCCCGCGGCCCCTCGGCGATTAGCGTCTAGGCATGGCGCGGGGTTTTCCCGGGCCAGCCGGACAGCCCGGACCTGCGTCCTCGCACACGGGGCCCGCATCCGACCCCGTGTCCACCGGGCACCGGAAGAGGCGGAACTCGGGTGGCCGGGTGCCCATCCGCGGAGCAGGCCTGTGACCACACGCCGTACCCCCGCCGGAGCCGAGCAGAGCCCGGCCGCGACCGCCCCGACCCGCCGGACCACCCGCAGCCGCCGGAGCGCCGCTGCCGAGGCCGAGGAGCCCCGACCAGCCGGCCCGGCCTTCGTCCTGGACACCTCGGTCCTCCTCTCCGACCCGGCGGCGTTCCACCGCTTCGCCGAGCACGAGGTGGTGCTGCCGCTGGTGGTCATCTCCGAGCTGGAGGGCAAGCGGCACCATCCCGAGCTGGGCTGGTTCGCCCGCCAGTCGCTGCGCATGCTCGACGAACTGCGGGTGCGGCACGGCCGGCTGGACCGACCGGTGCCCGCCAACGAGCAGGGCGGCACGCTGCGGGTGGAGCTGAACCACACCGACGACGGCGTGCTGCCGCCCGGCTTCCGCAACGAGTCGAACGACGCGCGCATCCTGTCTGTGGCGCTCAACCTGGCCGCCGAGGGGCGTGAGGTCACGCTCGTCAGCAAGGACATGCCGCTGCGGGTGAAGGCGGCCTCGGTCGGCCTGCGTGCCGACGAGTACCGGCACGGCCAGGCCAGCGACCCGACCTGGACCGGTATGGCCGAACTGGACCTGTCCGAGGAGGAGATCGGCCGGCTGTACGCGGGCGAGACGCTCGACGTCGACGCCGCGGCGGGCCTGCCCTGCCACACCGGCCTGGTGCTGCAGTCCGGGCGCGGCTCGGCGCTGGGCCGGGTGCTGCCGGACAAGACGATCCGGCTGGTGCGGGGCGACCGGGAGGCGTTCGGCGTGCACGGCCGCTCGGCGGAGCAGCGGGTCGCGCTCGACCTGCTGCTGGACGAGTCGATCGGCATCGTCTCGCTCGGTGGCCGGGCCGGCACCGGCAAGTCCGCGCTGGCGCTCTGCGCCGGCCTGGAGGCGGTGATGGAGCGGCGCCGGCACAAGAAGGTGATCGTGTTCCGCCCGCTGTACGCGGTGGGCGGTCAGGAGCTCGGCTACCTGCCCGGCTCGGAGTCGGAGAAGATGTCGCCCTGGGCGCAGGCCGTCTTCGACACGCTCGGCTCGGTGGTGCACGAGAACGTGCTGGAGGAGGTGACCTCGCGCGGGCTGCTGGAGGTGCTGCCGCTTACCCACATCCGCGGCCGGAGCCTGCACGACGCGTTCGTCATCGTCGACGAGGCCCAGTCGCTGGAGCGGGGCGTTCTGCTCACCGTGCTGTCCCGGATCGGTGAGGGGTCGCGGGTGGTGCTCACCCATGACGTGGCGCAGCGGGACAATCTGCGGGTCGGCCGGCACGACGGGGTGACCGCGGTGATCGAGGCGCTGAAGGGGCATCCCCTCTTCGCGCACGTCACGCTCAGCCGATCGGAGCGTTCTCCGATCGCCGCCATGGTCACCGACCTGCTGGAGGACATCCCCGGCTGAGCGCAGCCTTTGCCCCATTTTGTTTATATTTTAAAGGTGACGCAGATCACTTTTAGGCCCCGCCATTTCCCACCGGCCTCACTGTGCGCAATGGTGTCCATCGAGCGTCACCGACCACTCGGGAGCCGTACACGCCCCGCAGTCACACCGGTACCGGAGCGCTCGCGGCACGTCGGCGCGGCCCGGTGAGGCCACGCGCGTGCCGCGTCCCTGCCCCCGACGAAGGGAAACTTCGTGACTCGGCTGTGGAGCCGGTTCGGCGCCCGCACCGCCGCTGTCGCACTGCTCTCCGTGGGCGTGGCCGGCGGCTTCTACCTGGGCGAGGATCGCCAGACCCAGCAGCAGGGCCTGACCGCGCAGGTCGGCCTGGAGGTCGACCAGGCGGAGTACGCGTACCAGCGCGAACGGCTGTCCGACCACCGCGTGGACTCGTCCCGGCAGCGTGCCGCCGAGTACCAGGCGAAGCTGCGTGCCGCCGCGGCGGCGAAGGAAGCCGCCGAGCGGGCCAAGAAGGCCGAGGCGGCCGCCGCCACCCGCAAGAAGGAGCGGGAAGCGGCGGAGAGCGAGACGAAGGTCAAGCCGTACAACGGGCCGATCCCGTCCTCGTGCGCGGAGTACAGCGGCAACCGGAAGATCGGTTGCGCCATCATGCTCCAAAAGGGCTTCGGCATCGACCAGTTCCCCTGCCTGGACAAGCTCTGGACCAAGGAGAGCGGCTGGAACCCGAAGGCTTCCAACAGCTCCTCCGGGGCCTACGGAATCCCGCAGGCGGTGCCGGGCAACAAGATGAGCTCGGTGGCCGACGACTGGAAGACCAACCCGGCGACCCAGATCACGTGGGGTCTCGGCTACATCAAGGGCCGGTACGACACCCCGTGCGGCGCCTGGCAGAAGTCGCAGAGTTCAGGCTGGTACTGACCTTGTGACGACGGCGGGACACCCGGGCAGAACCGGGTGTCCCGCCGTCGTCGTACCCGGCCTCGACTGGCGGCCAGCCACTTTTACTGATAGCTCTTGGTAGGTGACCTGGCACGACAACCCACGAGGCGGCGACCCTCACCGGTTCGGCACCGATGCGTTCTACGCGGCGCTCGGCCGGGCCTTCGTCGCCATGTGCGCGGTCGTGCCGGTGCTGTTCGTCATCGAGGCCCTCGACGTCGGCCTGCGACTCGGCCTGGACTACACCGCCGGCATCATCCCGCAGCGGATCCAGGGCCTGGACGGTGTCTTCTTCTCACCCTTCCTGCACGCCGGCTGGAACCACCTCTACAGCAACAGCATCCCGCTGATCCTGCTGGGCACGTTCGTGCTCGCCGCGGGCACGCGCCGGTTCCTCTGGTCCACCGGTGTCATCATCCTGGTCAGCGGCCTGGGCGTCTGGTTCACCGGCTCGCCCAACTCGGTGGTGGTCGGCGCCAGCGGCGTGATCTTCGGCTACCTCGGCATCCTGCTCACCCGCGGCATCGTTGAGCGGAGCTGGTGGAACTTCGCCGTCGGCCTGCTCGTCGGGTTGCTCTACGGCTGGCAACTGCTGGGCATCCTCCCCACCGACGAGCGCGTCTCCTGGCAGGGCCACCTGTTCGGGCTGCTCGGCGGCGTGGTCGCGGCGATCCTGTTCCGTCGCCGCAGGGACACCGACGACGTGGACCGCCTCGGCTCACCCAGGATGACGCTGCCCTGACGGCACGTTGATCGAACAGCGGGACGTGCTTGCCCGCGGCCGACCACCCGCCTACCGTTTCGGCATCAGCGTGGGTTGATCCCGAAGCGGAAAGTGACGGTGAGCCATGCGCGAGGTCGATGTCGCCGTGATCGGGGCCGGTCCCGCCGGGCTCTTCGCCGCCTACTACGCCGGATTTCGCGGGCTCTCCGTGTCGGTGATCGACGCGCTGCCCGAGCCGGGCGGTCAGATCACCGCGATGTACCCGGAGAAGCTGATCCTCGACGTCGCCGGCTTCCCCGCGATCAAGGGTCGTGAGCTGGTCGCGAACCTGGTCGCCCAGGCCGCGCCGTTCCACCCCGACTACCAGCTCGGCGTACGCGCGGAAAAGCTGTCCTACCTCGACGGCCGGCCGGTGCTCGGCCTGGCCGGCGGTGAGCAGCTGAGCTGCGGCGCGGTGGTCGTCACCGGCGGGCTCGGCAGCTTCACGCCCCGGCCGCTGCCGGTCGCGGAGAGCTTCACCGGCGGCGGGATCGTCTACTTCGTGCCGCAGCCGACCGAGCTGACCGACCGGCACGTGCTCATCGTGGGCGGCGGCGACTCGGCGTTCGACTGGGCCGCCACGCTCGCGCCGCTGGCCCGGTCGGTGACGCTCGTGCACCGGCGGGACCGCTTCCGGGCGCACGCCGCCACCATCGAGCGGGTCCGCGCGCTGCCGGTGCGGATCGTCGTCAACGCCGAGGTGAGCCGGCTGTACGGCGAGGAGACCGTCACCGGCGCGGAGCTGACCGTACGCGGCGGCGAGGTGGAGACGCTGCCGGTGGACACGGTCGTGGCCGCGCTCGGCTTCACCGCCGACCTCGGCCCGCTCGCCGAGTGGGGGCTGAACATCGACCGGCGGCACATCGTGGTGGACAGCGCGATGGCCACCAACCTGCCCCGGGTGTTCGCGGCCGGGGACATCACCGAGTACCCGGGCAAGGTCCGCCTGATCGCCACCGGCTTCGGCGAGGCGGCCACCGCTGTGAACAACGCGGCTGTCGTCATCGACCCGACCGCGCACCTGTTCCCCGGTCACTCCTCCGACGGCACCTGACGCCTGATCGGCGTCAGGGCAGGCCGATGAGGTCTGCCATCAGGTTGATCTGGTGGTCGAAGTACTCGTCGCGGTGCGGCAGCGCCCGGTTGATCCGGCCGAACAACTCGAAGCTGATCAGCCCGAACAGCTGGGTCCAGCCGGCCATGCCTCGGGCCAGCAGCGCGGGCGGCACGTCCATGCCGATCTGCTCGACCAGTTCGGTCACGTCGCCGCGCAGCGGTTCGGGCAGGTCCTCGTCGGGCGGGGCGAGCCGTCCGGTGGCCAGGCCGTCGCGCAGGATGCCGATCAGGGTCACCGGTGGGCGCTGGGCCGGCACGACCGTGTCGTCGGGGGCCGCGTACCCGGGCACCGGGCTGCCGTAGAGCAGCGCGTATTCGGCGGGGTGGGCCAGCGCCCAGGCGCGGGCGGCCCGGCAGGCGGCGAGCCAGCGTCCGCGCAGGTCGGCCGGGTCCTCGGCGGCGTCGGCCGCCTCCACCGTGTCGCCGAGCGCGTCGTACGCCTCCAGGATCAGCGCGGTGAGCAGGTCGTCGCGGCTGGGGAAGTAGCGGTAGATCGCCGAGGAGACCATGCCGAGGTCCCGGGCGACCGCGCGCAGCGAGAGGTTCGCGCCGTCGGTGTCCAGGTGGCGGCGGGCCACCGTCTTGATCTCTTCGATCATCCCGGCGCGGACCCGGGCGCGCAGTGAGGGAGCGACCATGCCCTCACTCTGCCACGGATGAGAGCGGCAATCAAAAGAGAGAGCACTGCTCTTGACAGTCGACCCGGTTTGAGTCATGCTCTGTTTCGATAGCGGTGCTCTCGCTTCGGACAACTGCTTCAGAAAAGGTGGACCTGTCATGGCCCTGCATGTGATCGTCGGCGCCGGCCCCGTCGGCACCGCCACCGCCAACCTGCTCGCCGAGCGCGGCGAGCAGGTGCGGGTGGTCACCCGGCGCGGCACCGGCCCGGAGCACCCGGCGGTCGAGCGGGTGGCCGCCGACGCCGCCGACGCGAACCGGCTCACCGAGCTGACCAAGGGCGCGGCCGCGCTCTACAACTGCGCCAACCCGGCGTACCACAGGTGGGCGACGGACTGGCCGCCGCTGGCCGCCGCCCTGCTCACCGCCGCGGAGCGCAGCGGCGCCGTGCTCGCCACGGTCGGCAACCTCTACGGGTACGGCCCGGTCGACGCCCCGATGACCGAGGCGACCCCGCTCGCCGCCACCGGCGTCAAGGGCCGGGTCCGCAACCGGATGTGGGCCGACGCGCTGGACGCCCACCGCGCCGGGCGGGCCCGGGTCACCGAGGTACGCGGCTCCGACTACATCGGGCTCGGCGGCAACTCCCTGCCCATGATGGTGCTGCCCAAGGTGCTCGCCGGGCAGCGGGTGTTCCTGCCGGTCGACTGGGACGCCCCGCACACGTGGACGTACGTGCCGGACGTCGCCCGTACCCTCGTCACCGCCGCCACCGACCCGCGCGCCTGGGGACGGGCCTGGCACGTGCCGAGCGCGCCGCCGGTGCCCATGCGGGGCCTGGCCGAGCTGACGGCGGAGCGGGCCGGCGTGGCGGCGCCACGACTGGCCCGGATGCCCTACCCGGTGCTCTGGCTGGGCGGCCTGGCCGACCCGTTCGTCCGCGAGATGCGGGAGACCGCGCACCAGTTCGCCGCGCCGTTCGTGATGGACTCCAGCGCCGCCACCACCACGTTCGGGATCGAGGCGACGCCGCTGGACCGGGTCGTCGACGAGATGGTCTCCGGCCTGCGCGCCCCGGCCCCCGCCGCCCGTTAGGGGCGGGGGCGGGACGCCGCCGGGCTCACTCCTGCTCGGCCAGCGGGCGGCCGTCGAAGTCGACGGCCGAGTAGAGGGCGAGCTTCTCCAGGCGGTGGTACGAGTCGATCACCCGGATCGTGCCGCTCTTGGAGCGCATCACGATCGACTGGGTGTACGCGCCACCCGAGCGGTAGCGCACGCCACGCAGCAGGTCGCCGGACGTGACGCCGGTGGCCACGAAGAAGCAGTTGTCGCCGGTGACCAGGTCGTCGGTGAACAGCACCCGGTCCAGGTCGTGCCCGGCGTCCAGCGCCTTGCGGCGCTCGTCGGAGTCCTTCGGCCAGAGCTTGGCCTGCATCATGCCGCCCATGCACTTCAGCGCGCACGCGGCGGTGATGCCCTCCGGGGTGCCGCCGATGCCCATCAGCACATCCACGTCCGACTCGCCGCGGGCCGCAGCGATGGCCCCGGCGATGTCGCCGTCGGAGATGAACCGGATCCCGGCCCCGGTACGCCGGATCTGCTTGACCAGGTCGTCGTGGCGCGACCGGTCCAGCACGCACACTGTCACCTCGGCGGTGTCGGTGCCCTTGACCTTGGCGATCCGGCGGATGTTCTCGGCCACGCCGGCGTTGATGTCCACCACGTCGGCGTACATCGGGCCGACTGCGAGCTTCTCCATGTAGAAGACGGCGCTCGGGTCGAACATCGCGCCGCGCTCGGCCACCGCGAGCACGGCGAGCGCGTTCGGCATGCCCTTGCTCATCAACGTTGTGCCGTCGATCGGGTCGACCGCCACGTCAACCTCGGCACCGGTCCCGTCGCCGACCTCCTCGCCGTTGAACAGCATCGGAGCGTTGTCCTTCTCGCCCTCGCCGATCACCACGACGCCGCGCATCGGGATGGAGTTGATCAGCTTGCGCATGGCGTCGACCGCTGCGCCGTCGCCGCCCTCCTTGTCGCCCCGGCCGACCCAGCGGCCGGCGGCCATCGCCGCGGCCTCGGTCACCCGTACCAGATCGAGGGCGAGGTTGCGGTCGAGATCCTGGGGCGTCCGCGTCCTGGTGGTTGTCATGGCGGCCTCCTCGCGACGTTGCGGGGTGGGACCGGCGGTCGTCGCCGCCGGTTTTGTCGCTGATCCTCACACGATCTCAGGTTCGCGGTCCCGGCGGGGCAGAGGAGGCCAGGATCACGCCACCCGGAGGGCTGCGACAATGGCCCTGTGGAAGCCGCACAGCCTGCCGACCGCGCACCGACCGACGCCACCCCGCCGCAGGGCCAGCCGCCGGTCCGGCCGGGCGGCGGCCCGACCCCGCCCGAGGGGCAGCCCGCGCTCGTCGCGGAGCAGGGCGAACCGGCCGCCGCGGGGGACACGCCCGCGCCGCCCGCCGGCAAGGAGAAGGCCCGCTCCGAGCGGTCGCCGAAGGACATGGCGCTGTCCCTGCTGATCCTGCTGGTCCCGATCGCGCTGCTGCTCGCCTTCTACCGCGGCTTCCTCGGCGGCGACTCGCCGGTCACCGTCGACCCGGCGCCCGCGCTGGAGCAGGCCCGCTCCGCGAACGTCTTCCCGGTCAGCGAGCCGACCGGGCTGGGCGACGACTGGCGTACGGTAAACGCCCGCTTCCGGACCGAGGCCGACGGCTCGACGCTGCGGATCGGGTACGTGACCCCGGAGGGCCGGGGCGCGCAGCTCGTGGAGAGCAACGTGCCGGCGGAGAAGCTGCTCCCGGCCGAGCTGAGCGAGGGCCGGCCGCAGGGGGCGGCCGACCTGCCCGACGGGATGAGCTGGCAGCGCTACACCGCCCGCGGCAACGAGCAGGCGCTCGTCCTGCTGGAGCCGAACCGCACCGTGATCGTGGTCGGCGACGCCGGGGAGACGGAGCTGCGCAAACTCGCCGCGTCGCTGCGCTGACGTCCTCCCTCCGGGTGACGCGGGATTGCGGAACCCCGCTTCCGGGAACAGAAGGGACATCGAGCCCGGACGACCCACCTGGAGAGGTTGACGTGAAGATACGACGCTTCAGCGCCACCGCGTTCGCCGCGGCGCTGCTCATTCCCGGCCTGGCGGCCTGCAACGGCGACGGGACGACCGCCGGCGCCTCCGCGACCCCGAGCGCCTCCGGCAGCGTCGCACCGAGCGCCACGGCGTCCAGCAGCGCGGCCAAGCAGGCCCTGCTCGACTCCACGAACGCGATCCGCGAGGGCAACTTCAAGTTCACCATGACCGGCGCGGGCTCCACCGCCGAAGGTCAGGTGCACGAGCCGAGCCAGAGCGCCGACATGCGGATGACCATCGGCGACCCGTCGTCGGACCTGATGATGAAGCTGGACCTGATCCACGCCAAGCCGGACAGCTGGGTCAAGCTGGAACTCGGCGGCACGGCGGCGACCCAGATCCCCGGCGTGAAGAACCTCAACACCGGCAAGTACCACCACCTCGACCAGAACCGGGTCAAGGGCAACCGGGCGCTGGGCTTCGACTTCGAGAAGCTCGACCCGGCCGGCAGCGCCGTGCTCACCCAGGGCATCACCGAGGTGCGGCAGACCGGCGAGGGCGCGTACGAGGGCACCGTCGACGTGTCGAAGGCCGCCGAGGCGGGCTCGCTCGACCCGGCCGTGATCACCGCGCTCGGCGCGCAGGCCCAGTCGGTGCCGTTCACCGCCAAGGTCGACACGCAGGGCCGGCTCAGCGAGATGGTGCTCAAGATCCCGGCGGCCGGGCAGAACGCCGCGCAGGACCTGAAGATCACCTACACCGACTACGGCAACGCGGCGGCGGCCCAGAAGCCCCCGGCCGACCAGGTCGTCGAGGCGCCCGCCGAGCTCTACAACCTGTTCAACTGAAGTCTGCGGTGGGGTTCGGCGATCGTGCCGAACCCCACCGTCAGTCCTCGGCGCGCTGCCGGGCGGCGTCGATACGGGCGCGCGCGCCGTCCAGCCAGCGCTGGCACACCCCGGCGAGCTGCTCGCCGCGCTCCCAGAGGGCGAGCGACTCCTCCAGCGAGGTGCCGCCGGCCTCCAGCTTCTCCACCACCGAGGCCAGCTCGGCGCGGGCCTGCTCGTAGCTGAGCTGCTCTTCCTTGGTCGTCCCGGTCATCGTCTCTCTTCCCTCAGCCGTCGACGGTGGCGGTCAGCTCGCCCTCGGCGAGGCGTACCCGCAGTGAACCGCCCTTTGCCACCTCGGAAGCCGCGCGGACGACGTGGCCGTCGGCGCGCTGCACGATCGCGTAGCCGCGCTCCAGCGTCGCCGCCGGGGACAGCGCGCGCAGCCGGGCCAGCGTGTGCCGCAGGTCGTCGGTGGCACCCCGCAGCCGGTGCTCCAGGGACCGGCCGGCGCGGTCGCGCAGCGCGGACACCTCCACGGCCCGCTGCTCGACCATCACCTGCGGGCGGGCCAGCACCGGGCGGGAGCGCAGCAGGTCGATCCGGTGCTGCTCCCGGTCGACCAGGTGACGAACGGCGCGTTCCAGCCGGGACCGGGCCTGACCGATCAGCCGGACCTCCTCGGTCAGGTCCGGCACGATGCGCTTGGCCGCGTCGGTGGGGGTGGAGGCGCGCACGTCGGCCACGTAGTCGAGCAGCGGCGTGTCGGTCTCGTGGCCGATCGCGCTGACCACCGGCGTGCGGCAGGCGAAGACCGCCCGGCACAACGTCTCGTCGGAGAAGGGCAGCAGATCCTCGATGCCACCGCCGCCCCGGGCGATGACGATCACGTCGACCGCCGGATCGGCGTCGAGCACCTTGAGCGCGCCGACGATGTCCGGCACCGCGCTCGGCCCCTGCACCGCCACGTTGATCGTGCGGAAGTCGACAGCGGGCCACCGGCGACGGGCGTTCGTCAGCACGTCCCGCTCGGCCGCCGAGGCACGGCCGGTGATCAGGCCGACCCGGCCCGGCAGGAACGGCAGCCGCCGCTTGCGGGCCCGGTCGAACAGGCCCTCGGCGGCGAGCAGCTTCTTGAGCTTCTCCAGCCGGGCCAGCAGCTCACCGAGGCCGACCTGGCGGATCTCGTCGGCGCGCAGGCTGAGCGTGCCCCGCGCGGCGTAGAACTCGGGCTTGGCGTGCAGCACCACCCGGGCGCCCTCGCGCAGCTCCGGCGCGCCCGCGTCCAGCACGTCGCGGTTCGTGGTGACTGTGAGGCTGAGATCGGCCGACGGGTCGCGCAGCGTGAGGAAGACGGTGCTCGCGCCCGGGCGGCGGCTGATCTGCGCCACCTGGCCGTCGACCCACACCCAGCCCAGGCGGGCGATCCAGGCGCCGACCTTCTGGCTGACCACCCGGACCGGCCACGGCTCCTCGGGCGTGCTGCGCCCGTCCGGCGTGCTCTGCCCGTCCGGCGTGCTCTGCCCGTCCGGCCTGCTCTGCCCGTCCGGCCTGCTCCGCCCGTCCTCTCCCGCGCTCACCAGCCCACCCTACGGCCCGGGCCCGACAGCGCCCGCGCGCGCCTCGCGGCCGCTGCCGCGCGGGAGAGCGGCACGTACGATGGGCGGGTGACTGACGCTGAGACGACTCCCCGGACCGGCAAGCGCGTGCTCCTGGCCAACCCCCGCGGCTACTGCGCGGGCGTGGACCGGGCGGTGCAGACCGTCGAGGAGGCGCTGAAGCTCTACGGCGCGCCGATCTACGTGCGCAAGCAGATCGTGCACAACAAGCACGTGGTGCGCACGCTGGAGGCCCAGGGCGCGATCTTCGTGGAGGAGAACGAGGAGGTGCCGGAGGGCGCCACAGTCATCTTCTCCGCCCACGGCGTCGCCCCCGAGGTGTACGAGCAGGCAAAGGAGCGCTCGCTGCGGGCGATCGACGCCACCTGCCCGCTGGTCACGAAGGTGCACCACGAGGCCCGGCGGTTCGCCGCACAGGACTACGACATCCTGCTGATCGGCCACGAGGGGCACGAGGAGGTCATCGGCACCGCCGGTGAGGCGCCCGCCCACATCCAGCTCGTCGACGGCCCGGACGGCGTCGACAAGGTCACCGTGCGCGACCCGGAGAAGGTGGTCTGGCTCTCCCAGACCACGCTGTCGGTGGACGAGACGCTGGAGACCGTGGCCCGGCTCAAGAAGCGGCTGCCGCTGCTCCAGTCGCCGCCCAGCGACGACATCTGCTACGCCACCTCCAACCGCCAGCACGTGGTCAAGGAGATCGCCCCCGAGTGCGACGTGGTGATCGTGGTCGGCTCGCGCAACTCCTCGAACTCCGTCCGGCTGGTCGAGGTGGCGCTGGACGCCGGTGCCCGCGCCGGACATCTGGTCGACTTCGCCCACGAGATCGACGACGCCTGGCTGGCCGGCGCGAGCACGGTGGGCGTGACCTCCGGCGCGAGCGTCCCGGACGAACTGGTCCAGCAGGTGCTCGCGCGCCTGGCCGAGCGCGGCTTCGGCGACGTCGAGGAGATCACCACGGCGGACGAGCGGCTGACGTTCTCGCTGCCGCAGGAACTCAAGCGCGACATGAAGGCCGCCGCCGCGGCGCGCGGCTGACCGGGAACGGAACGGCCGTCCGCCGCGTCCAATCGACCATGAAGACTCCTCGCACGGTGCTCGTCGCACTGCTCGCCGGCCTCGCGCTGACCGCCTGCGCCGCACCCGGCGACGGGTCCGCCGATCCCAGCCCGAGCCCGAGTACGACGGGAGCCGCCCCGGTGACCAGCCAGCCCGATCCCGGCACCAGCCCGAGCCGGCCGGACCCCTCCTGGAAGGGCGGCCCGTCGACGCCGCCGGGTGTCGGCGGCACCGTCATCACCGGCACCGTGCAGGCCGGGGTCGAGCCGAACTGCCTGCTGCTCGACGGCCACCTGCTGGTCGGCGGCCCCCGCGACGTGCTCAAGGCCGGCGCCCGGGTCGAGGTCACCGGCCGCCCCGAACCGGGCATGATGACCACCTGCCAGCAGGGCACCCCGTTCGTGGTCGAGTCCGCCCGCCCCGCCTGACGACGCGAAGGAGCCCCGCCCCCTGCGAGAGGGGACGGGGCTCCGTCGTGTCAGCGGCTCAGTTGACCGCGAGGACCTCCACCGAACCGCGGCCGACGACCGCGCCCTCGGTGGTGGTCACGGCCATGTCGCCGTACAGCTCCCGGCCGGCGGTCGGGCTGGACAGGGCGGTCACCGAACCCGTGAGGGTGGCGGTGGCGCCGTTGGCCAGCGACAGCGGCGTGGACGGCGCGGAGAGCGAGCCCAGCGCCGGGGAGGCGAACGAGTCCCGGTAGTCGTACGCGGTGCTCGGGTCGCTCATCGAGTAACCGTCGACCACGACGCGGTAGGTGCCCGGGGCCGGGTTGGTCAGCGTGACCGCCTCCTCCGAGTCACCGTCGGCCGACTGGCCCACCCGGGTGGCGCCCAGGAAGACCGTCAGGTCCAGGTCGGCGCTCAGGTCGGACGGGTTGCCGATCCGCGCGGTGAACGAGGTGGCGCCCGCCGGCACCTCCACCAGGTACTCCTGGCTCGCGCCCTCGGTGATGCTCGGGCGCTCGGCGCGGACGCTGGCGAGCGGACCGCCGACGCCGGTCACCTGGACCGGGCCGAACGTGTTGGTCAGCTTCCAGCTCACCGGAGCCGGCGTACCGGCGGTGACCGACGGGAGCTGCACCACTGCCGGCTCCACCTTCACGCCCTGCACGCGGGCCTGCAGCCGGAACAGGTTGTCCAGCGCCGGCGAGGTGCGGCGCGCCTCCACCTCGATCTCCCACACACCCGGGATCGGGTTCTGGTAGTCCCGTTCCTGCGGCTTGCAGACCGCGGCGTCGGAGAAGTTGGTGTAGCAGGCGGTGCTGGCGGTGCTCTCGACCGGCACGCCGTACGGGTTGATGGCGATGAAGCGGGTCTGCGAGCCGGTCGCGATGCCGGACAGGTTGACCTGCAGCGCGCCCGCGCCCGGCGGGACGGTCACGAAGTACGACCGGAAGTTGTTCCGCTCGACCGAGCCCTCGGCCGAGAAGGAGTACGCCGGAGCGGACACCGGGTTCGAGGCGACCACGACGGTGGCGACCTCGAAGTCGACCACGTCGGTGGCCGGGTCGTCGACGGTCATGATGGCGCCGTGCGCGCCGGCGGTCATCGGCTTGGCCTTCACCTTGACCGTGACCGTCGTGTTCAGCGGCAGCCAGACCACCTTGGGGGCGGAGTAGGTGCCGTCGTTGCCGCGGAACGCGACCTCGTGCTTGATGCCCTTGTTCGGGCCGCTGGTCCGGGTCAGCTTCACCTCGTAGTGGCGGCTCTCCTTGACCTTCTGGCCACCACGGTCGGCGGCGCAGCGGTTGTAGAGGCCGGTGCCGACGTTCGGGTTCGGCACGAACGTGCCGGAGGCCCGGTCGTAGCGGGTCAGGTTCGGCGACAGCTCGGTGCAGACCGGCGCCTCGGAGGTGTACGTGCGGGTCGGCACGCCCTTGGCGAGCAGGCTCCACGCGCCCGGCACGTTGAACATGCCGTAGCCCTGCGCGTACGTCGGCACGCCGGCGATCGGCTGGGCCGAGGTGTAGACGGCCCGGCGCAGCGCGGCCGGGGTGACGCCCTTGCCGGTCGCCTTCGCGGCCGACAGCAGCAGCGCGGCGGCGCCGGTGGCCTGCGGGGCGGCCATCGAGGTGCCGTTCAGCATCTGGTAGCCCGGGGGCAGCGGGTAGCCCGCCTCCGGCACCGGGTTGCCCGGCTGCCAGGTCGGCGCGGTGGAGATGGCCGAACCGGGAGCGGCGACGTTCGGCTTGAAGCCGCCGTCCTCACGCGGGCCGCGCGAGGAGAAGTTGAACAGCGCGTTGTCCTTGCGGACCACCGAGCCGTAGTTGGCCAGCCAGGTGTCCTTGCTGACGCTCGCCGCGACGCTGACCACGTCGGTGGCGACCGACGGGTCGCCGACGGTGTTCAGGCCCGGGCCGGAGTTGCCGGCCGAGATGAACAGCTGCACGCCGTAGGTGTTGATCAGGTCGTTGTAGAGGACCGCGCGGGCGTTCGAGCCGTCGTTGAGCGCGGGCAGGCCGCCGATCGACATGTTCACCACGTCGACCTTGCGGTTGATCACCAGATCGGCCATGCCGGTGGTGAGCGCCGCCGCGGTGCAGCCGCCACCCCACGAGCAGGCGCGGGCGGAGACCAGCTTGGCGCCCGGGGCGGCGCCGTCGAAGGCGCTGTTGCCCAGCATGTCGTTGGCGGCGGTGATGCCGGCGACGTGGGTGCCGTGGGTGCTCTCGATGATGCCGATGTTGACGTAGTCGACCAGGCCGGGGCCGCCGACCGGCGCGGTGTCCACGTTGCGCCGGTACTCGACGACGAACGGGATCTGGTCGCGTACCGCGGTGGCCGGGTTGTCCGTGCCGAAGTGGCCGACCTGGAACCGCTCCTTGTACGGCCGCATCACCTCGTCGTCGGTGAAGTCGTTGTTCTGGTTCGCGTCGACGCGGACGTCACCGTTGGCCGGGTTGTAGAGCACGCCCCAGAAGTCGGTGGTGTCGCCGTCGCGGTTGAGGTCGCCGCGCGCGTCGCTGTTCGCGGTGATGTTCTCGCGGAACACGTTGAACCGGTAGTTGCCGGCCGGCGCGGTCCAGGTGCCCAGCGAGGTGGTGAACGACGGGCCGCTGACGTCGGTCAGCATCGGCCGCCAGGAGGCGTCCTCCAGCGGGTCGGTCGCGGTGACCCAGTCGACGATCTTGCGCTCGCCGGTGGTGGTCGTCTGCAGCGCCGGCTGGTCCAGGTCCACACCGGAGTCCATGATGCCGATTGTGACGCCGCGGCCGTCCCACTGCGGGTTCGCGGCCTTGAAGGCCTCCGCGCCTGTCTCGTTCGTCGGCATGTACGGGTTCACCGCACCGGTGTCACCGCCCGGGCCGGCCAGCGTCTGGGCCTGCGAGGCGGTCTTCGCGCCCTTCGGCGCCGCCTCGGGCGCCGGGTCGGGGAGCTTGATGGTCTCGTCCAGGTCGACCGCGGCGACGCCGGGCAGCGTGGCGGCCTTGAGCGCCTTGTCGGTGGGGACCTTCGCCAGCACGTACCCGATCTGGTCGTAGCGCTGGCTGACGGTGGCGCCCAGGCCGGCCAGGCCGTCGACGACCTTCTTGGCCGAGCCCTTCTTCGCCGCGATGATCATCGTGACGGTCGGCGCGTTCTTCGCCTCGGCCTCGTCGAGCAACTTGGCGTCGTGTGCGCCCAGTGCCTTCGCGGCGGTCGGCTGCGAGGGTTGCGGGGCGGTGGGGGCGGCGCTCGCGGTGCCGGCGCCACCTCCGACGGTCAGGGCACCGGCCGCGAGGACCGAGGCCAGGAGCGCGGCGGACGGTCGCCGGCTGCGCGTGCGGGGTTTACTCAACGTTCTCTTCCTCCAGAGAACAGGGCCCTCGAGGGGCAGGGCACGTGTGACGGTGATCCTGCGTGTCGGGACGACACGTGTCACTACCCGGCCTGGGTTTGTGATCAGTCCGTGACACAGATCGGTCTACGTCATCACGTGCGACGTGTTAAGCGTCGACGTCCGTCGACCTCTCGGCCGATGTGGACGGCGCGCCCAGCAGCTCCGGCGCCTGCGGTTGCCTCGGCGCCAGCTCGACCTGCGCCGGTGCGGCCAGCTCGTCGCCGGAGACGCCCAGCTCGGCCAGCTTGCGCGCGCTCACCAGCACCCGCGCCTCCAGCGAACCCACCGCCCGGTTGTACGCCGTCACCGCCCCGCTCAGCGAGCTGCCCAGCTTGCCGACGTGATCGCCCAGCGTGGACAGCCGCCCGTACAGCTCACGGGCCAGCGAGTGGACGGTGGCCGCGTTGCGCGCCAGCGCCTCCTGCCGCCACGAGTAGGCCACAGTGCGCAGCAGCGCCACCAGCGTCGCCGGGGTGGCCAGCACCACGTTGCGGGCGAACGCGTGCTCCAGCAGCGTCGGGTCGCGTTGCAGGGCCACGTCGAGGAACGGGTCGGCCGGCACGAACAGCACCACGAAATCCGGCGTCTGGTCGAACGCCGACCAGTAGGACTTGGCGGCCAGGCCGTCCACGTGCGCGCGCAGGTGCCGGGCGTGCGCGTCGAGGTGGGTGTCGCGCCCGCGCTCGTCGCGCGCCTCCATCGCGGTCAGGTACGCGTCGAAGGGCGCCTTCGCGTCCACCACCACCGTGCGTCCGCCGTGCAGCCGTACCACCAGGTCGGGGCGTACCCCCTGGTGGTCGGTCGCGGCGGTGACCTGCTCGCTGAAGTCGCAGTGCTCCAGCATGCCGGCGGCCTCGACGATGCGGCGGAGCTGGTGCTCGCCCCAGCGGCCGCGCACCTGCGGCGCGCGCAGCGCGGCGACCAGCTGCTTGGTCTCGGTGCGCAGCTCACCCGACACGGCGCTCATCGACCGCACCTGCTCGCGCAGCTCGGCGTACGCGTCGACCCGGTCCCGCTCCAGCTCGGCGACCCGCTGCTCGTAGCGGCGCAGCGTGTCGTGCAGCGGCGCCACCGCGCGGGCCACCGCCTCCTGGGACTGCGCTGTCGCCTCGTAGCTCAGCGCCCGCATGGACTGCTCCAGCCGGCCCTCGCCGGCCTGGGTGGCGGCAAGCGTCGCCTCCAGGCGGGCGATGTCCGCCGCCGAGCGAGCCCGGGCGGCCAGCCAGCCCACCGCGCCGCCCGCGGCGAGGCAGAGCAGCACCACGGCCAGCGTCGCAAAGCTCATGGCCAAGAGCTTGCCAAACGGGTACGACGAGCGCCCGGTGGGTACCTTCGAGTCATGGAGTTCGCGTTGTGGCTGTTCCTGATCGTGCTGCTCGGAGGTGCACTCGTGCTCTGGCGACGGGGGAGTAGATCGCGCCGGTCGAACGAGCTGGCCGACGCCCGCGCCGAGGCGCAGCGGTGGTACGAGCGGCTCGGCGGCCAGCTGATGAACCTGCACGGCGACGCCCCGGCGGTACGGCAGGCGCTCGCCGACGCCGGTGAGCGGTACAACGCGGCCGGTTCGCAGCTGGAGCAGGCGAGCACGCCGCGCCAGTTCGGGCTGGCCCGGGAGACCGCGCTGGAAGGGCTGGCGTACATCCGGGCGGCCCGGACCGCGATGGGCATCGACCCGGGCCCGGAGCTGCCGCCGCTCGCAGCCGCCCAGGGCGCCGGCGCGCTCACCAAGGAGCGCCAGGTCGACGTGCAGGGGCAGACGTTCCGGGCCGGCCCGCAGCCGGGGAACGCGACGCCCTACTACTACCCGGGTGGCCGGTACCAGGGCCGGCCGGTGCCGGCCGGCTGGTACTCCACACCGTGGTGGAAGACCGCGCTCGGCGCCGGCGTCGGTGTGGTCGGCGGTCTCCTGATCGCCGACGCGCTGTTCTCGCCCGCGTTCGCCGACCCCGGGTACGGCTACGACGCCGGCTACCAGGAGGGCTTCGGCGACGGCCAGGACTTCGGCGACCAGGGCGGCGACATGGGCGGTGGCGACATGGGCGGCGGTGGCGACTACGCCGGAGGCGACTTCGGCGGCGGCGGGGACTTCGGCGGCGGCGACTTCGGTGGCTTCGGCGGCGGAGACTTCGGCGGCGGCGACTTCTAGCCGGCGCCGCCGCGTCGGACGCCGCCGCTGGCAGCGCGCTCGGCGCACGCGTTAAGAAGGGCCCCCTCTTATGCACGAGGCGTTAAGAGGGGGCCCTTCCTTACACCTCAGCCGGTGTTGCGCATACCGGCGGCGATGCCGTTGACGGTGGTCAGCAGCGCCCGTTCCAGCGCCGTACCGTCGTTCGGGGCGCGCCGCCCACCCGGCGCGGTCACCACCGCCCGCCCGGCGGCGCCGGACTCCCGGTACTGCCGCAGCAACGCCACCTGGAGGTGGTGCAGCGGCTCCAGGTAGGTGTCCCGCACCGCGAGCGTGCGCTGGAGCACCGGGGAGTTCTCCAGCAGCGCCGGTGACGCGGTGACCGCCAGCACCTCCTGCTTGGTCAGCTCGTACTCCTGCTCGATCTTGTCGAAGATCGGGTGCAGCTTCTTCGGCACCAGCGTCTCCACGTACCGCCGGGCGATGTCCAGGTCGGTCTTGGTCAGCATCATCTCGACGTTCGACAGGAACGTGCGGAAGAAGTGCCAGTTCCGGTTCATCTCGGCGAGCACGTCGGCCAGCCCGGCCGACCGCGCGGCGGCCAGCCCGGAGCCCACGCCGAACCAGCCCGGCACGATCTGCCGGGTCTGCGTCCAGCCGAACACCCACGGGATGGCCCGCAGGCCGGACAGGCCGGCGCCGGTGTTCGGGCGCTTCGCCGGCCGGGAGCCGATGTTCAGCGCGCCGAGCAGCTCGGTCGGCGTGGAGGCCCAGAAGTACGCGGGCAGGTCCGGGTCCTCGACCAGCGACCGGTACGACCGGAACGCCGACTCCGAGACCACGTCCATCGCCGCGTCCCAGCGCTCCAGCATCTCGGCCGGCTGCCGGGGCGCGGTGTGCAGCAGCGTGGCCTGGAGCACCGCGGCCACGGTCAGTTCCAGGTTCTCCCGGGCCAGCGCCGGCAGCGTGTACTTGTCGGAGATGACCTCGCCCTGCTCGGTCACCTTGATCGCGCCGTCGAGCGTGCCGTAGGGCTGGGCCAGGATCGCGTCGTGGGTGGGGCCGCCGCCCCGGCCGACGGTGCCGCCCCGGCCGTGGAACAACCGCAGGTGTACGCCGTGCCGCGCGGCCACGTCCCGCAGCGCGCGCTGCGCCCGGTGGATCGACCACTGGCTGGTGGTGATGCCCGCCTCCTTGTTGGAGTCGGAGTAGCCGAGCATCACCTCCTGCACGTCGCCCCGCGCCGCCACCAGCGCCCGGTACGCGGGCAGCGACAGCAGCTCGTCCAGCAGCTCACCGCCGGCGTTCAGCTCGGCCGGCGTCTCCAGCAGCGGCACGATGCCGATGCGGGCGCGCCCCGAGTGCACGTCCACCAGGCCGGCCTCGCGGGCCAGCACCACTGCGGCGAGCACGTCGTCCACGCCGAGCGTCATCGAGATGATGTACGACTCGATGACCTCGGGGCCGAACCGGTCCTGCGCCTCGCGGATGGCCGCGAACACGTCGAACGTCTTACGCGACGACTCGGTGAGCGGGCTGTCCTGGGTGGAGAGGGGCCGGCGGCCGGTCAGCTCGTCGGCGAGCAGCTTGGTGCGCTCCAGCCGGGACAGCGCCGGGTAGTCGGACACCTCGCCGACCGCCTCGTAGAGCTGGGCCAGCACCTCGTGGTGCTTCTCCGCGTGCTCCCGGATGTCCATGGTGGCCAGGTGCAGGCCGAACGCGGACACCGTACGGATTGCCGAGGCGAGCCGCCCGACGGCGGTGAGCTGGCCGGAGTTGCGGGCCAGCGACGCGCGCAGCAGCTCCAGGTCGGCGATCAGCTCGGTCGAGCCCCGGTAGTCCCGCCCCGGCACGTGCGGGGTGTCGGCGCGCAGCCGCTCGCGGGTGTTGGCGAGCTTCGCCTTCACGCACCGCGCCTTGAGCCGGTACGGCTCCTCCGCGTTGACCCGGCGGAACCGGGGCGCCACCTCTGGCAGCGCGTCCAGGTCCTTGGCCAGGCTGGCGGACAGGTCGAGCGACACCGCGCGCAGCCGCCGGGAGACGCTGACCTCGGTGATCAGCTCGTCCATCGCCTTCTCGGTGGCGGCGATGCCGTGCTCGTGCTGGATGCGCAGCACCTCGCGGGTGACCACCGGCGTGACGAACGGGTTGCCGTCGCGGTCGCCGCCGATCCAGGTGCCGAAAGTCAGCGGGCGGGACGTCGGGGACGTCTCCACCCCGAGCGTGCGCAGCGTGTCGGCGAGGTCGTCGAGGACCTGCGGCGCGGCCTCGGCGTACAGGTCCCGCAGGTAGTAGATGGCGTTGCGCGCCTCGTCGGTCGGGTCCGGCCGGTCCAGCCGCAGCTCGTCGGTCTGCCACATCAGGTCGAGCAGTTCGGCGAGGCGGCGGTTGGCCGGGCCCTCGTCGCTGGCGCCGTACAGGATCGCGTTCGCGGTCTCGGTGTCCAGCTCGTCGGCGACCGCGCGCAGCTTGGACAGGATGGACCGGCGGGCCGCCTCGGTCGGGTGGGCGGTGAAGACCGGGCGTACGGCCAGGCGGCGGGCCGCGGCGGCGATCTCCTCGGCCGGTACGCCCCGCTCGGCGATCATCTTGGCGGCCTGGTCCAGCCAGCCGCCGTGGGTGGCGCGGCGGCGGCGCAGGTCCCGGGCGCGGTGCACCTGCTCGGTGATGTTCGCCAGGTGGAAGTAGGTGGAGAAGGCGCGAGCGAGCTTCGTGCCGGTGGTGACGTCCAGCCCGGCGAGGCGCTGGGCCGCGGCCGGCGCGTCGGAGCGGACCTGGGCCCGGATCTCCTCGACCAGGTCGAGCAGCGGCCGGCCCTCCTGACGGGCCAGGGTCTGCCCGAGCAGCGTGCCGAGGCGGCGGATGTCGGCCCGGAGAGCGGCGTCGGGGCCGTCGTGGTCGTGCTGGTCGGTCACGGTTGCGCTCCTTACGCGAGGACGAAGGACAGCGCTGTCCGACTCCCCTGGATCGTATCCGCGTACCCCCCGGGGACAGGAGGGGGACGGCGTGATGATCTGCACTCTGGGACGGCCCGCCGGTCAGCCCCGGTCGGCGGCGTGCCGACCCGGCACGGGGCGTCGTCGGGCGCGGAACATGGTCGCGGTGAGCAGCCCGGCCAAACCGGCGACCACCCAGATCAGCAGGCCGGTCAGCGCCCATCCGCCGCCGCGCCAGTCGAAGTAGACAGCCGATTTGAACAGGTCGGTGGCGAGGCCGGGCACGTTCCAGCGGTGCATGCCGCGCAGGAACGGCGGCAGGAACTCGGGCGCGTAGATGCCGCCGGAGCCGGGGTTGCCGAGCACCACGAGGAGCAGGATCACGATGCCGGTGCCGAGCAGCCCGAGCCAGCCCTGCACGGCGGCGGCGACCATCCCGGCCGCGAACGCGGCGAGCGCGCCGACCGCCGCCACCGCCGCCACCCGGTGCTCGAACACGCCGAGCACCGGCCCGACCAGGATCGCCCCGATGACGCCGAGCAGGATCGCGTGCACCGCGAGCGTGGCGATCCGCAGCCCGGCCCGGCGCAGGCTGCGAGGGCTGGTGCCGAGCGAGATGCCGAGCGCCGTGGACGCCAGGTAGCCGCCGAGCACCACGCCGACGGCCAGGTAGAACGGGACCAGGCCGCGCGGGTCGTCGGCGGAGACCGGCACGTCGTCGGTGATCTCCAGCGGCACCCCGGCCTGCCGGGCCGCCTCGGTGAACACGTCGGTGACGAGTTCGGTGGCGGCGGGCGCGCCGGCGCTGGCGGTGGCGAGCGTCAGGCCACCGTCGGGGGCGGAGCTGAGCACCGCGTACACCGACCTGTCGTTGAGCCCGTCGGAGGCGGCGCCGCGGCTGTCGTACCCGACGGGTTTGATCGTGTCGGTGCGGGCGCGGACGGCGGACATCACGGCCTGGGCCTGCTGGTCGTTGGTGACGACGGCGACCGGCACGTCGCGCGGGTCGGGCTTGTGCAGCGCGCCGACGTAGGCGGCGATGAACGCGCTCGCCAGCGCCAGGGTGCCGAGGATCAGCGCCGCCGTGCGCGGCAGCCAGTCCCGGGTACGCAGCTCCGGCTCGTCGTCCACGGCCTCAGCCTATTGCGGCCATATGCCCGGCTCGTGGGGTTTCGTCGGGCGAAAACCGCTGGTCCCGGCCGATAGCGTCGGGCCATGCAGGCACCCATCTATCCCCCCAAACCGAAGCCGGGCGACCGGGTCGCGGTCGTCTCACCCTCCGCCGGCCTGCCGGGTCTCTTCCCCCACGTGTACGAGCTGGGGCTGCGCCGGCTCCGCGACGAGCTGGGGCTGGAACCGGTGGAGTACCCGACCACCCGCGTCATGGGCGCCGACCCGCGCGACCGGGCACGCGACCTGATGGCCGCGTTCACCGACCCGACGATCACCGCCGTGCTGGCCACCGTCGGCGGGGACGACCTGATCACTGTCACCCCGCACCTGAACGACGAGGAGCTGTGGGCCAACCCGAAGCCCTACTTCGGCTACTCGGACAACACCAACGTGCTCAACCACCTCTACCGGATGGACACCGTCAGCTACCACGGCGGGTCCGTGCTGGTGCACCTCGGGCGCTCCGGCAAGCCGCACCCGCTCACGCTCGACTCGCTGCGCGCCGCGCTGTTCACCTCCGGCTGGTACGAGCTGACCCCCGCCTCCGAGTGGGGCGACGAGCCGTGCGACTGGCGCGACCCGGCCACGCTCGCCGAGGAGCCGCCGATGTACCCGTCCGAGGGCTGGCGCTGGCACGGCCCGGCCCGGGTCGTGCAGGGCCGCACGTGGGGCGGCAACCTGGAGATCGTGCACTGGCTGGCCGCCGCCGACCGGGTGCCGCCGGCCGCCGAGCTGGCCGGCTCGGTGCTCCTGGTGGAGACCTCGGAGGAGATGCCCCCTGCTCAGGAGGTCTTCCGGATGGTGCGGAACCTGGGCGAGCGCGGGCTGCTCGCCAGCTTCCCGGCGATCGTGGTGGGCCGCCCCAAGGCATGGGACTTCGACCGGCCGCACACGGTCGCGCAGCGGCTGGCCTGGGCCGCCGACCAGCGGGCGGCGATCCTGTCGGCGCTCGCCCTCTACACCGACGACCCGGTGGTGGTCTTCGACGTCGACCTGGGCCACACCGATCCGCAGCTGATCATCCCGTACGGCGGGGAGATCCGGGTCGACGCGGTCGAGCGCCGCATCGCCGTGCGCTACTGAGCCCGCCGCTCGCCGGCTCGGTGGAACGGCATGGGTGTCTACGTCCCTGTTTGACACCCATGCCGTTCCACTCGCTGCTGGCAGCGGTCGGGTGGGCGGAGAGATCTACTGCGCCTCGGCGAGGCGAGGTGGGGTGGGGTGGGGTATCGGAGAGCGGTGGGCCCCGCCATCTCGGCAAGGATCACACGACGGCGAAGGCGCGGACCGGGAACGTGCCCATGCCGGCCACCCGCGGCGGGGCGGCGGTGAACCGGAAGCCGGTCGGCGGCAGCGCGTCCAGGCCGGTCAGGTGCTCCACGATCGGCACCCCGGCGGCCAGCAGACCCGTGTGCGCCGGGCGCCGGCCCGCTGCCGCCGGAGTCATGTCGTCGATGTTGATCGAGTCGATGCCGACGAGCGCCGCGCCCGCCTCGGCCAGCCACTGCGCGCCGTCACCGGTCAGGTAGGGCGCTTCCGGTCCGGCGTACCCGTCGGTGCCGAAGTGCGCGTCCCAGCCGGTGTGCAGCAGCACCGCGCACCCGGCCACGTCGTACGGGGCGAGCAGCAGCCGGTCCACCGCCCGCGTACCGGCCGGCACCCGTACCACCAGGCCGGGCAGGTCGGCGAGGCGGTCCAGCGGTACCCCGGTCAGGTCCGGCCCGTCGGCGAAGCGGTGCGACGGCGTGTCCACGTACGTGCCGGTGTTGGCGATCATGTCGATCCGCCCGACCTGGAACTCGACGCCCGGTGCGTACCGGCCCCGGGACGCCTCCCGGGTCAGCCACTCGCTGATCGCCGGGCCGGGCCAGCCGGGCAGCGTGACCATGCCGTCGGTGACCACGTGGCTCAACTCGACCAGCCGCCGCCCGCCGCCGGTGGCCGGTGCGGTCACCCCGCGCCCGCCCTTGTGCGGCTCCTCGACGACGGTCCGGTTGGTGATCCGTACCTCGCCGACCATGAGCAGCCCGAGGTGCCGGACCAGCAGCGCTGCCACCTCGTCGTCTGTGACATCCGGGTGCGGCACGTCCAGCCGGAACCCGTCCGTGCGCAGGCCACCACCGTTTGCGAAGTCCACCTCGGCGTCGAAGACCGCCCGATATTCGACCATCCGCCCACCGCATCACGTGCCGTGGCGCAGCGTCAAGATCCGCAAGCTGGGCGGGCCCGGATTGTCGGGAGGGGGGGTTAGGCTCGGACGGTGCACCCCCCGTCCGGCTGGACGCGGGGTCGTCGTCGTGTGCCGATCCGCTGGAAGTGATCACTGATGCTCACCGGACTCTTCTCCGCCGCCCTGGCCGACCCGGGGCTGGCCCGGGCGCGTGACCTGGCGCGCTCCGGTGCCGCCCAGGTCGACGGGCTCGACCTGACCGCCCCCGCCGCGCTGCGCCCGTTCGCGGTGGCCGCGGTCGCCGCCGACGAGCCGGCCGGCGGCGCGGGCCGCCCGGTGCTCGCGGTCACCGCCACCACCCGGGAGGCCGACGACCTGGCCTCCGCGCTGGGCAGCCTGCTGCCGCCGGAGCAGGTGGCGGTCTTCCCGTCCTGGGAGACGCTGCCGCACGAGCGGCTGTCGCCCCGCTCCGACACCGTCGGGCGGCGGCTGGCCGTGCTGCGCCGGCTGGCCCACCCGGACGCGGCCGACGCGCACGGCCGCACCGGGCCGCTGCGGGTCGTCGTCGCGCCGGTCCGCTCGCTGCTCCAGCCGCAGCTCAAGGGCCTCGGAGACCTGGAACCGGTGCAGCTCGCCGCCGGTGACGAGGCCGACCTCGAAGAGGTCGCCCGCCGGCTCACCGACATGGCGTACGCCCGGGTCGACCTGGTCACCAAGCGCGGCGAGTTCGCCGTACGCGGCGGCATCCTGGACGTCTTCCCGCCCACCGACGAGCACCCGTCCCGGGTCGAGTTCTGGGGCGACGAGGTGGAGGAGATCCGCACGTTCGCGGTCGCCGACCAGCGCACCATCGAGGGCGTCGCGCAGATGTGGGCGCCGCCGTGCCGCGAGCTGCTGCTGACCCCGAGCGTGCGGAAGCGGGCCGCCGCACTCGCCGCCGAGCACCCCGAGCTGGCCGAGATCCTGGACAAGCTCGCCGAGGGCATCCCGGTCGAGGGGATGGAGTCCCTCGCGCCGGTCCTGATCGGCGCCGACGCGCTGGAACTGCTCGTCGACTGCATGCCGGCCGGCACCCACGTACTCCTCTGCGACCCCGAGCGCATCCGCACCCGCGCGCACGACCTGGTGCGTACCTCGGAGGAGTTCCTCCAGGCCAGCTGGGCCGCGGCCGCCGTCGGCGGCCAGGCCCCGGTCGACCTCGGCGCCGCCGCCTTCAAGACCCTGGCCGAGGTACGCACGGCGGCCCGCGCCCTGCGCCAGCCCTGGTGGACGCTCGCCCCGTTCGGCCTGGTCGAGGCGGACGTGGCGCCGGCCCGGCAGCCCTGGGAGGACGCGCCGGCCGAGGTCGACGTCACCCCCGACGACGCCATCGCGGTGAGCCTGGCCGCCCAGCCGGCCCCGCTCTACCACGGCGAGACCTCCCGGGTGGTCGACGACCTGTTGCGCTGGGCCGGCGAGGGCTGGTCGATCGCGCTGGTCTTCGAGGGGCACGGTCCCGCCCAGCGGGCCGTCGAGGTGCTGCGCGACGCCGGCCTCGGCGCCCGGCTCACCGAGGAGGTGCCCACCGCGCCCGCGCCCGGCGAGCTGCTCGTGTCGTGCGGCTGCCTGACCGCCGGCTTCGTCGACGAGGCGTCGAAGTTCGTGCTCCTGACCGGCAACGACGTCACCGGCGGCCGGGGCACCTCCACCCGCGACATGCGCAAGATGCCCAGCCGGCGGCGCAACACCATCGACCCGCTGGAGCTGAAGGCCGGCGACTTCGTGGTGCACGAGCAGCACGGCATCGGCCGGTACGTCGAGCTGGTGCAGCGCACCGTGAACGGCGCCAGCCGCGAATACCTGGTCATCGAGTACGCGCCGAGCAAACGCGGCCAGCCCGGCGACCGCCTCTTCGTCCCCACCGACCAGCTCGACCAGCTCTCCCGCTACGTCGGCGGCGAGCAGCCCACGCTGCACAAGATGGGCGGCTCGGACTGGCAGAAGTCCAAGGCGCGGGCGCGCAAGGCGGTACGCGAGATCGCCGCGCAGCTCATCCAGCTCTACGCCGCGCGCAAGGCGTCCAAGGGGCACAACTTCGCACCCGACACCCCGTGGCAGCGGGAGCTGGAGGACGCGTTCCCCTGGCAGGAGACGCCCGACCAGCTCGCCGCCATCGAGGAGGTCAAGCGGGACATGGAGCAGACCGTCCCGATGGACCGGCTGATCTGTGGCGACGTCGGCTACGGCAAGACCGAGATCGCGGTACGGGCGGCGTTCAAGGCGGTGCAGGACGGCAAGCAGGTGGCGGTGCTGGTGCCGACCACGCTGCTCGTGCAGCAGCACTACAACACGTTCGCCGAGCGGATGAGCCAGTTCCCCGTGTCGATCCGGCAGCTGTCCCGGTTCCAGACGCCGAAGGAGACCGAGCAGACGCTGGAGATGGCCGCCGCCGGCACCGTCGACATCGTCATCGGCACCCACCGGCTGCTCCAGGCGTCCACCCGGTTCAAGTCGCTCGGGCTGGTGATCATCGACGAGGAGCAGCGGTTCGGCGTCGAGCACAAGGAGCATCTCAAGACGCTCCGTGCCTCGGTCGACGTGCTCGCCATGTCGGCCACCCCGATCCCGCGCACGCTGGAGATGGCGATCACCGGGATCCGGGAGATGTCCACCATCGCCACCCCGCCGGAGGAGCGGCACCCGGTGCTCACGTTCGTCGGCGCGTACGACGACCGGCAGGTGGCCGCCTCCATCCACCGCGAGCTGCTGCGCGACGGCCAGGTCTTCTACCTGCACAACCGGGTCGAGTCGATCGAGAAGACGGCCCGCAAGCTGCGGGAGCTGGTGCCGGAGGCCCGGGTCGCGGTGGCGCACGGCCAGATGGGCGAGGACGCGCTGGAGAAGGTGATGGTCGGCTTCTGGGAGAAGGAGTTCGACGTCCTGGTCTGCACCACGATCGTCGAGTCCGGCATCGACATCCCGAACGCCAACACGCTCATCGTGGAGCGGGCCGACCTGCTCGGCCTGGCCCAGCTGCACCAGATCCGCGGCCGGGTCGGCCGGGGCCGGGAGCGGGCGTACGCGTACTTCCTCTACCCGCCGGAGAAGCCGCTCACCGAGAACGCGCACGAGCGGCTGGCCACCATCGCCCAGCACACCGAGCTCGGCGCGGGCATGTACGTGGCGATGAAGGACCTGGAGATCCGCGGCGCCGGGAACCTGCTCGGCGGCGAGCAGTCCGGCCACATCGAGGGCGTCGGCTTCGATCTGTACGTCCGGATGGTCGGCGAGGCCGTCTCCGCCTTCAAGGGCGAGAGCACGGAGGAGGAGACCGAGGTCAAGGTCGACCTGCCGATCGACGCGCACCTGCCGCACGACTACATCGGGGTGGAGCGGCTGCGCCTGGAGATGTACCGCAAGCTCGCCGAGGCCCGCGACGCCGAGCGGCTGCGCGAGGTGGTCGCCGAGATGACCGACCGGTACGGCGAGCCGCCCGCCCCGGTGCAGAACCTGGTCGCGGTGGCGCGGTTCCGGCTGCTGGCCCGCCGGTACGGGCTCACCGACGTGTCGATGCAGGGCAAACACATCCGGTTCGGCCCGCTGCCGCTGCCCGACTCGAAGCAGATGCGGCTCAAGCGCTACCACCCGGACTCGGTCTACAAGCAGGCGCTCGACCAGGTCAGCGTGCCCCGGCCCAGTACCCGGCGGATCGGTGGTGAGCCGCTGCGCGACCAGGCGTTGCTGGAGTGGTGCGGGCAGCTCCTCGCCGACGTCCTCGGCAAGCCCGAGGAGCTGGCCGGTTCTGCCAGCCCCGCAGTGGCGAGCGGAAGGTGACCCGGCAAGCCCGAGGAGCTGGCCGCCTCGGTCCCGGCGGGTGCGCGATGAGGTGGGTGGAGTCACAGGCTGGTACGGGGCGTGAGAGAGTGACCCACATGCGTGCCCGCCGTTCCCTCGTCGCCGTCAGCGTCGCGGCCCTCGCCGCGCTCTCTCTCGCCGCCTGTGGCCGATCCGCCCCGGACGTCGCCGCCTACGTCGGAGACACCCGGTACTCCGTCGAGCGGGTCGACGCGATCTATGACGACGCGCAGCGGCAGTACGCGGACGCCGTCCGGAACCAGGCGCCGCAGACGCCGTCGCCGGAGGAGCTGCGTTCCCCGGTGACGCGGCAGGACGTGCTGAACCTGCTCGTCGCGCTCGACCTCGGCAAGCGCGTGGCGGCCGAGAAGGGCCTCCAGGTCACCGACGAGGTGTCCCCGGAGCAGCTCCAGCAGCCGCTGCGGATGCCGGCGACCACCGAGTACACGAAGCTGTGGGGCGAGTGGGTGGACCTCTCCGCCACCCTCCAGCAGAGCCTGCCCCCGGCCGACCTCAGCGACGAGTCCCTGATGGCCGTCTACCGCGCCATCGAGAAGACCGGGGCGATCCAGCCGGGCCTGAGCGTCGACCAGGTCCGGCAGGCGTTCGGCGAGGCCGGTTTCGTGCGCAGCGCCACCGCGCTGAGCACCGCGCTTCAGCAGGAGGCCGAGAAGGCGGACATCCGCATCAACCCCCGGTTCGGGGTGACCGGCGTGCCGTCGCTCGTCAACACCGGCCAGTCGCTCGTCTTCTACTCCCTGCCCTACGTCAACCAGGACGGCCCGGTCACCGACATCTCGACGCCGGACGCGCCGGCCAGCAGCGAGCCGGCTCCCGGAGCCGCATGACCGCGCGCATCGTCCTGCTCGTCACCTCGCCCCGGCTGCCCGCCGGCCTGCTGACCTCGGCCGCCTGGGACGCCGTACGCTCCGCGCCGGTCCTCGCCGGTGCGGAGAGCGAGTTGACCCGGGCGGTTCGGACGGCCGGCGCCGAGGTGAGCGTGGTGGCCGAGGGCGCGACCCAGGCGCTGCTCGACGCCGCCGCCACGCACGGCGGCGCGGTGTGGCTGGCCGGCCCGGCCGGCGACGAGACGCTCGCCCGTGAGCTGGGGCTGCGGCTGGCCCGCGAGCCCGGCCTGGCCGAGCTGGAGCTGATGTACGGCTCGTGGGACCCGCCCGGCGCCCGGCTGCTCGACGCGGTCGAGGTGATGGACCGGCTGGCCTCCCCGGGCGGCGATCCGTGGAAGCGGGCGCAGACCCACCGCAGTCTGGCCGGGTTCCTGCTGGAGGAGTGCTACGAGGCGTACGACGCGATAAGCGCCGACGACACCGACGCGCTCCGCGAGGAACTGGGCGACGTGCTGCTCCAGGTGCTGCTGCACGCCCGGCTGGCCGAGAACCTGCCGGAGGGCGAGAGCTGGAGCGTCGACGACGTGGCGGGCACGCTTGTCGACAAGATGGTGCGGCGCAACCCGCACGTGTTCTCCGGCGAGCCGGCCGGCTCGATCGAGGAGATCGAGGCGAACTGGGAACGGATCAAGCGGGCCGAGAAGACCCGCGACTCGGTGCTGGACGGCATCGCGCTGAGCCAGCCCGCGCTGGCGCTGGCCGCGAAGATCCTGGACCGGGCCGGCCGGGTCGGTCTGGCCGTACCGCCCCCACTGGCCGAGTCCCAGGTGGACCCGGAGGCCCGGCTGGGGGCGAGCCTGCTGGCAACTGTCGCCGCCGCTCGCCAGGCCGGCATCGACCCCGAGGCCGCGCTGCGACGAGCCACCCTGGCGTACGCCGAGGCGGTCCGAGCCGCCGAACGCCCCACCCCCACCCACCCCACCTGACCCCGCCCCACCTCCCCCACCTCCCCCGCGCCCTCTCACGCCGCCGCGATCTTGCACTTGCGGCCCTCTGGGCATCGCAAATGTCCCTTCTATCCGGGCAGGAAGTGCAAGATCGCGGAAAGCTGCCGGGGTGGGTTGCGTGGTGGCGGGACAGGCTGACGGGGAGCGACGCTTCGCCGCCCTTGTCGGCTCGGTCGGGGTCCCGTCCGCTGCCAGCCCTGTCCCGCTGCCCTCGGCTCATCCCGCGCCGGCGGCTGCCCCGACCCGCCTCGCCGCTCGCCCTGATTGAGTCGAGCCCTCTCGCCTCCCGAGACTTGTAGACCGATCTCGGGATCGGCCGTAGATCTTGGTACGAAAGAGCCCTCATAGGGGCTGGGCGGCTGGGCGGATCTTGGTACGAAACGGCCCCTATGAGGGCTGTTCAGTCCCGCCCAGCCGCCCAGCCGCCCAGCCGCCCAGCCGCCAGGCGGGTCGGTTCGGTGATCAAGGAGTTTGGGGTCGAAGCGGGCGCTGGTGGGGACACAAACTCCTTGATCAACGGGGAGGGTGGCCCGGCGGGCGGGACGGGGAAAGGTCGGGGGTGATCGGTAGGGTGCCGGGTATGGAGTCGTTCGTGCCGCTGGCGGAGCGGATCGTGGAGGCGTTGCTGGAGAGCCGGCCCGGGCTGGCCACCTCCGCTGGGGACCACCGCTACGACGACCGGCTGCCCGATCTGTCCGCCGACGCGCTCGCCGCCGATCAGGCGATGCTGAAGGACGCGGCCGACGCGCTCGCCGAGATCGACCCGGACGCGCTCGACGTGGCGGAGAGCGTCGACCACGCGCTGCTCACCAGCATGATCGACAGGGGTCTGTTCGAGGCCACCGAGATCCGCGGCCACGAGTGGGATCCGCTGCGCCACAATCCGGGGCCGCTGCTGCATGCCCTGCTGGCCCGTCCCTTCGCCCCGGCCGAGGAGCGCCTGACCAGCCTCGCCGGGCGTCTGTCGGCCGTACCCGATGCGCTTGCGACAGCGCGCGCGACGCTGCGGGACATGCCGCGGATCCACGCGGAGACGGCGGTCGGGCAGTTCACCGGCACGGCGGCGCTGATCCGCGACGAGGTGCCGGCGTTGCTCGCCCAGGCGCCCGCGCTGCGGGACCGGGTCGGCCCGGCGGCCACCGACGCGATCGCCGCGCTGGAGGAGTTCGTGGCCTGGCTGCGGCAGGGCCTGGCCGCCGACGCCGGCCCGGGGCGCGACCCGCGGTTGGGCCGGCGGCGCTGGGAGGCGCGGCTGTGGCACACGCTCGACACCGAGCTGAGCGCCGCCGAGGTGCAGCGCCGCGCCTGGGCAAACCTGGACCGGGTCACCGAGGAGATCCGGGCGGCGGCGGTCGAGCTGGTCGGTGGTCCGGGCGACGACGAGACGGTACGCCGGGCGCTGGACCTGCTGGCCGCCGAGCACCCGGCCGACGCCACGATCGTGGACCTCGCCTCGGTGACGCTCGACGAGGCGAGTGACTTCGTCCGCCTCCACGACCTGGTCAGCATGGTCGGTGACCCGTGCGTCATCCAGGAGATGCCGGAGTTCGCCCGGGGTGTGGCGGTCGCCTACTGCGACTCACCGGGGCCGCTGGAGACGGCCGACGTGCCGACGTTCTACTGCATCGCGCCCACCCCGGCGGACTGGCCGGCGCAGCGGGTCGAGTCGTTCTACCGCGAGTACAACGATCACATGGTCCGCAACCTGACCGTGCACGAGGCGATGCCCGGCCATTTCCTCCAGCTCGCCCACGCCCGCCGCTACGAGGGTCCGACCCGGGTACGCGCGCTCACCGAGTCGGGCGTGTTCATCGAGGGCTGGGCGGTCTACACCGAGGAGCTGATGGCCGGGCTCGGCTTCGGCGGGCTGCCGGTGCGGTTGCAGCAGCTCAAGATGCAACTGCGGATGACCATCAACGCGCTGCTCGACCAGCTCGTGCACTGCGACGACCTGCCCGAGTCGGAGGCGATGGCGCTGATGACCGGGCGCGGCTTCCAGGAGGAGGGCGAGGCGGCCGGCAAGTGGCGGCGGGCTTTGCTCACCTCCACCCAGCTCTCCACGTACTTCGTCGGCTACAGCGAGATGGCCGACATCGCCGCCGCCCGGCCGGACGGCGTGTCGGTGCGCGACTGGCACGACGCCATGCTGGCGCACGACTGTCCGCCGCCGCGCCACCTGCGCACGCTGCTGGGGGTGTGAGGGCTCAGCCGGCGACCGCGTCGATCAGCCAGCGGGACAGGGAGTACGCGGGCGGCAACTCGGCGGGCAGCGCGTCGACCGGGAACCAGCGAGCCTCGGTCAGCTCCGTCCCGTCGACCACCGGTTCGGCGGCCGGGTCGGTCACCTCGGCGGTGAAGCCGGCGAGCAGCGTGCCCGGTCCGGACAGCGCCCACGGCTGGCTGTCCACGTACGCGGGGCGTCGCAGGGTCAGGCCGACCTCCTCGGCGACCTCGCGGTGTACTGCCGCCTCCAGCGACTCGCCGGCCTCGACGAACCCGGCGACGAGCGCCCACAGTTGCGTCGGCCCGTGCGCGTGCCGGACCAGCAGGAGTTCGCCCGCTCCGCCGGCCGGGCCGGGGCGGGTGATCGCGGTCAGTACCGCGACGGACAGCGGCACGAACACGGTCAGGCCGCAGTCCGGGCAGCGGCGCGCGGTCTCACCCGGTACGTCTGCCAGCTCGGCCCGGCACGCCCCGCACCACCTGTGGGTACGCCGCCAGGTGACCACGGCGAGCGCCCGCCCGGCCAGGTCGGCGTGGGGCGCGGGCAGCTCGGCGGCGAGGCCGCGCCAGCCGCGCCACCTGCCGGGCAGCGACTCGGGGTCGGTGACCTCGGCCGCCCACGCCGGGGTGCCGTCGAGCGTGCCGACGGGTGTCCAGGCGAGGTCGCCGGGCAGCGCGTCGATCCGCAGCGGCTGCGCGGCGTCCGGACCGGTCAGCAGTTTCCGGCCGGCGACCGGCAGCGCCAGGTCGCCTGCCCGCGGGGGTCGCCCGTGATCGGCAGCGGGCCGGAACCCGGCGCCGGCCGGGCGGGCGACAGCAGACTCGGAACCGGCGCCGTCGGCGGGCCGCGAACCGGCACCGGACGAGGCGCCGCCGGGCGGGGTCACGACGTGGCGGGTCGGCGGTCCACCACGCCCGCGCCGGCCGGCACGGCGAACGCGGCGGCCTCGACGCTCTCGGTGTAGCGGCTCAGCGTCACCTCGGCGGACTTGCCGTCGATCATGCCGGAGAAGCTGCCCAGCACGCCCTCGTTCGTCACGCACGTGCTGAAGCGCTCGCCGTCGTGGGTGACGTTCACGCAGGTGGCGTGGTGCCCGGCCAGCGTGGTGTCGCTCTGCTCGATGACCGCGTCCGGCGCCAGCGCGGCCTCGGTGAGCAGCCGGATCACCGCGGGCGGCGTGACCAGGCCCTGCTTGCGCGCCTCGTCGTAGACGATCACCGACGGCTTCCCGGCGGTGAGCACGGGCGGCGACACGGTGCAGGAGGTACGGGCGGCGGTGCTCGCGCACCGGGTCACCGACTCCTGCGTCACCGTGATCTTGCCGCCGGGCCAGGTGTACGTGGACCGCAGCGGCTTCCTGGTCTGCGCGATCGAGGCGGTGCGACCGCCGTCGAGCTGGTAGTCGGCGGCCCAGGTCTGCTCCAGCGCCCGGTCCATCCGCGCGGCGAGGTCGTTGACCAGGTCGGCCCGACCGAGCGCGACGCCGGCGTCGTCCAGCGCCTGGCAGCCGGTGACCGAGAGCGACGCGATGACCGAGGCGGCGAGCACGCGGAGAGTCGTCGAGGCGGCAGGCATGATGCCCAGCCTTGTCGATCGACGCAACGTCTCGCAAACCGGTTGCCGGTTGACGACCGGTAATCCGGGAATGTCCGTCTCAGCAGGCGCCTCGGGGCCCGCCCCGAGCGGCGTACGGCGGGGCGGGGACCGATACGCTGCGTTCAACACCTGCCTCAGCCGCACCGTCGCGGCCCATACGGACCGGAACCACACAAACGAGGAGCGACTCAGTGGCAACCATCGAGGGAATCGTCGCCCGGGAGATCCTGGACTCGCGGGGCAACCCGACGGTCGAGGTCGAGGTCGGGCTCGACGACGGCACGATCGCCCGCGCCGCGGTGCCGTCCGGCGCCTCCACCGGCGCCTTCGAGGCGGTCGAGCTGCGCGACGGTGACAAGGACCGCTACCTGGGCAAGGGCGTCGAGAAGGCCGTCGCCAACATCGAGGACCGGATCGTCGACCAGCTCATCGGCTACGAGGCCAGCGAGCAGCGGCTGATCGACCAGAAGATGCTCGACATCGACGGCTCGGACAACAAGGGCGAGCTGGGCGCGAACGCCATCCTCGGTGTCTCCCTGGCCGTGGCGAAGGCCGCCGCGGGCAGCGCCGAGCTGAGCCTGTTCCGCTACCTGGGCGGCCCGAACGCGCACCTTCTCCCGGTGCCGATGATGAACATCCTCAACGGTGGCGCGCACGCCGATTCGAACGTCGACATCCAGGAGTTCATGATCGCGCCGATCGGCGCGCCGACGTTCCGGGACGCGCTGCGCTCGGGCGCCGAGGTCTACCACGCGCTGAAGTCGGTGCTGAAGAAGAAGGACCTGTCGACCGGCCTGGGCGACGAGGGCGGCTTCGCCCCGAATCTGCCCACCAACGCCGCCGCGCTGGACCTGATCGCCGAGGCCGTGGAGAAGGCCGGTTACCGGCTGGGCACCGACATCGTCTTCGCGCTCGACGTGGCCGCCACCGAGTTCTTCGACAACGGCACGTACACGTTCGAGGGCACCGCGAAGAGCGCCGAGGAGATGAGCAACTACTACACCAAGCTCGCCGGCGACTACCCGATCGTCTCCATCGAGGACCCGCTGGCCGAGGACGACTGGAGCGGCTGGGCCACCCTCACCGCCGCGCTCGGCGACCGGATCCAGATCGTCGGCGACGACCTGTTCGTGACCAACCCGCTGCGCATCGCCCGGGGCATCGCGGAGAAGGCCGCCAACGCGGTGCTCGTCAAGGTCAACCAGATCGGCTCGCTCACCGAGACGCTCGACGCCGTCGACCTGGCCCACCGGGCCGGTTTCAAGTGCATGATGAGCCACCGCTCCGGCGAGACCGAGGACACCACCATCGCGGACCTGGCCGTCGCCACCGGCTGCGGGCAGATCAAGACCGGCGCTCCGGCCCGCTCGGACCGGGTGGCCAAGTACAACCAGCTCCTGCGGATCGAGGAGGAGCTGGCCGACGCGGCGCGGTACGCCGGCGCCGGCGCGTTCCCGCGTTACCGTTCGGCCTGAGCGAGCGCTCCGGGGGAGGGGTGTGACGATGCAGCAGCGCCGCACACCGGGTGGCCAGCGGCCCGCCCGTCGGCCGGGTCAGCCCGGCCGGACGGGCGCTGCCCGGGTCCGGTCCACGGCCCGCGACAACGGCGTCCGCGCGGAGACGCGCGCCGCCGGCCGGTCACCCGGCGCGTCCCGGGCCACCGACGGCGTACGCTCCGCGAGCCGCCCCGCCGCGGCCCGGCGTACCGCTGCCGGTGGTCCGGTCAAGCGGCTCACCGCACCCCAACCCCGGCGCTTCACCGGGCGCGCCACAGTGCTGTTCGCGGTGCTGATCGCGCTCGCCCTGGCGTACACCTATCCGGTCCGGGTCTACCTGGACCAGCAGGCGGACATCGAACGGATGGAGGCCGCGCAGGCCGCCCAACGGGACGAGATCGAGCGGCTCACCGCCGAGGCGGCCAAGTGGAAGGACCCGGAGTACGTCAAGACGCAGGCCCGGGAGCGGTTCTTCATGGGCAAGCCGGGCGAGACGCTGCTGGTGGTGCTCTCCGACCCGGAGGGCGCGGCCAAGGACGCCGGCAAGGGCGCGAAACCGGGGGCGCCGACCGGGCCGGAGCCCTGGTACGACACCCTGTGGGGGAGCGTGCGGGCGGCGAACGCCGAGCGCCAGGACAAGTGAGCACCACACGAAAGGCACTTCCTTGAGCGTCGTACCACCGCAGGAGCCGGCGGCGGACTCCGTACCCCCGCCGGAACGCCAGCCGGCCACCGAGGCCGACCTGGCCGCGGTGGCCGCGCAGCTCGGACGCCCGCCGCGCGGCACCCGCGCGGTGGCCCACCGGTGCCCGTGCGGCCTGCCCGACGTGGTCGAGACGACGCCCCGGCTGGCCGACGGCACGCCGTTCCCGACGCTGTTCTACCTGACCTGCCCGCGTGCCACGGCGGCGTGCAGCCGGCTGGAGTCGGCCGGGCTGATGAAGGAGATGGCCGAGCGGCTGGCCGAGGATCCGGAGCTGGCCGCGCAGTACCGGGCCGCGCACGAGGACTACCTGACCCGCCGGGAGGCGATCGGCGAGGTGCCGGAGATCGCCGGCATCTCGGCCGGCGGCATGCCGGGGCGGGTGAAGTGCCTGCACGTGCACCTGGGGCACGCGCTCGCCGCCGGGCCGGGGGTCAACCCGTTCGGCGACGAGACGCTGGCGCTGGTGGAGAAGTGGTGGGCCGCCGGCCCCTGCGTGGACGTGCCAGCGGTCCAGTGAGATGAGCGCCGACCAGATCACGGTCCGCCGGGCCCGCACCGCCGACGTGCGCGGCATCCGGCGGCTGGTGGACACCTACACCGACGACCGGCGGCTGCTCAGCAAGGCGACCGTGACGCTGTACGAGGACGTGCAGGAGTTCCGGGTCGCGGTGACGCCGGACGGCACAGTGGTCGGGTGCGGCGCGCTGCACGTCATGTGGGAGGACCTGGCCGAGATCCGGACGGTGGCGGTCGACCCGTCCTGCCGGGGCCACAAGATCGGGCACCGGATCGTCGGCGAGCTGATCGACTCGGCGCGGGAGTTGGGCATCGCCCGGATCTTCGTGCTCACGTTCGAGACCGGCTTCTTCGGCTCGTTCGGCTTCCGCGAGATCGACGGCGCGCCCGTGCCGCAGCCGGTCTACGAGCAGCTCCTGCGCTCGTACGACGAGGGCGTCGCGGAGTTCCTGGACCTGGAACGGGTCAAGCCCAACACCCTCGGTAACTCCCGCATGCTGCTGCGCCTCTGAGCCCGGGGGTGAGGGCGGGCTGCCGTAGGGTGGGCGCCGTGAGTGCGCGCGTGGCAGCCATCGACTGCGGGACAAACTCGATCCGACTGCTGATCGCCGATCTGCCGGAGGCGTCGGACGGGGACTCGGCGCCGCTCGTGGACGTCAGCCGGCGGATGGAGATCGTGCGGCTGGGGCAGGGCGTCGACCAGACCGGCATGCTCGCCCCCGAGGCCATCGAGCGGACCCGGGTGGCGCTCGCCGACTACGCGGCGGAGATCGAGAAGTCCGGCGCCGAGCGGGTACGCATGTGCGCCACCTCGGCCTCCCGAGACGCCTCCAACGCGGCCGACTTCCGTGCCATGGTCGAGCGCACGCTCGGCGTACCGCCCGAGGTGGTGACCGGCGACGAGGAGGCGCGCCTGTCGTTCACCGGCGCGGTGCGTGGCCTGCCCGCCGACGCCGAACCGCCGTACCTGGTGGTCGACATCGGCGGCGGCTCGACCGAGTTCGTTGTCGGCACCCGCGAGGACGGCGTGCGGGGCGCGATCTCGGTGGACATCGGCTGCGTCCGGATGACCGAGCGCCACCTGCACGGCGACCCGCCCGGTCCGGCGCAGATCGCCGCCGCCGAGGCCGAAATCGCCGCCGCCGTGGACCGGGCGCTCGCCGCCGTGCCCGGCCGGGAGGCCGCCACGCTGGTCGGGCTCGCCGGTTCGGTCACCACAGTGGTCGCCCTGGCCGAAGGGCTTCAGGGGTACGACCCGAGCCGCATCCACCACGCCCGCGTCTCGTACGAGCAGGTGGCCGAGGTGACCGCCGACCTGCTCGGCAAGAGCAGTGAGCAGCGGCTGGCGTACCCGGTGATGCACCCGGGGCGGGCCGACGTGATCGGCGCGGGCGCGCTGGTGCTGCGAGTGATCATGGAGCGGGCCGGGATGCCGTCCGTGGTCGCCTCCGAGCACGACATCCTCGACGGCATCGCCTGGAGCCTCGCGGCGACCTCGGGATAGGTGGTTCCCCTGCGTGTGGCCGGTATGATTTCCATATGGTCACCACTGTCAATCTTCCTGAGGGACTGCACGAACGGCTCAAGCAGCTTGCCGAGCAGGAGCACCGGTCGATGAACGCCACCATCGTCGTGGCCGTCGAGGAGTACGTCTCGGCGCGCAGTCATCGTGCCCGCGTGCGGGATCTTGCGCGGGAGGTTGCCGAGCGTGACGCCGAGCTGTTGCGGCGGTTGGCGGAGTGATCCACTATCTCGAGGTCGACGACCTCGTGGAGATCGCCTCGATCGTGCTGGGTGGGGCGCCGCAGGTCCGTGATTTCGGTCTGCTCTCATCGGCGGTGGTCTGCCCGGCCACCGTGGCGTTCGGCCAGGAGGCTTATCCCGATCTCTGGACCAAGGCCGCCGCGCTGCTGCACTCGGTCTGCATGAACCACGCGCTGATTGACGGGAACAAGCGTCTCGCCTGGGCGGCGGGGCGGGTGTTTCTGGCCCTCAACGAGGTGCCGATCCAGGATGTCGACGTTGATCAGGCCGAGGCTCTCGTGATGTCGGTGGCAAGCGGCACCCTGACCGAGGTCTCGGACATCGCCCGCGAGCTCCGCAAGCTCTACGTCTGAGCCATCGGCGGAAATGCTGTCGCAGTTGCCGGACGGCACCGCCTGGAGTCTCGCCTAGCCGGCCACCTGCCGCCCACCCTCCTCCTGCTGAATGGTGCTGTGTTGTTGACGGTAGTGCGGATTGCGCACTAGTGTGCGGAGCGTGGATACCACGCAGCTCCTCAAGGGCGTGCTCGACCTGGCGGTGCTCGCCGTGCTCAAGGACGAGGACGGGTACGGCTACGACATCCTGCGGCGGCTACGCGAGGCCGGTCTCACCGAGGTCGGCGACGCCTCGGTCTACGGCACGCTGCGCCGGCTGTTCGCGGCCGGTCTGCTCACCACGTACGTGGTGCCCAGCGAGTCCGGGCCGCACCGCAAGTACTACTCGCTCAACGCCGCCGGGCGTGACCAGCTCACCAGCTCCGGCAAGACCTGGCGCTCGTTCGCCACCACCATGGACGCGCTGCTCGACGATCGGGGGATGGCGGCATGACCGTCACGGGGCAGGAGATCACGGACTACGTCGACCGGGTACGGGCCGCGCTCGCCGACCTGCCGCCGGAGGTCCGCGACGAGTTGACCGAGGAGCTGCCGGAACACCTCGCCGAGGTCGCCGCCGAGGGCGAGGGCACGCTCGTCGACCGGCTGGGCACCCCCGAGGCGTACGCCGCCGAGCTGCGCGCCGTCGCCGGTGCCCAGCCGAGCCGGCGGCCGACGCGTTTCCACCGCCTCGCCGAGGCCCGGCGGGAGGCGGCCACCCAGCTGCGTCTGCTCGACCGCCAGCTCGGCCCGGTGCTCGGGCACGAGACGGTGAGTGACTTTCTGCGTCCGCTGCGCCCGGCCTGGTGGCTGGTGCGCGGCTGGCTGGCCGCGCTGATCGTGGCGTGGATGGTGGACGGCCGGTCCGGCCTGGTGCCCCGGCTGGACGGCAACAGCTCGATGGGGCTGCTGCTGCTCATCGGCGCGATAGTCGCGTCCATGTGGTGGGGTCGTCGCTCGGCCGGGATCACCGGGTGGCGGCGACAACTGCACCAGATCGCCACCGCCGCGCTGCTGTTGTTCTCCATCGCCGTGCTGGCCGAGGTGGACGAGCGCGCCGACACTGACGTCTACGGCAGTTACGAGCAGACGTCGGTGGACCACCGGTACGACCGGATCGAGGACGTCTTCGTCTACGACCAGCAGGGGCGGCTGATCCGCGACGCGCGGCTCTTCGACCAGAACGGCGTGCCGATCACGCTCGGCTGGCCGAGCTGCATGGCTGACACGGGCTCGGTGCCGGAGATGCGTAACACCTACCCGTACTGTCCGGAGCTGGCCCCGTTCGGACCGCCGGTCTCACCGTCGATCGCCCCGCCCGCATTCGCGCCCACGGACAGCGCCACCCCGCCCGCGCCCACCACCAGCGCTTCCCCGGAACCCACGTCAACTCCCTGAGAGCGCTCGATCCCGCGAGATCTTGGAAGGAAACGGCCCTCATAGGGGCCACAATCTTCCAAGATCTCGCCGGGCTGGGGCGGCTGACGTCCACTACTCGGCTGTGAGGTCTACAGGAGGTGAATGCCACTGTTGTTCCGTCTTCCCCGGGCCGCTGACGGCGTGGCACGCTACCGGCACATAACAGCCAACTGTGCGACCAGCCAACGTTGACTGACCGCAAGGAGGACGGGCCCATGGGCGAGATGGTGAGCTTCACCGGCAACGGGGGGACGAGCGAGGGGTATCTCGCGATACCCTCCGGCGGTGCGGCCAGCCCGGCGGTCATCGTCATCCAGGACTGGTGGGGTCTCGTACCCCACGTACGGGCCGTGGTCGACCGCTTCGCGGAGGCCGGCTTCGTCGCCCTCGCGCCCGACTTCCGGCACGGCGGCCCGGCTGTGAAGCCGACCGAGCCGCGGCTGATGCTCAACAGCTCCCAGATGGACGAGGCCGCGAGCGACATCGCCGCTGCCGCCGAATACCTGGCGAGCCGGCCCGAGGTCGCCGGAAAGGTGGGCTGCGCCGGGTTCTGCGCGGGCGCCAGCCTCGCCCTGTGGTCGGCCACGTTCTCCGAGCGCATCGTGGCCACCGCCGGGTTCTACCCGCGCCTGCCCTGGGAGGGCATGGCCGCCGACTGGGCCGACTATGCGGGGAAGGCCGCGCTCATCCACTGCTCCGAGGCGGACGGCCTGTCCGCTGCCGACGGGGTGCAGAGCGTCCGCCGGTCCATCGAGTCGGCCGGCGGCACCTGCCAGACGTTCGACTACCCGGGCACCGCGCACGCGTTCTTCAACGAGGACCGGCCGGAGCACTACGACCAGCGGGCCGCCGCCACCGCCTGGGCCCGCACGCTGGAACTATTCCGGGCGAAGCTTGGCTGAGTCGCGTACCCCGCAGGACGTGGTCGCCCGCGCCGCGCGGGCGGCCGACCTGGCCGACCTCGACGGCGCGGTCAGTGACTGCTTCGCCTGCCCGCGCCTGGTGGCGTGGCGCGAGGAGGTCGCGCTGGTCAAGCGGGCCGCGTTCCGCGACCAGGACTACTGGGGACGGCCGGTGCCCGGCCTCGGCCCGCAGGACGCGCGCATCGCCATTCTCGGCCTGGCGCCGGCCGCGCACGGCGGCAACCGCACCGGCCGGATCTTCACCGGGGACCGGTCCGGCGACGTCCTGTTCGCCGCACTGCACCGCGCCGGGCTGGCCAACCAGCCGACGAGCGTCTCCGCCGACGACGGCCTGACGCTGCGCGACACCCGCATCTTCGCCGCGGTGCGGTGCGCGCCGCCGGACAACAAGCCCACCCCGGCCGAGCGGGACACCTGCGCGCCGTGGCTGCACCGCGAGGTCGAACTCATTCGGCCCACGCTGCGCGTCGTGGTCGCGCTGGGCGCGTTCGCGTGGGCCGCGTGGTGGCCGGTGCTCCGTCAGGTGTACGGGCAGCGACCGCCCACGCCGCGACCGGCGTTCGGCCATGGGGCACACTGGTCCGGCGAGTCCGTGCCGGAGTTGCTGGGCTGCTACCACGTCAGCCAGCAGAACACGTTCACCGGCCGGCTCACGCCGGCGATGCTGGACGACGTGTTCACCCGGGCGAAGGACCTGGCCGGGGTGGACTGAGGAACACCTGAGGCGGTGGGATGGATTTCGGCGTACTGCGCAGGTGGTGGCCGGTCGCCGCGGTGACGGTGCTGCTCGCGCTCGCCGCGTTCGCCGCCGGTCACTCCGCCATCGGGGCCAGCCGGATCCCGCCCGCGGCCGACACCATCCCGTACGTGCCGGACTACCCGTCGCCGGAGGCGGTGCCGTCGTACCCGGTCGAGCCGCGCGACGTGGGGGAGTCCGCCTCGGGCGGCGTGCCCGGCTGGCTGGCCACCGCCGCCGTGGCGTTGCTGTCCGCGGCGGTGCTGGGCGCGATCGGGTACGTGCTGTGGAACGTGCTCCGGGGCGCGCTGCGGCGTACCACCCGTGCCGTGCCGGTGCGGCGCACCCGGCGTACCGCCGAGGGGACCGCGCGTGAGGTGGTGGCCGCGCTCGACGCCGGCCTCGTCGAACTGGACGACCGTTCCACCGACCCGCGGACCGCTGTGATCGCCTGCTGGGTACGCCTGGAGGAGGCCGCCGAGGACGCGGGCGTGCCCCGGCACACCGGCGACACCCCGACCGACCTGGTCGCCCGGTTGCTGCGCGGCGACCCGGAGGCCGGCATCCCGGCGATCGCCAGCGCCGACGTGCTCGACGGTTTCGCGCACGTCTACCGGGAGGCCCGGTACGCCACCCACCCGGTCGACGAGCGCACCCGGGATCAGGCCCGCGCCGCGCTGCGCCGGCTGCGCGGCGAGCTGACCAGCCTGGCGGGGGGTGCGTCGTGAGCACGAGCATCGACGACCTGCTCTCGTTCGGCGAGGAGCCCGCCGGGGAGGACGTGCGGCCCTCGGGCGGCGGGCGGTCACGCGCGCTGCTGCGGACCGCGGCGGTCACCGCCGCCGTCGTCGTGGTGGTAGTGGTCGGGCTGCGCGCGGTCGGCCTGAAGGTGCCGCTCTGGATCGTCGTGGCCGGGGTGCTCGCCGTGCTCGCGGTACGCCGGGTCACCACGGCTCTCTCACCCCCGCCGCCGCTCCGCGCCGGTGCCCGCGCGCCCGCCGGTGAGGAGCCGGGCACCTGGAACTGGTCCGCCCGGGACGCGTTGCGCACCGCGATCAACGGCTGGGAGCGCCCGCTGGACTGGTCCGCCGACAACCGGGAGCGGTTCACCGAACGCATCCTGCCCCGCCTCGGCGAGTTGGCCGACGAGCGACTGCGCCAGCGCCACGGCGTCACCCGCGAATCCGATCCGGCCCGCGCCCGGTCGGTGCTCGGCGAGCCACTGTGGACGTTCCTCACCACCCCCGCCCGCCGCCCTCCGTCGCCGCGCGACCTCGCGGCGATCGTCGCCGAACTGGAGAAGATCTGATGAACGACGTGGACCGGAGCATGGCCCCCGCCGAGGTGGGCCGGCTCGCCCGGACCGTCCTGGAGGCGGTCGGCACCGTCGTGGTCGGCAAGCGGGACGCGCTGGAGCTGGTGCTGGCCGGCATCCTCGCCGGTGGTCACGTGCTGCTGGAGGATCTGCCCGGCCTGGGCAAGACGCTCACCGCGCGCTGTTTCGCGCAGGCGCTCGGGCTGGACTTCCGGCGGCTCCAGTTCACGCCGGATCTGCTGCCCGCCGACGTGACCGGCTCGTTCCTCTACGACCAGAGCAGCGGCGACTTCGCCTTCCGGGCCGGGCCGGTGTTCACCAACCTGCTGCTCGCCGACGAGATCAACCGGACGCCGCCGAAGACGCAGTCGGCGCTGCTGGAGGCGATGCAGGAGAAGCAGGTGTCGGTGGAGGGCGTGACCTACCGGCTCGACGAGCCGTTCCACGTGCTCGCCACCGCCAACCCCATCGAGTACGAGGGCACGTACCCGCTGCCGGAGGCGCAGCTCGACCGGTTCCTGCTGCGGGTGTCGTTCGGCTACCCGAACCACGACGAGGAGTGGGAGGTGCTGCGCCGCCGGATCGCCCGCCGCCGCGAGGAGGCCGAGATCAAGCCGGTGGTGGACGCCGCCACGCTGCGCGCCATGCAGGCGGCGCTGGAGGACGTGGTGGTCGAGGACTCGGTCGGCCGGTACATCGTGGCGCTGACCGCCGCCACCCGGGAGCACCCGTCCGTGCTCGTCGGCGCGTCCCCGCGCGGCTCGCTGGCGCTGCTGCTGCTGTCCCGGGTCCGGGCGGTGCTCGCCAACCGGGACTACGTCGTGCCGGAGGACGTCAAGGCGGTGGCGGCGCCCGCGCTGGCCCACCGGATCACGCTGCGGCCGGAGATGTGGCTGCGCCGGGTCGACCCGGCGTTCGTGGTCGGCGAGGTGCTGGAGTCCACGCCCGCCCCGGCCAGCGGCGCGCTGCCCAGCTACGCCGCCGGGCGCTGATGGACCGGGCCGAGGCGGCGAGCGGCTGGGCGCCCACCTGGGCGCTCGGCCGGGCCGTGCTGCTCACCGGCGTGCTGCTCATCGCTGCGGTGCTGCTCGGCCGCATCGACCTGGTGGTGCTCGCCACGCCGTTCGCGCTCGGCACCGCGTACGCGCTGCGCCGCCGCCCGGCCGGGTTGCCGGAGCTGGAGTTGAGTGTCGGGGACACCCACCTGGTCGAGGGCTCCCCGCTGGCCGCGACCGTCGCGGTGGCCAACCCGGACCTGATCGGGTACGACGTGGCGGTGGTGCGGACCCGGATGTCGCGCTGGCTGCGGGTGGAGCAGGTCGGTTTCGGCGGCGCCGGGCTGGACGTGAGCCGATCCGGTGGGGCGGACCGCCCGTTCGTCACCTCCGTACCCCGGGGCAGCGCTGTCGACCTGGAGCTGACCGGCACGGCGCTGCGGTGGGGGCGGCACCCGATCGGCCCGGCCGGGGTGCGGGTCGCCGCCGCCGACGGGCTGCTGGTTTCCCGCGCCGTGATCACCGACCCGATCCGCGCCCGGGTCTATCCGCGTACCGAGCCGTTCGACGCGGTCGAGGTGATGCCCCGGGCCGCCGGGCTGGTCGGCGCGCACCGGTCGCGACGGCCGGGCGAGGGCGGCGAACTGGCCGGGGTCCGCGTGTTCGCACCCGGCGACCGGCTGCGCCGCATCGACTGGCGGGTGTCGCTGCGCGCCCGCCAACTGCACGTCGCGGCGACGCTCTCGGACCGGGACGCCGAGGTGGTGGTGCTGCTGGACGTGCTGGCCGAGGCGGGCCGCTCCGGTGGGGTGAACGGCCCGGCGTCGGTGCTGGACACCACGGTCCGGGCCGCCGCCGCGATCGCCGAGCACTACCTGCACCGCGGCGACCGGGTGTCGATGCTGGAGTACGGCCCGGCCGCTCGCCGGCTGCGTCCGGCCACCGGGCGGCGGCAGTACCTGACCGTGCTGGAGTGGCTGCTCGACGTGCACGCCGAGTCGTCCCCGCACGAGCCGTACGACCAGGTCTTCGGCCCGCAACTGCTCTCCTCGGACGCGCTCGTGGTGGTGCTCACCCCGCTGCTCGACGAGCGGTCCGCGCAGATGCTGGCCCGGCTGGCCCGCGGCGGCCGGTTCGTGGTGGCGGTGGACACGCTGCCGGCCGAGCTGCCGATGCCGAAGGAACGTGGCTGGGCCGAGGTGGCGTACCGGCTGTGGCGGCTGGACCGGGACACGATGATCGGCCAGCTCCGCGAGCACGGCGTGCCGGTGGTGCGCTGGGCCGGCGCCGGCAGCCTGGACGAGGTGCTGCGCGACGTGGCCCGCCTGGCGACCGCCCCGAAGGCAGGGTTGCGGTGAGCGCTGTGGTCGAGCGGGTGCGGGCGCTGCGGTACGCCGCCGCCCGGGTCAGCCCGCTGCCGCTGCTGGTACGCGGCGGCATCTTCCTCACCGTGCTGGCCGGTTTCCTGCTCGCGTACCCGGTGCAGGCCCTCACCGCGCGCTCGCTGCTGGCCCTGACGGTGGCCGCGGTGCTGCCGGCGTTCGGGCCGCGCCGGATCTGGCCGACGTTCACCGCGCTGGTGACTGTCGCCGGCTGGCTGCTGGCCACGCTCGGCTTCGACCGGCCACCGGCGCTGTGGCGGCTGCTCGCCGTGGCGACGCTGCTCTACCTGGCGCACTCGCTCTGCGCGCTCGCCGCGCTGCTGCCCTACGACGGGCTGATCGACCCGGACCTGGTGTTCCGGTGGCTGAGCCGGGCCGGCGGCGTGGTGCTCGCCAGCGCTGTGCTCGGCGTGGTGCTGGCGTGGCTCGGTGGGGTCGGCGGGACGGACGGCTCGCAGGCGGCGACAGTGGTGGGGCTGCTGGTGGCGGTGGGGCTGAGCGCGCTGCTGGGCTGGCTGCTGCGTCGCAGGTGACGCAGCGTTCCGGTGACGTTGCGCAGGTCACACGGGTTGTGCTCCGTCACAGAAGGGGGTCTCGCGCGGGATTACCGGGGGCCCGCGGGGAAAGATAGATGACGTGAACCCGAAGCGGATCCTTGTCGTGGGTGCCGGTCACGTGGGCCTGTACGCCGCTCTGCGCCTGTCCAAGAAGCTGAGCAGCCGTGAGGCCGAGGTCATCGTCGTCGACCCGCAGCCGCACATGACGTACCAGCCGTTCCTCCCAGAGGCATCGGCGGGCAACATCTCCCCGCGGCACGCCGTCGTGCCGCTGCGGCGGGAGTTGCGTAAGTGCACCGTGGTGGCCGGCACTGTCACCCGGATCGACCACGACCGCATGACCGCCGTGGTGCAGCCGATCAGCGGCCCGGCCCGGGAGATCCCGTACGACCACGTGGTGGTCGCGCCCGGCTCGGTCTCCCGCACCCTGCCGATTCCCGGCCTGCACGAGCACGGCATCGGGTTCAAGACCATCGGTGAGGCCATTTACCTGCGCAACCACGTGCTGGACCGGCTCGACGTGGCGGCCTCCACCACCGATCCGGCGGTACGCAGCCGGGCGCTGACGTTCACCTTCGTCGGCGGCGGCTACGCCGGCATCGAGGCGCTCGCCGAGATGGAGGACATGGCCCGCGACGCGCTGCGCTACTACCCGGAGCTGAAGCCGGAGGAGATGCGCTGGGTGCTGGTCGAGGCGACCCAGCGGGTGCTGCCCGAGGTCGACCGGGACATGGGCGCCTACACGGTGCAGCAGCTGATGAAGCGGGACATGGACATCCGCCTGGACACCCGGCTGGAGTCCTGCGTCGACGGTGTGGTGAAGCTCTCCGACGGGGACAGCTTCCCGTCCGACACCATCGTCTGGACCGCCGGTGTGAAGCCGTCGCCGATGCTCGACGCCACGGACTTCCCGCGCGACGAGCGCCGCCGGGTCACCTGCCGGCCCACCCTGCAGATCGTGGACGGCGACCGGGTGATCGAGGGCGCGTGGAGCGCGGGCGACTGCGCCGCGGTGCCGGACCTGACCAAGGAGCCGGGCAACTTCTGCTCGCCGAGCGCCCAGCACGCGGTGCGGCAGGCGGCGCGGATGGCCGACAACATCGCCAACGTGATCCGCGGGCGCGAGCCGGTCGACTACAAGCACAAGCACGCCGGCAGCGTGGCCAGCCTCGGCCTGCACAAGGGCGTGGCGCAGGTCTACGGCATCAAGATGACCGGTTGGCCGGCCTGGTTCATGCACCGGACGTACCACATGTCGCGGATCCCCTCGTTCAACCGCAAGGTGCGCGTGGTGGTCGACTGGACACTGGCGTTCTTCCTCAAGCGTGAGGTGGTCGCGCTGGGCCAGCTGCACGACCCGCGTGAGGAGTTCGCCGAGGCGTCCGCCCCGCCGGTTGCCGCGCGCGTCTGACGCACGTCCGCGAAAGGGCCCTTTCCGTACGGGAGGGGCCCTTTCGCCGTGTCCGGGGTCAGAACCGCTGTCGGGTCAGAACCGCCACGTCCAGGCGTCGGCGAGGCGGGTACCGGGCCCGAAGAGCTGTTCCAGGGTGCGGCGCAGCATCTCCGCGTGCGGCGCGTCGTCGGTCACCGCGACGCAGGACGCGCGCCAGAACTCGACGTCCCGGGCGGCCTGGCGGCGCTGCCGGTCGCCGACCGCGGGCGCCACGCCCCGCCGGGCCACGTCGGCGAGCAGGGCCGAGGTGGGGCGTTGCCAGGTGCCCATGGTGGCCGAGCCGCCCCGGCCGTACGGGCCGATGAAGAAGCCCTCCGGCATGCCGAAGTCGACGCCGGTGGCGGTGGCCCAGCGCATCGGCCAGGGGTCCTGCGGGGTGGCGGTGGGCACCGGCACCAGCACCCCGCCGGGGCGTACGCACTGCCGCCAGTGGCCGCCGGTGACGAACTCGGGCAGCGGCGGCCGGTCCATCGTGGGCAGCGGTGTCGGCAGGACGCTGAGCACCGCCGCGCCGACCGCGATCGGGACGGCCCGGCGGACTCGGCCGGATTCGCCGAGCGCCCGGTGCACGGCGAGCGTGAGCACGGTGCCGACCAGCGGCAGCACCGCCAGCGCGAAGCGCATCGGCAGCGCGCCGTCCACCACCGGCAGCCCGGCCAGCAGCCGGTACGGGCCGGGGAGCCCGGTCCGTTCGCCGCCGACCACGACCTCGGGGCCGAGCGCGAGCGTGGCCGTGACCAGCGCGCCGGCCACCAGCGCCACCACCAGGGGCCGCCGGCCCAGCCAGGCCGCGCAGCCGACCGCTACCAGCAGCAGCGGCCAGCCGAGGAACGTGGTGAACTCGGCCGGACCGGTGGTCAGCCGGACCGCCTCCGGGCTGCCGAACAGCGTCAGCGCGGAGAGGCGGGTCCAGCCGGCCAGGTCGGCGGAGAAGTAGGCGGGCGGGAACATCCCGTCGGCGACGCCCTGCGGACCGGCGAACTGCACCCAGAGCGGGTACGCCAGCACCGGCAGCGCCAGCCCGGCGGCGCCGATCAGTCCACGGGCGAAGCCGGGACCGGCCCGGCGCAGCAGATCCCGGTCGGCCATCCCGTACGCGAGAGTCATCACCGCCAGCGTGAGCGCGGTGAGGAAGAGCACCTCCTCGCCGACGAACACCTGGACGATGACGACCGCGGCGAGCCCGGCCGCCGACGACACCATCCGCCGCCGGTCCGGGCCGTCCGGGCGCCCGGACGGGTCGGCGGCGCGCAGCAGCCGGACCACCAGCCAGACCAGCACCGGGACCAGCCACTGCGCGGTCATGTGCAGGTGGCCGTTGCTCTGCGAGACCACGCCCGGCCCGAAGCCGCACAGTGACGCGCCGAGCCCGGCGGCGAGCCGGCGGGCCCGCAGGACACGGGTGAACAGCAGGTACCAGGCCAGCGCGGTGCCGGCCATGTTGAGCGCGACCAGCAGCGCGAACGTGACGGGCGCCCCGAACGCCAGCGTGACCGGGGCGAGCAGCACGCCGAGCGCGACGACCGAGGTGTTCGCCATCAGGTTGACCCCGTCCGGCGCGTTCAGGCGGTCGCTGACCAGGCTCAGCTCGCCGCGAAGGGCGCGCGCGTCGAGCGCCAGGAACCACTCGTACAGTGTCTGGTCGGCCGGGTTGAGCGCGAGCACCCGCGTGCCCGGCGCCGGCCAGAGGCCGTGGGTGAGCCAGCCGGCGAGCACGACGAACGCCAGCCCCACGAGCAGGTCCGCGCGGCGCCGCCGGACGGCGGCCGCCATCCGCCGCGTGACCGCCGCCGGGCGCACCGCCCGGACCTGATCCGGCCCGGGGGCCGTGCGGGCGGCGCTGGTCACGGCCTCGACCATATCGGCCGCAGCCGTCGGGGTACGCCGCGTCGCGGCCGAGCCGCTACGGTGAGATCTGCACCGCGCGTGTCGGCGCGCCGGTGTCACCCGCCCGGGTGGTGGAACGGCAGACACGGCCGCCTTAAAAGCGGCTGCCGCAAGGCGTGCGGGTTCGACCCCCGCCCCGGGCACACGAACTCTCAGCTTTCCCACAGCTAGCCGTCGCACGCGCGATTGCGGCCACGTTTACCCTGGAGTAGCACGTCTACGTGCGATCGACCCCCTGAGGGAGGCCTGAGAAGTGAAGACCTCGAACCCGGTGCTCGCCCGGCTCGGCCAGGCGGCGGAGCGTGAGCGGGCGGCCGGGTACGCCCAGCCCGGGCCTTACGGTCAGCCCGGACACCCCCAGCAGTACCCCCAGCAGCAGTACCCGCAGCAGCCCTACCCGGGCGGCTACGGCCAGCAGGTGGCCCCGCCCACCGTGACCCCGATGACGCTCGACGACGTGGTCGTCAAGACGGTCCTCATGCTCGCCATCCTCGGCGCCTCGGCCGCAGCGGCCTGGGTGCTCGTGCCGGACTCGCTCGTCGGCGTGGCGTGGATCGGCGCCGCGGTGGTCGGCCTGGTGCTGGGTCTGATCATCTCGTTCTCCCGGATGGCCAACCCGGCGCTCGTGGTGGCGTACTCGATCATCGAGGGCGTCTTCGTCGGCATGGTCAGCAAGGCGTTCGAGTCGCTCTACGACGGCATCGTGCTCCAGGCGGTCGCGGGCACGTTCGGCGTGTTCTTCCTGATGGCCATGATCTACAAGGCGCGGATCATCCGGGCCACCCCGAAGTTCGCCCGGATCATGGTGGCGATCATGGCCGGCCTGTTCGGCGTGATGATGGTCAACCTGGTGCTGGCGCTGTTCGGCGTGAACACGCACCTGCGCGACGGCAGCCCGCTGGCGATCGGGTTCAGCCTGGTCTGCATCGTGGTGGCGTCGTTGAGCTTCGTGCTCAACTTCGCGCAGATCGAGGAGGGGGTCCGCATGGGCCTCCCGCAGCGCTACGCCTGGACGGCCGCCTTCGGCATCGTGGTCGGCCTGGTGTGGCTCTACATCGAGATCCTGCGGCTGCTCAGCTACTTCCAGGGCGACGACTGACCGACGCCCGCCGCCGACGCCCGCCTGCCGCATCCGCGGCGGCGGGCGTCGCCGTTTTCCCGTCCCTGCCGCGCCGCCCGGGGCAGAGTGGGACTCGGGTACGTCGGCGGGAGGTGGTCGCGGTGCGCAGTGCCAATCCGGTGCTGGACCGGCTGGACGACGTCGGCCGCGCCGAACGGCAGGTGCTCGGGGGCGGGACCGCCGCCGCGATGACGGTGGCCGACGTGGTGAGCCGGACCGTGGGGCTGCTGCTGGTCACCGGCGTCACGGCGGCGCTGTCCTGGGTGCTGGTGCCGCAGGCCGCGTGGATCTCCGCCGCGCTGGCCGGGAGCGCGCTGGCCAGCCTCGCCCTGGTGCTCGTCATCTCGCTGAAGCAGATCACCAGCCCGCCGGTGATCGTCGGGTACGCGGTGCTGCAGGGGCTGCTGCTCGGGGTGGCCAGCCGCGCCTTCGAACTGGTCTACCCGGGCATCGTGGTGCAGGCGGTGGTCGGCACGTTCGGCGTCTTCCTCGGTATGGCCGCGCTCTACCGGGCCCGGCTGGTGCGCGCCACCCCGCGCCTGGCCCGCCTGGTCATCGGCACGCTCGTCGGGATCGTGGCGATCGGCCTGGTGAACCTGTTCGCGTACCTGTTCACCGGGCGGCAGGGCGTGGCCGTCTACAGCCTCAGCGACCGGGTGGGCTGGCTGCCGTACGTGTTCTCGGGGGTGGCGATCATCGCCGGCGCGCTCAGCTTCGTCCTCGACTTCGACCTGGTCGAGCGGTCGGCGGCCAACCGGCTGCCCCGCCGCTACGCCTGGTACTGCGCGTTCGGGCTGCTCGTCGGGTTGATCTTCCTGTACTGGCAGATCCTGCGCCTGCTCAGCTACGTACGCCGCTGACCGTAGACTCGGCGGCGATGAGCGCAGCGGAACTGGACCGGGCGGTGACCCTGCTGGTCCGACAGGTGCAGCACTGGCAGCAGCCGCGCTGGTCGGCTCCGGCCGGGGGCGGCAACGTGTCCCGGGCCGACCTGGTGCACAAGCTGGTCCAGGAGATCGCCAACCTGGCCGCCGACGCGGCGGGTGAGCCGCGCCGCGATGTGCCCCGGCTGCCGAGCGACCTGGCCCTGCCCGACCAGCTCCGCGTGGTCGCCGCCGATCTGACCCTGGCCGCGCCCCCCGAGCCCGTGCTGACCGAGGCCACAGAGGCGATAACCCGAACCCGCACCGCCCTCTGACCTCGCCCTCTGTTGCGTTGATCATGAGGTTGGCAGCGACAAAACGGACGCGAATCCCCGCCAACCTCATGATCGACCGGGTGGAGGGGGCGGTCAGGGCTTGAGCCAGCGGCGTACCTTGCGGCGTCTTGCCCGGTCGCGTGCCCGCAGGACGGCGGGGCGGTCGTGGCCGGCGGCCTCCGCCTGCCTCGCGTGCAGCAGGCCGTAGGTGAACGTGTTCTCGCCGTCGGCGTACGCCTGGAGCGCCTGCCGCCGGAGCGTCTCCCGTGTCACCACCGAGTCCTGGTGGGTGCCGAGCAGATCCTGGAGCGCCTTGAACCGCTTCACCAGGCGGGCAGCCGGTCTACCGGCGCTCGGCTCACGCACCTCCACCGCGTACCGGGCCGCCTTGTGCTTCTTGCGCGCCTCGTGCAGCGCCGCGTCCCCGGCCGGCCCCTCGACCGTGAGCGCCCGGTCCAGCCGCTCGTCCGCGCGGCGTACCGCCTTGCGGATCCGGCGGTCCACCCAGCGCCGGCCGACGTCGGCGGGTGCGCCGTCGACCAGCCGATCCAGGCGGGCCAGCAGCTCGGGATAGCGGTCGGAGTCCAGCGCGGACCGCAGCGTCGCCGTCGCCCCGGCCCGGTCGGCCGCGAACCGCTCACCGATCCGCGCGGCCACCGGGCCGAGCACCAGCTCGTCCGGCAGCTCGTGCACCGCCTCGGTGAGCCGGGCGGCCATCACCTGGGTGTCGCGGACCCGGCCCAGTTCGCCGCCGAGCCAGCGCAGCTCGGCCCGGACCGCCTCGCTCTCCCGGCGATCCCACAGGCCCCGGAACGTCCGCAGCGTCGCCCGCAACCGGCGGGTCGCGACGCGCATGTCGTGGATCGCGTCCTCGTCACCCTGGTACGCGGCCGCGTGGTTGCCGACGATCGCGTCCCGCTGCGCCCGGGCGTACCCGAGAACCGGACCCGCGGGGCCGTCAGCCGGCTCGTCGTCGAAGCGCTCGATCCGGCCGGCGACGGCCCGGTGCGACTTGCTGACCGCCACCTCCCGGGCGCCGGCCGCGCCCAGCCGCTCGCCCAGCGCGTCGAGCAGCCCTTCGTCGCCCTCGACCAGCTCGATCTCGATCTCGTGCCAGGTCCGCGCGGCACCGTCCACCAGATCCTCGGACCGGACGTCGTCCTCGGCCACCTCGGCCAGCACCCGGCCGTCCGCGTCCAGCAGCCGGCGCTCCCGGCGATGGTTGACCACCCGGGCGGCCGGCGCGACCGGACGGCCCCGCGACGCGCCCCGGATCAGCGCGACCAACTCGGCCGGCGGGCCGTCGTCGGACGCACCGGCCGGGAACTGGTGCTCGACCCGCGCGCCGCCGACCGCGCCCACCTTCAGATGCCAGCCCGCGTCGTGCCCGCCGGTACGCCGGCGCAGCGCGTGCCCGCTGCGCAGCAGGAGCAGGTCGTCGGTGTCCCAGTAGACGGCGTCCAGATCCGAGACGGTGGCGTCGGACATGGTCACGACGCCACCGCACCCGGTCAGGTCGGGCAGTTGGAAACCCTCGTCGCCGGAGTACTTGCGCTCACGTTCCACGACGGTCGCCATACGGCCTCCCGTACCCGGCCCGCGCCCCGGCGAACCGGTCTCAGCTCAGTCGCTCCAGCACCATCGCCATGCCCTGGCCACCGCCGACGCACATGGTCTCCAGGCCGATCGTCTTGTCGTGCCACTCCAGCGCGTTGAGCAGCGTGCCGGTGATCCGGGCGCCGGTCATGCCGAACGGGTGGCCGACAGCGATAGCGCCACCGGCGACGTTCAGCTTCTCCTCCGGGATGCCGAGCTGCCGGTACGAGGGGATCACCTGCGCGGCGAACGCCTCGTTGATCTCGACCAGGTCGACGTCGTCGATGGTCATGCCGGCCCGCTTCAGCGCCTGCTTCGACGCCTCGACCGGACCCAGGCCCATGATCTCGGGGGAGAGCCCGGTGACACCGGTGGAGACGATCCGGGCCAGCGGGGTGAGGCCCAGCTCGGACGCCCGCTCGGCGCTCATGATCACCACGGCGGCGGCGCCGTCGTTGAGCGGGCAGCAGTTGCCTGCGGTGATCCGGCCGTCCGGGCGGAACACCGGCTTCAGACCGGACACGGCCTCCAGCGTCACCCCGGCGCGCGGGCCGTCGTCGGTGTTGACCACTGTGCCGTCGGGCGTGGTGACCGGGGTGATCTCGCGGGCCCAGAAGCCGTCCGCGATCGCCTTCTCCGCGAGGTTCTGGCTGCGGACGCCGAACGCGTCCATGTCCTCGCGGGTCACGTCGTACACCTGGGCCAGGTTCTCCGCGGTCTGCCCCATGGCGAGGTAGATGTCGGGGAGCTGCCCGGCCTCGCGCGGGTCGGTCCACACCTCGGCGCCGCCCTGGGCGCGGGCCGCGGAACGCTCCCGCGCCTCGGCGAAACGGGGGTTTTCCCAGCCGCCGCCGACCAGTGCCTGCGCCTCCGGCGGCAGCGTGTCCGAGTTGCCCCGGGCGTACCGGGAGACCATCTCCACACCGGCGGAGATGAACACGTCACCCTCACCGGCCCGGATCGCGTGCATCGCCATCCGGGTGGTCTGGAGCGAGGACGCGCAGTAGCGGGTCAGCGTGGCGCCGGGCAGGCCGTCCAGGCCCATCAGGGTGGCGACCACCCGGGCCATGTTGAAGCCCTGCTCGCCGCCGGGCAGGCCGCACCCGAGGTAGAGGTCGTCGATGGTGGTGGGATCGAGCGCCGGGACCTTGTCGAGGGCGGCCTGGACGATGGTGGCGGCGAGGTCGTCCGGGCGGACCTCGCGGAGGGAACCCTTGAACGCGCGGCCGATGGGGGACCGGGCGGTGGCGACGATGACGGCGTCGCGGGGCGACTCAATCGGCATGAGCCAACGTTAACGCGCCAGTAACATGCGCGGGAAGGCGTACGGCGGGCGGGAAATGTCACCCCGTGGGCGGTCGGCGGTGGTGCCGGAACGCGACAGTCGCCGCCGCCTCGACCGCCGGCAGCAGGGCGTGCGCCCAGACCCGGTAGCCGTCGGCGGACGGGTGGAAGCCGTCGCGGCAGAGCGTGCCGGCATCCGCGCGGAACACCGGTCCCGTCTCGGTGCCCAGGTCAACCACCGTGCCCCCGGCGTCCAGCACGGCAGCCGTCTGGGCCCGCGCCATCCGCCGGCCGGACCAGCCGAGCACCTGGCGCAGCGGGGCGGCCACCGCGCGTACCGCGCCGAGGTCCGGGCAGGTGCCCACAACCACCTCGACGTGCGCCTCCCGCAGCCGGCGTACCGCCGAGCCGAGATAGGCAGCCGCGTCACCCGGGCGACCCAGCGCGGTCGCGTCGTTCGCCCCGATCAGCACCACCGCCACGTCGGGCCGCTCGCCCAGCAGTGCCCGGGCCACCTGGGTCGCCAGGTCGGTGGCGCGGGAGCCGGAGACCCCGACGCTGGACAGGTGCACCCGGCGGCCGTGCGGCCCCTCGGCGAGCAGGTTCGCGAGCTGACCGCCGATCGTCTCCTCGAAGCGGTCGACGCCGACGCCGAGCGCCGACGAGTCGCCGAGCAGCACCAGCCGCAGCGGCGGCGCGTCCGCCCGGCCGACCGAGGCACGCAGCACCAGACCCAGCTCGGGCTGGGCGTACTCCCGGCTGCGGGCGGCGATGGCCTGCCCGGCGAGGACCGCCGCGCCGCCCACCGTGCCGGCCAGCAGCGACAGGGCCGCCGCCCGGCCCCACCGGGCCGCCTCACCGCGCTCGCTCATGACCGCACTCCGCTTCGCTCCGTGCCGCCATGAGGCACCTGTGCGCTGAGCTGGCCGATTCGCTCGCTCATGCCGTTTCCTCCAGGGTGGCCGAGTCGGCGGCGCTGCCGGTCGGGGGCAGCGCGCCGACGCCGAAGAAGGCCCGTCGGCGAAGCTGGGCCCAGCGGCCGCCGGGCCCGCGGTCGCGGCCACGGAGCTGGGCGCCGCTGACCTCCGTACCGGCGTGCCGGGCCGCCTCGTGAGCCGCCTCCGGGAGCGACCGTACGCCTTCCACGCCGGGCAGGACAGGCCTGCGCTCCGGGACGGCGCCCAGCGCGGACAGCACGGTGGGCAGCAGGGCTGCCGCGGCGATCGCGTACCCCTCGGCGGAGGGGTGGAACCGGTCCCAGGCGAACATCCGGCCGGGCTCGGCGGCGAACCGTGGCCCGAGCATGTCGCCGAGCGAGACGGTACGGCCACCGGCCTCCACCACAGCCACCGTCTGGGCGGCGGCGAGCTGGCGGCTCCAGCGCCGGGCCAGCCAGCGCAGCGGCGGCTGGATCGGCCGGATGGTGCCCAGGTCGGGACAGGTGCCGACGACCACCTCACAGCCGGCCGCCCGCAGCGTGCGGACCGCGTCGACCAGGTAACGCACGGCCAGCCCCGGCGGCGTGCGGTTGGTGACGTCGTTGCCGCCCACCAGGATCACCGCCACGTCCGGCTCGACCTCCAGGGCGGACTCGACCTGCGGCTTCAGCCCGGACGACAGCGAGCCCACCACGGCGAACCGGTGCAGGCGTACCGGCCGGTGCAGGCGGCGGGACAGCCCGGTGGCCAGCAGCGAGCCGGGGGTCTCCCGGCGCCTGTGCACGCCGTAGCCGGCTGCCGAGGAGTCGCCCAGGACGACCACGGTGACCGGCGGGCCGGGCAGCCTCGCGCCGTAGACGCCGTCGCAGCGCGGCGGCGGGGCCTGCGCCATCGGGATGGTGCGGCGGGCCTGCCGGGCCTGACCGAGCAGCACCCCGCCGGTGGCGGCGGTGGCCGCCACGGTGGCGCCCGTGCCGATCGCCGCGAGGCGGGCGATGTGCCGGGCGCGCTGCCAGCGGACCGGCGCGACGGAACCAGCGTCCCCCATGAACCGACAGTATCGCGCCGGTACGACCCCCACTGTCCGCGATCGGATGGCTGGGCGGTGCCCGGATTGGGTACCGATGGGGTAGCGGGCGCGGGCTTGCCACCGGGCCGCACCATGGTCGGGCGGAGAGGGGCGAAAACATGGGGAAGACGTTGAAGCGTAGCGCCGCGTTCGCCGCGCTGGCCCGGGCGCTGGCGGCTGGTACGCGGGGCGGGCCGTCGCTCGGGGCCCGGCTGGCGGCGCTACCGCGGATGATCCGCGCGACCACCCGGGGCGAGTACGACGGCGGCCTGCGCCTGGCGCTGATGGCCGGGGCGACCGCGTACATCGTCAGTCCGATCGACCTGCTGCCGGAGATCCCGCTGGCGATCTTCGGGCTGGCCGACGACGCGGTGATGGTCACCTGGCTGGCCGGCAGCGTGCTCGCCGAGACCGAGCGGTTCCTGGAGTGGGAGGCACGTCGCAGCTCGGTCATCCCGGGGCATGTGGTGCCCTGACGGCACGTACGCTGGTCGGCGAACTGATGGCTGACCGACCGCCCCACGACGGCGGCGCGACGAAGGGCACAACGAGGTGCAGTACTACGACAACGTCGTCGAGCTGATCGGCAACACCCCGCTGGTCCGCCTGCGCAACGTCACCGAGGGCATTCAGGCCACCGTGCTGGCGAAGGTGGAGTACGTCAATCCGGGCGGCTCGGTCAAGGACCGGATCGCGCTGCGGATGGTGGAGGACGCCGAGAAGGCGGGCATCCTGCGGCCGGGCGGCACGATCGTGGAGCCGACCAGCGGCAACACCGGCGTCGGGCTGGCCCTGGTGGCCCAGCTCCGGGGCTACCGGTGCGTCTTCGTCTGCCCGGACAAGGTCAGCCAGGACAAGCAGGACGTGCTGCGCGCGTACGGCGCGGAGGTGGTGGTCTGCCCGACCGCCGTCGCGCCGGAGGACCCGCGCTCCTACTACAACGTCTCCGACCGGCTGGCCCGGGAGATCCCCGGCGCGTGGAAGCCCAACCAGTACAGCAACCCGGCCAACCCGCGCTCGCACTACGAGACGACCGGCCCGGAGCTGTGGCGGCAGACCGAGGGCAGGATCACCCACTTCGTGGCGGGCGTCGGCACCGGCGGCACCATCTCCGGCATCGGTCGCTACCTCAAAGAGGCGTCCGAGGGCCGGGTGAAGGTGATCGGCGCGGACCCGGAGGGCTCGGTCTACTCCGGCGGCACCGGTCGGCCGTACCTGGTCGAGGGCGTCGGTGAGGACTTCTGGCCGGAGACGTACGACCGGTCGATCGCCGACGAGATCGTCGAGGTGTCGGACAAGGAGTCCTTCGAGATGACCCGCCGGCTGGCCCGCGAGGAGGGTCTGCTGGTCGGCGGCTCGTGCGGCATGGCGGTGGTGGGCGCGCTGGAGGTGGCCCGCAAGGCCGGCCCGGACGACGTGATCGTGGTGCTGCTGCCGGACGGCGGCCGCGGCTACCTGTCGAAGATCTTCAACGACAAGTGGATGGCCCGGTACGGCTTCCTGGACGACTCCGGCACCGAGCCGACGGTGGCCGACGCGCTCGCCGGCAAGCCCGGTGGCCTGCCCGAGCTGGTGCACGTGCACCCGACCGAGACGGTCCGCGACGCGATCGACTACATGCGCGAGTACGGCGTCTCGCAGCTTCCGGTGCTGAAGGCCGAGCCGCCGGTGGTGACCGGTGAGGTGGCCGGCTCGATCGCGGAGAAGGACCTGCTCGACGCGCTCTTCACCGGCCAGGCCCACCTGCACGACACGATCGAGCGGCACATGGGCGAGCCGCTGCCGATGATCGGCGGCGGGCAGCCGGTGAGCGAGGCGGTCGGGCTGCTGGAGAAGGCGGACGCGGCGCTGGTGCTGGTCGACGGCAAGCCCAAGGGCGTGCTGACCCGCCAGGACCTGCTCGCCCACCTCGGCGCCCGCTGACCCTGCGCGTGTAAGGAAGGGCCCCTTATTAACACCACGTGTTAATAAGGGGCCCTTCCTTACCGGAGGCGTTAACAAGGGGCCCTTCCTTACACCTGGCGGGCGTAGCGGAGCTGGGGGACGAGCGCCGCGCCGATGTGCTCGTCCCGCTGCTCACCGGTGGCGGCCCAGCCGCCGCGCTCGTAGAAGCGGCGCGCGGCGGCGTTGTCCCGCAGCACCCACAACGCCGCCCGGGTCCACCCGCGGGCCCGCATCGCGTCCAGCGCGTCCACCATCAGCGCCCGCCCGGTGCCCCGGCCCCGCTCGGACGGCTCCAGGTGGATCGCGTTCAGCAGCCCGGTCGCCGGGTCGCCCTCGTCGTCCGGCCCGAGGTAGCTGAAGCCGACCAGCCGCCCGTCCCGCTCGGCCACTGTCATCCGGTGGTCGGCGCCCTCCCAGGTCAGCCGCTCCACCCAGTAGCGGCCCATCGCCTCGGGCGTCGGGTCGGCCAGCGCTTCGGGCGGCAGGAACGACGAGTACGCGGCCACCCGCGAGCGCTGGTGCAGGGCGCCGACCGCCATCAGGTCGGCCTCGGTCGCGGAACGTAGGGAGAGCGTCACCCGGGCGACGGTACCCGCCGGGGCGGCACCGGAACCGTCAGCAGATCCTCGGCGATCACCAGATCACCGGCGAAGTGTTCCCGGGCCTCGTCGTGGAAGCGGCGCGGGTCGGCGTACCGCTGGGAGAAGTGGGTGAGCACGAGCGTGCGTACCCCCGACTCGGCCGCCACCCGCGCGGCCTGGCCGGCGGTGAGGTGCCCGACCTCGGCGGCGAGTGCCGCCTCCGACTCCAGGAACGTCGACTCGATCACCAGCAGGTCCGCGTGCTCGGCCAGCGCGAACACCCCGTCGCAGAGCCCGGTGTCCATCACGAAGGCGAACCGCTGCCCCGGCCGGGTCACGCTCACCTCGTCCCGGGTGACGCGGCGTCCGTCGCGGTCCAGGTGCCCGTCGCGCAGCAGCCGTCCCACGTCCGGACCGGCGATGCCGTACGCGGCCAGCCGCTCCGGAAGCATCCGGCAGCCGTCCGGCTCGACCAGGCGGTATCCGTACGTCTCGATCGGGTGCCGCAGCCGGCGGGCCTCCAGCGTGCCGACGCCGAGCGTGATCCGCTGCCCGTCGGCGTCGATCGGCTCGACGGCGAGTTCGGCGGTCTCGTAGAAGCTGGAGGCGTGGCGAAGTCGGGCGAAGTACTCGGCGCCGCCGGCTGGGAAGTGCACAGCCACCGGGTGCGGTACGCGGTCCAGCGAGAGCCGCTGGATCATGCCGGGCAGGCCGAGGCAGTGGTCGCCGTGGAAGTGGGTGACGCAGATCCGGGTCAGGTCGGTGGCTGTGACACCGGTGTGCAGCATCTGCCGCTGGCTGCCCTCGCCCGGGTCGAAGAGGATCACCTCGTCGTCCCAGCGCAGCAGGTAGCCGTTGTGGTTGCGCTGCCGGGTCGGGGCCTGGCTGGCCGTACCGAGCACCACCAGCTCACGCATGGACACGGCATCCTCCGGAAGCAAAAAGCGACCCCCGGGGCTTCCGCGCTCGCGCGCGGGCCGGCTGGACTGGGCCGGCACCCCGGGGGTCGGGTGGCTGTCGTGGTTTCGCCGCACCGCTGCCACACGGTCTCGACGATCCTGCAGGTGCCCGCCTCGCGGCGGACGGGTTTTCACTGTCGAGGACAGCGGCTAGCGGACAGCCACCTCACGAGTCCGATTGCTATACAAGTCTGGACCACCTCCTTTCCCGTGTACCGCCACGCTATCCACTTCCCGGCGGCCTCGGCAACGGGTTTCGATCACAAGCGTCAGTCCAGGCCGATCGGGCCCTCGCGTGGGCCCTCCTCGTGCGCGGGCTGCACCGCGAGCGACGGGAAGTCGGCCAGGTCGCCCTCCGGCTCGGCGTCCCACTCGGGGAAGACCAGCGGGCTCTGGAGGTAGAGGCAGAGCAGCTGGGTGAGCTGGTGCAGGCCGTCCAGGTGGGTGCGCTCGTGGCCGTGGGTGGCGTCGACGCCGAAGCCGAGGAGCGCCACCCGGGCGTGCGCCCCGGCCTCGACCGCGGCGGCCACATCCGAGCGGTAGTAGTCGAAGACGTCCCGGACCAGGTCGACGCCGTGTTCCTTGGCGATCGAGGCGAGGTTGCGGGTCAGGTGGTAGTCGAACGGCCCGACCCCGTCGCCCATGGCGAGCGTCGCAGCGGTCTCCCGGGACTGCTGGCCCGGCGCGACCACCGCCGCGTCGACCGAGACGATCTCCGCGACGTCCGGGTCCAGTCCGTGGCTGGCGCCGTGGCCGATCTCCTCGGTGACGGTGACCAGCAGGTGTGCGGTGACCGCCGGGGTGACCCCGGCCTCGACCATTGCCTTGAACGCGGTCAGCACCGCCGCCACGCCCGCCTTGTCGTCCAGGTGGCGGGACTTGACGTACCCGTTCGGGGTGATGGTCGGGTTGGGCAGGAACGCCACGAAGTCCCCGGCGTCGATGCCGAGCGCCCGCAGCCCGGCCTCGTCGTGCACCGCCTCGTCCACCCGCACCTCGACCAGCTCCCAGCCGACGCCCTGGAGGTCGACCGCCTCGTTGTAGCGGTGGCCGCTCGCCTTCAGCGGCAGCACCTGGCCGGTGACGACCCGCTCCAGGTCGTCGGTGAAGATCCGCACGTGGGCGCCCTCGGCGAAGCGGGCGCTGTGCGTACCGATCGGGTTGACCTCCAGCCGGCCGTTCTCCTTCAGCCGCTTCACCATGCCGCCGATGGTGTCGGTGTGCACCACGATCGCCCGGTCGGCGCCGGTCGACCGGGGGCCGGGCAGACAGGCGCTCAGCGCCCCGCGACGGGTCAGCGTGGAGCTGATCCCGATCGCGGAGAGCCGCTCGCCCACGTACTGCTGGATGTGGTCGGTGCGCCCCGACGGGCTGGGGATCTCCAGCAGCTCCACCAGCACCTGGCGGAGATAGTCGAGGTCGAGCTTGAGCGGTTGGGTTTTGCGTGCGGTCATGCCCCAGAGCCTGCCGCACCGGCAGGCGACCAGAGTCGCTGCGGTGCCCGGGTACCCGGGAAGAGCAGGTCGACGAAACGTTCGGCGGTCGGCTGCGGCTCGTGGTTGGCGAGTCCGGGCCGCTCGTTCGCCTCGATGAAGACGTGTTCCGGCCGGTCCGGGGCGGGGACCAGCAGGTCCAGCCCGGTGACCGGGATGTCCAGCGCCCGGCTCGCAGTGACGCACGCCTCGGCGATCGCCGGGTGCAGCTCGGCGGTCACGTCGTGGATAGTGCCGCCGGTGTGCAGATTGGCCGTCCGCCGGACCGCCAGCACCTCGCCCTCCGGGAGCACGTCGTGCATCCGGTAGCCGGCCTCGGCCACGACCTCGCGGGTCATGTCGTCGACCGGGATGCGGGACTCGCCGCCGGTGGCGGCCGCCCGGCGGCGGCTCTGCCGCTCGATCAGCTCGGTGATGTCGTGCACGCCGTCGCCGGTGATCTGGGCCGGGCGGCGTACCGCGGCGGCGACCACCTCGTGGTCGATCACCACGACCCGCAGGTCCTCGCCCGCGCGCAGCTCCTCGATCAGCACGTCCGGGCAGAACCGGCGGGCCAGCTCGACGGCCGCGGTCAGCGCCTCCGGCGTACGCACGCCGACGGTGATCCCGTTGCCCTGCTCGCCGCGCGCCGGCTTGACCACCACCGGACCCACGTCGTTCAGGAACGCCACGTCGTCGGGGTCGCCGGTGGCGGTGCGCCCGCGCGGCACGGACAACCCGGCCTCGGTGAGGATGCGCCGGGTCACCCGCTTGTCGTCGCAGCGGCTCATCGCCACCGCCGAGGTCAGCTCCGACAGCGACTCGCGGGTGTGGATGGTCCGGCCGCCGGTGGTCAGCTTCAGCTCACCCCAGTGCGGGTCGGTCACCTCCACCCGGATGCCGCGGCGCATCGCCTCGTCCGCGACGATCCTCGCGTACGGGTTCAGCTCGTCGTACCCCTGCGGCACGGCGGGCAGGAACAGGCGCTCGTTGATCGGGTTCTTCCGCTTCACGCAGAGCGTGCCGGTGCGGTGGAAGCCGAGGCGTTCGTACAGCCGGATCGCGCCCGAGTTCTCGGCCAGCACGGACAGGTCCACGAACGCCCGGCCGCGCCCGTCGAGCCGGTCGGCGAGCGCGGTGAGCAGCGCCTGCCCGGTGCCGGGCGGCGCGGTGTTGAAGTCCACGGTCAGGCACCACAGGCTGGCGCCGTTCTCCGGGTCGCCGAAGACCGCCACGTGGTCCACGCCGGTGATGGTGCCGACCACCTCACCGGTGGTGTCCTCGGCCACCAGGTGCAGGAACCGGTCCGTGCCGACGTTGTCCACCAGCACCTCGACCGGGGCGGTGACCATGCCGTTGCGCGCGTAGATCCGGTTCACCGCCTCGGCGTCGGCGGCGTCGCGTAGCGGCCGGACGGTCAGCCCGGGCACCTCGCCGCCCTCGGTGGCGGCGGGCCGCCTCTCACCGAGCGGCAGCCGGTAGGTCAGCGACGGGTCGATGAACAGCTCGTCCGGCAGCCGGGACACCAGCACGTGCGGGTCGCGCAGGTAGATGCAGATGTCCCGGGCGCCGACCGCCTCGGAGCGCAGCACGTCGGCCACGTGCACCTGGTCGTCGAACGTCTGCCCGAACACCAGCCGGCCCCAGCCGCAGTCCAGCACCACGCCCGAGGCGTCGGTGGACGCGGTCTCCGGCTGTCGCGGCTCCGGCGTACCCGGTGCGACCGGGTCACCGCCAGGGCCGATGCGTTCCCGGCGGCGCCCCAGCACCCGTTCCCGGTCGGTACGCGCCGTTCCGGTGGCGAGGGTGTCGGTCACTGTCAGTCGATTCCGTGGCTCTGGAGCCACATTTCCAGGAGTCCCAGTTGCCACAGCTTGTTTCCGTTCAACGGGGTCAGTTCGGCATTCGGGTCGGCGAGCAGCGCGTCGACGTAGTCGGCGCGGAACAGGTCCCGGCGGCGCGCCTCCGGCGAGGTGAGCGCGTCGCGTACCCGGTCGAGGAGCTTGCCCTCCAGGTGGGTGAGACCGGGCACCGGGAAGTAGCCCTTGGGCCGGTCGATGACCTCGTGCGGCAGGACCCGGCGACCGATCTCCTTGAGCACGCCCTTGCCGCCCTGGGCCAGCTTCAGCTCCGGCGGGCAGCTCGCGGCCAGTTCGACGAACTCGTGGTCGAGGAACGGCACCCGGGCCTCCAGCCCGTGCGCCATGGTCATGTTGTCGACCCGCTTCACCGGGTCGTCGGTCAGCATGACCTGGGTGTCGATCCGCAGGCCGGCGTCGACGGCGGTCTGCGCGCCCGGGCGGCCCAGGTGCGCGGCCACGAACTCCCGCGCCGGGTCGCCGTCGGCCAGCCACGCCGGGTTGAGCACCCGGGCCAGTCCGGCGGCGTCGCGGTCGAAGAACGCCTTCGCGTACGTCTCGAGCGCCTGCTCCCGGTCCACCCCGGCGAGCGGCGGGTACCAGTGGTAGCCGCCCAGGATCTCGTCCGCGCCCTGACCCGACTGCACCACCTTGACGTGCCGCGCGACCTCCTGGCTGAGCAGCCAGAACGCGACGCAGTCGTGGCTGACCATGGGCTCGCTCATGGCTCCGACGGCGGCCTCCAGCGGCGGCAGCAGGTCGCCGGTGGGCACCCGGATCTGGTGGTGGTCGGTGCCGAACGTCTTCGCGACCAGGTCGGAGTAGACGAACTCGTCGCCCTCCCGCCCGCCCACCGCGTCGAAGCCGATGGAGAACGTGGCCAGGCCGGAGCGGGCCTGCCCCTCGCCGGCCAGCAGCGCGACGACCAGGCTGGAGTCGAGGCCGCCGGAGAGCAGCACACCCACCGGGACGTCGGCAACCATGCGGCGGCGTACGGCGGTGGTCAGCGAGTCGAGCAGCGCGTCCTGCCAGTCCCGCTCGGACCAGCCGGCCCGCTCGGCGGCGCGGCCGAACGACGGATCCCAGTACACCCGCTCCTGGCTGGAGCCGTCCGCCTCGTACACCCGGACCGTGGCCGGCGGCAGCTTGGTGACGCCGGCGAGGATGGTGCGCGGCGGCGGCACGATGCTGTGGAAGCTCAGGTAGTGGGCGAGCGCCACCCGGTCGATGGTGGTGTCGATGCCGCCACCGGCGACCAGCGCCGGCAGGGTCGAGGCGAACCGCACCACGCCGGGGCTCTCGGCCAGGTAGAGCGGCTTGATGCCGAGGCGGTCCCGGGCCAGCACCAGGCGGCCGGTGTCGCGCTCGCTGATCGCCACCGCGAACATGCCGATGAGGTGGTCGACGAAGTCGAGACCCCACTCGGCGTACGCCTTGACCACGACCTCGCTGTCTCCGGAGGAGAAGAAGCGGTGGCCCTTGGCCTGCAGCTCCGCGCGCAGCTCCCGGTAGTTGTAGATGCAGCCGTTGAACACGCCGGTGAGCCCGGCGGCCGCGTCCACGATCGGTTGGCCGCTCGCGGCGGACAAGTCGATGATCTTCAGGCGCCGGTGTCCCAGCGCGGTCGGCCCCTGCGACCAGACGCCGCTGTCGTCGGGCCCTCGGTCACTCATCGTGGCCGCCATCCGCTCCACGGCCGAGACGTCGGCGCGTGAACCGTCACGGCGGAACTCTCCCGCAAGTCCGCACATACGAGCCAATGCTGCCAGAGGTTGTTTCGGTTCGCCTGTTGAGACGATGACGAACGTGTGACAGGTTGCTACGATGCGCCGTCACGCACGGTGGTCGCCGCCTGCGGCGTCGGTTCCCGCCCTCGGGTGCCGGATGCCGGAAATGGGCCGCGTCACCGATGTGAGGAACACCGCAGCCAGCTACTTCTGAAGTAGTGTTGATGTCATGTCGATGCCCTTGGAGTCGGTGCCGTTCTCCGAGCTGCTACGCCAGCCGGCCGAAACGGCCGAACGCCTGGCCCGTACCCGTGCGCTACGGCTGCGTCGCCGCGACGCCGCCGATCTGGTGCTGATGTCCGCGGAACGGGCGAAGGCGGAGGGCGAGGTGGTCGATCTGACCGCCCGGCTGCTGGCCGGCCTGGCACGTCGGGATCCCGCCCTGGTCCGCGAGACGTTGCCGACCGTGCTGCCCTGGATGCGGTTTCTGCCCCCCAGGGACGTCGAGCAGATGACCGACGAGTTCATCCACACGGCCACAGCGGCGGCAGCTGTCGGCAGCACCGCGGCGGTCTCCCAACTACTCGCCGAGTGGCGGCACACCGCCGAGGTTCACGCCGACCCCGACCTGCACCGGGTCCTGGCAGCGCCCAGCACCGACGACTTCGGGCCGGTCGCGCGCCCGTCCGGCGGGTGAGCGCGAAGCGCGGCGACCGGGCCGCGCCGCCTGCCCGCCCCGGCGGCTACACGTTGCGGTTCGCCACGAACGACGCGGCCAAAGGCTGGGAGGAACTGTGCCGCCAGGCCGCGGCCAACACCCGCGCGGCCTTCGACGCCATCGAGATCCGTCCCTGCCCATCCCCGCCGACCAGCCGCCAGCACCCCCTCAAGGGTTCCCTCGCCAACGCCCTGCACAACGGCAGGGAGGCACCGACTAGAGGCAGTCCGATCGGGCCCTGAGGGGCAGGGCCCGATCGGGGCGAGTCCGTCTGGCTACGCCGTGCGGGCCACGCCGACCGGGCAGCTCAGCCCGTTCGGGCCGTGGTTGCAGTAGCCGTTCGGGTTCTTCGTCGGAGCCAGGTACTGCTGGTGGTAATCCTCGGCGAAGTAGTAGTCGCCGAGCGGGGCGATCTCGGTGGTGATCTCACCCTTGCCGGCCCGGGCCACGATCGGCGCGAACGCGTCCCGCGACGCCTTCGCGGCGGCGGCCTGCTCGTCGGTGGTGGTGTAGATCGCCGAGCGGTACTGGGTGCCCACGTCGTTGCCCTGGCGCATGCCCTGGGTCGGGTCGTGGTTCTCCCAGAAGACCTTGAGCAGGTCCTTGTAGGCGATCTTCGACGGGTCGTAGACCACCTGGACCACCTCGGCGTGCCCGGTCATGCCCGAGCAGACCTCCTCGTACGTCGGGTTGGTGGTGTAGCCACCCGCGTAACCGGCGGACGTGGTGATCACGCCGGGGAGGGTCCAGAACAGCCGCTCGGCGCCCCAGAAACAGCCCATGCCGAAGACGGCGACCTGCGCGCCCTCGGGGAACGGGCCCTTGAGCGTCGACGGCAGGACCTCGTGCCGGTCGGCGATCGGCATCGCGATCGGGCGGCCCGGCAGAGCCTGGTCAGGAGAGATCATCTCGGCCTTCATGCGGCGGAGGAACACGGTGGGACTCCTCTCTTGGCTTTCCCAGCGTGCAACAGCGTCGGCCCCCGGTTCCTTACCCGCCCGCGCTCACGTCAGGCCAGCGCCGCCGAGATCCGCCCGGCGAACGTCCCGGCCTCGGCGTCGTCGGCGTACCGGGTACGCGGCCAGAAGAAGCCGCGCAGCCCGTCCCCCTTGGTCCTGGGCACCACGTGGGTGTGCAGGTGCGGTACGGACTGGGACACCCGGTTGTTCATCGCCACGAACGTCCCACCGGACCCCAGACCGGTCTCCACCGCCACGGCGATGCGCTGCACCAGCCGGAAGTAGCCGGGCAGCGCGTCGGCCGGCAGGTCGGCCAGGGTGACCAGGTGGGTGCGGGGCACGACGAGCACGTGGCCCTTGAACACCGGCCGGGTGTCCAGGAACGCGACCCCGTCCGGCTCGTCGGTGACCCGGACGGCCGGCACCTCGCCCGCCACGATCCCGCAGAACACACACCCGCTCATCTCTCCCAGCCTAGGTGCCGCCCGCCGACCCCGCCTGTGGGGCGGGGGCGGCGGGCCTGGGCTACCGGGCGCGGGGGAGAGGCGGGCGGACTAACGTCTGCGGCATGAGGCACGGCTTCGAGACACTCGCGATCCACGCCGGTCAGGCCCCGGAGGCCCGCACCGGCGCGGTGATTCCGCCGATCTACCAGACCAGCACGTACGCCCAGGACGCCGTCGGCGCGCCGCGCGAGGGCTACGAGTACAGCCGCTCCGGCAACCCCACCCGGGACGCGCTCCAGGAATGCCTGGCGGCGCTGGAGGGCGGCCAGGTGGGGCTCGCCTTCGCCAGCGGGCTGGCCGCCGAGGACACGCTGCTGCGGACCGTCTGCAAGCCGGGCGACCACGTGGTGATCCCGGACGACGCGTACGGCGGCAGCTACCGGCTGTTCGCCAAGGTGGCCGAGCGCTGGGGGCTGGCGTACACCCCGGCGAAGGTCTCCGACCCGGACGCCGTGCGCGCGGCGATCCGACCGGGCGCCACCCGGATCGTGTGGGTGGAGACGCCGACCAACCCGCTGCTCGGCATCGCCGACATCGCGGCGCTGGCCGCCGTGGCGCACGACGCCGGCGCGCTGCTGGTGGTCGACAACACGTTCGCCTCGCCGTACCTGCAGCAGCCGATCGCGTTCGGCGCGGACGTGGTGGTGCACTCCACCACCAAGTACGTCGGCGGACACTCCGACGTGGTCGGCGGCGCGCTCGTCTCCGCGGACCGCGCGCTCGGCGAGGAGCTGCGCTACCACCAGAACGCGATGGGCGCGATCAACGGCCCGTTCGACGCCTGGCTCACCCTGCGCGGCATCAAGACCCTCGGGGTACGGATGGACCGGCACTGCGACAACGCCGAGCGGATCGCGGCCTACCTGGACGGCCACGCGAAGGTCGCGCAGGTCATCTACCCGGGCCTGCCGTCGCACCCCGGGCACGAGGTGGCCGCCAAGCAGATGCGGCGGTTCGGCGGCATGATCTCGTTCCGCGCGGCGGGCGGCGAGGAGCACGCCGTGGAGATCTGCAACCGGGCCCGGCTGTTCGTGCTCGCCGAGTCGCTCGGCGGCGTCGAGTCCCTGATCGAGCACCCCGGCCGGATGACACACGCGAGCGCTGCGGGCTCGCCGCTTGAAGTTCCCGGCGATCTCGTGCGACTGTCTGTCGGCATCGAGACGGTCGACGACCTGCTAGCCGATCTGGAGCAGGCCCTGGGCTGACCGCTGGCTGGGGAGGGTGGCAGTGCCGGAGATCTTGCCGACGACGTGGGTCGGTGCGACAGCGAAACAGATCGCCCGGGCGGTACGCCGTGGCGACGTCTCCGCCACCCAGGTCGTCGCCGACCACCTGGATCACGTGGCCCGGGTCGACGCCGAGCTGGCCGCGTTCCGCACGGTACGCGGCGGTGAGGCGATCACCGAGGCCGAGAAGGTCGACGAGCAGGAGGAACTGGCGAACCTCCCGCTCGCCGGCGTGCCGGTGGCGGTCAAGGAGAACACGCCGGTGGCCGGCCTGCCCACGTGGAACGGGTCGGCCGCGATGCGTACCGGCGTGGCGGAGGCCGACCACGAGGTGGTCCGGCGGCTGCGCGGCGCGGGCGCGGTGATCCTGGGCGTGACCCGGATGCCGGAACTGGGCCTGTGGGCGCTCACCGACGACGCCACCGGGGCCACCCGCAACCCGTGGGACACGACGCGTACCCCCGGCGGCTCCTCCGGCGGCGCGGCCGCCGCGGTGGCCGCCGGGCTGGTGCCGATGGCCCACGGCAACGACGGCCTCGGCTCGATCCGTATTCCGGCGGCCTGCTGCGGCCTGGTCGGGCTCAAGCCCGGCCGGGGCGTGGTGCCCTGCCAGCTCGGCGCGGACGACTGGTTCGGCCTGACCGAGCACGGCATGCTCACCAGCACAGTGGCCGACGCGGTGGTCGGCTTCTCGGTGCTCGCCGGTCGCCGGCCGGACAAGCTGGTCCCACCGGCGCGGCTGCGGGTCGGCGTCTCGCTGCGCTCGCCGGTGCGCGGCGTCTCCCCGGACGGGCCGAACCGGGACGCGGTCGCCGCCGCCGGCCGGCTGCTCGCCGCCGCCGGTCACGACACCGTGCCCACCGACCCGGTCTACCCGACCCGGCTGGGCCTGCAGGGCATCGCCACGTGGTTCGCGGCGGCCGCCGCCGACGTGCGCGCCGCCGGGGTCGCCCCGCGCCAGCTCCAGCGGCGCAGCCGCCGGCACGTCACGCTGGGCGAGTGGGCGCAGCGCCGGGGGTACGTGCGGGAGGCCGACCGGACCGCCTGGCGCGAACGGTCGGTGAACTTCTTCGCGGACAACTCGATCGACCTGCTGCTCACCCCGGCGCTGGCCGGGCCGCCGCCGGAGGCCGCCGGCTGGTCCGGCCGCTCCTGGCTCGCGAACATGTCGGCGAACATCAGGTACGCCCCGTACGCGGCGCCGTGGAACATCGCCGGGCTGCCGTCGATCGTGGTGCCGGTCGGCCGCCGCCCGGACGGGCTGCCGGTGGGCGTGCAGTTCGTCGGCCCGCCCGGCTCGGAGCTGCTGCTGCTCGGCGTGGCCGGCCAGTTCGAGATGCAGGCGCCGTGGGCGCGGCACGCCCCCGGCTACCCCCGGATCGATACGGGGTCGCCGGCCGCCGCGTGATCGTCTAGCGTGTGCGCGCCCCTGTCGCGCACACCATCTCGGACGGTCCCCGATGCACTGCCAGACCTGCGGGGACGCCACGTCCCCGGCCTACGAGGAGTGCCAGCGTTGCGGAACGCGCGTCGGCCAGCCCGCCGTGGCCCCCGGCGCGCCCACCTACGGCGTACGCGGACTGGCCGTGGCCAGCGCGTTCGCGGTCGGCGCCGCCACCCTGTGCTACCTGCTGACGGCCCTGTTCCCCCTGGTGGGCGCAGAGATGGCCCGCTCGGCCGCCGAGCAGCTCGACCGGGACGTGCTGCTCGGCGTCGTGCTGGTCGAGGTGCTGTTCACCCTTCCCTACCTGCTCGCCCTGCTGACCGCCGGGACGCTCGTGGTGATCTGGACCTGGCGGGCACGCAAGAACCTGGACGCCTTCCCGGGCGCCGTGCCGAACCTGAGTCCGGCGTGGGCGATCGCCGGGTGGCTGGTGCCGTTCGCCAACTTCGTCGTGCCGGCCCGGGTGCTCGCCGACCTGCTCCGCAACAGCGTGTGGCAGCGCCGCCAGTCGTGGCTGGTCGGAGTGTGGTGGGTGAGCTGGCTGGTGTTCCTGATCGGTGACCGGTTCGTCGCGCGGGCCGAGCAGCAGCGGTACGACCGGCTGACCGAGCTGCCCCGCAACGACGCGGAGTTCGGCACGTACGTGCGCTTCTACGAGGAGGCGCTCGCGCCCCGGCTGACGCCGGCGGTGGCCTGTCTGATCGCCGGGATCGCGTTCGTCGTGCTGGTCCGCCGGATCTCCGCCGCCCAGCAGGACCGGCTCGCGCGGGCCGTGCCGGCGTGGCCCGGCTGGCCCGGCTCGGCCGGTCACCCGGGCTGGTCCGCCCCCGCCGCCGCGGTGCCGGGCGCGCCGCCGGCCATGTCGCCGCAGGTTCCGCCGGGACCGAATGGCACGATCGGGGCATGACGGAACTGGTCGGTCTCGCCGACGTTCAAGCCGCGCGGGAACTGCTCGGCGGTGTCACCCGTACCACCCCGCTGGAGCCGTCCCGGCCGCTCAGCGCGGCGTTCGGCGGGCCGGTCTGGCTCAAGTGCGAGAACCTGCAACGCGCCGGGTCGTACAAGGTGCGCGGCGCGTACGTGCGGATCTCCCGGCTCTCGGCCGAGGAGCGGTCCCGCGGCGTGGTCGCGGCGAGCGCCGGCAACCACGCCCAGGGGGTGGCGCTGGCCGCCGGCCTGGTCGGCGCGCACGCCACCGTCTTCATGCCGGTGAACGCGCCGCTGCCGAAGGTCGCCGCGACGAAGGGGTACGGCGCGCAGGTCGAGCTGGTCGGCAACACGGTCGACGAGTCGCTCGTCGCGGCGCAGACCTTCGCGGAGCGGACCGGTGCGGTGTTCATCCACCCGTTCGACCACGCGGACGTGATCGCCGGGCAGGGCACTGTGGCGCTGGAGATCCTCGAACAGTGCCCGGACGTGCGCACCATCGTGACCGGGGTGGGCGGTGGCGGGCTGGTCTCCGGGGTGGCGGTGGCGGCCAAGGCGCTGCGTCCCGACGTACGCGTGATCGGGGTCCAGGCGGCGAGCGCCGCCGCCTTTCCGCCCTCGCTGCGGGCCGGCGAGCCGGTACGTCTGCCCTCGTTCGCGACGATCGCCGACGGGATTGCCGTCGGCCGACCGGGGGAGCTGACCTTCACGCACGTCCGCAAGTTCGTCGACGAGGTCGTCACGGTCTCCGAGGAGGACATCTCCCGGGCGCTGCTGATGCTGCTGGAACGCGGCAAGCAGGTCGTCGAGCCGGCCGGCGCAGTCGGCGTGGCGGCGCTGCTGGCCGGCGCGGTGGAGGTGACCACGCCGGTGGTCGCGGTGCTCTCCGGCGGCAACATCGATCCGCTGCTCATGCTCCGGGTGATCGAGCACGGCCTGGCGGCGGCCGGCCGTTTCCTGCGGATCACGGTGCGCTGCACGGACCGGCCCGGCCAGCTCGCCTCCCTGCTCGGCGAGATCGCCGAGCACCGGGCCAACGTGGTGGACGTGGTGCACCAGCGGGCCAACCCGCACCTGCGTCTCGGCGAGGTGGAGGTGGCCCTGTCCGTGGAGACACGCGGGGTGGAGCACTCGGACACCCTGATCAGCGCGTTGCGGGCCAGCGGCTACCAGGTGGTCTTCACCGGCGAGGGCTGAGCATTCACGGTGAACGCGAACGCCCCGGCCGGATGATCCGGGCGGGGCGTTCGGGTGTGCGGCTCGGGTCCGAGGAGCCTGTCAGCCTCGGTCGGGTTCGGGACCCGAGCCATCCGGCGCGGGTCCGGAAGGTCAGCCGCTGTACGGCTCGAAGGAAACGATCGTCACCTTGATATCGGCGCCGCTGGGAGCGGTGTAGGTGCAGGTCTGCCCTGCCTTGCCGCCGAGGATGGCTCGGCCGAGCGCGGACTCGGGGCTGTAGACCGTCAGGTCGGTGGTGGCGGCGATCTCCCGCGAGCCGAGCAGGAACGTCTCGCTGTCGTCGGCGTCGTCGTCGAAGTAGATCTTCACGACCATGCCGGGCGCCACCGCGTCGGTGTCCGGAGCCTCACCGACCTTGGCGGTGCGCAGCAGCTCCTTCAGGTAGAGAATGCGACCCTCGGCCTTGCCCTGCTCCTCGCGGGCGGCGTGGTAGCCACCGTTCTCCCGCAGGTCGCCCTCCTCGCGCCGGGCGTTGATCTCGGCGGCGATGACCGGTCGATTGGCGATCAGCTCGTCGAGCTCTGCCTGCAGACGGTCGTAGGCGTCCTGGGACAGCCAGGTGGCGGGCGCCTCGTTTCCATTTGTGGACACAGGCGGTCTCCTCGGTTGGTGCGGACTGGCTGACAGGTGAACTTGCAAGGCTACCAGTGCCGCACACGTCGAGGTGTGATCAATCACCCCGGTGCCGGCGGCGGGACCGGGGTGCGGTTGCCGGCGGCTCGCCGGCGCTCCGGCTCAGCCGGCCGGCCGGCAGCGCAACACCTCGCCGATGAACGGCCGGGCGCTGGTGGGCACCTCCTGGCGGGTCCGGATGTGGCGCTGGCCCGGCTCGGCGGTCACCGTGGTCTCGACGCTGCCCACCTGGGCGCCGTCGTGCGAGCGGGCCCGCAGCAGACAGGTGGCGGAGCCACCCGGCGGCACGGTGACCCGGAAGTCGACAGTCACCCGGGAGTCGGTGATGTCGGAGTAGCTGATCATCTCGCCCTGGTACTCCGGGTCGCCGTACTGGTAGTAGAGCTTCGCCGCGCCCAGCCCGAGGACGGCGAGCAGGACCGTCACCGTCAGGGCGAGCAGGAGGGGCCGGCGGCGGCCCGGCTCCCGGCGTCGGCCGTACCGGCCGGGCGGGAAGACCGGCGCTCCCGCTGCGACTGTGGCGTGCGTCTCGCTCACCGGCGGGTATCTCCTGGCGTTGTTGTCGGCGGCATCGGCAAGAATGGCTAGGTCCATCTTCCCAGCCCGGCGCTGAGTCAAGGATGGCAGGTCGGCCTGGACCGGCGGGCGTGGCCCTGGCCACTCCGGTGGCGGCCCCCGACCGGCCGTCACGGGGGCTTTCGCGGGCGCGGGGGGAGATTCCGGCAGGTCAGCCGACCGGACGTGGGTCGGCGGGCACAGACGAGGAGCGCCGAAGGTGGCAGAACAGCTGCGTCTCATGGCGGTGCACGCCCATCCCGACGACGAGTCGAGCAAGGGCGCCGCCACCATGGCGAAATACGTCGCCGAGGGGGTGGACGTCCTGGTCGTCACCGCGACCGGTGGCGAGCGGGGCAGCGTGCTCAACCCGAAGATGGACCGCCCCGACGTGTGGGCCAACATCGGTGACATCCGGCGGGCCGAGATGGACGCCGCCCGGGCCATCCTCGGCGTCGAGCAGGCGTGGCTGGGCTTCGTCGACTCCGGGCTGCCCGAAGGCGACCCGCTGCCGCCGCTGCCGGAGGGCTGCTTCGCCCTGCAGGACGTGGACGCCGCCGCCGCGCCGCTGGTGCGCCTGATGCGGCAGTTCCGCCCGCACGTCGTCACCACGTACGACGAGGAGGGCGGCTACCCGCACCCCGACCACATCATGACGCACAAGATCACCGTGGCGGCGTTCGACGCGGCCGGTGACCCGGAGCGTCACCCCGAGCTGGGCGAGCCGTGGCAGCCGCTCAAGCTCTACTACGACGTGGGCTTCTCCCGCGCCAAGATCATGAGCCTCCACGAGGCGGTGCTCGCCGCCGGGCTCGAGTCGCCGTACGGCGAGTGGATGAAGCGCTGGGACGAGCGCCCCGACAAGGGTGCGCGGATCACCACCCGCGTCGAGTGCGCCGACTACTTCCCGGTCCGCGACGACGCCCTGCGCGCCCACGCCACCCAGATCGACCCGGACGGGTTCTGGTTCCAGGTGCCGATGGAGCTGCAGAAGCGCGCCTGGCCGACGGAGGACTTCCAACTCGCCCGATCGCTGCTGGACAGCCCGCTGCCCGAGTCCGACCTGTTCGCGGGCGTCCGTGAGGCGTGCCGTGCCCACTGACCCGGCCGGGGTCTACCCTGGTGCTCAGTCGCACATCGGAGGAACACCATGCTGACCACCGTCGAGGTGCTCGCGCAGAACAACTTCGGTGACACCCGCACGGGTGGTCTGGCCGGTCCGATGGGCCTCTTCCTCATCCTCGCGCTGGCCACCGTCACCGTCCTGCTGATCCGCAACATGAACGCCCGGCTGCGCCGGCTGCCCGACCGCTTCCCGCAGCAGGGCGGCCCGGACCGGGCCGATTCCGCAGTCGCCGATCCGACAGAAGGGCTCGTCGAGCAGGATTCACCGACGAACGCGCCCAGCGGCTCCCAGCAGCGCCGGAACAGCTGAACACCGCGTGAATCACGCCCAAGCCGGTCGTCGCCCCCTGTTGCGACCACCGGCTTTGGCTTAGCCTTCCGCCGGGGGGACCGTCAGGCCCCGGACCCTGCGCGGAAGGGGGACGCCGATGTCGAAGGCAACACCGGCCCCCGGCCATGCCCCCGCCCGGCCCGGTGACGGGGCGGCCCCGTGACCACCGAGCCGGCCGACCGTCCCCCGGACCGGGTCGGCCTGCGCGGGACACCGACGGGCGTCGTCGTGTTGACCGTCGCGGTCGCGTTCACCGGTCTGCTGGCCGCCGTGCTCGGCCTCGTCGTCCCGTCGCACCTTCCGGTGGACCAGCCGCTGCCCGGCCCGGCGCGGTTCGGTATCGCCACTGTCGCGTTCGCGGTGGCCCAGCTCGCCCGGCTGCGCTTCCGTACCGCGTCGGGCATGGTGAGCATCACCTGGGGCGAGGCCGCGCTGGTGGTCTGCCTCTGGCTGGTGCCGGCCGGCTGGCTCCCGGCCGCGGCCCTGCTCGGGGCGGGCGCCGCCTGGACCGTCATGTCGGTGGTCTCGGACCGTCGACCGGCCCTGGAGCTGGCGGGGATCGCGGGCTCGCTCACCGCCGCCACCGCGCTGGCAGCGGCCGTCGCGACCGCCCTCGGCCCGCCGCTGCTCGCCGCGCCCACCCCGGAGCTGGCGCTCACGCTCACCGCCGCCGCGGTGACGTACCTGCTCACCACCGCCTTCCTGGGCGCCGTGACGCTCGCGCTGCGGCACGGCATCCCGATGGGGCCGCCGCTGTTCGCCGCGCTGCGCGGCAAGCTGCTCATGTTCGTCGGCAACGTGGCGGTCGGCCTGGTGGTGGTCGCGCTGCTCGAACTCGACGCGCGCTGGCTGCTGCTCCTGCCGCCGCCGCTCTGGCTGCTCCAGCAGACCTACCGGCACCGGCTGCGGGCCGACCAGGAGCGGCGGACCTGGCGGGCGTTCGCCGAGGCCACCGCCGCGCTCAACCAGCTCGACGAGCGGGGCGTGGCGACCGCCGCGGTGACCGGCGCGCTCAACCTGTTCGGCGCCGAGCTGGTCGAGGTCGACGTGGCCCGGGGAGAGGGGCGCTGGCGCCGGTACCGGGCCGATCGTGGCGGGCAGGTCCGCGACCGGGAGGTGGAACCCGTCGGGTGCGCCGGGGTCGCCGAGCACGAGTTGGTGCGGAAACTCGTCGTGGGCCCCGCCGAGGTGGGCCGGCTGCGGGTGCGGTTCGCCCGGTCCGCCCCGCCGAGCGCCCGGGAACGCGACGGCGTGGCGGCCTTCGGGGACGCGCTCGCCGCCGCCCTGCACGACGCCGCCACCCACCGGGAGCTGCGACTGGTCACCGCCCGCTCGTCGTACGACGCGGTGCACGACCAGCTCACCGGCCTGCTGAACCGGGCGGCGCTGCTCGCCAAGGGGGACGAGGCGTTGCGGCAGCGCCCGCACGACCACCCGGTGGCCCTGCTGCTGCTCGACGTGAACCAGTTCAAGGAGGTCAACGACACGCTCGGGCATTCGGCCGGCGACCAGCTGCTGCGGCTCACCTCCAACCGGCTCGCCGCGCTGACCCGGCCGGGTGACCTGCTCGGGCGGCTCGGCGGCGACGAGTTCGCCCTGCTGCTCACCTCGGTGCCGATGGTCGAGGACCGCGCGGCCCCGCTGGCCTACGCGCTGCGCCAGGCCCGGGAGGTCGCCGAACGTCTCGCCGCCCCGACCGAGGTGGCCGGGGTGCGGATGTCCGTCGAGGTGGCGGTGGGCGTGGTGGTGGCCGACGCGGGGGCGGCCGACCTGACCGAGTTGCTGCGTCGCGCCGACATCGCCATGTACCAGGCGAAGGAGGGCGGCGGCAGCGTCGCCGTGTACGACAGCTCCCGCGACGCGGCGAGCACCGACCACCTGGCGTTGCTCGCGGAGATGCGGGAGGCGCTGGCCGCCGACGACCAGCTGGTGCTGGCGTTGCAGCCGGCGGTGGACCTGGCCACCGGCGCGCCGACCGGCGTGGAGGCGCTGATCCGGTGGCGGCACCCGCGCCGGGGCTGGCTCGGCCCGGCCGACTTCATCCGCCCGGTGGAGAACAGCGAGCAGCTCGGCAGCTTCACCCGGTACGTGCTGGACAAGGCGCTGGCCGTGGCGTCCGGGTGGGCACGGGAAGGGCTGGACGTCCCCATCTCGGTGAACCTGTCGGCGCGCAGCCTGCTCGACCCGCGACTGCCCGCCGAGATCGACGAGGCGCTGCGCCGCCACCAGGTGCCGCCGCACCGGCTGGTCCTGGAGATCACCGAGACGGTGGTGATGAGCGAGCTGGAGGTCATCGACGAGGTGCTCACCACGCTGCGCGCCATGGGTGTGCAGCTCGCCGTGGACGACTTCGGCACCGGCTTCTCCTCGCTGACGTTCCTCACCCGGATCGCCGTGGACGAGCTGAAGGTGGACCGGTCGTTCGTGCTCCGGATGGCCGACTCACCCGAGGCGGCGGCGATCGTCCGGACCACCGTCGGGCTGGCCCACGAGCTGGGGCTGCGGGTCGTGGCCGAGGGCGTCGAGACCGCCGAGCAGCGCACCGCGCTGGCCGAGCTGGGCTGCACCGCGGCGCAGGGCTACCACTTCTTCAAGCCGATGCCCGCCGACAAGATCGCCGCGGTGCTCGGGTCGCTGCGCGACGCCGCCCGGGGCAACGTGTACCCGCTGCGCGCCGACGGCGCTTCCTGATCCCTGCCGCGCCGACGGCGTCGGACGGCGATGGTGGATAGGGTCGGGTGGTGAACCGACTCGCCGAGGCCACGTCGCCCTATCTGCTCCAGCACGCCGACAACCCGGTCGACTGGTGGCCCTGGTGCGACGAGGCGTTCGCCGAGGCGAAGCGGCGCGACGTGCCGGTGCTCATCTCGGTCGGCTACGCGGCCTGCCACTGGTGCCACGTGATGGCCCACGAGTCGTTCGAGAACGAGGCAGTGGCCCGGCTGATGAACGACGACTTCGTCTGCGTGAAGGTCGACCGGGAGGAGCGCCCCGACGTCGACGCGGTCTACATGACCGCCACCCAGGCGATGACCGGGCAGGGCGGCTGGCCGATGACCGTCTTCGCCGCGCCGGACGGCACCCCGTTCTTCTGCGGCACGTACTTCCCGCGCGCCAACTTCATCCGCCTGCTCGGCTCGGTCGCCGCCGCCTGGCGCGACCAGCGCGAGGCGGTGCTGCGCCAGGGCGCCGCCGTGGTCGAGGCGATCGGCGGCGCGCAGGCCGTCGGCGGCGTGACCGCCCCGCTCACCGCCGACCTGCTCGACGCCGCCGCGAGCCAGCTCGCCCGGGAGTACGACGAGACGAACGGCGGTTTCGGCGGCGCGCCGAAGTTCCCGCCGCACATGAACCTGCTCTTCCTGCTCCGGCACCACCAGCGCACCGGCTCGGCCCGCAGCCTGGAGATCGTCCGGCACACCTGCGAGGCGATGGCCCGCGGCGGCCTCAACGACCAGCTCGCCGGCGGTTTCGCCCGCTACTCGGTGGACGGCCACTGGACCGTGCCGCACTTCGAGAAGATGCTCTACGACAACGCCCTGCTGCTGCGCGTCTACACCCAGCTCTGGCGGCTCACCGGCGACCGGCTGGCCCGCCGGGTGGCCCGGGACACCGCCCGGTTCCTCGCCGACGAGCTGCACCGCGCCGGTGAGGGCTTCGCCTCGGCGTTGGACGCGGACACCGAGGGCGTCGAGGGGCTCACCTACGTCTGGACCCCCGACCAGCTCGTCGAGGTGCTGGGGGAGGACGACGGCCGGTTCGCCGCCGACCTGTTCGAGGTCACCGCCGAGGGCACGTTCGAGCACGGCAGCAGCGTGCTGCGGCTGGCCCGGGACGTCGACGACGCCGACCCGGCGGTGCGGGCCCGCTGGCAGGACGTGGTGGGCCGGCTGCTCGCCGCCCGGGACACCCGGCCCCAACCGGCCCGTGACGACAAGGTGGTGGCCGCCTGGAACGGGCTCGCGATCACCGCCGTCGCCGAGTTCCAGCAGGTCGCCGCGCTGCTCGTGTCGCCGGACGACGAGGACGCGAATCTGATGGACGGCGTGCTGATCGTCTCCGACGGCGCGATGCGGGACGCCGCCGAGCATCTGGCCGCCGTGCACCTGGTGGACGGCCGGCTGCGCCGGGTCTCCCGGGACAAGGCGGTCGGCGAGCCGGCCGGTGTGCTGGAGGACTACGGCTGCGTCGCCGAGGCGTTCTGCGCGATGCACCAGCTCACCGGCGAAGGGCGGTGGCTGACACTGGCCGGCGAGCTGCTCGACGTGGCGCTGGCCCGGTTCGCCGGTCCGGACGGCGCCTTCTACGACACCGCCGACGACGCCGAGCGCCTGGTCACCCGGCCCGCCGACCCGACCGACAACGCGACCCCGTCCGGCCGATCGGCGATCGTCGCGGCGCTCGTGGCGTACGCGGCACTGACCGGGGAGACCCGCTACCGGGAGGCGGCCGAGCAGACGCTGACGACAGTCGCGCCGATCGTCGACCGGCACGCCCGGTTCACCGGGTACGCGGCCACCGTCGGCGAGGCGCTGCTGTCCGGGCCGTACGAGATCGCGGTGGCGACCGGCGACCCGGAGGGCGACCCGCTGGTGGCCGCCGCCCGGCGGCACGCCCCGCCCGGCGCGGTGGTGGTGGCCGGTGCCCCGGACCAGCCCGGCGTGCCGCTGCTGGCCGGGCGGCCGTTCGTCGACGGGCGGCCCGCCGCGTACGTCTGCCGGGGCTTCGTCTGCCAGCGCCCGGTGACCACCGTCGAGGAGCTGGTCGCGCAGCTCGGCTGAGTGGAGTGGGCCGGGCCGCCCTCACGGTCCGGCCCGGCACCGGCCCTTATAGGCTGGCGGCGCTATGGACTCCCGTACCGGTCTCCCCGTCGTGGGCATGGTGGGTGGCGGCCAGCTGGCCCGGATGACCCACCAGGCCGCCATCGCCCTCGGCCAGTCGCTGCGCGTGCTGGCGCTCGCCCCGGACGACGGCGCGGCGCTGGTCGCCGCCGACGTCCAGTACGGCGACCACACCGACCTGGCCGCGCTGCGCACGTTCGCCAAGGGCTGCGACGTGGTCACCTTCGACCACGAGCACGTGCCCGACGAGCACATCCGCGCCCTGGCCGACGAGGGCGTGAAGCTGTTCCCGCCGGCCGAGGCGCTGGTGCACGCGCAGGACAAGCGGGTGATGCGGGAACGGCTCGGCGAGTTGGGCGCGCCGAACCCGGCCTGGCGTCCGGTGGAGTCCCCGGCCGACCTGATCGCCTTCGGCGAGGAGACCGGCTGGCCGGTGGTGCTCAAGGCCGCCCGGGGCGGCTACGACGGGCGGGGCGTCTGGATGGTCGACGACGCGGCCCAGGCCGCCGAGCTGGCCGCCACGCTGCTCGCCGGTGGCACGCCGCTGCTGGTCGAGGAGCGGGTGAAGCTGCGCCGCGAGCTGGCCGTGCAGGTGGCGCGGTCACCGTTCGGGCAGGTCGCCGCGTACCCGGTGGTGGAGACCGTGCAGCGCGACGGCATCTGCGTCGAGGTGCTGGCGCCCGCGCCCGACCTGCCGGAGGAGCAGGCCGTCGCCGCGCAGCAACTCGCCATCGACCTGGCCACCGCGCTCGGCGTGGTCGGCCTGCTCGCGGTGGAGCTGTTCGACACGCCGACCGGACTTGTCGTCAACGAGCTGGCCATGCGGCCGCACAACTCCGGGCACTGGACCATCGAGGGGGCCCGGACCTCCCAGTTCGAGCAGCACCTGCGGGCGGTCCTCGACTACCCGATGGGGGACACCTCGCTCACCGCGCCGGTCGTGGTGATGGCGAACGTGCTCGGCGGCGAGCCGGGCGGCATCTCCATCGACGAGCGGCTGCACCACCTGTTCGCCGCCGAGCCCGGGGCCAAGGTCCACCTGTACGGCAAGCAGGTCCGCCTGGGCCGCAAGATCGGGCACGTCACGGTGCTCGGCAACGACCTCGAGGACGTACGGGCCCGGGCCGCTCGTGCCGCCCGCTGGCTCCAGGAGGGGCACTGATGAGCACCGTCGGGCTGATCATGGGCAGCGACTCGGACTGGCCGGTCATGCGGGCCGCCGCCGAGGCGCTGGACGAGTTCGGCGTGCCGTACGAGGTCGGCGTGGTCTCGGCGCACCGCACCCCGGTCAAGATGATCGAGTACGGCCGGGCCGCCGCCGGTCGCGGGGTCCAGGTGATCATCGCGGGCGCGGGCGGAGCGGCTCACCTGCCCGGCATGGTCGCCTCGGTCACCCCGCTGCCGGTGATCGGCGTCCCGGTGCCGCTGAAGTACCTGGACGGGATGGACTCGCTGCTGTCCATCGTGCAGATGCCGGCCGGCGTGCCGGTCGCCACCGTCTCGATCGGCAACGCCCGCAACGCCGGCCTGCTGGCGGTACGCATCCTGGGCGCCTCCGACCCGGTGCTGCGCGAGAAGATGGCCGCCTACCAGGCGAGCCTGGAGGATCTGGTCGCCGAGAAGGAAGCCGCGCTGCGCGCCTCCCTGACCTGACCGTTCGTCACTCTGCGCGCTCGGCATGTCTGGTCACTCAACGTGACTGGCTCGGGCGGGCGGGTGTTGTGCCCTCCGACGACTTTGCTCTGCAGCCATCGGGGCAACACCGCTCCGAGCTGCGACGCGACAATTTGTCCCTGACGGCTTCGCGAGGCTGGTCGACACGTTCGGTGACTGCTGCGTCGGTGGGTGCAGAGCAAAGTCGGCAGAGGAACACCATCTCTGCCGCGGCTCGCCGCCACGGAACGTGACCGGACGGGGTGGTGGGCCGGGCGCGTCGGCCCGGGGCGGGCCGGACGGCTCACCGCATGCCGCGCAGCGCTGTCTGCAGGCGCTCCTGGGCGCGGCGGCGACGCTCGTTGCTCGCGCCGAGCACCAGCAGCACGATGCCGACCGGGATCAGCACCAGCCACGGGCCGAGGCTGAACAACGCGTGCACGGCCGCGATCGCGGTCACCGTCGCGCCCACGATCACCGGCGCCTGCTGCCGGCTGGTCGAGCCGAAGATGAGCACCGCGACGGCCCCGAGCAGCAGCAGCACCTGGCGCAGCATGCTGGATTCGGTGGCGATCACGATCGCCAGCGTCGGCAGGAACGCGGTGACCAGCGCCGGCCCGTACGCCACCCAGCTCGACAGGTCGGGCCGGTGGCGCAGTTGCAGCACCCCGACCAGCAGCGCGAGCGCCGCGAACGGCAGCGTGTACGCCTCCGGCAGCGCCACGTCAGCCACCCGCATCAGGATCCACCAGGCGCTGATCTCGCAGGCCACGACCGCCCAGAACAGCAGGTTGCGCTCCATCGGCCGCCGCCCCGGACGGGTGGCCGCCACCCCGAGGACCGCACCCCAGGCGGCCAGCAGCGCGGCGATGTGCCGGGGCGAGTCGTACGCCAGGGCCAGCGCGATGAGCGCCGCCCCGAAGCCGCTCCACTCGACGGTGGCCGCCTCCCGGTACGCCTCGGGGCGGCGCAGCCGGGGCAGCGTGGCGGCGAAGACCTGCAACGCCGCGCCGACAGCGAGCACCCCGAAGGCGGACCAGACCGCGGCGAGCCCGGACTTCAGGCCGACGGTGAGCACGAAGAGCTGGGCCATCAGCGAGCCGAACAGCCAGCCCAGGATGCGGGCGCGCTGGGTGGTGCCGAACAGCGCGGCGACGGTGCCCACGCCGACCGCGCCACCGAGCGTGAAAACGGTCAGGTCGCTGGTGGCGAGGCTGCCGGCGAGCCCGGCGCCACCGGCGGCCAGCCCGAGGGCGAAGACCAGCACCCGGGCCACCCGGATCGACCGGCCCGGTTCGGCCAGCGCCGGCGGTGGGGTCAGCGCCAGACCGAGCATCGAGATGGTGAACACCGCCAGCGCGGCCAGCGCGGTCACCGGCCAGCCCCGGCCGAGCGCCACCGGCGTGATCAGCAGCGTGATCGCCGCCCCGGGCAGGATCACCGGCACCGCACGGGACCGTCGGCCGCCGCTGAACCCGGTGGCGGCGAGCGCCGCGGTCACGGTCAGCAGCAGCGCGGTGAGCACGTGGGTGGGATTCACCGCGTTCGCCGGTGGGGTCAGCAGCTCCGGTGGCGGCCCCTGCCACACCCGGCTCAGCACCGCGAACGGCGAGAACAACGCCACGACCAGCGCGGGCGCCAGCGTGGCCAGCGCCAGCGCGGTGGGCAGCGCCGCGGCGGCGAGCGCGCCGGCAGCCGGGCTGACCCGCCAGCGCAGCACCGGATCGTCCGGGTCACGGCGCATCGCCCCGTTCAGCAGGACCGTCCAGCGGCGTACCGGCCGGGCCGAGCCGGCGGGCGGGACGGTGGCCGCCCGTACCAGTTCGGCGAGTACGCCGAGCAGCGCGGCGGCGGCGGCGAACACGCCCGCCGGCAGGCCGACCGCGAGCGCGGCGGCAGCGGTGACGGTGGCCGCCCCGACCACCGCCACGCTGGCGAACGGCAGGTACTGGGGCACCAGCCGGCGTACGGCCGCGATCGCGGCCAGGCCGATGCTGGTGGCGGCCAGCGCGGCGGTCAGGACCACCTGGGGCGGATGGCCGAACGCGGCGGCCAGGGCGGCCACCGCGCCGGGCAGGGCGAGCAGGGCGGCGCCCGCGCCGGCGCCGCCCACCTGCACCAGGTGCGGCGGCATGCCCTCGGTGCGTACGTCGTCCACGAGCGACGGCGCGAGCGTGCGGGCCAGGGCGGCGACTGTCGCCCCGATCAGCGCGATGCTGCCGAGCGCCAGCGCTGTGGTTCCCGGCCGCACCAGCCCCGCCCCGGCCGCGTGCAGCGCCACCACACCGGCCACCGTGGCCCGGGACAGCGAGGCCCGGGGATCGACTGCGGCCACGGCCGCCATGCCGTAGACAGTGGCCACCATGGCGCCGACCAGCACCGGGGACCACCAGGGCAACTCGAACGCGGCGGGCGCGCCCACCGTGGCGAGCACGACGGCCAGGCCCGACACGTCGTACTTCCACGGCGCCGGCAGCAGGACGGCGGCGGTCACCGCGAGCAGCACCAGCGCGACCGGGGCCTGCCAGGTCGACCCGCCCGTCGGCGCGGCCGGCCACCCGCTCAGGTCCCCGGCCCAGATCGGGCCGGGGGTCGCCAGCACGCCGAGCCCGCCGCGCAGCGCGCTCCAGGCGGCGATCAGGCCGAGGAGCAGGCCACCGGCGGCGATGCCGAGGATCGGTCCGCGCCGCCACTCCTCCGGCAGCGCGCGGGCGGCCACCGCCACCAGCAGCACCAGCGCGGAGGCCACCACGAGCTGACCACCGGGGGCGAGCACCGCGGCGATCCGGGCCAGCGTGGCGACGAGCGCCACAGTGGTGGCTGCCAGGGCCAGGTCGGACCCGTCCAGCGACATGTCGGCGCGGCGCCCCGCGTCGATGCGCGGGGCGAGCGCCAGCAGGGCGGCGGCGACCATGAGCAGACTGCCCACCCAGGCGTCCGCCGAGGTGGCGCCCGGCGCCCCGAACGCGGCGGCGGCGACGGCCACCGCGCCGAGCACGGTGCCGAGCGCGTGCGGCATGCTCAGGTGCCGCTGCGCCACCTGCACCAGGGCGGCGTAGCCGAGCGTGACACAGACGGCGAGGAAGCTCGCCGCGAGGATCGGAACGGTGACCTCGCGCAGGTTCGCCGGAGTGGCGATCGGTGGGGTCGGCGCGGTGGCGGCGACGAACGCGGCGACGGCACCCGGCAGGGCGAACGCCGCCCCGCCGGCCGCCCAGGCGCAGACGGTGTCGGTCGCGGCGGCGGCCAGCCGGACCCGTGGGGCGAGGGAGACCAGCGCCCCGGCCAGGAAGAGCAGCGTCAGCGCCGCGGCAGTCAGCGCCGGCCGGGCGAGCGCGGCGCCGGCGCCCATCAGACCCAGCCCGGCCGCGGTGACCGCGTGCGTCACCGCGGCTCGTTCGGTGCCGGCGCTCAGCCCGAGCACCCCGACGGCGACCGCTGTGAGCAGCATCGGCCAGCAGGCCGCCGTCCACCCCAGGCCGAGCGACGCGGGTACGGCGAGCGCGGTGAGCGCCGCGCCGACCACCGCGAACTCCCGCCGGATCTCGGGCGGCAGCGCGATCACCGCGGCGACGGTCAGCAGCAGCGCGCTGGCGGCGAGCTGCCAGCCGGTCGGGCCGACCGCCCGGGCCAGCTCGGCGTGCCACCCGCTCAGGTCCGCCGACCAGGCCGGCAACGCGGCCCGGACCGGCGCCAGCCCGGCGCGCAGCGCGCCACCGGCGACCACCAGGCCGCTGACCGTGAGCGCCACCGCCGACGCGATCTGCGGACCCCGCCGGGCCGCCTCCGGTACGGCCCGGACGGCGAGCCCGGTCAGCGCGATGACCGCGGAGATCAGCAGCAGGGACCGGCCCGGCAGGGCCACCGAGGCGACCCGGCCGAGCGCGCCGATCACCGCGAGCGTGAGGATGCCGGCGCCGACGTCGGGCAGCGGCGGCCGGCGCAGCACGAGCGTTCCGGCCAGCGCGACCAGGGCGGCGAGCAGCAGCGTCGTACCCGCGGCGGCGGCCGGCGGGACGGTGGTGGCGCGCAGCAGGCCGGTGACCGCGTACGCCAGCGCGACAGCGACCGCCACACCGTGCAGCAGCCAGGTCAGCTCGGACAGCCACGGCACCGGCCGGGCGGTGGCGGCAGGCTCCGGAGGAGTCTCACCGCCGAGCACCTCGCCGGCCTCCTCCGGCGCCGACTCGGGCCGGTCGTCGTCGGCGCGCTGCCGGGGCGCGACGGGTGAGGGCGGCTCGGTCGCGGGCAGGTCACGCCGGACCGGCCGCTCGCGTACCACCGCCGAGCGGACGAGCGCGAGGTCGAGCACGGCCACCACTGTGAGTACCAGCGCCCAGCCGACCGGCCCGGTGATCCGCTCGTACGCCAGCAGCGGCAGCACCGGCTGGGCGGCCAGTACGGTGGCGAAGCGTGGGGCGCGCAGACCGGTCCCGTACGCGTACCCCAGGGCGACGAGCGTGGTGACCAGGAAGATCGATCCGGCGAACGCGGCGCCCGAGGAGCCGCCGCCGATCCGGTCGACGGCCCAGAGCGCGTACCCGGCCAGCGGCACCAGCAGCAACCCGACCGCGGCGATGGTCTCGGCGGTGGAGGTCAGCCCGCGCCGGGCCAGGACCGGCGGGGCGAGCAGCATCAGCGCCGTCGCCACCAGCAGTACGCCGAGCCGCGCCAGCGCGTCCATCGAGCTGGTGGCGACCGCCGCGAAGACCACCGCGGCCACGCCGAGCAGGAGCGCGCCCAGCCCCAGCGGGATGTTCTGCACCTCCCGCGAGGACGCCTCAGGCGGGTGCTCCGGGTCGTCCGCGTCCAGCCACCGCGGGCGGCCGCGCGGCGGCGACGGCGGCAGGTCCTCCGGAGGGCCGGGCGGCGGCGTGCCCTGGCGGGGCACCCGGGGCGGCGCGCCGGTGGCGGCGGTGGGCGGCCGGCGGCCGGGGCGGCGGCGCAGCACCCGGCGCGGCCGGGTGGCCTGCCGCATGCGTTCCTCACCGGCGTGCGCGAGGATGTCCCGCTGGAAGAGGGCGGCCTGCATCTTGGCGGCGATCTGCCGCTGTTCCCGGGCGATCTCGGCGTCGCGGGCCTTCATCTCGGCGATGGACCGTTCGATGTCTGCCAGGTGCTCGGCCCACTGCGGCTGATGCGCGCCGCAGTGCGGGCAGACCACGGCGGGCTTGATGTCCTGCCCGCACGAGGGGCACCTGAAGCTCTCCACGACAGTCTCCCGTCCGCCCGTGCCCTCGCACTGTGGACCTCCCAGAGGCAGCATGCCTTGAGCGGGCCGGGATTTCGACAGTTGCAGGCGCGTTCCGGACAACAAAAAGGACCGGCCCGGTCGGGGATGGTGTCCCCGGCGGGCCGGTCCGGCCGGTCAGCGGGTCAGGGGCGGCCCATGCCGCGGTATTCCCACCCGGCCTGCGTCCACAGTGTCGAGTCGAGGCAGTTGCGCCCGTCGACCACCTTGCGGCCGTTGGCCAGCTCGCCCAGGGCGACCGGGTCGGCGTTACGGAACTCGGCCCACTCGGTGAGCACGCAGACCAGGTCGGCGCCGCGGACGGCGTCGTTCATGGTCTCCTCGTACGTCAGCTCGGGCACCGCGCGGCGCGCGTTCTCGATCCCCTGCGGGTCGAACACGTGCACGTCGGCGCCGGCCTTGCCGAGCAGCGCGGCGACCGCGAGCGCCGGCGCGTCGCGTACGTCGTCGGTGTTGGGTTTGAAGGTGGCGCCGAGCACCGCGACACGGGTGCCGGAGAGGTCCGGCCCGGCCGGACCGGAGCGGCGGCCGAGCAGCTCGGCGGCGAGCTGCACCACGCGGCTGCGCCGGCGCAGGTTGATCAGGTCGACCTCGTGCAGGAAGCGCAGCGCCTCACCGGCGCCCAGCTCCTGCGCGCGGGCCTGGAAGGCGCGGATGTCCTTGGGCAGGCACGCGCCGCCGAAGCCGAGGCCGGCCTGGAGGAAGCGGTTGCCGATGCGCGGGTCGTAGCCGATCGAGCGGGCCAGCTGGGTGACGTCGCCGCCGGCCGCCTCGCAGACCTCGGCCATCGCGTTGATGAAGGAGATCTTGGTGGCGAGGAACGCGTTCGCGGCGACCTTGACCAGCTCGGCGGTGGCGAAGTCGGTGACCACGAGCGGTACCTCGCGGTCCTCGGTGGCGGCGAGGTCGAAGACGCCCTTGTGCGCGGCGTAGAGCATGCCGTTGGCCCACTCGCTCTTGACGCCGACCACGATCCGGTTCGGACGCAGCACGTCGTCGACGGCGAAGCCCTCCTGGAGGAACTCGGGGCTCCACGCCACCTCGACGCCGAGGTCGGCCGGGCTGTGCTTGCCGACGAGCTGCTCCACCCACTCGGCGGTGCCCACCGGCACGGTGGACTTGCCGACGATCAGCGCCTTGCGGGTCAGGTGCTGGGCCAGGCTGGTCACGGACGCCTCGACGTACGACAGGTCGGCGCCCATGCCGTCGGCCCGCTGCGGGGTGCCGACGCAGATGAAGTGGACGTCGCCGAAGTCGGCGGTCTCCTTGATGTCCGTGCTGAACCGCAGCCGGCCGGCGGCCAGGTTGCGCCGCAGCAGCTCGTCGAGGCCGGGCTCGTGGATCGGCACCTCACCGGCGTTCAGCTTGGCGATCTTGTCCGTGTCGACGTCGAAGCCGAGCACCTCGTAGCCCAGCTCGGCGTAGCAGATGGCGTAGGTCGCACCGAGGTAGCCGGTGCCGAGGAACGTCACCCGGGGACGGGCGGCGCCGGACGGCGGGGTCACCGCGGCGATGGCGGGCATCGGCTGGGTGTTCGGGTACGGAATCGTCACGCCTGTCTTCTCCGCTCGCACTGGCGGCGCTTCCACGCGTCGCATTCTGCTGGGGGCGCCTGGGCCGGGCACCGAGGGAACTGGATTTCTGCTGTGAGGGTAGTGGGGCCGGGCGGGCGACACTCGGGCGCGAGCCTACCCGCCGGTAAGGTCCGGCAGGGGCCGGTGGCTATCCTTCAGTTTGCGGCAGTCGTCGGCCCCCGGGCGGTACAGACTGCGCATGATAGCGGTGAAAGGGGAGGGCCGACATGGCCGCAGAGCAGTCGTTCGACGTCTACCGGTTGCCGGAGGAGCACGAGGCGATCCGGGAGGCGGTCCGTGAGGTCTGTGCGGCCAAGGTGGCTCCGCATGCCGCTGAGGCCGACGAGACAGGTGAGTTCCCGAAGGCGTCCTACGAGGCGCTGCGGGCCGCCGACTTCCACGCCCCGCACATCCCCGTCGAGTACGGCGGCGCCGGCGCGGACGCCCTGGCCACGGCCATCGTGATCGAGGAGGTGGCGCGGGCCTGCGCCTCGTCCTCGCTGATCCCGGCGGTGAACAAGCTGGGCACCATGCCGCTGCTGCTGGCCGGCTCCGAGGAGCTGAAGCGCAAGTACCTGACCCCGGTCGCGGCCGGGGAGGGCATGTTCTCCTACTGCCTCTCCGAGCCGGAGGCGGGCTCCGACGCCGCCGCGATGACCACCAAGGCGGTACGCGACGGCGACCACTGGGTGCTCAACGGCGTGAAGCGGTGGATCACCAACGCGGGCGTCTCCGAGTACTACACCGTCTTCGCCGTGACCGATCCCACAGCCCGCTCGAAGGGCATCTCCGCCTTCGTCGTGGAGAAGTCCGACCCGGGCGTCAGCTTCGGCGCCCCGGAGAAGAAGCTCGGCATCAAGGGCTCGCCGACCCGCGAGGTCTACTTCGACAACGTGCGGATCCCGGCCGACCGCATGATCGGCGCCGAGGGCACCGGCTTCGCCACCGCCATGAAGACGCTGGACCACACCCGGGTCACCATCGCCGCCCAGGCCGTCGGCATCGCCCAGGGCGCGCTGGACTACGCCAAGGGCTACGTCCAGGAGCGCAAGCAGTTCGGCAAGCCGGTCGCCGAGTTCCAGGGCATCCAGTTCATGCTCGCCGACATGGGCATGAAGCTGGAGGCGGCGCGGCAGCTCACGTACGCCGCCGCCGGCAAGTCCGAGCGCGGTGACGCGGACCTGACGTACTTCGGCGCGGCCGCGAAGTGCTTCGCGTCGGACGCCGCCATGGAGATCACCACCGACGCGGTCCAACTGCTCGGCGGCTACGGCTACACCCGCGACTACCCGGTCGAGCGGATGATGCGGGACGCCAAGATCACCCAGATCTACGAGGGCACCAACCAGGTGCAGCGCATCGTCATGGCCCGTCAGCTGCTCAAGGGCTGACCGGAGGCGTTCGGGCGGGCGGGCCGGTGCAAACCGGCCCGCCCGCGCTCGTTCAACGGCTCTCGGTGCCCTCCGGCCGGCCCGCGCCGCGCGGCGGGGCCGACCACGGCGACTCCCCGGCGGTACGGCGGGGCAGCGGCTCGGTCGGGGTCTCGGGATACGCCAGCGTGAGCGGCGGCGTGTCCGGGTCCTTGGCCGGTGCCGGAGGCCAGTCGGTGAGCGTCGGCTTGTGCTCCACCGGCGCGGCGGCCGGGGTCAGCTCCGCCTCGGCCGTCGGAGGTGTGGCGGGACGCCGCCAGCGGCTCGTGCTGAACACGGCCATCAGCAGCAGCACGCCGATGAGGAACAGCGTGCCGTTGTCCAGCGGGTCGCGCAGCGGCAGCGGGTCACCGAGCAGCTTCAGGTCACCGGGCACCCGGTCCCGCACGCTGAACGGCGCGACGAACAGCCCGAGGTACGGGACCGCGAGCAGCAGGCCGGCCACGAGCGGGCCGAGCGGCGAGAAGCGCAACGTGCCGAGCAGGCCGAGCAGGATGCCGGCGACGCCCAGATAGACGGCCGGCTCGATCAGGTTCGGCGTGCTGTACGTCCCGATCTCCACCCAGCGGTCGACGGTCCGCTCAGATCCGTCCTGACCGAGCGTGACGAGCACCCAGGTGACGGGCGCCACCGCCAACCCGGCGAGGAAGCTCCAGAGATGTCGCATCCGCGCACCGTACCGTTTTCGGCATGACAGATCATCCCGCGGTCCCGCCGGGTAAGCCGACCTCGTACTCCCGCGTCACGCTCAGTCGCATCATGACCGCGGTCGATGTCAATCTGTACGGGACCGTGCACGGTGGGGTACTGATGAAATTCGTGGACGACGTTGCCGGCGCGGCGGCGGCGCGGCACAGCGGCGGCACCGCCGTGACGGCCTCCATCGACGAGATCGTCTTCTCCGAGCCGGTCCGGGTGGGCGACCTCGTGCACGCGCACGCCCAGATCAACTGGACCGGCAGCACCTCGATGGAGGTCGGGGTGAAGGTGGTCGCCGAGCGCTGGGACTCGGCCGAGGACGAGCCCGTGCCGGTCGCCACCGCGTACCTGGTCTTCGTGGGGGTCGACGTGGGCGGCGCGCCCCGGCCGGTGCGCCCGGTGCTGCCCGAGACGCCGGACGACGAGCGCCGCTTCCGGGAGGCCGAGATCCGGCGGGCGCACCGGCTGGCCCGCCGCCGTGCGATCCAGGCCCACCGCGCCGGCTGAGGTGTAAGGAAGGGCCCCCTGTTAACGCCTGCGGTAGAGGAAGGGCCCCCTTTTAACACCCGGGCACGCACGCCCGCCCCCCGCCGTCCGGCGGCGGACCCCGCGGGGAGTGAGGCGTTAACAGGGGGCCCTTCCTATGCACGAGGCGTTAATAGGGGGCCCTTCCTTGCACGCGGGCCACATGGGGTGGGGGTGCGGGGTGTGGGCGGGCCACGCCCCGTACGCCGCAGCCGGCGCGGACAATGGCGGCACGAGGTAGGGCAAGATGGCGCCACGGCCCCGGCACACCGTCGTGGCGGGCCCAGGGGAGGGTGGAACAGTGGCTGACGTGCTGTGGACGCCGCCGGCGGACGTGCGGGAGCAGTCCCGGATCGGTGACTACCTGCGCTGGCTGGCCGAGCACCGCGGGCTGGAGTTCGCCGACTACGACGCGCTGTGGCAGTGGTCGGTGACCGACCTGGACGCGTTCTGGCGCTCGATCTGGGACTGGTTCGACGTGGTCGCGCACACCCCGCCGACCGCCACGCTCACCGGCCGGGCCATGCCCGGCGCCCGCTGGTTCCCCGGTGCGACGCTCAACTACGCCGAGAACGTGCTCCGGATGCCGGGGCTGGGCGACGACGACCCGGCGGTGATCGCACACGGTCAGACCCGCGCGCCGGAGACGCTCACCGCTGCCGAGCTGCGCGAGCGGGTCCGCCGGGTGGCGGCCGGGCTGCGCCGCCTCGGCGTGGGGCCGGGCGACCGGGTGGCCGCGTACGCGCCGAACATCCCCGAGACGTACGTCCTGCTGCTCGCCACCGCCAGCCTCGGCGCGATCTTCTCCTCCTGCGCGCCGGAGTTCGGCACCCGCAGCGTCACCGACCGCTGGCAGCAGATCGAACCCACGGTGCTGGTCGCCGTGGACGGCTACCGGTACGGCGACAAGCCTGTGGACAGGCGCGCCGAGGTGGCCGCGATCCGGGCGGCGTTGCCGTCGCTGCGGCACACGGTCGCCATCGCGTACCTCGATCCGGACGGCCCGGCCCTCGACGGCGCGTTGCCGTGGGCGGAGCTGGCGGCACCGACCGACGAGCCGTTGACGTTCACTCCGGTGGCCTTCGACCACCCGCTCTACGTGCTCTACTCCTCCGGCACGACCGGCCTGCCCAAGCCGATCGTGCACGGCCACGGCGGCATCCTGCTGGAACACCTCAAGATGCTGGCGCTGCACCACGACCTGGGTCCGTCCGACCGGTTCCTGTGGTTCACCACGACCGGCTGGATGATGTGGAACTTCCTGGTCTCCGGCCCGGCGGTGGGCGCGGCGATCGTGCTGTTCGACGGCAACCCGGGCCACCCCGACCTGGGCGCGCTGTGGCGGCTGGCCGCCGACACCGGCACCACGTACTTCGGCACGTCCGCGCCGTTCCTGCTGGCCTGCCGCAAGGCCGGGCTGGTGCCGCGGGAGATCGCCGACCTGTCCGCGGTGCGCGGCCTCGGCTCGACCGGCGCGCCGCTGCCGGCCGAGGGCTTCACCTGGGTGTACGAGAACGTCAGCGACCGCCTCCAGCTCCAGTCACTGTCCGGCGGCACGGACGTGTGCACCGGGTTCGTCGGCGGCGTGCCGCTGCTGCCGGTGTACGCCGGGGAGATCGCCTGCCGGGCGCTGGGCGCGAAGGTGGAGGCCCGTTCCGCCGACGGCAGCGCGGTGATCGGGCAGCTCGGCGAGCTGGTGATCACCGAGCCGATGCCGAGTATGCCGGTGGGGTTCTGGAACGACCCGGACGGCGCCCGCTACCGGGAGGCGTACTTCGAGGTCTATCCCGGGGTGTGGCGGCACGGCGACTGGATCACCGTGAACGAGCGCGGCGGATGCGTCATCACCGGCCGGTCCGACGCCACGCTGAACCGGGGCGGCGTGCGGCTGGGTACCGCCGAGTTCTACTCGGTGGTCGAGGGCTTGGACGAGGTGGTCGACTCGGTGGTCGTGCACCTGGAGGACGACGAGGGCGGCGCGGGCGAGTTGCTGCTGTTCGTGGTGCTCGCCGAGGGCCTGGAGCTCGACGACGAGATGCGGCGCAAGATCTGCCGGGAGCTGCGTACCGCGCTGTCGCCGCGGCACGTGCCGGACGAGATCCACCAGGTCCGGGCCGTGCCCCGCACGCTGAGCGCGAAGAAGCTGGAGGTGCCGGTCAAGAAGATCCTGACGGGCACCCCTGTGGACAGCGCGGCGGCCAAGGGCGCCCTGGCCAACCCCGAGTCCCTGACGGCCTTCGCCGCCCTGGCCCAGCGCCGAGCCACCACCAACCACCCCACCCCCGCGTAACCCCACCCCCACCCCCACGCCCGCTGATCTTGCACTTTCCGCCCCGGCGAAGGGGGCGAATCACCCCTCCCGAGGGCCGAAACTGCAAGATCGCGGGGGAGGGCGGGTGGGGCGGGTCAGGTCAGGGTTTGGGTTGTTTTTTCGGTCTCGGCTCGGGCGGCCAGGCGGGCCGGATCGGGGTGGGCGCAGGCCACCACGCTGACGCCGGCGGACAGGGGAGCCAGTAGCCAGTCGACGGGGTCGGGGTAGCGGGTCACGTCGACCAGGAGGCGGTCGCCGGGGGTGAGGCCCAGCTCCGCGGCGCGGGCCTGCGCGCGAGCCAGCAGCGCCGCGTCCGCCTCGCCACCCCCGGGGTGCGGCGTGAAGTGATCGCCGTGCCCGCGTACCGCCGTCACGAAGTCGGCGCAGCCCGCGGGCACCTGCCGCATCGGCAGCGCGAACGGGTCGAGCGCCAGCGCGTACCGCTCGCCGGCCGGCCACCCGGCCGCCTCGTCCGCCCGGTCGGCGGCCACGAACAAGACCTCCACCGGGCCCGGCGCGTCGGTCACCGTCAGTTTCGCCGACCAGCAGCCGAGCAGCACGGCGGCGGTCTGCCAGTGCGGCGGCAGCAACACGCCGGCCGGATCGCCCGGCGCGGCACCGATCTCGTCGGTGAGCAGGTTGGCCGTCTTCGCCACCCAGTTCGCAAGCGTCGCGCCGGAGAGTTCGGTGCGCTCCCCGGTGGCGTCGTCGTACCAGGTCAGCAGCGGTCGGGTGGGGTCCGGCGCGATCGCGTCGGCGAACACCCGGGCAATGTTGTCGGCCATCGGCGCGAACGATACGCGCCCCGCGTGCGTACTCGATGACAACGTCAAGTCGGCGTACCGTCGGGTCGCGGTCAGCGTCGTGCGTCCGGCGCGGCGTACGCTTGCCGACAGTGTTCTTTCCCACAACTGCGCCATCTGAGGAGTCGCCCCGTGACCGCCGGTCGCCCGCCCCGCGTTCTCATCGACGCCACGAGTGTCCCCGCCGACCGTGGCGGCGTCGGTAGATACGTCGACGGACTGCTCGGCGCGCTGGGCCGGGTCTGCGGCACCGGTGTCGACCTGGCGGTGGTGAGCCTCCGTACCGACCTGGAGCGGTACACCCGGATGCTGCCGGGCGCCGAGGTGATCCCCGCCCCGGCGGCGGTGGCGCACCGACCGGCGCGCCTGGCCTGGGAGCAGACCGGACTGCCGCTGCTGGCCCAGCAGGTCGGCGCGGAGGTGCTGCACTCGCCCTTCTACACCTGTCCGCTGCGGGCCGGATGCCCGGTGACGGTCACTGTGCACGATGCGACGTTCTTCACCGAGCCGGAGCACTACGACAAGTCGCGCCGGACGTTCTTCCGCAGCGCCATCAAGACCTCGCTGCGGCGGGCCAGCCGGGTGATCGTGCCGAGCAAGGCCACCCGGGACGAGCTGATCCGGCTGCTGGACGCCGACCCGACCCGGATCGACGTCGCCTATCACGGCGTCGACCAGGACGCCTTTCACGCGCCCGGCGACGAGGAGAAGGCGCGCGTGCGGGCCCGCCTGGGTCTGGGCGACAGCAGCTACGTAGCGTTCCTCGGGGCCAAGGAGCCGCGCAAGAACGTACCCAACCTGATCCGTGGCTGGGCGCGGGCGGTGGCCGACCGGCCGAACCCGCCGGCGCTCGTGGTCGCGGGCGGTCAGGGGCATGACGACGACATCGACCGCGCGGTGGCCGAGGTGCCGTCGCACCTGCGGCTGCTGCGCCCGGGCTACCTGCGTTACGCAGACCTGCCCGGCTTCCTCGGTGGCGCGCTCGTGGCCGCCTACCCCTCCTACGGCGAGGGCTTCGGCCTGCCGATCCTGGAGGCGATGGCGTGCGCGGCCCCGGTGCTCACCACGCCGCGCCTGTCCCTGCCCGAGGTGGGCGGCGACGCGGTGGCGTACACCAGCGAGGACCCGGACCAGATCGCCACCGACCTGGCCGCCCTGCTGGACGACGAGCCGCGGCGGCTCTCGCTGGCCAAGGCCGGGTTCGACCGGGCCAAGGAGTTCACCTGGGAGTCCAGCGCGGACGTGCACATCGCGGCCTGGCGACGGGCCCGGTCCTGAGGGCCGGCGGGCGGCCCTGGACGACCGACCGTGACGACTCGCCCGCTTCGGGCATGATGTGCTGATGTTCTACGCCGTCATCCCGGCGGGTGGCAGTGGCACACGGTTGTGGCCGCTGTCCCGTGCCGGCCATCCCAAATTCCTCCACCCGCTGACCGGTACCCCCGCCTCGCTCCTGCAGGCCACTGTCGACCGGTTGTCGCCGTTGACCACACCCGAGCGCACGCTCGTGGTCACCGGGGCCGCGCACGCCGCGGCGGTGGCTCGGCAACTGGCCGGCGTGCCGGAGGAGAACATCCTGGTCGAGCCGTCGCCCCGGGACTCCTGCGCGGCGATCGCGCTGGCCGCCGCGGTGATCGCCGCGCGTACGCCGGACGCGGTGATGGGCTCGTTCGCCGCCGACCACCTGATCGGCGACCCGGCCCGGCTGGCCGAGGTGGTACGGCAGGCCATCCGGGGCGCGGAGCAGGGGCTGCTGATGACTGTGGGTATCACCCCGACCCGCCCGGAGACCGGCTACGGCTACCTGGAGACCGGCGATCCGGTGGCGGACGGCCCGCTGCGCCCGGTGCGCGAGTTCAAGGAGAAGCCGGCGGCGGAGGTGGCCGAGGTCTACGTCAACTCCGGCCGGCACCTCTGGAACGCCAGCATGTTCGTCTGGCGGGTGGACGTCTTCCTCGCCGAACTGGCCCGCCAGCAGCCGGAGCTGCACGCGGGGATCACCGCCATCGCGGCGGCCTGGGGCACCCCGGAGCAGGACGACGTGCTGGGCCGGGTCTGGCCGACGCTGCCCCGGATCTCGGTCGACTACGCGGTCATGGAGGGCGCGGCGACGGCCGGCCGGGTGGCTACCGTGCCGGGTGACTTCGGCTGGAACGACGTCGGTGACTTCCACACGCTCGGTGAGGTGCTGCCGGCCGACGGCGCCGGGAACGTGGTGCTGGGTGGCGACGCCAAGCCGGGCGTGCTGCTGCACGACACCACCGGCACGGTCGTGGTGCCGCACTCCGGCCGGCTCGTCGCCACCGTCGGGGTGCGCGACCTGATCGTGGTGGACACCCCGGACGCGCTGCTGGTCTGCCCGCGTGACCGCGCGCAGGACGTGAAGAAGGTCGTGGACGAGCTGAAGGAACGCGGCGAGGAGGGCCTGGTCTGATCCGGCCGGGACGGCCCGCCTCCGCTCAGTGGGCGGCGTGGCGGGCCAGCACGGCGAGCGCCGGCGGCACCAGTTGGGCCGTGGCGTGGGCGAGCGGCTCGGGCAGGCGGTCCGGCGGGAACCAGCCGAGCGCCTCGGACTCCGCGCTCACCTGCTCGACCGCCCCGGCCGGGGCCAGCACCGCGTACCGGACGTCGTAGTGGAACGACCCGCCCTGGCAGGCGACCTGGTGGATGTCCACGTCGATCGGTTCGGGCTCGACGGTCAGGCCGGCGATCCCGGACTCCTCGGTGGCCTCGCGCAGCGCGGCTGCCACCAGTGTCCGGTCGCCCGGCTCGCAGTGCCCGCCGAGCTGCACCCACCTGCGGATCTTGCCGTGCAGGCAGAGCAGCACCCGGCCGTCCGGGTCGAGCACCAGCGCGCTGGCTGTGACATGCCCCGCCCGGTGCGTCCGGCTCATCGCCACCGGCCCGTCGGCCAGCAGCGCCAGCGTCCGGTCCCGGTTGGCGGCGGCGGCCGGGCTGGTCGCCGTCCAGCGGCTCAGCGCCGCGACGGCGTCGGCGTGCAGGTCGGCGTACGTGGTGAGGTCGGTGTCGGGCACCCGGACACTCTACGAGCGCCACCGCCGTACGCCGGCGCGGCGACCCACCGGCGGACGAGCGAAGACCGGGCGGCACCCCTGCGACGATGTCGCAGACCCTCGTGGTGCCGCCCGGTCACGCCCGTCAGCCGGCGACCGGGTCGGCGCTGCGCCCCGGCGTCGGCGGGCAAGGAAGAGTCTGCCGAACCGGCCACCTCACCGTCGAGGTCTTTCACCTCAGGCTTAAAGATGGAGATTAGTGCCGGCAGGTAAAGTGCGAGGCGTGGCGGGCACCCCCGCCGTCCGCACGGGAGCACTCCATGTTGAAGATCATTTTCTCGGGCGAGGACGTCCTGCGGACCCGGGTCGCCCCGGCCGCGGACCCGCTCTGGGAGTTGGTCCTCAGCCTGCACCTGCTCCAGGGGCGCGGCCGCGACCCGATGATGACCACGTGGCGACGCACAGTGGCCCACGGGCTGCGCACCGACAGCGGCGCCGAGCAGTACCGCCTGCTCCTCGCGCTCAACCCGCCGCGCGGCTACTTCCCCGACTTCCTCACCCCGTTCGCCAGCCGGGAGGGCTTCGAGGTCGGGCTGGATGCCGTCCGGGGCACCCCTGTCGACATGCTGCGCCGCGACCTGACCCGGCTCGCCGAGGAGACCACGCTGCCGTCCTCGGCGACCGCGCTGGCCCGGGGCGAGCCGGAGACGCTGCACCACCTCACCGACGCCATGGCGCGATACCAGTCGCTGGCCGTCACGCCGTACTGGGCCCGGGTGCAGGCAGCTGTCGAGGCGGACCGGGCCCGGCGCGCCCGCGCCATGCTCGACGGCGGCGCCGAAGGGCTGCTGGCCAGCCTGCGGCCGAACATGCGGTGGAACTCCGGCGTGCTGGAGGTGCTCGACTATCCGGACACCCGGGAACTGCACCTGGACGGGCGCGGGCTGCTGCTCGTCCCGTCGTTCTTCTGCTCGCGTACCCCGGTGGCGCTCGTCGACCCGACCCTGCCCCCGGTGCTCGTCTACCCGGTGGACCGCCTCGCCGGGCTGACACCGGCGTCCGGCGTCGGCGTGTCACCGCAGGGCGAGGCACTCGCGGCCCTGCTCGGCCGCACCCGGTCACGGGTGCTCCAGGCCGCCGACGAGGGCTGCACCACCGGTGAGATGGCCCGCCGGCTGCACATCTCCGCCGCCGCGGCCAGCCAGCACACCACAGTGCTGCGCAACGCCGGGCTGCTGGTCAGCCAGCGCGAGCGCAACACCGTCCTGCACACGCTGACGCCGCTGGGCCGAGCCGTCCTCGACGCCTGAGCGCACCCACCGGGCCGGGCACGCCGGACCGCGACCCGCCACGCCCGCAGCGCCGCACCGCGCCCCTGGTGGGGCAGCGCGTCAGATCGCCAGCGCGGCGCTGGCGGCGCTGCCGCCCGGGGGCGGGAGCAGGACGGACCCGATGCCCTCGGCGGCCAGCGCGGCACGCAGGCGTTGCACGTCCGCGCCGAACCGGACCAGGTCCGCCGGGTCGAGCGGGGTCGGCGCCGCGCCGAGCAGCAGGCCGGTGGCCGAGGCGGGCCAGCCGGGCACGCCGGCCGCGAGTCCGGCGCGTACCTCGTCGTCGGTGACGTGGGTGAAGACGGTGCCGGGGGCGACCACGTCGGCGACCGCGGTGATCGCCCGCCGCACCGCGGCCGGGTCGGCGGGGTCGGGGCCGGTCCGGTCGGGCAGCGTCGCCGCCTCCCGCAGACCGGCGACGCGCGCCTCGGCGGTACCCAGCGAGAACAGGTCCATCGAGGCGTCGCGGACGAGCGCCCGGGCGCCCTCGTCGTCGTCCCGGGGCGTGCCGAGATAACCCCGGACCACCGCGACCGGCACCTGGTCGCATTTGCCCTTGATCAGCTCGCCGGCCCCGGCCAGCTCGTCGACCACCGCCATCTGGGTGACGAACAGCTCGTTGCCGTACGGGTCCACCTCGCCCCGGTGGTCGCGGATCGCCGGCATGCCGGCCACCCCGAGCGCCACGTCGGTGAGCCCGTTGCGCCACGGACGGCCCATGGTGTCGCTGACGATCACGGCGACGTCGAGGCCGTACCTGTCGCGCAACGCGGCGCGCAGCTCCCGCGCGGAGGCGTCCGGGTCGACCGGCAGCAGCACCAGCCGGGTCTTGTCCACGTTCGACGCGTCGATGCCGGCGGAGGCCATCACGAACCCGTGGTGGGTCTGCACGATCCGGGTGGTGCCCCGCGTCGCCACCACCCGGGCGGTCTCGTCGGCCAGGATCCGGTCCCGCGCGTCGAGCCGCTCCGGGCCGTCGGCGGGCACGTCGACAAGCCGGCCCTCCGCCTTCGACACGATCTTGCTGGTGACCACCAGCACGTCGCCGTCGCGCAGCCAGGGCGCCGCGCCGGCGATCAGCGCCGCCAGGTCGTCGCCCTCGGTCACGTCGCCGATGCCCTGCACCGGCAGGATCTCCAGCCTCACATCAGCTCCAGCGCGGCGCGCACCATCGCGGCGGTCGCCGCCTCGTCGGTCATCCGCAGCGGCGCCGCGCGGACCACCACGTCCGGCACCACTGTGTCCTCGTCCTCCGGCGCGACCAGCCAGCCGTCGAGCAGCCCACCGGCCGACCGCGCGCCGTAGAGGCCGCCCACCCCGGCCGCGCTGCACTCCACGCCGAGCACGGCGAGGCAGCGGTCGGCCATGCCGCGTACCGGCGCGCCACCGATGATCGGCGACACTCCGATCACCGGGGCCGGCCCGCCGGTCACCGCGTCGCGCAGGCCGGGCACGGCCAGCACCGGGGCGATGCTGACGACCGGGTTGCTGGGCGCGATCAGCACCACGTCCGCCGCCGCGATGGCCTCCACCACGCCGGGCGCGGGCTTCGCCGCGTCGGCGCCGACGAAGACGAACCGGTCAGTGGGTACGTCGGCGCGGTACCGCACCCACCACTCCTGGAAGTGGATCGCGCGCCGGCCCTGCTCGTCGGTGATCACGGCATGCGTCTCCAGGCGGTCGTCGGTGGCCGGCAGCAGCCGTACGCCCGGCTGCCAGCGCGCCGCCAGCGCCTCGGTGACCTGGGACAGCGGATAGCCGGCGTTGAGCATCGTGGTGCGGACCAGGTGGGTGGCGAGGTCCTTGTCGCCCAGGCCGAACCAGCTCGGCTCCGCGCCGTACGCGGCCAGCTCGTTCTTCACCGTCCAGGTTTCGCCCACCCGGCCCCAGCCGCGCTCCGGGTCGGCGCCGCCGCCGAGCGTGTAGAGCACGCTGTCCAGGTCGGGGCAGACCTTCAACCCGTGCAGCAGCAGATCGTCGCCGACGTTCACCACGGCGGTCACCTCGGCGCCCACCTCGCGGGCGTACGCCCGCACGCCGAGCAGGAAACGGGCACCCCCGATGCCGCCGGTCAGAACCACGATGCGCATGCGTCCATCCTTCCGCACGTGCCGCCGTCGATCGTTCGGTGGCCGGAGAGACTACGCTCACTTCGGCAACTGTCCGCTTTCGTCCCCTGGGGGAGTCCGTGACCAGCCCCGCCGAGCCCGCGTCCGGCGACGCCGCGCAGGCCAGCCAGTTGATCAAGCCGTTGCGCGAACTGGCCGCGCTCGTCCTTCTCGGCGCCAACGCCGTGCTGCTCTTCGTCGGCCTGCTCCGCCTACTGGTGCCGGTCGACGACTACAGCACGTTCAGCGGCCGGGCGGGAAGCACGTATTTCAGCTTCATCGGCCTGGAGGCGACGGTCCTGCCGCTGCTCGCCGTCCTGATCGCCACCGTGATCCTCCCGGTCGTTCCGAAGGCCAAGCTGATCACGCAGGTGGCGCTGATCGAGTACGCCGTGTCCGTCGTGTTCGGCGCGCTGACGTTCCTGATCTGGCTGGTCGGCCGACTCGCCGACGGTCAGGTGCTGGACGGGTTCCTCGGTCTGCTGACCCGCGCGGCCTGGCTGGCGATCTTCGCGGTCGCCGCGTTCGTGGTGTTCAAGATCTGGCGCACGCTCTACTACGTGCCGAAGCCCAAGGCGCAGCCCGGCGTGTACGGCCAGGCCCAGCCCGGCTGGCCGCAGCAGCCGGGTCAGCCCGGCGGCTACCCCGGTCCGGGCGGCTACCCGCAGGGCGGCGTGCCGCAGCAGCCGGGCCAGGGCTACCCGCAGGCCGGCTCGCCCCCGCCCGGGTGGCCGCAGCCCGGCCAGTACGGCCAGCCGCAGTCGGCGCCGCCGTTCAACACCGCGCCGCCGCACGCCCCGCAGTCCGGCCCGCCGTTCGCCGACCCGCAGTCGGCCCCGCAGCCCGGCTCGCCGTTCGCCGGTCCGCAGCAGACGCCGCAGTACGGCTCGCCGCAGCCCGCGCCGCCGTTCGGCCAGCCGCCGTCGGCCGACCCGACGCAGGCGATCCCGCGCCAGTCCGCCGAGCCGGGCGCGCCGTCGCCCGCCGCCGACGACGAGCGCACCCAGCGGTTCGACCGCGAGGACCCGAACCAGCCCCGCTGAGCCGCGCGGCGGGCGACGGAGCGACGTCGCCCGCCCGACGGCAGACGGTCGACGGCCCGCGCCGGTCCCGCTGTGAGGCGGGCCACGCGGGCCGTCCCGTTGCCCGGACCGCGAGCGGGCGCGGGCGGCCGGCCGCCCGGCAGCACATAGGCTGGGTGGATGGTTGATCGCAGCGACCCCGAACCGACCGAGGCGAGCGTCCGGCGGGCGCTGGGACGGGCCGCCACCGGCCGGGCGCTTGACGCCGACGAGGCCGGCGCGCTGCTCGCCGCGCGCGGGCAGATGCTCGACGAGCTGCTCCGGGTCGCCGGTGAGATCCGCGACGCCGGGCTGCGCGACGCCGGGCGGCCGGGCGTGGTCACGTACTCGAAGAAGGTCTTCATCCCGCTGACCCGGCTCTGCCGGGACCGCTGCCACTACTGCACGTTCGCCACCGTGCCGCACCGGCTGCCCGCCGCCTACCTGGAACGCGACGAGGTGCTGGCGATCGCCCGCGAGGGCGCCGCGCAGGGCTGCAAGGAGGCGCTGTTCACGCTCGGCGACCGGCCGGAGGAGCGGTGGCCGGCGGCCCGCCGGTGGCTGGACGAGCGGGGGTACGACTCGACGCTGGACTACCTGCGCGCCTGCGCGGTGGCGGTGCTGGAGGAGACCGGCCTGCTGCCCCACCTCAACCCGGGCGTGCTCACCTGGTCGGAGTTGCAGCGGCTCAAGCCGGTCGCGCCGAGCATGGGCATGATGCTGGAGACCACCGCCACCCGGCTCTGGTCCGAGCCGGGCGGCCCGCACTTCGGCTCACCGGACAAGGAGCCGGCGGTCCGCCTGCGGGTGCTCGACGACGCCGGCCGGGTCGGGGTGCCGTTCACCACCGGCATCCTGATCGGCATCGGTGAGAACCGGGCCGAGCGGGTCGACGCGATCTTCGCGATCCGCCGGGCGATGCGGGAGTACGGCCACCTCCAGGAGGTGATCGTGCAGAACTTCCGCGCCAAGCCGGACACCGCGATGCGCGGCATGCCGGACGCGGAGCTGCACGACCTGGCCGCCACGGTGGCGGTGGCCCGGGTGCTGCTCGGCCCGAAGGCTCGCATCCAGGCCCCGCCGAACCTCATCGCGGGCGAGTACGACCTGCTGCTGCGCGCCGGCATCGACGACTGGGGCGGCGTCTCGCCCGTCACGCCCGACCACGTCAACCCGGAGCGGCCCTGGCCGCACCTGGAGGAGCTGGCGGCGCGTACCGCGAGCGCCGGGTTCACGCTGCGCGAGCGGCTGACCGTCTACCCGGAGTACGTCCGCGCGGGCGGCCCGTGGCTGGACCCGCGTCTGCTGCCGCACGTCACGGCGCTCGCCGACCCGGCCACCGGCCTCGCCGTCGAGGAGGCCCGCCCGGTGGGGCGGCCCTGGCAGGAGCCGGAGGAGACCTACGGCGGTCGCACCGACCTGCACGCCACCATCGACGTCACCGGCCGCACCGAGGACCGGCGGGGCGACTTCGACAGCGTCTACGGCGACTGGGCCGCGGTGGCCGGCAAGGTGGCGCCGGAGGCGCGCTCGGGCGTACCCCGGGGTGCCGGCGCGGACGCCCACCTGCGCGCGGGCCTGCGGCTGGCCGCGGACGACCCGGCCGCGTTGCTGACGCCGGCGCACGAGGCGAAGGCGCTGGCGCTGTTCGGCGCGGACGGCCCGGCGCTCGACGAGCTGTGCCGGCTGGCGGACGACGCGCGCCGGGACGCGGTCGGCGACGACGTGACCTACGTGGTGAACCGGAACATCAACTTCACGAACGTCTGCTACGTGGGGTGCCGGTTCTGCGCGTTCGCCCAGCGGGAGAGCGACGCTGACGCGTTCCGGCTCTCGCTCTCGCAGGTGGCCGACCGGGCCGAGGAGGCGTGGGCGGCCGGCGCCACCGAGGTCTGCCTCCAGGGCGGCATCGACCCGAAGATGCCGGTCACCGGCTACGCCGACATCGTCCGGGCGATCAAGGCGCGGGTGCCGGGCATGCACGTGCACGCCTTCTCCCCGATGGAGATCGTCACCGCCGCCGCGAAGGCCGGCGTGCCGGTGCGGGAGTGGCTGCTCCAGCTCCGCGAGGCCGGGCTGGACACCATCCCGGGCACCGCCGCCGAGATCCTCGACGACGACGTGCGCTGGGTGCTCACCAAGGGCAAGCTGCCGGCCGCCGCCTGGGTCGAGGTGGTGAGCACGGCGCACGAGCTGGGCATCCGGTCCAGCTCCACGATGATGTACGGCCACGTCGACCACCCGGGCCAGTGGCTCGCCCACTTCCGGGTGCTGGCCGGGGTGCAGGACCGCACCGGCGGGTTCACCGAGTTCGTGGCGCTGCCCTTCGTGCACACGAACGCGCCGATCTACCTGGCCGGCATCGCCCGCCCGGGGCCGACCTGGCGGGAGAACCGGGCGGTGCACGCGATGGCCCGGCTGCTGCTGCACGGCCGGATCGACAACATCCAGTGCTCCTGGGTGAAGCTCGGCGACGAAGGCACGGTGTCGATGCTGCGCGGCGGCTGCAACGACCTCGGCGGCACGCTGATGGAGGAGACCATTTCCCGGATGGCCGGTTCGGGCAACGGCTCGGCCCGTACCGAGGAGCAGTTGCGGGCGATCGCCGCTGCCGCCGGCCGCCCGTTCCGCAAGCGGACGACCGCGTACGGTCACGCCGGCGCCTGAGGTCGAACCTTTCCCCGTCGCCCGCCGTACCTGTGGATGCCGGCGGCGGTTTCGGCGAGGACCGCCGCCGGTGACCCCCGAACCGGGGGCCCGGCGGGTGTCCGGGCGTCCCGGGCCCGTTGCGGCGCTGCGGCGCCGGTCCGGAAAGGTTGCCGATGAGCACTGACGAGACCACCGACGCGCCGAAACGGCGGACCTGGCCGCGGTTGACCCGCAGGCAGACGCTCACCGCCGCGGCGAGCGCGACACTGGGCGCCGCCGCCCTCACCGTGCCGGGCCTGTCCGCCGCGCAGAACGCCCCCACGGCGAGCCGGCGCGACGAGCCGATCGTGGTCCACCTCCGCGACGCCGCCACCGGCGTGATGGACGTCTTCGTCGGCACGACAAGGGTCGAGGTCCGCGACCGCGGTCTGGCCGACCGCCTGGTGCGCGCCGCCGGCCGGCGCTGATCCCACCCTCCACCGGCGTGGGCTCCCGGCGCCGGTTCCGTCTTCCGTTCCCCCGACGAAGGTGCGTCCGCCATGTCCTCTCACCGCGAGGCCCCGGAGATCGCCAAGGATCCGGTCGCCGACAGTTCCGACCTGTACGCGTTCGTCACGCCGATCCAGCCGGACACGGTCACGTTGATCGCCAACTACGTGCCGCTGCAACTTCCGTCCGGCGGCCCGAACTTCTTCGAGTTCGGCGACGACGTCCGGTACGAGATTCACATCGACAACGACGGCGACGGTAATCCGGACGTCACCTATCGTTTCGAATTCACCACCGAGATCACGAACCAGAACAGCTTTCTCTACAACACCGGGCCGATCGAGTCGCTGGAGAGCAAGAACTGGAACCGGCGGCAGTTCTACCGGCTGACCCGGATCGTCGACGGCCGGGCGCGCGTACTGGCGCACAAACTGCCCTGCCCGCCCTGCAACGTCGGGCCGCTGTCCACACCGAAGTACCAGAACCTCGTACGCCAGGCGACGTTCAAGCTGTCCACCGGTGAGAAGGTCTTCGCCGGCCAGCGGGCCGACGGCTTCTTCGTCGACCTGGGCGCGGTGTTCGACCTGGGCACGCTGCGGCCGTTCCAGCAGCTGCACGTCGCCGGCAAGAAGCTGTTCCAGGCCGAGGGCGAGCCGGTGAACTCGCTGGACCGGCTGAACGTGCACAGCCTCGCCGTGCAGGTGCCGCTGAGCCAGGTACGCCGCAAGGCCGCCCGCTACGGCGTCGCCGACCGCGCCTCGACCATCGGGGTGTGGACCACCGCGTCCCGTCAGCAGGTCCGGGTGCTCGGCGACCGGGTCGCCGCTGACACCGCCGCCGGCCCTTTCACCCAGGTGTCGCGGCTCGGTAACCCGTTGTTCAACGAGGTCATCGTGCCGATGTCCAGGAAGGACGTGTGGAACACGCTGCCGCCGTCGGAGGACAAGCGGTTCGCCGGGTTCGTCGAGCGGCCGGAGCTGGCCGCGCTGCTGCCGGCGCTCTACCCGGGCGTGTTCCCCAGTCTGGACGCGCTGAACAAGTCCAAGAAGCCGCGCGCCGACCTGGTGGCGATCCTGCTCACCGGCATCCCGGCCGGACTGATCGACGGCTTCGCCAACACCACCGGTGACGTCCAGGCGGACATGCTGCGGCTGAACACGGCGATCCGGCCCAGTCGGACGCCGGACCGGTTCGGCGTGCTCGGCGGCGACCTGGCCGGTTTCCCGAACGGCCGCCGGGTCGCCGACGACGTGGTGACCATCGCGCTGCGCGCCATCGCCGGGCTGACCGTGCCGCTGGTGGACAAGACGTTCCGGCCCGACGCCGCCGCGGCGGCGGTCACTCCGGGTCTGAGCGCGGCCGACGTCACCGCGCCGTTCCTGGCCGACTTCCCGTTCCTCGGTACGCCGTACGACGGGTTCGGCAACCCGCAGGCGAAGAAGTCCTGACGGGAGGCGCGGATGTCACACCATCACGATCTCGGCCCGTCGGAGGTCGGCAGCGTCGTGCTCGACCTCGGCGGCAACCAAGGCGCGCTGATCATCCACACCGGCCGGGACCTGCACGGCCGGGAGATCGAGATCAGCCGGGCGGACCTCGACGGACCGCGGACCCACTCCGCGGTACGTGAGCGGCACGTCCTGGACGGCGTCTTCCACAGTGCCGTCTACCCGGACCTGGAGGCGGGTGTCTATACCGTCTGGTGGGACGAGAACACATCGGCCGGCGCGATCTCGGTCAGAGGCGGGTGCATCGCCGAATTCGTCTGGCCAGCCAGCTCGCCAGCCCGCGTGGACTGAACCGGCGACCGCGCCGAAGCCTGCGCCCCGTCCACCATGTGGACGGGGCGCAGTCGGCGTTTGACGGCTCGACGGGCGGTGGGACGGCGGGCGCGTTACCCTTTGCCCCACCAATTCTGATCTTGGTACGAGCGGCCGGCGGGGGCGTCCGGCCGGCCCGCCGACTGGTGCGCCACGGCAGAAACTTCCGGCAACTCGCCGCGGAGGGCGTTACTCGTCCGGGGTCTGAATCGATAGGGCAGGTTGCGAGGCTACGGGCGACCGCGGCGGTCGTCTCGGACGTGTCGGGAGGGCGACTCCATTATCAAGTTTGGCTTGACGGCGCACGCATTACACGCGTGTAATTTGAATGGGGTTGTTCGCACGGAGCGCAACAAATGGTGACCGTACGGACAGGCACGCCTTTCGCGTGGGGGGTTGCAGCGGCGAATGACGCCGGTGCGCGACAAGGAGGCAATCGATGGACGGCCAGCTCGAGGTGGCCGACCTGCTCGGGAACGCGCCGGAGTGGCAGGAGCGGGCGCTCTGCTCGCAGACCGACCCGGAGGCGTTCTTTCCCGAGAAGGGCGGCTCGACCCGCGAGGCGAAGCGCATCTGCTCGCGGTGCGAAGTGAAGACGGAATGCCTGGAGTACGCGCTCGGCCACGACGAGCGGTTCGGAATCTGGGGTGGCCTCTCCGAGCGGGAGCGGCGCAAGCTCAAGCGGCGGGTCGCCGCCTGACACACGTACGGGCCGACGGGCGGTGGGGGCCGCCCGGGCCAGGGTCGCTGTCCGGCCGGCGGGGGTCGGCCGGGTGGCGGCGCAACCAGCAGCGGGACGACCGCCCGACGGGGGTCAGGCCAGCTCGTCCGGGTCCACCCCGAGCAGGTTCGCCACCTGCTCGATGATCACGTCGTGGACCAGGTCGGCGAGGTCCTCGCGGTCCATCGCGCGGAACTCCAGCGGCCGCCGGTAGAGCACGATCCGCGGCGGCACCTCTTGGCGGCCGGGCCGCCCGGGCAGCAGCCGGGCGAGCGGCACCTCGCCGTCCTCCAGCACGTCCGAGTCGTAGACGTTCAGGTCCGGCGGAACGTCCTCGACCGCGAACTCCACCCCGGCCAGCTCCTTGGCGAACCGGCGTTCGAGCGTCTCCACCGTGTCGAGCACCAGGTCGTCGAAGACCTCGGCCTTCGTCCGGGCCAGCGGGACGGTGGCCGGCACCAGCCGCCCGCGCAACCCGCGACCGTGCCGGTCGCGGTGGGTGCGCCGGCCGGAGCCGGGGCGGCGGTTCTGCGGGCTCGTCATGACGGACAGGGTAGCCCGGGGCGGCGGCCCGCCCGCCGTCGCGCGGCCGTCCGGCGCGCCGGTGCGCCGGACGGAGGAATTGTGATCACCATGACGGGCGTGTCGTAACGCGAAGCAGTGCGCCGGACCCGGTAATGGGGATACCCTGCCGCCGTGAGGTCACCACGGCGCTGCTCCCGTAACGGCTGCCCCCGGCAAGCGGTCGCCACATTGACCTATGTCTACAACGAGTCGACAGCGGTGGTGGGCCCGCTCGCCGCGTTCGCCGAACCGCACACGTACGACCTGTGTGAGCCGCACGCCCGCAGCCTGACCGCCCCGCGCGGCTGGGACGTGGTGCGGCACGAGGGCGAGTTCGAGCCGCCGCCGCCCACCACGGACGACCTGGTGGCGCTGGCCGAGGCGGTCCGCGAGGCCGCCCGCCCGGCCCCGCCCCGCCCTCCCGAGGACGAGCCCGGCACCAAGCCCCAGACCCCCCAGCAGGGCCGCCGCGGTCACCTCCGGGTGATCCCGCCCCACCACTGACCGACCCCGCCCAGACCACGGCCCTCCATCGGTCGATCATGAAGGTCGCGCTGGTCGGCCACATGCGTCCGGCTAGGCCAAGGTCAACACCAGTACGGGGATGTGGCGCCATCCAATCCACCCGGACCCCACCACCACCCCGAACTGGTGTCGATCACGAACCCCAGGGCGCACCCAGCGCCCGGACCCACCACTTCCCCGAGTTGACGGCGTTTTCGATCTCCCTGAGTGCCGCCAACTTCATGATCAACGGGGCGTGGAGCCGGGTGCGGTCAGTGGCCCAGGAAGCGGTTGAAGAGATCGGCTCGGCGGGACGGGCGGGCCGTCCGGTGCTCTCTCCGGTCGGCTGAGGACATCACCCGGAGGCCGGCGTTCACCGCGAGCCAGCGCAGCGGTTCCGGTTCCCAGCGCGGGGAGCGGTGGCCCACCCAGGGCAGCGCCGTGAGGTCGCTGTCCACGCCACGGATCAGGTCGGCGAGCGTACGGCCGGCGAGGTTGCTGGTGCCGACGCCGTCACCGACGTACCCGCCGGCCCAGGCGAGCCCGGTGCGGCGGTCCAGCCCCACCGACGCGGCCCAGTCGCGGGCCACGCCGAGCGGCCCGCCCCAGGCGTGCGTCACCGGCACGTCCGGCCCGAGCGCCGGGAACAGCTCGCCGAGCGTGCGGCGCAACGCCGCGAACACCAGGGGCTCCCGGTCGAAGCCGGGCCGGACCCGGGAGGCGTAGTGGTAGGGCGCGCCCCGCCCGCCGAACGCGAGCCGGCCGTCGGCGGTGCGCTGGCCGTACACGATGACGTGCCGGTAGTCGGAGAACGTCTCCCGCTCCGCCAACCCGATCCGCGCCCAGGTCGCCTCGGGCAGCGGCGGCGTGGCCACCATCAGCGAGTAGACAGGCGCCACCGTCCGCCGCTGGCCTGGTAGCCCCGGCGTGTAGCCCTCCGTCGCGCGGACCACCACCGGCGCCCGGACCACGCCCGCCGCTGTCACCGCCGCGCCCGGCCGCAGCGCGGTCACCGGGGTGCGCTCGTGGATGCGTACGCCCCGGCGTTCCACCGCCCGGGCCAGGCCCCGGACCAGCTTCGCCGGGTGCACGGCCGCGCAGTGCGGGGTGTACGTGCCGCCGCGTACCCCCTCGGCGTCGCACCGCGCGGCGGCCTCGGCGGCGTCGAGCAGCGTCAGGTCGTCGTCGGTGAGCCCGTGCGCGTGGGCCTGGGCCACCTCGGCGCGGGCCCGGCCGAGCTGGGCCTCGCTGCGGGCCAGTGTCACAGTGCCGCCGGCCCGCCAGTCGCAGTCGATGCCCTCGGCGGCGGCGACCCGGCCCACCTCGCCGACCGTGTCGTGCATGGCCCGTTGCAGCGCGAGCGCCCGGTCCCGGCCGTGGCGCCGGGCCAGCGCCGGCAGCGAGGTGGGGAACAGCGCGGAGCACCAGCCGCCGTTGCGCCCGGATGCGCCGTACCCGGCGATCTCCCGCTCCAGCACGACGACGCGCAGCGTGGGGTCGGCCTCGGCCAGGTACCAGGCCGTCCACAGCCCGGTGTACCCGGCGCCCACGATCGCCACGTCGGCGTCCGTGTCGCCGGGCAACCCGGGTCGCGGTGTCAGCGGCTCGTCCAGGCTGGACAGCCAGTACGACAGGTGCTGGTAGCCCGTCATCGGCTCAGAGCCGGGACCACGCCTCGGTCAGCACCGCGCGCAGGATCTGCTCGATCTCGTCGAAGTGCTGCTGGTCGGCGATCAGCGGCGGGGCGAGCTGCACCACCGGGTCGCCCCGGTCGTCGGCCCGGCAGTAGAGCCCGGCGTCGAACAGCGCGGTGGAGAGGAAGCCGCGCAGCAGCCGCTCCGACTCGGCCTCGTCGAACGTCTCCCGCGTCGTCTTGTCCTTGACCAGCTCGATGCCGTAGAAGTAGCCGTCGCCGCGTACGTCGCCGACGATCGGCAGGTCGTACAGTTTCTCCAGGGTGGACCGGAACGCGCCCTCGTTGGCCCGGACGTGCCCGATCAGGTCCTCCCGGGCGAACACCTCCAGGTTGGCCAGCGCGACCGCGCAGGAGACCGGGTGGCCGCCGAACGTCACGCCGTGCGCGAACATGCCGGTCTCGGTGAGGAACGGCTCCATCAGCCGCTCGCTGGCGATCATCGCGCCGAGCGGGGCGTAGCCGGACGTGATGCCCTTGGCGGTGGTGATGATGTCCGGCTGGTAGCCGTACCGGACTGCGCCGAAGTACTCGCCGAGCCGGCCCCAGGAGCAGATCACCTCGTCGCTGACCAGCAGCACGTCGTACGCGTCGCAGATCTCGCGTACCCGCTCGAAGTAGCCGGGCGGCGGCGGGAAGCAGCCGCCGGAGTTCTGCACCGGCTCCAGGAACACGGCGGCGACCGTCTCCGGCCCCTCCCGCTCGATCGCCCGGCCGATCTCCTCGGCGGCCCACCGGCCGAACGCCTCGGCGTCGTCGCCGTGCTCGGGGGCCCGGTAGAAGTTGGTGTTCGGCACCTTGATGCCGCCCGGGACCAGCGGTTCGAAGTCGGTCTTGATGCCGGGCAGGCCGGTGATCGACAGCGCGCCCATCGAGGTGCCGTGGTAGGCGATGTAGCGGCTGACCACCTTGTGCTTGGTGGGCTTGCCGGTGCGCTTGAAGTAGGCCCGGGCCAGCTTCCACGCCGCCTCGACGGCCTCCGAGCCGCCGGTGGTGAAGAAGACCCGGTTCAGGTCGCCGGGCGTGAGCGTGGCGATCTTCTCGGCCAGCTCGACGGCCTTCGGGTGGGCGTACGACCAGAGCGGGAAGTAGGCCAGCTCGCCGGCCTGCTTGGCGGCGGCCTCGGCCAGCTCGGCGCGGCCGTGGCCGGCGTTGACGACGAACAGCCCGGCCAGCCCGTCCAGGTAGCGGCGGCCCTGTGCGTCCCAGACGTACGCGCCCTCGCCCCGGACGATTGTCGGAACCTCGCCGGCGGGGTAGCTCGCCATGCGGGTGAAGTGCATCCACAGGTGGTCGGTGGCGTTGGCCATGTCAGCCCCATCGGGTCTCGGGCCGGTCAGGGGTGACACCGGCCGCTCTGCCCACGGTTATCCCACAGGCGATGCCGATAAGGCAAGTGAACAAGCCTCAACGCGACGGATTCAGCGCCACGTCAGTGCTGCGTCAACGGAATCCGCATCAGGCGGTGCCCCAGCTGTAGGTCTGCTTGCGCAGCTTCAGGTAGACGAACGCCTCGGTGGACAGCACCCCGGGCACGCCGCGCAGCTTCTGCAGGATCTCCAGCAGGTGCGCGTCGTTGCGGCAGACAACCTCGGCCAGCAGGTCGAACGAGCCGGCGGTGATCACCACGTAGTCGATCTCCTCGAACTCGGCCAGCCGGTCGGCCACCGCCTCCAGGTCGCCGTCGGTGCGCAGACCGATCATGGCCTGGCGGGGGAAGCCGAGCTGGAGCGGATCGGTGACCGCCACGATCTGCATGACGCCCGCGTCGAGCAGCCGCTGCACCCGCTGGCGTACCGCCGCCTCGGAGAGCCCGACCGCCTTGCCGATGCTCGCGTACGGGCGGCGTCCGTCCTCTTGGAGCTGCTCGATGATCTGCTTGGCCACGTCGTCGAGCAGAGCGTGATTGGAGCCTTCACGCACGGTGACCCGACGGCCGCCGTTGGAGTTCTCCTGGTGTCGGTTGACCATCGACGCTCCTCGTGTCCGATTCTCCGGATCGATCGTAGTGCCCCGCGCAGTCTGGCGTATTTCGTGGCGACTGGCTATTCCTGCAACGGAATCCCTTGTGAGAGAGGTTTTCTCATGTCAGGATCAGTCGTCCATCGCCACTGACCCTCCCGCCGGCGCGCCGCCCCCGTCCCGCCGCCGACGATGCCCCCCAAGGAGTCGTCACATGCGTAGTCCCCTCCGGACCCTCACCCGGCGCGGTCTGCTCACCGGGACCGTCGGCTCGGCCGCGCTGCTCGCCACTGCGGGCACCCTGGCCGGCTGCGGGACCAAGGGCGCCCAGCAGACCGAAGCCGGGTGCAAGAGCGAGGATCTGTCCGGCAGCGAGAAGAAGGTCGCCTTCTCGAACTGGCCGCAGTACATGGACACCGACGAGAAGGACGAGTCCAAGCGCCCCACGCTCGACGCCTTCGTCGCGGCCACAGGTATCCAGGTGACGTACACCGAGGACGTCAACGACAACAACGAGTTCTTCGGCAAGGTGCGCAACCAGCTCGCCGCCTGTCAGAGCACCGGCCGGGACATCATGGTGCTCACCGACTGGATGGCGGCCCGGGTGATCCGCCTCGGCTGGGTGCAGAAGCTGGACAAGTCGAAGATGCCCAACGTCGAGGCGAACCTGCTGCAGTCGCTGCGCGGGCGCTCCTTCGACGCCGAGACCCAGCTCGCCGTCCCGTGGCAGTCCGGGCTGGCCGGGCTCGCGTACAACGCGAACGTCACAAAGGAGATCCGCACCGTCGACGAGCTGCTCACCCGCCCCGATCTCAAGGGCAAGGTGACGGTGCTGTCGGAGATGCGCGACACCATCGGCCTGCTGCTCCAGTCGCTCGGCCACGACCCGGCCAAGTTCACCTCGGCCCAGTTCGACGACGCGCTGAACAAGCTCAAGAAGGCCGTGGACAGCAAGCAGATCCGGCGCTTCACCGGCAACGACTACGCGCCCGACCTGGCCAAGGGCGACATCGCCGCGTGCATCGGCTGGTCCGGCGACGTGGTCCAGCTCGGCTTCGACGACGAGAAGATCAAGTTCGTGGTGCCCGAGTCCGGCGTGATGCTCTGGTCGGACAACATGCTGGTGCCGAACAAGGCCACCCACAAGGCCAACGCCGAGGCGTTGATGAACCACTACTACGACCCGGCGGTGGCGGCGAAGCTGGCCGCGTACGTCAACTACATCTGCCCGGTGCAGGGCGCGCAGGCCGAGATGGAGAAGATCGACCCGGATCTGGCCACCAACCCGCTGATCTTCCCGGACGACGCGATGCTGTCGAAGGCCAAGGTCTTCATGGCGCTCGACGAAGCGCAGGAGAAGGAGTACGAGACCAAGTTCCAGCAGGTGATCGGCGCGTGAAGGGGCAGCAGACCCCGGCCGGCGACCTGCGACTGGTCGACCTCACCAAGCGGTTCGGCGTCTTCACCGCCGTCGACGACCTCACCCTCACCATCCCGCAGGGCTCGTTCTTCGCCCTGCTCGGCGCGTCCGGCTGTGGCAAGACCACCACACTGCGGATGATCGCCGGGCTGGAGCAGCCCACGAGCGGAAAGGTGCTGCTCGGCGAGCAGGACATCGCCGGGCTGCGGCCGTACAAGCGGCCGGTCAACACCGTGTTCCAGAGCTACGCGCTCTTCCCGCACCTGGACATCCACGAGAACGTGGCGTTCGGGCTGCGCCGCCGCGGCATCCGCAAGGTGAGCGACCAGGTGGAGCGGATGCTCGCGCTGGTCCAGCTCGAAGGGTACGGCCGCCGCCGGCCGGCCCAGCTCTCCGGCGGCCAGCAGCAGCGCGTCGCGCTGGCCCGGGCGCTCATCAACCACCCGCAGGTGCTGTTGCTCGACGAGCCGCTCGGCGCGCTCGACCTGAAGCTGCGGCGGCAGATGCAGATCGAGCTGAAGCGGATCCAGACCGAGGTCGGCATCACGTTCGTGCACGTCACCCACGACCAGGAGGAGGCCATGACGATGGCCGACACGGTCGCTGTGATGAACGCCGGCCGGATCGAGCAGCTCGGCGCGCCCGCCGACATCTACGAATACCCGGCCACCGCGTTCGTCGCGAACTTCCTCGGCCAGTCCAACCTGCTCGCCGCCGAGGCGGGCGGCCGCGCCGCCGACGACGTGCTGGTCACGGCGCACGGCGCGCGCTTCTCGGTGCCCGCCGGCCGGGCCCGGCTCACCGACGGACCGGGCTTCCTCGGCGTACGTCCGGAGAAGCTGCACCTGGCCGAGGGCCCGGACGGGGTGCCGGCCGGGCACCAGCACATCGGTGGCGTGGTCACCGACGCCTCCTACGTCGGGGTGAGCACCCAGTACCTGGTGCGCACCGCCTGGGGCAGCGAGCTGTCCGCGTTCGCCGCGAACAGCGGGCTGGGTGGTCAGTTGGCGGTCGGCACGCCGGTGACCGCGCACTGGGATCCCCGGCACGCGTTCCTGCTGCCCCGGACGGCCGGTGAGGACGACCAGACCGCGCCGCTGCTCGACGAGCCGCCGGTGGGTGCGCTGCCATGAGCGCGCGCAGCGAGCGAATCGGCAGGCTCAGCGCGAAGGTGCCTCATGACGGCACGGAGCGAAGCGGAGTGGCGGCATGAGCGCGCTGGCCCACGTACCGACCTCCGCCGGGAAACCGGCGCCGCCGCCGGTGCGGCGCGGGCGCAACCGGCTCCTGCCGTACCTGTTGCTGCTGCCCGGCGCGGCCTGGCTGCTCGTGTTCTTCGCGCTGCCGCTGGTGCAGCTCGCCTCGGCCAGCCTCTACGACCCGGCCGGCTCGCTCTCCACCGGGTACGCGATGACCTGGGCGTTCAGCAACTACCCGGACGCGTTGCAGGCGTACTGGCCGCAGTTCTCCCGGTCCTTCCTCTACTCGGCCATCGCGCTGGTGCTCGGGCTGCTGATGGGCTACCCGCTGGCGTACGCGATCGCGCAGAAGGCCGGCCGGTGGAAGAACCTGCTGCTGGTGGCCGTGGTCGCGCCGATGTTCACCAGCTTCCTGGTGCGCACGCTGGCCTGGAAGACCATCCTGTCGGACAACGGCGCGCTGGTCGGGCTGCTGCGCGACGTGCACCTGCTCGGACCGGACGGGCGGCTGCTTGCCACCCCGGTCGCCGTGGTGCTCGGTCTGACGTACAACTTCCTGCCGTTCCTGGTGCTGCCGCTGTACGCGAGCCTGGAGCGGCTCGATCCCCGGCTGCTGGAGGCGGCGAGCGACCTGTACGCGAGCCCGGTGCGCGCGTTCGCCAAGGTCACGCTGCCACTGTCGATGCCCGGTCTGATCGCCGGCACGCTGCTGTTCTTCATCCCGGCCACCGGTGACTACATCAACGCCGAACTGCTCGGCACCCCGAGCGAGTACATGATCGGCAACGTCATCGACTCGGCGTTCCTGGTCCGGCTGGACTACCCGCAGGGCGCGGCGCTGTCGTTCCTGCTGATGGCCGCGATCCTGGCGATCGTCTTCGTCTACCTGCGCCGGGCCGGCACGGAGGAGGTCCTGTGAAAGCGAGGCGCTGGCTCGCCGACCGGTGGGTGATGGGTGTGGCGCTGCTCGTCCTCGGCTACCTGACGCTGCCGATCATGGTGGTCGCCGGGCTCTCCTTCAACCGGCCCTCCAGCCGGCTCTCCTACGACTTCAACGAGTTCACGCTCGACAACTGGAAGCAGCCCTGCGCCACCTCGGACATGTGCGACGCGGTGGTACGCAGCATGCAGATCGGCCTGATCGCCACAGTCGCCTCCACGATCCTCGGCACGCTGATGGCGTTCGCGCTGGTCCGGCACAGCTTCCGCGGCCGGTCCGGGCTCAACGGGCTGATCTTCCTGCCGATGGCCACCCCGGAACTGGTGATGGGCACCTCGCTGCTCGCCCTCTTCGTCGCCGCCGGGGTGCCGCAGGGCTTCTGGACGATCGTCATCGCGCACGTCATGTTCTGCATGTCGTTCGTCGTGGTCACCGTGAAGGCCCGGCTCTCCGGCATGGACCGGCGGCTGGAGGAGGCCGCGATGGACCTGTACGCCAGCGAGTGGCAGACGTTCCGAAGAATCACGCTGCCGCTCGTGCTGCCCGGCATCGTGGCCGCCGCGCTGCTGGCGTTCTCGCTCAGCTTCGACGACTTCATCATCACGAACTTCAACGCCGGCACCACAGTCACGTTCCCGATGTACGTCTGGGGCGCCTCCCAGCGGGGCATCCCGCCGCAGGTCAACGTGATCGGCACGGCGATGTTCGTGATCGCGTTGCTGCTGGTCGGCGCCACCTCGCTGCGCGGGCGGCGGGCACGACGGGCCGCCCTCGCGGTGGTCGCCACACCTGCGGGCAAGCCATGACACTCCCGCATACCGGCCGGGCGCTGGCCGACGCCGCGCCCGTGTCGTACTGGCTGGACCGCCCGGTTCGGCCCGACCCGCTGCCGCCGCTGTCCAGGTCGCACGCCACCGACCTGCTCGTGGTCGGCGGCGGGTACGCCGGGCTGTGGACCGCGCTGCTGGCCAAGGAGGCCGACCCGGACCGCGACGTGCTGCTCGTCGACGCGGGCACGTGCGGCTGGGCGGCGTCCGGGCGCAACGGCGGGTTCTGCGCCGCGTCGCTCACCCACGGGCTCGCCAACGGCGTCGAGCGGTTCCCCGGCGAGATCGACGAGCTGGAACGGCTGGGCCGGGAGAACCTGGACGCCATCGCCGCCACGGTGGCGAAGTACGACATCGACTGCGACTTCGAACGCACCGGTGAACTGGCGGTGGCGGTCGAGCCGTACCAGCTCGACGGGCTCGCCGCCGACGCGGACCTGGCCCGCCGGTACGGCCACGACGTACGACTACTCGACCGCGACGAGGTACGCGCCGAAGTGGCGTCGCCGACGTACCTGGGCGGCATGTGGGACGCCGACCGGGTGGCCCTGCTCGACCCCGCGAAGCTCGCCTGGGGACTGCGCCGGGCCGCGCTCGACCTGGGCGTACGCGTGCACGAGCACACCCGCGTCACCGGCCTGGCCCGCGACGGCGCCGGGCTGCTCGCCACCACCGCGGGCGGCGTGGAAGCGGCGCCCGGCGCGGTCCGGGCGCGGCAGGTCGTGCTGGCCACGAACGCGTTTCCGCCGCTGCTGCGCCGACTGCGCTCCTGGGTCGTGCCGGTCTACGACTACGCGCTGATGACCGAGCCGCTGACCGCCGCGCAGCGCGACGCGATCGGCTGGCGGCACCGGCAAGGGCTCGCCGACACCGGCAACCAGTTCCACTACTACCGGCTCACCGCCGACAACCGGATCCTGTTCGGCGGCTACGACGCGATCTACCACTACGGCAACCGGGTGACGCCCGCGCTGGAGCAGCGCGAGGCCACCTTCGCCGCGCTGGCCTCGCACTTCTTCGCAACCTTCCCCCAACTGGACGGGCTGCGGTTCAGCCACCGCTGGGGTGGCGTCATCGACACCTGCACCCGGTTCTGCGCGTTCTTCGGCACCGCTTACTCCGGACGCCTGGCGTACGCGGCCGGGTTCACCGGGCTCGGCGTCGGCGCGACCCGGTTCGGCGCCCGCGTGACGCTCGACCTGCTCTCCGGCGCGGACACCCCGCTGACCCGGCTCGACCTGGTACGCAGCAAGCCGCTGCCGTTCCCGCCGGAACCGGCCCGGTCCGTGGGCATCAACCTCACCCGCTGGTCGCTCGCCCGCGCCGACGCGCGCGACGGTCAGCGCAACCTCTGGCTCCGTACTCTCGACCGTCTTGGACTGGGGTTCGACTCCTGATGCGTATCCTCCTCGTCGGCGCCGGTGGCGTCGGCTCCGCCGCCGTATCCATCGCCGCCCGCCGTTCCTTCTTCGAACTCATGGTGGTCGCCGACCACGACCCGGCGCGTGCGGCGCGGGCGGTCGCCGGGCACGGCGACCGCTTCGTCGCCGCCACAGTGGACGCCGCCTCCGCCGACGCGGTGGCCGCGCTGTGCCGGGAACACCGCATCACGCACGTGCTCAACGCCGTCGACCCGCGCTTCGTCATGCCGATCTTCGACGGCGCGTTCGCCGCCGGGGCCGACTACCTCGACATGGCCATGTCGCTTTCCCGGCCGCACCCCGAGCGTCCCTACGCCGAGACCGGGGTCAAGCTCGGCGACGAGCAGTTCGCCGTCGCGCAGCGGTGGGCCGCCGCCGGGCGGCTCGCGCTGTGCGGCATCGGCGTCGAACCGGGCCTGTCCGACGTCTTCGCCCGCTACGCCGCCGACGAGCTGTTCGCCGAGATCGACGAGATCGGGGTACGCGACGGCGCGAACCTCACAGTCGCCGGGTACGACTTCGCGCCCTCGTTCTCCATCTGGACCACCATCGAGGAGTGCCTCAACCCGCCGGTGATCTGGGAGGCCGGGCGCGGCTGGTTCACCACCGAGCCGTTCAGCGAGCCGGAGGTGTTCGACTTCCCGGCCGGGATCGGCCCGGTCGAGTGCGTCAACGTCGAGCACGAGGAGGTGCTGCTCATCCCGCGCTGGGTCGAGGCGAAGCGGGTCACCTTCAAGTACGGCCTCGGCGCCGAGTTCATCGAGGTGCTGCGCACGCTGCACAAGCTCGGGCTCGACTCGACCGAGCCGGTGCGGGTACGCGGCGTCGAGGTGTCGCCGCGCGACCTGGTGGCCGCCGCGCTGCCGGACCCGGCCACGCTCGGCGACCGGATGAGCGGCAAGACCTGCGCCGGCACGTACGTCACCGGCACCGGCCCGGACGGGCAGCCGCGCCGCGTCTACCTCTACCACGTGGTCGACAACGAGTGGTCGATGAGCGAGTACGGCCACCAGGCGGTGGTCTGGCAGACCGCCGTGAACCCGGTCGTCGCGCTGGAACTGCTCGCCACCGGCGCGTGGTCCGGCACGGGCGTGCTCGGCCCGGAGGCGTTCCCGCCGACCCCCTTCCTGGACCTGCTCACCGGCTACGGTTCGCCGTGGGGGATGGAGGAACGATGACCCGGTACGGCCCGATGTACGGTCCCGACATCACGTTCCTCGGCGTGCCGCCGTGCACCGTCGAGGAGCCGGTCACGTACGCCGACGCGGACGTGGTGATCATCGGTGCGCCGTTCGGCGGCGGCACCTCGCACCGGCCCGGCACCCGGTTCGGGCCGTCCGCCATCCGGCAGGCCTGCTACCTGCCGCACGACGGATCCCGCCCGTCGCTGGCGCTGCGCGTGGACGGGCTGAAGGACCTGTGCGTCTACGACGCCGGGGACGTCGAAATGTTCAGCGGCGACATCGAGCGCTCACTGGCTGCGCTGGAGACCGCCGTGCACGCGGTCGCCGCCGCCGGGGCGATCCCGGTGGTGCTCGGCGGCGACCACTCCATCGCGCTGCCGGACGCGACAGGGGTGGCCCGGCACCACGGGCTCGGCCGGGTGTCGCTCGTGCACTTCGACGCGCACGCCGACACCGGCGACGTCGAGTTCGGCTCGCTGCACGGGCACGGCCAGCCGATGCGGCGGCTCATCGAGTCCGGCGCGGTACGCGGCGACCGCTTCCTGCAGATCGGGCTGCGCGGCTACTGGCCCGGTCCCGACACGCTGGCGTGGATGGCCGAGCAGCGGATGCGCTCGTACGAGATGACCGAGATCGTGGCGCGCGGACTGGACACCTGCCTGACCGAGGCGTTCGGCATCGCGACCGACGAGTGCGAGGGCGTCTTCCTCTCCGTCGACGTGGACGTGGTCGACCCGGGCATGGCGCCGGGCACCGGCACGCCCGAGCCGGGCGGGTTCACGTCCCGGCAGCTGCTCGACGCGGTGCGCCGGGTCTGTTACGAGCTGCCGGTGGTCGGGTTGGACGTGGTCGAGGTCGCCCCGCCGTACGACCACGCCGACATCACCGCCTACCTGGGCAACCGGGTGGTGCTGGAGGCGCTGTCCGCGATCGCCCGCCGACGCCGCGACGCCGAAACCGGAACCCCGTGGAACCCCACCCAGCCGCTCCTGGACGGCCGCTGATCGGTAGCCCGGCGTGTTTAGCCCGGGCTATAGTCGGGGCATGGGTGCGGACGGGAAGCGCTGGCCGGTCCGGGTCACCGGAGAGGTCCGGCACTGGCTGCGCGACCTGCGGGACCACGACCCGGCGTCGTACGAGAGCGTCCGGGTGGCGGTGGACAAGCTGGCCGAGGTCGGGCCAGGGCTGGGTCGCCCGCTCGTTGACACGCTGCGCGGGAGCAGCCTCCGTAATCTGAAGGAGCTGCGGCCCCGCTCCGGTCGGGACGTGGCGATCCGGGTGCTGTTCGTCTTCGATCCGTGGTCGCAGGCGGTCCTCCTGGTCGCCGGCAACAAGGCAGGCGACTGGAGTCGCTGGTACCGGCAGCACATCCCGGCGGCGGAGGTTGCCTACAAGGCTTGGCTCGACAGCGAGCGCGAGCGAAGGGGGGAGTCGTGACGGAGTTCTATCACTGGGACGAGGTCCGCGCCGAACTCGGCGGCGACGACGAGGCGTACGAGGCGGAGCGCGCCCGGACCGACGCGTGGGTGAGCGCGTTCCACCTGGCCGAGGAGCGCAAGCGGCTGGGCCTGACCCAGCGCCAGGTGGCCGAGATCATGGGGGTCACGCCCGGCCGGGTCAGTCAGATCGAGAACGGCGACCTCGACGTCAACGAGGTGGCAACGCTGAGCCGGTACGCCAACGCCCTCGGAGCCCGGCTGCGGATCATCTTCGACTACGGCGACGACCTCCGGCAGATCGCCTGACCGGAGGCCGCCGACGCGGTCAGGGGCGGGCGCAGTGGGGGCGCAGGCGCACGGGCTCGGTGGTTTCGGTGAGGGAGTTGGGCTCGATCACCAGACGGGCGATCACCGTGGCCGGGCCGGGACGGAATCTGCCCTGGTCGGCGGGGATGGTCGCGGTCCAGGTGCCGGCGGTGCGCTCGTCGGTGCACGCGCCGATCACGCCGAACCCGAAACCGGTGACCGCGCCGCGCCGCTGGTCGAGGTGCACCTCGATGTACGCGAGGCCACGCTCGGCGCCGCAGTCGAACCGGCCGCGGACGGTGGCGGTGTGCGCTTGCCTGTCGGCCGTGCCGAACCAGTTGACGGAGATGCTGGGGGAGGCCGCCGGGGCGGCGACGGCGGCGCCCGGCGCGAGCCCGAGCGTGGCGGCGGTGGCCAGGGCGGTGAGGCCGGCGGCGAGCACTGGCTGTCGGACCGGGTGCATGGGCGGGCTCCTGTCGGGCGGTGGTGGGACGCGACTCCGAAGTGGACGGCGTCAGCATCCCACCGCCGCGATGCCCGCGAGCTGCAAGATCTCGGACAGATCAGCGGTTCAGGTGGGACCGGATGAGGAACCGGACGCCCTCCGGGGCCTCCAGGGAGAAGCCGCTGCCCCGGCCGGGCACCACGTCGACGGTGAGCCGGGTGTGCTGCCACAACTCCCACTGGGCCTTGGACATCCAGAACTCCACCGGCTCGGGTACGCCGTCGACCGCCAGCGAGGCGAGCAGCACGTCCGAGCCGCCGGTACGGAACTCACCGGCCGGGTAGCACATCGGGGCGCTGCCGTCACAGCAGCCGCCGGACTGGTGGAACATCAGCGGGCCGTGCTGCCCCCGCAGCGACCGGATCAGGTCGGCCGCCGCGGGGGTCAGGGTCACCGGGTCGCCCATCAGAAGAAGCCGAGCTTCTTCGGCGAGTAGCTGACCAGCAGGTTCTTGGTCTGCTGGTAGTGCTCCAGCATCATCTTGTGGTTCTCCCGGCCGATGCCGGACTGCTTGTAGCCGCCGAACGCCGCGTGCGCCGGATAGGCGTGGTAGCAGTTCGTCCAGACCCGGCCGGCCTGAATCGCACGCCCGGCCCGGTACGCGGTGTTGAGGTCCCGGGTCCACACGCCCGCGCCGAGCCCGTACAGCGTGTCGTTGGCGATCTTCACGGCGTCGTCCAGGTCGGCGAAGGACGTCACCGACACCACCGGCCCGAAGATCTCCTCCTGGAAGATCCGCATCGAGTTGTCGCCCTCGAAGATCGTCGGCTGGACGTAGTAGCCGCCGGACAGCTCGCCGCCGAGGTCGGCCCGCTCGCCGCCGGTCAGCACCTTCGCGCCCTCCTGCCGCCCGATGTCCAGGTAGGACAGGATCTTTTCCAGCTGGTCGTTGGACGCCTGCGCGCCGACCATCGTGTCGGTGTCCAGCGGGTGCCCCTGCTTGATCTGCCGGGTCCGGTCCACAGCGGCGGCCAGGAAGTCGGAGTAGTGGCCCTGCTGGATGAGCGCCCGGGACGGGCAGGTGCACACCTCGCCCTGGTTGAGCGCGAACATGGTGAAGCCTTCGAGCGCCTTGTCCAGGAAGTCGTCGGAGGCGGCGCTGACGTCGTCGAAGAAGAGGTTCGGGCTCTTGCCGCCCAGCTCCAGCGTGACCGGCCTGATGTTCTCGCTGGCGTACTGCATGATCAGCCGCCCGGTGGTGGTCTCGCCGGTGAACGCCACCTTCGCCACCCGCGGCGAGGACGCGAGCGGCTTGCCCGCCTCGACGCCGAAGCCGTTCACCACGTTGAGCACGCCCGGCGGCAGCAGGTCGCCGATCAGCGAGAGCAGGTAGTGGATCGAGGCGGGCGTCTGCTCGGCCGGCTTGAGCACCACCGCGTTGCCGGCGGCGAGCGCCGGGGCGAGCTTCCACACCGCCATGAGGATCGGGAAGTTCCACGGGATGATCTGCCCGACCACGCCGAGCGGCTCGTGGAAGTGGTAGGCCACTGTGTCGTCGTCGAGTTCGCCGAGCGAGCCCTCCTGCGCCCGGATCGCCCCGGCGAAGTAGCGGAAGTGGTCGATGGCGAGCGGGATGTCCGCGGCGAGCGTCTCGCGTACCGGCTTGCCGTTCTCCCACGTCTCGGCGATCGCCAGGGACTCCAGGTTGTCCTGCATGCGGTCGGCGATCCGGTTGAGGATCAGCGAACGCTCGGCGACCGACGTGCGGCCCCACGCGTCGGCCGCGCCGTGCGCCGCGTCCAGCGCCTTCTCCACGTCCTCGGCGGTGCCCCGGGCCACCTCGCAGAAGGTCTGCCCGGTCACCGGGGTCGGGTTCTCGAAGTATTTGCCACCGTGCGGCTTCACGTACTCGCCGCCGATGTAGTGGTCGTAGCGGGACTGCCAGTGGGTGGGGGCGTCGTAGCGCGTCATGGGTACCTCCGCCGTCCGTCTGGGGTGGATGGCGGGCAGGCTAGTTTCCGGGACGTTGCAGGAACGTTGCGCGCGGCAGCGCGTACTCCTCGGCGAGCTGGCGGGCCCGCGCGACAGCGAGCGGCCGGCGCGGCGTGCCCGGCGGCAGCGCCCGGGCCAGGGCCTGCCAGGCGGCGAGGTCGTCGGCCCCGGCCGCCGTCGCGGTCCAGGCGGCGATCAGACCGGGGTCGGCGCCGGCCAGCACCGCGGCGCGCAACTGGCCGTCGACCAGGCGGCGCAGCCGCGCCACTCCCGGCGCGTCCGACCCGGGCAGGAGCGGCCCACGGTACGCGCGCAGCGCCGCCGCCTGATCGCCACGTTCGAGCAGTTCGGTGACGGTACGGAAGTCGGCACGGACGGCCGGCCGCAGCCGGTACGGGCGGGAGTCGAGCAGTTCCTCGCCGAGCACGCGGCGCAGCCGGGACAGCTCGGCGCGCAGCGTGACCGGGTGCCGCCTGTCGTCGCCGTAGAGGTCGAGGCCGAGTTGTTCCCCGGTGCGCCCCTCGGGGTGGTCGACGAGCAGCACCAGCAGTTCGCTGTGCCGCCGGCCGAGCCGGATGCGCCGGCCGCCGACGCGCAGCTCCGCCTCGTCGCGGCCGAGCGCCGACACGTACGCCACGTCCGGCGCGGCGGGCGCGGCGCCGGCCAGGAACGCCTCGGCGGCCCGGGCGGTGGCCCGGACCAGTGCCAGGCTCTGCGGGCTGGCCAGATGGTCCCCGCCGGTGATGTCGACGGCGCCGAGCAGCGCGCCGCTGACCGGGTCGTGGATCGGCGCGGCGGCGCAGGTCCAGCGCTGCACCGGCCGGACGAAGTGCTCGGTGGCGAAGATCTGCACGCCGTGGTCGACGGCGAGGGCGGTGCCGGGGGCGTTGGTGCCGGCGTGCGCCTCGTCCCAGCGTGCGCCGGGTACGAAGTTCATCCGCTCGGCGTGCCGCAGCACCCCGGTGTTGCCCTCCACCCAGAGCAGCCGGCCGGCGGCGTCGCAGACCGCCATCAGGTGCGCGCCGTCCTGCGCGATGCCGCCGAGCAGGTCGCGGAAGAGCGGCATCACCCGGGCGAGCGGGTGCGCGGCGCGGTAGGTCTCCAGCGCGTCGTCGGTGAGGTCGACCGGTGCGGTGGCCTCCGGGTCGAGCAGCGCGGACCGCTCCCAGGAGCGGGCGACCACCTCACGGACGCCGCCTGTGGTGCCCGCGGTGAGGAACGCCTCGTGGGCGGCACCGACCTGCGCGATCCGCTCCGCCGGATCCGCGCCGAACTCCAGGGCGAGCCACGGGTCAGCCACCAGCGCCTCCTTCCACCCATCGTGACCTACCTCACGCCTGAGCGCCAATGCGTGATCCGGGTCACTTCAGCAGTGCTCGCGCCGCCTTCGGACCGGACGAACGGCCCATCCGGTCCTACGCCGGTTGTCGCAGCGTGGCCCGCGTGGAGGATGGCTGCTGCGGACGCTTACAGAACCCTTAACTGCGGCCTGCGAAGGTGTGCCGGACGACGAGGGAAGACACGGGGGAGCGCAAGGGTGCGGGTGCTGGTGGCGGACGACGAGCGGCTCTTGGCGGACACGGTCGCCGAGGGGCTGCGACGGTTCTCCATGGCGGTGGACGTCTGCTACGACGGCGACGGCGCGCTGGAACGGATCGGGGTCAACCGGTACGACGTGGCGGTGCTGGACCGGGACATGCCCGGCGCCACCGGCGACGAGGTGTGCCGGAGCCTGGCCGGGTCCGATGCCGGTACCCGGGTGCTGCTGCTCACCGCCGCCGCCGGCATCCGGGACCGGGTCGCCGGCCTCGGGCTGGGCGCCGACGACTACCTGACCAAGCCGTTCGCGTTCGCCGAGCTGGTGGCGCGGGTGCAGGCGCTGGGCCGCCGGTCCACCCCGGCGCTGCCGCCGGTGCTGGAGCGGCACGGCGTGATCCTCGACGTGGCCCGGCACACCGCCACCCGCGACGGCCGCCCGCTCGGGCTCAGCCCCAAGGAGTTCGCCGTCCTGCACGTGCTGATGCGGGCCGGTGGCCGGGTGGTCAGCGCCGAGGACCTGCTGGAACAGGCGTGGGACGAGTTCGCCGACCCGTTCACCAACGCGGTCCGGGTGACTGTGATGACCCTGCGCAAGAAGCTCGGCCAGCCGTCGGTCATCCACACCGTGCCGAAGGCCGGCTACCGGATCGGCGAGCCGGAATGAGCCCCCGCCGCCGCATCCTGCTGGTCGGGGTGCTCGCCCTGCTCGCCGGGTTCTTCGTGCCCGACATGGTCAAGTCGCTGCTCGAACTGGTGTGGGGGCGGGCCCAGTGGTTCTGCGGCCTGGCCACGATCGGCGCGGTGTGCGAGCCGGGCCGTCCGTTCATGCCGCTGCTGCCGCTGCTGACCGAGTTGCTGGTGCTGGTGGCCGCCGGGTTCGCGGTGTGGGGCGCGGCCCGCTGGTGCCTGCGTCCGGTGCACGACCTGGCCGCCCCGATGGCGAACCTGGGGCCGCAGAACCTCGGCTACCGGATCCGCCGCGGCGGCCGGGACGAACTGGCCGGGCTCGCCCGCTCGATCGACGACATGCTGGACCGGGTCACCGCCGGGTACGAGGGACAGCGGCGGTTCGCCGCGAACGCCTCGCACGAGCTGCGTACGCCGCTCGCCGTGCAGCGCACCCTGATCGAGGTCGGCATGACGCAGTCGCTCACCGGCGAGCAACTGGAGCTGCTGACCGCGCAACTGCTCGCCACGAACGAACGCAACGAGCGGCTGATCGAAGGACTGCTGGCGCTCAGCGAGAGCGACCAGGGCCTGCGGTCCTCCACCCCGCAACGCCTGGAACAGATCGTCACCGGCGTGCTGGCCGCGTACGCCGACCGGGCCGCCGAGGCGGGCGTGACAGTGGAGGCCCGGCTGTCGCCCCGCATCCTGACCGGTGAGCGGGTGCTACTGGAACGCCTGGTCACAAACCTGGTGGAGAACGGCATCAAGTACAACCGCCCGGGCGGCCGGCTCACCGTCACCGTCGGCGGCGACCCGGCGCTGACCGTCGCCAACAGCGGGCAGGCCGTCCCCGCCGAAGCTGTCGACGGGCTGTTCGAGCCGTTCCGGCGCCTCGCCCGGGACCGGACCAACCAGGGCGGTGGCGCCGGGCTCGGCCTGGCCATCGCCCGCTCCATCACCCAGGCGCACGGCGGCATCATCGCCGCCCGCCCGGGTGCGGACGGCGGCCTGCGGGTCGACGTCCACCTGCCCCACGTGGGCTGACCACCCCCACACACGACTCCGGGAGCCGCCGTCGCGGCGTCCCGCGATGACACCTGCCCGAGGACGGGACCGGCGGCACTGCCGCCTGCCCCGGAGACGGCCGGAGAGGAGACCGCAGTGCCGACGCGTACCGAGGGGAGCGCACCACCCGGTGACCGGGTGGTCTGGGCCGACGTGGCAAAGGGCGCCTGCGTCGTGCTCGTGGTGCTGTGGCACGTCGTCGTCAAGGACTACCTGCGCATCGACTGGCAGGTCGGCCTGCCGGTGCCGGGCGCGTGGGGGCTGCTCGGCGAGCAGTTGCTGCCGCTGCGGATGCCGTTGTTCTTCGCGATCTCCGGCATCTTCGCGGCGAACGCGGTGGCCCGCCCGTGGCGGGTGTCCGGGCGGCCCCGGATCGCGCGGAACCTCTACCTCTATGCGATCTGGCTCCTGATCCACACCACGGTGCTGGCGCTGGCGCCCGGTTTCCCGACCGACCGGGCCACCAGCCCTGGCGAGCTGCTGGCCCAGCTCACCGTGACGCCGTCCAACCTCTGGTACCTGTACGCGCTGGCGCTCTACTTCGCGCTCGCGAAGGCGCTGCGCCGGGTGCACCCGGCGGTACTGCTGACCGCCGCGGGCGCGCTGTCCGCGGTGGCGGCCACCGGGCTGCTGGACAGCCCCGGCAACCGGGGGCAGGTCTACCAGAACCTCGTGTTCTTCCTGGCCGGCGTGCACCTGAAGCCGTACCTCACGCGGTGGGCGGACGGCGTGAGCACCCGGCGGCTCGCGGCAGCCGGCGCGGCGTACGCGATCGGGCTGGCCGCCATGGCGCTGGCCGGCGCGCAGAGCTGGCCCGGCGTGTACCTGCTCGTCTCCGTCGCGGCGGTGGCGTTCGGGCTGACCGCCGCCGCCCGGCTGGCCCGCCGCCGCCCGGCTGGCCCGGCACCGCCTGGCCGGTCCGGCACTGGCCCGGCTCGGCCGCCGCACGCTTCCCATCTACGTGATCCACATGCCGGTGCTGGCGCTGCTGGACCGGCTCCTCGCCGAACCGGTGGCCGGTCTGGGCGGGCCCGCGCGGGCGCTGCTCGTGACCGTCTACCCGGTAGTGCTCACCGCGCTCGTGCTGGCGCTGAGCCTCGCCGCACATCGCGGCCTCACCGCGCTCGGCGCGCGCCGGCTGTTCGACCTGCCGCGCCGCCGCGCCCACTCGAATCCCGAAGGAGAGACCATGCCCCGAATCGACGCGCCGGCGCTGCCGGCCCGAACACAGGTCGAGGAGGCCGCCCGCGTGCTGTCCGGCCGGGTGGTGCGTACCCCGGTGCTGCACAGCCCGGCGATCGACCGCCTGGCCTGCGCCCGGATCCTGCTCAAGGCGGAGAACCTCCAGGACGGCGGCTCGTACAAGATGCGCGGCGCGATGCTGGCGGTGGGCCGGCTGGCCGCCGCCGGGCACACCGGCGTGGTCGCGCAGAGCACGGGGAACCACGCCGTCGCGGTGGCGCTGGCGGCGCGCCGGCACGGGCTGGCCGCGACGGTCGTGCTGCCGGTGGACGCCGCGCCGGTCAAGGTGGACCGGGCGCGAGCGGCCGGGGCCCGGGTGGTCCGGGCCGGCACCACAGTCGAGGAGCGTCTGGCCGTCGCCCGGCGGATCGCCGAGGTGGAGGGCCACCCGCTGGTCGACGCGTACGACCACCCGGACGTGGTGGCCGGGCAGGGCAGCGCCAGCCTGGAGCTGATCGAGGAGGCGGCGCGGCGCGGGACGCCGCTGGACGCTCTCGTGGTGCCGGTGGGCGGAGGCGGCGGCATCGCCGGGGCCTGCCTGGCGGCGGCCGGAACGCCGATCGAGGTGTACGGCGTGGAGCCGGTCGGGTGCGACTCGCTCGCCCGCAGCCTGGCCGCCGGACGCCCCACACCTGTCGCGCCGGCGCCGAGCCTGGCCGACGGACTCCGTCCCGGCTGCGTCGGCGACCTGCCGTTCGCGGTGGCCCGGACCGCCGTGCGGGGGGTGGTCCGGGTCGACGACGACGCGATCGTCGAGGCGTTCCGGCTGCTCCTGCTGGACCTCAAGGTGCTGGTCGAGCCGTCCGGCGCGGCCGGGCTGGCCGGCGCGCTGCGGCTGGGCGAGGTGGCCGGTCCCGGCGGCGGCGCGGTCACGGCGGCCGGTCCCGGCGACGTCGGCGGGACGCCGTGGCCTTCGGGTGGTGGGCGGCGAAGGACGGTCGGCGTGGTGCTGACCGGCGGAAACGTGGAAGCGGACCTGGTGGCCCGGCTGGCGGGCGACCGGATGACGGCGGGAGTGGCGGCATGAGGGCGACAGTGCGGATCGGTGTCCTGTTCGGAGGCCCGTCGGCGGAGCACGAGGTCTCCTGCGCCTCGGCGCTCGGCGTGGCCCGGGCCCTGGCCGGGCAGGGCCACCGGGTGGTCGCGCTCGGCCTCACCCGGACCGGCGGGCTGCGGCTGCTGCCGGAACCGGTGCTCGCTCAGCACCTCGGGACCGTGGCGGCCGGGCGGGCGATCGACGACCGGCTGCCGGTCACCGGCCCGGCGGTGGAGCTGCGGCGCGGGGCAGCCGCCGGCACTGTGGCGGTCACCGCCGCCGACGCCCCGGCCACTGTGCACGCCGAACTGGACGTGGTGTTCCCGGTGCTGCACGGCCCGTACGGCGAGGACGGCGTGGTGCAGGGGCTGCTGGAATCGCTGGGGGTGCCGTACGTCGGGTGCGGAATCCTCGCCTCCGCCGTCGGCATGGACAAGGTGGCGATGAAGCGGGCGCTGCGCGCCGAGGACGTGCCGACCACCCCGTACGTCTGGTTCGACGAGCCGACCTGGCGGGCCGCGGCGGACCCGGAGAAGCTGGTCGTGGGGCTGCGCGGACCGCTGTTCGTCAAGCCGGCCCGGATGGGCTCCTCGATCGGCATCTCCCGGGTGGCCGACGGCGACGACCTGGTGGCGGCGGTGGAGGAGGCGTTCCGGCACGACCACGTGGTGCTCGTCGAGCAGGGCGTGACCGGCCGGGAGCTGGAGTGCGGCGTGCTCGGCGGCTGGCAGCCGGAGGCGTCGGCGGTCGGCGAGGTCCGGGTCGCGGGCGGCTGGTTCGACTACCGGCAGAAGTACTTCGGCGACGCCGACCCGATGATCGTCCCGGCGCCGCTGCCAGACGAGGTCACCGAGCGGATCCGTGAACTGTCGGTGCGGGCGTTCACCGCGATCGGCGGCTGGGGCCTGGCCCGTGTCGACTTCCTCTACGACGAGACCACCGGCGACCTGTTCGTCAACGAGCTGAACACGCTGCCCGGCTTCACCGCGCACTCGATGTACCCGAAGGTGTGGGCCGAGTCCGGCGTCACGTACCCCGAGGTGGTGGACCGGCTGGTCGCGCTCGCCTTCGCCCGGCACGCGGCCCGGCCGTCCACCGCACACCCCGGGGGTACGCCATGATCCTGCTGTCCGACCCCCGGGTCGCCGCGGTGTCCAGCCGGGACGACGGTGAACCCCTGGTGGACCTGCGCGAGGTGCCCGGGCTGCGGGTGGACGCGCGGGCCGCCGATCCCGCCGGGGCGTACGCCCGCGTGCGTCGCGGGGTCTCGGACCGGCTGCTGGCCGCGCAGCGCGCGCTGCCGGCCGGGCTGCGCCTGCTCGTGGTCGAGGGCTACCGGCCGTTCCGGGCGCAGCTCGACATCTTCACCGGCTACCGGGACGAGCTGCGGCGGCGGCATCCGGACTGGCCGGCCGACCGGCTGCACCGGGAGACCACCAAGTTCGTGTCGCCGGTCGAGGTGGCCCCGCACAGCACCGGCGGGGCAGTGGACCTCACGCTGTGTGACGCCGACGGGGCGGAGCTGGACATGGGTACGGCGCTCGACGCCACTCCCGAGGAGAGCGCGGACGCCTGCTTCACGGCGGCCCGGCACATCCCGGTGAGCGCGTGGCGCAACCGGAACGTGCTGGTGGCGGCGTTGAGCGGCGCGGGCCTGGTGAACTACCCGACGGAGTGGTGGCACTGGTCCTACGGCGACAGGTACTGGGCGCTGATGACCGGAGCGCCACACGCCCGCTACGGTCCGTTGTAGCCCGCGGGCCGAAGTGAACGGTCTGGCCCTCCCGTCCGTACCACGCGTCGAGCGACAGCGACGACGGGAGAGAACGTGAGGGTGCAGCGCAAGCACGTGCTGGCGGCGACCGTGGCGGTGACCGCCACGATGGCGGTCTCGGTGGGGACCGGACTGGGTTTCGCGGACACCGCGCCGGCCGCGCGATCGGTCTGCGCCGGGTCGGTGACGTTCTCGGCCGAGGGCGGGCCGCCGGCCGCGACGAGCGACCGGTTCCCCGTGGGCACCCGGCTGCGGGTGACGAACCTGGACAACCGCAAGGTGACCACGGTGACGGTGACCGGCCCGTCCGGGAGCTGCGTGCTGCTGAACGCCGCCGCCATGGACCTGGTACGCGAGCCGGGCAAGAACGTCATCCGCCGCAACGTGGTGGAACGCCTCGACGGCGCCGCCGCCCCGGCGCCGGGCGCCCAGCCGGGCGAGACCCGGCCCGGCGCCGCGCAGCCGATCGGCGGCAGCGTCTGCTCCGGCGCGATCACGTTCTTCGCCGAGGGCGGTACGCCGGCCGCCACCAGCGGTCAGTTCCCGCTCGGCACCCGGCTGCGGGTGACGAACCTGGACAACAACAAGGCGGTGACCGTGACTGTGACCGGGCCGTCGGGCAGTTGCGTGCTGCTCAACACCGCCGCCATGGACGCCATCCGCGAACCGGGCAAGAACCTGGTCCGGCGCAACACCGTCGAGCTGATCCGCTGAGTTCCCGGGTGGAACACCATGGGCAGGCCCGGGGGAGATCACGCCCATGGTGTTCCACGTCCGGGGTCAGCCGAAGGCGGCCTCCAGGATGTCCAGGCCCCGGCCCAGCTCGTCGTCGGAGATGACGAGCGGCGGCAGGAACCGCAGCACGTTGCCGTAGGTGCCGCAGGTCAGCGTGAGCAGCCCGGCCGCGTGGCAGGCCGCCGAGATCGCCGCCGTGGCGGCCGGGTCCGGGGTCAGCGTGCCCGGTACGACGATCTCCACGGCGAGCATCGCGCCCCGGCCGCGTACCTCCGCCACGCGCGGGTCACCGGCGGCGATGGCGCGCAGCCGCTCGCCCATCACCGCGCCGATCCGGCGGGCGGCGGCGGCCAGGTCCAGCTCCCGCATCGTCTCCATTGCGGCGAGCGCGGCGGCGCAGGCGATCGGGTTGCCGCCGTACGTGCCGCCGAGGCCGCCGACGTGCACCGCGTCCATCAGCTCCGCCCGGCCCGTCACGGCCGCCAGCGGCAGCCCGCCCGCGATGCCCTTGGCCAGCGTGATCAGGTCCGGCTCGACGCCCTCGTACGCGCAGGCGAACCAGTCGCCGGTGCGGCAGAAACCGGTCTGGATCTCGTCGGCGACGAACACCACCCCGGCCGCCGTCGCCCACTCGCGCAACGCCGGCAGGAACCCCTCCGCGGGTACGACGAAGCCGCCCTCGCCCTGGATCGGCTCGATCAGCAGCGCCGCCACGTTCTCCGCGCCCACCTGCTTCTCGATCATCTCGATCGAGCGGGCCGCCGCTGTGGCGCCGTCCAGCCCGCCGTCGCGCAGCGGGTACGACATCGGCACCCGGTAGACCTCACCGGCGAACGGCCCGAACCGGTGCTTGTACGGCATGTTCTTCGCGGTCAGCGCCATGGTCAGGTTGGTCCGGCCGTGGTACGCGTGGTCGAACACCACCACCGCGGGCCGCCCGGTCGCGTGCCGGGCGATCTTCACCGCGTTCTCCACCGCCTCGGCGCCGGAGTTGAACAACGCCGAGCGCTTCTCGAAGCCACCCGGGGTCAGCGCGTTGAGCTGCTCGCAGACCGCCACGTACGACTCGTACGGCGCGACCATGAAGCAGGTGTGGGTGAACCGTTCGACCTGCGCGCGTACCGCCTCGACCACGCGCGGCGCGGAGTTGCCCACGTTGGTGACCGCGATGCCGGCGGCGAAGTCGATCCACTCCCGCCCGTCCACGTCGGTGATCGTGCCGCCGCCCGCCCGGTCCACGTACGCGGGAATCGTGCTGCCCACGCCCCGCGCCACCGCCTCGACCCGGCGCTTGTGCAGCTCCTCGCTGGTGGCCACCGGGATCAGCCTTCGATGTTGTGCATGACGTGCTTGACCCGGGTGTAGTCCTCCAGGCTGTAGACCGACAGGTCCTTGCCGTGGCCGGAGTGCTTGAAGCCGCCGTGCGGCATCTCCGAGACGAACGGGATGTGCGTGTTCACCCAGACGCAGCCGAAGTCCAGCCGCCGGGTCATCCGCATGGCCCGGCCGTGGTCGCGCGTCCACACCGAGGCGGACAGGCCGTAGTCCACGCCGTTGGCCCAGCGCACCGCCTCGTCCTCGTCCGAGAAGCGCTGCACGGTGATGACCGGCCCGAACACCTCGTCCTGGATGATCTCGTCGGTCTGCCGCAGGCCGGAGACCACAGTCGGGGCGTAGAAGAAGCCGCGCTCGCCGACCCGCGACCCGCCGGTGGTGACGTTCGCGTGGTCCGGCAGGCGGTCCACGAACCCGCTCACCCGGGCGAGCTGGTTGGCGTTGTTCAGCGGGCCGTAGAGCACGTCGGCGTCGTCCGGCGCGCCGGTACGGGTGTTGCGGGCCTGCTCGGTGAGCGCGGCCACGAAGTCCTCATGGATGCCCGGCCCGGTGAGCACCCGGGTCGCCGCCGTGCAGTCCTGGCCGGCGTTGAAGTAGCCGCCCGTCGCGATCGCCTCGGCCGCCGCCGCCAGGTCCGCGTCGTCGAAGATCACCACCGGGGCCTTGCCGCCCAGTTCCAGGTGGGTCCGCTTCAGGTCCGGCGCCGCCGCGGCGGCGACCTCCATGCCCGCGCGGGTCGAGCCGGTGATCGACACGAGCTGCGGGGTCGGGTGGGAGACCAGCGTACGGCCGGTGTCGCGGTCGCCGCAGACCACGTTGAACACGCCCGGCGGCAGGTGCTCGGCGGCGATCTCGGCCAGCAGCAGCGTCGACACCGGCGTGGTGTCCGACGGCTTCAGCACCACCGCGTTGCCCGCCGCCAGCGCCGGGGCGATCTTCCAGACCGCCATCATCAGCGGGTAGTTCCACGGGGTCACCTGGGCGCAGACGCCGATCGGCTCGCGCCGCACGTACGAGGTGTGCCCGGCCATGTACTCGCCGGCCGAGCGCCCCTCCAGCAGGCGGGCCGCCCCGGCGAAGAAACGCAGCTCGTCCACCGCGGGCGGCAGTTCCTCGTCGGCGGTGAGCTGCCGCGGCTTGCCGGTGTTGCGGACCTCGGCGTCGACCAGCTCGGCGGCCCGCGCCTCCACCGCGTCGGCGAACTTCAGCAGCGCCCGCTGCCGCTCGGCCGGAGTGGTGTCCCGCCAGGTCTCGAACGCGGCGGAGGCGGCCTTCATCGCCGCGTCCACGTCCGCCGCGCCGGAGACCGGGGCCTGGGCGAAGACCTCGCCGGTGCACGGGTCGATCAGGTCGGCGTAGCCGCCGTCCACCGGGTCGACGTACTCGCCGTTGACGAAGTTGCGCAGCTGCTGCTGGTCGCTCATCAGAAGTCTCCGTGAGGGTGGCCGGGGAGAGGGTCAGCGGAGGTTATCGCAATCTGACTGCCATCTTGGCTACTAAATCCGAGGCAGACAAGGGTTTGAGCAACTGTTTCCGCGTGAGCGCCTGTGGTCTAGGCTGCCGGTCGTGGAGCCGAGAGCCTTCTACGTCGCCGGTCGTCCCGCCCACGGCGAGGACGAGCTGACAGTCACCCACCCGTACGACGGGCAGCCGGTGGGGCGTACCACGCTCGCCACGGCCGACCAGGTCGAAGCCGCCGTCGCGGGCGCCGCCCGGGTGGCAGCGGAGGCCGCGGCCCTGCCCGCGCACGCCCGCGCGGCCGCCCTGGACCACGTCTCCCGGCGGCTCGCCGAGCGGACCGACGAGGTCGCCGCGCTGATCACCGCCGAGAACGGCAAGCCGGTCAAGTGGGCCAAGGCCGAAGTCGGGCGGGCGATCTCCACGTTCCGCTGGGCCGCCGAGGAGGCCCGCCGCTTCTCCGGCGACCTGCAACGACTCGACACCGACCCCGCCGCCACCGGGCGGATCGCCCTGGTCCGGCGCGTGCCGCGCGGCCCGGTGCTCGGCATCACCCCGTTCAACTTCCCGCTCAACCTGGTCGCCCACAAGATCGCCCCGGCGCTGGCCGTCGGCACCCCGATCGTGGTCAAGCCGGCCCCGGCCACCCCGCTCACCGCGCTGCTGCTCGGCGAGATCCTGGCCGAGACGGACCTGCCCGACGGCATGTTCTCGGTGCTGCCGCTGCCCAACGAGCGGGCCGCCGAACTGGTCGCCGACCCGCGGCTGCCGGTCGTGTCGTTCACCGGCTCCGGTCCGGTCGGCGCGGCCATCCGGCGGGCCGCGCCGGACAAGCACGTCACGCTGGAACTCGGCGGCAACGCCGCAGCGGTGATCTGCGAGGACTGGTCGGCGGACGAGGACCTGACCTTCGCCGCGCAGCGCATCGCCACGTTCTCCAACTACCAGGCCGGGCAGTCGTGCATCGCCGTGCAGCGCGTCTACGTGCACGAACGGCTCTACGACGGCTTCCTGCCCCGGCTCGTCGCGGCGGTGCAGGCGCTGCGCACCGGCGACCCGCGCTCCGAACTGACCGACGTCGGCCCGCTGGTGTCCGTCGAGGCGGCGCAGCGCGTCGAGACCTGGGTGGACGAGGCGGTCGCCGCCGGCGCGGTTGTCGAGACCGGTGGGCGGCGCGACGGCGCGACCTATCCGCCCACTGTGCTCAGCGGCGTGCCGGCCGACGCGAAGGTGTGCGCCGAGGAGGTGTTCGGGCCGGTGCTCGTGGTCGCGCCGGTCGCGAACGACCGGGCCGCGTTCGCCGCCGTCAACGTCTCCGCGTACGGCCTGCAGGCCGGCGTCTTCACCCACCGGCTCGACGTGGCGTTCGACGCCGCCCGGACGCTTGAGGTCGGCGGCGTGATCGTCGGAGACGTGCCGTCGTACCGGGCCGACCAGATGCCGTACGGCGGCGTGAAGGGCTCCGGCGTCGGACGGGAAGGGCTGCGTAGCGCCATGGACGACTACACCGAGCCGCGGGTCACCGTGCTGACCGGCGTGGCCCTCTGATCGCTCGCCCCCGGCTCACTCGCCCCCGGCCTCACCAGGTGCCGTCGTCGCGGACCCGGGCGGGGGCGCGGCCGAGCAGCAGGGTGGTGAGGGCGGCGTCGATGTCGGCACCGAGGAACCACTCGCCGGCCTGGTCGAGGGCGAAGATCCGGCCGTGCTCGTCGACGGCGAGGATGCTCTCCTGACGTTCGCTGCCGAGCGGGAAGAGGCGGGCGCCGATGACCGCCCCGAAGTCGGCGAGAGAGTCGGCGCTGTGGGCCATCTTTCGCGGACGTACCTCGAAGCGCGAGATCCACACCGCTTCGCCCGGGCCCTGGCGGGCGGTCACCAGCCCGGGAAAGGCGGTGAGCGTCGCCAGCGCGGCGGGGAAGGAAGCGTGCGTGTGCTTGGTGCCGCTGACCTCGGTGACCTTACGGACCGAGGTGGCGGCGGAAACCCCGTCGCCGAAGTGCGGCCGCCAGCCCGCGATCACCAGCGCGTTCGCGACCTCGGTGGGAAACCGGCCGGGCTCGGGGGGTGTCTGCGGATCCGACTGCCATTCCTCGGCGTAGGCCAACTCCGGCCAGGGAAGCACGTTGACGTGCACGAGGAACCTGATGCACGACTCGCAGCGGAGGTCAGCCGGACCACCCGCGGGGTCACCGGGCTCGCGAACCCGGAAGCTCTCGATCCGGCTCGTGCCGAGCAGGTCGCGCGCGTCCTCGATGGTCAGTGGCGGGAGGCCGTCGGCGGACCGGCGGTGGTCGTGCTCGTACAGCGCGTCGGAGACCACGATCATCTCGGCGTGCCGCTCACCGCCACGCACCAGATGGCCCGGGGGTAGATCGTCCAGGTAGGACTGGACCAGCGGATGGTGCCGGACCTCGACGTCGCCCTTCGCGCCCTGCGCGACGTGCCGTCGGCCGTCGAGCGTGAGATGCGCGGCGGCGCCCGGCGTGGGCAGCCGGGTCAGTTCGCGGAGCAGTTGAGCGGCCGGGTCGACGGCGCGCGGCGCACGGGGTTCAGCGGGCCGCTGCTGCCGGTACATCGCCTCGACCGCCGGTGCGGGAATCCGCGGCCAGGTGGACACCTCGCCGGTCTCCTTGTCGATGACGGTGGTCGGCAGGTCACCGGGCAGCGCCCGCGCGCCGGTGGACACAGTGGACAGCACCACGTAGCCCAGGTCGAACTCCTCGACCACCGGCGTGCAGGGAAAACCGAGGCGGTCGGAGTCCCGCCGGGCCCATACCGAGGCGATCTGCTCGGCCTGCTGTCGCTCGATCACCACTTGAAATTACCGGACCCCACGGATTTCGTGGCACCCGGTATGGTCGGGCCTACCCACGGTAACGGAAGGGGTGCGGCGGTGGCCGAGAGTGCGGACCGGGATGCGAACCGTGCACTACGCGCGCGATTCGACGAGGTGTACGGCCAGTACCAGCGGTTGCGGTCCGGTCTGGACGAACTTCAGGTCAAACTGGCCGAGCTGCGGGTCACCGAACGCTCCGACGACGGTCAGGTGACCGCTGTGGTCGGTGCGCGGGGCGAACTGATCAGCGTCGAGCTGAGCCCGGCGGCCTTCCAGGAGCGGGATGCCCGAGGGTTGAGCCGGAAGATCACCGAGACCGTGCTGCGCGCCTCCACGGCCGCGGTCACCGCCACCCGCGAGCTGGTCTCCGGCTATCTGCCCCCGGGCTCGCCGTCGGTCGAGTTCCTGCGTACCAATGACTTCGGCGCGCTGCTCGGCCGGGCCGACGCCGTGCTGGCACGCGGCGAGTGACAGGTGGCCGGCGGAGAGATCTGGCTGGACCCGGACCGGGCCCGGCGCGGCGGCGCCGACCTGACCCTGTCCGGTAGGGCGACGAGCGCGGCCCGGCGGGAGACAGGCGACCCGATCGCGACCGCGAGCGCCCAGCGGCCCTGGGGCCGAGACGACATCGGCGCCGCCTTCGACAAGCACTACCAGGGCTACGCCGAGACGCTGCTGCGCGCATGGGAGCTTCTCGGCCGGTCGCTGGAGGTGCTCGGGTCGGATGTCGTCCGCTCGGTCGCGGCCACCGTGGAGACGGACCTGAGCAACGCCCGTGACCTCGGGAAGATCCCGCAGCAAGGCCACAACCCGCATCGGCACTGGCGCTGACCACCGGAGGATCCGCGCGTGAGCATGCTGCCCAGCCCGATCCCGCACCCGCTCGACTTCTGCCCGTGGGACGTGCCCGGCTGGATCTACGAGGCGCTCGACTGGGTCGTCGGCGTCGAGTGGCCGGAGGGCAACGAGCGCGCCGTCTGGGACCTGGCCGACCAGTGGTACGGCGTCGCAGGCGTCCTGACCGGTCCGCGCGACGACGCCACCGCCGCCGCCGGTGAGGTGAAGAGCGGGTACGGCGGCGTCGGCCTGGTCGCCGGTGCGTTCGACACGGCCTGGCACAAGCTCGCCGAAGGTGAGGACGCGCCGCTGCACGTCCTCGTGGCGGCCACCGACGAGCTGGGCCGGCTGGTCGACTCCTGCGGCTGCGACATCGAGGGCGCGAAGCTCGAAGCCTGGATCGAGCTGGGCATCCTGGTGGTGGAGCTGCTGGCCCTGGCGGTGGCCGCCGTGCTCACCCTGGGCGCCGCCTCCCCGGCGGCCGCCGCCGCGATCACCGCGACGAGGGTAGTCGTCCAGCAGATCTTCAAGCGCCTGGTGGCCCAGCTCGCGCGCAAGGCGGTCAAGCAGGGGCTCAAGGAGGCGGGCGAACGGGCCGCGAAGGAGGCGGCGAAGGCCGGTGCCCGTGGGCTGGCCCGGCGGGCGGCGCTCGGCGGCCTGGTGGAGGCCGGTCAGGAGGCGGGCACCAACCTCGCGACCCAGACGTATCAGAACACCACCGGCCGACGTGACGGCCTGGACCTGACCGACGTGAGCACGTCGGCTCTCGGCGGCTTCGCCGGTGGGGCGGTCGCGCCGTTGGCGGGTCTGGGCCGGCATGCGAGCGGACGGTTCGCGGAGATCGGCGAGCGGTTCGGCCGGGAGATGGCCGGGGAGACGCTGGCCGAGACCGCGGCCGGGCTGGCCACCGGCCAAGGGCCGTCGCTGGAGGATCTGGCGCGGGCGGCCGCCTCCGGTGCGGCCGGGTCCACCACCAATCAGGCGGACTCGGCGCTGCAACGCCGCCTCGACGGGCAGTTGAGCGGGCTGACCGTTCCGCCGGTCGGGCTGGACGTGCCACCCGTCGCCGACCCCGTCGGGCTCATCCCGGCCCAGCGGGTCGCCGAGCCGATCGTCCCGAGCGGCGCAGCGGTGGCGGGCCAGGTCTCCCCGACACCCGCACCCGTCCCACCGCACGCTGCAGCCGCTCACCCGCTGGCGGTGGACCCGCCGCCTCCGGCGCCGGAGACGGTGACGTCGCCGGTGGTCGGTGCCACCCCACCGGACGTGGCGCGGCCACTGGTCACTTCGAGCCCCACCTTGTCCTCAGTGATCACGGATGTGCCCGTCGCGTCCCCCACTGAGCAGGCCGACCCGCGCACCGGCACGGGTTCCCCGTCCCTGGCGCCTGGTAGCACCGTCCCGCCGCCGTCGACTCCGGTCCAGGCGGCAGCGGGACCGGCCACGCTGTCCCCATCGATCGGGGATCACCCGCAGTCGGCGGCGCCACCACTGTCGGACCGGACCGCCCCCGGCGTCGGGCACCCCGCACCGTTGAGCGCCCCGCCGCCACAACCGCAGCCCGCGTCACCCCAGGGGCCGCTCGGGCCGGACCCCCGCCCGAACCCGAACCCCCGCTTTCCGCTCCTGGAGTCGTTGGCGCCGCCCCGGCCCTCCACCGATCCCGTGGCGCCCAACCCCGGCCCGCTCGACTCGCCGCCACCCGACCTGTCAACCATCCGCGAGCGCACCGCACGCCTCGTAGCCGATCGAGAGTCGTTCGACCGGCGCCGCTACCACGGTTATCTGCAGTCCCAGCGAACGTGGTTCGAGGATCGTCGGCGTCAGACCAGGGCCGACTGGCTGCACGAACGTGCCGCCTATCACGAGGAACGGGCCAGCGACTGGGCCGCGCAGGCGATGGAACTGCGTCGCACCGGGCGGACGGTGGCGGCGCAACGATGGCACCGCGAAGCGCACGAGGCGGATCTCGAGGCGGCCGACCTGCGCGAGGAAGCTCGGCAGGTCCTCGCCGGGCGACTCGTGCCGGAGCAGGTGATGGTCGAGGACGACCTCGACTTCTACCGCATCAACGACGACGTGGCGGACCTGGCCGTCGGCGCTGTCGAGACGGCCGACCATTCGGCGCTCACCGGCCGTGGCCATCCCGACCCGATCGACAGGTCCCGGCCCTACGGCCGCCGGGGAGGGCTCCGGCCACCGCTCGCGCTGCATCAGACCGACCTGGAACGGCAGATGCCTCGCAACCCGGACGGCAGCGTCGCGCGTACCGCCGATCCCCGGCGTGGTGGGTGGTTCCGCCTGGCTAACGACGGCGGGCCGGCGGCCGACGCGACCCGGGGCATCAACTGCCTCGACTGCACCCTGTCCCTGTTCGAGACCTGGGTCCACGGACGGCCGCGAGTCGCCGCTCCGCGTACGTTCGACGGCTACCTCGACGGTGACGTGCTGCGGCCGGTGGGTGGCGAGGCGGACGGACCGCTGCGGGTCGAGGAGACCACCGGCGGCCGGTTCCAGAACCTGTGCCCGGTCGACCGGCCCGGCATCACCGGCCCGGAGCGGCGGTGGCTGGTGGATCGCGGCTACCGCGACCTGTACGCGCAACTGGCGTCGGGCGGCCACGGCAGCTACGCCTTCCTCATCACCAGCTTCGAGGGTGGCGGATCGCACGCCTGGGTGGCGTTGAACCAGAACGGCACGATCCTCTTCCTCGACCCGCAGTCGGGCGCTGTTGCGGACCGGCCGCTCTACCACCACAGCGGCCGTCCGTTCGAGGGCAACGTGGTCGGCGTCGACGCGCTGGTGCTCGGCCCCGACGGCCGGCCGATGCCGCTCACCGGCCGGCCGCCCGGCACGTACAACGTCCTGCCCGAGCCGCGGCCCCGTCCGGCACCGCCTCGCCTGCCCGAGCCGCCGCCGGCCGACGACGGGGACGCGCCGGACTTCAATCACGTCCACCTGCTCGGCGAGTCCACCACCGTCCACCCCCGCGCGGACGGACCGGCTCCGGGCAACGCGCCGCCCGTCGTGCCGGAGCCCGACCGGGTACGCGAGGAACACCGGCAGGCGCACGCCGACCGGATCGCCGCCGGGCTCTACGTACGCGACGTGCTCGCCGAGAGTGGAAGCCTCGACGCGGCCTTCGCCGCCGGGGTGACGCCCGTCGAACTGGCGCAGCACGCCGACGTTCCGACGCTGCGGCGGCTCATACCCGGGGTGGACGACGCCGCAGCAGCGGACCTGACGCGGTTGTTCGCCGACCCGCGCGTGCAACTGATGCTGGACCAGAGCTGGGAGGCGCCACCGCGACGAGAGGAGTTGCTGGCCGAGACGCTGGTACGGCAGCTCGCGGAGCGGCCCGACCTGGTCCGGATGATCCTGGCGACACCGGAACTCGCGAACTCGCTGACCGCGCGGCCGCTGACCCTGCACCACCTGGCCAGCCACCAGCAGGCCATCGACGTGTTGAAGGACGTGGTGGACGAGGTCTACGAACGGGGAGCGGATGTCGTCGCAGCGACGGAACTGCCGGCGCCGACGCCAACTCCGCTGACAGACGCTCAATTGGCAGTGAGTGGCTCCTTTGCCACGGCTGACGTGGAGGCGGTGCAGCCCGGGTTCGATCCTGCACGACTCGGTGAGACGGCCTACCGAAAGCGGTATCTCAACCAGTTGTACGAGGAAGCCGCTGTGGCGCAGTTGGAGATCAACTCGCTGGGGCGGGACTTGGCGGCGTCATGCGGCAGTGGCGCCGAATACCAGCCGCGCAGCAAGCCCAAGGACCGCGATCGGGCCGAGGACAAGATCAAGGGGTACGGCGGCGATGCCTCACGGCTGAAGGACGTCGCGGGCGGCTATGTCTCGTTCAACAACCTCGACGAACTCTACGGCGGACTGGCGCGCCTGAGGAATGACGAGCGAATGGATTTGGTGAAGTTCGAAGACCGCTTCCAGAACCCGCAGAATGGTGGATACCGAGATATACAGATGTTCCTCCGGGCGTCCAATGGCCATGTCGCAGAGTTCCGGCTGCAACTGGCGGCACTCGACGAAGTGGCGACCTGGGAACATTCCCTCTTCGAAGTGCGGCGTGACCTCGGAGCGGTGGCTCGTGAGGAGGGACGTAGCCTGACGGCGACGGAGCTCGCCATTCGTCGAGGGGTGCTTCGGCGCCAGCGCGAGATGTTCTGGGCGGCTCTTCAGACGGCGCTGTAGGGGGAGATTGAGTGATGGCTACAGTCGACGGCGTCGAGCTTCCCGCCTATTTCGAGCACTACGACACGCCTGTGAAGCTGGTGGCCACACCGGACGGCGGTTACGCCGCCTGGAAGCTGGACCGCTCGACCGGCGGCTGGCGGCCGGCGGACGATCTCGTCGACGACGTGATCGGTGGCATCGGCGGCGAGATCTACGTCCGCTCCGCTGATGCCTTCGTCCAGCACGTCGAACAGCTGCGGGGACGCCATCTGAGGGGCGAGGGAGAGATCTTCGCGCTCTACGACAGGGTTCGCGCCATCAACGAGCAAGCTCTCGCCGAGAAACGCAACTACACCGCGGACGAGGCGGCGCTGGTCAACGGTATCCGGCGGCGGACCTTTGTGATGTTCGAGGAGCAGCTCCAGCGGGCCGGTGATCCCGGCGCCGACCCCAGCATCGTCGACGGGTCGAGTCCGAAGCTGGACGGTGAGCGGCAGTGACGGATTCAGTGGCTGAACTCGGCCTCGCGGGCTACTACGACTACTACGACAATCCGGTGAAGTTCGTTCCGACCCCCGACGGTGGCCTCGCTGCGTGGCGGCTGGACCGCACCACGGGCGGTTGGCGGCCGGCGAACAACATTGTCGATGAGATCCTCTTCGCCAGGGAGCAGGAGATCTTCGTGCTCTCGGCTGATCGGTTCGTGCAGCGGGTCGAAGAAGAGCGCGGGCTGAGTCTGAATGGAGAGGGACCGATCTTCGCGCTCTACGAGACGGTCCGGGCACTGGCGGCTCCCGCGATCGCGGAGAGGCGACCGTTCACCGCGGAGGAAGCGGCGTTGATCAAGGGAATCCGGCGGCGGACCTTTGTGATGTTCGAGGAGCAGCTCCAGCAGGCCGGTGACCCCGCCGCCGACCCCACCATCGCCGCCACCGCCTCCTGACGCGGCCCGGGAACGTCATGTCCGTCGACGAGGGCATACCCGTGCCGTACGTGCCGCCCGCCGACGCGGCGGAGGCGACGCGCGTACAGGAGGAGTTGCGGTCGCGGGTGGACCTGGTGGGGCCCGGGCCCAGCGCGCCCGCGACGGTGGCCGGGCTGGACGTGGCCTACGCGCCCGACGGCGACCTGCTCGCCGCGGCCGTCACCGTGCTGGACGCGGCCAGTCTTGCCGTGGTGGACGAGGCGGTGTGCGTGGGCCGGCCCGCCTTCCCGTACGTGCCGGGGCTGTTCGCCTTCCGGGAGATGCCGGCGCTGCTGGCGGCGTTGGACCGGCTGACCGTTCGCCCGGAGCTGCTGGTGTGCGACGGGCACGGGCTGGCGCATCCGCGCCGGTTCGGGCTGGCCTGCCATCTGGGTCTGGTGACCGGCGTGCCCGCGATCGGGGTGGGCAAGACACCGCTCGTCGGCTCGTGGACGGGGCCGGGCCCGGAGCGTGGTGACAGCGCCGACCTTCGTGACGAGGGCGAGGTGGTCGGGCGGGTGCTGCGCACCCGGGACGGCGTCCGGCCGGTCTTCGTCAGCGTCGGGCACCGGATGGGGTTGGACAACGCGGTGGATCGGGTACTGGCACTGACGCCCCGGTACCGGCTGCCGGAGACGACCCGGACGGCCGACCAGCTCTGCCGCCGGGCGCTCGCCGCTGCCGTCGTCTCCGGCGGTGACCTGGACCGGCGGTGATCGCGTGGCGCGGCGCACATGTGGCGTGGTCGATGCGCGGGCACCCGCAGGGCCCGGTAGTAACCTGACCGGCGGATTCGGTCCGGGCGGAAACGGTGAGGTGGGGGATGTCGGTGGGGCGGCACGCGGCGCGGTGGGCCATTGTCGGCGCGCTGCTGGGTGGCCTCGTCGCCGTTCCGGCGTCGCCGGCGCTGGCCCGGGACGACCGGGTCGGACTGCGCTCGGCGGGCAGCTTCACCGCCGGTGGCTCGCCGGGCGCCGTGACTGTCGAGGTGCGCAAGCGCACCGACGGCTGTGTGCAGCTGCGTACCGCGATCGGGCTCCGGCTGGAGGGCCTGCGGGCGGACCAGGTGCGGGTGCAGGTTGCCGCTGACGGCCGCTGGGTGCCGGTGCCGGTCTCCGGTGGTGACGGCGCGGTCGCCACCGCCGAGGTCGCGCCGGTCGACCGGCCGCTGTGCAAGGGCAAGGCCGCCACCGTGCGCTACCGGGTGTCGTTCCTGGCCGGCGCCGTCGGCGGGCGGCTGGAACTGGCGGGCGAGGCGAGCGCCGCGAACGGTGACGTGCTCGGCCGGGCCGGTGGGTCGGCCCGGCTGGTGGGCGCGCCGCGTACGCCGAGCCCGAGCCCGTCCCGCAAGCCCTCGCCGACGCCCACGCCCAGCGCGAGTGAGACCACGCCGGCCGAGGCGACGGACACGTCGCCGGTCGCCGCCGCCGTCGCCCCGGCCACCGCCGCGGCCGACGACTCGTCGTTCGGAGGTTCCATGATCATGTGGTTCGGTATCGCGCTGGTGCTCGTCGGCGTGGCGCTCATCGTCCTGCTGCTGCGCCGCAGCCGCGCCGACCGCACCGGCGGCGGGCCGGTCGCCGACCCGCCGCCGGTCCCGCTGCCACGCAGCACCACCACCTACCGTTCCGGCGCCACCGGGCCGGCCCCCACGGTGTACGGCGGCGCGCCGGCGCCCCGTCCGGCCGGCAACGTGTACGGCGCGCCCGCGCCCGGCTCGACGCCGCCCGCGCCCAGCCCCATGCCGCCCGCGCCCGGCCCGATGCCGCCGGCCCCCGCGGGTGGGGACGCGACAAGCGTCCTGCCCCGCTTGCCGGACTGAGGCCGAACCCGACCGGCTCGCGGGGTTACCGTGACGGTGGGTGGTCGCGCCGTGACCCGGTGGCCGCCACCTGCCCGGCCGGAGGACGGACACCGGGGCCGAACGGGGCCCGGTGCCGGGGCCGGTTGGCCGATAAGATCGCGTGCGCCGATCGGCACCGCCGACCGGTGAGACCACATACGTGGAAGGAGCCGCGCCGTGGCCCTGGACCCGCAGTTGCTCGACATCCTCGCCTGCCCGGACACGCACCACGCCCCGCTCGACTACGACGCGCAGGCGCAGACGCTCACCTGCACCGAGTGCGGTCGCATCTTCGAGGTCCGCGACGACGTACCGGTGCTCCTGCTGGACGAGGCGCGCGGTGGACCCGCCGCCGACGAGGCGCGGGGCGGGTCGTCGCGGTGATGGAGGGTACGGCCGGGGTCAGCGGGCACCGGCACGCCGACGAGGCCCTGCTCGACAACGCGCCGCTGCTGGCCGAGCGGGATCCGGGCGGCATGCTCCGGCACACCGCGTCCGCCGGCGCCCAGGTGCGCGAGTCCGCGGCGCTGGCCGCCGAGGCCAACCTGTCCGTGCTCGCCGACGACGGCCGGCCCCGCGCTGTGGTCATCGCCGGAATCGGCACCGCCGGGCGTACCGGTGACGTGCTGGCCACTGTCGCCGGGCCGCGCTGCCCGGTGCCGGTCATCCCGCACCGCAGCGCCGGAGTGCCGGGCTGGGTGGGCGCGGCGGACGTGGTCATCGCGGTGAGCGCGTCCGGCCGCAGCCCCGAGGCGCTGGGCGCGGCCGAGGCGGCGCACCGGCGAGGCGCCCGGCTGGTAGCGGTGGGCGCGCCCGACTCGCAACTCCAGTCGGTGGCGGAGCGGGCCCGGGCGCCGTTCATCCCGGTGCCGCGGCGCGCGCCGGCCCGAGCCAGCCTCTGGGCGCTCACCGTGCCGGTTCTGCTCGCCGCCCGTACCCTCGGGCTCGTGAAGGTCAACGAGGCCGATCTGGCGGAGACCGCGGCCCGGCTCGACGCCGACGCCGATCGATGCCGGCCGACCGCGGAGTCCTTCGTCAACCCGGCGAAGTCGCTGGCGCTGGGGCTGTCCGGCTCGATCCCGATCGTCTGGGGCTCGTCCCCGCTGGCGACAGTCGCGGCCCGGCGGTTCGGCGACACGTTGTCCGCAAACGCCCGTTACCCGGTGGTCGCCGGCGCGCTGGGTGAGGCGGGCCGGGGCCGTGTCGGCCTGCTCGACGGGGTGTTCGGCGGCCTGGCCGAGGGCGAGCGGGACATCTTCGCCGACCCGGGCGACGACGAGCCCGACGGCACCCGGCTGCGGCTGGTGCTGCTGCGTGACGGCGGGCTCAACGCCGACGACGACACCGACGAGCCGCTGGCGGTGGAGGAGCGCCGCGCGGACGCGGTGCAGACGCTCGCCGAGCGCCGTGGGGTGCGCTGCGACGTGGTGACCGCCGAGGGCGGCTCCGCGCTGGAGCGGCTCGCGTCGCTGGTGGCGGTGCCCGACTTCGCCTCGATCTACCTCGCCCTGGTGCACGGGCTGGACCCCATGGCCGTACCGGCCATCACGGAGATGAAGGAGCTGGCAAACCAGTGAGCACACGGGGCATCGAGCGGGGCGGGGAATGAGCGCGAACGGGGGCACGAAGGCGATCGTCGCCGCCCTGGCGGCGAACCTCGGTATCGCCGTCACCAAGTTCATCGCGTTCGCCCTGACCGGCTCGTCATCGATGCTTGCCGAGTCGATCCACTCGGTGGCCGACTCGGGCAACCAGGGCCTGCTGCTGCTCGGCGGCCGCCGGGCCAAGCGGCAGGCCACGCCGCAGCACCCGTTCGGGTACGGCCGGGAGCGCTACATCTACGCGTTCATCGTGGCGATCGTGCTGTTCAGCATCGGTGGCCTGTTCGCGCTCTACGAGGCGTACCACAAGGCGTCCGACCCGCACCCGATCGACAGTTGGCAGTGGGTGCCGGTGGTGGTGCTGGTGGCGGCGATCGTGATGGAGAGCTTCTCCTTCCGTACCGCCATCAAGGAGTCCAACCTGGTCCGGGGCAACCAGAGCTGGGTCCGGTTCATCCGCCGGGCGAAGGCCCCGGAGCTGCCGGTGGTGCTGCTGGAGGACTTCGGCGCGCTCGTGGGTCTGGTCTTCGCGCTGTTCGGCGTCGGCATGACGCTGATCACCGGCAACGGCATGTGGGATGCGGCGGGCACCGCGATGATCGGTGTGCTGCTGGTGGTCATCGCGATCACGCTGGCGATCGAGACCAAGAGTCTGCTGCTGGGCGAGGGCGCGGAGCAGGGCGAGCTGGACAAGATCGAGCAGGCCGTGACCAGTGGCCCCGAGGTCGAGCGGATCATCCACATGAAGACGCTCTACCTGGGCCCGGAGGAGCTGATGGTGGCCGCGAAGATCGCGGTGCCGGCCTGGGAGACCGCCGAGGACCTGGCCCGCGACATCAACGCGGTCGAGGCGCGGATCCGGCGTGAGGTGCCGACCGCCCGGGTGATCTACCTGGAGCCGGACATCTACTCGCCGGAGGCGGAGCGGGCCGGCACCGGGCAGGCGGCGAGGACCGCCGTCCGGGAGGCCGCTGCCACCGGTGAGGCGCACACGGCCGACGAGGTGGCCGGGCGGCCCGGGAGCTGACCGATGGAGTTGTTGCAGGGCCGGATTCGCGACTACGCCTGGGGCTCGCGCACCGCGATCGCCGAGTTGCAGGGGCGGCCGGTGCCGAGCAACGGGCCGGAGGCGGAGCTGTGGCTGGGCGCCCACCCGGGCGCCCCGGGCACTGTGCAGCGGGACGGCCGTCCGGTCAGCCTCACCGAGCTGCTGGTGGCCGAGCCGGGCCACTGGCTGGGTGAGCGGCTGGTCGGCCGGTTCGGCACCCGGCTGCCGTTCCTGCTGAAGGTGCTGGCCGCCGACTCCCCGCTGAGCCTCCAGGCCCATCCGGACGCCGAGCAGGCCCGCGCCGGGCACGCCGCCGACGTGGGGCGGGTCAACTACGTCGACCCGTACCACAAGCCGGAGTTGCTGGTGGCGCTCTCGGAGTTCGACGCGCTGTGCGGCTTCCGCGACCCGGGGGAGTCGGCGGCGGCGATCGCCGCGTTCGGCGTACCCGCGCTGGAGCCGGTGGTGGCGGCGTTGCGCGCCGGGCCGGTGGGGCTGCGGGAGGCGGTACGCCTGCTGTTGAGCTGGCCGCAGGCGGAGCGTGCCGGGCTGGTGGCGGCCGTGCTGGCGGCGGACGGCGGTCCGGCGCCGGCGGACGCGGAGCTGGTACGCACGCTGGCGGCCGGCTATCCGGACGATCCGGGCGTGGTGGTGGCGCTGCTGTTGCATCACGTCCGGCTGGCCTGCGGCGAGGGCATCTGGATGCCGGCCGGGAACCTGCACGCCTATCTGCGCGGCACCGGTGTGGAGATCATGGCGGCCAGCGACAACGTGCTGCGCGGCGGGCTGACCGCGAAGCGGGTCGACGTGGACGAGTTGCTGCGGGTGCTCCGGTTCGAGGTGCTGACCGAGCCGGTACTGCGGCCGGAGACGGTGGCGCCCGGGGTGCTGACGTGGCCGGTGCCGGTGGAGGACTTCGCGCTGCACCGGGTCGAGGTCGCCGCCGGTTCCCCGGGGACGCGGCTGACGCTGCCCGGGCCGCGGGTGGTGCTCTGCCGGGCCGGGAAGCTCACCGTCGACGACGGGGTGGGCGCGGTCACGCTCGGCGCGGGACAGGCCGCCGTGGGCACGGCTGCGGGCGGTCCGCTGACGCTGGGTGGCGACGGCGAGGCGTTCGTCGCCACCTGCGGCCTGCGCTGAGCGCTCCGGCAATAACCGCAAGTCCGACTTTCCCGAAATGGCTTGACGCCCCACTGGCGTGGTGTGACTCTATGGGTACGCAGCGTTGTCGCGACGAAGGTCCGATGACGTGCGGGGGAACCAAACCGGGGGGATGCACGGGGCGGCCGGGCCGTGGACGGAAAGTCCGTTCATGACCGACCGCCCCGTGCGCTGTCCGCCGACCGGCCGATTGTGTGCTCGGTCAACCGGGCACCGGCCGGATGGGTCGCGCGCGTAAGGTGGAAGGCTGCGCACCACATCGTTCGACAGGAGCTTCCATGACCAGCACCCTCCCCGCGGCCTCCAGCGGCGCGTCGTCGCAGGCTCGGCCGAGCACCCTCGCCGAGGGCGACTACAAGGTGGCGGATCTGTCGCTCGCCGCGTTCGGGCGCAAGGAGATCCGGCTCGCCGAGCACGAGATGCCCGGCCTGATGGCGATCCGGCGTGAGTTCGCCGAGGCCCAGCCGCTGGCCGGCGCCCGCATCACCGGCTCGCTGCACATGACCGTCCAGACCGCCGTCCTGATCGAGACCCTGGTCGCGCTCGGCGCGCAGGTCCGCTGGGCGTCCTGCAACATCTTCTCCACCCAGGACCACGCCGCCGCGGCGATCGTGGTCGGCCCCGAGGGCACCCCGGAGGCCCCGGCCGGCGTGCCGGTCTACGCCTGGAAGGGCGAGACGCTGCCGGAGTACTGGTGGTGCACCGAGCAGGTGCTCGCCTGGCCGGACGGGCAGGGCCCGAACATGATCCTGGACGACGGCGGCGACGCCACCCTGCTCGTCCACAAGGGCGCCGAGTTCGAGAAGGCCGGCGCCGTGCCGCCGGTCGAGTCCGCCGACTCCGAGGAGTACGCGGTCATCCTCGAACTGCTGCACCGTTCGCTGGCCGAGGACAACCAGCGCTGGACCCGGATCGCCGCCGGCATCAAGGGCGTCACCGAGGAGACCACCACCGGCGTGCACCGGCTCTACGAGATGCACCGCGCCGGCACGCTGCGCTTCCCGGCCATCAACGTCAACGACTCGGTCACGAAGAGCAAGTTCGACAACAAGTACGGCTGCCGCCACTCGCTCATCGACGGCATCAACCGGGCCACCGACGTGCTGATCGGCGGCAAGATGGCAGTGGTCATGGGCTACGGCGACGTGGGCAAGGGCTGCGCCGAGTCGCTGCGCGGCCAGGGCGCCCGGGTCGTGGTGACCGAGGTCGACCCGATCTGCGCGCTGCAGGCGGCGATGGACGGCTACCAGGTCGCCACGCTCGACGACGTGGTGGAGCAGGCCGACATCTTCATCACCGCGACCGGCTGCTTCGACGTCATCACCAACGAGCACATGGCCCGGATGAAGCACCAGGCCATCGTCGGCAACATCGGCCACTTCGACAACGAGATCGACATGGCCGGCCTGGCCAAGCGCAGCGACGTGACCCGGGAGAACATCAAGCCGCAGGTCGACGTGTGGCGCTTCGACGACGGCCACGCGATCATCGTGCTCTCCGAGGGCCGCCTGCTGAACCTGGGCAACGCCACCGGCCACCCGAGCTTCGTGATGTCGAACTCGTTCGCCAACCAGACGATCGCCCAGATCGAGCTGTTCACCAAGCCCGACGAGTACCCGATCGGCGTCTACGTGCTGCCCAAGCACCTGGACGAGAAGGTCGCCCGGCTGCACCTGGACGCGCTCGGCGCGAAGCTGACCACGCTCACCAAGGAGCAGGCCGCCTACCTGGGCGTCTCCACGGAGGGCCCGTTCAAGCCCGACCACTACCGCTACTGAGTTCACACTCCGGAAGGGACCGGGGCCGGCCGTCGCGCGGCCGTCCCGGTCCCTTTTTCGCGTTCGGGGCAGCCGGTGGGTGCCGAACCGGGTGACGTTACAGCGATCAGCTTGACGTTCGCTGTGAACAGGAGGAAGGTATGCCTGCCCTAAGTTAACGACGACGGAGCAGTTGATGTTCGCCACGTACCTGATCGGCCTGCGCGAAGGCCTGGAAGCGACACTTGTGGTCAGCATCCTCGTCGCGTTCCTCGTGAAGTCGCAGCGGCGGGACCGGCTGCCGCAGGTCTGGGCCGGCGTCGGCCTGGCCGTGGCGCTCTCCGTCGGCTTCGGCTCCCTCATCCAGTACACCTCGACCTCGCTGCTGCGCACGTACGAGTCGCGCGAGATGTTCGAGGCGGTCACCTCGATCGCCGCAGTGGTCTTCGTGACCTGGATGATCTTCTGGATGCGCCGGGCCGCCCGCACCATCGCGGGCGAGTTGCGCGGCAAGCTCACCGACGCGCTCGCGGTCGGCTCCCTGGCGGTCGCCGGCATGGCGTTCCTCGCGGTGATCCGGGAGGGCCTGGAGACCGCGCTCATCTTCTACGCCGCAGCGGAGAGCGTGGCCGGCGGCACCGGGCCCGGTTCGCTGCTCGCCCTGGCCGGTGGCGTGGCCACCGCAGTGGTGATCGGATTCCTGCTCTACCGCAGCGCGGTCCGGATCAACCTGAGCCGGTTCTTCACCTGGACCGGGGCGCTGCTCATCCTGGTGGCCGCCGGCATCCTGAAGTACGGCGTGCACGACTTCCAGGAGGCGGGCGTCCTGCCCGGCCTGAACGACCTGGCCTTCGACATCTCCACCACGCTGGACCCGAACACCTGGTACGGCGCGCTGCTCGCCGGCATGTTCAACATCACCGCCGCGCCGACAGTGCTGGAGCTGATCGCCTGGGTCGCGTACGCGGTGCCGGTGCTCGTGCTCTTCCTGCGCAAGCCGGCCCAGCCCGCGAAGCCGGCCCGGCCCGCCGAGCCCGCAGCCGACACGCCCACCGCGCCGGCCGACGTCGCCGCTGTTCCGTCCCCCCGCGCCTGAACCACCCGTTTCCGAGGAGACCCGCACGATGCGTACCACTCGATTCGTCGCGCCCGCCGCCGCCGGGCTGCTCGCGGTCGCCGGACTGGCCGGCTGCGGGGGCGGTGACGACGCCGACGCCACGGGCGGCGGGCCGATCGCGGTCAAGGCCACCGACACCGTCTGCGAGGTCGGCGACACCGAGATCGACGCCGGTCAGGTCACGTTCAAGGTGACGAACAGCGGCTCCAAGGTCAACGAGTTCTACGTCTACGCCGCCGGGGACCGGGTGATGGGCGAGGTGGAGAACATCGCCCCCGGGCTCAGCCGCGAGCTGCGCGTCGAGCTGTCCGCCGGCACGTACGAGACGGCCTGCAAGCCCGGGATGAGCGGCCGGGGCATCCGGGGCGCGCTGAAGGTCAGCGGCACCGCCGCGACTGTCGCCCCGGACGCCGCGCTGACCCAGGCCACCGAGAGCTACCAGCGGTACGTGCGCAGCCAGACCGCCGCGCTGCTGACGAAGACCGAGGAGTTCGTGGCAGCGGTCAAGGCGAACGACGTGGCGAAGGCCAAGGCGCTCTACCCGGTGGCCCGCACCTACTGGGAGCGGATCGAGCCGGTCGCGGAGAGCTTCGGCGACCTCGACCCGAAGATCGACGGCCGCGAGGAGGTGGTCGAGGAGGGTATGGAGTTCACCGGCTTCCACCGGATCGAGAAGGACCTCTGGACCACCGGCGACGTCAGCTCCGACGGCGCGATCGCCGACCAGCTCCTGGTCGACGTCAAGGCGATCGTGGCCAAGGCGGACGCCGAGAAGCTCACCCCGCTCCAACTCGCCAACGGTGCCAAGGCGCTGCTCGACGAGGTCGCCAGCGGCAAGATCACCGGTGAGGAGGAGCGGTACTCGCACACCGACCTCTGGGACTTCAACGCCAACCTGGAGGGCTCCAAGGCGGCGATCGCCGCGCTGCGCCCGGCCCTGGAGCAGCGCGCGCCCGACCTCGTCAAGCAGCTCGACGGCGAGTTCGCGAACGTGGAGACCACGCTCGGGCGGCACCGGGCCGGCGACGGCTGGAAGCTGCACACCCAGCTCACGAAGACCGAGCTGAAGGAGCTGTCGGACGCGGTGAACGCCCTGGCCGAGCCGGTCAGCAAGGTCGCGGCGGCAGTCGCGCGATGACCGGCCCGGCCGACGGTGACGCCACGAGCGAGCCGAACACGCAGCGCTCCGGCCGGGGCGTCTCCCGCCGCCGGGCGATCACTCTGGCCGGCGTCGGCGTGGCCGGAGTCGCCGGGGTGGCGGGCGGCGCGGGCGCGCTGCTCGCCGGCGGGAACGAGGCGTCGGCGACCGGATCGGCCGCCGGTTCCGTGCCGTTCCTCGGCGAGCACCAGGCCGGCATCACCACCCCGGCCCAGGACCGGCTGCACTTCGTCGCGTTCGACGTGGTCACGAAGGACCGGGACCGGCTGGTCGCGATGCTCCAGGAGTGGACCGCCGCGGCGGCCCGGATGACCGCCGGCAAGGACGCCGGGGTGATCGGCGCGGTCGGCGGCATGCCCGAGGCCCCGCCGGACGACACCGGCGAGGCGCTCGGACTGCCCCCGTCGCAGCTCACCATCACCGTGGGCTTCGGGACGACGCTGTTCCGCGACGCGCAGGGCCGGGACCGCTTCGGCATCGCGGCCCGGCGTCCGGCCGCCCTGGCCGACCTGCCGCACTTCGCCGGGGACGCGCTGAAGCCGGAACTGTCCGGCGGGGACATCTGCGTCCAGGCGTGCGCCAACGACCCGCAGGTCGCGGTGCACGCCATCCGCAACCTCGCCCGGATCGGCATGGGTGTGGTGAGCGTCCGCTGGTCGCAGCTCGGCTTCGGGCGTACCTCGTCGACGTCGCGGGACCAGGCCACGCCGCGCAACCTGTTCGGCTTCAAGGACGGCACCGCCAACCTCAAGGCCGAGGACGCCGGCCTGCTGCGCGACCAGCTCTGGGTGCAGCCCGGCGACGGCCCGGACTGGATGACCGGCGGCTCCTACCTGGTCACCCGGAAGATCCGGATGCTGATCGAGACGTGGGACCGCAGCCCGCTGGCCGAACAGGAGATGATCGTCGGCCGGACCAAGGGCAGCGGCGCCCCGCTCGGCCGCCGGGACGAGTTCGACGAGCCGGACTTCGCCGCGAAGGGCGACGACGGCGAGCCGCTCATCGCCGACACCGCGCACGTGCGGCTGGCCCACCCGGACACCAACGGCGGGGCGCGCCTGCTGCGCCGCGGCTACAACTTCGTGGACGGCTCGGACGGGCTGGGCCGGCTCGACGCCGGGCTGTTCTTCATCGCCTACCAGCGCGACCCGCGCCGCCAGTTCGTGCCGATCCAGACCCGGCTGGCCCGCAACGACGCGATGAACGAGTACCTGCGGCACGTCTCCAGCGGCCTGTTCGCCTGCCCGCCGGGCCTCCGCGACGCGGCCGACTGGTGGGGGCGCACGCTGTTCTCCTGAGGCCGGCTCAGCGGCGTACCGGGTCGGGTGCGACCTGTGGCGCGGCGGGCCGCAACCGGCCCGCGCCCGGCCCGGCGGGATCCGGCCCGGCCGCAAACGGCACGACGGCGGGCGCCGGGACCAGCTCCGGCCAGAGCGTGGCGGCGACCGCCCGGCTGCGGCCCAGCCGGTGCGCCGCCCGTCGCCCCCGCTCGGCGAGCACCGCCGACAGGTACGCCCAGTCCGGCGCGGCCCACGGCGGAGGCGGCGAGGTGACCGCCGCGACCTCCGTCCACAACCCCCGGCCCAGCCGGAGCCGCTCCGGTTCGGCGAGCTGGGGCAGCCGGTCCAGGTACTGCCGGACGGCCAGCGCCAGCCCGTCGTCGAGACGGGTCAGGTCGAGCGTGCCGGCCCAGGCCAGCAGCGGCGGCGCGGCAGGCGGCAGCGGCCGCCACAGCGCGGCGCCCCGGGTGTGCACCACGAGCGTGCCGGCGACCAGGTCGCCCAGCCGGCGTCCGCGCGGGTCGGTGAGCATCACCGTGACGCTCGCCGCCCAGCTCAGCAGCGGCAACACCAGCCCGGGCCACTCCACCGCAACGCCGACGAGCGCCCGGGTCAGCGACTGGCCCACCCCCACCGGGCCGCCGTCGGCCCGGACCACCCGCAGCCCGACGGCCAGCTTGCCCACCGTCCGGCCACCGGCGAAACGTTCCATCACCACCGGGTAGCCGATCAGCACCAGCACCAGGAGCACGATCTGGAGCGCGCCGGCCAGGGCGGCGTCGAGGAAGTCCCCGAACAGGGCGAGCGCCACCATCCCCAGCACCACGCCGAGCACGAGCGCCAGGACGAGCTGGATCACCGCGTCGATCAGCAGCGCCAGCACCCGGGAGCCCAGCCGGGCCGCCCGGACGTCCAGCTCCACCGCCTCGCCGCTGACCAGACCGGCGTCGGCCCATCGGGGCGGTGGGGGAGGTTGCGCGCGCACCCCGACAGTGAACACCATGGACGCCGAACGGGGGAGGGCGAGTGGATCTCGACGCGTACGTGGCCGAGCACAACGCCGAATGGCGGCGGCTGGAGTACCTGACCGGGCGGCGTCGTCTCGACGCGGCCGAGGTCGACGAGCTGGTGGCGCTCTACCAGCGCAGTGCCACGCACCTGTCCGCGTTGCGTGCCCGGGCGCCCGAGCCGGCGCTGGTGAACCGGCTGTCCCACCTGGTCCTCGCGGCCCGGGCCCGGGTCACCGGCCGTCCGCGGTTCTCCTGGGCGGCGGTGGGCCGGTTCCTGGTGGCCGACCTGCCCGCCGCCCTCTACCGGTCCTGGCCGTGGTGGTGCGGCGTGGCCACCGGGTTCAGCCTGCTCACCGCGTTCCTCATCTGGTTCGTCGCCGAAAACCCGGACACCGCCGCCGCGTTCGTCGGTGACGAGGCCGCCCGGGAACTCGTCGACTCCGGTTTCGCCGGCTACTACACCGAGTTCGCCGCGCCCACCTTCGCGTTCCACCTGTGGACGCACAACGCCTGGCTGGCCGCCCAGTGCCTGGCCGCCGGGGTGCTCGTGGTGCCGGTGCTCTGGCTGCTGTGGCAGAACGCGCTGAACATCGGCGTGGTCGGCGGCGTGATGGTCTCCTACGGCCGTGCGGACGTCTTCTTCGGCCTGATCACGCCGCACGGCCTGCTGGAGCTGACCGGGATCTACGTCGCCGCCGGGGTCGGACTGCGTACCGCCTGGGCCTGGATCGCCCCGCCCGCGGACCTCGGGCGAGGCCGGGCGGTCGCCGAGGCGGGACGGCTCGCCGTCGTGGTGGCGGCCGGTCTGGTCGGCCTGTTCGCGGTCTCCGCGCTGGTCGAGGCGTTCGTCACCCCGGCGCCGCTGCCGGTCGCGCTCCGGGTGGCGGCCGGCGCCGCGGTGTGGCTGGCCTTCCTCGCGTACGCGCTGGTGCTCGGCCGGCGCGCGGTCAGAGCTGGCCGAGGGACTTGAGCCGCAGGTAGGTGTCCGCGACGGCCGGCGCGAGCCGGTGCGCCGGCACGTCCACCACTGTCACCCCGTAGCGGGACAGCGCTGCGCGTACCCGGTCCCGTTCGGCCAGCGCCCGCCACGCCGACGCGGCCGTGTACGGGTCGTCCGGGCCGGCCGGGGTGGCAGTGGCGAGCCCGGTCAGCACCGGGTCGCTGCCGGCGGCCAGCACCACCCGGTGCCGGGTCGCCAGCCGGGGCAGCACCGGCAGCAGTCCTTCGCCGATCGCGCCCGCCTCCAGCGCCGTGAACAGCACCACCAGGCTGCGCTGCCGCTCCCGGCGCAGCACCTCGCCGGCGATCAGCTCGAAGTCGGTCTCGGCAAGCGTCGGCTCCAGTGGCGCCACCGCCTCGACCAGCCGGGCGAGCAGGGCCGGACGGCCGCTGCCGGTCACCCGGGCCCGGATCTCGGTGTCCGCCGCCAGCAGGTCCACCCGGTCACCGGCGCGGGCCGCGAGCGCGGTGAGCAGCAGCGCCGCGTCGATCGCGGTGTCCAGCCGGGGCTCGTCGCCCAGCCGGACCGCCGAGGTGCGGCCGGTGTCCAGCACGCAGACCAGGCGCCGGTCCCGTTCCGGGCGCCAGGTGCGGACCAGGATGTCGGCGCGGCGGGCGCTGCCCCGCCAGTCGATCGAACGGACGTCGTCGCCCACCGCGTACTCGCGCAGGGTGTCGAACTCGGTGCCGTGGCCGCGCCCTCGGGTCACCTGCACGCCGTCGATGACCCGCAGCCGGGCCAGCTTCTCCGGCAGGTGCCGGCGGGAGTCGAACCGGGGCAGCACCCGCAGCGTCCACGGCGGTGTGGCGGGCTGCCCGGCGCGCTGCCGGGCACCCAGGCGCATCGGCCCGAACGAGCGTACGGTCAGCGCCACCGCTGGCCGGTCGCCGCGCCGGGTCGGGGTGAGCCGGACCGGCAGCGTGGCGCTGCCGCCGGGCGCCACGGTGAGCAGGCGCCCCGGCGGCACGTCCGGGCGCGCCCCGGCCGACGGCACCCAGGCGTCGCGCACCTGTGCGTACAGCGTGTGGTGGGTGGGGTTGGTCAGGCGCAGCGTGACGGTGGCGGTGCCGCCGAGCCGCACCGTCCGGTCGCCGGAGCGGGTCACGGTGAGCGCGTGCGGCGGGGCGGCCATCGCCCGGTCGAGCGCCACCAGCAGCAGCACCACGACGGTCAGCACGGCCACCCCGACGAACGGCGCCGGCCAGAACGGCAGCGTCAGCGCGCCCACGCCGAGCAGCAGACCCGCCCGCCAGGTCATCGCGGCGTCGGCACGGTGGCCAGCACCGAGTCCAGCACCGCGTCCACCGTCACGCCCTCCAGCTCCGCCTCCGGACGCGGCCGCAGCCGGTGCCGCAGCGTGGGCCGGGCCACCGCCTTCACGTCGTCCGGCGTGACGTGGTCCCGGCCGGCCAGCCAGGACCACGCCTTGGCGGTGTTCAGCAGCGCGGTGGCGCCCCGGGGCGACGCGCCCAGCTCCAGCGCCGGAGCGGAGCGGGTGCCCCGGCACAGGTCCACGATGTAGCCGAGCACCGGCTCGGCCACGTGCACCCTCTGCACCTCGGCCCGGGCGGCGGCCAGGTCCGCCGCACCGGCCACCGGGCGTACGCCGGCGGCACGCAGGTCGCGCGGGTCGAAGCCGGCGTGGTGCGCGCGGAGCACGCCCAGCTCCTCCTCCCGCTCCGGCAGCGGCACCGTCAGCTTGAGCAGGAAGCGGTCGAGCTGCGCCTCGGGCAGCGCGTAGGTGCCCTCGTACTCGACCGGGTTCTGGGTGGCCGCGACGATGAACGGGTCGGGCAGCGGGCGGCGCTCGCCCTCGACGGAGACCTGCCGCTCCTCCATCACCTCCAGCAGCGCCGACTGCGTCTTGGGCGGGGTGCGGTTGATCTCGTCGGCGAGGAGCAGGTTGGTGAAGACCGGCCCCTCCCGGAACGTGAACGCGGCGGTGCGCTGGTCGAAGATCAACGAGCCGGTGACGTCGCCGGGCATCAGGTCGGGGGTGAACTGCACCCGCTTGGCGTCCAGGTCGAGCGCGGCGGCCAGCGTCCGCACCAGCAGCGTCTTGGCCACCCCCGGTACGCCCTCCAGCAGCACGTGCCCCCGGCAGAGCAGCGCGATCACCAGACCGGTGACCACTGCGTCCTGCCCGACGACTGCCTTGGCCACCTCGGCGCGCAGCCGGTGCAGGGCGGCGCGGGCGCCGGACGGGGCGGTGGTCGTGACAGGTCCGGTCACCGGGTGTCTCCTTCGCTCGGATGCGGGGCCAGGGTACGGGTCAGGGCGTCCAGTTCGCGGGCCAGCTCCAGCAGCTCGCGGTCCTTCTCCGGGGCGGGGCCGTAGAGCAGCTCGGCCACCCGTTCCGGGTCGGCGCCGGCGCGCGCGGCGACCACGGCGGCCACCTCGTCGTCGGGCGTGTCCGGGGGCAGGTTGAGCCGCGGCAGCAGCCGGTCCAGCGCGGCGCCGCGCAGCGTCTCGGCAACCGTGTCCCGGGCGCCCGCCCGGCGGTAGAGCCGCGCCCGGCCGCGTACCGTCTCGGCGGACCGCACGGTCACCGGCAGCGGCTCCGACACCGGTGGCCCGAGCCGGCGGGCCCGCCAGAGCACGACGAGCAGCCCGGCCAGGGCGAGCTGCGCCAGGAGGGCCCAGAACCACTGCGGGAACGCGCCCCAGAGCGGGTTCTCCCACGGCGGGTCGGCGCGGTCGGGCGGATCGGGCCGTTCCGACCGGCCGCTGCCGCCCGGGGCGGGCTGCTCGGTGAAGGGCTCCGCGGACCAGCTCGGGCGGGTCGGGGCCGGTACCGGCTCGGGCAGGTCGAGCCAGACGAGCGGGCGGTTCCCGCCGAGCAGACCGGTGGCGAGGACTTCGTTTCCCCACTCGCCGATCCGGTCGTTGCGGAACGGGTCGCTGGCACCGGCCAGCACCACCTCGACCCGGCCGGGGGCGCGCAGCAGCGCGCCGCCGTAGCAGTGGTCGACCTCGGACGGCCCGGCGTAGCGCTGCAGGTCGATCGCGGCGGCGCCGGCCCGGACCGCCTCGGGCAGCGGGCACGGCGTGCCGTCCGCGTCCGGCGGCACGGCCCGCGCGGCCCAGCGCCGGGTGGCCGCCCCGACCGGCGTGTCCAGTTCGGCGAGCACCCGCGGGGAGGGCTCGACCAACACCAGCCGACTGCCCGGGGGCAGGGCGGTCAGCCGGTCGACAAGGTCCGGGTGCACCAGTCCGGGCGCGGGCAGGAAGACGGTGCTGGGCGCGATGCCGGCGGTTTGCAACATCCCGTCGAACGTCGTCTCCCGGCGCAGCGACACGCCCTGCGCGCGCAGCGCCTCGGCGAGCCGGCTGCCGCCGTCGTCGTCGGTGGCGACCGGGGAGAGGAAGCCGGGCTCGTCCGGATCGGGCCGGTCGACGGCGTGCAGCACGAGCGTGGTCACGATCAGCAGCACGGCCAGCCCGAGCGGGACGAGCAGCCGGTGCCGCCGACGGCGCGGCGCCGCCGCGGTGGCCGTGTCCGCCGAGGTCACGGTGGTGGCGGTCATCGCGGCTCCTCCCCGGTCAGCTCGCGACGCAGGTCGGCGGCGAGTTCGCGCATCCGATGGTCGTGTGCGGCGGTGGCGGGGCGCTGGGCGTACCAGAGGTCGGAGAAGATCGCCCCGGCGGTGTGCAGCGTCGGCCGCACCTGCGGCCGGGCGCGGGCCGCCGCCTCGGTCAGCTCGACGACTGTGAGCCCGGGGCGGGGCTCCACGACGTGCCGCACGACCAGGAGCCGGACCATCTCGCGCAGCCGTTCCCGGACCGCCTCGGCGTACCGGCCCTCGGCCGCGAGCCGATCGGCCAGCCCGGGCGCGTCGGCCGGGACGGCGTCCGGGGTCCGGGGCGCGGGCACCCGTACCGGCGGCGGGTCGGAGCGGCGGCGGCGCGCCGGCCGGCGCAGGCGGGGCAGCCGCAGCCGCGGCAGGCGTGGCAGGCGCAGCCGGGGCAGCGTGAACCGGGGCAGCCGCCGGGGCACCCAGGCCGGGAAGAAGTACCAGGCCAGGGCGGCGAGCAGCGCGACCGCCAGCAGAATCAGCGCGGCCAGCGGCAGCGGCAGCAGGTCACCGAGGGCCGCCACCGTCTCGGTCCACCACCGGCTCACCGCTGCGCCGCCAGCAGGACCGGTTCCGGTACGCCGGCCGGCGCCCGCGAGAGGCGGATGTCCAGCCCTTCGGTGCGGATCCGGGTCTCCAGGTGCAGCACCGCGTCCAGGCAGGCCAGCGCCGAGTACGCCAGCGCGTTCACCGCGGCGAAGGCGGCGACCGTCACCGGCAGCGCCCAGGCGGACACGTCGAACAGGCCCAGCATGCCGAGACCGTGGTAGACGCCCAGCCCGATGCCGAGCCGGATCAGCCACCAGCCCAGGTAGCCCAGCAGCCGGACGGCGGATGCCCGCGCGCTCACCCGGCCCGCCAGGCGGATCGCCCGCCACGGCGCCCGGTGTCCGGGCACTCCGTCCAGCACCAGCACCGGCACCACCAGGCCGAGCAGCCCGTACACCAGGAACCAGCCCGGCCCGGTCAGGGCGGCGAGCGCGACGACGGGACCGATCGCGACGGCGGCCAGCACCGCTACGCCGGGGCGGGAGCCGCGCAGCAGCTCGGCCGGCCCGGGGCGGCGTCCCAGCAGGGCCGCGCCGGCGCCGCGCGCGGCCGGGCCGCCCAGCAGCGCGATGATCGCCGCCTCGGTGCCGGCGCCGGTCGCCAGCAGCAGCCAGTACCAGGGCAGCGAGTCACCGGTGTCCGCCGGCCACCACTGGGGCGGGTTGGCCTCGGCCAGCAGCCGCAGCGGGTGCAGCACCGCCTGCTCGGCGAGGGCCAGCAGGAGGGCGAGCGGAACTAGCACCCGGGCGTGGTCGCGCAGCAGCAGAACTGCCGCGTCGAGCAGTTCGCCGACGGTCAGCGGACGGCGCGGCAGAACCGCGGTCGGGCCGGCGTCGGGCACGCGTACTCCTGGGCATGCAGGGCAGAGGTGGCGGGCGGCGCGGCGCCCGAGGGATCATGGTTGCACGGCGGGTCCGCATCCGGTGGACCCGTCCGCCTCGACGCGCCACGCTGGGCGGCCACGCCGACTCCTGTGGTGCGCGGGCCCGCTCGGCGCTACCGTGCCGTGGAGACGCCGAACCCTCCAGACGAACGGGGATGGAACGATAAACCCCATGAGAGCCCGGGTACTCGTGGTCGACGACGACCCCGCCCTCGCCGAGATGCTCGGCATCGTGCTGCGCAGCGAGGGCTTCGTGCCGTCCTTCGTCGCGGACGGCGAACGGGCGTTGGCTGCCTTCCGCGACAACCGACCCGACATCGTCCTGCTCGACCTGATGCTCCCCGGCATGAGCGGCATCGACGTGGCCCGCGCCATCCGGGGCGAGTCCGGCGTGCCGATCGTGATGCTGACCGCCAAGAGCGACACCGTTGACGTGGTGCTCGGCCTGGAGTCCGGGGCCGACGACTACGTGGTCAAGCCGTTCAAGCCCAAGGAGCTGGTGGCCCGGATGCGGGCCCGGTTGCGCCGGGGCGAGGACGTGGCCCCGGAGATGCTGACGATCGGGCCGCCCGGCAACCAGATCACCATCGACGTGCCGGCCCACACGGTCAGTCGCGACGGCGACGAGGTGAAGCTGACACCCCTGGAGTTCGACCTGCTGGTCGCGCTCGCCCGCAAGCCGCGCCAGGTCTTCACCCGCGAGGTGCTGCTGGAGCAGGTCTGGGGCTACCGCCACGCCGCCGACACCCGCCTGGTGAACGTGCACGTGCAGCGGCTGCGCGCCAAGATCGAGCCGGATCCGGAGCGACCCGAAATCATCCTGACCGTGCGGGGCGTGGGTTACAAGGCGGGTACCGGATAGCCTGGTCAGCACTGTGGTGACCACCCCGCTGCCGGACACGCCGACCCCCGAGACCCGCCGGTTCCACGCCGTGCGGGCGCTCTGGCTCGCCCTGAGCGGCCGGGTCGCCCGGCTGGTGGCCGCGGTGCACCAGGCCTGGCGGCGGTCGCTCCAGGTCCGTGTGGTCACCATCACGCTGGTGACGTCGAGTCTCCTGGTGGGCGGTTTCGCCTACCTGATCGCTGACAAGATCACCAACATCCTGCTGGAGAACGCCGAGACCGACGTGCGGCTGCGGCTGAGCAACGGCAGCGAGTACGCGGCCAAGCAGTTCAACCTCTACAGCCAGCCGCAGGAGGCACAGCTCCAGAACACCATCGACGGCACCGTGAACTACCTGGCCGGTGGCGACCCGACGCAGACCAGCGGCGTCGTGGTGGCGATCACCGCCGACAACTTCGCCGAGTTCATCGAGCCGCGTACCACGCCCGAGGTGCCGGTGGGCACGGTGATCGGCGACGAGCTGCGGGCCACCGTGGCCTCCGGCAAGGTCGCCCACCAGATCCGCACCGGCTCGCTCGGCGGCGAGCGCACCAAATACCTGGTCTACGGCTCCCCGGTGCCCACCAAGTTCGGGCAGGTCGAGCTCTACTACCTCGTACCCCTGGCCCGGCAGGACGCGACGGCGGCCGACGCCCGGGCCACGGTGGTCGCCACCGGCGTCGCGCTCGTGCTCCTGCTCGGCCTGCTGGCCGCCCTGGTCACCCGCCTGGTGGTGACCCCGGTACGGGTGGCCGCGCGCACCGCGCAGCGGCTCTCCGCCGGCCTGCTCGACCAGCGCATGGTGGTCTCCGGCGAGGACGACCTCGCCCTGCTGGCCGCCTCGTTCAACCAGATGGCGACGAACCTGCAACGGCAGATCCTCCGCCTGGAGGAGATGTCCCGGCTGCAACGCCGGTTCACCTCCGACGTCTCGCACGAGCTGCGCACGCCGTTGACCACGGTCCGGATGGCCGCCGATCTGATCTTCGCCGAGCGGGACGAGTTCGACCCGGCGGTGGCCCGCAGCGCCGAGCTGCTCCAGGCCGAGCTGGACCGGTTCGAGGAACTGCTCACCGACCTGCTGGAGATCAGCCGGTTCGACGCCGGTTTCGCGGTGCTGGACAGCGAGCCCACCGACCTGGTGCCGGTGGTGCACCGCGTGACCGAGCGGCTGGCCGGGCTGGCCGAGCGGGTCGGGGTCACCATCGAGCTGGACCTGCCGGACACTCCGGTGATCGCCGAGGTCGACCCCCGCCGCGTCGAGCGGGTGCTGCGCAACCTCGTCGGCAACGCGGTCGAGCACGGCGAGGCCAAACCGGTACGGATCACCCTGGGTCAGGACCGCAGCGCGGTGGCGATCACCGTGCGCGACCACGGCGTCGGCCTCAAGCCGGGGGAGGAGAAGCTGGTGTTCAACCGCTTCTGGCGGGCCGACCCGTCGCGTGCCCGGCAGACCGGCGGCACCGGGCTCGGCCTGTCGATCAGCCTGGAGGACGCCCGCCTGCACGGCGGCTGGCTGGAGGCGTGGGGCGCGCCCGGCCAGGGCGCCCAGTTCCGGCTCACGCTGCCGGCCCGGGCCGGGGACCGGCTCACCACCTCCCCGCTGCGGCTGGTGCCGGCCGACGCCACAGTGCCGTTCGGTGGTCCCCGCGACGGCGGCCTGCTCGCCATCGGCCCGGGTGCCGGCGCCGGGGCGCTGAGCGTGGAACCCGCCGCCGACGGCGACCGGGCGGAGGTCCGGCCGTGAGCCGCCGCGCCCTGGCCCTGCTGCTGGCCGGCGCCCTGCTTCCGGCCGCGCTCGCCGGCTGCGGCATCCCGGGTGAGACCGACGTCCAGATCGACGGGTCGGTGCCGGCCGCGCAGGGCGGGGCGCTCAACGGCAGCCCGGCCCGGCCGCCCGAACCGGCAGACAGCAGCGAGCCGGTGCCGTTCATCGAGAACTACCTGCGGGCGGCGGCGGCCGGGGAACGCGACCAGGCGTACGCCCGGGCCCGCAAGTTTCTCGCCGAGGAGTCCCGCGACCTGCTCCCGGGCAAGCCGCAGACCAGCGAGGTCGAGCTGACGGTGGTGCGGCTGCGGGAGAAGCCGGAGAGCACGCCGCCGAACAACCAGGGCACCAGCACCGTGACGCTCAAGGTGCAGCAGGTCGGCGTGCTGCGGGCCGACGGCACGCTCGGCCCGCCGGTGGCCAGCGACACGCAGTACGTCTTCGAGCTGCGCCGGGCCGAGCCGGCCGGGACCGGACTGCTGATCACCGAGGCGCCGAACGTGCTGCTGACGAGCGACGCGGCGATGCGCGAGTACTACCAGGCCCGCACCGTCTACTTCTGGAACTCGGACCAGACCCGGCTGGTGCCGGACCAGCGCTATCTGCTCTCCGCGGCGCCGACCGAGCGGGGGATCACCGAGGTGATGAGGTGGCTGGCGGACCGCCCCTCGGACTGGCTGGCCGCCGGGGTGACCGGGCTGCCCGAGGGCACCCAGCTGATCAACAACGCGACCGGGACGGACGGGCACTGGGAGATCAACCTGAACATGCCCGGGGCCAACGAGCAGCGACTGAACCGGCTCGGCACCCAGTTGGCCTGGTCACTGTCGGACCTGAACGGCAAGGTCGACCTCAAGATCCAGAACCAGAAGCGGCTGACAGTCGACCTTGGACGGGAGCGCGTCTCGGCCGCCGCGTACCCGCGCGGGGCGAACCCGATGCGGCTGGGCGTCTACGACGGGGCCGTACGCCCGCTGGCCTTCGGCAACGAGCCGCGGGCCGCCGTGCCGCTGCCGGCGGAGGAGAACCGCAACGTGGTCTCCGCCGCGCTCGCCCGCGCCGAGGACCAGGTGCTGGCCGCGCTCGTGGTGACCGGGACGGACAACCGCAAGCGGCTCAAGGTGGGCGCCGGCGCGGAGCCGGTGGCCACGCTCACGGCGAGCGACCGCACGTTCCGCGCGATGAGCCGCCCGACGTGGCTGCGGTCGCTGAACAAGGCCCGGCCGGGTGGTCTGGTGGCGGCCGACGGGCGGCTCTACCGGTTCGACGGGGTGGGCGGGATGAGTGAGATCCCGCTGTCCGTCCCCGGCCCGGTGACCGCCGTCTCCGGCTCCCTCGAAGGCCACCGGATCGCCCTGGTCAGCGGTGGCGCGCTCTACGTCGCCGCGGTGAGCGTCGACGGCGGCGTGGTGCGCCTGGGACAACCCCGCCGGGTGACCACGCTGCTCACCGGCGTGACGGTGGTGGACTGGGTGGCGCAGAACGAACTGGCACTGGCCGGCAACGAGGCGGACCGGCGCTCGGCGATCCACCAGCTCAGCGTCGACGGCGTCTGGGAGACCCCGCTGGCGGTGGAGATCGGCGCCCCGGTCACCCAGCTCGCCGGCTACCCGGGCGGCAGCGACCGCGGCCTGGCCGCGTTCTCGTTCATGTTCGAGACGGACGGGGCGGCCTGGCGGAACAACCCGTTCGACTTCGTCAAGCGGGAACAGGTGCTCGACGTTCCGGCGGGCAGCCGGGCGACCAACCCGACCGCTCCGTTCTTCCTCTACTGAGCCGTCCGTGCGTGACCTGGGCGGGCTCTGGTCGGACCTGACCGATCTGGTGCTGCCCGCCGGGTGCGCCGGCTGCGGCACCGGATCGGCGCGGCTGCGGCAGGGCTTCTGCCCGGGCTGCGTACGCGACCTGGAGTCGCTGCGTCCCGCGCCGGCCCGGCCCGATCCGGCCCCACCCGGCCTGCCGCCCTGTGTCGCGCTCGGCCCGTACGGCGGGGCGCTGCGCGAGGCGCTGCTCGCGTACATGGAACGGGGCCGGCACGGGCTGGCCCGGCCGCTGGGCGCGTTGCTGGCGGAGGTGGTCGCCGAGGCGGTGGGGCAGCCCGGCCCGGTGACCCTGGTGGCGGTGCCGGACACCGCCCGCGCCGCCCGGGCCCGCTACGGCGACCACCTGGACCGGCTGGTCCGTCCGGCGGCGGCCCGGCTGCGCGCGGCCGGCTGGCCGGTACGCGTGCTGCGACCGCTGCGGGCGCTGCCCCGGCCCGACTCGGTGACGCTCGACAGCGCCGGACGGGCCACCGCGGCCGAGGCCGCGTTCCGGCTGCGCCGCCCGCCTGCCGGGCACCGGCCGGCCGGGACGGTGGTGCTGCTCGACGACATCGTCACCACCGGCGCGACGCTGGCGGCGGTGAGCCGGATGTTGCACCGCGCGGGAATGACGCCAAAGGCCGCGGCCGTGCTCGCCGCAACGCAAAAGCGGCACCTTCGGTGACGCTTCGTGTAACCGTTTCACCCCATGGTGTATGAGGTGTTAAATTCCGCAACCCCTTTCGGCAACCAGGGGTGACGGGTGGCGGTACACGAGTTAGCGTTTCGGTGTCGGGGGTAGAGAGGACGCCAACCTTCCCCCGGCGCTGGAAGGAGGCGTAGCCGAACACCACCGGTCGACGCCGAGCGGGGCCCTCCCGGGCGGGTCGACCGGATTCTCCGGACCGAACGACCGTCCGAACAAGGGAGGTCACGTGGACATCGTGGTCAAGGGCCGTAACGTCGAAGTGCCGGACCATTACCGGGTGCACGTAGCCGAGAAGCTCGCGAAGATCGAACGCTACGACCAGAAGCTCATTCGCGTGGACGTCGAGTTGTTCCACGAGCGCAATCCACGCCAGGCGGACCACTGCCAGCGAGTGGAGATCACCTGCGTCACGCGCGGCCCGGTGATCCGGGCCGAGGCCTGCACGAGCGACTTCTACAGCGCGCTCGACGCCGCTATCGCCAAGTTGGACACCCGCTTCCGCCGCGCGGCGGACCGCCGCCGGGTGCACCGGGGACGGCACGCGCCGATCTCCGTGGCCGCCGCGACCGCCGGGCTGCCGGTGGCCGACCTCGACGGGCCCGGCCTGGCGGCGCCCGACGGCCACGGCGCCGCCACCGCTGTCGCCGAACGTCCCGACGAGGACGGTTACGTCGAACCCGACAACCAGCCGTGGCACATCGCCCGGGCGAAGGTCCACCCCGCCGAACCGATGACCGTCGACGACGCGCTGTTCCAGATGGAACTGGTCGGCCACGACTTCTACCTGTTCCAGGACAAGGAGTCCGGCCGCCCGAGCGTGGTCTACCGGCGGCACGCGTACGACTACGGGATCATCCAGCTCGACACGTGACCCCCTGACCGGTGAGACGGGCCCCACGCACGCGTGAGGGCCCGTCTCAGTTCTCGTCGGTGGCGAGCCGGCCGTAGACCACCGAGTCGACCCGGGCGCCGTCCGGGCCGGGCAGCCGGCCGCGCAGCAGCCCTTCCCGCCGGAAGCCGGCCCGTTCCAGCACGCGTTGCGAGGCGACGTTGTCCGGCCGGGTGCCGGCCCAGAGCCGGGCCACCCCGATGTCGAACGCCCATCCGGCGACCAGCCGGACCGTACGGGCGGCCAGCCCGCGCCCGCGCGCCTCGGGCAGCAGGCTGTAGCCGAGCATGGCCTGCCCGGTGCCCGGTTCGTCGTAGAACAGCGCGCAGCCGCCGACGACAGTGCCGGTGGCCGCGTCGAGGATCGCCAGGTCGGCCGCCTCGCCGGCGAGCCAGCGGCTCGCCGCCAGCCGGCAGCGCCGCGCCAGTGCCGCCCGCTCCGGCGTCACCGGCGGCACCCGGTTCGCCACCACCTCCGGCAGCGAGTGCAGGCGGTACAGCGCGTCGGTGTCCGCCGGCTCCACCGGGCGCAGCGTCACCACGCCGTCGGTGAGCCGGCCGCCAGGCAGGTCCGGCAGCAGGCGGGGGACCGGCCCGGGCGGGTCGTCGGCAAGCCGCACCCAGGCGATCAGATCCTCGCGTACGCCGCCCGCGCTCGCGCCCGCCGCCCGGCGCACCCCCTCGTGCCGGTAGCCGCAGGCGAGCGCGATCCGCTGGCTCGGCACGTTCTCCGTACGGGTGAGCAGTTCCAGCCGGGCCGCCCCGGCGGCGAACGCCCGCTCGGTCAGCAGCCGGGTGGCGGCGGTGGCCACGCCCCGGCCGCGCGCCGAGGGACCCACCCAGTAGCCGATCTCGTAGCTCGCCCGCTCCGCGCTGAGCCGGCTCAGACCGATGCTGCCGAGCAGCCGGTCGGTGGCCGGGTCGGCGATCGTGTACGCGGCCCCGCCCGCCGCCGACGCGGCCGGCGAGCCCTCGGTGATCCACCAGCGGGCCGCGTCGGCGTCGTACGGGTCGGGCAGCAGGGGCATGAACCGGCGGGTCTCCGGGTCGGCGCACCCGGCCACCATGTCCGGTACGTCCGCAAGGTGGCACGGTCGCAGCCGGACGCCGTACCCCTCGATCGTCTCCGGGGTCACACCAGGTCCTCCGGCAGCAGCGCGCCGATCCACGCGTCCTGGCGCTCGCCGCGGTGCTGGACGCCGCCGCGCAGCGTGCCCTCGACGGTGAAGCCGGCCTTCTCGGCGGCCCGCCGCGAGGCGGTGTTGCCCACGTTGGCCCGCCACTCGATCCGGGCCAGGCCGAGCGTGGTGAAACCCCAGGCGCAGAGCGCGGTGAGCGCGGCCGGCAGGTAACCCCGGCCGCGGGCGTGCGGCGCGGTCACGTAGCCGACGTCGGCCACCAGCGGGTCGTTGGGCAGGATGCGCAGGTCGATCGTGGCGACGTAGCTGTCGTCCGGGTCGGCCACGGCGAACGTCGCGGCGGTGCCCCGGGCCCAGGCCGGGCGGACCAGGTCGCGCAGGAAGCCCTCGGCGTGCTCCGGCCGGTACGGATGCGGCACCGTGGTCCAGCGCACCGTCTGCTCGTCCTGGCAGGTGCGGGTCACCTCGGGCAGGTCGCGCTCCTCCAGCGCGCGCAGCCGCAGCTCGGTGCCCCCGGCGGTGGCGAACAGGACCGGCTGCGGCCGGCCGAAGACCGCCGCGCGGCGGGCCTGGAGCGTGTCCGGGCCGTAGGGGACCGGGTCGCCGGGCGCTGCCAGGTCGGCCGGAAACAGGGAGCCGATCCAGCCCTCCGGACGGCCGCCCTCGGCGGGGTGGGCCAGCCGCAACTCGCCATCGATCCGGAAACCGGCGCGCAGCGCGACGAGCCGGGAGGCGTGGTTGCCGATCTCGGCCTGCCAGGTGAGCCGGCGCAGCTTGAGCGCGTCGAACGCCCAGCGGGCGAGCGCGCGAGTCGCGCGGACCGCGACGCCGCGGCCCCGGGCCCACGGCGCGGTCCAGTAGCCGACCTCGGCCGAGTCCAGCTCGCGGTCCACGGAGACCAGGCCGCACGAGGCGAGCAGCTCACCGGTGGTGGCGTCGCAGACCGCGAACGGGGTGCCGGCGCCCTCGGCCCAGGCGGTCGCGCTGGACGTGGTCACGAACTCGGCGGCGTGCCCGGGCAGGTACGGGCGAGGTACGGTGGTCCAGCGCTGGATGTCCGGATCCTGGCAGGCGCGGTGCACCGCGTCCGCGTCCTCCGCCCGCCAGGGGCGCAGCAACAGGCCGTCCTCGATGATCTCCACAGGCTCCATCCGAGCCATCGTGCCGGATCGTTCGCGCACGGCGTAACCCGATTAGCGGCCGGTGGCGCACGGTCGCGGCGTTATGTCGGGTTCCGGAGCCCGGACCGCCGCCACCAGTGACCATCGTCGCCTCCGAGCGCCTACGATGGTTCGAGACCGTCTAGGGGAGCGTTGATCCGTGTCGATTCTGGAAAAGTTCCTTCGCGTCGGCGAGGGCCGCATGGTGCGTCGGCTGAAGGCCATCGCTGCCGCCGTCAACTCGATCGAGGACGACTACGTCAACCTCAGCGACGACGAGCTGCGCGGCATGACCGACCAGTTCAAGGAGCGGCTCGAGGATGGCGAGACCCTCGACGACCTGCTGCCCGAGGCGTTCGCGGTGTGCCGCGAGGCCGCCTCGCGGGTGCTCGGCCAGCGCCCCTACGACGTCCAGGTGATGGGCGGCGCGGCGCTGCACTTCGGCAACATCGCCGAGATGAAGACCGGTGAGGGCAAGACGCTCACCTCGGTCATGCCGGTCTACCTGAACGCGCTCGCCGGCAACGGTGTGCACGTGATCACGGTGAACGACTACCTGGCCGAGCGCGACGCCGCCTGGATGGGCCGGGTGCACGAGTTCCTCGGTCTGCGCGTCGGCGTGGTGCTGCCCAACCGGCCCGCCACCGAGCACCGCGCGGCCTACGAGTGCGACATCACCTACGGCACGAACAACGAGTTCGGCTTCGACTACCTGCGCGACAACATGGCCTGGTCGAAGGACGAGCTGGTCCAGCGCGGCCACTTCTTCGCCGTGGTCGACGAGGTCGACTCGATCCTGATCGACGAGGCGCGTACCCCGCTGATCATCTCCGGTCCGGCCGAGCACTCCGCCCGGTGGTACCAGGAGTTCGCCACGGTGGTGGCCCGGCTCCAGCCCGGCACCGACGGCGAGGGCGACTACGAGGTCGACTACGCCAAGCGCACCATCGCGATCACCGAGCGCGGCGTGGCCAAGGTGGAGGACCGCCTCGGCATCGACAACCTCTACGAGTCGGTGAACACCCCGCTCGTCGGCTACCTGAACAACGCGATCAAGGCCAAGGAGCTCTACAAGCGCGACAAGGACTACATCGTCAACGACGGTGAGGTCCTGATCGTCGACGAGTTCACCGGCCGCATCCTGCACGGCCGCCGCTACAACGAGGGCATGCACCAGGCGATCGAGGCCAAGGAGGGGGTGGAGATCAAGCAGGAGAACCAGACCCTGGCCACCATCACCCTCCAGAACTACTTCCGCCTCTACGAGAAGCTCTCCGGCATGACCGGTACCGCCCAGACCGAGGCGGGCGAGTTCAACAAGGTCTACAAGGTCGGCGTCGTGACCATCCCGACGCACCGGCCGATGGTCCGGCTCGACCGGCCCGACGTCATCTACAAGACCGAGAAGGCCAAGTTCAACGCCGTCGTCGAGGACATCGCCGAGCGGCACGAGCAGGGCCAGCCGGTGCTGGTCGGCACCGTCTCGGTGGAGAACTCCGAGATCCTGTCGCACATGCTGCGCCGCCGCGGCATCCCGCACTCGGTGCTGAACGCGAAGTTCCACGCCAAGGAGGCGGAGATCGTCGCGCAGGCCGGGCGCCGGGGCGCGGTCACCGTCGCGACCAACATGGCCGGCCGCGGTACGGACATCCTGCTCGGCGGCAACCCCGAGTTCCTCGCCGCGAACGAGCTCCGCCAGCGCGGGCTCGACCCGGTCGAGCAGCCGGAGGAGTACGCCAAGGCGTTGGAGGAGATCCTTCCGACCTGGAAGCAGGCGTGCGACGCCGAGGCGGAGGAGGTCGCCGCCGTCGGCGGCCTGTACGTGCTGGGCACCGAGCGGCACGAGTCCCGCCGGATCGACAACCAGCTGCGCGGTCGCGCCGGCCGGCAGGGTGACCCGGGCGAGTCCCGCTTCTACCTGTCGCTGCAGGACGAGCTGATGAAGCGCTTCCGGGCCGGCGCGGTCGAGGCGGTGATGGACCGCTTCAACATCCCGGAGGACGTGCCCATCGAGTCGAAGATGGTCACCCGCCAGATCAGGAGCGCCCAGGCCCAGATCGAGGGCCAGAACGCCGAGATCCGCAAGAACGTCCTCAAGTACGACGAGGTGCTGAACAAGCAGCGCCAGGTGATCTACGCCGAGCGCCTCCGGGTGCTCAACGGCGAGGACCTGTCCGACCAGGTCCGCAACATGATCGACGACGTGCTGACCGCGTACGTGGTCGGCGCGACGAGCGACGGCTACGCCGAGGACTGGGACCTCGACCAGCTGTGGTCGAGCCTGAAGCAGCTGTACCCGGTCGGCGTCACCGTCGAGGAGCTGGAGGAGGAGGTCGGTTCCCGCTCGGGCATCGACCAGGACTTCCTGCTCGCCCGCCTCAAGGAGGACGCGCACGCCGCGTATGACCGGCGCGAGGAGAGCCTCGGCGAGGAGGCGGTGCGCCAGCTCGAGCGGATGGTCCTGCTCCAGGTGATCGACCGCAAGTGGCGCGAGCACCTCTACGAGATGGACTACCTCCAGGAGGGCATCAGCCTGCGGGCATACGCCCAGCGTGACCCGGTCATCGAGTACCAGCGCGAGGGCTTCGACATGTTCGCCTCCATGATGGACGGCATCAAGGAGGAGACGGTCGGCTTCCTCTACAACCTGGACGTTCAGGTCGAGGAGGCCGAGCCGGAGGCCGAGCAGGTGGAGCTGCTGGAGAAGCCGGTGGAGATCCGGGCCAAGGGTCTCAACCGCGCGCCGCAGCAGCAGGGCCTGCAGTACTCCGCCCCCGCGGTGGACGGCGAGGCCGGTCGCGGCGTTCCGGTGATCGAGCGGCCGGAGCAGCAGGCGCCGGCGCTCGGTATCGGCCAGCAGTCGGAGCGTCCTGCCGCCTCCACGCCGCGTCGGGCGGCGGCCGGGGCGAGCGGCCAGGCGGTCGCGGCGAGCACCGCACGGCGGGCCGCCCCGGGCCAGGTCGACGGCGGCGAGGGCCCGTCCCGCAACGCGCCCTGCCCGTGCGGCTCGGGCCGTAAGTACAAGCGCTGCCACGGCTCGCCCAACGGCGGCAACTGACCCCGAACAAGCGCCCCGACGGGCCCCGGCCACACGGCCGGGGCCCGTCGCCGTCCTAGCCCTTCGCCCCTCAGCCCTTCCCGCACCCTCCCGCGATCTTGCAGTTGCGGCCCCTGTGGTGACCGATTCATGCCGCTATCGGGGGTCGGCAAGTGCAAGATCGCGCAGGCAGGGCCGTGGCGTGGCGTGCCAGGGCAGGGAGGGCGGGGAGGGCGGATCGCGGTCAGAGGACGTCCAGCACCAGGCACAGCCAGGTGCCGCGGCGGCGTTCCAGGCGCAGGGCGACGGCCCAGCTCGTGCCTGCGGCGCCGACGAACACGGCGGTCGCCTCGACCGCGCCCGCGCGGGGCTCGCAGACCCGCAGCCGCCGCAGGAGCAGGGCCGGCCGGGCGGTACGGCGGCGGACCGGAGTCACCCGGCGTGCCGCGCGGGTCAGCTCGGCCGTCACCGGTGCGACGGCCTCGGGCAGGCAGAGCGGCCGGAGCTGACCGGGCGGCCGGAAGCCGTTGACGATCTCCAGGAAGGTGCGGACGAACCGGTGCGCCGCCCGCGCTCCTTCCGGCGTGGCGGAAGCGAGCGCCGAGGTGGGAGTGCCGGTGTCGAAAGTGGGATCCCCGCATCCGGGCGTGGCGCGCACCGGCCCGGACGCGCCGGCGGCGGGTGGCGGAGCGGCAAGGCCATCCGGGGGCGGCGCGAGGGTCGGCAGCCGGTCGAGTGAACTGGACCAGCGCGGCCAGGCCGGAGGCGGATCCGGGGCGCGTCCGGCCGGGCGTGCGGCCGCGCGGGCGGGGTCACGGCGGCGCGGGTCGGCGAGGTCGAGCGCGAGCTGGCCGAGCGGACTCCAAACCGGGTCCTCGTCGGTGCACGGCGGATCGAGCGGCGGGGCGGGCCGGAGACGGACCGGCGGGCGGGGTGCGCGGGGACGGCGGGTGTCGACCATCTCAGATCCTTGCGTTTGCCTTCGTTTGCCTCCGACAGTGCTTCATCTTCCCGGACCTGCGTCACCGTCGTCAATGGCCGACGGTCCTCGGGCAGTCACTCCTCGTCGCGCTCGCCGAGCGGGTTCCCGCGTACCCACTCCGCCGTCTCGGCGTACTTCCGCTCGATGTATTCCTCCAGCCGGGAGCGCTCGACCCGCCACTGCCCCCGGCCGCCGATCTTGATCGCCGGCAGCTCGCCGCTTCGGACCATGTGGTAGACCTGCGAGTCCGAGACGTTCAGCTCGGCGGCGACGTCGGACAGCAGCAGGAACCTCGACTCCACGGTGACTCCCGGGGTTGGCTTCGTTTGCCTCAGTTTGCCATCACCGGCTGACGTCGCCCCACGCCCGTTCGCCTGACACACCGGCGGGAGACTTCACCCGCGCGGGTGCCGGGTGTATGACGGTCCTGGCGTACGGCATGATCGGCGCCCGGAGCCGGCGTCCGCCGGCGGTTGGCCTGAGTGCGGGAGTGACCGGTGACCGACGAGCTTGTCCGGGTGTACCTGCCGGCGACCGTACCCATGCTCGCCCGGCTGCGCGAGGAGGGGCTGACCGTCGAGGCGGCGCACGCGGTCACCCCGGAACTGCGCGAGTGGTACGCCGAGGGCGACGAGGAGGAACTGGAGTACGTGGCCTTCACCCGGGCCGCCCAGGACGCGCTGTTCCTGCTCCGGAGCGACTCCGCCGCGCCCCGGCGACGGGTTGTCGTATCGGCCGACCTGCCCGCCCGGGCGGTCGGACGGGTCGGCGGCGAGCTGGGGTCGAGCGTGGTCCGGCCGGCCGGGCCCGTACCGGTGAAGTCGGTCGCCGCGCTGCACGTGGACGGCGCGGAGGCGGTCGAGGACGTGGCAGCTGCCGTCGAGGTGGTGGCCGAGGCCCAGGCCGGCGACCCCGACGCCCAGTTCACCGTCGACGGCGCCGAGGACCACGAGCTGGAGTGGTACGACGTGACCGAGCTGGACCTGCTGCTGCGCGAGGCCGGCTGAGCCGGCCGCTCAGGACGCCGCCGGCTCGTCCGCCTCGTCCTCGACCGGGCGGGGGCCGAGCGTGCGGCCGAACACGATGAGCGTGGTCAGCGCGCCCACGAAGAGCACCCAGATCCCGTTGTCCACCCGCGAGGTGCCGAGCGCGGTCTGCGCCACCTCGTCGGCCTCGCTGAGCGCGGCGGCCAGGTCGAGCAGCCCGCGGCCGCCGATCCGGATGATCACCTCGGTGAGCAGCAGGAGCAGGCCCGCACCTGCGCCGGCCACCAGGTACGCTGGCCAGCGTAGCGGCGACGCCACGCCGTCACGGCGCTCGGCCCGGCGGCGGGACCAGGTCAGGTAGAGGTACGCCGCCAGGCCGGCGAGCAGGCCGGCGAGCAGCGATTCGGTACGCGAGACCCACTTCGCGGCGTCGAGCACCGACTGCTGGGTCTCCCCGGCGCCGAACAGATCGGACAGCGGGTCGCGGACGCGGCTGAACAGCACCACGAAGATCTGCGCGGTGAGCGTCGCGGCGGTGATCGCGCCCACCACCCGGGCCTGACGCGCGCCCGCCATCGCGCCGCCGATGATCGCGGCTGCCGCCGTGGTTCCGGCGATCGTGTTCGTGGTGGTGTTGTCCGCGTACGTCAGGTTGATCGCCACCGCGGCGAGGAGCCCGACCACCAGGCCGGTCCCGACGGCGGCCAGAAAGCGCAGCGTGGCCCGGCCCAGCCGGTTGGTCGCGGCCAGGGCGACGGTGGCGCCGCTGACCAGCGCCGCGGTGATGACGCCAGGCAGCGCGTACGCGGAGAGGCTGATCGCGGTGACGCCGGCTGCGGTCGAGTGGATGGCCTCGCGGGTCGACCAGAGCATGGCGGTCAGCCACCCGATCGAGACCAGGGCGAGCACGAGCGCGCCGGGGGCGAACTCCGGCCGCCCGCTGGTGACGGTGCCCTCGTCGGCATGCGCGGGTCCGGCTGCGTCCTCGCCCGCTGGAGCCTCACCCGACGGAGTCTCGCCCGACGGTGCCTCTCCGGAGGGTGCCTTGACGGCGGACATCTCGACGGCGGAGGTCTCAACGGGTGCCCCGTCGCCCGTGGTCGGCCCGACGGCCTCGGGTTGATCCGTCTGCGCGGCCGTGGAGCTGCCGGGCTGGTTGCTCATCGTCTTCCCTTCGACGGTCGCCGGATCTCCCCGCGCCGGGCAGGGCAGGTCACCGGTCATCCAGGGTACGCGGCACACCGCCGATCCTCGGGCGGGCCGTATGCCGTCTGCGCCTTGATCGACTGCAGTTCGCCGATGTGGTGGCATCCCGAGGGCTCGGATACCTCCGTTTCCCCGGGGTGGAGTGGATCAATGGCCGATACCCGCGAGTCGGGGCGTGCCCGCCCTCCTCGGGGGAGGTCGTGTGGCGACTGCGGCTCGGGGAGGTGGTGCCATCCGGAGGCTCGGATACCGCCGCCTCCCCGAGGTGGAGTGGATCAACCGGCCTGTGGGTTGCCGACGAATCTTCGAAGAAGAGGGTTTTGGTCCGATGTTTCGTCGGGATGGGTGGGTTGGGGCCGACGGTCCGGAGATGGCCCGGCCGTCCGGTGTGCCAGGGAGGCGCTTCCGGCGAGGGCTTGTCGTGACAGAATCGGGCCAGGTCCCGCCGCCGCCCACCCCGCGGCGCCCCGGCGTCCGGCCGCCCGGTCGGTGCCCGCGGGTCCGGTTTCGCCGTCGCCGTCGAGATCGCCAGGAGCCTGTGATGGACGCCGTGTTCTCCGTACCCGAGCCGATCAACGAGCCGGTTCACAACTATGAGCCCGGCAGCGCCGACCGGGAGCGGCTCCAGCGGCGGCTGGCCGAGCTGGCCGCCGAGCGGATCGAGCTGCCGATGACGATCGCCGGTGAGCGGCGGATGGCCGGCGGCGCGTCGATCGACGTGGTGCAGCCGCACAAGCACGCGCACGTCCTCGGCGTCACCGGGCACGCCACCCACGACGACGCCCGGGCCGCGGTCCGGGCCGCCAAGGACGCCGCTCCGATGTGGCGGGCGCTGCCGTTCGAGGAGCGGGCCGCGATCTTCCTGCGCGCCGCCGACCTGCTCGCCGGCCCCTGGCGGGACACGCTCAACGCGGCCACCATGCTCGGCCAGTCCAAGACCGTCGTCCAGGCCGAGATCGACGCGGCCTGCGAGCTGATCGACTTCCTCCGGTTCAACGTGCACTTCGCCCGGCGGCTCCTGGCCGAGCAGCCGCTGTCCTCGCCCGGGGTCTGGAACCGTCTCGACCACCGGCCGCTGGAGGGCTTCGTCTACGCGATCACCCCGTTCAACTTCACCGCGATCGCCGGTAACCTGCCGTCCGCGCCGGCCATGCTCGGCAACACAGTGGTCTGGAAGCCGTCCCCGACCCAGCAGTTCGCGGCGCACTTCACCATGCGCCTGTTCGAGGCCGCCGGCCTGCCGCCCGGCGTGATCAACATGGTCACCGGGCGCGGCGAGGAGGTCTCCGAGGTGGTGCTCGCCGACCCGGACCTGGCCGGCATCCACTTCACCGGCTCGACGAAGGTGTTCCAGCACCTGTGGAAGACGGTCGGCGACAACATCGCCCGCTACCGCGGTTACCCCCGCCTGGTCGGCGAGACCGGCGGCAAGGACTTCGTGGTCGCGCATTCCAGCGCCGACGTGGACGCGCTGCACACCGCGCTGATCCGGGGCGCCTACGAGTACCAGGGGCAGAAGTGCTCGGCCGCCTCGCGGGCGTACGTCCCGCGGTCGATCTGGGAGGGTGGGCTGCGCGACCGGCTCGCCGCCACCGCTGAGTCGCTGACCTACGGCGACGTCACCGACTTCAGCAACTTCGGCGGCGCGGTGATCGACGACAAGGCGTTCGGCCGGCACACCGCCGCGCTCGACCTGATCAAGGGCGACGGCTCCTGCCGGATCCTGGCCGGCGGCACCGCCGACGACTCGGTCGGCTACTTCGTCCGGCCGACGCTGTTCGAGTGCTCCGACGCCGCGCACGAGACGTTCACCACCGAGTACTTCGGCCCGATTCTCGGCGTGCACGTCTTCGACGACGCCCGCTTCGACGACGTGGTCGGCCAGGCCGAGTCGATCGCGCCGTACGCGCTGACCGGGTCGATCTTCGCGACCGACCGCCGGGTGGTCGACCAGGTGGCGGAGAAGATGCGGTACGCGGCCGGCAACTTCTACATCAACGACAAGCCGACCGGCGCGGTGGTCGGGCAGCAGCCGTTCGGCGGCGCCCGGGCCAGCGGCACCAACGACAAGGCGGGTTCCTGGCACAACCTGGTCCGCTGGATGTCGCCCCGGACGATCAAGGAGACGTTCGTTCCGCCGACCGATCACGCCTACCCGCACATGGGCTGAGTGGCTCCGAAAGGGCCCGTCCCGGCCGGGGCGGGCCCTTTTCCTCATCCGACAGTGCACATCGGACCAGTCATCGGGTGCCGAAATAGGCAAATCCTGGACGCCAGAGCCGACAAAGTGGCAGCTTAGAGGGCATGGCGGATTCCGGAGTCAACCCGACGGCAGCAGCTTTGCTCGGCCTGCTGCACGACGGCCCGATGACTGGCGGCCAGTTGATGGCCGCGGCCGAGCGCCGGCTGGCGCCGTACTGGTCGATGACCCGCAGTCAGGTCTACCGCGAGCTACCGGTCCTGGCCGAGAAGGGTCTGGTGCGTCTCGGCAAGCCCGGGCCGCGCATGAGCCAGCCGTACGCGCTGACAGCGGCCGGTAAACGGACATTCTCCCGCTGGCTGGCGGAGAATCCCGGCAAGGACACCATCCGTAACCCGATAGCGCTACGGATCGCGTTCGGCGGCCTGCACTCGTCGAGCCAGCTCAAGAACCTGTACGCCTCGGCGAACGAGTACCACACCGAGGCCCTGGCGGCGGTGCGGGAGCAGGTCAAGAACGCCAAGAAGGAAGGCGACAGCTACGACGCCAGCGCGTTGGAGTTCGCCGTCGCCTACCACAAGGCGGCCCTGTCCTGGCTCAAGACCGCGCCGGTCGGCTGACCACCTGCAACAGGTTGAGGGAACGACGCAGTAGTCTTGTCTGTCGTGACCGCTGCCGATTACGCCGAACAGCTCAAGGAACTCGACGCCACGCTGCGCAACATCGAGGCCGTGCTCGACCTCGACAAGCTGCGCGAGCAGAAGGCACGGCTGGAGCAGGAGGCCTCCGCGCCGGACCTCTGGGACGACCAGGCCAAGGCGCAGCAGGTTACGTCGCAGCTGTCGTACGTCAACGGCGAGATCTCCAAGCTCGGCGACCTGCGCTCCCGGCTCGACGACGCCGGGGTGCTGCTGGAGCTGGCCCAGGCGGAGGACGACCCGGGCGTGCTGACCGAGGTCGAGTCGGAGATCGCCGGGCTGACCAAGGCCATCCAGGAGATGGAGGTCCGCACGCTGCTCTCCGGTGAGTACGACTCCCGGGAGGCGCTGGTGGCGATCCGGGCCGGAGCCGGCGGCGTGGACGCCGCGGACTTCGCCGAGATGCTGCTGCGGATGTACCTGCGCTGGGCCGAGCGGCACGGCTACCCGACCGAGGTCTACGAGACCTCGTACGCCGAGGAGGCGGGCCTGAAGTCGGCCACCTTCACGGTGAAGGTGCCGTACGCCTACGGCACGCTCAGCGTGGAGTCCGGCACCCACCGGCTGGTGCGGATCAGCCCGTTCGACAACCAGGGCCGCCGGCAGACCAGCTTCGCCGGGGTCGAGGTGCTGCCGGTCACCGAGCAGACCGACCACATCGACATCCCGGAGAACGAGGTCCGGGTGGACGTCTACCGGTCGTCCGGGCCGGGTGGGCAGAGCGTCAACACCACCGACTCGGCGGTGCGGCTGACCCATATCCCCACCGGCATCGTGGTCACCTGCCAGAACGAGAAGTCCCAGCTGCAGAACAAGGCCTCCGCGATGCGGGTGCTCCAGGCCCGCCTGCTGGAGCGCAAGCGGCAGGAGGAGGAGGAGAAGCTCGCCGGCCTCAAGACCGGCGGCACCAGCTCCTGGGGCGACCAGATGCGGTCGTACGTCCTGCACCCGTATCAGATGGTGAAGGATCTGCGTACCGAACAGGAGACGGGCAATCCGTCCTCGGTCTTCGACGGTGACCTGGACAGCTTCATCGAGGCGGGAATCCGCTGGCGGAAGCAGCAGCAGCTCAGCGCTGACAGTGCGTGATCACGGTCGGACTGAGCGCGTCATCGATCTCGGTCTGACCGGGTAAATCGACGACGCGCACCGCTTCGGCGGGGCTGGGGGCTTGGCTCTGCGGTTACACCGCGTAGACTACCGACCCGTGATTCAGCTTGAGCAAGTGACGAAGACGTACCCGAAGGCGTCCCGGCCTTCGCTCGACAACGTGTCCGTCTCGATCGAGAAGGGCGAGTTCGTCTTCTTCATCGGTCCATCCGGCTCCGGCAAGTCCACCATCATCAAGTTGCTGCTGCACGAGGTCACGCCCAACAAGGGCCGGGTCGTCGTCAACGGCAAGGACGTCACGTCGATGCGTTCCTGGAAGCGACCACACTTCCGGCGTTCCATCGGCTGCGTCTTCCAGGACTTCCGCCTGCTGCCGAACCGCACCGCGTACGAGAACGTGGCGTTCGCGCTGGAGGTGATCGGCAAGACGAAGGCGGTGGCCCGCCGCGTCGTGCCGGAGGTGCTGGAACTGGTCGGTCTCGGTGGCAAGGAGCACCGCTACCCGCACGAGCTCTCCGGTGGTGAGCAGCAGCGTGTGGCGGTGGCCCGGGCGTTCGTCAACCGGCCGCTGATCCTGCTGGCGGACGAGCCCACCGGAAACCTGGACCCGGACACCTCGATCGAGATCATGCGCCTGCTGGACCGGATCAACCGCACCGGCACGACCGTCGTGATGGTCACGCACGACTCCAACATCGTGAACCAGATGCGGCGCCGGGTGATCGAGATCGAGAGCGGCCGCATCGTGCGCGACCAGGCCCGCGGCGTCTACGGCTGAGCCGGACGACGTTCCGTAGACCCTGACGACGAACCCTCACGCCGGAGAGCCGGAGGAATATCCCGATGCGGATGAAGTACGTCCTGTCCGAAGTACTGGTCGGGCTGTGGCGCAACGTCACCATGACCATCGCCATGATCATCACAATGGCGGTGTCGCTCTTCATGCTGGGCGGCAGCGGCCTTCTTTACCAGAAGGTCGGCGACATGAAGGACCTCTACTACGAGAACGTCGAGGTCTCGATCTTCCTGAAGACCGATGCCACCAAGGAACAGGTCGACGCGCTGGGTCAGCAGCTCGACCAGGACCCGCTGGTCAAGGACTCGACGTACGTCAACAAGGACCAGGCGTACGAGCGCTTCCAGCAGATGTACGCCGACGCCCCGGACCTGGTCAGCGCGGTCAAGCCGGACCAGCTTCCCGAGTCGTACCGGGTCAAGCTCAACGATCCCGAGCAGTACAAGGCGATCTACGACAAGTACAAGACCGCCGAGGGCATCGACACGATCGTCGACCAGAGCAAACTGCTCGACAAGGTCTTCGGCGTGCTCAGCGGCTTCCAGAACGGCGCCCTGGCGATCGCGATCGTGATGGCCGCCGCCGCCCTGCTGCTCGTCGCGAACACCATCCAGGTGGCCGCGTACAGCAAGCGGCGTGAGGTCGCGGTCATGAAGCTGGTCGGCGCGTCGAACTGGTTCATCCAGGCGCCGTTCGTGCTCGAGGCGGTGGTGGCCGGTCTGTTCGGCTCCCTCCTTGGCCTGCTCGCGTTGATCGCGGTGAAGGTGCTCGCGGCCGGCAGTTCGATGGCGGCCCTGGAGGGCCTGATCACCCCGATCTCCTGGTCCGAGATCTTCCTGACCTTCCCGCTGATGGCCGCCGTCGGTGGCGTGGTCAGCGCGGTCACGGCCTGGGTCACGCTCCGCTTCTACCTGCGGGTCTAGTCACCCGTCCGGCTCCGACGAGGGCCCTCCCGCACGGAATAAACCGCGCGGGAGGGTCCTTGTGGTTCCGGTAGGATGATCTCCGCTCGCCGGCCGGTGGCCGGCGGCCGATCGGGAGGGAGGTGGCGCCGATGCCACGGGAAAAGGGTCGCAAGGTGGTCGCCTCCAACAAGAAGGCGCGGCACGACTACGCCATCCTCGACACGTACGAGGCGGGCATGGCGCTGACCGGCACCGAGGTCAAGTCGCTGCGGGCCGGGCGGGCGTCGCTGGTCGACGCGTTCGCCCAGGAGCGTGACGGCGAGATCTACCTGCACGCCATGCACATTCCGGAGTACGCCCAGGGCACCTGGACCAACCACGAGCCCCGGCGTACCCGCAAGCTGCTGCTCAACCGGATCGAGATCGACCGGCTGCTGGGCAAGCTCAAGGAGAGCGGCCTGACGCTGGTGCCGCTGCAGGTCTACTTCTCCGACGGCTGGGCCAAGGTGGAGATCGGCCTGGCCCGGGGTAAGAAGTCGTACGACAAGCGCCAGGACCTCGCCAAGCGGGACGCCGACCGGGAGATCGCCCGGGCGGTGGGCCGGCGCGGCAAGGGTATGGCCGAGTGATACGTCCGGTTCGTCCGGTTGCCCGGGTCGGGCGGGCCTCGGGATGAATCCGGTTGCGCCAGGCGTTACGCTTGGTGTGCTGCCGACAGGGGCAGCGCTACGAGGGGGTGACTGGTTTCGACTTCGTACGCAGCGACAGGGGAAGCGAGCCGAGGAAGCCGACGTCGTCTCGAGAATCGGTCGTCGGAAACTAATAAGCGCCAAGAACGATCGCGCTGACTTCGCTCTCGCCGCCTGAGGCGAGTAGCAAGTCTGTCGGCCTGGGAGCGCCTTCGACCCAGTTAGCCGGCATCAGCTAGAAGGCTGGCCAATCGGACCCGGTCGCGGGGTCCGTGCGGCGAGATTAATCAGCGACTGGGCCCGTCACACCAACTTGCTCGCGTGAGCGGTGGGGCCGAGTAGAGGCACAGCGAGCTGCGCTCGGAGAAGCCCTGACAAACCGGCGAAGGACCCGGGTTCGATTCCCGGCACCTCCACTACACGGCCTGTGCGCCCCGGTCCACGAGGACCGGGGCGCACAGTCGTCTGAGGCTCCTGCGGCTGCCGGGGCAGTTGTTGCCAATGCGGCAGATGAGGCGTCCTCGACCGCTGGACAGCGCCGCGAACCGGGTCCACCATCGCCATACGGGTTCGCCCAGCAGCGGGAGGTGCCCCATGGTCACCAGTCCGATCCAGCAGCCGATCTCCGTGCTCTCCACCGCTCCCGGCGACCTGCGCGCCCTCGCGCGGGCCACCGGCGGCCCGCGCTGGCGGGAGCGCCTGCTCACCGACCTCGACCCCGTCCGGCAGGTCTTCACCGAACACGTCCGCGTCACCGAGGGGCCGGGCGGTCACTACGCCGACCTGGTGCGTGCCGCGCCGCGGCTGCACCGGGGCGTACGCCTGCTGGTCGCCGAGCACGCCGCGATCCTGGCGGCGCTGGCCGCGCTCCAGCACGCGGTCCGGCTGCCCGGGGCGCCCGCTGCCCAGGTGCGCGCCCGCACCGTGGACCTGCTGCGCGCGCTCGACCGGCACCGGCGGCACGGCGCCGACCTGCTCTGGGAGGCGTACCAGGCCGACCTCGGCGGCGAGGACTGAGCCCGGGGGAACCGGCCGGGACGGGCCCGCGTCCAATCCGCATGCGCCGCGTCGTCGCCCTGCTCGGGATCTCATTGCTGGCTCTCTCCGCGTGCGCCGAACCCGGTGGGGTTCCGGTGCGTACCTCGCCCACCGGCCCGGACCAGCGGCCCGCGTTCACCGAGCGGGCCGAGGAGGTCGCCGCCGGCTGGCGGCCCGGGCCGGGCTGGCGCGACGGGTACGTGCCGCTCCAGGACGCCACAGTGCTCACCGGCGACCCGGGCTTCACCGACGAGACGAAGGTGGCGTTCGGGGCCGGCTGGTACCGGGACCAGATCCCGATCCCGGCCGCTGTGCCGAAGGACGGCACCATCCGGTTCCCCGACGGCACACTGCGGGTGCCGCTGATGAGCGCCGCCGACGCGTACGCCCAGCTCCGCCAGGGCGACCCGCCGCCGTGCGACGGGCGCCCGGCCGCGCCGGACCCGGCCCCGACCGGGCGGCCCGGCCCGAACGACCCGGTGTCGACCTCGGCGCCGACGCCGTGCGTCCCGCTCACCGTGACCGAGGTGCGGCTGGGCACCGCGCCGGTGTTGACCAGCCGGGGCCGTGCCGAGGTGCCCGCCTGGCTGTTCACCGTGGACGAGCTGGCCGTACCCGTGGCCCGGATCGCTGTCGCGCCGCGCGTGACCGGCCGGCCCCCCGGCGGCGCGGTGCCGGGCCGGCCGCTCCCGGCGGGCCTGGTGTCCGCGCAGGAGTTGCGGGCGGTCGAGGGCAACCGGATCGACTACGTGCTCGGCGTCGGCGCCTGCGACGGCCCGCCCACCCCGCTGGTGCTGGAACGGCCGGACGTGGTGGTGATCGGCGGCGCCGTGGTCACGTCCACCGGCACCTGCACCGCACAGCTCGTGCTGAAGCCGGTCAGCGTCACGCTCGACGCGCCGCTCGGCGGCCGGGCCGTGCTGGACGCCGCCAGCGGCGCCCCGCTCACCGTCCGGCCCGGCTGAGCCTCACAGGATCCGCGGCACGTCGGTGCTGATCGGCACCGGCAGCACGGTCGGCCGGTCCGCGGCCAGCGCGGCCGCGAGCGCCGCACCGAGCCCGTCCAGCGTGGTCACCTCACCGGCGCAGCCGTAGCCGTGCGCCACCGCCGTCACATCCAGCCCGGGCAGGTCCAGCGCGGGCACGCCCGGGGTGTGCTTGAGGTCGGCGAACGCCTTGAGGATCGCGTACTGCTGGTTCACCGGGACCACGACGGCGAGCGGTAGCCGCAGCCGCGCCGCCGTCCACAGCGCCTGCACCGAGTAGTGGAACGAACCGTCGCCGACCACCGCGACCACCGGGCGGCAGCGCCCGGTGTCGCGTTCGGCGAGCGCCAGGCCGACCGCCGCCGGCAGCCCGAAGCCGAGGCCGCCGCTGGCCATCGTCAGGTACGAGCGAGGCCGCTCGATCGGCAGCCGGCGGCGCAGCGCGGCCAGGTTGGACGGCGACTCCTGCACCAGCACCCCGTCCGCCGGCCACGCGGCTGCCAGCGCGGCGAACAACGCGTCGGCGCTCGGCGGGTCGGTCGGCTCGGGCGGCGCCGGCTGCGGGCGCGGTGACGGCGCCGGCCGGTCGGTCGTCGGCAGCAGCTCCCGCAGCGCGGCCATGGTCAAGCGGGCGTCGCCGAGCAGGCTGTCCCCGACCGGGGCGCGGGCCGCCTCGTCCGGGTCGTCGGTGACGTGCAGCAGCCGCGCGTCGCCGGGCAGGTACTCGCCCGGCACGTGCGGGTAGTAGCGGAACACCGGCGCGCCCACCACCAGCACCACGTCGTGGCCGCGCAGCGCCTCCGACAGCGGCCCGATCGCGTACGGCAGCACGCCCCGGAAGTGCGGATGCCGCTCCGGGAACACGGCCCGCTCCGGCGCCGGGGCGGCCCAGACCGGGGCGGCCAGGTGCTCGGCCAGCGCGACCGCGTCGGGCCAGGCGTCCGACCGGTCCACCGCCGCGCCGAGCACCAGCGCCGGGGCGCGGGCGGCGGCCAGCGCGCCGGCGAAGCTCCGCAGCCGGTCCGGGTCCGCCGCGATCCGGGTGGCGACGGTACGCACCTGCGGCGGCGGGTCGGCCGGGCGGTCCCAGTCGTCCATCGGCAGGGAGAGGAAGACCGGGCCGGCCGGTGGCTGCACCGCCGAGGCGTACGCCCGCATGAAGGCGGCCGGGATGTCCTGCGCGCGGGCCGGCTCGTGGGCCCACTTGACGTACGGCTGGGCCAGCTCGACCGCCCGAGGGCTGGCCAGGCGCGGCTCGATCAGCAGCATCTCGCGGGTCTGCTGGCCGGCGCTGACGATCAGCGGGGTCCGGTTGTGCCAGGCGGTGACCAGGTTGCCCATGCCGTTGCCGGTGCCCGGCGCGGTGTGCAGGTTGACGTGCGCGGGCCGGCCGGTGCCCTGGGCGTAGCCGTCGGCCATCGCGACCGCCGAGGCCTCCTGGAGCGCGTGCACGTAGTGGAAGTCGGTCGGGAACTCCTGGAGGAACGGCTCCTCGGTCGAGCCGGGGTTGCCGAAGACGGTGGTCAGCCCGAGCGCGCGCAGCAGGTCGTAGGTCGCCTCCCGCACCGTCGCCATCGCCGGCTGCCTCCGTCCTCCATGCGGATGCCGGAGACGGCCCGGTGCCCGGTTCCCCGACCAGCCGAATCTATCGGGCCGTAGCCGACTTTTCGGGCGCTTCCCACGCTCAGGGCAGCGGGAACGGCAGCTTGATCCCGTCCAGCGCGCTCCCGCACTGGCACGCCCGCTCAGTCGGCAACGCGGCGACGGCGTCCAGCAGCAGCCCGCGCAGCCGGTCGGTGTTCTCGGCGAAGACCCGGAACACCTCCTCGTGGGTGACCGACTCGCCCGCCTCGACACCCGCGTCCAGATCCGTCACCAGCGCGATCGACGTGTAGCAGAGTGCCAACTCGCGGGCCAGCACCGCCTCCGGGTGGCCGGTCATGTTGACGATCGTGCCGCCCATCGAGGCGAACCAGCGCGACTCCGCCCGCGTCGAGAAGCGCGGGCCCTCGACCACGACCACCGTCCCGCCGTCCACCGCCGGCACGCCCCGACCGGCCGCCGTGTCCAGCAGCGTGCGCCGCCCGGCCGGGCAGTACGGGTCGGCGAACGACACGTGCACCGCGCCCCGGTCGTAGTACGTCTGTACGCGCCCGCTGGTGCGGTCGATCAACTGGTCGGGCACCACGAACGTGCCCGGACCCAACTCCGGCCGCAGGCCGCCCACCGCGCAGGGTGCCAGCACCTGGCGTACGCCCAGTGACCGCAGCGCCCACAGGTTCGCCCGGTAGGGGATCAGGTGCGGCGGGTACCGGTGATCGCGCCCGTGCCGGGGCAGGAACGCCACCCGGCGACCGCCCACCTCGGCGACGGTGATCGGGCCCGACGGCTCGCCGTACGGGGTGTCCACCACGTGCTCCACCCCGTCGAGCAGAGCGTAGAGACCCGACCCGCCGATCACCGCCAGTTCGGCCTCCGCCGCCATCCGGCCCTCCCTCGATACGTGGCGATCACCCGCCCGTCAGACCTTAACCAGCGGGCGGAACGCAAGCTATGGTGCGTGACATGGCGTTGACAGGGTGGACGGTCGACGGCCTCGGGCGCGTACGGGCGCACGGCTGACGGGTGTCGGACATGCAGAGTGAGGGGCAGGCGATCGGTGGCCGAGCCATGGAGTCGATGACCGGACGACTGCTGGTCGCGACACCAGGGCTCAAGGATCCGAACTTCGACCGTACGGTCGTGCTGCTCGTCGCCCACGAACCCGGCGGCGCCCTCGGGGTGGTGCTGAACCGGGCCACCGAGGTCTCGGTGGCCGACGTGCTCGGCGACTGGAGCGACCTGGCCCGCGATCCGGCCGTGCTGTTCGAGGGCGGCCCCGTGCAGCCCGACTCCGCCATCTGCCTGGCCCGGATGCGGCACCCCGTCCGGCCGGTCAAAGGCTTCCACCGCGTCTCCGGCGCGGTCGGCACCATCGACCTCTCCGTCGACCCGGAGAAGCTGCGCGAGGCAGTCGGCGGGATCCGGGTGTTCGCCGGCTACTCCGGCTGGGGCGCCGGGCAGGTGGAGCGCGAGATCGAGGAGGGCTCCTGGTTCGTGCTGGACGCGCTGCCCGGTGACGCCTTCGTCGAACGGCCGGATGATCTCTGGCCGATGGTGCTGCGCCGGCAGGGCGGCATGATGGCGGCGGTGGCCCACTTCCCGCCGGACGTGGCGCTGAACTGACCCTCTCGGTGGGGGACCCCCGCGAGATGACCATGCGGGGCGGCGTGTGTATAGTTCTTCCCGTGCCCGGGCGACCGGGCGCGAACGCAAGGGGCCGTGGCGCAGCTGGTAGCGCACCACACTGGCAGTGTGGGGGTCAGGGGTTCGAGTCCCCTCGGCTCCACCGATCGCACCATTGTGCGAACCGGTGGTACTCCTGAGGTGCCCCCGTCCGTTTCGGGCGGGGGCATTGTCGTGTCGGTGGGGATCTTGAACGCGGGTGCGACTCCCTGGCCGGTGAGTTGGACTTCGGCGATGACGGGCTTGGAGTTGGGCGAGTCGTTGGCGGAGTTCGCGAATGCGGGGTCCGGCGGTGGCGTCGTCGATGGTGCCGTTCTCGAATGCCGTGTGGTGGCGGTCGATCGAGTTTCTCGGTGGCGCTCGTCCGGATGCTGCTCCACCTCAGCCTCAAGGGCCGCAGCCTCGTCAGCCACACTCATCGACACGGCACCTACCGCACTGGATGCCTTGACGCGATCGGGCACGGAGCCAGGGGCGTCATGAGCGGTACACGTCAATTCGATAAGCACTTTCCGCAGCAGTCACGGTGTGGTTGTCATCGTCAATGCGGTAGATGATCCGATAGGTGCCTCGCCGGGCGCTGAACCGATCCGACAATGGCGGCGCAGGACAGTGACGAGACCAGCGATGATGGCAGCGCGGTCTTGCTGCCACCAACAGCGGCGCTTCTACCCCAAGCCCCACAAGTCAGACACCGTCACGACTTGCCGGGGCCCTGGGTCTGGGACCTCCTCCGCGGGGAAGATCTCAGTGCACGGGCGAGGATCTGATCGAGGAGCAGCGCCAATCAGGTGAAGAAAGCTCATTGACCAAGGTCACCAGTGGCTCCTACCATCTGCCCACGCGCTTTGCCGTACGGGGGCAGATGGGCAACCGCTGAACCCTGCGCGAGAACGAGTTCATCGCATGGTTCACGGGGGAGCAACACAAATGACGATGGCGTATGCCCGCATCGCGCAGGGCGCCACTCTGGCGATCCTGGCGACGTTACTCTCAGTCGTTACCTCACCACCTACCGCCGCTCATGCTGCGGATTGTCCGTCCGGGGTGGCCGCCGAGAGCGAGCCGGCTGCCGAGACCGAGGCGGCGGCACAGCGCCTCGCGGAGCTCTGTGACAAGCCCGTCGAGGTCCTCGCCGAAGCCGATGAGACCACCAAGGTCGTCGCCCTGCCCAGCGGTGACTTCTCTATGGAGACCTACCTCGAGCCGCAGCGCGTCGAGCGGAACGACCGCTGGATCGCGCTGGACACGAACCTCGAGCGCGGCGCGGACGGCCGGTTCCGGCCCAGGGCCGCGGCCGACGTGTCGTTCTCGGCCGGAGGCACCGGCCCGCTGGCGACCTACCGCGAGGGCGGCGCCGACTTCACGCTGACCTGGCCCGCGCCGCTGCCAGCCGGCGTCGTGCGCGAGGACTCGGTCACGTACCCGGAGGTCCACCCGGGCGTGGACCTGGTGGTGCGTGCCGTTCCCGGCGGCTTCTCGCACGTGCTCGTGGTGAAGAACGCCGAGGCTGCCGCGAACCCCGAGGTGCGCGAGACGGCCTACGTCATCGGCGGCTCGGCGACCGTGACCGAGACCAACGACGAGATCGTCATCAAGGGCCCGGCCGGTGTGATCGCCGGCGCTCCCAAGGCGATGGCCTGGGACTCGACCCGGCAGGTCCGTGACCCGCAGACCGCCGCGCTGCGCCGGGAGGATCCCGAGGGCCTCGCCCCACCGCGGGTGGCCGAGCCGTCCACCGCCGAGGCGCCGAGCGAGTTCGCCCGCCGGTCCGACCTGGACGTACGGGTTACCGGCAAGAGGCTGACGGTGAGCGTCGACGAGGATCTGCTGTCCGCGCAGTCGGCGTTCCCCGTCTACATCGACCCGACCTATTCGAAGTACTACGCGAAGTGGATCCCGGTCAACGACTCCCGGCCGGACACCAAGTGGGTCTCCGGCGACGCCTGGCCGCGTGAGGTCATCCGGATCGGGTCCAACTACGACAACTACGGCGACGTGTGGCGCGCGCACATGCAGTTCGACGTCAGCGCGCTCAGGGGCAAGAGGGTCATCAATACGCCCAGCGTCGACGCCTACCTGACGCACAGCGCCTGGTGCGCCGGTGAGTCGTTGGCGCTCTGGCAGACCAACGCCATCGACGGCAACACCCCGACCTGGAACGGCATGAAGGGCAAGTGGCTGCACGGCAAGGCGATCCACACCAAGACGGTCAAGGTGAACAGCGGCTGCAGCGGCCAGAAGCCGGCCTGGGTCAAGTTCAACGCGGGCGGTGTGAAGACCCACGTGCAGCGGCATGCCGACGAGAACTACAGCACCATCACGTTCGGCCTGCGGGTGCCCACCGAGAGCGGCGGCCACTGGGTCAAGGCCGAGCGCGGCAAGATCAAGCTGATCGTCGAGTACCAGTCGAAGCCGACCTCGCCGGTGCCGGTGCGCACCTCGCCGGGCGGTAACTGCGCCGCGTCGCCCGGTCCTTGGATCAACGACAGCACCCCGGCCCTGTACGCCACGGCAACCGACGCCGACAACTCGGTGCGGCTCGTCTTCGACGTGAACGGCCCGACGGCGCCGGCCGACTACACCTCCGCCGCGGTGGCCTCGGGCAAGGAAGCGACCTGGACCACCCCGGTGCTCGCGGACGGCAGCTACAACTGGAGGGTCTACGCCACCGACGGCACGGACAAGACCGGCTGGAGCAAGACCTGCTACTTCCGGCAGGATCACACGCCGCCCACCCTGCCGGTGATCGCCCGCAAGGCCGGCACCCCGACGCCCGAGCTGGGCAAGCCGGTGACCCTCACCTTCTCGTCGACCGACGCGCTCTCCGGCGTCGAGCGCTTCGACTACGGCATCGGCGTCGACGTGAAGTCGTCGAACGTCACGGCGTCGGCCGGCAAGGCGGAGGTCACCTTCACCGCGGACAGCGGCCAGACACAGATCTACGTGTGGGCCCGGGACAACGCCCTCAACTCCTCGTCGCGGGCGATCTACAACATCTTCACCGGGCGGGTCACGCCGGTCGAGCCGATGGCCGTCTGGCGGATGACCAGCAACCTGCGTGACGACTCCGGCACCATCGACGACGAGGGCAACACCAGTGAGGCGCCCACCGCGAAGGACCTGCGGTGGACTGTCTCCGGCACGCCGACGTACTCGACGGACCGGCTGAACCGCGGCAGCACCGCGCTCAACCTGACCGGCACGGGCTGCGCCACCACCATTCCGGTGGTGCGCAGTGACGCGGCGTTCACCGCCACGGCCTGGGTCAAGCTGACCAGCAAGGCGGCCGGGTCGAACCGCACCGTGCTGGCCGTCGCCGGCACCAACGCGCCGGCCTTCGCGCTCTCCTACGACCAGGCCAGCGACCGCTGGCAGACGGCGATCACCAACGCCGACTCGGCTACGGGAACCTCAACGATCGCCCGCGGCACCACCTCCCCGACGCTCAACGGCTGGCAGCATGTGGCGGCCACGGTCGACCCGGTCGGCAAGACGATGCGGCTCTATGTGGACGGCGCGGTACAGGCGACCACCGCGATCAGCGCCCTGCCGTGGCGCGGCACCGCCCGCACCCTGGTCGGCTGCGGCGGTACCGCCGGCGTGATCAACGAGCATCTGATCGGCGCGGTGGACGACGTCGCGATGTGGAGCGGCCTGCTCAGCGACGCGCAGATCGCCGCGGCGCGCGACGAGCTGCCGGCCGGTGTCGCTGCGGCCTGGAAGCTACGCGGCACCGGTGACGACGCCAGCAACCACGGCCACACGCTGACCGTGCCCGCCCCGGCGACGCCGCCGACGCCCGAGCCGACCCCGGAGCCCGAGGTCACCGACGACCCGGCACCCGATCCGGGCCCGGGCGGTGGCCCGACCCCGCCGCCGGGCGAGGAGCCGACGCCCGAGCCGACCGAGACCGGCGACCCGAACGAGCCGGACCCGACCGGTAGTCCCGAGGTGCCCGAGGAGACCGAGGAGCCGTCGCCGGATCCGTCCGAGGAACCGACGCCCGAGCCGACCCCGGCGCCGACGGTTCCCATGGAGTGGACCGACGACGCGTACGGCCGGCCGGGCTCCGCCTGGTACGTCAGCGGTGACCGGTGCGCCACCACGCAACACAGCGTGATCCGCAGCGACGAGTCGTTCACGCTCGCCGTCTGGGCCCGCCTGGACGACCCGAGCGCGATGAACCAGACGATCATCGGCACCGACGGCAACCGGGTCAGCGGCTTGTTCCTCGGCGCCCGCACGAACGCTGCCGGCGTACCGTTCTGGGCGCTCATGATGAAGGCCTCCGACTCCGAGACCTCGACCTCGGAGTGGGCGGGCGGCAGCACCGACGCGTTCGCCGCGACGGTGGGCAAGTGGACGCACCTGACCGCCACCTACAACGCCACCACCAAGACGATGTCGCTGTTCGTGAACGGCGCGAAGGCGGCGTCCGTGGTGCGGTCGACCGGCGGGAACTGGAACGCGTCCGGTGTGCTCAGCCTCGGCTGCGCCAAGTACGCCGGCGCGCGCAACGACTTCTTCCGAGGCGCGATCACCGATGTGAAAGTGTGGCGCGGCGCGCTCACCGACGCCGCGGCGGCCGCCGTGAAGAACGCCAACCCGCCGGTCAGTGTGCAGGCCTGGTACCCGCTGGAGGGGCCGCGTGCCGAGGAGCCGACCAACCTGGAAGACCGCTCCGGCAACGCCAGGCACCTCTCGATGGCCTCCGGCGAGCCGCACTGGGAGCAGGACCGGTTCGCCAGCCGCAACGGCGCGCTGGGCCTGGCCCTCGACGAGGGCTCGTGCGCCGAGACCAGTGCGCCGGTGATTCAGGCGAACGAGTCGTTCTCGGTCGCGGCCTGGGTATCGCTGGACGACCTGACCGGCAACCGCACCGTGCTGTCGCAGTCGGGCAGCGTCAAGCACCGCTTCCTCATCGAGTACGCGGCCGGCGTCGGCCGGTTGCGGGTGGTGATGACCGGCGGTGACTCCGCGGACGCGCCGACCGCGGAGGTGCGCTCGCTGGCCGCCCCGGCGGCCGGCGCCTGGACGCACGTGGCGGCGGTCTTCAACGGGCTGACGAACAAGCTCACGTTCTATGTGAACGGCGATCCGCAGGGTGAGGGCATCACGCTGACCGGCTCGCTGTGGTCCGGGTCCTCCCCGCTGCGAGTCGGTTGTCTCGCCCTGACCGGCGGGACCCGCTCCAACTACCTGGGCGGCATCGTCGACGACGTCCGCGTCTGGACCTCCACGGTCGACCCCGACCTCTTCGGCACCTTCGCCCACGCCTGACCGGAGAACGTTCATGACTGAGAAAAAGAAGTTCTTCTCATCAGACCGGCGCGGGTTCGCCCTGGCTGCCTCGGCTTTGATGCTGACCTCATTCCTGACCTACAACTGGGTCGCCGAGGCGCTGGACGGCGAGCGGGACAGCCAGTCCGTCGCCGCCACCAACTTCGGCACCGTCAAGGTCGACCCGGTCCCGCTGCCCGCCGACGGCGGCGCCTGGAAGGGGCCGGAGAAGGGCCGCTGGCCCGCCGCCGGCTCCACCGAGATCGTCCTGGCCGGCGCCGCCGGCCGGGCGGTCGAGGGCAAGGCCGGCTCGATCACGGTGCGGGTCAAGGCCATACCCGGCAAGAAGGCGCCGGACCGGGTGCGGGTCACGTCCCTGCCCGAGGAGCAGTCCACCAAGCTGGGGTTGAGCGGCCCGGTGCTCGCGGTCGAGGGCGACCAGCCCGGCGACGTGGAGACCGAGGTCGACATCGACAGCTTCAGCCAGATGTACGGCGGCGGCTGGGCGGGCCGGCTCAACCTGAGCAGTTTGCCGGCGTGCGCGGCGACGACCCCGCAGAAGGCGGAGTGCCAGGACGCGGTGCCGCTGAAGACGGCGAAGCAGGCGACGACGCTGGCGGCGCCGATGGCGCTGACGGCGGCGGGGCCGACCATGCTCGCCCTGTCCGCGGACACCGAGTCCGGTGAGGGCGACTACAAGGCCAGCGACCTGCAGGCGTCCGGCTCGTGGACGGCCGGCGACAGCTCCGGGGCGTTCAACTACTCGAATGCCATCAAGGTGCCTCCGGCGCCCGGCCCGGTGCCGGACGTCGCGCTGAACTACTCGTCGCAGATGGTCGACGGCCGGATGGCGGGCAACAACAACCAGGCGTCCTGGGCCGGCGACGGCTGGGACTACACCCCCGGCTACATCGAGCGCAGCTACGTCACCTGCCAGGACGACGTGGACAAGGTCGCCGGCAAAGACCCGAACAACAAGGACAAGAAGACTCTCGACCAGTGCTGGAAGGACAAGTCGCCGAACATCACCGTCTCGCTGAGCGGAACGAACACGGCGCTGGTCAAGGACGACGCGACGGGCACCTGGCGGCCCGCCGCGGACGCCAACTGGAAGGTCCAGCTGGAGGGCTCGCCCGCCAAGAAGGGCACCGCGACCACCGAACGGTGGATCATCACGACCCCGGACGGCACCCGAAACTTCTTCGCCGCCGAGGTCGCCACGTCCAACTCGCGGTGGTCGGTGCCGGTCTTCGGCAACCACGACGGCGAGGACTGCCACGCCGACGCGTTCAAGGACTCGTCCTGTCAGCAGGTCTGGCGCTGGCTGCTGGACAAGCAGATCGACGTCCACGGCAACATGACCCGCTACTTCTACAAGAAGGAGACCGGGCACTACGGCGCGGCCGGCGACAAGAGCAACCGCGTCTCGTTCGACCGCGGCGGCAACCTCGAGCGCATCGAGTACGGCCTGCACACGGCGTACCCGGACGTCGCGGCCACCGGCCGGATCATTTTCAGCACAGCGGACCGGTGCTTTGCGACCGAGTGCTACTCCGACGGCAAGCCGGTCACCGCGAACTGGCCGGACGTGCCGTGGGACAAGGAGTGCACCGCCGAGCCGTGCACCGACAAGCTCGCGCCGGTCTTCTACTCCATCAAGCGGCTCACCAAGATCACCACTCAGATCCGCACGAGCGCGACCGGGTTCGACCCGGTCGAGTCATGGACGCTCGACCAGGAGTTCAAGGCGCCCAAGGCGGCGCGCTCCGCGTCGCTGTGGCTCAAGTCGATCACGCACGCCGGGCACGTCGGTGGCACCGTCACCGACCCGCCGGTGGTGTTCACCGGCGTCGAGCTGGCCAACCAGGTCAACGCGATCGCCGGCACCGAGTTCTTCTCCCGCTGGCGGATCCAGAACATCCGCACCGAGTCCGGCGCGGACATCTTCGTCAGCTACTCGGACGCCGACTGCGACGCGAACGACCTGCCGGCCGTGGAGAACAACAGCCGGCTCTGCTATCCGGTGTACTGGACCCCGGACGGCTACTGGGACCCGACCAGGGATTGGTTCCGCAAGTACGTGGTCAAGGAGGTCACCACGTACGAGCGCACCGCCGACCAGCCGCCGGTGACCACCCGCTACGCGTACTCGAACGAGGGCACCAATACCAATGTGCTCTGGGGCTGGGACGACGGCGAGTTCACCAAGAAGAAGCACCGCACGTACGGTCAGTGGCGCGGCTACTCCCGGGTGACCGCCACAGTCGGCGGCACGCAGGCTCCGCTGGTCACCCGCAAGCAGTTCTTCCGTGGCCTCGACGACCAGCCGCTGCCCGGCGACAAGACCCGCAGCGTGCAGGTCATCGACTCGGCCGGCAACAGCTACACCGACCAGCCCGCGCTCGCCGGCTCTACGCTCGAGGTGGCCTCGCTCGACGGCACCGCGGTCGTCGAATCGTCGATCACGTCGTACTGGGTCAAGCAGACCGCGACCCGCACGCGAACCGGCGGATCGGACCGGGCGTACAAGATCGCCCCGTCGGTGAAGAAGGAGCGCCGGCTGCTCGCCCCCGGCACCTGGGAGCAGAGCGAGACCCGGACGACGTACGACGACGAGGGCTACGCCGAGGTCGCGTACGAACTCGGCGACACAGGCAAGACCGGCGACGAGTCGTGCACCCGTAACACGTACGTGCAGAACGACGCCCTGTGGTTGCGCGGGCTGGTGTCGCGGAGCGAGACCGTGTCCAAGGCCTGTGGCGCGACCGTGTCCCGGCCGGCCGACGTCGTCGCCGACGTCAAGACCTACTACGACGGGTCGGACACACATGGCGCGGTGCCCAGCAAGGGCAGGGCGACCCGAGTCGACACGCTCGACGAGTGGATGAACGGCGCGCCGAAGTACACGGTGACCACGCGGGCGGCCTTCGACGCGCTGGGCCGGCCGACCAGCAACACCGACTCGCTCGGCAAGACCAGCAAGACGTACTACACCCCGGCGGGTCCGGGCCCGGTCACCCAGACCCGGACGCGCAACCCACTTGAACACGAGGTGATCACCGACCAGAACCCGGCGTGGGCCACGCCCACCTCGATCCTGGACGCCAACAACAAGCGCACCGACCTGGAGCACGACCCGATGGGCCGGCTGGCGAAGGTCTGGCTGCCCGGCCGAGCCAGGACCGCCACGCCGAACCTGGAGTTCTCCTACCTGGTCCGCAACAACGGGCCGCTGGCGGTGACCACCAAGCGGCTCGGCCCGAACAACAACCAGATCAGCGAGATCGGCCTGTTCGACTCGCTCTACCGGTCGGTGCAGGTCCAGGAGGACGCGCAGAAGGACAACGACGGCAAGGACGCCCGCCTGGTCACCGGCACCGGCTACAACGACCGCGGTCAGGTCGAGTACAAGTCGGACGGCAACTACGCCCTCGGCAAGCCGGGCGCCGGACTGGTGAGCATCACACCGGGCGAGGACCGCAGCCGGACCGTGTCGACCTACGACCGGCTGGGCCGCGTCGTGGAGGAGGCGCTCTGGTCGCACGATGTCCGCAAGTGGGGCACCACCACGGCGTACGGCGGAAACTCGCTGGGCTGGCAGGTGGCCGTCACGCCGCCGAAGGGCGGCACCGCGACCGCGACCATCGAGAACGTCGACGGCGACGTCATCGAGGAGCGGGAGTTCCACGGGCCCAAGCCGGAGGGCGCGTTCGACAAGACGTCGTACACGTACACGCCGCGCGGCGACGTCGAGACCGTGGTGAAGGGGGCCCTCACCTGGCGGTACGAGTACGACCTGCGCGGTCGTGAGATCAAGACGGTCGACCCGGACAAGGGCACCACGGTGCTCGAGTACAACAACGGCGACGACGTCACCAAGTCGACCGACGCCGAGGGCGACGTGGTCTCGACCACCTACGACGACCTGGGCCGGCAGAAGCAACGCCTGTTCAACGGCGTCAAGGCGGCGGAGTGGACCTACGACACCGTCGCGAAGGGACACCTCAGCAAGTCGACCTCGATCGTCGGCGGGCACTCCTTCACCAAGGAGATCTTCGAGTACAGCGACGCGTACCAGGTCGTCGACGAAGAGGTCATCCTCCCGGCGATGCCGGGGCTGACAGGGCTCGCCGGCACCTACGTCGCGACGTACACGTACACCGCGAACGGCCTGCCGTTGCGTTCCAGCTTGCCGAAGATCGGCCCGATGGAGAAGGAGGGTCTGACCCGCACGTACGACGACCTCGGCAACGTGGTCAAGCTGGCGGGCACCTCCTCGCCGTCCGGCACCGCCCGCACGTACGTCGACCGGACCACCTACTCGCCGTACGGCGAGGTGCTCAACCGCTGGCTCGGAACGCCGGTCGGGGACAAGCCGCAGGCGTACCAGAACTACGTCTACGACGACGCCACCCGGCGGCTGTCGGAGTTCCGGTTCGACCGCGACGGCAGCGTGCCGAACGTTGCCACGGTCACGTACGACTACGACGAGATCGGAAACGTCCGTTCGGTCGCCAACCGGCCCGTGGACGCGGACAAGATCCCGCGTTCGGGTGAGGAAGACGTCCAGTGCTTCACCTACGACCACCTGCGTCGCCTGACGGAGGCCTGGACACAGGTGGCCACCGAGTGCGCCGGCCCGACCGCCGCGGGTGGCAAGGCGCCGTACTGGAAGACCTGGGCGTTCGACGAACACGGGTCGCGGACCACCACCAGCGACAAGCTCACCGGTAAGACCTCGATCTACGGGTACGCGGCCGGTGCCCAGCCGCACGGCGTGCGCACCATTACGACCGGTGAGCAGGTCGACCACTACGACTGGGACAAGCGGGGCAACCTGAAGTACCGCAAGGTGGGCGACCGCACCGAGACGTTCCAGTGGAGTCCGCACGGCAAGCTGACCAAGATCAGCGGGCCGGAGGGCGACACCACGATGGTGTACGACGTCGACGGCAACCGCATTGCGCGGATCGACCCGACGGGGGCGGCCACCGCCTTCCTGTTCGGCAACGAGTACACCTCGTCGCCGGCGAACACCAGCGCCACGCGGTACTACGAGCACGCCGGTGACACGATCGCGTCACGGACCGACACCACCAGCCGCAAGGGCGACATCATCTGGCTGGCGTCGGACGCCCAGGACTCCGCGACCTGGGCGGTCAACTCGGTCACCCGGGCCGCAACGATCAAGTACAACGACCCGTACGGCAACCCGCGCGACGGATCGCCGACCCCGCAGTGGCCCTCGGGTCAGCGCGGGTTCGTGGGCGGCATCAACGATCCGACCGGACTGACCCTGCTCGGCGCCCGGTACTACGACCCGAGAACCGGCGCGTTCATCTCGGTCGACCCCGAGATCGACGAGCACGACCCGCAACGGCTTCACCCGTACGCGTACTCGAACAACAACCCGACGACGTTCTCCGACCCGGACGGCCTGTTCTGGGGTGCCATCAAGAATGGCATCCAGAAGACGGCCAGTGCGGTGGCGAACGGCGCCAAGGCGGCCACCAAGGCGGTGGTCGACAACGCCGGCACGATCGCGTCGGTGGCCGGCACCGTGGCGATGGTCGCGGCGGTGCTGCCCCCGCCCGCGCAGGTGGTCGCTGCGGCGGCCGGTGCGGTGGCGGCCGTCGCCGGAGCGATCGACACGGCCAAGTCCTGTGTGGGTGGTGACGTCGGCGGCTGTGCGTCGGGCATCGCCGGCATGGTTCCCGGCGTCCGGCAGGCCAAGAACGCCGCACGTGGTATCGGGTCGTTGAAGAATGCCGCGAAGGGCGTCTTCTCCAAGGGCTGCAACAGCTTCCTACCCGGCACGCGGGTGCTGATGGCCGACGGCAGCACCAAGCCGATCGAGGACGTCGACCTGGATGATCAGGTCGTCGCGCGGAACCCGGAGACCGGTGAGGACGGCATCCGCCCCGTCACGTCGCTGATCACGGGCACCGGTGAGAAGCAGCTCGTGAAGATCACCATCGACGCAGACGGCGACGGCGTCGAGGACGGCACCGTGACCGCCACCGACGGCCACCCGATCTGGGTGGAAGACGAGCGGAAGTGGCTGGACGCCGGCGCGCTGAAGGCGGGCATGCAGCTGCTCACGCCGGACGGCGCCCGCGTCACGGTCATCGCGGTGGTCGCCTACGGTGCCGTCGCCACGGTGCACAACCTCGACGTCGACGACATCGACACGTACTACGTCGTCGCCGGTGGCACGCCGGTCCTGGTCCACAACGCGGAAGCCTGCTCGATCCTCGAGCACCGAGCCAAGGAGCTGCACGACCTGCGCCGGGACGGCACCGCGGCGGGCTACTTCCAGTGGAAGCTCGGCACGACGGCGATCGTTCGCAGCAAGAAGGTGCTGCCGGACGGCACGGTCACCTACGTCGACGTGGTCGCGGCCAACGGCAAGGGACTGACGGCGGCGCAGAGGGCGGCGCTGCGCGGCAACGAGGAAGAAGCGGTCAACTTCGACGACCTGCACGCCGAGATGAACGCCCTGAAGCACGCTGTGGACTCGAAGTACGAGCCGCTGCACGGCGCGGCGAGCCGCAACGTCTGCCCCTGGTGTGAGAACTCGATCCGGGATCGCGGCGGCCGACTCACCGGACGCTCGAAGTGGCGGCAGGCGGTTCCCGCGGCGGGCGGCAAGAAGAAATACCCGAAGGGGCAGCGCGGCTTCGAGATCTACCGCAACGGCTCACTGTATGGCATCAAGGTGAACGGGGGCACCCTGCTGCTCTGAGCACCGGGCTGCCCGGCGCTTGCGGCGCCGGGCAGCCCGACCCATCGTCGATAGAATGCCGCCGTGATTCGTGAGATGCGCTTCGTCGTGTCGGTGCCGGATGAGGTCTCGGCCCATGCCGTCGCCGAGAAGCTGGCCGAGCGCGGCCACCTGCTGGTCGCGGTACGGGAGGTGCCGACCGACCCGCTGGAGGGTCGCTTCGCCGGCTGGTGGCGAGTCCACTCGCTGGCCGTGGACCCGCCCTACGAGGGTCCGCTGGAGGTCTCACCGGCCGAGAAGAAGGCCGTTGCGGCAATTGCCCGGAAGTACGGCGGGCAGGTCAACTCGGCGTGCGGCCAGTTTCCGGACAAGGCGATCGAGCGCTTCTCCCGGGAGGGCCTCGCGCACGAGCTCGACCGGGCCGAGGCCGACCGGATCCGCGCGGAGCTCGTCGGCGGGCAGACAGCCGTCGCGCCGTCCTTGCCCGCGCCTCCCGGACTCAAGTGCGGTGGTTTCCGTCGTCCTGCCGCCGATCTTCGCGCGGCCGCCGAGGTGGTGCCCTTCGAGGGCCACACCTTCGACGGTGTGGGCGACCTGATCGCAGCGATCGCGAGCGACGCGTTCCCGCAGGGCTCGGTGGTGCCCGCCACCCCGGGGGCGGTGCCGCGGCTGGCCGCGCTGGCAGGTGCCGACGGGGTGAGCGACTTCTACCGGGCGATGACGCTCATGGTGCTGTTCCAGATGAGCACCGCGGGTCGGCGGCGGCTGGCCTACCAAGCGGACGCCCCGGAAGACGGCGGTGCCGAGACGCCCGTGGAGACGGCGACCCGGGCCGCGGTCGCGGCGGTGCTGCCCGGTCTCGCCGTGGGCCGCAGCGAACTGGCCGAGTTCCTCCTCGCCGGGCTGTCCGCGGCCACGCGGGAGGCGGGGGTCGGAATGCCGGCCGGCCTGGAGCGGATCGCGGGGCGGTACGCGGGCACCGCCCGCATCCCGGTGGTGAACCTGATCCGGGCCGTGGCTGACGGCGCCGAAGAGCCCATGCGGACCGCCACCGCAGCGGTGGTGGCGGCCCTGCCCGAGGTGGTCGACGGCCTGCAGAGCACAAAGGCGTTGGTCGAAGGGCGGGCACTCGACACGCTCGATACCGTGCTGCAGTGGGAGCTGGACAACGCTCGCCTGTCCAAGCTGGGCACGGTCTTCGGCCCCCGCTGATGACCGCCGGCCCACCGGTGGCGTGAGTTGGCGAACGGCGGTGTGCCAGCAATCCGGGTGGTGCCGGCAATGGGCTGAACCGGCCGGAATCCGCTCAACCGGCCGCCCGGCCGGCGAGCAACAGCGCCCAGCACAGCGCGCCGAAACCGGCCGTGTTCGCCAGCGTCCGCACCACGTTCCAGGTGACCCAGGCGGACTCGAAGCGCTCCCGCGCCGTGGCGGGATCGGCCGTACCGGCCGCGGCGAGCGCGTCGTTCAGCGGGACGTTCACCGCCACCGTCACGACGAACATCACCAGGTAGAGAACGAGCCCGGCGACGATCCACGGCAACGCCGGCCGTGCCGTCCCGCGCCACGCCAGCACCGCCGAGAGCGCGGCGAGCACCGGCGTACCCAGGAAGGCCGGCAGGAACCAGCCGTTGACGATGGTGGCGTTGATGCGCTGCATGGCGTCCACGAACGTGCTGTCGTCCGCGCCGCGCAGCGCCGGCATCACGGCGTACGCGAACGCGGCGAACAGGCCCGCCATCAGCCCGGCCCCGACTGTGGCGCCGACCAGCGTCAGTTGTTGTACGAGTCGCATGTCCTCATCGAACCGCCGCGCGGTGAGACGGCCCATGGCCAGGACGCGCGATTCTGTGTTCAATCGTCTCGTGGACGCCGTTTCCGGTCTGCTCGACGGTCCCCGCGCACGGGGCGCCTTCCTGCTGCGCTCGATCCTCTCCCCGCCCTGGTCGATGCTGATCCGGGACGAGGCGCCGCTGACGCTCGTCGCCGTGGTGCGCGGGAACGGCTGGATCGTGCCGGAGGAGGGCGACGCCGCGCGGCTGACCGGTGGTGACGTGGCGATCGTGCGCGGCCCGGCCCCGTACACGGTGGCGGACGACCCGGCCACGGCGCCGCAGGTCGTCGTGCACCCGGGCCAGCGCTGCACCACGCCGGACGGGCGCGAGCTGTTCGCGATGACGCGGTGGGGCGTACGCACCTGGGGCAACGGGCCGGACGGCCGGACCGTGCTGCTCACCGGCACGTACCCGGTGCGGGGCGCTGTCGGGCGGCGGCTGCTGGACGCGCTGCCGCCGCTGGCGGTGGCCCGGCGCGAGTCCTGGGACACGCCGCTCGTGCCGTTGCTGGCCGACGAAATCGTCAAGGACGACCCCGGCCAGGAGGCGGTGCTGGATCGCCTGCTCGACCTGCTGCTCATCGCCGCGCTGCGGGAGTGGCTCGCCCGGCCGGGCGCCGCCGCGCCCGCCTGGTACCGGGCGTACACGGATCCGGTGGTCGGCCGCGCGCTGCGGATACTGCACCACGACCCGGCCCGGCAGTGGACGGTGGCGTCGCTGGCTGCCGAGGTGGGGCTGTCCCGGGCGGCGCTGGCGCGGCGCTTCACCGCGCTGGTGGGCGAGCCGCCCATGTCGTACCTGACGGGCTGGCGGCTGGCGCTCGCGGCCGACCTGCTCCGCGAGCCCGGCGCCACAGTGGGCGCGGTGGCCCGCCGGGTCGGCTACGGCAGCTCGTTCGCCCTGAGCGCGGCGTTCAAGCGCCGGTACGGCGTGAGCCCACGCGGACACGTCGACGCCGCTAGATTGGCCGGATGACTGTCGACCTGTTCGCCGGCGTCCCGATCCGCGATCTCGCCGTGTCGACGGCCTGGTACGAGCGGCTGCTCGGCGCCCCGCCGCAGTTCCTGCCCAACGACCACGAGGCGGTGTGGGAGCTGGCCGAGCACCGCTACCTCTACATCGAGGTGCGGCCCGACCACGCCGGTCACGCCATGCAGACGGTCTTCGTCGAAGACTTCGACTCCCGCGTCGCGGCGATCGCCGCCCGTGGTCTGACGCCTGCGGCGCAGGAGACCTACGACAACGGCGTCCGGAAGGCGACCTTCCGCGACCCGGACGGCAACGAGATCGGCTTCGGCGGCGGCCCCGCCTGACCGGGCCGCGGCGATCCGCGGCCCGGTCAGAAACGTCAGCGTGGGCTCCGCGTCTTCGGCAGGTCGAACTGGTCCGCGCGGCGGCAGTCCTTCGGGCCGCCGACCGCCTGCGGGCCGACCTCCTCCAGTGCCTTGCGGGCGCGCTGGCGGCCCAGGTTCCAGGCGTACCAGGGGTCGGGCTCGGCGAGGTCGTCGGCGATCCAGCTCAGCGTGCACCGGCGTACCGGGTCGGGAAGCTTGGCGAGCGACGGCGTCGCGTCGGCGGACAGCGCCCGCAGATACCAGGCGTCGATCTTGCCGGTCTGCTCGTACCGCAGCGTGTTGCGCCGGGCGACGTAGTCCTCCGGGTTGAGCACCGCCAGGCCGAGCAGCATCGCCACCGCCAGCGCGACTGTGGTGCCGGGAATCCACCGGCCCTTGAACCGGACGCCGGCCAGGATGATCATCAGGAAGACCGTGCCGAGCAGCATCTCGAACGCCATCACGAAGATCCGCTCACCGGTGAAGCTGTAGACCTTCTGGTACGTCCACATCCGGGACAGCGCCGACGCCACGATCACCACGCTCAGCGCGCTGATCAGCCCGAGCAGCACACGCAGCAGGACGCGCTCGACCGGCCGCTCCCGGCGCGCCCAGCGGCCCACGCCACCGAGCACCGCCACCGTCAGCAGCGTGACGAAGAGCAGCTGCCAGAAGCCGCTCCGCGCGTACTCGGCGTAGCTGAGACCGGCGACCCGCTGCACGTGTCGCTGCCCGCCGAAGAGCACCGTGAACTGCACCACCACGAAGCCGGCGAACAGCAGGACGAGCGCGCCGATGGCCGGGGCCCACTCCAGCAGGCCGATCCGCCGCTCGCCGGACTTGTCCACGGTGGACAGGTCGGGCGGCGCGGCGATCGTGTAGACCGCGGCGACCGCGATCAGCCCGCCCACCACTGCCAGGAACACCCAGCTGAACACCGAACCCATGTCGGTCTCGGGAACGAGCGAGCCGAGCGCCTCGGAGAACGCCGCGTCGGCGGAGGCGAGCAGACTGCCGAAGACCACGAGCACCACGACTGTGGCGACCACCGAGACGGTCACCTTGCTGACCGTCGCCGCCGACGCCGAGGTGGTGACGTGCCGGCGTACCCAGGGCAGGCCGCGCAGCGCCGCGAACGGCGTGGCGACCAGGCCGAACAGGATCGACCGCACCAGCCGCCCGCCGATGATCGCGAGGGTGGCGCAGCCCAGCGCGCCGAGCACGCAGAACGTCACGAGCCACCAGGCGTTGCGGAACGCCGGCACGGCCATCAGGGCCAGCGCGGCCGCCGCCCACCCGGCCCGGATGAGCCGGTCGGCGCGAGGCAGGTCAGCGGTCTTCGCGCGGACCGCCAGCACCACCGCGACAGTGAGCGTGAGCCACCCCAGGAACCAGCCGACGCCGACCCGGCCCAGCGGCACGAAGACCGCGCTGCCGACCGCGCCGGCCAGCACCGCGAGCGGCGCGGCCCGGCCGGTCGCCTTCTTCGGGCCGGGCCACCGCGCGCCGAGGAACGAGGTCCGCGGCGTCGGCGGTCGCGGCGCCCAGACCGGCGCCTGCGGGTGGCCGGTCCATCCCGGGCCGGGGTACGGCGGCGCGCCCATCGGCCGACCGGGAGGCGGTGGCATGCCCGGAGCGTGCGGTGTGCCCGGTGCGGGCGATTGACCGGGGACCGGCGGCGTGCCCGGTGCGGGCGACGGACCGGGGACCGGCGGCGTGCTCGGTGCGGGCGACGGACCGGGGGGCGGCGGCGTGCTCGGGGTCCCCGGTGTGCCGGGAGCGTCCGGTGTGGCGGCGACGGGCCCCGCCGGACGGTCGGCCGGTGCGGTGGCAGGCTCTCCACGATCAGCCGCCCTCGTCGAACCGTCCCCGGCCGGGGACACGCCCGCGCCCGCGGGAGCCGGCTGCGTCCTGGCGGCGTCGCCGGTGGCGGGGGAGAGGGCGGCACCCTCCGCCGGGGAGCGTTCGACGGCCGGCGCTGTCGCCTGAGCGGGCACCGCGCTCGGCTGGCCGGTCGCCGGCACCAGCGGGACGAACAGCGCGTACCCCTGGGTGCCGGGCGGGACGGTGACCGGAATCGCCCAGCCGGGCTGCCCCTCCGCACCGGGCCAGGGCACCGGCGGGGGCGCGCCCTCCATGGTGGGCAGGACCAGCAGATACGGCTGGGCGGCAGGTGGGACGTCGCCCGTCGTCGGCCCGTCCGCCGGGGCGGCGCGGGACGGCTCGGGGGACGGTTCCGGCTCGGGCAAGGGACGCTCCTCGATCACAGGGTTTGGTCACTGTAGGTCCCCCTGCACGCGCCCCGCCGCCCCGCCTGTCCGTTCGGTCACACCGGCCCGGCCGATCGGCGCGGATCGAACCTTTGACGCCTCGCGGCCGTACCAGTGCGCAGGAGGTCGATCACATGGCCGCACGCCGCGCGTTCGCCGCGCTCGCCGCCGTCGCCGTGACGGTGCCGCTCGGCGCCACACCGGCCGGCGCGCACGGTGCGCCGACCAGCCCGCTGAGCCGGGCCGCCGCGTGCGGGCCGGAGGGTGGCCGGGCGAAGACGGCCGCGTGCCGGGCCGCGATCGCCGCCGGCGCGGCGGTACGCGAGTGGGACAACATCCGGGTGGCCCGCGTCGACGGGCGGGACCGGGAACTCATCCCGGACGGGGAGCTGTGCAGTGGCGGGCTCTCCGCGTACCGAGGGCTGGACCTGCCGCGCGCCGACTGGCCGGCCACCACGCTCACCGCCGGTGCCCGGCACACGTTCCGCTACCGCACCACCATCCCGCACCAGGGCACGTTCCGGTACTACGTCACCACCGGCTCGTACTCGCCGCAGCAGCGGCTGACCTGGGCGGAGCTGGAGAAGAAGCCGTTCCTTCAGGTCACCGACCCGCCGATCCGCTCCGGCGCGTACGAGATGCGGGGCCGGCTGCCGGCTGACCGCACCGGCCGGCACATCGTCTACGTCATCTGGCAGAACTCGGACACCCAGGACACCTACTACTCCTGCTCGGACGTGATCTTCCGGGCGGCCCGCGGTGAGCCGGACGCGTCACCGGCAGCGCCGAAGGCGAGCGCGTCGCCTCCGCGTACCCTCGCCGGGGCGGCGACCGACGACGAGTCGGCGGTGCCGGTGGCGACGGTGACCGACGGCGGACCGCTGTCCCGGCCGCTCGTCGTCGGCGCGGCGGCGCTCGTCGTCGCGCTGCTCGCGGCAGCGGTGGTCGGGGTGCGGCTGAACCGGACCGGCGGCCCGCCGCCCGGGCGGCCGTGCGGTGTCCGCAACCACCGCGCCGGGCGGCGCCGGATCTGGTGACTCAGCCGAGCAGGCCCTCGATCTCGGCCAGGTCGTCACCGGCGAGGTCGAGGTTGTCCAGCACGGCCACGTTGCCCTCCAACTGCGCGACGCTGCTCGCGCCGATGATGAGGCTGGTCATGCGCGGGTCGCGCAGCGCCCAGGCGAGAGCGAGCTGGGCCAGCGTCTGGCCGCGCCGCTCGGCCACCGCCGCGAGCCCGCGGACCGTCGCCATCGTCTCCTCGTCGAGGTCGCTCTCGTTGAGGAAGACGCTCGTACGCACCCGGGAGTCGGCCGGAATGCCCGTGAGGTAACGGTCGGTGAGCAGGCCCTGGGCGAGCGGGCTGTACGCGATGCAGCCGGCGCCCACGCGCTCCAGCGTGTCCAGCAGGCCGTCGCTCTCCGTCCAGCGGTTCATCATCGAGTACGACGGCTGGTTGATCAGCAGCGGCGTACCAAGGTCGCGCAGGATCTCGGCGGCGCGCTCGGTCTGCTCCGAGTCGTAGTTGGAGATGCCGACGTAGAGCGCCTTGCCGGAGCGGACGATCGCGTCGAGCGCGCCCATCGTCTCCTCCAGCGGAGTCTCCGGGTCGAAGCGGTGCGAGTAGAAGATGTCGACGTAGTCCAGCCCGAGGCGGCGCAGCGACTGGTCCAGCGACGAGATCAGGTACTTGCGCGAGCCCCATTCGCCGTACGGGCCGGGCCACATCAGGTAGCCGGCCTTGCTGGAGATCACCAGCTCGTCCCGGTACGGCTTCAGGTCGGTGGCGACCAGCCGGCCGAAGTTCTCCTCCGCCGAACCGGGCGGTGGGCCGTAGTTGTTGGCCAGGTCGAAGTGGGTGATGCCGAGGTCGAAGGCGCGGCGGACGATGTCGCGCTGCCGCTCGAAGGGCCGGTCCGGTCCGAAGTTGTGCCACAGGCCGAGGGAGATCACGGGGAGCTTCAGCCCGCTCCGGCCGCTGCGCCGGTAGCTCATCTCCTGGTAACGGTCGTCGCTGGCGAGGTAAGTCACGAGGCCATTCTGTCCGCAGCGGAGTGCTGTCGCCGCGGCGCGGGTACGTTCGGCCTCATGCGTTACGTGCGGCTCGACACCCCCAAGCCCATCTCCAAGATCGGTCTCGGCACCTGGCAGTTCGGCTCCAAGGAGTGGGGCTACGGCTCCGAGTACGAGCGCCGGGCCGCCGAGATCGTGCGACGGGCGCTCGACCTGGGCGTCACCCTGTTCGACACCGCCGAGCTGTACGGCTTCGGCCGCAGCGAGCGCATCCTCGGCGCGGCGCTCGGCGACGACCGGGCCAAGGTGGTGGTCGCCAGCAAGATCTTCCCGCTGCTGCCGGTCGCCCCCGTCGTGCAGCAGCGCGCCGTCGCCTCCGCCGCCCGGCTCGGCGTCGACGGCATCGACCTCTACCAGGTGCACCAGGCCAACCCGGTGGTCGCCGACACCACCACCATGCGCGGCATGCGCTCGCTGCAGGACGTCGGACTGGTCGGCGAGGTCGGCGTCAGCAACTACGGCCTGCGCCGGTGGCGGTTCGCCGAGGCCGCGCTGGGCCGCCGGGTGCTGAGCAACCAGGTCCGCTACAGCATGATCGACCGCGGGCCCGAGGAAGACCTCATCCCGTACGCGGAGCAGGCCGGCCGCATCGTCATCGCGTACTCGCCGCTGGCGCAGGGCTTCCTCTCCGGCCGCTACGACGCCACGAACCCGCCCGCCGGGGCGGTACGCCGGGCCAACCCGTACTTCCTGCCGGAGAACCTGGAACGCGGCGCCGAGCTGATCGCCACGCTGCGCGAGGTCGCCGACGCGCACGACGCCACGCCGAGCCAGATCGCGCTCGCGTACGTGCTGCGGCACCCCAACGTGGTGGCCATCCCGGGCGCCTCCGGGGTCGAGCAGATGGAACGCAACGCGGCCGCCGCCGAGATCGACCTGACCGACGACGAGTACGCCGCGCTGGTCGCCGCCGCGCGCGCGTTCCGCCCGGTCACCGGCCTGGCCGCCGTGCCCCGGATGGTCCGCGCCCGCCTCGGGAAGTGAGCGGCGCTCCGGGTGCGTCAGGGTCGTGGATACGACGACAGGCGCACCCGGAGCCGGACCGCGCTAGCGTGGATCGGGTGACCGCTCCCAACCAGGTTCCCCCGGTTCCGCCCGCCGAGCTGCCGAGCACACTCGGCGCGCTGCGTGCGGCCGGCCACCAGTACCGCACGGTCAAGCAGGAACTCCGAGACAACCTCCTCGCCCGGATGGGCTCCGGCGAGGACCGCTTCCCCGGCATCGTGGGCTACGAGGACACGGTGCTGCCCGAGGTCGAGCGCGCGCTGCTCGCCGGGCACGACATGGTGCTGCTCGGCGAGCGCGGGCAGGGCAAGACCCGGCTGATCCGCTCGCTCGGCGCGCTGCTGGACGAGTGGACCCCGGTGATCCCCGGCTCGGTGCTCAACGAGCACCCGATGCACCCGATCACGCCCGCCTCCCGGGCGCTCGTCGAATCGGCCGGCGACGACCTGCCGATCGGCTGGCTGCACCGCTCGATGCGGTACGGCGAGAAGCTCGCCACGCCGGACACCAGCGTCGGTGACCTGATCGGCGACGTCGACCCGATCCGCCTCGCCCAGGGGCGCACGCTCGGCGACCCGGAGACCATCCACTTCGGGCTCGTACCGCGTACCAACCGGGGGATCTTCGCCGTCAACGAGCTGCCCGACCTGGCCGAACGCATCCAGGTGGCGCTGCTCAACGTGCTGGAGGAGCGCGACATCCAGGTCCGCGGCTACCAGCTGCGGCTGCCGCTGGACCTGCTGTTGGTGGCCAGCGCCAACCCGGAGGACTACACCAACCGGGGCCGGATCATCACGCCGCTGAAGGACCGGTTCGGCGCGGAGATCCGTACCCACTACCCGCTGGACCTGGAACTGGAGCTGGCGCTGATCCGGCAGGAGGCCGATCTGGTCGCCGCCGTGCCGGAGCACGTGCTGGAGGTGCTCGCCCGGTTCGCCCGCGACGTGCGGGAGTCGCCGTCGGTGGACCCGCGCTCCGGTGTGTCCGCCCGGTTCGCCATCGCCGCCGCGGAGACAGTGGCCGCCGCCGCGCTGCGCCGTTCCGGTCTGCTGGCCGGTGCCTCTGCCGTCGCCTCGGGTGGCGGTGCTGCGTCGTCGGCGTCTCGTCCGGAGGCGCCGGTGGCCCGGATCGGGGACACCGTCTCGGTCACCTCCACGCTGCGCGGGAAGGTCGAGTTCGAGAGCGGCGAGGAGGGACGCGAGATCGAGGTGCTCGCGCACCTGCTGCGTACCGCCACCGCCGAGACGTTCCGCGCCCGCCTGGCCGGGCTGGACCTGTCCGGCTTCACCGCGCTCGTCGCCGAGGGCGGCGCCGTCGAGACCGGGGAACTGGTCTCCTCGGCCGAGCTGCTGCGCCAGGTCGGCACCGTACCGGGGCTGGCCAAGGTGCTCGACCGGCTCGGGCTCGGCGACGCGCCCAGCCCGGAGGAGGCCGCCGCCGGCATCGAGTTCGTGCTGGAAGGACTGCACCTGACCCGGCGGCTCGGCAAGGACGTCACCGACTCCGGGCGCACCGTCTACGGGGACCGGGACTGACAGTGGCCGGCGGCAACCGCTTCCGGTACGGGCAGTGGCGCGGCGGACCCGACCCGCTCGCCCCGCCGTACGACGTGCGCGCCGCGGTGGACGCGGTCGGTTCGGACGTGCTCGCCGGCGGCAGCCTGCGCGAGTCGCTTCGCGAGCTGCTGCGGCGCGGCCCGCAGGGGCGGGGTGGGCTGGACGACCTCGCCGCCCGGGCCCGCCGCATGCGTCGCGAGGCGCTGCGCCGCGGTGACCTCGACGGCGCCGTCACCCGGGCCCGGGCGCTGCTCGACCAGGCGCTCGCCGCCGAACGCGACGAGCTGCGCGGCCGCGACGGCGACGACGCCCGGTTCGCCGAGGCCGTGCTCGACAACCTGCCCCGCTCCACCGCCCGCGCGGTGTCGGAGCTTTCCGGGTACGACTGGGCCAGCGCCGAAGCGCGGCAGACGTACCAGCGTATCCTCGACGGGTTGCGTGGCGACGTGCTGGAGCAGCGCTTCGCCGGGCTGCGCGACGCGGCGCGGGCCGCCGCCGACCCGGCCGCCCAGCGGCAGCTCGCCGAGATGATGCGCGACCTCAACGACCTGCTCGCCCGGCACGCGCGGTCGGAGGACACCACCGACGCGTTCGCCGAGTTCATGCGCCGGCACGGGGAGTTCTTCCCCGAGCGGCCCACTAACGTCGACGAGCTGATCGACGTGCTGGCCCGCCGGGCCGCCGCGGGTGAGCGGCTGATGCGGTCGCTGTCCGACCGGCAGCGCGAGGAACTGGCCGGACTGATGCGCCAGTCGCTCGGCGACCGGCTGGCCGGTGAGCTGTCCCAACTCGACGCCCACCTGCGGTCGCTGCGGCCGGACCTCAACTGGCAGCGCGGTGAGCGGGTCCGCGGCGACCAGCCGCTCGGCTACGGCGAGGCCACCGGCGCGCTGGACGAGATCGCCGAACTCGACGAGCTGCTGGACTCCCTCGACCAGGACCAGTCCGGCGGCACGCTCGACGACGTCGACGTGGAGGCGGTCGCCCGCACGCTGGGCCGCGACGCCGCCGACGACGTACGCCGGCTGCAGGAGCTGGAACGCGAGCTGCGCCGCCAGGGCTGGGTCACCCGCGACGCGGACGGGCTGACGCTCAGCCCGAAGGCGCTGCGCCGCCTCGCGAGCACCGCGCTGCGGCGTGTCTTCGCCGACCTGACGGCCGGCCCGCGCGGCCAGCACGACCTCCGCACCGCAGGCGCGGCAGGCGAGGTGAGCGGCGCGTCCCGCCCCTGGGAGTACGGCGACGAGCAGCCGCTGGACGTGGTGCGCACGCTCACCCGGGCGGTACACCGGGCCGGGCCCGGAGTGCCGGTGCCGCTCGCGGTCGAGGACTTCGAGGTGGTGGAGACCGAGCGGCGGGCGTCGGCGGCTGTGGTGCTCTGCGTCGACCTGTCGTACTCGATGATCTCGCAGGGCCGCTGGGGTCCGATGAAGCAGACCGCGCTGGCCCTGTCGCATCTGATGGCCACCCGGTTCCCGCAGGACGCGTTGCAGATCGTCGGCTTCGGCCGGGAGGCGATGCCGCTCACCCAGCAGGAGCTGGCGGCGGTGGAGCCGGACATGCAGCAGGGCACCAATCTGCAGCACGCGCTGCGGCTCGCCGGCCGGCACCTGCGCCGCCATCCGGGCGCCGAGCCGGTGGTGCTCGTGGTCACCGACGGCGAGCCCACAGCGCACCTGGACCCGGAGGACGGCGAGGCGTACTTCCACTGGCCGCCGCTGCCGGAGACCATCTCGGCGACGATCCGGGAGGTGGACCGGCTGACCCGGTACGGCGCCACGCTCAACCTGTTCATGCTGGGCGACGACCCGGGACTGCGCCGGTTCGTGGACGCGGTGGCACGGCGCTCGGGTGGCCGGATGTTCACCCCAGACCTGGACGACCTGGGCGAGTACGTGGTGTCCGACTACCTACGCGCCCGCCACGGCCGCCGCTGACGCCCTCGCGCTCCCCTCGTCGATCTTGGACTTGTGGCGCCCAGGATGCCCGGTTTACACCCTTCGCGAGGTGCCACAACTCCAAGATCGCCGACCCAAGGCTCCTCGGGGGAGTTTCTTCGGCGCCCCAACCCGCCCAGGGCTCCCTGGGGCCGCGCGCGATCTTGCACTTTGGTACCCCGCAAACCGCGCGAATGGGACGCCCGGAGGGCTCGAACTGCAAGATCGCGTGCCTGTCGGCGGCCGCTGCGCTCCCGTCCAGCCACACCCCGCCCGAGGGCGTCGATCATGAACTTGACGGCACTCGGTGTCCGTTTTGCCGCCGCCAACCTCATGATCAACCCCTGTGTGGGGGCCTGGGAAGGGCCTCTTCGGGGGTGATCAAGGAGTTTGTGGTCTCGCGGGCGCCCGGAAGGTGCCGCAAACTCCTTGAGCACGGGGCGCAGAGCGAGGTGCCCGGCTGGGCGCGGTGAGGATCTGGCGCGTGTGGGGTGGGTGTCCGGTTCGGGGGTGGTGGGTGGCACTCTGGTGGTGGAATCGTGGGCGGGTCGGTGGCGTTGTAATCAGGTGACTGACCGAGCAAGGCCACGCCCCCTCAAGGCGGCGGCGGGTATGGGAACGGTCCGGGGCTGCCGGTCGTTGAGTTCGGTTGCGGCGGCGTGAGCCGCGGGAATCATCTCGCCCGGCCGGTCGTTGAGCCTGGTTCCGACGACGTGAACCCGCGCCGCCCCGCCGGTGGCGTGAGGCCCCGGGAATGACGCCGGGCCGCGGGTCGTTGGACATCCTTCCGGCGCCGCGCCGAGGCCCCCGGGCCCCGCGAGCAGCCGAGATCCCCCGCGAAGACTTCTGTTGAGCGCCTGACGGTGCTCGCACCCGCGCCGAACCCCCTGTCGGTGTGGGCGTCGATCCCCCGAATGGAGCCCCATCATGAACACGATTCTGCGTAAGAGCGTCCTGGGTATTGCTGGTCTGGCCTTCACCGGTGGCGTGTTCGCCGGCCCGGTCGCCGCGCACGCGGCTGACACCACGGCCAACGCCAAGCCGGTCACGGCCACCGTCCAGTCGGACAAGCTGATCCCGCACGGTGTGCAGGGCAACCAGTCGCGCATCGAGTTGAACGACGAGCAGACCGCGAATGTGAAGGCGATCATCGCGGCCACGAAGAAGGCCGGCATGGACGAACGCGCCGCCGTCGTCTCCATCGCCACCGCGTTGCAGGAGTCGAAGCTGGAGAACCTCGGCCACCTCGGTGACCGCAACGACCACGACTCGCAGGGCCTGTTCCAGCAGCGCCCCTCCAGCGGGTGGGGCACGGTCGAGCAGATCACCGACCCCGAATACTCCACCACCGCGTTCCTGAAGGGTCTGAAGCAGGTCGACGGCTGGCAGGACATGCCACTGACCAAGGCCGCCCAGACCGTCCAGGTCTCCGCCTACCCCGACCACTACGCCCAGTGGGAGCAGCAGGCCGCCGACCTCGTCGCCGAACACTGGAACAAGTAACAGACACACGTGAAAGGCCGGCACCCCCAAGACGGGGTGCCGGCCTTTTCGCCTGTCCGGACCCGTCCGGGTGAACCCGGCGCGGTAGCCGGGGTGGGCGCGGCAGCGGCGGGGGTTGGATGCGACACATGGACGAGGTGGACGTCGCGGCACTACGGCAGGCGTACGACGAACTGCTCGCGGAGATCGACGCGGGCGGGTTCGGGCCGCCGCCGGAGGGTCAGTTGAGCGCTGAGCAGATCGTGGCGCACCTCGCCGCCAACGACGAGCTGATGAGCGAGGCGACTGAGGCGGTGCTGGCCGGCTCGCCGTTCGCCTACTACGACCTGGACACCATCCACCGGCCCCAACTGGACGCGCTGGTGTCCGAGTGCGGCGGGTTGGACGGCCTGGCCGCGCTGTTCCGGGCCACCAGCCAGAAGCTGTGCGCGCTGGCCGAGCGGCTCGGCCCGGCGGCGGAGACACCTGTGGACACGGTGCTGCGCGAGGGCTTCGACCTGGACGTGGACGACTCGCTGCCGTGGGGCAGAGCCCTGGATCTGCACATCCGCGTGCACCTGCCGCTGCATCTCACCCAGCTCCGCGCCCTGCGCCGCCAGCCCCACCTCGCCTGACCGTCAGACCGCCCGCCGCCGATCATGCAGTTGTGGCAGTGGACAACTCCGACACGTCCGGCCTTCCCGGCGCCACAACTCCAAGATCGGCGGGACCAGGCGAGGGCGGGGCAGCGGGCGAAGGCGGGGCGGGGGAGGCCGCGGGGGAAGGGCGGCGGAACGTCCGGCGGTACGCGCTCGGTGCCACGCCCACCCGGGAGTGGAAGTGCTGGCGCAGCGCGGCGGTGGTGCCGAAGCCCGCGTCCCGGGCGATGCGGTCGACGCTCAGGTCAGTGGTCTCCAGGAGCACCCGGGCGTGCTCGGTGCGCTGCTGGAGCAGCCACTGCGCCGGGCTGAGCCCGGTCTCGGAGCGGAAGTGCCGGGTGAACGTGCGGACGCTCATCCGCGCGTGCGCCGCCATCTCGCGCAACGCCATTGGCTCGTGCAGGCGCTGCCGGGCCCACTCGCGGGTGGCGGCGGTGCCGTGGTCCGCGCCCCGGGGCACCGGCCGTTCGATGTACTGGGCCTGCCCGCCGTCGCGCCACGGCGGCACCACGCAGCGCCGGGCCGCCCGGTTGGCCACCGCGCTGCCGTGGTCGGTGCGGACGACGTGCAGGCACAGGTCGATGCCGGCGGCCACCCCGGCCGAGGTGAGCACGCGCCCGTCGTCGACGAAGAGCACGTCGGGATCGAGTCGTACGCCGGGGTGCAGGCGGCGGAAGCGCGGCGCGTACGCCCAGTGGGTGGTGGCCGGGCGGCCATCGAGCAGGCCGGCGGCGGCGAGCACGAACGCGCCGGTGCAGATGGACATGACGCGGGCGCCCCGGGCGTACGCGGCGCGCAGCGCGTCGGCCACCTCGGCGGCCATCGTGCCGTCGCGCAGCGGCGAACCGGCGTGGATGCCGGGGACGATCACGGTGTCGGCGCTGTCGAGGAGTTCCAGGCCGTGGTCGGGGAGCACCTGGAAGCCGGCGCTGCTGCGTACCGGCTGCCCGCCCGGGGTGCAGGTCGCGACGGCGTACAGGGGGACGCCGTCGTCGGTGCGGGCGGCGCCGAAGACCTGGGCCGGGGTGCCGAGGTCGATCGCGATCACGCCGTCGAGGGCGAGGACGGCCACCCGGTGCGGTACGGACATGGCCCGATTATTGCGCACGATGGCTTTCCGGCCACTCGTCGCCGAGGCCATCCCGGTCCGAGACTCGGCTGGTGACCCGATCCCGCCTGCATCCGGCCTGGCTCGTCGCTGCTGTCGCCTTCGTCGCGCTGGTCGGCGCGGCCGGCTTCCGGGCCACCCCCGGCGTGCTGCTGCACCCGCTGCACGCCGAGTTCGGCTGGCCGCTGGCGACCATCTCCGCGGCCGTCTCGGTCAACCTGCTGCTGTACGGCCTCACCGCGCCGTTCGCCGCCGCGCTGATGGACCGGTTCGGCATCCGCCGGGTGGTGGCCGCGGCACTGGTGCTGGTGGCCGTCGGCAGTGGCCTGACCGTGGGGATGACCGAGAGCTGGCAGCTACTGCTCTGCTGGGGCGTCCTCGTCGGGCTGGGTACCGGCTCGATGGCCCTGGCGTTCGTGGCGACGGTGACCGGACGCTGGTTCGTCAAGCGCCGCGGCCTGGTGACCGGTGTGCTCACCGCCGGTGGGGCGGCCGGGCAGCTCGTCTTCCTCCCGCTGTTGGCGGTGCTGGTGCGCGACCACGGCTGGCGCACGGCGGCACTCGTCGTGGCCGGAGGCGCGCTGGCGGTCGTACCCCTTGTGGTGTGGTTGTTGCGCGAGCACCCGGCGGACCTGGGCCGGCCCGCTTATGGCGCGACCGAGGTCGTGCCGCCGCCGCGGCCGGAGGGCGGCGCGGCGGCCCGGGCGGTCGGCGCGCTCGCCGCCGCCGCGCGGACGCGGCCGTTCTGGCTGCTCGCCGGTGGTTTCGCGATCTGCGGCGCGACCACGAACGGCCTGGTGGGTACGCACTTCGTGCCTGCGGCGCACGACCACGGCATGCCGGAGACCACAGCGGCCGGGCTGCTCGCCCTGGTCGGGCTCTTCGACATCGCCGGTTCGATCGCCTCCGGCTGGCTCACCGACCGGGTCGACGCCCGGCTGCTGCTCGGCGCCTACTACGCGCTGCGCGGGGCGTCGCTGCTGGTGCTGCCGAGTCTGTTCGCCGGGTCGGCCCGGCCGAGCATGCTTGTCTTCATCGTTTTCTACGGGCTGGACTGGGTGGCCACCGTGCCGCCGACGGTGGCGCTGTGCCGGGAGTGGTTCGGCGCGTCCGGTGCTGTGGTGTTCGGCTGGGTGTTCGCCGCGCACCAGTTCGGCGCCGCGCTCGCGGCCACCGGTGCGGGCCTGGTCCGGGACCGGCTCGGCGACTACGCGACGGCCTGGTACGTGGCGGGCGCGCTGTCCGTCGGCGCGGCCGGGCTGTCCCTGCTGCTGCGGCGCCGTCCCGCCGACGAGCCCGCGTTCGCGCTGCCGGTGGTCGCGGGCCGGCGGGCCTGGAGCTACCGCGGCTGACCGGCCGGAGTCACCGGGGGTGACCGGTCAGCCGACCGCCCACTGCTGCTCGGGAGCGCCGCTGCACGGCGCCTGCTCCAGCTCGCGGCCGGGCTCGGTGCCCGCGTCGTCGACCTGGGTGCACTTGCCGCTGTGCACGGCGACCAGCAGCGCCACGCCCTCGCCGGCCTGCTGGAACCGCCACTGCTGGTTGGCCTGCCCGTTGCAGGACCACTGCTGCACGTCCGCGCCGTCGTCGGTCTTCGCCTCGTTGACGTCCAGGCACTTGCTGCTCGCGGCGTTGACGAGCAGGTAGGTGTCGTTCGTGACCGGCGTGACCACCCACTGCTGCTCGGGCCCGCCGGTGCAGTCGGCGAGCGCGGCCTGCGCGCCCTCGGCCTCGTCGCCCGTCACGCCGAGGCAGCGCCCGGACGGCACGCCCCGGAGCACCTTCGGGGTGGCCACCGGCGCGGCGGGCTTGGTCGGCGCCGCGCTCGGCGAGGGCGACGACGACGGCGTGGGCTCGGCCGTCGGTTCCACGCTCGGCTCGCTCGGCGCAGCGGTCGGCACTGCCGCCGCCGGCACCACAGGCCGCTCGTTGCCGCCGCCGAGCACGCCGGTGGCGAAGAAGGCCCCGAGGAGTACGCCCGTCGCGCCGACGCCCAGCGCGATCCGCATCAGCGGGTCCTGCGGCAGCCGGAGACCACGGGCGCCACGGGCGCGGCGGGCCCCGTAGACGGTGCCGGACGGGTCGGAGTGCGGGTCGGCCATGGGGGCATAGTGACCCACCGGGGCGGCCGGGTGCCAGTCGAGCCGGTGTCAGTCGACGACCCGGACGTCCTTCCAGAACGCCACCCGGTCGCGGACCATCTCCGCCTCCGGCTTCGGGTCGCTGTAGTACCAGACGGCGTCGGGGCTGGTGGCGCCGCCGTGTTCGAGCGTGTAGTAGGAGGCGGTGCCCTTCCACGGGCAGACCGTGTGGGTGTCGGAGGGACGGATCAGGTCCTCGCGCAGGGCCGTACGGGGGAAGTAGTGGTTGCCCTCGACCAGCACTGTGTCGTCGCTCTCGGCGACGACGAGATCGTTCCAGACGGCTTTCGGCATGTTCTCCACGCTATGCCGCCGGCCGCCCACCGGCCACCGGTCAGCGCGTCGGCTCCTCGTCGGTCACGTCGGCCACCGTCGCGTCGAGCGCGGCCAGCGCGGTGTCCGCGTCGACCGCGACGGCGAGGCCGTGCTCGCCCGCGCCGAGCGTGATCTCCCGGCCGCGCAGCCGCTCGTCGGCGACCACCGGCCAGGCGGTGCTGGACCCGAACGGCGTGATGGTGCCGCGCGCGTACCCGGTGGCGTCCTTCGCCGCGGCGGCGTCCGGCATCGACAGCCGGCTCACCCCGAGCAGGGCGCGCAGCTTCGGCCAGGAGATCACCCGGCCGCCGGGGGTCAGTACGAACAGCAGGTCGTCCTCGCCGCGGCGGATCACGATCGTCTTGACGACGTCCGGCACCTCGACGCCGCGCGCGGCGGCCGCCTCGGCGAGGCTCGCCACCGGCCCGTGCCGGATGACCCGGTACGGCAGACCGGTGTGGTCGAGAGCGGTCAGCGCGGGATTCGCCATGGCGGTCACGGTAACGCGCGTGTCGACGGCGTGTCGGCGAGGCCACCGTGGACGTCCCACGAATTGTCGTACCCGAGCGTAAGGTGATCTCATGCACGCTGTCCGTGATCATGAACGGGCGGTGGACACGCTGCGGCGCTCCTACGCCGCGGTGCCCGCCGGGGAACCCGTACGGCTGGCCAAGCAGACCTCGAACCTCTTCCGGCCCCGCTCCGCGCCGCGTACCCCGGGTCTGGACGTGAGCGGCCTGACCGGTGTGCTCGCCGTCGACCCGGCGGCCCGCACCGCCGACGTGCAGGGCATGTGCACCTACGAGGACCTGGTCGACGCGACGCTGCCGCACGGCCTGATGCCGCTGGTCGTGCCGCAGTTGCGCACGATCACGCTGGGCGGCGCGGTGACCGGGCTGGGCATCGAGTCCACCTCCTTCCGCAACGGCCTGCCGCACGAGTCGGTGCTGGAGATGGACGTGCTCACCGGCGCCGGGGAGATCGTCACGACCCGGCCCCGAGGCGAGCACGCCGACCTGCACCGGGCCTTCCCCAACTCGCTGGGCAGCCTCGGCTACGCCACCCGGCTGCGCATCGAGCTGCAACCGGTCCGCCGGTACGTGGCGCTGCGCAACATCCGGTTCACCCGCCTGGAGGAACTGGTCGACGCCGTCGGCGAGGTGGTCGCCAAGGGCGCCTGGGGTGGCGAGCCGGTCGACGCCATGGACGGGGTGGTGTTCAGCCCCGGCGAGTCCTACCTGGTGTTGGGCACGTTCACCGACGAGGCCGAGGGTGGCCCGTCCGACTACACCGGCCAGGACATCTACTACCGCTCGCTGCGTCGCCGCACCCGGGACACGCTCACCGCGTACGACTATCTCTGGCGGTGGGACACCGACTGGTTCTGGTGCTCGGCGGCGTTCGGGGTGCAGCATCCGGTGGTGCGGCGGCTGTGGCCGCGGCGCTACCGGCGCAGCGACGTCTACCACCGGATCGTGCGGCTGGAGCACCGGCACCAGGTGGCCGCCCGCGTCGACAGGTGGCGGGGCCGCCCGGCGCGTGAGCGTGTCGTGCAGGACGTGGAGGTCCCGCTGGACCGCACGCCCGAGTTCCTGCGCTGGTTCGCCGCGAACGTGGGCATGACGCCGGTCTGGCTGTGCCCGCTGCGGCTGCGCGAACCCGCCGGCCCCGGGTCCGCGAAGGCGTGGCCGCTATATCCGCTCCAACCGGGTGAAACGTATGTGAACATCGGCTTCTGGGGGAGCGTGCCCATCGCGGTGGGCGCCGCCGACGGCGACGTCAACCGGCAGATCGAGCGCATGGTGTCGGAGGTGGGCGGTCACAAGTCGCTCTACTCCGACGCGTACTACGACCGGGCGGCGTTCGACCGGCTCTACGGCGGGGACACCTGGCGCGCCGTGAAGGACCGCTACGACCCGGACCACCGGCTCACCGGACTGTACGAGAAGGCGGTATCCCGAGCATGAGTCTGACCGACCGAACACCCGGGGCGGCGAGCGCCCCGGCCGGCCCGCCGGCGGGCGGCCGGCGTACCGGACCCACAGTCGCGGACGTGGTCCGCGCGGTCACCACCGGCGACCTGCCCGTCCGGGTCACCGGCTACGACGGCAGCACGCTGGGCCCGGTCGACGCCGGGATCACCCTGGCGATCCGTACCGAGCGGGGCCTGTCCTACCTGCTCACCGCGCCGGGTGACCTGGGCATGGCCCGCGCCTACGTCAGCGGCGACCTGGGGCTGGAGGGCGTGCACCCGGGCGACCCGTACGAGGCGCTTCGGGTGATCAAGGACGAGGTGCCGCTGCGGATCCCGGCGATGAGCGAGGCGCTGGCGCTGGTCCGCGGGCTCGGCTGGGAACGGCTGCGTCCGCCGCCGCCCCCGCCGCAGGAGGCGGCGCCGCGGTGGCGGCGGCTGATGACCGGCCTGCGTCACTCGCGTACCCGGGACAGCAGCGTGATCTCCCACCACTACGACGTGTCGAACGCCTTCTACGAGAAGGTGCTCGGGCCGTCCATGACGTACACCTGCGCGGTCTTCCGCAGCCCCGGCGACACCCTGGAGGAGGCGCAGCGGGCCAAGTACGACCTGGTCGCCGGCAAGCTGGCGCTCAAGCCGGGGATGCGGCTGCTGGACGTCGGCTGCGGCTGGGGCGGCATGGTCCGGCACGCGGCCCGGGAGTACGGCGTCAAGGCGCTCGGCGTCACTTTGTCCCGCGCGCAGGCCGAGTGGGCGCGGGCCGCGATCGAGCGGGAAGGGCTGAGCGAGCTGGCGGAGGTGCGCCACCTCGACTACCGGGACGCGCCGCGCGAGCAGTTCGACGCGATCTCCTCGATCGGGCTGACCGAACACATCGGCGTGCGCAACTACCCGGCCTACTTCGGCGCGCTGCGCTCCCGGCTCAAGCCCGGCGGGCGGCTGCTCAACCACTGCATCACCCGCGCCGACAACCGGGCCCCGCACCGGTCCGGCGCGTTCATCGACAGGTATGTCTTCCCGGACGGCGAGCTGGCCGGTCCGGGCCGGCTGATCAGCGAGATCCACGACGCCGGGTTCGAGGTGCACCATGAGGAGAACCTGCGCCAGCACTACGCGCTGACCCTTGCCGGCTGGTGCCGCAACCTGGTCGAGCACTGGGACTTCTGTGTCGGCGAGGTCGGGCCGGGCACCGCAAGGGTGTGGGGGCTGTACATGGCCGGTTCCCGGCTGGCGTTCGAGCGCAACGGCATCCAGCTGCACCACGTGCTCGCCACGCACAGCGGCCCGGAGGGGGTGAACGGGTACCCGTTGCGTCCGGACTGGACGCCCTGACGCGACGTACCGACGAGAGGCCGCGCGGACCGCGCGGCCTCTCGTCAACGCCATTGACAAAGAAGTTTTGTACGTACAAACTGATTTTGCCATGAGAGACGTCCTGTACCTGGAACAGCGCGAGCAGGCCGAAGTCCTGCTCAAGCCGCAGCGCATCGAGGTGCTGCGGCAACTGGCCGAACCCCGCACCTGCACCGAGGTCGCGGGCCGGCTGGACCAGACGCCGCAGCGCGTCTACTACCACGTCAAGCAGCTCGTCGCGGCCGGGCTGGCCGAGCAGGTGGCGCAGCGGCAGGTGCGCGGCATCACCGAGGGCATCTACCAGGCCGTCGCCCGGTCGTACTGGCTCTCGCCCCGCCTTGTCGGCCGCATCGGCGGCGCCCGCCGGGCCCGCGACGAGCTGAGCCTCGGCTACCTGCTCGACCTCATGGAAGAGGTGCAGGCCGACATCGCCGCGCTGGACCGCGCCGCCCCCGAACTGCCGTCCATCGGCGTCTCCGGCGAGATCCGGGTGCCCGCCGAGCGACGGCAGGAGTTCCTGCACGACCTGCAGACGACGCTGCAGGACCTGTTCACGCGCTACGGCGGCGCCGAGGGGGACGCCTTCAAACTCGCCGTGGCCTGCTACCCGAAAGGCGACAAGCATGAGTGAGTCGATGACCATCCGCGCCCGCCTCGCCGCACCGATGGCGACCGTCCGCCGAGCCCTGACCGACCCCGCCGAGCTGCGCGTCTGGCTGGCCGAGCACGCCGAGGTCGAGCTGCCCCGGCGGTACGAGTTCTGGGGCCGCTACACGCCCGAAGGTGACGCGCCACACCAGCGGCTGCTGCACGTCGACGACGGCACACTGCGCTTCATGTGGACGCTCGACGGGGTGGAGACCACCACCGAGTTCGAGCTGGAGCCCGACGGCGACGGCACCCTGCTCACGCTGCGGCAGAGCCACTTCAACTACGAGGAGGCGATGAGCGGCAGCAGCATCCGGGGCGTGCTCCAGACCTTCTGGTACCTGGCGATCGCCAACCTCAACGACCACCTGGACGGACGACCGCTGCTGCCGCGTACCGACTTCACCTCCGCCGACCTGCGCGGCGAGGTGGTCATCGACGCGCCGATGGACAAGGTGTGGACGTCGCTCACCGACTCGGAACAGGTCACTGCCTGGTTCGGCCACCCGATCGGCGTCGAGCCCTGGGAGGGCGGCCGGTACGCGATGGGTGGCCTCGACGCCGGTGAGGCCGCGAAGGTGTTCGACGTGACACCGGGGCGGGCGCTGTCCATCGACTGGGGACCGGTCGGCGTGACCTCCTGGGAGCTGGCGGAGAGCGGCGGCAGGACGAAGCTGACGTTCGTGCAGTCCGGCTTCGACGAGGGCAACCCGCCGTACGCGGCCTGGAGCGGCAGCGTGGCCGGGTGGGCCGAGCTGCGCCGCTTCCACGAGGTGCCCGACTGGCAGCCGATCTGGGTGTAAGGAAGGGCCCCCTCTTAACGCCTCCGGTAGAGGAGGGGGCCCCTTTTAACACGGACCCCGGGTGGGTAATGCCGGGCGATGTTCTTCATCTTCGGGCTGCGCACCAAGGTCGTCAGGTCCGGCGTCGTCACCGAGGTCTGCCGCAACTGCGGCAACCAGGCCGCCCAGGTGATCACCCGCCGGGTCACCAAGTTCAGCCTCTTCTTCGTCCCGTTGATCCCGCTGCGCACCCGGTACTCGCAGCAGTGCACGTTCTGCGGCGCCGAGTACGACATCTCCCGCGCCGAGGCCCAGCGCCTCCCGGTCGGCTGACCGTGACCCGTTTCCTCTACTGGCTGATCGGCCGGCAGCCGGCCGCTCCGATCGCCCCGCCGGTGCACACCGCCGCGCGTCCGCCCTGCACGCCGGGCCGCCGGCACCGTCGCCGTCGTCGTCCGGACGCGGGCGCGCAGTCGCCCCGCGCGCCCTGGAACCGCTCCGCCGGCCGGTGACCGGACGGTCCCCCTGTGTTAACAAGGGGCCCTTCCTCTACCGGAGGCGTTAATAGGGGGCCCTTCCTTACACTTCATCGGGTGGAAGAACGGCTGGCGCAGATCCGGGGTGGTGGACCGCCGCGGCGGCACAACGCCCGTACCATCGCCGCGCTGACCGGCAACCCCGGCTGCACCCGGCGCGCCGTGCTGGACAGCGCGGGCGCGGACAAGCCGGCGCTGGCCGAGCGACTCGGCTTCCCGGCCCGGTTCGGCCAGTCCCGTTTCGCGATCACCCGGGGCAACGCCTTCGAGGCGCAGGTGAAGGCCGACGGCGGGGCGGAACTGCTGCGCCTGGTCGCGGAGCGGCTCGGCGTACCGGTGCCGGAGGGCGCGACCTGGACCGACCTCGGCGCCGACGACGACCGGCCGGAACGGTCGCGGGCGGCGCTGACCGCGAGCGGCGACGGCCCGGCCCTCTTCGACCACCCGCTGCTCGGCCTGGACGTGGCGGGCACCCGGGTGCACCTGGAACCGGACCTGGTCGCCGCCCGGCTGGCCGGCCGGTTCCACGTCGTGGAGATCAAGTCGTTTCCGGTGATCGACGGGCAGGCCGACCCGGGCAAGGTCGCCGCCGCCGCGATCCAGTCCGCCGTCTACGTGCTGGCGCTGCGCGAACTGCTCGCCGCCGAGGGACGCGACCCGGAACTGGTGTCGCACGAGGTGGTGCTGGTCTGCCCGCGTGACTTCGCCAACCAGCCGCTGGCCAGCCTGCTCGACGTGCGCCGGCAACTGCTGGTGCTGCGCCGCCAGCTGGCCCGGATGGCGCGGGTCGAGGACCTGCTCGCCGTCGTACCGGCCGGGTTCACAGTCGATCCCGCGGCCGATCCGGCCACGCTCGCCGCCGCGCTGCACGAGGTGCCGGCCCGCTACGCGCCGGACTGCCTGGCCGCCTGCGAGCTTGCGTACTTCTGCCGGCACGAGGCGCGCGGGCAGACCGGCGCGCTGGGCCGGCCGGTCCGCGAGGCGCTGGGCGGCGTCGAGGAGGTGGCCGACGTGCTGGCGCTCGCCGAGGGCTCGGCCGCTCCCGAGCCGGAGCAGGCGGAGGCCGCCGCGCTGCTGCGGGCCGCCGCGCGCCTGCGCGCCGACGCCCTCGCCGGGCAGACCGCATGAGTACGCTGCGCGCGCTCGCCCGGGCGCAGGCGGTCGCCTCCGGGCGGGCCCAGCCGGTGGCCACCGTCCGCCACCTGCACCTGTCGGAGCGGCCACTGGTGGTGGTGCCGCTCGCGCTGGCCGGTGAGGCGAACGCCCCGCTCGCGGCGATGGTCGGCGCCGCGCCCGACGAGGCCCGGCTGCTCGTGGTGCCGCAGCCACGCAACCGGGACCAGCGGTTCGCGTTCGCCGCCGAGCTGGCCGCGATCGTGCTGCCGTACCTGGACGAGTTCCGTGACCTGACCGAGGCGGTGCCGGTGGACCGGGGCCGGGACGTCCGCCACCGGTACGCCGACGCGCCGCAACTGCTGGTGCCGAACCCGGCCGGGGTCACGTTCCTGCGGTTGTTCGGGCGGTCCACCCGGTTCCGCCGTACCGACGGCGACTATCCCGTGCACCAGTCGGTGCCGCTGCTCGGCCGCTGGCTGACGTTCTTCGCCGAGCGCGCCGAGCAGCCCGGCTCGGCGGCGCTGCTGGCGCTCACCGACGTGTTGACGCTGCACTGGGCGACCGGGCAGAGCACTGTGGAGGATCTGCACCTGCCGGCGGTGCTGGGCTGGCTCGACCCGCCGGCCGGGATGACCGGCGCCGAGGCGGCGGCCCGCGCCGAGGACCCGGCCCGCTGCCCGCCGGCCGGGCCGGCCACCGACCCGGACTTCGACAACCACCGGCTCGCCCCGGCGATCGAGGCGTACACCCGGGCCGAGGACGACCCGGTCGCGCGCGCGGCCGCGTACGACGAGCTCGCCGGCCTGCTGCGGGACCAGCTCGCGCCCACCTGGGAGCTGATGTGGCGCGGCGTGGGGCTGTTGCGGACGCTGCCGGCCGGCGCTCGGGTGGCCGGCCGGTGGGCCGGTGACCGGGACGCGTTCACCGCGCACGCCGAGCACGTCGACGCCGGGGGCGGTCCGCAGCCGCGGCGCGACGGCGCGGTGGCGGCGGCGCTGCGGTTGCAGCGGCTGGAGCGGGCGTCGACCGCGTGGGCGGTGCAGCGCGCCTACGACGATCCGCTGGTGATGGCCGAGCACCGGCTGTCCGGGGAGGCGTTCGTCGGCGAGGTGACGCTCGCCGACCCGGCGCGGGTGGACGACTCCGGCAAGCGGCCGGTGCTGCGCCCGCGCATCCAGGTGGTCACCACCGAGCCGGTGCCGATGCCGGTGGGCGCGAGACTGTTCTCGCCGCAGCGTCCGGGGCAGAAGGCCGCTGTGGTGTTCGTGACGCCGGGGGCGGACGGCAAGACCGAGGTGGTGCTGGAGCTGTCCGGCGGGATGGGCCGAGGGCTGACCGCGCCGCCGGGCAGCGTGCCCGAGGTGGGGGAGCGGATCTGCCTGACCAGCCTGTCGGACGGCTTCCTGCCGGGCGGAGCGTTCCCCGCGCCGGAGGAGACGCCGTGGACGCACGGCGGGCCGCCCGGCGCTGCCGCCGCGCCGCAGGACCCGGCCCCGGCGGAGGACTGGTCCTGACCCGCTCGGCTCAGCCCAGGGCGGCGAGAGCCGTCCGCGCCTCGGCCGCCGTCGGCCGGTCCGGGCCCGCCGCCAGCAGCGCCTCCAGGCTCCTGCGGTACGCGACGTCGTGCGCCCGGCCGGCCGGGGTCTCCACGTCCGGGGTGACGCCGCAGCCCTCCCAGTTCGTGCCGCTCGCCGCGTGCACGGGCCGGGCCACCGGCACCGTCAGCTCCAGGTGCGGGTGCAGCCGGTACCCGATGCGGGGATGCGCGCCGCCCCGGGTCGGTTCGCCGACCACTGTGGCGCGGCCGAACTGCTGAAGGTCGTACGCCAGCTCCTCGCCCCCGGAGAACGTCGCCGGACCGGTGAGCACCTGGACCAGCTTGTCCGGGGCGTACCGGGGGACCGGCAGCCAGGCGGCGCTCCAGAACTGGCGGGTGGCGCCGGAGCGCTCGTGCATGGTGTGCAGATGCGTCGGCTCGGCGAAGAACCAGCCGCAGAGCAGCGCCACCCCGTCCGGGCTGCCGCCCTCGGTGCCCCGCAGGTCGAGCAGGAGCGCGTCGGTGCCGGCGAGCAGCCGCAGCGCGGCGGTCAGCGCGTCGCCGGCCAGGTCGGGCGGGAACACGTACGGCTGGATCTCCAGCAGCCCGACGTTGCCGGGCAGCCGTTGCACCCGGGTCACGCCGCCCATGCCGAGCGCGGCGAGGCGCGCGAAGTGCTCCCCGGCCGGGTCGTCGGCCTTGTCGGACAGCGGCTGCTCGTGGTGCTTGAGCCGCAGGTGCAGGTCGCCGTTCGCCGACTGGAGGTCGGCGGTGACGAGCGCGCCGAGCGTGGCGGGATCGCCTGCCATGGCGTACGCCCCGGCGCGCAGTCGCTCGCGCAGGTGGCCGGCGACCCGGTCGGCGACGTCGGGAATGACGTACTTGTCGGCGACCAGGCGGGCGGCCCGCTCGACGACGGTGGTCACGTCTTCTGGATCCATCGGTTCCCCGTTCTCGTGGTGGGTGAGAAGTAGAGCAGCCGGTTGACAAAAGCGTCAAGAGAAATAGACGCTTTGGCGGTGACCGACGATCCGCTGGAGATCCGCGAGCCGGCCCAGTTCAAGGCGCTGGCCCACCCGTTCCGGCACCGGCTGCTGTTCGCGCTCGGAGCCGGCCCTGCCACGCTCAGCCAGCTCGCCGCCCGTCTCGGCGCGGCGAAGGGCACGGTGGCCCACCACCTCGCGGTGCTGACCGAGGCGGGCATGGTCCGCCCGGCGCACAGCCGCCAGGTCCGGGGCGGCACCGAGCGCTACCACGAACGCACGTTCCGCCGGCTCGTCGGTGCTGACACCGACGCGGGCGCCACGGCGGCGCTGCTGGGCGCGTACGCCGAGGAACTCGCCGGTGACCCCGACCCGCTCGTGCACCTGCGGCACCTGCGGCTCACCCCGGCCCAGGCCGAGCGCCTGCGGTCCACGCTGGACGAACTGGTGGGCGAGGCGGAGGAGGCGCCACCGGGACAGGCGCGCTACGGCGTCCTGGTCTCCCTCTACCGGCACCCGCCCGCGGTCCGCTGACCGACAGCCGTCGACTCTGGCGGCGGCCCCCGGCGCTGACTAGGCTTGCGCCGTCCGTCGTCCTGCCCTCACCGTCGAGGGTGCACGTCTGGAAGAGAGCCGGAGCGCATTGTTGTACCCCAGCTCGACGTGAGCCTCGCCGCCGCGGCGCCGGCCCGTCATCCGCTCGCCGGCCGTGTCGGACTTGCCGCGGCCGCCGTCGCCGTACTCGGGGAGACGGCCTGGCTGGTCGCCCGGCTGCCCGGCGCGGCGCTGGTCAGCGACCTCGGCGCGATGGCGGTGTCGAGCCTGGCGGCGGTGCTCTGCTTCGGCGCGGCGCGGCGCCAGCCGGTCGCGTTGCGCCGGTTCTGGGAGCTGATGGCGGCCACCATGGCCCTCGCCGCGCTCGGCCGTACGGTGTGGACAGTCGAACGCCTCGGTGGGCTGGGCCTGCCGCACACGCCGCTGGTCGCCGGACTGTTCGCCGCCGGCATCGTCACCGGCACCGCCGCCCTGCTCACCTTCCGCGCCGGCCCGCGCAGCCTGATCGGCCGGGCCCGCACCCTGCTCGACGGGGTCATCGTCGGGCTGGCCCTCATCCCGATCGGCTGGGTGGTGGTGTTCCAGGAGATCACCGAGGCCGGCCTGGCCGATCCGATGCGCACGTTCGGCCTGCTCTACCCGATGTTCGACCTGATGCAACTGACCATCCTGGTGGCGGTCGCCGGTCCGGGCCGGCCGATGTGGCGGGCGCTCACCGTGATCGGGGCGGGCCTGGCGATCCGGGCCGGCGCGGACGCCGTCTACGTGTCCCTGGTCGCGCACGGCAACTACACGCCCGGTCACCCGGTCGACATCTGCTGGCCGCTGAGCTATCTGCTGGTCGGACTGGCCACCCGCTATCCGCCGCCGGTCGACGAGGACGGCGAGGACGACGTGGTCGAGTCGCCGCTGCCGCCGTGGTGGCGGGTGGCGCTGCCGTACCTGCCGGTGGGCGGTGCGATCGTCGCGGTCATGCTGTCGCGGCGGCCCAGCGGGCAGACTCCGCACGTGGTCTTCGTCGGCATGATGGCCCTGCTCGGCGTGCTGGCGCTGCGCCAGGGGCTGGCCGCGAACGAGAACCTGCGGCTGGTCGGCCGGCTGCGCCGGCTCGCGTACTCCGACCAGCTCACCGGCCTGCCGAACCGGCTGACGTTCGTGCGGCGGCTGCGCCGGGCGTTGCGTGGGGGCGGGCCGGTCGCCGTGGTGCTGCTCGACCTGGACGGCTTCAAGCAGGTGAACGACAGGTTCGGTCACGCCGCCGGGGACCGGTTGCTGACCACGACCGCGGAGCGCATGCGGGACGCGGTCGGCCCGGACGGGATGATCGCGCGGCTGGGCGGCGACGAGTTCGCGGTGCTGGTGGCCGGGGAGCGCCCGGTGCCGCCCGAGCGGCTCGCGATCCGGCTGCTCGCCGCGCTGGAACCGCTGCCCGGCGAGGAGGACCTCGGCGTCCACCCGTCGGCGAGCATCGGCATCGCCGAGTACGGGCCGCAGCACACCTCGCACACCGACCTGCTCCGCGACGCCGACATCGCCATGTACGCGGCGAAGGCGGCCGGCAAGGCCGCGTACCGCACGTGCACGCCGGAGCTGCGCGAGTCGGCGGTGAGCCGGGCCGAGCTGATCGCCGACCTGCGCCGCGCGGTGGACGAGGGCCAGTTGCTGATGGAGTTCCAGCCCATCGTCGACCTCGACACCGGCGTGGTACGCAGCGCCGAGGCCCTGGTGCGCTGGCGGCATCCCCGGCTCGGCGTGCTCACCCCGGCCCGGTTCCTGCCGCTGGCCGAGGAGACCGGGCTGATCGTGGCGATCGACAGGTGGGTCATCCACGAGGCGTGCCGGGCCGCGGCGACCTGGCGCGCGAACGCGCCGGAGGTGACAGTGGCGGTGAACATCGCCGCCGCTCACCTGTGCCGGCCCGACCTCATCGCCACTGTCACCGGCGCGGTCGCCGCGGCCGGCCTGCCGCCGCGCGCGCTCACCCTGGAACTCACCGAGTCCGCGCTGATCGAGGGCAGCGAGTCGGTGCTGGACCGGCTGTCCCAGCTGCGCGACCTCGGCATCCGGATCGCCATCGACGACTTCGGCACCGGCTACTCCTCGCTGAGCTACCTGCACCGCATCCCGGCCACCGAGTTGAAGATCGACAGGTCGTTCGTGTCCCGGCTGGACGCCGGTGACACCCGCGCGTACGCCACCGTCGAGATGGTGAACCGGCTGGCCGGCGCGTTCGACCTCGCGGTGGTGGCCGAGGGGGTGGAGACGGTCGCGCAGCACGCGGCGGTCACCGCGATCGGCTGCCGGCAGGGCCAGGGCTGGCGGTACGGCCGCCCCACGGCCCTGCCGGACCTGCTTCCCGCGTTGTCCGGGGCGGGCGCGGACCGCTGACCGGCCCGCCCGGGTGGGGGCCGAAGGTCCCGGACAGGACAGGGGATTCGACCCTGCTCACGGGCGGTACGCGCCGTCATGATTATTCTCGTCAGCCAGACGAATACACCCTCCACACGGGAGTCAGATATGAAGCGACGGACGCTCGACCTGCTGTTCAGCATCGGTGGGCTGGGCCTGGCGGTCCTGCTGCTCGTCGTCGGCGTCGTCCTGACGACGAACGCCAACTTCGCCAACGACTACGTACGTTCCCAGCTCGGCGAGCAGAACATCACCTTCACCCCGGCGGACAAACTGTCGGACGAGGAGAAGAAGTCGGACTGCCTGCGCGAGTACGCCGGCCAGAAGATGACGACCGGCAAGCAGGCGGAGTGCTACGCCAACGAGTACATCGGCCTGCACCTGAAGAACATGGCCGGCGGCAAGACCTACGCCGACCTGGGCGAGCCGCAGAGCGCGCTGCGCGAGCAGGTGGCCCAGGCCGAGCAGAGCAACGCCGCCAACCTGGCCGACCTGCAGAAGCAGCTCGCCGAGGTGACCGCCCAGCGGGAGACCGTGTTCAAGGGCGAGACGCTGCGCGGCCTGCTGCTCACCTCGTACGGCTTCAGCGAGTTCGGCCGCAAGGCCGAGCAGGGCGCCCTGGCCGTGTACCTCGGCGCGGGCCTGCTCCTGCTGCTCTCCGCCGCCGGCCTGGTGCACGCCTTCCGCACCCCGCCGACCGCGACCTTCGCCGCCCCGGAGAAGGAGAAGGTCACCAACTGACCGCACCGACGACGCCCCCGGCCGATCATGGTCGGGGGCGTCGTCGTGTTCGCGGCTTGACCCTCACGCAGCGGAAGGCGGCAGCCTTGGTCGCGGAAGGGAGGGAACCATGGCGTACACGGTGGGGCAGGTGGCGCGGGCGGCTCGGGTGACGGTCCGGACGCTGCACCACTACGACGAGATCGGGCTGCTGCGGCCCAGCGGGCGAACGCCGGCGGGCTACCGCCGCTACGACGACGCGGACCTGGACCGGTTGCAGCTCATCCGCTACTACCGCGAGCTGGGGTTCCCGCTTGAGGAGATCGCCGAGATCCTGGACGATCCGGACGCCGACCCGGTGGCGCACCTGCGCCGGCAGCACGAGCTGCTGTCCGGGCGGATCGGGAAGCTCCAGGAGATGGTCGCGGCGATCGAACACGCGATGGAGGCGAGGACGTTGGGGATCCAGTTGACGCCGGAGGAGCGGTTCGAGGTGTTCGGTGACTTCGACCCGGACGAGCACGCCGAGGAGGCCGAGCATCGCTGGGGTGACACCGAGGCGTACCGGCAGTCGCAGGAGCGCGCGGGCCGCTACTCGAAGGAGGACTGGCTGCGCAACAAGGCGGAGAACGAGGACTGGGGGCGGCGGTTCGTCGCACTCATGGACTCGGGCGCGCCGGCTGACGGCCCGGAGGCGATGGCGCTGGCCGAGGAGCACCGGCAGCTCATCACCACGTGGTGGTACGACTGCTCGTACGAGATCCACACCGGTCTGGCCGACATGTACATGGCCGACCCGCGGTTCACCGAGTACTTCGAGACGCTGCGGCCCGGGATGGCCGCGTACCTGAACGAGGCCATCCACGCCAACGCGATCACCCGGGCCTGACCGGGGGTCCGTGGCAGGATGGCCGGCATGCTCATCGTCGCCGGCACCCTCTACGTCGATCCGGCCCGGCGGTACGCCTACCTGGCGTCCTGTGAGGCCGCCGTCCGCGCGGCCCGGGCCGCGCCCGGCTGCGTCGACTTCGCGGTCAGCGCCGACCTGGTCGAGCCGGGCCGGGTCAACGTCTACGAGCGGTGGGAGTCCGACGAGCAGTTGCTGGCGTTCCGGGGCTCCGGCCCGGAGGCCGAGCAGGTGACGGAGATCCTCGGCGCCGAGGTGCACAAGTTCCGCATCTCCGGCGTCGAGGCTCCCTGAGACGTCGCTACAGGAAGACGTCGAGCAGCAGGACGCCGAGGAAGCCGACCACCGAGATGATCGTCTCCATCACCGACCAGCTCTTGATGGTCTGCCCGACGGTCAACCCGAAGTACTCCTTCACCAGCCAGAAACCGGCGTCGTTGACGTGCGAGAAGAACAGCGACCCGCAGCCGATGGCCAGCGCCAGCAGCGCCACCTCGGGACCGCCGAGCGTGTCGGCCAGCGGCGCCACGATTCCGGCGGCGGTGATGGTGGCGACGGTGGCCGAGCCGGTGGCGACCCGGATGCCGACCGCCACGAGCCAGCCGAGCAGCAGCGGCGAGAGGTTCGCGCCGTCGGCGGCGTTCGCGACCAGGTCGCCCACACCGGCGTCGACGAGCACCTGCTTGAAGCCGCCACCGGCGGCGACGATCAGCAGGATGCCGGCGATCGGCGGCAGTGAGCCGCCGAGGAAACCGGAGACCTGGGTACGGCTGAAGCCGGACCGGTAGCCCAGGAAGATCATGGCGAAGATGACGCCGGCGAGCAGGGCGATGATCGGGGTGCCGACGATGTCCAGCGCCTTGCGGCCGGCGGTGTTCTCGGCGAGTGTCAGCTCGCCGATCGCCCGCAGCAGCATCAGCACCACCGGCAGCAGCACGGTGACCACCGCCGCCCACAGCGCCGGGGAGCGGCTGGATCGCCGGCCGGCCGGTTCCTCGATGGCGGCGCCGGGGCGGCCGGTGCCGGGGTTGAGCAGGTCGTCCTCGGTGACCAGGTCGCCGTCGGCGTCGGCCCGGCCGTCACCGGGACGGGTCGGGCTGCGGTCGTCGGCGGCGTCCCGCCGGGTCGGCAGCAGCTCCGTCGGGGCGGTGGCCGACACGTACCGGGCGATGAAGTTGCCGAAGACCGGGCCGGCGATGATCACCGTGGGGATCGCCACCAGCAGGCCCAGGGCGAGCGTCTGACCGAGGTTGGCGCCGAGCGCGTCGATCGCCACCAACGGGCCGGGGTGCGGCGGCACCAGGCCGTGCAGCACCGACAGACCGGCGAGCGCGGGAATGCCGATCTTGATCAGCGGGACATTCACCCGCAGCGAGACGAGCAGCACGATCGGCACCAGCAGCACCACGCCGACCTCGAAGAACAACGGCAGGCCGATGAGCGCGGCCACGCCGGCCATCGCCCAGGGCAGCGCGGTGCCGGAGACCCGGCCGACCACCCGTTCCACGATGCCGTCCGCGCCGCCGGACTCGGCCAGCAGGCCGCCGATCATCGCGCCGAGCGCGATCAGCAGACCGACGCCGCCGACTGTGGAGCCGACGCCGCCGCTGAACGACGTGACGATCTTGTCGACGGGTACGGCGGCGACCACGCCGAGCACCGCCGCGCCGAGGATCAGCGAGAGGAACGGGTGCACCTTGCCCCACGCGATGAGCAGCACCACAGCGGCGATGCCGAGCAGGGCGGCGAGGACGAGTTGGGTGTCACCGGCGTTCGTGAGCGGTTCCGCGGGAGCAGCGAGCAGTGTGACCACGGCGACCACGCCCTTCGGTCGTCAGCGGGGAGGTGCTGTCGGTGGCGGTTCCGGCGGCAGGCTGGGCGCCATCCGCCGCAGGGACGCGAACGTGGGCACGAGCGCGTCGTACAGCTCGGAGAAGAGGGGGAGCAGCGCGGCGTACGTGGCGGCGGAGGCGGGATCCGGGTGGACCGTCTCCTCGATCCGGACCAGATCGGCGGCGACCTCGATCGACCCGATCAGCCCGAGCGCCTGCATACCCAGCAGCGCGGCGCCGAAGCCGGACCCCTCGTGCCCGGCGGGGAACCGCACCGGCATGCCCAGCGCGTCGGCGAGGATCTGCCGCCACAGCGGGCTGCGGGCGAAGCCGCCGCTGGCGCGGACCTCGCGTACCTCGTTGCCGGCCGCCCGGACCGAGGCGAGGACCAGCGCGAGCTGCTGGCAGACGCCCTCCAGCGCGGCCCGGACCAGGTGCGCCCGGCCGTGGCCGTGGGTCAGCCCGACGTACGCGCCGCGCGGTAGCGCGCTCCAGTGCGGCGCCCGCTCGCTCAGCAGGTACGGCAGCATGATCAGCCCGCCGGAGCCGACCGGCGCCTGGGTGGCCAGGTCGAGCAGTTCCTCCTCGGCGTGCTCACCCAGCTCCGGGGCGAGCGCGTCGTTCGCCCACTTGAGGACGATCCCGCCGTTGTTGATGGCGCCGCCGACGACCCAGCGGTCCTCGGTGAGCGCGTAGCAGAACACGCCACCGAGCGGGTCGACGCCGGGGCGCTCCACCATCACCCGCATCGCGCCGCTGGTGCCGATCGAGCAGGCCACCACGCCGGGGCGTACCGCGCCGAGGCCGAGGTTCGCCAGCGGCCCGTCGCCGGCGCCCACCACCAGCGGGGTGTCCGCCGGCAGCCCGGTGGCCCGCGCCGCCCCGGCGGTGAGCCCGGGCAGCACGTGGGTGGTGGGTACGAGCTGGGGAAGCTGTTCCTCGGTGATGCCGGCCAGGCGTAGCGCCTCGGCGTCCCAGGTCAGCCGGTGGATGTCCATCAGGCCGGTGGCCGAGGCGACCGAGTGGTCGGTGACGAGCGCGTCGGCGAGCCGCCGCAGCACCAGATCCTTGATGCCGACCCAGTGCGCGACCCGCTCGTGCAGCTTCGGCTCCTGCTCGGCGAACCAGACCAGCTTGGGCAGCGGCGCCATCGGGTGCACCGGGGTGCCGGTGCGCCGGTGCAGCGCGAGCCCGGACGGCACCGCCCGTAGCCGCTCGGCCTGCGCGCTGGCCCGGGAGTCGGCCCAGGTGATCGACGGGGTCAGCGGGGTGCCGTCGGCGTCCAGCCCGATCAGGCTGTGCATGGCGGTGCTGAACGACAATCCGGCCACCGGTACGCGCAGCTCGTCCACCACCGCGCGGATCACGCCCAGCACTGCCTGGTGGATGAGGTCCGGATCCTGCTCGGCCCAGCCCGGGTTCGGCTCCTCCAGCGGGTAGCCGATCGAGTGGCTGGCCAGTTGCCGGCCGGTGGTGTCGAACGCGACGGCCTTGGAGCTGGTGGTGCCGATGTCCACTCCCACCACCACGGCCGGGTCGCCCACCGGTGCACCTCCTCGCCGCCGGGGGCCGCGGTCCGCCCCGCTGTTGCGGCTGACGTTACCCACGTGTCCACGCGCCCGCATGACGAAGCGGGACCGCCGGAGGCCGGTGGCACGGAACGTGAATCGACGCGGGAGTTTCCGCCGATTGTGGAGGTCAATCAGCCGATCGGTCTAATTGGTGAATTTCGCGTGTCTTCGTACCCCTGCCGGATCGTTGACATGAATGACACCCCGATTGGTGGGCTCGCGCGGCGGAGGAGTCGGCGTGGCGAAGACTGATTCGACGGGTTCCACATGGCGGTACCGGTGGGCGCACCGGCAGAACGAACGGCGGCAGCGGGCCTTCCGCGCGGCCGACGAGGCGTGGCGACGCCGCGACGACGAGCTGTGCCGCCTGCGTACGCTCGCGGTGTCCTTCCACGGCTCGGCCCAGGCCGGCGTCGGCCTGCCGATGGAGCTGGCCTCCGGTGAGGTGGTCTTCTGGACGCTCCCGGCCGCGCAACTGGTGGAGGTGCGGCACACCGCCGTGCTGCCCGCCCCCGAGCTGACAGTCGACCCCGACCCGCCCGTGCTGCGCCCGCGCCGCCCGGAGGGGGTCAAGGTGGTCGACGCCGGGCTCGCGGTGCTCACCAACCGCCGGCTGGTGCTGCTCGGCGGGCGCGGCCGGCGCGACTGGGCGTACGGCCGGATGACCGGCCTGTCCCACGACCCCGGCGCGCCGGTCACCCTGATCCAGGTGCTGGACCGCCGACGTACCTCCGGGTTGCTGCTGCCCACCGGCGCGGTGGCCGACTTCCGGTTCACGCTCACGCTCGCGTTCGCCGACGCGATCGAGCAGCGCGCCGCGGTCGTGGCCGAGCTGGACGAGCTGATCGAGGAGCACGCGGCGGAGCGCCCCCAGCGCCCGCCCGTGCTCACCCCCGCCCAGGCCCGGGTCTCCGCGCTGGTGCCCGGCGGCCGGCGCACAGTGGCGGTCGGCGCGGCGCTCGCGCTCGTCGTGCCGGCGATGCTCTTCGAGTCCAACCCGCCGACCCGGGCCGGCTCGGAGCGCGCCGCCGCGGCCACCCCGGCGGCCACCGACACCCCCTCGCCGCCGCAGGTCGCGCCCGCCGTCCAGGTCCGGCCCACGGCCAGCCCCGAGCCGTCGCGCGCCCGTCCCGCGCCGCCGCGCGGCACGCCCCAGCCGCCGGTCGAGCGCCGCTGCGGCGCCCCGGTGAACCCCTTCGGGTACGACTTCTGCGGCGGCCAGCGGATCCGCAGGCCGGCTGCCGGGGTGTGCGACTGGTTCGAGTGCGTACCCGGGTTCTGGTCCGATCGGGGCTGGCTGGTGCAGTGCCGCGACGGCTCGATCAGCCGCACCGGCGGCCAGCGTGACGTGTGCGCCGGGCACAAGGGGCTGCGCCGGACCGTCTGGCGCTGACGCCGGTCAGGGCGTGGATGGCGTCATGATCGACAGTCTGGTCAGGTTGGCAAGGTCGGCTGTCGGCGTGAGCTCCACGGTGGTCGCACCCGCCACCTTGTCCGCAGCGGCTCGCCCGATCGTGACAGCGCCGACCCGATCGCTCTGCTGGGACGGATCCGGCATCAACACACGATTGGTCCGGTAGACCTGACCACTCGCGGGAATGCCCTCCATCACGAGCCTTCCGCCGGTGCCGCGCACGAAACCCGGAACATTGCTGATGTTCGTGTACACCCGTCCGGAGAATCCGGTGCTGGTGACGAGATCGACACTGGCTTCGCCACGCACGGTGTCGACTGCGGAGACTCGTCCGACCAAGCCTTCGGCGACGACGGCAAGTTGCCCTCGCCGGACTCCCTGATCCTTCGGGAACGCCACGGTGATCTGTTGGCCGTTCCTGCCGATCACCTCTGCGGGCACGGCCCGCGCGTCGCCGTCCACGCCCGCCTCACCAGGCACCTCGAACATCCTCGTGAAGCCGGCGAACGGTCGCTTCGACTTGACGAACCCCGCGATCGTCGTCGTCTGCGCGGTCGCAGCGATCGGAAGCCGTTTCACGACGAGGCGGCTGGTGGGTCCGTCCGGTTCTTGGACGATTTCGTCATCGACAGCCGTGCTCGACACCCGCAGCGCTGTCACGCCCGGCATGGCGAGGGCAATGACATAGGTGCCCGCAGAGTCGTTGCTCACCTCGCCGGCGGCTCCGGACAGCCGTGGACTGACCAGGCTTACCACCTGGGTCTTCACCGGATCAGGCGCCGGCCGATCGACCCGCATCCGCAAGGCGTCCGCCGCACCGGAATCACCCGTGAAGAAGGCCAACCGCGCGTCACCCTGCTTGTCGTATCCCTGCAGGATGACCACTGTCGAGCGCAGGCGTGGATGGCGCGTCGCGACAAGTGCTCGAACATCCCTGTGTGGGCCCGTCGAGCCGGCACGGTCCCAGACGCCGGTGGCCTCCCGAACCAGCCCCGCGTCCACGTCTCCCACCGGAGACCAGCCCAGAAGAGGACCGTCCGGCGGCGGTGCGGCGAGTTGCGGCGGGGACCCGAGTCCTACCACCCGAAACGTCGTGACCAGCACCGCCAAGCACACTGCCGCCGCAGTTCCGGCGGCGATACGCTGCCGCCCGCGACGCCGTTCCGCCCGCCGCATGATCTTGCTTTCATAGCCCGTTGTCGGTATCACCGACTCAGCCAGATCCGCCAGGCCGTCGCGCAACTCGGTCGTGTCATGCATAGCGCACCTCTTGATCAGCGACAGCGTCTGCCTCAACCCACTGCTGACGCAGGGTCCGCAGGCCCCTTGACGAAAGACTCTTGACCGTGCCGACCGAACAACCCATGACGAGCGCCGTGTCCTGCTCCGACAGATCCTCGTAGAAGCGCAGGACGACGGCGGCACGCTGTCGTGCCGGCAGCCCGTCCAACGCCCGGCGGAGCAGGTCGCGCTGTTCCACGCCCACGTACTCGTCTCGTGCCTGGGTCTCCACCAGCCGGCCCAGGGGCTGTTCCCACCAGGATCGGCGTCGCCTCCAGGTCACGAAGGTGTTCACCAGAACGCGGCGAACGTAATGATCGACGCCTTCTGAGCGTTGCAGCCGAGACCACGCCACGACCGTCTTGGCCAGCGTCGTCTGGACCAGATCCTCGGCTTTCCCACGGTCTCCGCACAGCAGGAAGGCGGTCCGAAGCAGCGATCCGTAACGCGCCCTCACAAAGGCTGTCACCTCCTCATCCTCGCGATCGTGCATCGGCCACCCGCACCTTCGGTTTCGATCTCACGGCCACTACTTACGCTCTCGGCCCCAGTAAACGTTGCCGCGACCACGGGAAATCTTTGGCGATCAATTATCTTGGCCCCGCGGGTCGGTGAGAGTGACGACCGGCCCGGCGTCCGATGAATGTGGTCGCCTCCGGTGACGGTTCCCGGCTACCGTCCGGCCGTGTCCCGCACCGTGACGCTCGTCCTGCTCGACGCCACCGGCCGCCCGCTCGGCGCGCTGCCGCCGTTCGACGTGCCAGAGCCGTGGTGGCAGGAAGCCGCCTCGATCGTCGACACCGTCCGGCGTCGCCACGGTCTGGAGGTCGCCGTGCTGCGGCTGCTCGGCGCCGACCGTCCCGCGCCGCCCGGCGGCCACGTCCGCTACCTGGCACAGACCGCCGACGCGCCCGCCGTACCCCTGGAGCCGGTTGCCGTGGACCTCGCGCCGCATCCGCTGCGTCTGCCGTGGGCGCAGGCCGGCGGTCCGGACCGCAGCGTCGCCTGGGCGGCGGGTGAGCTGCACCGGCTCGGCCGTCGAGTGACGGCGGTGGCGCAGCAGCGCACCTGGAATCTCTCCGCCATCTGGCGCCTGGACACCGACCACGGCCCCGCCTGGCTGAAGCAGCTCCCCCCTTTCGCCCGCCACGAGCCCATGCTCCTGGCCTTCCCCGCTGATCAAGGAGTTGGTGTCGGTGACGATCTCCCTGGCGACACGAACTCCTTGATCAACGGGCCGAGGGTGCTCGCCGCGGACGGGGAAGGGCGGATGCTGCTGGAGGACGTGCCGGGACAGGACCGGTACGGGGCCGGGGAGGGGGAGCGCGCCGCGATCGCGGCCGGGCATCACCTGGTGCAGCGGCGGGCGTGTGTGGTCGTCGGTGAGCTGGTCGCGGCGGGGGTGCCGGATCTGCGCGGGGCGGGGCTGGCGGACTGGATCCGCGAGCGGCTGGCCGGGCACGACGTGTCGGCCGCCGCGGCCCTGCTCGACGGGCTCGACCGGCGGTTGCGGCAGGTCGGCGACTGCGGCCTGCCGGACACGCTCGTGCACGGCGACCTGCACCCCGGCAACGTGCGCGGCGACGGGCAGCGGCGGGTGGTGATCGACTGGGCGGACTCATTCGTCGGCCACCCCGCCTTCGACATCCTGCGCCTGACCGAGGACGTCGACGCGGACGCCGCCGCCCGGCTGGTCGACGCGTGGGCGCGGCGCTGGCGTACCGACGCGCCCGGCAGCGACCCGCGCCGGGCCGTCGACCTGCTCCGGCCGGTCGCGCCGCTGCGGCTGGCCGCCGTGTACGCGATGTTCCTCGCCGCCATCGAGCCGAGCGAGCACCCGTACCACGTACACGACGTGCCGGCCGCGCTGGCGCGAGCGGCAGCTACTCCCTAGACCCGGCGGACCGGGATCCACAGCTCCGCGTCGGCGGTGCCGCCGTCCTCGGCGACCCGCACCCGCGAGATCTCCGGCCCCGGGCGGGCCTCGTACGGGTTGGACGGGAACCAAGACGTGAACACGGCCCGCCACAGGTGCTGCACCGCCACCGGGAACGCGCCGGAACTGGAGAACACCGCCCAGTCACCGGCCTCCACCGGCAGGCTGTCCAGGTCGCCGGGCACGTCCGCGCCGGTCACCGCCGCGTACCAGTAGTCCAGCTCGGCGCCCTCGTCGCGGGAACCGGCCAGCTCGGCGCTGACGTTGACAATCCCGCTCGGCTCCTGGTCGGACAGCGCCTCGATGCGACGTACGGTGGCCGGGTCGATGCCCCTGACGAACGCCACGATGTGCGGGTTCATCCCCTCGTGGACGAGCGGCACCCGCGCCGTGAGACCGGCGAGCCGGAAGGCGTCCTTGGTCACGATCCGGTAGTCCATGCTGGTGTTCCCTTCGACGACGAGCCGGAAGGACATCCGGGGCTGGGATCGCAGCACCGCACCGGCGTGCCGGGCCTGCGTCGGCCCGACGCCGTGCACGGCGCGGAACGCGCGGGCGAACGCCTCGTTCGAGCCGTACCCCCAGCGGACCGCCACGTCGAGCAGCGACTCCCGGCCGGCGAGCACGTCCGCGCCGGCCAGCGTCATCCGGCGACGGCGCACGTACTCCGACAGCGGCAGCCCGGCCAGCGCCGAGAACAGCCGGCCGAAGTGGTGCTCCGACACGCCCGCGATCCGGGCCAGCGCGGCCACGTCGAGCGGCCTGTCGAGCCGCTGTTCGAGGTGGTCCAGCGCGGCGTTGAGCCGATCCAGCACCCGTTTCTTCCCTCCTGGTGACGCCTTCGACGCTAGGTTCCCGGACGCCCACCGACCCGATCACACCGGACCCGGTCCGGTCGCCACATCGACACTGGCGAGCGTGTCGCATCATGACGTGGTGATCTTTCGGAAGCGGCACCACAACAAGAAGAAGAGCCGGGACTGGTGCAACTGCGACGTGCCCACCTGTGACGGGCCGGGCTGCTGCGACCTGGGCCTCTTCTCGATGCTGCTCACCCTCGGCTCGGTGACTGCCGGTGTCGTGCGCCGACCCGCCGTGGACCGCGCCGGACGGGCCGCCATCCTCGGTTATCGGCGCTGGCTGTCGCACCGCTGGCCGGCGACCTGCCGCTACACGCCCACGTGCAGCACGTACGGGCTCGCCGCGGTGGAGCGGTACGGGCTGGCGGTGGGCGGTCGGATGGCCGCCGACCGGGTACGCCGATGCCGCCCCGACGTGCCGCACGGCACCCACGACCCGGTGCGCTGACGCCGCTCGCCTCGGGGCCGCTTGTCTCGGGGCCGCGCGGACGTGCCGTCGCCACGTCGGGGAGGTGGCGGTGTCCCGGTACGCCGGATGCCGCCACTTCGGCGACCTGGCGTCGATCAAGGTGCTCAGCAACGGGTGGCGGTCAGCCGACCGTGGTGGGGCCGCCGAACACGACCGGGACGCCGGGTGAGTAGAGCACGCTCACCGGCGGCCCGTCCGGTGCCGGCAGGCCCCCGGCGGTGACCAGCTCGTCGTCCAGGTGCAGCAGCTCGGCGCTGTGCAGCGGCCACTGCGGATGCCAGTTCGGCACGTGCAGGGTGTGGCCGTACGCGCGGGTGTGCAGACCCCAGCGCGCGGTGAGGAAGTGCTCCAGCGGCGTCGGCTCGGGGATGGGCGCGCCGACGCGTACCGTCATCCGGCTGGACGCGCCGGACGGACCGGGCCAGCGGCGGCGGCACCGGTAGGTGAGCGTGTCGCCGGAGCGGTCCAGCCGCATCGCCGACCACTTGTACGGCAGGCGCAGGCTCAGCTGGGCCACCAGCACCGGCACCAGCCGGGACGCGTCGAGCGAGCGGAATACGACAGCGCGCCGCCCGGAGCCGTCGACGGAGTAGAGCCGGATGTTCGTCTCCCAGAACGTGCCGAAGTACGGCACGCCCGGGCCACGGCCGAGCCCCAGCCCGACCATCTGGAACCCGATCAGCCCGACGTAGGTGAGCCCGTCGAACGTGTCCGGCCGGGTGCCGGCGGGCAGCAGTGGCGCCACCCGCTCCGGCGGGACCGCCCAGTGCAGGAACGCCAGGTCGTGCCAGCGCTGTGCCAGCCAGGACCGGCGGATGGCGCGTACCGGAGCGTGCTCGACCGGTTCGATCTCCACCGGTCCATCCTGCCTCCCGGACGCAACCGGACTCACTCCGGCCGGTGGCAGACCGCCTCGACGTTGTTGCCGTCCGGGTCACGGACGAACGCGCCGTAGTAGGTGGCGTGGTATTCCGGCCACTCCTTCGGCGCGTGCAGCACTTCCGCGCCCGCCGCGACAGCCGCGTCGTGGAAAGCGCGCACCGTGGCGCGGTCGGCGGCGGTGAACGCGATGTGCACCGGCACCGGCGTGGCGTCGGACGGCGCGGGCTCCACCCAGAAGTCGGGCTTGTCGACGCCGTAGCCGATCGGGCCGGGCTCCATGAGCCGCCGCGCGCCCAGCGGGGCGAGCACCGTGTCGTAGAAGGCGCCGCTTGCCGCCAGGTCGCGCACCGCTACGGAGAAGTGGTCGAGCACGTCGCCTCCCTGCGATCGTCGTTGACCGCGCCAGGCTACGAGCCCTCTACGACAATTCCGTCGGGCCGGGCGTACGCCGTCGCCGGGCGGTGTCCGCGACGATCAGCAGGCCGGGCACCGCGCCGAGCAGCCAGACCACGCCCACCGGCCAGTGGATCATCTCGCCCACCGCGCCTCGGATCTCCGGCACGTCACCCACCACGTAGGACGCCTCCGGGTCCGTCGTGCGGCAGTCGAGCGTCCACGTACCCGGAGTCGGCACCCGCACGGTCGCCACCCAGGCATAGGTGGCGGCGTCGCCGCCGTAGTCGCCCGGTGGAACGGAGACCGGTTCGGCCGTCCGGACCTCCGAGCCGCCTCCGGTGACCCGGCAGTCCGGGTCCGGTGGGGAGAAGCCCTCCGCGAAGATCGCGTACGCCCCGGCGGCCGGCGCCGTGAACCGGCCCGCCGACGTCGTGTAGGGGCCGACGCCGCCGTACTCCCGAGGGGGTTCGCCGATCGTGCTGTCCTCGGCGCCGAGCCGTACCGTGCTCTGCGCCAGCAGCGCGCCGAACACGACGGCGAGCCCGCCGATCAGATAGCCGCGCCGCGACGCCGGGCCGCCACGGCGGTGGTGGCGCCCGCCGACGGCGTACCCGATCAGCGCCCCGGCCAAAGCAAGCGCCGCGCCGCCGAGCAGCGCCCGCCCCCAGCGGGCCTCGCCGGTCAGCGGAACCACCCACCGGAAGAAGGCCAGCGACAGGGCGAGAAGCACGGTCGTGGCCAGCGTGGATACGCCGACGGCCACGGCGGGGCGCCGGGGTTGGCGGGCCGCCAGCACGGCGGCGAGCACCGGCGCCGCGAGCACGGGCCACCACAGCGCGGTGGAGACCGGCTGGTCCTCCTCCCACCTGTGGGTCCACTCGAAGAGGATCAGTGGCGCCGGTACGGTCGCGGCCAGCCAGGCGGTCAGGACTCCGGGACCGGGCAGCCGCAGGCTCATCAGCCGAGTCTCGGGCACCCGGATCATCGACGAAAGTCCGCGAGCCGTCCGAAAGGGATTGCTCACGCAGCGTAGGATCGCGTGCGACACAGCCGAACACACGGGGGAAACGATGTTCGAGCGCCTGGGCAGATTCGTCGTGGGCAAGGCGTGGTGGGTGATCGGCAGCTGGGTCGTCGCCGCGATAGCGATCATCGCCGCCAGCCCGTCACTGAGCGACATCACCTCCGCGGACCAGGAGAGCTTCCTGCCGCGCTCCTACGAGTCGGTGCAGGCCACCGAGCTGGCCGAGAAGTCGTTCCCGCAGGCGGCCACCGCCACCGCCACTGTCGTGGTCAAGCGTGGCGACGGTAAGCCGCTCACCCCGGCCGACGAGGCGCGCGTGGGGCAGCTCGCCGCCGCGCTCAAGGCCCGGAACATCCCGCAGACGTCCGGCTACCTGACCGGCACGCAGGCCGTCGCGCCGGACAAGTCGGTGCAGGTGGTCACGGTCGGTCTCGACGCCGACAGCCCGGACGACCCGGGCCTGCTCGACGCCGTACGCGATCTGCGTGCCGCCCTCGGGCCGGACCTGGCCGGCAGCGGCCTGACCGCCGGGGTGGCCGGCGACGTGGCGAGCTTCGTCGACAACGAGGACACGTTCAACGACGCGTTCGCGGTGGTCGGCGTCGCCACCATCATTCTCATCATCGGGCTGATCCTGATCATCTTCCGCAGCCCGATCGCCGCGCTGCTGCCGGTGGTGGTGATCAGCGTGGTCATGTCCGTCACCACCGGGCTGGTCGCCGCCGCCGGCAAGGCGTTCGACCTCAACGTCAGCCAGGACCTGCAGACCATCCTGCTGATCGTGCTGTTCGGCATCGGCACCGACTACATCCTGTTCCTGCTGTTCCGCTACCGGGAACGGTTGCGCGCCGGTGACGACAAGCGCACCGCGATGGTCGTCTCGGTGCAGCGGGTCGGCGAGGTCATCACGTCGGCGGCCGGTGCGGTCATCGTGGCGTTCCTGGTGCTGCTGCTCGCCTCGCTCGGCTTCTTCGGCTCGCTCGGCCCGGCGCTCGCCATCGCCGTCGGCGTCATGCTCGTCACCTCGCTGACCCTGATCCCGGCGTTGGTGTCGCTGCTCGGCCGGTGGGTGTTCTGGCCGTCGAAGGCGTGGCAGCGGCCACCGAAGGCGACCCTGTCCCGGCGGCTCGGCGCCGCCGTCGGCCGTCGCCCGGCCGTCGTCGCAGCCGCCTCCGGCGTGCTGCTCGTCGCGCTCGCCGCCGGGGTGCTCGGCTACAAGGCCGACTACGACTTCAGCGCCGGCTTCCCGCAGGACACGGAGTCGGCGCGGGCCGCACAGGACCTCCAGCGCGGCTTCGCCGCCGGTGCGCTCGCGCCCACCGAGGTCTACCTGACCACCGGCAACGGCACCCCGCTCACCGACCAGCAGGTGAACGACTTCGCCGCCGCGTCGGCCAAGGCGCCGGGCGTCGGGCGGGCGCAGCCGCCGGAGCGCAGCGCCACCGACCCCAGCGTCGCCCGGATCAGCCTGCTGCTGAACGAGAACCCGATGTCCAACGAGGCGATCACGCTGGTCCGCGACGACCTGCGGGACGCGCTGCACGCGGCAGCTCCGCCGGGTACCAAGGCCCTGGTCGGTGGCGCCACCGCGATCTTCGCGGACATCAACTCGGCGAACAACAGGGACCTCTCGGTCATCCTGCCGGTTGCCGCCGGCCTGATCGCGCTCATCCTCGGGTTGCTGCTGCGCAGCCTGGTCGCGCCGGTCTACCTGGTGATCGCGGTGCTGCTCAACTTCGCCGCCACGCTCGGCGCGACCGTCTACGTGTTCCAAGGGCTTCAGGGCAACCCGGGCGTCACGTTCCAGCTGCCGATCATCCTCTACCTGTTCGTGGTGGCGATCGGCACCGACTACAACATCCTGATGATCGCCCGACTTCGCGAGGAGGCGCGCGAAGGCCACGAACCGCACGAGGCCGCCGCGATCGGGGTGGAACACGCCGGCCCCACAGTCGCCGCGGCCGGGCTGATCCTGGCCGGCACGTTCGGGGTGCTGATGCTCGCGCCGATCTCGTTCCTCCAGCAGATGGGCTTCGCGGTGGCGATCGGGATCGTGCTGTCCGCGTTCGTCATGTCGATGTTCTTCGTACCGGCGCTTACCGGGCTCATCGGCCACAAGGCGTGGTGGCCGGGGCACGGCGACGAACGGCGCAACGGCGGTGGCGGCGGCCGGCACGCGGCGCCCGAGCCGGCGGACGCGGCGCCGGTCTGACGGCCACCCGCCCCGGCGCGGCTCAACCCTCGCCGGGGCGGACCAGCCCGCTCTCGTACGCGATCACGACGAGCTGCGCCCGGTCGCGGGCATTGAGCTTCTGCAGCAACCGGCTCACGTAGGTGCGGGCGGTGTCGGGGCTCAGGAACAGCGCCTGCCCGATCTCCGTGTTCGACCGCCCGGCGCCCACCTGCGCGAGCACGTCCCGCTCCCGGGCCGTCAGTCCGGCCAGCCGCGCCGGGTCGGCCGCCGGCGAGCGGGCCGCCGCCGCGAGCACCCGCCGGGTGACGGCGGGGGACAGCAGCGCGTCGCCACCGGCCACCGTCCGGACCGCGTCCCGCAGGGCGTCCGGCGCGGTGTCCTTGAGCAGGAAACCGGCCGCCCCGGCGCGGATCGCCTCGAACAGGTATTCGTCGTCGTCGAACGTCGTCAGCATCACCACCTGCACGCCGTCCAGCGTCGGGTCGGTCAGGATCCGCCGGGTCGCCTCCAGCCCGTCTCCGCCGGGCATCCGTACGTCCATCAGCACGATGTCGGGTCGCTGCTCGCGTACCACGGCGAGGCCGCTGCGGCCGTCGCCCGCCTCGCCCACCACCTCGATGTCCGGCGCCCGGTCGAGCAGCGCGCGCAGGCCGGTCCGGACCAGGTGCTGGTCGTCGACGAGGACGACGCGGATCGGGCTCACGCGGCCACCCCCGCCAGCGGCAGACTGACCGCCACGCGGAAACCGGCGCTGCCGGTTTCGACGGTGCTGGTTTCGCCAGTGCCGGTTTCGACGGTGCCGCCCAGGAGGGCGACCCGCTCGGCCATGCCGCGCAGGCCCTGACCCTCTCCGTCCGTCCGCACGGCGGGTGGGCCGCCGCGACCGTCGTCCACCACTTCAAGCGTGAGCCGTCCGGGCGTGGCGCGGACCGTCACGGTGACCCGGGTGGCTTCCGCGTGGCGCAGCACGTTCGTCAACGCCTCCTGCACGACCCGGTAGACAGTGCTGCCCACCACCGCCGGAAGCCTGTCCACCTGCCCTTCGACGCGCAGGTCGACAGCCAGCCCGCCGCGGCGTACGCCGTCGACGAGCGCCGGGATCTGGTCGAAGCCGGGGACCGGCTCCCGTGGTCCGGGTTCGCGGCGCAGCGTGCCGAGCGTGGCCCGCAACTCCGCCATCGCGCTGCCGCTCACCGACCGGATCGCGGCCAGCGCGCTCTCCGCCTGCGCCGGATCGCTGTCGGCGAGCGCCTCCCGGGCGACGGCGGACTGCAACGTGATCACCGACATCGTGTGGCCGAGCGTGTCGTGCACCTCCCGGGCGATGCGCAGCCGTTCCGCCTCGACCTGCCGGGCTGCCTCCCGGTGGCGCTCCTCGTCAGCCGCGACCGCCTGCCGGATCAACGCCGCCCGCAGCGACCTGCGGTTGCGTACCGCGTCGCCGAGGGCGATGACGGCGAGCAGCAACGCCGCCTCGGAGCCCAGTTGCGTACCGACGACGACGCCGATGTCGTCCCCCTCGGCCAGCCGCGCGACCACCGACACGGCCAGCAGACCCCCGGCGACCACAGCGGCCGGAACCACCCGCCCGCGTTCGGACACCCGGTAGAGCACGGCCGCGGCCGGGGCGGCCACCCCGACCGGCGGCAGGCCCAGCGCGTAGTACCCGAGAATGGCGACCGCCGTGGCCAGCAGCGCCGGCACCGGCCACCGCCGGGCGCACAGCACCAGCCCGCCGAGCCCCGCGCCGAACAGCACGGCGAGCGCCGCGCCGCCGGCAGCGGGCCGCTCGGCCGCCACGGCCACCGCGACCAGGCCGAGCGTGGCCGCGGCGAGCAGCGCGTCGGCGCGTCCGGGTGAGGTGTCGGGCACGCTTCGAGCCTAGGTCCGCGCGGCCCCTCGCCGCTGTCGTCCGCAGGCGTCAGGGACAACCCCGAGGCGTACGCCGAGAAGCGACAACCGGTCGCGCGGCCACGCGGACGACGGCCGCCGGCTGCCGACCTAGCGTCGATGGCGTCCCCAATTCGTGAGGAGAACCCTCGTGGTACGCACAAGACTGACCTGGATCGCCCTGATTGCGATGGTCTGGGCATCGATGATGTCGTTCGGCGGGGTGGCCGCCGAGACAGTCATGCTCTATCCGAACATCTTCAACGACGCGCCCGCCTCCCTCGACCGGGCCCGCGAGTTCCTCGTCCACGGCGGCCCGCACGACTACTTCCCGCCGCTCGGCGCGTCGGTGATCCTCAGCAGCGTCGCCGCGACGCTGCTCACCTGGCGCGACCGCCGGCTGCGCTGGTGGGTCGCCGGTGCCACCGCAGTCTTCGTCGTCTGCGAGTTCCTGTTCTCGGCTGTCTTCTTCTGGCCGCGCAACGAGATCATGTTCGTGGACCCGGTGGGGACGCACTCGCCGGAGTACCTGCGGCAGGTCGCGGCGGAGTTCGTCGCCGGGCACTGGGTGCGCTTCGCCGGAGGGGCGGTCACCGCCGTACTGGCGTTCGTCGCGCTGCTGCGGTTCGTGCGCTTGACCGCGCCGGCCTCGGCATCGGATTCCGTGCCGGTTTCGGGACCGTCGTCGGTTTCGTCTTCCGCTTCTTCGGAGGTGACGCGATGAGCGGGGCCCGCCGTACCCTCGGGTTCTCCTGGCCGGCGCTGGTCGCGCTCGCCGCGCTGGCCGCCCCGCGCGTAGCTCTGCACGACCTGGACGTGGTGCCGGAGGGCACGATCGTGGCCGCGCTGCTGGCGGTCGGGCCGCCGCTGTGCTGGGTGGCCGCCGTGCTGTGGCGGCGCCCGCCGCGCCCGTTCCTGACGCTTGTCGTGATCGGGGCGCTGTACGGGGTGTTCCTGGCGGCCGGTCACCAGGTGTTCTGGGACTCGTCGCTGGGGATGGACGCGCCGGGGTTGGCCGGGCTGGCGCCGGGGGCGCGGGAGGCGTTGTTGCGGGGTGCGGCGGCGATGTCGAGCCTGGTCACCGGAACGGTGGTGGGGGTGGCGGCTGGGGCGGTGGCGGTGCTGCTGAGCCGGGTGCTGCCTGTACCAGGTGACCCCCACGCTAGCGGCATTTCCATTGGCTCCTTCCACCGCGCCAACCCAGCAACCATGTCCTCCAGGGATTCGACCGACCCGCGCGCTGTCCTACCCGGGTGTGGCGACCGAGAGATTGTTCAATCACAGCCATCGCCTCAACCCGACGCAGCATCACGTCCTAGACCAGTTCAGTGCCCCTCTGGCACTCTCTTCGGCCCGTGAACGCGAAGCGATTTCGGCGGGAGCGAAGGCCGTTCCGTCGGCACAGACAACGCTTGTCGTATAGGGCTGCCACCCGATACAGGCCGCAAGCGCATCTAGCGCTGAGGTTCCCGAGGCGGCTGCGCAAGGCCCTGGAGCCCGGCTCCACAGAACGATGCTCTGGCTGCGGAAGGCGGACCGCGTGTCGGCCAGCCCCCATTGGCTAGGGGCAGTGGAGCCGGCTAGTGTACTGCCATGCCGAAGATCTTCCGTGTCGTGGACCTCTTCGCCGGGTGTGGGGGGCTTACGGAGGGCCTTCGAAAGACCGGTCGATATGATCCTGTGGGTGCGGTTGAGGTCGACCCAGCTGCTGCCGCCACGTACGCCGAAAACTTTGGCTCGAAGCACATCCGCCCTGAGGGTATTGCCGAGTGGCTGGACGCAGGGCATGCGCCAGAGGCGGACGTTGTCGTGGGCGGGCCTCCATGCCAGGGCTTCTCTAACCTGGGGAAGCGGCTCGATGATGACCCCCGCAACGAACTTTGGCGAGAGTACTGGCGGGCACTCACTCTGATCAAACCCAAGGTATTCGTGGTCGAGAACGTGGGCAGGTTCCTCCGCAGCGCCCAGTACCAGCAGATGAAAGCTGCTGCTGGGAGCGGGGAACTGCGGGATTACGAGCTGCGCGAGGATGTCGTCGTCGCAGCAGCCTTCGGCTCGTCGCAGATTCGACGCCGGGCGATCGTCATCGGTACACACCGCGATCTGAAGCCGATCGATATTCCGGTTTCCCACCTCAATCGAGCGAAATGGAAGACGGTGGCAGAGGCGTTGGCTGATGTGCCGCGCTTCGTTCCCGAAGAAAGAAAAAGTTTGCCATCGGGCTCAAAGACGTACTGGGGCAAGAAGATCCCTGGGCCCTTTGCAAGCCGGTCACTTCACATTACTCGTCACTACGAGGAAATTTCTCGCCAGCGGTTCAAGGCGATCCCTGCGGGCGGGAATCGGTTCGATCTCCCTGACCATCTTAAGTCGCCATGCTGGTTGAAACACACGACAGGCGCAGCGGACGTTATGGGTCGCCTGCGATGGGATCGCCCATCGGTGACGATCCGAACGGAGTTCTTTAAGCCGGAAAAAGGGCGCTATCTTCACCCGACCGAAGACAGAGCCCTGACCCACTACGAGGCAGCGAAGCTGCAGGGGTTTGATGATGACTTTGTCTGGTGCGGGAACAAGCTCCAGATTGCCCGTCAAATAGGAAATGCCGTTCCGGTCGAACTCGCCAGAGCCATCGGCCAGCACGTAGCGGACGCGTTGGACGAGCAGATGTGAGGGGCGGGCGAACGGCTTCTATCGGCTTGTCATCGGCTGCTGAACATTGCGTGACGTCTGGAGCGCGCGGCGATGCTGGCTCAGGATCGCTTCTACTGCCTCAGTCGGATCCTCGTGCTCCCATATCCTGATGACTGACCAACCCATTCCTGCAAGGTGCGCATTGGTCTCGGAGTCCCGGATTTGGTTTGCTTTCAACTTCTCAGACCACCAGTCGCTGTTGGAAGCAGGCTTGGTGCGATGTTCGGGACATGAATGCCAGAAGCAGCCGTCAATAAAGACAGCTACCCGTAAGCGGGTAAACGCAATATCTATAGAACGTCGCGGCATGGCGGGCACCGGCCAGGCCACACGATAGCGGTAACCGCGAGCGTGGAGCAACCTTCGTATCGATACCTCCGGTGCTGTGTCCTTGCGGCGCTGGCGGCTCATTCGACGAGAGACCCCGGACGAGGCCGGGACGGGCAGACGGGTCGCCATGAGCAGAGATTACCCTGAGAGATAGAGCGTCAGGTACGCGGACCCTTGCTGTTGCCCATGCCAAGATTCGTCTTGGCGATAAGCCGTCTAGACTCGTTGCGCTGTTCTCGGACAAGCTCCAAGAGCTCTTGCTGCGTCATCCAGTCGAGATTCAGAAAGGCGGTGAGGCGGAGAAGCCGCCTCAGGGAGTCGCGATGGATGGCCCTCGCTGGCACTCCTTCGTCTATGTCAGCGTCCTCTGCGTGGCAACGAACAATTGCGCGAACCAAGCCAGGAGTCGTTGAAATTGACCGTCGACGAGCCATTACATGATCCAAGTCGGCTTCCCCGAGCCACGGCAATAGCTCGTATGGATCCGCGAGGGACGGATCAAAGAGCACATGTGCGCGCGTCCACAATCTAGCGAGACTGTGTCTCGTCAGGTCGGTGCCCTTGAAACGGTCCGGAAGGTAAAGACCGTTGCGCATGGGAAATCGCCATGCACATATGTGGGGAACCAGAACGAGGGAAAGAAATGCCCAGACCTGGCGCTGCGACGCCTCGCCCGGAACCATGCCCGACCGTTGGTGCAGGTAGCGGGCAGTCGCTCTGTCGAATTCGTTTCTGGCGGCCGTTGTAGGCGGATTGGGGAAGCCGCCAGCTTCAGCTAGCCTCTCTAGCTCATTGCCAAGCGCGCGCAATTCATCAGGGCTGACGCGAGTGCCGCCGGTTGCGGCATAAACTGCTCGGCGGGAGATTACACTGGCCGAAGCTGCAATGTCTTCAGGGTTGCGGCCGTGAAGGCTAGAAAACAATCGTTCCGCCTCGTTCGGAAGCAGCCGCGGATATAGGACGCTCACGGCTTCCTCCCTTTCGGGAACAACAGGCTGTTCTGCACGGCGGCGCGCAACTGAGATGGGTCACGCCTGCGCTCCCCCCGAAGCCGGTCCATCGCATCCCTGAGCGTCTCATTCGGCATCTTCAGGAAGACCCTGATCAGTCCGTGAACCAGAGCGGCAGTAGTCACCTCCCCGTCGCGGTCCGCCGCGTCTGCTTCCGCCGGGAACTCATCGTCTTCCAACGCCCGGCCAACCAAGTCGCACACCACATCCACCGCGAGCGCCTCCCAAAGGACCGACGCCTGCGGCTCGTCGGGATTGCGCACAGCTTCCCCGACCGTTCCGTTATCGTCATTCAGTAGGACGAGTAGGTTACCCATCGCGGCACTGGTCCATTGGGCTGAGTCCACGCTGATATACCAAGCGGCTTGCTCTGGAAGACCTTGCTCCTTGAAGCTAACGGGAGCCACCGGTAGGAGGCCGGCCCCGCCTTCCAGGCTGAGCGACGCGGAGTCTCTCCACAGCACGCTACCCGCTCTGCGGGCGACGAACGGGGCGGCATCCTTGGTGTCTGCCGCCAGAACAATTGTGGTTTCCACTGTAAGGTCGCCCGCGAGATCAGCGCCGAAGATTTCGACCTCGATTATTCTCTCTATGGGTCCCAGAATGCCGTTCGTCGGTATCGGCACAAATATCGCGGCGCGACGTATAAGGGAGGTGGACGGCCAGTATCGCACGTTGAGCGCGAGCGACGCTGCAACGTCCAAACCGCAGTCCGCGAGAAGGGCTGGCAGATCTATGCGCATGCGCCGAGCAAGCCGCAAACGGGTACTGTAATCCCAGCTCTTGATATGATCAGGAGCCGACACGCCGGCCTCTACATGGACCCACGGATCCCCCGCGATGTGAGCATTCGCCATGCGATACGGGTAAGCGTATCTAACCATTGTCGACCTTCTCGACAGAAATTGACACCGCCGCATCTGCTATTGGCAGCACCAGCAACTCCAGTTCACTCGTGCCTTCACCAAGATCGACGAACTCGCCGCACGTCTCACTCACGTCCGAGCGCCACCCCAAGATTTCTGGAATGGCACCTCCGACAGGCCTAGCCGTCTCCAACGCACCCTCACCGGTCACCACCCCGACCTCGCCCCGAAGCCTGGCCGGACCGAAAGCTCGCACCCTCTGAACAAGAACCACCTTTCCCGCCCTTGAGGCGAAGAATGGAGAGCCAATGAGGATCGGCTTCCTCCCGGCCCGGAGCCCAGGTTGTGTACCGACTCCGCGCCCGCGGGCACCTGCGCCGGAGCCGCCGTCGGCCGAAGCCGCGAAGTTCGCTCTCCCTTCATGGGGAACGCCGTCGGTCGGAGGGGCGGGAAAGGCCGCCCCATTTCCACCGACGCTGGCGACGAGGAATCCGAGCCGATGAGCAATCCCTCCGACCGGCACTGCAACGGTCTGTGGAGTCTGTGTTCTCGGCTGTGCAATAGCTGCGCACCGTTCAAGAATGCGTCTGCGCGCTACCCTGACGTAGGTTGCGTGGCGTCCTGTCAGTTGAGCGTCAACCCACGCATCGTGTGTCGGCGGCTCTGACCTGGAAAAGATCGGATCCACCTCGTCGTTCACCTTGAAGACAGCCGTATATCCCGCCTCGGGATGGGGCTTGGGCGGGCCTGGCAGATACTGAACGACGAGATCTGGGCGACGCATGAGCGCTACGTGGTGAGGGGAACCTGCGATTCCCAACTCGGCAGCGGCAGGAGAGTCGGTTTTCGAGCCGAATGTATTTTGGAGGCCAAAGCGTCCCAAATCTTGTCGTGGTCGCAAGCAGGAAACGGTGGTTGCCTGCTCGCTCGTTGCTTCACGATACGCCGCCGCGAAGTTGGCCAGAACGGGGTCGTCGTGTTCACCGGGAACAGGTACCGCTACGCCGTGGACGGAGACTGAGACGTGCATACGAACCGAGCGATCGGCTAAAGTAAGCGGCCACAGATTCCAGGCAGCGGCGCCTGCCAGATGGCGCCCTGCGGATTCCGGAGACATATCCCCGGCCTCGTCTTCTGGGACCGACGGGTCAGAAAGGTCCGGATCGAGTACAACAACGGTAGTGCCTGTTTGGCCCGAACCGAAGCCCGGCAATCCCAGCCGATGCGCAATGGTGTCGGCGGCCTGATCAGAAAACGGATCGCAATGTGTTGTGCCAGGTAGCCCCCACCAGTGGCGGCCGGTGTACGGCACCCCCTTCGACACAGTTGACCCCAGCAGCGCTGAACCGATTAGCCGAGAACGAATGCGAAACCCATCACGGAACCGTGTGTAGATCAGGATGGTGCGGACCCGCGAGGCCAGGAAGAACGCTCCTTTTCCATAGCCGTAAGTCCCTCCTCCGCCGTCGATATCCTGTCGTTCTCCACTGTTCAATACGAATGACAGCCAGCCCCGCTGGTTCGGCTCTGCGTATATATCTGATCGCGTAGGCCCCCCTAAGCCGGAGGTGCCACGGTCCGAAACGGCTAGATATCGGATCGTAGGTCCGCGAAGCAGTGCAGGAAGTGCCCGAGGGGCGCTGGCGGAAGGGGGGGCGTTCGGCGCAAGTAGTTCCACCCATGCATGCCGATGCGCAGGGGACACCGTCACAAGATCGAGGCCAAATGAAACAGCGTCTGAGGTTTTCGCGTCCCAGCTGTTCTGTGCGGACTCGCGAACGAGAACAGTCAGTAGGGAGAGTGAGGGGCGACCTAGCTGATTTAGGAGACCTTCCCCCGTTATTCCGCCATCAGGACGAAAAGGCTGAGAATACCATCCGGCCATAGCTACGCTTCCAAAAACTGTCTCACGCCCTGGTGCAGCGAATAATCCGAGTGTCTGACAGTGTCAAGGTCGACGACGTAGTCGACGCCACAGATTCCTGTCGGAACTAGGCCCGACGGGAAGCTGGCGGGTGTGATGCTCGGAAAACTATCGTCTACCTCGAACAGTCGCTGGTCGACCAGCGAAAAGCTTGAGGCCTGGAGATCCGGAGCAGTCAAGGAGTATATTCCTAGCCTCTCCAGGCACGAAATAATCTTGTACGGCTCGCCGACGCTTAGGCAACGTTGCGCGATCGCTGGAATGTCGTCTGCGCTTCCAGGTGCAGACGTGGCTAGTTTCAGCCACACAACCTTTAAGGTCCCTGATGGCGGTCGTGTTAGTTGTTCAAACCCGTGAACATGAATAGTCCGGCCCTGGGGCGAAGTAGTGGTCTTCACCTCGATGGCATTCCGATGGGTGCGAAAGTCATGAGCGGCCCCACCCGGGCCCGTCCATGTGTCAGCTGCTGCTGAATCGATGGAGAGGAGATGCTCTAGCACCAGGAGCTCACCGTAGAGACCCGCGAGTCGTTGAAGGGTCCACCTCTGCTGACCGCCCAAGAGGGCGCGCCAACCCTCCAAGACCTTAGGTACTGCTTGTTCCGCCGGATTGTTCGAATGGGCGAGGGACATGCATATGTCAGCGACCAGGCCAGTGAATACTCCAGCAAGGGACCTGCGCCTGCATTCGAGATCAAGGAATGTAATCGCCTCATCGCCGACGACTAGCGTTCGTGTCGCGAGATGGACCCCCGAACTCCGCCTGTCTTCGAGGTTGTTCACTTCCCTGCCGACCGGCACCAAAAGGTGCGGCAGCCCATAGGAGTCTAGTGCTAAGCGCAAAGGGCCAGAAGCAGTGCAGAGCGCAAGTTCCGCGCTCTGCAGCGTTCCACCACCGGCGGGAGAGAGCTCTTCGCTCAGTTCCTGCCAGATCGCCTCAAGGGTGCGTCGCAGTGCCGCTTCCTGGCTAGGGAACTCAAGTGTCACGATGCGAAGACCTCACTGTCGAGATCTTGGCGGAGAACCGAGACGTCCTCTGGCTCGTCGTCAGTCGCGGCAGGGAATACTCGCGAAAGGTCCGCCGCCAGATAATCATACTCAACCTCCACGTCATTGCCCCGCATTGGCTTTGGGAATACGAGCGCGGCACCCCAGACCACTTTCGCGCCTTCGATGTTCAAATCTGCGCGATCTCTTCTGGTGGCCTTCGAAAGCGAATCGATGGGGTAGAGGAGGACCAGGCCCTTCTCGGGCTGTTGTCTCGAACGCTCATTCTGCAGGATGACACGGTTGATGTCAGTTAGCTTGCCGAGGTCCAGGTCTAGGCCCTCATCACGGGATCCGGTCAGGGTTTTGATGTCGGCGATATCGTCATTGCCGGACGCGGTCAAACGAGTGCGTACCACCGTACCGACTACACTGCCGTCCGGAAGCTCTACCTGAGGTCGCTGGGCCTCTGGAGGGTCATCCGCGGGAGCGATTCCGAGCACGCCCACGTTCCATGTGCGAAGGCCGCCGGTTTCCATCCGCTTCGCGATGTATGCGGAGATCAGCGGTCCTGACGCATCGGTTGACTTCTCGTGGAAGCGATACGTTCCGACGAATCGGAGGATTCGTTCGCCCGGCACATTCCGCCACAACCTGCGGCTGGGGGGCATCGATCCATCCTGTTTGCCTTCTGCTGCGCTCGCTTCCAAGAGACGCATGACTGAATCAGTGTTGTTGGAGTGCCATATCTTCGCCTTGTGGTCCGGACCAGCGGGGAAGTAACGACTCTCCACCAGGGCGCCCCCGTAGGCGGCGGCTGCGCGGACGGCTGCCTTCTGCTTACTTGGTGCCGTTACCCGCATTTTTGGATGGCATCGTATGCGGACCGCCATTTCCAAGGGGGTCTTGTGCTCGACGAGGAGTCGATCGATCTCGGACCGCATCTCCGCTTCTACGGTTGCTAGGTGAGTAAACCACCGACGCATCTCGGCCGGCATGTAAATGCGCGGAAGGTCTTTATATCCCGGCCGGTAACCGAACCACCGGCCCATCTGGAGCAATGTGTCGTATACGTCGCTGGATCTGACGAAGACACTGACGACTAGGCCCTCCAGGGTGAGGCCACGCGAAAGTGTGTTACCGCCAACTGCGATAACCGTCGCCGCGCCCGACTCGTAGTCGAGGCGGTTCGTGCTGCGATAGTGGTCCATGATTATCTTGGTGTCGTCAATCGCCTTCTCTAAAAATCTTACAGCTTCTGCAAAGCTTACTTCAGTCTCGCAGAGCTCATCGGCAGGTACGCGCCGAGTCTCGCTTTCCCAAAGCTCCCGCAGCTCTGCAGCCAACTCTCGGTCGCCGCACGCAACCTGCTCCGCGACTTCGTTCCGGAAATGCTCTAACGGAGCCTTATATGAGTCGTGTACTCTCGTATCAGAGTGGGCATGGATCAACATGGAGGAGTGGTCTGCGCGCGATGATCGTACTCGCCGCGCGGCGGTCGCCAGCCAGAACCAAAGAATTGCTCTGCGTAGCGATGGCGTGACTTGTGGCTCGAAGGCTGCGATTTCCGCCCTGCGCGACGGGCGCAAGTTGCCCACCTCTTTGTCGGGTATCTCCCTGATCATGTCGAGTCCGCCGGGCACGTCCGCAGGATCTTCTCCATCAAGCGGCGAGCGGCCAAAGAGCGTTTCAGGGCCTTGGTACTCTTCGTTCCTGGGCAAGCTCAGGATAAAGTCTTTCGGGTAAAAGCTTTCTCGGCCTGCTGGATCCGTGAGTAGATTCGCAAAAGGTGTAGCCGTATAGCCGACGTAGCAGACCCGCGGAAGTTGTTCGAGTACGCCGGCGATCAAAGGGTTTATGGTCTTCGTTGCTATTGTTGCCTGGTCCGCTTCATCGTCAATCAGGAGTGCCGGGCAGTTCTGGAGATGGCTGTGTGCACTGGATAGCCACTCCTTCAGCTTGCGCAGCACAACTGCATTCTTCTTAACCACCAGTAGTAGGTGTTGATCTTTGGCGGCGAGGAGTGCTGCGGGGTTGGCCGGCGGAATGAAATCGTGTTCAGGTGTCGTGATCTGATGCCACAGTGTCGGATTTAAACGGACGAGGTCTCGGATGAGCCTGGCTTGAGTCTGGCGCCTGAGTGCATTATGGATGCCCGAGAGTACGATAAACATGCGGTAGCCGCGATCTGCGGCCTTGCAAGTAACGGCTGTGAAGTTGCTGGTTTTGCCGGATTGAACATGGCCGACCACGAGCCCACGCGAGTCGAACGCGGGAGTCGCTGGGTGATCCAGCATGGCGACGACCTTGTCGGACGCGTCGTCGATCGCGTCGACGGCGTCCTGGTCAAGGGTCTTCTGCAGATGTGCTTTGAAGGCGGGCCAGTTGCGGTCGTCCTTGCGAGGGCCTGCGTACCACGGAGTGGCATTTTCTCGCCCCAGACCCAAGGGCTCCTTGAGCTCTAGGATCTTCGTTGTCTCTACCTCATGCCGTTTGATCAGCTCATCAATGAGGTCCTCCGGGACGAAGAGGCTGCGGAGTTGCTGCGTGACTCGATGGGGTGGAGCGCTGTCCAGGAGGCTGCGATATGACTCCCATGCGCCGCTGATGCGGGGGTCACTCGTCGACATCAAGCGCTCCGACCTGAGGGGCGCCTTGGCCAGCCGGGGAAGAGCGACGGCGTCATCACTTGTGGCCGGAGGGCGCGTAAGGATGAGCTTCCGTGACCCTGCCGTCGGAGGCCCTGGCTGCGGGATCTTCACAGAGCCTTAGTAGCACTCGGATCGCTGGAGCGGAAGATGCGCTATCTGAACGTTGCGGGACGTTGCCTGGATGACCGATGGAGGCAGAGCAACTGCTCTATCCTTCTGTTGTCCCGGTTGGTAATCGCAGGGCCATGCACTTTGGCAACTGGTATCGGCGGAGATCCGTAGACCTGTGGTAGGTCCCGGTTGGTTGCTGCGGGGTGAGTCCGAGGGCTGGTTGCAGCGAGTTGAAGTGGCAGCGTGCGGTGGGTCCGGCATCGCTGCCACCGTCTACCGGTCGTCCGTTGAGACCGCCTCTTGGCCGATGCCCGGCTGGCGCCGGCGTGGACCGGGAGCGCCGGTGGGGAGCAGCGTCGAGGGCGGATCAAGTAGTAGGCGCAGCCAGCTGATTGGACGGTGCGGCTGTGCATCCAGCAGGCCTTGAGCGGCCGCTACCTGGTCCTCCGCGGTGGCTGCGAGAGGGGTGACCTGCGCGCTGTGGCAGGCCGACCTGCCGGACCAGAGATTCATGCGCGCAGGCGGGATCCAGCTTCTCGCAACGGTGGAGGTCACTGTCGATATCCCGAGACTCCGTCGTCGGCTGCTCGGTGACGAGGTGATCGTAGATAGCCGCCAGAAGCTTCCGTCACGCCGTCTGTCCCAAACTCGACACTCAGATGCGATGCTGCGTCAGTGGCTCTCTGATGCGGCCTTGAACAGCGGTGCGCCCTTCTTGTGGGCTGAAGCCACCCGGTCGGTGCTCCGGCGTCGGTCGCCGGTAGGCGTTTTCATTCCGGGACTGGATCCTGCGTCCCGCGCCATCGGCCCAGTGTTAGCCGCAGGTGGAAGCGCCTAGAGCACATTCGTAAGTCGCCTTGGACTGGTGCGTGTACGGCGTGGCGGTGGTCGATGGATGAAGAGGTCTCCGGTAAGTGGGTTAGCGACAAGCAAACCTGAATACCGGAGACCTCGTGGCCAGCCTAGCGGCGGCGCGGCATCACCTAAGCGACGTCCAGTGGCGGCACCTGCCTCCATTGCTGCCCGCGGAGTCGTCGGTGGTGAAGGCCGTGCAAGTGGACCAGGGGGCAGATCATCGACGGCATCCGGTGGTGGGTACGCACCTGTGTGACGTGACGTGACGTGACGTGACGTGACGTGACGTGACGTGCCCGCGAACTAAGGCGTGTTTCGTAACTCGGGGTTGGCCGGTTGAAGTCACGGCGTGGCGGTGATCGATAACTGAAGAGGTCTCCGGTACTTGGTACAACGACCAAGAAGCACCATGCACCGGAGACCTCGTGGCCACCTTAGCGGTGACGAGGCGGCATGACCTGACTGACGCGCAGTGGGCTGTCCTGGCCCCGTTGCTGCCTGCTGCGTCGTCTACCGGTCGGCCGCCGAAGTGGGAGAAACGGCAGCTCATCGACGGGATTCGGTGGCGGATCCGGATCGGTGCGCCGTGGCGAGACGTGCCAGCGGAGTACGCGCCCTGGCCGACGATCTACGGACTGTTCCGTCGGTGGCAGCGCGATGGCACGTGGGACCGAATCTTGTCAGCGTTGCAGGCGCAGGGCGACGCCCGGGGACGCATCGACTGGACGGTCAGCGTGGACTCGATGACCAGTCGCGCTCACCAGCACGCCGCAGGTGCCCGCACCGACGGTCATCTGCAGAAGGAACCACCCGGCGGGGTTCATGACGAGCCGGCCGATCACGGGCTGGGCCGCTCCCGTGGCGGGCTGACGACCAAGACGCATCTGGCCTGTGAGCAGGGCCAGAAAGTCTTGTCCCTGATCGTCACCGCCGGGCATCGCGGGGACAGCCCGCAGTTCATCCCGGTCCTGCGCCGCATCCGCGTGAACCGCCTCGGTGTCGGCCGGGCCAGGACCAGACCGATGCTGGTGCTGGCCGACAAGGCCTACACCAGCCGCGCCAACCGCAGATACCTGCGCTCTCGCGGGATCCGGGCGTGCATCCCGAGCAAGAAAGACCAGGACGCCCACCGCAAAGCCAAAGGCTCCCACGGCGGGCGCCCACCGGCGTTCGACCCGCAGCTCTACCGGCTACGCCACGCTGTCGAGAACGGCATCAACAGGCTCAAACGCCACCGCGGCGTCGCCACCCGCTATGACAAGTTGGCCGTCCGGTTCCACGCCGTCCTGACCATCACCATCATCACCGAATGGCTCTGACCGGCTTATGAAACACGCCTTAAGCCCCCATGGCAAACGTTGTATCGGTGGTTCCGCCGGTGGCAGCGTGATGGCGCCTGGCTCGGATCCTGGCCGGGATGCGAGCTGCCGCCGATGCGGCCGGGCGCATCGACTGGAGCGTCAGCGTCGACTCCACGATCAGCTGCGCCATCAACACGCGGCCGGTGCCCGTCGTGACGGGCGCCAGCAGAAGAACCACCGGGTGGGATCTACGCGAGCCTGCCGATCATGCGCTGGGCCGTTCGCGGGGCGGATGGACCACCAAGACACACCTTGCCTGCGAAGAGGGCCGCAAGGTCCTGGCCACCGTCGTCACGGCCGGGCCCACCTGACGGCAGTCGCTTCGCGAGGACGATCAGACGAGATCAGCAAATGGCTTCCAGTGTGGACTGTGTTCGCTCTGCGCCAATGACCGCAATCGCTTGGCGAACTCGGCCGCAACACTCGCCGAACTTGCGAGAAGCGGCGTGGCAGCAGCGATCATTTTGAGCTCGCGGGCTTCTCGCAGAAGGGGCCAGTTGCGGTCGGACATCACGTCGTATTCGTACGCCTCGGCGAGCGCCCGATGCGCCCCGGTCTTTCCGAAGCGGGCCTCGCCCACAGCTACCGCTGCCAGGTCCACCTGCCAAGGCCCAAGACAAGTGGCGTCGAAGTCGCAGAGCAGGATGCCGCACGATGCGTCCCGGAGCAGGTTGCCGACGTGTGCGTCCCCGTGGATGAGTGACTGCTCCACGCGTTGGTTGAGATCGGCGACCTGCGGCTCCAAGCGGTCGCACCACGTCATCAAGTAGTCGTGGTCCTCTGCGCTCAACCCGTCGGCATCTGCCAGGCGTCGACGCGCGTCCCCGATCGGATCCCAGTGGGCCAGCGGGAAGGGCGGGGGTCCGAGCGCATGAAACCGCCGCAGTGCCGAGCCGAGGTCATCCACCGTGGGAGCAGGCACGGCCGGCGGCACGTAGGTCCACACAGAGGCCACCAAGCCGGCGGCCTCAGCCGGTTGCGTCACGCCCGGTGCCAGCCGGATCGTCGGTGCGCCCAGCTCGGCGAACCATCGCGCCAGTTGAACGACCTTTGTCACCCGGTCCTGGAGCCGGTGGGTTCGTGCGATCCGGATGACGAGCCCCGCGCCAGGCAACGCGAACACGGCGTTGTTGGTGAGCCGCAGGAGCCGGGCATCTTGGATCGGCACGTCAAGACTGGCCGCGATCTCCCGCATGGCACAGGTCATCGCCTCTTCCGAGAACCGTCCGCTCATACCGTCGCCGCCGCCCGGGCGATGAGTGTCCGCTCGAAATCGGCAACCGCGGGAAGGTGACGGTGCCGCCCGAGGTCACGACGCAGATTGACAACTCGATCAACGACGCGCCTGGAACTCAACGCTCGCGACTGTTCGACCACACGAACGCCGACACTGACGGCCCGATCAGGCTCGTCGGCGAGGAAGAGCGCGCTGCACAGTCCGACCTCGTTCAGGACCATGCTGCGGATGTTCGCTGGGCCGAAGGCGACAATCGCGTCCTCGACGCTCTGCACAGCCTGTGCCGTATGAGTGCCGACCTGGCGGGCCATGTCCCGGTATACGCGACCGTACTGCGCGAGCAGCTCGCCACGGTCGTAGAAGGCCATCCAGGCCGGCTCACGCTCGGGATCCACACACTCGAACTGATCACTCGCCCGGCCGAGGAGGGCCAGCGCGCTTCGGTGGTCGCCGAGTGCGGCGGTTGAGGCGGCCTCCGCGCCCCAGAGCAGCGCCTTCACCGCCGGGGTTGCCCGGGATCCCAGCTCAGCGTGTGCCAGCCGCAAAGCGGCCAGAGCGTCCTGGTTGTGCCGAAGGTGTTGCAGTTGCTTGGCCTGCGAATAGCGGATCAGGGCCGCCAGCGGAGCGTCGTCACCGGACATCGCGGCCCGCTCGCCGGCGGCGAAATGCCGCTGAGCGTCCGCGTGTCGGCCGGCGTCGAGTGCGGTCCAGCCGGCCAACTGTCGAGCCGCCGCGATGGCCGCGACCAAGCGGGGTGTCAGCCCGGGCCAGTGTGACCAGTCGAGCATGCGGTACACCGACTCCGCGAACCGGGCGACCTCCCGATAGAGCAGACCGCCACCGCATTCGTAGTCGACCGACCGGTAGAGCTCCAGCACCGCATTGAGCCGAGTCACGTCCGCGCTGCCGATGCGGCGAGGACGGGGATCCTCAGTGGCTCCGACCAGCCCGGCTCCCGCCGACACCGCCGCGATGCCGGCCAGGAGGGTTCGCCGGCCCAGGTCTGGTGCCGCGCGGCTCCCGTCGGCCCGAGCGCTGACCGGGGAGTCTGGACCGACGGCGAACCAGAGAGATCCCGGCGGGATGCGGAGCACGATCGCCCAATGCGCCAGCCGGTCGAGATGCACCAGGGCGGGGCCGTTCTCGATCCGGCTCAACTGCGCCTGCGTGATCCCCAGCCACCCCGCGACGACGCTCTGCGGCAACGGGTTCCGCCCGTGGTACGGGTGGTGGCGGTACGCCCGGATCACCTGCCCGAGGTGCCGTCCGGCCAGCGCCGCCCGGAGCGGCTCATGGTCCCAGAACGAGTCGGGTACCGCGGGCGGCGTGCTGAGGCGGTCGCGCTCGGCGGCCTGACACGGCGCGCAGCGTCCCGTGTCGTTGTCGCGCGCCAAGCGCCCGCCGCAGCGGGGGCAGTTCGCAGGTGTCACCGGCAACCTCGCCGTTCTCGGAGAACCTGTGTCCGAAGTCGAGCCTAGCCATTCAACCCGTTTCGGAGCGGCCCGGTATACGCACCGTGCATATCGCCGGATGTCTCGCGGCGGTGACCGAGCGTATGCGGTGTGTGCATGACGACCACGATCATCAGGGCATGCGGCTCCTGTCGGGAAGGACCGAGAGTCGGCGCATGGCCCGGGGCGGGTGCCGGGCTCCGGTGGAACCGTGTCCCCGATCGCGGCTCCCGCCGTCCCCGCCCGCTCCGGCGCCACTCCACGAGAACCGACCCGGAGGCGCCAGCCGATGTCCGCCGTACTCGCCGATTTCCCCGTCCTCACCCCGGTCACCGACGAGGATCTGCTCGTCGCCGCGCTGGCCGTGCGCGTACATGTGCCTGAGCACTGGCCGCAGGGACCGCTGTGCCGCAGCGAGCGCGTCCCGTACCCCTGCCGGCTGGCCCGGTGGGGGAGGGCGACGCTCGCCGCGGCCGGGTTGCCCGACGACGCCGTGGCGGCCGGGATGGTGGCGTCGTGATCTACGTGACCGGGGAGCGGGTGCAGGCGTACCAGGTGCGCAGCGCCGTCTTCGACACCCGCTGGCGCGGGCTGGACCCGGTGCAGGTGCACGACTACCTGCGTCGGGTCGCCGACGAGATGGACCGCCTGCACCGGGAACTGACCACCGCGCGCACCGAATCGGAGCGCGTCCGTCAGGCCCTCCGGCAGTGGCAGTCCCGCCACAACGGCTGCCGGCGACGCGGCCACGATGGCTGAGCCGCGCTGGATCATCCATCTGCCGACCACGCTGACCAGCCAGGACGCCGCTGCCGACCTGGCCGCCGCGCTCGCCCGGTCGCTCGGGCACCTGGATGCCGTCGATTTCGGCGAGACCACGCTCAGCGAGGAGGACGCACAGCACCTGCGGCATCGGGTCTGGTGCGACCATCGGCTGCCGGAGGCTGGCCGCTGCGGGCTACGGGATGGTCACGGCGGGTCGTGCGGGGCGGCGGAGCTGCGCTGACGCCGGTACCGTCCCCGGCGTGCTGGACACCGAAGAGCTGCTCGCCGAGTTCACGTCGCCCCGCCCGTACACAATGGCGGTCGTTGCCGACGCGCCGGCCGCGCCCGGCGTGCACCTGGTGCTCGACGGTGGTGTGGTCGTCTACGTCGGCTACACCGGTAACCTGCGCTCCCGGCTGCGGCAGCACCTCACCGGCAACCGCGACTCGTCGGTCCTGCATGATCAGGTCGGCCAGCTCCTCGACACGCCCGGCCGCGCCGCGACCCGCGACGACATCGCCGGGTGGCTGGGGCGGCGCGAGGTCCGCTGGCTGGAGACCGACCACCCCGAGGGTACGAAGGACGCGCTGGTCCTGGCGTTGCGTCCCCGCTTCAACCGGCAGGTGCCGAAGGCTCGCTGAGGCGGCGCGTGTTAAGAAGGGGCCCCGCCTCTACCGGAGACGTTAAAAGGGGGCCCTTCCTTGCACGAAGCGGAGCAGGTGATCCAACGGGTGCTGCGGGACCTCCGGGAGGGGGCGCACCGCGGCGTCGTCGTGGACTCGCCGCCGGGCGCCGGGAAGTCCACCCTCGTGGTCCGCGCCGCCGTCGAGATCGCCGCCACCGGCGACCCGCTGATGATCGTGGCGCAGACCAACGAGCAGGTGGACGACCTCATCGACCGGCTCGGTCGTCGGGCCCCGGAGCTGCGCGTCGGGCGGCTCTCCGCCACCGACTACCGGCCCACCGGGCGGGTCACCGGGCATCCGGCGGTCCGGGTCGCGGCGAAGGTCGCCGACCTGGGCGGGCCGGCGGTGACCATCGGTACGGCGGCCAAGTGGGCCACCGTCACCGAGGGGAGCTGGCCGTGGGCGATCGTGGACGAGGCGTACCAGATGCGCGCGGACGCGCTGCTGCGCGTGGCGGGGCGGTTCGAGCGGGCGCTGTTCGTCGGCGACCCGGGGCAACTCGATCCGTTCTCCACAGTGGAGACATTCCGCTGGACCGGGCTGACCTGGGATCCGATGCAGTCGGCGGTGGCCACGCTGCTGCGGCACAACCCGGAGCTGCCGGTGCACCGGCTGCCGGTGTCGTGGCGGCTGCCCGACTCGGCCGCGCCCGTGGTGTCGGCCGCGTTCTACCCGTTCACCGGGTTCCGCGCCGGCACCGGTCCGGCCGACCGGGTGCTGACGTTCACCGAGCCGGGCCCGGGGGACGCCTACGACGCCTCGGTGGAGGTGGCCGCCGCGACCGGCTGGGCGTTGCACGAGCTGCCGGCCCGGCACACCGTGCGTACCGACGCCGAAGCCGCCGCGGCCTGCGCGGAGCTGGCGCTGCGGGTGCTGGCGCGCGGCGCGGTGGCGGTGAGCGAGGCCGCGCCGGGCGGCGCGCCGGTCACCGCGGACCGGATCGCCGTCGGGGCCGCGCACCGCGACCAGGTCGCGGCCATCCGGTCCCGGCTGGGCGCGGCCGGGGCGGGCATCACCGTGGACACCGCCAACCGGCTCCAGGGCCGGGAGTACGACGTGACGATTGTGCTGCACCCGCTCTCCGGCCGACGGGACGCGACCGCGTTCCACCTGGAGTCGGGGCGGCTGTGCGTGCTGGCGTCGCGGCACCGGCACGCCTGCGTGGTGGTGGCCCGGGCCGGGATCGGTGAGCTGCTCGACGCGTACCCGTCGACCGAGCGGGTGCACCTGGACGTGCCGGTGAAGTTCCCGGACGGCTGGGAGGCCAATCAGACGGTGCTCACCCACCTGGACGCGCACCGGGCGTGACGAGGGGCCGTCGCGGCATGTCGGGCAAACCGTTCGGATCTTCCGGCGGTCGAGGGCGGTGGGCACGATGGCCGGATGTACCCTCACGACCCGTATCAGCAGGATCCGTACCAGCAGCAGTATCCGCCGCCGCAGTACCCGCCGCAGGCGTACGCGCCGCAGCCGGAACAGCGGACGAACAGGTGGGCGATCGCACTGTGGGTGGCGGTGCCGGCGCTGCTGGTGATCCTGTGCTGTGCCGGCTGTGTCGCGTCCGGGTTCGCGGGCGGGTTCATCGACGGCTTCAACGAGGGCTATTCGTCGTCGTAGGCGTACCTCGACGCGCGCCGCTGGCGGCGGTGCGTTAGACATGGATCATGACCGCGAGCGTGCTGCCCTGGCTGGGTGGGGGCGTGGTGGCCCTGGCGGCCGGGTTCCTCGCCGCGTTGCTGCCCCGGAGACGCGCCCGCGCGCAGGGCCGGCGCGTCGCCTGGTCGTCGGCGCGGGCGGCGATCCACGACGCCACTGTCAGCCGGGACGCGTCCCCGACGGCGGTGCCGGAGGCGGAGCGGCTGCTGGCCCGGGCCGAACTGCTCGCCGCCGGGCGCGGCGGCGCCGACGCGGCCCGGGCCGCGGCCGAGCACGCGCGCCGGGCCGACGAGCTGTGGCGGGCCGGCCGGTGACCGCGCCGAGGCTGCCGGTGCGCCGGGATCTGGTGCGCTGGTCGCTGCTGGCCGCCGCGGCAGCAGTGCTCGTGGTGTTCCTGGGGGCGCAACGGCAGAGCGTGGAGGTCAGCTACGGGCAGTCCCCCTCGGCGGGCGCGCTGCCGCAGGAGGGGTCGGCCGGGGAGTTGAGCGACGCGAGCGTGCCGTCGGTCGAGGAGATGACGGCGCTGGTCGCGGCCGAACCGGTGGTACGGCTGCCCGGGGCGGTCGCGCGCTGGGACGAGCAGCGGGTACGGGCGGCCATCGGTGACCGGGGCACCCGGATCCTGGTCGCCCCTCCGGGTCTGGACGAGGCGGAACGCCGCCGGGTCAAGGACGTGGATGACGCCGAGATCCGGATCGTCGGTACCGAGGTCAGCGGCGGGCTCTACGTGGCCTCGCCGGACGACCTGCCGGGCTGGCGGGCCCGGTTCGCCACCCGCGACGTGACCGGCCCGCTGCTCACGCTGCTGGCCACGCTGCACGACCAGCCGACCCCGCCGGACCGCGACGACCTGCGCTGGCGGGAACCGACCGGCCCGGAGCTGGCCCCGATGGTGGCCGCGTTGCGCGCCACCGGCCGGTACGTGGGCCCCGGCGCCACGCTGACCCGGCTGCCGGAGAAGGCGGCGAGCAGCGCGTTCCCGGACGGGGCCTGGTTCGTGGTGCTGCCCGCGCAGCCGTACGGGGAGCCGCTGCCCGCGTACGGGCCGGCGCTGCACCGGCTCGCCCCGGACCAGCCGCTCGTGGTGATGTACGGGGACTGGATCGAGTACCACGGTCCCGGCGGGGCGGAGTTCGCCGAGGTGGCCGGCGCGAGCTTCTACGCCCAGTTCGGCAGCCGGCTCGGCCGGTACGCCTATCCGCAGCAGAACGTGCTCGGCACGTACCTGGGCCAGGTGACCGACGTGCGGTACGCGGGGCTGTTCGACCGTCCGCTGCCGTACCGCCCGTTCGACCCGCTGCGGGTGGCGCTGCCGGCGCTGCCCTGGATCTTCGCCGCCTGCGTGGCCGGTTTCGTGGTGCTGTCGATCCGTACCGTGCGTGGGGGTGGTCGCCGTCCGGCCGATGTCGGTCCGGGCGGTACGCCGGCCCGGCTGGCCGGGCTCTCCGCGCTCGCAGTGGAGCTGTCGCTGCTCACCGACGCCCGCAGCGACCCGGCGCTGGTGCGGGGCGTGGGCCGGTTGCGGGCGGCCCGGGACGCGCTGGACGAAGGGCTGCCCGACCGGCACGTACGCGAATTGCTGGCCGACGCGGCGGCCGAGTTGGACGGCGTGGCCCGGGACGTGCGGATGCCCGGCTACCGGCCGGACGTCTACCTGCGGGCGAGGCTGTCGTGAGCGGCGTCGCGACCCGGCCCGCGCGGGTGCCCGCCCGGCGGCGTGCGGCGGCGACCGGTCCGCGCCGGCTGCTCGGCCGCCTGGTCGGCACCGCCTTCGGCCGGGCGACGCTCGCCTGCCTGGCGCTGGCCGGCTGGGCGCTGTGGTCCGGCGGCATCCTCGACGGCCCGGCGGCCCGGCAGGTACGCGGCTCGTCGGTCTACGCCGCGCCCGGGGTCGACCTGGACCGGGCTGCCGCCGAGCGGGTCATCGGCAACCGGCGGCTGGTGGTGCTGATCATGGAGCCGGGCGCCGACCTGCGGGAGGCGTGCGCCGACACCAAGCGCGCCACGCAGGGCACGCTGGTGCTGGCGATGAGCCGCGACGGCGAGGACTGGGACACCTACGGCTGCTCCCGGCTCGGCGGCGACGGCGCCAAGGACCTCGGCCGGGCGATGGTTGCCGAGACCACCATCGGCCGGGGCGCCGACGCGTTCGTGGACCGGCCGGTCGAGGCGCTGAAGGTGGTCGTGCTCAACTACGACCGGCTGGTCCGGGCCGGTCTGGTGCCGGACGGGGCTCGTACCATCAGCCCTTCGCTGCCCCGGTACCTGCTGGCCGGTGGCGCGGTGACCGGCGTGGTGGCCGGCGCCGCGGTGCTCTGGTTCGGCGGTCGCCGGGCCGGTCGCCTGGCCGACGCGCGCCGGGCCGGGCGGGACGCGCGCGCCGACGAACGGGCCGCGCTCGGCGCCGCCACCGCGGTGCTCGCGCAGCAGATCATCGACCTGGACGGGTACGCCGGGCCGGCCGCCCCGGCGCACCGGCGGCTGGCCGCCGACTACGTCGGCCTGCTCGACGAGGTGTCCGAGGTGGACGACGACGCCGAGGCGCTGCGCCGGCTCCGGGAGCGGGTCGAGGAGCTGAACCGCCGCGCGGCAGCTCTCGCCGACGACGCCGCGTCCGGTCGGGGCGCGGACCGCACGGGTGGCCGGAAGCCGGACAAGCCGACGGCCGGGCGGCCCGGCAAGGCGGCGGCCGGCGCGGCGGCGGGGAAGGGCCGGACGCGCGGACGGGGCCGGCGGTGACCCGCCGACCCCGTCGTCACTGCGTCGTCAGCGCTGGGCGCCCACCGTCGCGGCGGCCGGCCAGCTGCCGGTGAAGACCTGGGCGGGCGTCGCGCTGCGGGCGGCGAAGCCGAACAGCGAGTCGACCCGGGATGCCTCGGCGGAGCTGGGGTACGGGTTGGTGCAGCTCGTACCGGCGCTGCCACCGGACATCAGGAGGGCGCAGTTGCCGTTGTAGTTGTCCGGCAGGCCGAGGATGTGGCCGATCTCGTGCGTCATGATGCGCAGTGCCGAGTACTGCTGGGCCTGGTTGTAGTCGATCACCACGCGGCCGTTGCCGAGGCTGGTGCGCTGGGCGTACGAGCCGCCGCCGTAGGTGTAGGTGATCCGCAGGTTGGACCCGCACTGGGCCATGTTGATGTTGTTCGTGTAGTTGTTCCAGATCGCCGCCGCCTGCACCGCCGTGTTGGCGAACGGGCCGGCCTGGCTGATGTTGTAGCAGACGTTGCGGACGGCGGCGGAGGCCGGAGCCGGGTTGACGGCTACCGCGCCGAGCGCTGCCAGCGTCGCGGCCGCGAGGGTGGCGAGGATCCGGGACAGCTTGGGCTTACGCATGGTTCACACTCCTTGGGATGGGGGGTGAGCGGAACGCCGCAAGCCTATATATAGGTGTTCATCGATATCAAGTGCCACGGTGAACTGACCGGGCTCGACCATCCGTACCCCTGGTCGTGCGGACCACGGAGCTGGTGACCTGTCCCGGCGAGTCGCGCGACCGGCTCGGTCCGGTCGCCGTACGCGAGGCGGTGCACCGCTGGCTGCGGCTGATCGCGGCGGACGCGGAACTGGCCCCGTACCTGATCGGGGTCGACCGCCGCCGGCTCGCGGCGCTGCTCACCGCCCGGCTGGACACGGCGCTCGGCGGTGTGTGGCGCAGCGCCGGCGGCGCGTTCCCGGCCGGGGCGCCGGACGGCCTGCCGGTCCTCGGTGGCGCGCGACGGCCGCCGTTGAGCGAGGAGCAGCGCTGGCGCGTCCTGGACTATCTGGCCGCCGCGCTCTGGACGCTCGACCTGCCGCCGGCGGCGCTCGTGAACGCCCAGCGGGCCGTCGCCGGACTGCTGCGCGCCTGACCGCGCCCGCGCGGCAGCACAGGAACGGTCATTCACGCCGCCGGGTATCCCCGGCATTCCTGTCAATCTCCCGTCACGCAGGGTGTTTTCCTGATCGCTTCCGGTCGATAACGTCGGGCCACTGCCGTCGACGAAGGGCCGACGATGAACGACAACGGACACCCGCTCGACCGTCGGCGACTGCTCGCCGGCGCGGCGGCAGCCTCGGCGGTCACAGTGACCGGCCTGGCCGTCGCCTCCACCCAAGCCACCGCCGCGGCGGCGCCCGCCCGCCGCGCGACGCCGCTGATCGCCCGGGACCGCATCGCCACCGCCGCGTTGCGCGCGCCCGACGGCTCCGCGCTCGCGGTCGGCGTCCAGACCGACTTCCACGCCCGGCTCGCCGCCTGGCTGGCCTTCTGGTCGGCGAACTCGCCGCCGGCCTGGAGTACGCCGGTGCAGGTGGTCGCCCGGATCGAGCCGGCCGGCGACGCGCTGGTGCTGCACGCGATCCGGCACCGCCGCGACGACGAGCTGCACGCCGGGTTCACCGCCGGCCGGCGCGACGCCACCCACCTGGCCACGCTGGCCAGCCTGCATCACCACTTCCCGAGCGTGCGGGTCCGGCCGGACGGCACGATCCGGGTCGCCGACGGATCCGCCGGGTTCACCGGCGCCCCGGAACAGGTCGCCTTCGCGGTCGCGGCCTGCCGCGAACTGTGGGGCGACGCGGCGGCCACCGCCGACCGCTGGGCGGAACACGCCGCCCGGGTGCTCGCCCGCGCCGGGCAACGCACCGACGCCGCCTCGCACGCCGGCTGGGCGGCCTTCACCCGCACCAGCCTGCGCCGCGGGCTGGGCACCGAATCGTACGAGTGACCGGAGGAAGCACATGGCCCGCAACGAGTTCCGCTTCGTGGTCGACGGCGTCGACCTGAGCGCCGAGCAGCAGACGCTGATCGCCGCGGAGATCCAGAAGGCCGGCCTGGCCGCGCTGCGTACCGCCGACGCGAGGCTGACCAACCCGCTGACCGTCGGCCACGGCAACATCAAGCTGCGCCCCGAGTGGTACGGCCTCTGGGTCATCGACGGCCCGTTCGCCCAGGACCTCGGGCAGAAGATCAACGACATCGGGTTCTGGATCCAGCGGTGACCGACGTTGCCCGGCCGGCCGGCGCGCCGGAGCGGATGTGCCCGAGCACCCCGGCGTCGAACGCCACGGTGTTCCTCGGCATGATCACTCCGGCGGGCCGGGTGGCCTACGTGACCCCGGCCGTACCGGCCGAGGTGGCGCTCGCCGGGCTCGGCGACTCCGACGAGCCGGTCGAGGCGCGGGTCCGGCTCGCCGGCCCGTGCGTCACCTCGTCCTGCGGCTTCTGGACCGGCTCGCACTGCGGGCTGGGCGCGCGGATGGCCGCCTCGTACGCCGAGACCGCCCCGCCCGCCGAGGAGGCGCTGCCGAAGTGCGCCATCCGGCGCACCTGCCGGTGGTTCGCCGAACAGGGACCGTCGGCGTGCCCGGCGTGCGCGCACGTGGTGACCGACGCGCGGACCTGATCGCTCTCCCATCTTGTCGGACCCCTCGACTAGCGTCGGGAGGTCATGGAGCCGCGGTTCGGCGAGGGAATCATCGGGCGGGAGCATCCCGCGGCGCTGTTGCGCGCCGAGGTGGCCCGGCTGACCGCGGGCCACGGCGGCCTCGCCCTGGTCACCGGCGAGCCGGGCATCGGCAAGACCACACTGGTCTCGGCCGCCGCCGACGAGGCCCGGCGACGCGGGGCGCTCGTGCTCGGCGCCGCGTGCTGGGACTCCGACACCGCACCCGACTACTGGCCCTGGGTCCAGGTGCTGCGCCGGCTGGCCCGGTCCGCCGGCGACCCGTCCGGCGCCCGGGAAGCAGTCGACGCCGGGCTGGCCGCCCTGCTCGGCGAGCGCCCCGCCGGGGAGGGCGACGAGCCGGGGGACGACGGTGACCCGGCGGGGGACGACGGCCGGGCCGAGTTCGACAGGCACGACGCGGTGACAGCGGCGCTTGTCGCCGTCGCGCAGTACCGGCCGGTCGTGGTGGTCCTCGACGACCTGCACTGGGCCGACCCGGCGTCGGTCCGGCTGCTCCAGTTCGTCACCCGGCACACCTGGTTCGAACGGCTGCTGTTCGTCGGCACCTACCGGGACGCCGAGGTCGAGTCCGGCGAGCATCCGCTGCGCCCGTTGCTGGTGCCGTTGAGCGCGAAGGCCACCACAGTCACGCTCACCGGCCTCGGCCGGGACGAGGTGGCCGCCCTGATGACCCGCACCGCCGGTCGCGAGCCGGGCGCCGACCTGGTCGCCGAGGTGCACAGGCGCACCGGCGGGAACCCGTTCTTCGTCGAGCAGACCGCCCGGCTCTGGCACACCGACGGCCTCACGGACACCATCGCGCCCGGCGTACGGGAGGTGGTGCGCCGCCGGCTCGACCAGTTGCCCATCCCGGTGGTCGAGGCGCTCACCGTCGCCGCGGTGCTCGGCCACGAGTTCGACAGGGGGACTGTGGCGGCCTGCGTACCCGCGCCGGTCGCCCAGGTCGACCGCATGCTGGGCCGAGCCGCCGCGGCCCGGCTGGTGCTGCCCCGCGGCGGCGGGCGGTTCGTCTTCGTGCACGACCTGGTCCGCGAGACGCTCTACGACGGGCTCGCCGCGGACGCGCGGCGGGCCCGGCACGCGGGCGTCGTCCGGGCCGTCGACAGGTCCGACGCGCTCGCCGACGCGCTCAGCCCCGCCCACCTGGCCCGGCACGCGTGGCTGGCCGGCGCCGAGCTGGACCCGGTACGCGCCGGTGACCTGCTGGTCACAGCCGCGCGGGGCGCCGCCGGCCGGCTCGCCGTGGACGAGTCGGTCCGGCACTACCGGCGGGCACTCGAGCTTCCCGGCGAGCCCGCCCCGCGGGTCCGGCTGCTGCTGGAACTGGCCGGGCTGCTGCACCACATCGGGCCGGCGGAGGAGGTCGAACGGCTGCTGACCGAGGCCGCCGCGCTGGCCCGGCAGGCCGACGACCCCGGCGTGCTGACCCGGGTGGCGCTCACCGCGCACCGGCGGCACTCGGCCATCCGGCGCCGGCTCGACGTCGACGACCTGGTCCGCGAGGCGTACCGGCGGTTGATCGGCGAGCCGGATCCGGAGCGGTCGGTCCGCAGCCTGGTCACCGACCTGATCACCGCCACCGAGACGCTCGCCCGGCACGGCCGGGACGACGAGGCGCTCACGTTCAGCCTGTGGGCCCGCCACGACACCACCTGGGGGCTCGGCACCGCCGAGGAGCGAGCCCTGGTGACAGCCGAGATCCGGGAGGTGGCCCGCCGCGGCGGCGACCGGGAGACCGAGCTGTGGGCCACCGCGCTGCGCTGGGTCGCGCTGCTGGAGCTGGGTGACCCGGGATACCGCCAGGAGCTGGCTGCGTTCGTGGCCGGCGCCCGGCAGGGCGAGGTCCCCCGGCAGCGGATGGCAGCCACGATGGACAGCGGCATCATCGCCGCGTTCCGGGGCGACCTCGCCACCGCCGAGGAGTGCTTCGCCGAGGTGGAGAGCCGCCCCGAGCCGGAGCACTCCGACCACGCCTTCATGACGTACCACATCCGCTGGTCGGTGCTGCTCCTCTACGGCCGGGTCGCCGAGGCCGAGGCCCTGCTCGACAAGGTGGGCGCCGGCCATCCGCAGGCCGAGCTGCTCCGGGCGATCACGGCCGCCGAACGCGGCGACACGGACGCCGTACTGGGGCTCACCGCCGGGATCGAGGCCGCCGGCGCCACGTACCCCCGGTCGGTGTCGCCGCTGTGGCTGCGGCTGCGGGCCCAGGCGGCGGCAGTTGACGGCGACCCGGACCGGTGCGCCGAGGCGCGGGCGGCGCTGACCCCGCACCGGGGGCGGTGGATGGCCGCGCTGTTCGGCTGCGACATCGCCGGCCCGGTCGACCTGTGGCTGGCCGCCGTGGACGCGGCCGACGGCAGGTGGGACGACGCGGTCGCCGGTTACGCGGCGGCCCGGGACGCCGCCGACCGGCTGGGCGCCCGTCCCTGGTCGGTGCTGGCCCGGGCCGGGCTGGTGGCCGCGCTCACAGGGCGCGCCGGGCCGGGCGACGCGGCCGAGGCGCGGCGGCTGCGCGCCGGGACGGTGGCCGAGGCGCGTGCGCTGGGCATGAGACAGGTGCCCGGCCGGCTGGCCCTCGTCCGGGCGGACTCCCCAGCGGTGGCGGTCTCTCCGCTGGCTGCCGTCTTTCCGGCGGCGTCCGTCCCGTCCCCGGTGGCGCTCGCCTCGCGGGTGGCTGCCGCGTACCCGTCCGTCGTCGTCCGTTCCGGCGTGGGGATCCGCGCGCCGGAGGCCGGGCGGCCGGAGTTCTGCCCGGACGGGCCGGTGTGGCGCCTCGGGTACGGCGGTGTGGTGGTGCATCTGCCCGACGCCAAAGGGCTGCACGACCTGCGGTTGCTGTTGAGCCGGCCCGGGACCGACGTGCCCGCGGTCGAGCTGCTCGACCCGGCCGCCGGCCCGGAACTTGTCGCCGCCCGCAGGCTCGGCGCCGATCCGGTGCTGGACGACGAGGCGAAGGCCCGCTACCGCCGGCATCTGCGGCGGCTCGACGACGAGATCGACCGGGCCGCCGTACGCCACGACGAGCGGCGGCTGTCCGCGCTGGACGCCGAGCGGGCCGCGCTGCTCGACCAGTTGCGTACCGCCACCGGGCTGACCGGGCGCAGTCGCCGCCTCGGTGACCAGGCCGAACGGGCACGCAAGGCGGTGACCGGGCGGATCCGGGACACGCTGCGCCGCATCGACGAGCGGCATCCGGCGCTCGCCGCCCATCTGCGCGAGTCCGTCACCACCGGCGGCACCTGCCGCTACCTGCCGCCCGAACCGGTGTCCTGGCGGCTCTGACCGGCCGGTACGCCGGGGTGACGGGGCTCGGACCCCACCACCCCGGCGGACCGGGTCAGTGGCGGTTGTAGCGGTACATGGTCAGCGTGCCGAAGACGGCCACGAAACCGGCGCTCCAGAGCAGCAACCACATCGTGTTCGTGGCGTCCATCGAGCCGGCCATCGCCGCGCGGACCGAGGCGACCAGGTGGGTGATCGGGTTGACCTTGACGAACGCCTGCAACCAACCGGGCATGGTGGACGGTTCCACGAAGACGTTGCTGAGGAACGTCAGCGGGAACAGCACCATCATGCTGACCCCCATCACCGACTTCTCGCTGCGCAGCACCAGGCCGAAGAACGTCCACACCCAGGAGAACGCGAACGAGAAGACCACGAGCAGCCCGATCCCGGCCAGCACCCCGAGCAGCCCGCCGTCGGGTCGGAAGCCGAGCACCAGCCCGACGGTGAGGATGACCACCGCGGCGAGCACGTAGCGCAGCACGTCCCCGAAGATCATCCCGACCAGTGCCGCCGGCCGCCAGACCGGCAGCGTACGGATCCGGTCGAAGACGCCCTTCTCGATGTCGTTGTTCAGCCCGACCCCGGTGTACATGGTGATCATCACGACGCTCGTGACCATGATGCCGGGCAGGAAGAACTGCAGGTACGCACGCGGGCTGTCGGCCAGGGCGCCACCGAACAGGTACGTGAACATCAGCACCATGATGATCGGGAACGCGGTCACGTCGAACAGCTGCTCCGGCACGTGCTTGATCTTCAGCAGGGCCCGCCAGCCGAACGTCAGCGACGCGGCGAGCGGACCCGGCCGGGCCGGCCGTTCGGCCGGGGCGAGCACCGTGGCGAGCGCCTCGGCGGACGGGACGTAGACGGACGGCGGGCGCCCGGTGGTGATAGCGGTGTCGCTCATCGCGCCGCCTCCAGCTCGTCGTCCCGCTCGTCCGCCGGGACGGCCGGGTGGTCGGTCAGGGCCAGGAAGACCTCGTCCAGGCTGGGCTGGCCGAGGGAGAAGTCGTCCACCACGATGCCGGCGCCGGCCAGCTCACCGAGCGCACGGGCGGCCTGCGCGCTCGCCTCCAGGTCGGTGCCGTCCTCGCCCACCCGGGCGGTCAGCGCCACCGGATCCGCTTCGAGCTGCACCGGTACGCCCAGCGCCGCCCGCAGCACCTGCTCGGCCTGGGGCCGCTGCCCCGGATCGCGCAGCCGGATGTGGACGCTGCCGGAGCCGACCGACGACTTCAACTCGCCCGGGGTGCCCTCCGCGATCACCCGGCCGTGGTCGACGACCGCGATCCGGCCGGCGAGCTGGTCCGCCTCGTCCAGGTACTGCGTGGTCAGCAGCACTGTGGTGCCGTACGCCACCACCGCCCGCACAATCGCCCACACCTGGTTGCGACTGCGCGGGTCCAGCCCGGTGGTCGGCTCGTCCAGGAACAGCAGATCCGGGGTGTTGAGGATGCTCGCGGCGATGTCGATGCGCCGCCGCATCCCGCCGGAGTACTTCTTCACCTGCCGCCCGGCGGCCTCGGTCAGCCCGAAGGCGGCGAGCAGTTGGTCGGCGCGGTTCCGGGCGCCCGCGCGGCTCAACCCGAGCAGCCGGGCCAGCAGAATCAGGTTCTCCGCGCCGGTCAGGTCCTCGTCCAGCGAGGCGTACTGGCCGGTCAGGCTCACCCGGGAGCGGACCGCGTCGGCGTCGCGCACGACGTCGTGGCCGAAGACCCGGGCCGTGCCGCCGTCGGGGCGCAGCAGCGTCGCCAGCACCCGTACGGCTGTGGTCTTGCCGGCGCCGTTGGGGCCCAGCACCCCGTACACGGTGCCGGCGGGCACCCGCAGGTCCAGCCCGTCGAGCGCCCGCGTCGTACCGAAGGACCGGACCAGGCCGTCGGCCTCGACGGCCAGGCCGGTGTTCCGGTTACTCATGAATCACTACCTCTCCTTGTCGATGGTGCTCAGCAGGCGTACGGCCGCGCCGACCGCCCCTCCCGCAACGCCCGGCCCCACCAGCGCAACTCGTCGTACGCGACGTCGCTCGCCTGTTTCAACGAGGCCGGGAAGCTGTGGTTGTACTCCGGGGTGACCACCACGAACGCCTGCCGGTCTCACCCCGGAGACGCCAGAAGGCCCGCCAGATCGGATCTGGCGGCGGCCTCCGGCCGCGAGCGGTGGGCGATCGACCGGAAACCGGGGTTATGCGCCTTTCCGCGGAACTCCGCCGAAAGACCTGTCGCGGGCAGTGCGAGGCGTGCCGGTCGCCATATGCTGCGCCGGCATCCGACGCACGGGGGGCGTGTCCCGGTTGTGGCTACTCGGGCGCCTCTCCGTGCATTCAACCGAGAGGGGTTCTGCGTGTCCATCGCCCGAAGAGTCTTCGCCGCGCTCGCCGTGGCGGCTCTGGCCGTCACCGCTTCACCCACCGCCGCCGGCGCGGCCGAGGACCCCGCAGGTGTCCTCCACCTGACCGTCACCGCGCCCGACGGCGCTCCGGCTCAGGGCACCGTCACCGTGGTGGCCGCGGACAGCAGCTACGACGTCAGCCTGCTTCAGCTGGACGAGTCCGGACAGCTCAGCGTCGCGCTGCCCGGCAACGACTACAAGATCGCCGTCAGCCCGGCGTACGGCGATCCCGACCAGCCCGACGACGCGCTGCGCCAGTGGGTGCCGGGCCGGACGAGCTGGGCGCGCGCCGGGACGGTCCGGGTGTCCGCGGGGGACACGACGAACGTCGCCGAACGGTTGCTCGCCCCCAGCTCGTCCACAGTGCGGGCGCGCGACGCGGTCACCGGCGCCCCGATCGGCGGCGTCTGCGTGTTCGTCGACGCCCGCCGCAACCCGTGCGGCGACGCCGAGGTGACAGTGCCGCCGCTGGTCCCCGGCCCGCAGGAGGTTCGGGTCTACACCCAGGACGATTCCCACCTGCCCCGCTACGCGACTGTGACGGTGGCGGCCGACGGCAGCGGCGTCGCCGTGGTCGACCTGACCCCGGCCGCGCACGTGGTCTCCCGGGTGGTCGACGCCGCCACCGGAGCGCCCGTCGCCGGGGCCTGTGTGACAGTGGCGCCCGCCGGCACCGGCGAGCTGCCGGGCGACCCGGGACGGTACTGCTCCGACGCCACCGGCGCGGTCCGCCTCGACCAGCTCGGGGCCGGCTCCTGGAACCTGTTCGCCCGCCCCGCCGGCGGCTCACCGTACGGCGCGCAGTGGGTCGGCGCGACCGGCGGCACCGGTGACGCGAAGCAGGCCCGGGTGGTCACGCTCCGCGCCGGGCAGACGGTCACCGTCCCCGCGATCCGGCTCGACCGCGCCGGCATCGTCACCGGCACCGTGACCAGCGCGGCCACCGGTACGCCGGCGACCTCCGGCAGCGTCACGCTCGCGCCGGTGTCGGGCGGCTCGTCACCGTGGGGCACGGAGCTGGACGCGCAGGGCCGCTACCGCATCGACTGGCTCGGCCCGTACGGCTGGCCGCTGCTGTTCACCACCGCCGACAACGCCACCCAGTGGTCCGGCGGGTTCGCCCTGCGGGGCAAGGCCGAGCCGGTCACCGTCCGGGCCGGCGCCAGCACCGTCTACAACCTCGCCCTGCGCCGGGGCGTCCTGGTCACCGGCCGGCTCGTCGACCCGGAGGGCCGCCCGGTGGTCGCGGAGCTGACGGTGCGCAACGCGCGTACCGGTGAGGTCATCGGCCGGACGTCCGACCGCGACGGTGAGTACGCGCTGCGCGTGCTCGGCCCCCAGCCGGTCACCGTGGCCTGGCTCTGGACGCCGCCGTTCGTCAGCTACGCCGGCTGGTACGACGGCGCGGCCCGGGCGGCCGACGCCACCGAGGTGACCCTGCCGGGCACCGGCAGCCTGCGGCTGGACGTCCGGGTGAGCCGGTTCCCGGTGAGCTGAGCGACACCTCCGGGCCGGGTGGCGCGCCGCCACCCGGCCCGGGCGGGTCACCCGGCCGTGTCCAGCCGGGTCCGCTGCTCCGGGGTCAGCTCCAGGTCGACCGCGCCCAGGCTCTCCTCCAGCTGCGCCACGGAGGAGAAGCCGACGAGCGGGACGGCCGGGATGTCGCCGCCCATCAGCCAGGCCAGCACCACCTGGTTGACCGTGGCCCCGGTCTCGGCGGCCACCGCCCGCAACGCCTCCAGCCGGGCCGGGGTGGCGGGCACCGCGTACTCCTCGCCGAGCCGTTCCGGCCTGACGTACGCGCCCTTGAGCAGCGGCGAGTACGCGACCAGCGTGAGCTGCGGCTCGGCCCGCAGGTAGCTGAGCAGGTCCGGGCCGACCCAGCCGACGTCGCCGTCCCGGTCCAGCTCGCTCGGCACGTCGAGACGCCGGGGCAGGTAGCTGCGGTGGTACTGCAGCACCTCGTACCCGGGCAACCCGGCAGCGGCGGCGAGCGCCCGCGCCCGCTCCACCCGCCAGGCGCGGTGGTTGCTGGCGCCCAGCAGCCCGACAGTGCCCTCGGCGACCAGCTCGGCGAAGCCCTCCACTGTCTCCCGCAGCGCAACCGTGTGGTCCTCGATGTGGGCGTAGAGGAGATCGATCCGGTCGAGCCCGAGCCGCTCCCGGCTGCGTTCGGCGGACTCGCGGATCACCTTCGCCGACAGCCCTTCGGGGTTGTCCACGTAGCTGGTGCCCGGGGCGAGCGGCCGGGCACCGAGCTTCGTGGCGATGACCACCTCGTCGCCGACCCCGCGGCTGCGCCGCCAACGGCCGAGCAGTTCCTCGCTCTCGCCACCCTGGCCCCCGTTCTGCCAGAAGGCATAGTTGTCCGAGGTGTCGATGAACGTGCCGCCGGCCTCGACGTAGCGGTCGAGGATGGCGAACGAGGTGGCCTCGTCGGTGGCGGTGCCGAAGAGCATCGCGCCGAGGCTGAGCACGCTGACCTTGCGGCGCGTCGCAGGGTCGGTGCCGATGGTGCGGTAGCGCATGGATTTCCTCCCCGTCGGAGCTTTGCCGGTCACCCTGCCTCTTCGAGTGCGCGCGAAGTCAAACGTCGAAGGGCCCCGGTTTCCCGGGGCCCTTCGGTGTGCGGCGGTTCAGCTCGGGATGTAGTCGAACTCGTCCGGGTTCGGGCCCGTCCGGCCGGCCTCGCCCTGGTCCAGCGAGGTGAGTCGCTCCATCGCGGTGTCGTCGAGCGTGAAGTCGAAGATCGCGAAGTTCTCCTCGATCCGCTTCGGGGTGGTCGACTTCGGGAACACGATGTCGCCGCGCTGCACGTGCCAGCGCAGCACCACCTGCGCCGGGGTCCGGCCGACCTGCTCGGCCACGTCGACGACCGTCGGGTCGTCGAGCACCCTGCCCTGGGCGATCGGCGACCACGCCTCGGTGAGGATGCCGTGCGCCTTGTCGTACGCGCGCACCTCCTCGTTGCCGAGGTATGGGTGCGCCTCGATCTGGTTGACCGCCGGCACCACGTCCGTCTCGGCGGCCAGCCGCTCCAGGTGCGCGACCTGGAAGTTGGACACGCCGATCGACCGTACGGTGCCCTCGCGCTGCAGGTCTTCGAGCACCTTCCAGGTGGAGACGAAGTCGCCGTCGTAGCGGGTGGGCAGCGGCCAGTGGATCAGGAACAGGTCGAGGTAGTCGAACTTCAGTTCCCGCAGCGTCTGCTCGAACGCCTTGCGGGCGTCGTCCGGGCGGTGGAAGCCGTTGTTCAGCTTGCTGGTCACGAAGACCTCGGCGCGGTCCAGCCCGGAGGCGCGCAGCGCCTGGCCCACCTCGGCCTCGTTGCCGTACATCTGGGCGGTGTCGATGTGCCGGTAGCCGACCTCCAGCGCGGTGCCGACCGCCCGGGCGGTGTCCTTCGGTTCGATCTGGAAGACGCCGAAGCCGAGCTGTGGGATGGAGTTTCCGTCGTTGAGCGCGATGTCCGGAACGCTGTTGGGGGCCATGAGAGTCTCATCTCCGATCGTGCGGTGCCGGGGGCGCGTCCGTGCCGACCGCCCCGGCCGTGCCAACCGGATGTCTCTACCCGCTCGCCACGCTTCCTCACATCGAGGACGAGCGTCAACCCCAGATCGACCGGGCCCACTCCGGGTGGTCGACGAACGGGTTGCGGTTGCCCTGCCAGCGTTCGTGGATCCGCTGGTTGCGTCGCTGCTCGAAGGCGTCCGGCGGGTCCTGGTCGTTCCAGGCCAGCAGCTTCGACAGCCGCCCGAGCCGGGGAGCGGACCCGTTGGAGACCGAGTCGTTCGGTTCCAGGTCCGGCCAGCCGTCGCCGCCCTCGTACCGGATCGCCATGTAGAGGATCATCCGGGCCACGTCGCCCTTCACCGCGTCGCGCGGCTCGAACGAGTCGGCGTCGGTGTAGCAGCCGGGCGCCTCGGCGACCGTGCCGCCGCCCGCGTCGAAGTCCTTGTTGCCGCGCAGCGAGTTGACCGACACGTCCTCCGGCCGCAGGTGGTGCACGTCGGTGCCGGGGCCGGTGGCGGTGCCGAAGTCGCCGTGCGACTTGGCCCAGACGTGCTCCCGGTTCCAGTCGTTCGCGCCGCCGCCGTTGCTGGTCTTGCTCTGCGAGCGTCCGCTGTAGAGCAGGATCACGTTGGCCGGGTTGGCCGGGTCCTGATCGGTGTCCTTGAGCGCGTCCCACACCTGGTCGTAGCTGAGCTTCGTCTGCACTCGGATGATGCCGTGCAGCGCGGTGCGCAGCGTCGGCCCGGTCTTGCCGGCCGCGGCCGCGTAGTAGGCGTCGGGCGTGCCGGTCGGCGCCGGGGTCGCGGTGGGGGAAGGGCTCGGCGTGGCGCCGCCGCTGAGGGCCATGGCTGTCGGGTTCTTCAGCCCGCCGTGACTGAAGTACGCGGTCAGCGCGCCGGTCGCGGTCACCTGCCGCCCGCGTAGCGACGGGTTGGTGAGCAGCCCGAAGGTGCTCCGCCAGGCGGCCGTGACCTGCACGTACAGCATCCGGGCTGTGCCGGTCTCGCCGGCCTGGTCGGCGATGGCGATGGCGGTGTCCGCGGTGAAGCCGGACCTGAGCACCGTGTTGGCGGCGGTGGGCTGGCCGATGACGTAGCCGGTCACGGTGGCGGTCCGGCCGTCCTGGGCGGCAAGTGCCTGGGCCACGGTCAGTGTGGTCGCGGCCGAGGCGGCGCCGGTGACCCCGAGCGGGATCGCGACCGCGACGGCGAGCACGACCGCCGCGACCATCCGCCCGGGTCGCGAGCGGGTGACGCGCTTCATATTCATGACCAGCAATGTTAGGTGCCGCCGGCCGGTTTGAGGAGAGGCGCTCAGCCGGCGGTCAGGTCACGCAGGGCCAGCACCGACCGCAAGTTGCGGGCCGTCGCCACCACACCCAACTTCTTCTCCAGGTACGCGGCGGTGAACTTCGTCCGCCCGTAGCCGCCGGCCGGGAAGTGCAGGTGCGCCTCCCGGCCGATCACCTCGTACTCCATCGTCTCGCCCGGCGGCACTGCCAGCTCGCGGACCCGCGCGGCGGCCGGCGCGGCCGACAGGAACACCACGAGCACCCGCGTGTGGTCGTCCTGCCGGCCCGCGTACGGGCTGGCGGCGGCCACCGCGGCCAGCTCGTCCCCGTCGCGGACCAGCACCGGCACCCGCAGGCCGAGTTCGTCGGCGAGCCGGTTCGCAATGCCCTCGGCAAGCGTCTCCGCCCGGGCCGGTGGGCTGGTGAAGACCACGTTGCCGCTCTGCAGGTACGTCTTGACGTCGGTGTGACCGAGGTCGGTGACGACGCGGCGCAGGTCGGCCATTGCCAGCTTGTTGACCCCGACGTTGACGGCCCGCAGCAGGGCGGCGTACCTGGCCATCGGCCCTCCTCGACTCGTGCTCGGGGCCGACCCTATGTCAGGAGGCCGCCAGCCGGGCGTAGACGTCGCCGGAGCGGCCGGCGGGACGGTACGTCTCCAGCAGGCGCACCAGGCCGGCCGCGTCCAGCCACGTGTCGTTCGCGAAACGCATGGTCTCCACCGGCGAGTAGTTGTAGCGGTAGCCGCCCGCGGACGCGCCGAGCCGTTCCACCAGCTCCAGTGCCTCCAGCGCGGCGTCGTGCGCCGGTGGCAGGTACTCGAAGGACAGCCCGCGCACCGGATGGGTGAGCCCGGACAGCACATCCACCTCGAAGCCCTCGACGTCGACCTTGCAGAACGCCGGTACGCCGTGCCGCGCGACCAGGTCGTCGAGCGTCACCACCGGCACCTCGATCGACCGGTCCCAGCGGACCCCGGCGAAGCTCGGGTCGGCGGTGACCGACTCGATCCAGGACGACGACATGGTGGACACCGTCGGCGTCGCCGATGAGAGCTCCAGGCGCGCACTCCCGGACCGCGCCCCGACCGCCGTCGGCTCGATCACCACGTCGGCGTCCCGCCCGAAGCCCAGGCGCAGCACCCGCAGGCAGTCGGGCTGCGGCTCCACAGCGACCACTCGCGCGCCCAGCCGCCGCCAGGTGCGGACCCGGCCGCCGACGTGGGCGCCGATGTCGAAGGCGAGGTCGCCGGGGGAGAGGAACTGCCCGTAGAGCTGCCGGGCACGCCGGTGCTTGGCCGGCTGACCGTGGTAGACGGCCAGGGAGCGGGTGATCCCCCAGGCCCGCGCGAGCATCGTCACGACATCCCTAACTGTGAGTGGTGGACTGCGGTCCGAACGCCCGCAGGAACCGGTCCCGGAACGACTCCATCGGCCAGACCGGGGCCTGCGGGTCCGGGTTGAGCCCGTCCTGCCAGCCCCATCCGGCGATGCGGTCGAGCACTGCCGGGTCCTTCGCGACGACTGTGATCGGCACGTCCTTGCCGGCGTCGTCGCCGGTGATCGCGCGGGCGGGCTGGTGGTCGCCGAGGAACACCAGCACCAGGTTCTCGTCACCGTACCGCTGCACGTAGGAGATGAGCGTGCGCAGCGAGTACACGACAGCCCGCTGGTACGCCTCCCGGGTGCCCTCCGCCGAGCGGTCGGCGCGCGCCGTCCCCTTGTACACCGAACCGTCGCCGATGTCGTCCCAGTCGACAAGGGGCGGCACCGGCGTCCACGGCAGGTGACTGGAGAGCAGTGGGATCTCGGCCATCACGGGGGTGCGCCCGGGGCCGCGCTCGCGGCGCTGGAACGCCGACAGCGTGTACTGGTCCGGTGGCGAGGAGAAGCTGAACAGCGGTCCCCGGTAGCCGAGTTCCTTTGCGCCGTACAGCGTGTCGGGCTCGAAGAAGGCTGCTTCCGGCCAGGCCCGGTTGAGCGCCGGCATGACGAGCGCGGTCCGCCAGCCGGCGCGCTTGAACGCGCCGTTGAGGGTCATGTGGTCGCTGCGTACCAGGTTGGTGTAGCGCAACTGGTTGTCGGTGCGGATGCCGCTCATCAGCGTGGCGTGCGCGAGCCAGCTTCCACCGCCGGTGGTGGACGAGGTGAGGAACGCGCTGCGGCTGGCGTAGCCGGCCGCGCGCAACTGCCGGGTCCCCTCGTCGAGGACGGCGTCCACCTCCGGGGCGAGGTCCGGATCCTCCAGCGCGACACGGCCGTAGCTCTCCACGAACGTGAACAGGACGTCCTTGCCGCGCAGCGCGGTGAGCATCTGCTCACCCGGCACGTCCCGGAACGGGTCACCGGCGAGCTGCGTGCTCAGCGTCTCCTTGTCGTTCAGGCCCGCCCGCACCTGCCGGGCGCGGTCGAAGACGTCGGCGGCCACGGTGTCTGCGGCGACCGGGACGCCGGGCACGATCTGCGCGCCGAGCACGGCGCAGACCACCCAGGCGGCGGCGAGCGCGGTGACGGCGCGCGTGGTCACCCGGCGGTGGGCGGCAGCGGCGCGGGCCAGCCGCCGCGCCGACAGCGTCACCAGCACCGGTACGGCGAGGGCCGCGACCACGGCCAGGGCGATCGCGCCCACCTCGGCGGTCCCGCCGTACGACTCGGACAGGAACTCCGCGCCCGCGCCGAGGAACGTCCAGTCGGCGATCAGGTCGAAGCGCCGGTCGAGCACCATCGAGAACCCGAGATCGGTGACCTTGAGCACCAGGATCAGGCCGAGCAGCGCGCCGAGCAGCGTGGCCACCACCCGGCGCGGGCGTGCCGGCAGGACCAGCAGCAGGGCGACGGCGAGCAGCCCTTCCACAGGGATGCGGAGCAGCGCGCCGAAGGTGAGCCGGTTGACCTCGCTCGGCGCGACCAGGGCCACCAGCACGAGCACCCCGGCCAGCGCGGTGACCGCCGCGCCGAGCAGCCGCCGGGCGTTCCATGCGCCGGTGGCGCCGTCACCCGGGTCGCTCGTCTCGCTGTCGCCCGGGGGCGCGGTGCCGGCCGGGGCGTCGTCGCCGTCGGCCGGCCGGGACACGTCGGTCACCGGCGTCGCCCGCCGACCTCGGCGGGCTGGCGCACGATCCGCGTGCCCGACGTCCACTCGGACCCGTGGCCCGCCGGTGCTGGGGAGACCGGCGCGGCCGGCAGCACCCGCGGCGCCGGCCGTACCCGGTGCCGCCACAGCCAGCCGACGTCGCGTCCGAACGACTCGACCAGCAGCGCGAGCGCGCCGAACACCACCGCGAGGGCCAGCGGCCGGGGCAGGACGCCCGCCGCCACCACCGTCAGCGCGATGCCCTGGGTGGCGGCGACCACCTTGCGCCAGTAGCGCGGCGGCAGCGAGCCGCGCATCCACGGCAGCACCCAGCCGGCGGCGACGAAGACGTACCGCATTGCGCCGATCACCAGCACCCAGGTGCCGACCTGGTCGGCGACGTACCCGCAAAGGACCAGGACGAGGAAGGAGTCGACCTCCATGTCGAACCGGGCGCCGAGCGCGCTGGTCGTGCCGGTACGCCGGGCCACCTGCCCGTCGACCCAGTCCAGGGAGAGCGCCACGGCGGCCAGCACGACCAGCACCGGCACCGCGATCGGCCCGCGGAACGAGTCGACTGTCAACGCGGCCACCCCGCCGGTGAGCGTCGCCCGGGTGAGCGTCACCCAGTCGGCCGGCCCGAGCCGGTCCGCGCCGGAGCGGCGCAGCCCGTATCCGAGCGCCGCGACCGTCACCACCCCGAAGAGCAGACCGGCCAGCCAGCCGTACGCGCTCAGGCCGACAGTGCCGGCCAGGGCCGCGAGTACGCCGACCTGGAGTATCGCCCCCGCGAATGGATCAGTTCGAACTGCGGACACCATGCCTCCGAGGTAGACGTCACGTACCACACCTGTGTACGGAGAACATGCCCGAACGGTTCGTTCTGATACCGGGAACGCGCCAGCAGTTCGGCGGTCGCCACGCTCTGTCAACTTGAACGTAAGTGCGTACTTCCGTACTTTGACGGCATGGCAAGCGTGGAGGAGCGGCTCGCGGCCCTGGAGGCACAGGTGGCCCGGCTGGTCGGCGACCGGGCCGAGGCCCACCCGGAGACCGAGGTCACACCGGAGGACGTCTTCTGGGCGCTCGACGGCCTGAAGCGGCGCCTGCCCGCCGACGGCGCCGGCGCGGTGCTCTACACCGGCACGGTCCGCACCGGGGACCGGAACTACGACTGGCAGTACGGCGCCACTGTCGACGACCTGCTCGACGACGACTGGTCGGCGCAGGCCGGCACGCTCACCGCACTGGCCCATCCGGTGCGACTGCGGCTGCTGCGGGAGATCCTCGGCGGCCGGCACGGCACCGCCGAACTGGCCGACCTCGACGGTCTCGGCACCACCGGCCAGCTCCACCACCACCTGCGGCAACTCGCCGCCGCCGGCTGGCTGCGCAGCAGCGCACGCGGGCGCTACGACATCCCGCCCGAGCGGGTGGTGCCGCTGCTGGCCATCCTCACCGCCGCCCGCCGCTGATCGACGAACCGGAAGGCAGGACCATGCGTACCCCGACCGTCCTCACCGTCGTCGCCGGCCTCGTCGCGGCGACCGCGGCGGCCGGCCTGATGCCCAGGCCCCCGGAGCTGGGCCGGCGGCAGACCGGCGACGCCGACCTGGCCGCGACCGCCCGGGCCGCTGCCGGCGACCCGGAGGGCCTGCGCGGCCTGGCGGTGGCAGTGGTCGACGGTGGCCGGGTGCGCGTGGCCGGCCTCGGCGACCGGGCTCCCGGCGGGCCGGCCGTCGAGCCGGGCACCCCGTTCGAGATCGGCTCGATCGCCAAGCCGCTCACCGGCATGCTCCTGGCCCACCAGGCGGTGGCCGGGGTGGTCCGCCCCGACGACCGGCTGACCGCTGTCCTGCCCGACGTGACCGGCCCGGCCGGCGAGGTCACGCTCGCCGAACTGGCCAGCCACCGGTCCGGGCTGCCCCGGCTGCCGCTCGACTCACCGGGCGCGATGCTCAGCACCTGGTGGGCGACGTCCACCGCGGGGAACGCGTACGCCGGCAACGACGTGGACCGGATCGTCGCCGACGCCCGGGGCGCCGAGCCGGACGACGACCGTGGCGCCGTCTCCTACTCGAACTTCGGCGCCGCGCTGCTCGGCCAGGCGTTGGCCGCGCGGGCCGGCGTCGGCTACCCGGAACTGGTCGGGCGGGACGTGTTGCGGCCGCTCGGGATGGCCGCCACGGTGGTCGCCACCGAACCAGGTCACCTGCCGGGCGACCGGGCCGAGGGCGCCACCGCCTCCGGCCGGTCCGCCGACCCGTGGCTGGGCGCCGGCTATGCCCCAGCCGGCGTCGGCGTCTGGTCGACCGCCGAGGACCTGGTCCGGCTCGTCGCCGCGATGCTCGCCGGAACGGCACCCGGCGCCGACGCCGCCACGCCCCGCTTCGACGCCGGGGACGACAGCCGGATCGGCTACGGCTGGTTCACCAGCCGCCACCACGACCGGGAGATCGTCTGGCACAACGGCGGCACCGGTGGCTTCCGCGCGTACGTCGGCTACGACCGCGCCGCCGACCGGGGCGTGGTGGTGCTCGGCAACACCACCCGGGACGTGGACCCGATCGGCCTGCGGCTGCTCGACGTCCGGGGTGCGGCGGCAAGCGAGTCGACCGGCCTGGACGGCTGGATCGGCGCCGCGCTCGCGCTGACGCTCACCTTCCTCGGCGGGCTGTCCCTGTGGAGCACCGCCCGGCGCGGAAAGGACCGGGTCACAGTGCTCTCCGACGCCGTCTGGGCGGTGGTCTCCCTCGGCCTCGCGCATCGGTTCGGCGACTGGTCGGTGGTGCCGGGCTGGCTCTGGCCGCTCGGCACCGCGCTGGCCGGGGTGGCCGTGGTGCCGGCCGTCCGCCGGTGGCGTGCGTTGCCTGTCGTCGCCGGGGCCCCGGCCTGGCGGCGCTGGACCGGCGCGGCGCTGTCCGCCGCCTTCGCCGGGCTGGCCGTGGTGGTGATCCTCACCTGAGCGTCGGGACTGCCGGCCCCTTCCCGGTCGCGGCGCCGCTACCGGGACGGCTGTCGCGGGACCAGCCGCCAGTACTGCCGCTTCCGCTCGTCGCGGACCACGACGCCGAGCCGGGCCAGCTCCCCGTGCAGCTCCCGGGTCTCGGCGTCGTGGCCGCCGTCGAGCGCCCGCTGCCGGGCGCGCAGCAGAGCGTCCGCGCCCGGCGGCAGGTCGGGCAGCCCTTCGACCCACCTCCGGTACGCGTCCCGGTGCGGGTCCTGCCCGGTCCACGGCCAGCCCTGCCGGGTGAACGCCGCGCGCAGCCGCTCGGTGTCCAGGTCGGACTTCTCCCGGGCCAGCTCGCCACCGGCGCTGTCCAGCAGCACCAGCGCCTCACCGTCGACGAACACCCCGGCCACGTCGGCGCGGGCCACGTCCCGGCCGTGTCCGTCGCGGTGCAGCCGTACCGTGCGGTGTCCGACCGTGACGGTCAGGCGCTCGCGGACCGCCACCAGCGCCACGAACAGGCCGCCGAGCAGGCCCACCCCGGCCCCGATCGGGTACGACAGCTCGTCCGGCCACCCGTCGAGCAGCTCGAACAGGCCCTGGAACGGGAACCAGGGCAGCCCGGCGATCCAGCCGGACAGCGCCGTCAGCCCGGTGCCCAGCCCGGCCCCGAGCAGCGGGAACCCCGCCCACATCAGCACCAGTTCGCCGCGCCCGCCGTCGACCACGACGTCCTCACCGAGCCCTCGGGCTGCCACGGTCACGACACCTCCCGGCGCAGCGTGCGGACCAGACCGGCGGCCAGCGGCAGGAGCACCCAGGCGGCCAGCGAGACGCCGAGCCGGCCCCACTGCCCGCCGGTCATCTCGGCGCCGAGCAGCGGCTCCATCGTGTACGAGGTGTCGAGCCAGCGGGCCGGCGCACGCAGCGCGGAGATCATCGCGGCGAGCAGGCTCCACACCGTGGGCAGCAGCAGATAGGTGACGATCGCCAGCGGTGTGTTCAGCAGCAGCAGCCCGAAGGCGGCGCCCATCAGCACGCTCGCCACCTGGAACACGGCCGCGTGCGGCAGCAGTTGCCAGTCGAACGTCCAGGCCCCCGCCCCGCCGGTGGCGCGGGCGGCGAGCGTGCCGACCGCGGCGACCGCGAGGCTGACCAGCACCGACGTGAGCGCGGCGAGTACCACAGCGGCGAGCTTGGCGACGATCACCCGCTCCCGGCGGGGCACCAGCGCGAACGTGGTGAGCGCGGTGCGCTGCGACCACTCGCCGGTGATGGAGAGGATGCCGAGCACCGGCAGCAGCAGGCCGACCGGCAGCAGCGACGGGGTGAAGAAGGCGGTGAAGGTCTGGTCCGGCGCGTCGAGGACGAACAACTGCACCACCACGATCACGGCGGCGATCAGCCCGATCGCGATCAGCAGCCATCGCCCGGCCCGGGTGTCGGCGAGCTTGCGCAGCTCCACGGCGGTCAGCCGGGCGAGCGAGGGGCCGGCGGCGACCGCTTCGTGCAGCGCCGGGGCGGTGGGAACGGCTGTGGTGGTCATCGGACTGCCTCCTTGGTCGACGCGCCGGCGGTGAGGGTGAGGAACAGCTGTTCCAGACCGCCGCTGCCGGCCGGGCGCAGCTCGGTGAGGACCAGTCCGGCGTCGGCCGCGGCCTGCCCTACCTCGCCCGGCTCGGCCCGGACGACGAAGCCGCCGTCGGTGCCGGCGGACGCGGGCAGCTCGGCCCGGTCCAGCGTCAGGCGCAGGGCGTGCGGGTCGCGGGCGCGTACCAGCGTGCCGGCGCCCGCGAGCAGCTCGTCCTTGCCGCCCTGGGCGACCACCCGGCCGCCGCCGATCACCACCAGCCGGTCGGCCACCGCCTCCACCTCGCGCAGCAGGTGCGAGGAGAGCAGCACCGTGCCGCCCCGGTCGGCGAAGTCGCGCAGCAGGCCGCGCATCCAGAAGATCCCCTCCGGGTCGAGGCCGTTTGCCGGCTCGTCCAGGATCAGGACCCGGGGGTCGCCCAGCAGCGCCAGCGCCAGGCCGAGCCGCTGCCGCATGCCCAGGGAGTACGCGCCGACGCGGCGCCGGGCGGCGGTGTCGTTCAGCCCGACCCGGTCGAGAGCCGCCGCCACCCGGCCCCGGTCCACGCCCATGGTGCGGGCGGCGAGCGTGAGCGCCTCCCGTCCGGTGCGCCCGGCGTGCTGCGCCGACGCGTCGAGCAGCACCCCGATCTCCCGCCCCGGGTTGGGCAGGTGCCGGTACGGGCGGCCGGCGACAGTAGCGGCACCCGAGGTGGGCGGCGTCAGCCCGCAGATCATCCGCATCGTGGTGGACTTCCCGGCGCCGTTCGGCCCGAGGAAACCGGTCACTGAGCCCGGTTCGCACCGGAAGGTGACGTCCTCGACGGCGGTGTGCCGGCCGTACCGCTTGGTGAGGTGGTCGACTTCGATCATGCCGTTGAGCCTGCCGGGGCCACCCGGTCACGCGCTGCGGCCGGCGGTCGGCGCCGCCGTCGACCTCGGTTCACCGCAGACGTCGACTTTGGTAGCTGGTAGCCGGTCCGGACGGCTTCCTAGCATGGAGCCGTGACCAGCGCCGCCGTACCCGATCATCCCTGGCTCCTGCCGGGCTCCCTGGTGCCCGCCCGGCGGACGCCCCGGGACTGGTTCGTGGACGGCGCGCTGTTTGTGGCCTCGCTGCTCTGGGTGCTGATCACGCACGGCGACGTCACCAGCGCCAGCCCGGAGTTCGGGCTCAACGCCGGTCCGGCCTGGCTGGAGGAGGTCGACCTGCTGATCGGCCTGTGGATCAGCGGGGCGCTCTGGCTGCGCCGGCGCTGGCCGGTCGGCCTGGCGCTGGCCACCGCGCCGCTCGTGTTCTTCTCGGTCACCTCCGGCGTAGCGTTGCTCGTCATCACGTTCACCGTGCTCGTGCACCGGCCACTGCCGGTGGGCCTGGCCCTGTCGGCCTGGAACGTGCTGAGCCTGCCGATCTACCTCGCCGTCCGGCCCGACCCCACGATGCCGTTCTGGGGCTCGGTGATCTGGACCGCGTTGTTCATCGGCGCGATGGTGGCCTGGGCGCTGTTCGTCCGGGCCCGCCGCCAGCTCGTGCTGTCGCTGCGCGACCGCGCCGAGCGGGCCGAGGCCGAGCAGCAGCTCCGGCTCGACCAGGCCCGGCAGCTCGAACGCGGCCGGATCGCCCGCGAGATGCACGACGTGCTCGCCCACCGGATCTCCCTGCTCAGCCTGCACGCGGGCGCGCTGGAGTTCCGGCCGGACGCGCCGCCGGAGGAGGTGGCGCGGGCCGCCGGGGTGATCCGGGCCAGCGCGCACGCCGCGCTCCAGGACCTGCGCGAGGTGATCGGCGTGCTGCGGGCCGAGGTCGGCTCCGAGGCCACGCCGGAACGGCCGCAGCCCACCCTGGCCGACGTGCCCGCGCTGGTCGCCGAGAGCCGCGACGCCGGGGTGCGGGTCGGCGTGGTGGACGAGGTGACCGAGCCGCAGGCGGTGCCCGCGGCGATCGGGCGCAGCGCGTACCGGATCGTGCAGGAAGGGCTGACCAACGCCCGCAAGCACGCGCCCGGGGCGGTGGTGACGGTCCGGCTGGCCGGTGGCCCGGGAGACGGGCTGGTGGTGGAGATCAGCAACCCGTGGCCGGTGGGCAGCCCGGCCACCGCGATCCCGGGCGCCGGTACCGGCCTGGTCGGGATCGCCGAGCGGGTCACGCTCGCCGGCGGCCGCCTGGAACATGGGCGGGACGCCGACGGCACGTTCCGGCTGACCGCCTGGCTGCCCTGGGCAGCGCAGTGAGCGCCCCGGTACGGGTGCTGATCGTCGACGACGACCCGTTGGTCCGCGGCGCGCTGTCGATGATCCTCGGCGGCGTGCCCGACCTGGCGGTGGTCGGCGAGGTCACCGACGGCGCCGAGGTGCCCGAGGCCGTCGCCGCCCACGCCCCGGACGTGGTGCTGATGGACATCCGCATGCCCCGGGTCGACGGGCTGGCCGCCACCGAGGCGCTGCGTGCCACCGCCGACCCGCCCGAGGTGCTGGTGCTCACCACCTTCGACGCCGACGAGCAGGTGCTCCGGGCGCTGCGCGCCGGGGCGAGCGGCTTCCTGCTCAAGGACACCCCGCCTGCCGAGATCGTGGCGGCGGTACGCCGGGTCGCGGCGGGGGAGGCGACACTGTCCCCGGCGGTGACCCGCAAGCTCATCGCGCATGTCACCGGCGCCGCGCCGGCGCCCGGACCGGACCCGAAGCGGGAGCGGGCGGTACGGCTGCTCGACGGGCTCTCCGAACGGGAACGGGAGGTCGCGGTGCTGCTCGGCCGGGGCCGGACCAACGCGGAGATCTCCGCCGAGCTGTTCATGAGCGTGGCGACTGTGAAGGCGTACGTGTCGCGGCTGCTCACGAAGCTCGACCTGAACAACCGCGTGCAGGTGGCCCTGCTGGTCCAGGACGCCGGCCTGGTCTGAGGTGCAGACGCTCTCATTTGCGATAGTCTCAGGGATGAGAGTATCCAGTCTGAGAGCATGAGGTGACGACGTGGCCGGTTTCGTCGGCAGGGGGCGGGAGCTGGCCCGGCTCGACGGCATGTTGGCGCGCGTCGAACGCGGCGGCCGGGCGGGACGGCCGGGGCGGGCGCTGCTCATGCGTGGACGCCGACGGGTGGGCAAGTCCCGCCTCGTAGAGGAGTTCGTCGAGCGCGCGGGCGTACCCCACCTCTTCTTCACCGCCTCGGCGCAACCCACCCACGCCGCGGACCTGCGGCTCTTCGTCGCCGCGGCGGCCGGCTCGACGCTCCCCGGAGCGGGTCTGTTCGCCGGACAGGCGCCGGCCACCTGGGACGCGGCACTCACCCTCCTCGCCGCCGCGCTGCCCACGGACCAGCCCAGCGTCGTCGTGCTCGACGAGATGCCCTACCTCATCGCCACCGATCCGGGCTTCGAGGGCACCCTCCAGAAGGTCTTCGACCGGGAGTTGTCCCGTCGGCCGGTCCTGCTGATCTGCGTCGGCTCCGACCTGGCGATGATGGAGGCGCTCAACGACTACGGCCGCCCGTTCCACCAGCGCGCGACCGAGATGGTCGTGCCGCCCCTGAGCCCCGGCGACGTGGCTGAGATGCTCCAGTTGCCGCCGGCGGATGCCATCGACGCGTACCTCGTCACCGGCGGCCTGCCGCTCGTCCTCGACGACTGGGCCCCCGGCGAGACCGTGCGCGACTACCTCGCCCAGGCCGTCCCGGACCCCACCTCCGCGCTGCTCGTCAGCGGGGAACGGGCCCTCGCCGCCGAGTTCCCGCCGCAGTCCCAGCCGGGCGTGGTGCTGCGCGCCATCGGCTCGGGGGAGCGTACCTCCTCCTCCATCGCGCGGGCCGCCGGCGGAATCCCGCAGGCGTCGCTGCACCGGGCGCTCCGACTGCTGACCGACAAGCGGGTCGTGGAAGCCACCCTTCCGCTGTCCACCCGCCCTTCGCGCGAGACCCGCTACGTGGTCGCCGATCCGTATCTCCGCTTCTGGCTCGCCTTCCTCGACCCGTACCTCGCCGAGATCGAGCGCGGCAGAGGGGATCTGACGCTCGCCCGCATCCACTCGTCCTGGACCTCCTGGCGGGGTCGTGCAGTCGAGCCGGTGATCCGGGAGTCCCTGCGGCGGCTGCCGCCGGGGCACCTGCCGTCCGGGACGGCGGAGGTGGGCGGGTACTGGACGCGTATCAACGATCCCGAGATCGACCTGGTCGGCGGTGACCGGAGCCCGGTGGCCAAGCGGATCACGTTCGTGGGCTCGGTCAAGTGGCTGGAACACGGCACGTTCGACGGGCATGACCTGGCCCGGCTGCTGCACCACCGCGTCCAGTTGCCGGGCGCCGACGACCACACGCCGGTCGTGGCGGTGGTGCGCAGCGGCCGTGCGGTAGACGGAGTCACCGCGCTCGGGCCGGCTGAACTGCTCGCCGCGTGGCGGGATTGAACTGCTGCCGTCATCCGGCCGTACCAGTGGTCGAGGATGTGGTGCGGCCGTTCTGCCGCACCGCTGCCGAGCTGCGGGAGGCCTGCCGTGCGAGTTGGTGAGCAGTCGACGGATCCCATCGACCAGATCCTGGGCGAGGTGCCGGTACCGGCGCCGTTGACCCCCGAGGACGTCCGCCTCGCGGTCCGGGCGGTGGTGGTGCACGCCGCCGAGGAGTGGCCCGCGGGGCCGAAGTGCCGCAACGACGGTTCGTCGTTCCCCTGCCGGTTGCATCGCTGGGGCCGGCGCGTGCTGGAGACACACGGTCTCAACGACCGCCAGATCGACGCGCTGATCCGGCACGGCAACCCGTTCGTGCACGTGCCGTTCCCGTTCGTGCTGACCGGACCGTCCGGCGCCCGTCCGGCTTCCGGGCAGGTCGCCCGCCCGGCCGGTCAGGTGGCGCGGCCCGGCGTACCCGGTCAGGCCGGTCGCCCTGTGCCCGGACAGCCGGCCCGGGCGGTGCCGGGTCAGGTTGCCCGCCCCGCCGCCGCGGCCCAGGCGGCGCGCGGTCCGGTTCCGCGGGTCGCCGCGCCGCCGGTGCGGCCCGGTCCGCGGCCCGTCGCCGGACGGTCGGCTCCCGCCGCCCGGCCCCGCTGGCCCCGGGCGAGCTGACCCGTTGCCGCCGGGCGATCGGACCCCTCCCGTCGCCCGGTCCGGGTGAGGTGACGCCGCGCCTCGCCCGGTTCCCCGGGCCAGCTGACCCCCGGGCCGCTCCGGCTCGGGGAGCTGACGCCCGGCGCCCGGTTCCGGTCGCGTGGACGCCCCGTCGCGGAGTGGCGTCGTTCGTGCCGGAGCATGCCGACGGCGGCCCGGCCGGGGAGCCCCCACCCCCGAGCCGGGCCGCCGTCACCGCATCACTTGACTCCGCAGTCCGGTGCGGACCAGCCCTTCGTGTTCGACGACTTGTCCCGGTTGTTCTCGCGCCGCGAGTCGACGTGCGTGTGGTCGTCGTGGTCCGGATAGCCGGGGCCGTAGATGCCGCTGAAGCCCCGGCTGCGGGCCGAGCGGGCAATGTCGCAGAGGCTGCGGTGCTTGGCGATCAGGTCGGCCGCGTTGCCGTAGAGGTGCTGGCTGTCCGAGGCGCCGCCGACCTGCCTGTTGCAGGCGATGCTGCGGAACCCGCTCGTCACGTAGAGCGGCTTGTCGCCGAGGCTGCGCCGCAGCGCCTCCAGCTTCCACATGGTGCGCAGCGCGTTCTCCCGGGTGGCCGACGCGGAGAGCGGGCCGCCGGCCCACCCGCCCTTGCCGCAGCCGTTGTCCAGCTCGGCGTAGCTGAAGTGCTTCGGCGTGCAGTCGCTGTCCTTCTGCAGGTCGTAGATCCTGGTGAACGTCTGCGGCCCGGCCACGCCGTCGGCGCGCAGCCCGTACGCGGTCTGGAAGCGCTTGACAGCGGCGGCCGTCTCCGGGCCGTACACGCCGTCGACCCGGACGATGCCGCTGTACGCGGCCCAGCCGGCCACCCGGATCTGGAGCTGCCGGACGTCGTCGCCGGAGCTCCCCTGCGACAGTGTCCGGTTCCAGGTGTAGCAGCCGTCGGCGTGCGCCGGTGGTGCGGCGACGACCGTCGCCACGGCGGCCCCGGGCAGGGCCAGCGCGAACGCGACCGCCGCCCGCTTCAGGGTGTTGACGCGCACAGAGTCCTCCCGATGTCAGAGCGAACTGGGCTTGGGACGGGCGCATCGACCGGTACGTCCCGTCCCTCTCACCGTGACAGGTACGAGGATTCTTCGTGGTGATTAGCCGAAATTGTTCTCACTTCAGACGTTTGCTGGGTATTGGCTGTGAATAGTGCCCGTTTGCGAACGCGCTGCCGGGTGTCGCCCGTCGGAGGTGAGCGGTAACGTCTGCTCCCGGACCGGGCGGCGACCTCGACGGGCGGGGAGGTGGGCGTTGGCGCGTGGCGGCGTGTTCTGCGTCGAGGGGCAGTGGCACCGCGACCTCAACGAACGCGGGTCCGTCCTGCCCACGCTCGACCTGCTGGAGCGGCTCGGCCGCATCCGCTACATCCACAAGGACGCGGCCACCCGCGACGAGCTGTTCTATTTCGTCGACCGCTGGCTGCTCAAGCAGTACGCGGACCACCGGGTGGGCTTCTTCGCCATGCACGGCGAACCGAGCCGGCTCTGCCTCACCGACTGGGACTCGGTCGAGCTGTCGGACGTGGCCGAGCGGATGACCGGCCGCTGCGAGGGCCGCCGCCTATACTTCGGCAGTTGCTCGGTGCTGCGCGCGTCCGACGCCACGCTGCGCGAATTCCTCGACGTCACCGGCGCGGCTCTGGTCTGCGGCTTCACCCGCGAGGTGGACTGGGTCGAGTCGGCCGCGTTCGAGACAGTGCTGCTCGACGTGCTCGCCAACGGGCAGCGGCACAACGCCGCCGAGTTGCGGATGCGCTCGGCGCACTGGGCGCCGCTCGCCGCGTACCTCGGTTTCCGGGTGATCTACGCCAACGGCCGCGCCTGGCGGCCCTCGGCCCGACCGCGCGTGCCGGAGCAGGTCACCGCCCAGCGGGCCGGCGGCCGTCCGCGCTGAGAACGATCGACCGGCCTGGTAGAACCGAGGCATGGCACGCAGCATCGCGAAGAACACCCGGGTCGACCGGGACGCCCTGATCGAGTTCCTCCGCCCCCGCCACCACGTCGTGCTCATGACCACCCGCTCCGACGGTCGCCCACAGTCCTCGCCGGTGGCCTGCGGTGTGGACGCCGAGGGCCGGCTGGTGATCTCCACCTACCCGGAGCGCGCCAAGGTCGCCAACATCCGCCGCGACCCGCGCGTCTCCGCGTGCGTGCTCTCCGACGACTGGAACGGCCCCTGGGTGCAGGTCGACGGCGTGGCCGAGGTGCTCGACCTGCCCGAGGCGCTGGAACCGCTGGTCGAGTACTTCCGCAGCATCTCCGGCGAGCACCCGGACTGGGACGAGTACCGGTCGGCCATGGTCGCGCAGGGCAAGTCGCTGATCCGCGTCACGATCGATTCCTGGGGTCCGATCGCCACCGGCGGCTTCCCGGCCCGGCTGGCCGACTGAATCAGTACGCGCCGGATCAGTACGCGACGGTGAAGCGGGCGTTGCCGAACCGGGGATTCTCGATCTCGTCGACGATCGCCACCGCCAGGTCCTCGTAGGTGAGCACCGAACGGCCCTGCGCGTCGGTCACCGGCTGGTCGGTGCCGGTGCGGTAGTGCCCGGTCCGCTCGCCCGGGTGGAACTCCAGCGGCGGCGGCGAGACGTACGTCCAGGTCACCCCGTCGGCGCTGGAGCGGTAGAACTCCAGCGCGTCGGCCTGGCCGTGCGCCGAGTCCCGGTACTCCTCCGGGAAGTCCGGCTCGTCCAGGTAGCGGGTGCCCTTCGGGGTGAGCAGCGTCGAGCCACCGCCGACGTGGATCACCCGAGGTGGGTCCGGCAACTCACGCAGCGTGTCGACGAGCGTCCGCGCGGCGTCGCGCCACAACTCCCGCTCACCGCCGCCGATGGCCACCACCAGCACGTCCGCGTCCTGCGCCAGTTCGCGTACGCTCCGCGCCGACGTGGCGTCGCCGGTCACCGTGCGTACGCCTGGCGGTAGGTAGCCGACCGCCTCCGGACGCCGCACCGCCGCTGTCACCCGGTGCCCCCGCTCGACCGCCTCGGCGGCGATCCGGGAACCCGCCGTCCCGCCGGCGCCGAACACGACGATGTCGCTCATGCCTCACAGGCTAGGCAGCCCACCGGTCGGCGGCGGGAGTTCCGCCGAACCGGCTCAGTCGACGAGCGACGAGTAGACGAGCTGGCGCAACTGGCTGCGCAGCGGGTACGTGCTGGACGGCATCAACTGTGTGAACAGCAGCGCGGTGACCTCCTCCACCGGGTCCACCCAGAACGCGGTGCTGGCCAGGCCGCCCCAGTAGAACTCGCCGACGCTGCTGGGCACGCGCGACGGCACCGGGTCGAGCACGACGGCGAAGCCCAGCCCGAAGCCGATCCCGTCGAGGATCGTCTCGGCGAAGCCCTCCGGCGAGAACGAGGCCAGATCCCGGTTGCCGGGCAGGTGGTTGCGGGTCATGAAGCGCACCGTGCGGGGCCCGAGCAGGCGCACCCCGTCCAGCTCGCCGCCGCGCAGCAGGAACTGGGTGAAGCGGTGGTAGTCGGCCGCCGTGGAGACCAGCCCGCCGCCGCCGGAGTGCCACGTCGGCTCCGCCAGCGCGGCCCGGCCCACCCCGTCGGCGCGTACCGCCTGCCCGGTGGCCGGGTGCGGGGCGTAGAGCGCGGCCAGGCGCTTCGCGTCCGCCGCGTCCACCCACCAGCGGGTGTCGGTCATCCCCAGCGGGCCCAGGATCCGCTCGGCGAAGAACGCGTCGAGCGACTGCCCGGAGATCACCTCGACCAGGCGGCCCAGCACGTCGGTGGAGACGCCGTAGTTCCAGCTCGTGCCGGGCTGGAACAGCAGCGGCAACCGGGCCAGCCCGGCCGACGCGGCGGCCAGGTCCGCGCCCGGCGGCACGTCCAGGTCGAAGCCCGCCGTCCGGTAGAGGCCGTCGACCACCGAGACCTGGGCGAAGCCGTACGTCAGGCCGGCGGTGTGGGTGAGCAGGTGCCAGATGCGGATCGGCTCGACCGCCGGCACCGTGAACGGCTTGAGCACCGAGCCCCGGTCGTAGACGCGTACGTCGGCGAACTCCGGCAGCCAGCGGCTGACCGGGTCGTTCAGCTCGAACCGGCCCTCCTCCCAGAGCATCATCGCGGCGACCGAGGTGATCGGCTTCGTCATCGAGTAGATGCGCCAGAGCGTGTCCGCCTCGACCGGCGTGCCGGCCTCCCGGTCGCGCAGCCCGTACGTCGAGGAGTGGGCGACCTCGCCCCGGCGGGTGACGACGATCTGCCAGCCGGCGAGCCGGCCGTCGTCGACGTACCGGGCGAAGTGCTCGTCGATCCGCGCCAGCCGGGCGGGATCGAAGCCGACGTGGCCAGGGTCGGTGCTCACTGCGACACTCACGACGCGAACCTACCCGCCGGTACCGCGGCCGGAAAGTGTCACTAGGGTCGGTGGCATGCCGGAGCCGGTCGAGGACGTCACCTACCGCCAGCAGGACTGGTACGCCGAGGAGCTGGCCGACCGGCACTTCGTGCGGTGCGAGTTCTTCCACGTCGACCTGACCGAGGCGGTCAGCCGCGGCGCGGTCTTCACCGACTGCGTGTTCGGCAACGTCGCCTTCAACGCCTCCCGGCACACCGACTCGGCGTTCACCAGGTGCTCGTTCAGCAAGTGCAACTTCTTCGAGGCCGAGTTCACCGGCTGCAAGCTGGTCGGCAGCACGTTCGACCGCTGCGACCTGCGTCCGCTGCGGGTCGACCGGGGCGACTGGTCGTTCGTCACGCTGGCCGGCGCCGACCTGCGCGGGGCGCGGATCACCGACGTACGGATGCGGGAGGTCGACCTGAGCGGCGCCGACCTGACCGGCGCGACGCTGACCGGCACGGACCTCTCCGGCGCGCAGCTGCACGCCGCCAAGCTGACCCGGGCCGACCTGCGTGGCAGCGACCTGTCCGCGCTCGATCCGACGGCGGTCGAGCGTTCCGGCGCGCGGATCGACCCGGAGCAGGCGATGGTGCTGGTCCAGGCGCTCGGTTTCCAGGTGGGCTGAGCCGCCGGGAAAGGCGCCGCGGGTTGTCAGGTTTCCGGGACAGACTCGGAGGCATGACATGGTGGTCCGATCTGGTGGCGGCCGAGCCCGACTTCGCGGCGCGGGTACGCGCCCGGTTCGCGGTCCGCAAGCACGGCACGATGGCGACGCTGCGGCGGGACGGCTCCCCGCGGATCAGCGGCACCGAGTTCGACTTCGGCGACGACGGGCAGCTGCGGCTGGGCAGCATGGCCGGCGCGGTCAAGGCCCTCGACCTGCGCCGCGACCCTCGGGTGGCGCTGCACAGCCCCACCGAGGACGCCCCGCCCGACGACCCGTCCACCTGGGACGGGGACGCGAAGATCGCCGGCCGGGCGCACGAGGAGCAGCCCGCCGAGGACGGCTCGCACAGCTTCCGGATCGAACTGACCGAAGTGGTGCTCACCCGGGTGGGTGACCCGCCCGACCACCTCCTGATCGAGAGCTGGCACCCCACCCGGGGCCTGCACCGCCGCACCCGCCACTGACCCGCCGCCCCGCCCCGGCCGACCGCCACACCCGCCCCGCGCGCCCGCGCGCCCGCGCGCCCGCGCGCCCGCGCGCCCCGCGCGCCCCGCGCACCCTGCGCGCCCCGCGCACCCTGCGCGCCCCGCGCACCCTGCGCGCCCCGGGCGCCCGCCGCCCCGCGTCGATCATGAAGTTAACGGCATTCAACGCCCGATTTGTCGCCGCCAACCTCATGATCGACGGGGTTGCCGAGGGTGGGCGCGGTCCGCTGCGCCCGAGTCGCGGGAGATCTTGGTACGAAACGGCCCCTATGGGGGCGCAAAGCTTCCAAGATCTCTCCCGCTGGGGTGTTCGGAGCACGGGAGGCGTGGGAATTGCGGGAGTGGATGCCTTCTCCAAGATCGCGTTCTGTGTCATCCTCCCTACGGCGAGCCACGGGGCCGGGCCGCTCGCCGCCGGTGGCCGAGGGAGGGTCGGTGGCTGAGGACGACATCGCGCGTACCGGGGTCCGGGTCGGGGGCTGGCTGCCCACGCCGGACGACGCGGACGACGCGCCGGAGCGCCCCGTCGGTCCACGCCGCCTACCCGGGGACGCAGATCGGCCGGCGCCCCCGCCGGACGGCGAACGATCACCGTCCGATTCGGACGATCCGGCGCCTCCGGCGCCTCCGGCGGACCTGGATCCGCCTGGTACCGCTGTCTGGCCGCCTCCGCGCACCGCCGGCCCACCCGCTCCCGACCTTCCGGCCGCCGGCCCGTTCCCGGCCGACCCGACCGCATCCGGCCCACCTGCGCCGACTCCACTCGCCCCGGGCCCGCTTAGTCCGGGCTCGCTCGGGCCGGGCCCGCTCGCTCCGGGCCCCATCTCTCCGGGCCCCATCTCTCCGGGCTCGCTCGGACCGGGGCCGCTCGGGCCGGGGCCGCTCGTTTCCGGGGCGGCTGCGCCGGTCGGCCCCGAGCCGCGTCCGAACCCGCCCGGCGGCCGAATTCCGCTGGTCGGGCCGGCTCCGATCGGACTGCACCTGTCCGCTCCGCCGCCGGTCCGACCGGGCGCCGCGCACGATCCGGCCGAACCTGGTCCGCCGCAAGAGGCCGAGGTGGAAGCGAGACCGGGCCGGCACTCCGCCCGGGAGAGTCTCCCGGCGCGCCTCGCTGACCTGGCCGGCGGCCTCGGCGACCTGGCCGGCAAGCTTGGCGTCCTGGCCGGCAGGTTCGGCGTCCGGCTGCGCGCCGCGGCCCGGACGGCGAAGAACCGGCTGAGCCGGGCGCTCGGCCCGGCCCGGCCACCGGCCGATGCCCCGGCCACCCGGGTCGCTGCGGCCCGGGCCCGGCGTCGGCGCCGCCGCGCCGTGCTGGCGGCGGTGGCCGTGACCGGGCTGGTGGCGGCGCTGACGTACGCGGTCCGGTCACCCGCGCCGCCCCCGTTGACCCGGGAGACCGCGCCCGTGGCGGCACCGAGCGATCAGGCGTCGGTCGTGCCGGTTCCCGGCGACCCGGTGTCGCCCGGCGAGCCGCTGCTCGACCTGAAGCTGGAGCCGCTGCCCGAGTCGCTGTCGCTCACCGTGCTCGGCAAGCGGGACTGGCGGCAATGGGGTGGCGCCGGGGCGGACAGCTTCCATCGCAAGGCGGGCGGCACCGGCGAGATCCAGGACCCGGGCGGCGAGCGGCTGGAGCACAACGCCGGGGTGACGGATCTTCAGTGGGTGGACGGCGTGCCGACGGCCCGGGAGGAGGGCACCCGGGCGGGTGTCTTCCAGCGGGGCGCCGGCAAGAGCTTCACGCTCGCCGTGACCGGAAGCGGGGATCTGCGTACCGTCCGGCTGTTCGTCGGCACGTTCTCGGCCGGTGCGCGGCTCGACGTGTCGATCTCCGGCGGCGGCGATCCGGCCGTCCAGGAGGTCGCCCTCGCCGCTGGGGACCGCTTCTACCAGTACGTCATCCGCTTCCGGGCGCCCCGGGAGGAACGGTTGCTGATCACCTGGCGCGCCCTGACGGTTACCGGCGGGCACAACGACGGGGTGGCGCTGCAGGCGATCACGGTAAGCTGAGCCGCCCGACTCCCGGCGTTTGATAACGAACTGGAAACGCCCGTCGGTTGACATATGGCGCAAAGAGCCGCCCGGTGACACCGTGAAGCCCGTCGCGCTCCGGTCGTTCCCGGCGTCGTGACCGGAGCGGAGGGTGTGGTGGGCCAGGAGGACCGTTCGCGTGCCGGCCACGGCTCGCACCGCCACGGCCTTCCGCGTACCCGGTCCGCGCTGCGGCGGCTGCGCCGCCGGCGACGGCTGCTGCTGGAAGGGCTCGCCGCGTTGCTCTGCCTCGCGGCGCTGGCGCTCTACATCGGAGTCGAGCGGCACGACGCGCCACGCGAGGAGCACGCCCGGCTGCCGGCCGCGCCGCCCGGCCGGGTCGGGCTGCCGAACGAAGCCGACGACACAGTGGTCAATCCGGGGTTGCGGCCCCGCCAGCGGCCGCCGTCGCCGAGCCCGACACCGTCCACACCCCCACCCAGTCCCACACCGCCCACGGTGCCGTCGACGGTCGCGGTCAGCCGCGCCGAGGTGCCCGCCACCGTCGACCTCACCGCCGTGGGCACCACCGACTGGGTCCACTGGGGGCTCACCGGCGCCGACCGGACGGTCCGCAAGCGGGGCGGCTCCGGCGAGATCCGCGACGAGGGCGGCCGGGGGCGGCGGCAGAGCTTCAGCAACAACCCCGAGGCGTACGCCTGGCGCGACGGCAACCCGGTCGCGTCGGCGAGCGGCACCATGTCCGGCGTCTACACCTGTCACCGGGGCAGCGGATTCAACCTGGCGGTGGCCGCCGACGGGCAGCAGCGCACGGTGCGTCTGTACGCCGGGCTCTGGATGGCCCGTGGCCGCCTCGACGTGCGGGTCTCCAGCGGCGGCCCGACCACCACGCTGCGGATGGAGGATCCGCACACCGCGCTCACCACCGAGTTCACGATCAAGTTCCGCGCGCCGCGCGGCGCGAAGCTGCTGATGAACTGGACGGTGGAGGAGTCCCTCGGGGACTGCGGCAACGTCAGCCTGCAGGCGGTCGCGCTGCGCTGAGCGGGGACAGTTTGTCCGTCGCGTAGCCGGTCGGGCGTCGTAGGTTTCCGTTGTTCCCGTCCGACCATCCTCTATGGAGGCACGACCGATGACCGGCCCTGCTCCCGTCGCCCCCGCCCGTCCTCGCGCCGACGGTGACGTGCTGCGCGAGATCCCGATGCCGCCGTACGTGACGGTCGAGGACGTCCAGTTCGCGGTGCGGGCGGTGGTGGTGCACGCGCCGCGGGCCTGGTCGGGCGGGACCATCTGCCGCAACGACGCCAGCCCGCACCCGTGCCGGCTGCACCGCTGGGGCCGCCGGGTACTCACCCTGCGCGGACTCCCGCCGGCCGAGATCGACGCGCTCGTCGAGCGGGGTGACCCCGCCGCCGGCCCGCAGCCGTACCGCCCCGGCGCCTAGTACCGGGGCGGCACGGCCCCGGTCAGCAGAGCGCCGGCTTGACCCAGGAGCACTCCCGTCCCTCCGGTACGCGCGGCGACTCCGGCGCGGCCGGCACGGTCCGCCGTCCGGCGGCCGTCTCCCTCTCGGTGTACCCGGCCAGGGCGATCGCGATCTGGTCCTCCAGACCCTTCACGGACGAGGTCAGGTAGTTGTTGAGCACGATCGAGAACGCCAGGAGCCGGCCGTCGGCGTTCGTGACGTAACCGGAGAGCGCTGACGCGCCGGTCAGGCTGCCGGTCTTGGCGTGCACGTTGTTCGCGGCGGCGGTCCCGCCCATCCGGCTGCGCAGCGTCCCGCCGACGAGCCGGTTCGGGTTGCCGGCCACCGGCAGCGCGGCGTACCAGGTGGCGAACCAGGGTTCGGCGCGGACCTCCGAGAGCAGCGTGACGAACTGGGTGGGCGGGACGAAGTTGCGCCGGGACAGTCCGGAGCCGTCGCGCTGGCGCAGCGTGCCGGTGTCCACCCCGGCGTCGCCCACGTACCCGCTGATCGCGGAGAGCCCGGCGGCCCAGGTGCCGGAGCCGGAGAGCACCCGGCCCAGCTCCTTGGTGAGCACCTCGGCGTGGCCGTTGTTGGAGAGCTTGAGGAACGGCACCATGAGGTCGGCCAGCGGCATCGAGTCGTGCCGGGCCAGCGGCTTTGCGGTGTCCGGGGTGGCGGTGCCGAGCACGGTCCGCCCGAGCACCCGTACGCCGTGGCGGCGCAGCGCGGACCGGAACACGTCGGCCGCGTACCCGGTCGGCTCCCAGACCGTCACCCAGTCGCGCTCGGTGGCCGCGCCGAGCGCGATCTGGCCGGTCACCACCACCGTGTTGCCGCCGTGCTCGCGCTCGAACGAGATGGTGGTCTCGCCCTCGGCCACCGTCTCGGCCCGGTTCTCGATGCGCAGCCAGCCGTTGTCCGGCGTCATGGTGATCTTCGGCCGGGTGCCCGCCCGCGTTCCCGGTGCGGCGTTGACGATCACCGTGCCGGCGTCGTAGTCGGTGTCCGGCGCCACGGTGAGCGCGGACACCTGCGCGGCGTAGTAGTAGGGCTCGTCGTCCCAGGTCCAGTCCGGGCCGAGCCGGTCGTTGTCGTACCGGGTGTCGTCGGCGACCAGGTTGCCCGCGACGACCCGTACGCCCGCTGCGGCGACCTGCTCGGCGAGCCGGTCGTAGTCGGCGGCGAGGATGGTCGGATCGCCGCCGCCGCGCAGGTAGAGGTCGCCGGAGAGCATCCCGGCGTGGCGCGGGCCGTCGGCGCTCACGTCGGTGGTGAAGCGGTGGCCCGGCCCGAGCAGTTCCATCGCCGCCGCCGAGGTGAGCAGCTTGGTGTTGGAGGCCGGGATGAGCCGTCGCGTCCCGTTGCGGTCGTACAGCGTGCGGCCGGTCGTGGTGTCGACGACGACCACGCCCGCCTGCGCCCCGTCGAGCCGGCTGTCGGCGAGGATGGCGTCGATGGTGGTGTGCAACCGGGTCTGCGCTGGGGTGGGCGCTTCGGCCGTGGCGGTGGTGGCGCCGGCGGTGGCCGCGGTGGCGACCAGCACCAGCACCGCGAGCGCCCGGGGAAATAGGCGACGATGCATGTGCCGATGCTGCCATGGAGATTTCCTGCGGGAAAGACTCCGGTGTGAAAGGTTATCGCCAGGAGACGTGGCGGCACCGGGCGCCGTCCCTGCCCCCAGCCTAGGGATTCGCCGGGCCGAGGGAGGGAAAAGACCTGTACGTGGGCCTTGTCGCCCACGCGAATCCCGACATCCAGCCATGAGGAGTTCAGCGATGCTGACCATGACCGACAACGCCGTCCTGGTGATTCGTGACCTCGCCGCCCAGCAGGACGTCGCCGACGCGGGCGGGCTGCGCATCGCCGCCGACACCGACGCCGGTTCGCTCTCCATCGAACTGGTGCCGGAGCCGGTGCGGGGCGACCAGGTGGTGGATACCGAGGGGGCGCGTATCTTCCTCGACTCCGACGCCGCCGAACTGCTGAACGACACCTCGGTGGACGCGGTCGTCGACGACGAGGGCGTGGTGCAGTTCGGGTTCACCGAGAAGGAGTGAGTCAGCCGGCGCGGTGGGACTCCCCGCCACGCGGCGAGCGGCCGGTGCGTCCCCGTTCCGGGGCGTCCGGCTCGGCCCACCACGCCCGGCCGCGCTGGTCCCGTTCCGGTCGGACCAGTGCGGCCAGCACCTGCGCCAGGTGGTGTGAGGTGCTCCACGCGATCCAGTTGGCCGGCGAACCCGCGCCCGCGCCGCGCCGGGCCCGCCGGACGATCTCGTGGTCGCCCCAGGAGAAGCCGGCTCCGGCGGGCGGCCAGTGGGGAGCGGCAGTCACGGTGCGGCAGAGGTCGGCGAAGCGCTCGTCGCCCCGCCCGCCGCGCCGCGACCAGCGGTAGACCCACCACGCGTCGTCGGTGGCCCAGCGCAGCGTGGGCACCCGGTCGCCCGGTTCGTCCGCGCCGCGTACCGCGCAGCTCACGCCGTAGTCGCCGTATCCGAGGTCCAGGTCGGCCAGGCGCTGCCAGAGCGACCAGTCGTAACGGTCCAGCCGGACCGGCTCGTCCACCGGGAGCCGGGACAGGGCCGGCGGCATCCCGCCGGCCGCCACCGTCACCGAACGCCAGGCGTGCCGCCGGGCCCATTCCGCCGCGCGTCGCACCCGTGGCTCGGCCAGCCGGACGTCGGCGGTGCAGCACACGTCCCCCGCGTCGAGCAGCAGGTCGCACTGCTCCGGTACCAGGCCGGTCAGCCGCCACACCCGCTCCGCCGCAGCCGTCGCCGCGTCCGGCCCGCTGCGGTCCGGCCCGGTGCGCAACCGGACGACCGCGTGGCGGGTCCAGGCCCGCGCCGCAGCGCCGTGCGCGGCAAGCCGCCGGTCGCTGTCCGCGAGACCGATGACCGGCACCAGCGGTACGCCCCAGCGGATCGGATCGTGTTCCGGGGCGTCCGGAAGCGCCGACACGTCGACGGCGGGCAGCAGTTCGTCGGGCAGTCGCGTGAGCGAGTCCACCGTGGACGGTGCGTCCGCCGGAACGTCGAGAACCGGTGCGAGCAGCGCGGCGGAGGGTCCGTCGAGATGGGACAACGCCTCCAGCTAACCACGCCGCGCGGCCAGCACCGGGCGGTAGACCGGGTCCGCCGGTCGGCCTCGGAGCGACTGCACCATACTTAAATGTAGCCAGCCGACTGCTCTGCGTCACCACTTCTGCTCGGTGCCAGATCCGGCCGCCGATGTCCCGGCGGCCCGCGAGGCGGGGTCGCGGATCGCCGGTGCGGCGGACGTTTCCGCAGGTCAGAGGTGCCCACTGTCCTTGATCGGACAGTTCTGCGGCTGGTTGCCGGGCGGTGCGCCGACATAGCGTCGGAATCACCGAGGGGGACCGCCGACGATCACCCGGACGCGCACGAACGCCTCCTGCCGGCGTACCGGCGGGAGAGAGGATCACCATGCCCAGCCGCAGAGGTAGGAGGGAAACCACCGGCCAGCCGATCCCGAGCATGCGGGAGGCCGCGCGCGCCGACACCGAGATCAACTCGTGTGCGGCCCTGGGGCTGCCGGCCACCGCCCGCGTGCTGTTCGCTGTGGTCGACGCCAACGGCACGCTGGTACGCGGGCTCGGCGCCACCTCGGCCACCCGGCTCGCCGCCGGGATGTACCAGGTCGCGTTCGACCAGGACGTCGCCGCGGCGGCGTACGTCGGAACCGTCGGTCCCGCGAAGCCCGGCGGGCTCGCACCGCAGGGCGTCATCACCGTCGCGCCCCGGTCCGGCATCGCCAACGCCGTCTTCGTGGAGACGCACGGCACGAGCGGCCACGCGGACCGCCCTTTTCACCTGGCCGTGCTCGCCTGACCGGAACGGGCGCGCAGACGAGCGCACGGCGCCGCACGACCTCCGGTCGTAACGTCGCCGCGCTCCGGCCGTCTCCCACCGCCGCAGCCGTACAGGCGGTACGCCAGCGGGGACTTGGCTCGACCGGCCCGTCCCGCACCGGTCTTGTCGGCAGCACTTGCCCCTTCCGACGGGATCCAAACCCGGCCGGCGTGGCGAATTCCACCATCTGCGACTCCCGGCGTGGCGGGCGTGGGTACGGGGTATGAGCGGGCCATGGAGCATTTCACGATCGCGACAGTCGCCGAGAAGAGTCCCGACTTCCGCCGCGTGCTCTGGACCGGGGAGCACACCCAGCTGGTCATCATGACCATTCCGCCGGGCGGCGAGATCGGCGAGGAGGTCCACGAGGGCATCGACCAGATCCTCACGTTCGTCAGCGGCACCGGCGAGGCGCGGGTGGCCGGGGAGAAGAAGGAGGTCGTCTCCGGCGACCTCGTCGTCGTCCCGGCCGGCACGAAGCACAACTTCGTCAACACCGGGCCGAATCCGCTGGTGCTCTACACCGTCTACGGCCCGCCGGAGCACGCCGACGGCGCGGTGCACAAGACGAAGGAGGAGGCGGACGCCGCCGAGGAGGCCGGCGAGGACGAGCCGCCCACCTCCTGAGCAGTCGCCGGGCGGGGCCCCGTCGTGACCTCGGTCGTCAGCCGGGGGCCCCGCTGTGCACCAGGCCCGGGTACTTCAACCCGGCGCCGGTGTTCAGCACCACCACGCGCTCGCCGGGGCGGATCCAGCCACCGGCCCGCAGGTGCCGGGCAGCGGTCAGGCAGGCCGCGCCCTCCGGGCAGAGCAGCAGCCCTTCCCGGGCGGCGAAGTCACGCAGGTCGGTGAGGATCTCCGCGTCGTCCACAGCGATCGCGGTGCCGGCGCTCTCGCGCAGCGCGGACAGGATCAGCTCGTCGCCGAGCGGGGCGGGCACGGTGATGCCGAACGCGACGGTGCGCGCGTCCGTCCACGGGGTGACCCGGTCCTCGCCGGCCGCGAACGCCCGGACGATCGGCGCGCATCCGGTGGACTGCACCGCTACCAGGCGGGGCAGCCGGTCCTCCACCCAGCCCAGTTCGCGCAGCTCGTGCAGCGCCTTGTGGATGCCGATCAGCCCGACGCCCCCGCCGGTCGGGTAGACGATCACGTCGGGCACCTGCCACCCGAGCTGTTCGACGATCTCGTACCCCATGGTCTTCTTGCCCTCCAGGCGGTACGGCTCGCGCAGCGTGCCGGCGTCGAAGATCCGCCCGTCCGAGCCGGCGATCAGCTCGGCGATGTCCCGGCCCGCGTCGTTGATCAGGCCGTCGATCAGCCGCAGGTCGGCGCCGGCGGCGAGGCACTCCTCCCGGCAGATGGTCGGCGCGGCCAGCGGCATGGCGATCGTCGCGCTCATCCCGGCCCGCGCCGCGTACGTCGCCCAGGCCGCGCCGGCGTTGCCGTTCGTCGGCATGGCGATCCGCTCCACGCCCAGCTCCCGGGCCCGGCTCACGCCCACCGACGCGCCGCGGGCCTTGAACGACCCGGTCGGGGTCAGCCCTTCGTCCTTGACGATCAGATCCGCGATGCCGATCTCGTGGCCGTACGCGGGCGCGCGCCACATCGGCGTCCAGCCCTCGCCGAGCGTGGTGACGCACCGGGGGTCGGCCACCGGCAGCAGCTCCCGGTAGCGCCACAGGTCGGCCGGGCGCAGCCCGAACTGCTCCGGGGCGACGGTGGCGGCCACCGCGGCGAGGTCGTAGCGGGCCAGCAGCGGCGAGCCGCAGCCGCACAGGTTCTGCAACACGTCGGCCTGATGTTCGCGCCCGCAGCGCGGGCACTCCAGGTGCGTCAGGTGCACGGTGGTCCTCAGCTCGCGTCGATGCTCAGCCAGTGCCGGCTGCGCCGGCCCGGCTCGTACGGGGAGTCGAGGCGCTTGGCCACCACTCCCGGGAGCCCCTGCTCACGGGCGGCCCGCAGGGCGTCCGCACCGACTCCCGGGAACCACGGCGGAGTCTGCCAGTGCGGACCGGCGAGCGCCAGACCGTCGAGCAGGTCACGGCGTTGCGCGTACGGCACGTCGAGGCTCGGCACGCCCTCCAGCCAGAGCAGGTCGACGGCGAGGAACTGCCCGTCGCGCCGGGTCGGCGGCCGGACCCGCCCGGCCGGGTCGATGCGGACCAGCACGCCGTCGAGCACCGCCTCGGCCGGGGCCAGCGCCTCGGCCATCGCCCGCAGCCAGGGGTACGACCCGGTGACCTCGGTGTCGTCGCCGTCGAGCAGCCGCAGCCGGCCGCCGGAGACGTACGCCATCGCGCGCACCCCCGCCCAGCGCAGCTCGTACCCCCAGGCGGCGGCGTCGCGCGGCAGCCGCCCACCCTCGGCGGGCAGCATCGGGCGGACCAGCTCGGGCATCGGCGTCCAGCCCTGCGGCGCCGGGTCGGTGCGCCTGATCATCCAGTCGCGGCCCCGCCCGCCGGTGGCGAACAGCACGTACCGCCCCTTCGTGCGCTCGCCGTCGAGCACCACGATCACCTCGTCGTCGCGCCACTTCTCGGCCCGGTAGGTGCCGGTGTCGTGCACGGTCATCCGCCCGCCGCCGTACTCGCCGGCCGGGATCTCCCCGTGGAACGTGAGGTATTCCATCGGGTGGTCCTCGGTGTGCACGGCGAGGTGGTTGCGGCCCGGGTCGCGGGGCAGGCCGCGCGGCACCGCCCAGGAGGCGAGCACGCCGTCGTGCTCCAGGCGCAGGTCCCAGTGCAGGCTCCGGGCGTGGTGCTGCTGGATGACGAAGCGGGGCGCGCGCCGCGCGGACCGCTTCCGGCCGGACGCCCGCTCGGGCACCGGTTCCGGGGTACGCGCGGCGTCCCGTTTCCGCCGGTACTCGTCCAGCCGGTCCGCCATTCCCGCATCCTCCCCCAGACGCGCCGTGCGCGCCGGGATGCCGGTGTGTGTGCGACGAACCGGGGTAGAACGGGGGACATGGACCTCGACCAGCCCACCCTTCCGCTCACCGGTGACGTCCGGATCCCGCTGCTCGGCTTCGGCACGTGGCAGGCCACCGGCGAGGCCGGCTACGAGGCCGTGCTCAACGCGCTGGACGCCGGTTACCGGCACCTGGACACCGCGACGATGTACGGCAACGAGAAGGAGGTGGGCCGGGCGGTCAAGGAGAGCGGGCTGCGCCGGGAGGACGTCTTCATCACCACCAAGCTCCCGCCGGACCGGGTGGGCCGGGAGCGGGAGACCATCGAGGCGAGCCTGGCCGCGCTGGACACCGACTACGTCGACCTGTGGCTGGTGCACTGGCCGCCGTCCGCGCCCGGCGACAGCATCCCGGTGTGGCGGGAGATGCTCGCGGCACGGGACGCGAACCTGGCTCGCGCCGTCGGGGTGAGCAACTACTCGATCGGGCAGCTCGACGAGCTGATCCAGGCCACCGAGGAGACGCCGGCGGTCAACCAGATCCGGTGGAGTCCGTCGCTGTACGACCGGCACACGTACGCCGCCCACCGGGACCGCGGGGTGGCGCTGGAGGGCTACAGCCCGTTCAAGACCAGCGACCTGTCCGACCCGGTGCTGGTCCGCATCGCCCAGGCGCACGACGTGTCGCCGGCCCAGGTGGTGCTGCGTTGGCACATCGACCACGAGATCGTGGTCATCCCGAAGTCGGTCACGCCGGAGCGCATCCGGGCCAACTTCGACGTGTTCGGGTTCTCGCTGACCGCCGAGGAGATGCGCGACATCGACGCGCTCGCCGGCTGACGCTCGTACCGGGAAGGGGCGCGATCCGTGCGGACCGCGCCCCTTCGTCACGCGCCGGTCAGCCGCGGGCGCAGGTGGAGCCGTTGAGCGTGAAGCTGCTCGGCGCCGAGTAGCTGCCGTTGAGCGTCGCCTGGTAGCCGAAGGTGGCCGACGCGCCGGGCGACAGGGTGCCGTTGTAGCCGGCGTTGCGCGCGGTCACCGCGGAGCCGCTCTGGCTCACTGTGGCGTTCCACGCGTTGGTGACGGTCTGCCCGGAGGGCAGGTTGTAGTTGAGCGTCCAGCCGTTGATCGTGCCGGAGCCGGTGTTCTTGACAATCACCTCGGCGGTGAAGCCGTTGTTCCAGACGTTCGCCGCCCGGTAGGTGACGGTGCACGACGCGTTGCCCGACGGCGGCGGCGTGGTCGGCGCCGACGTGGTCGGCGGCGGGTTGGAGCCGGTGTTGACGGACTGCGAGAACGAGTTCACCGCCAGCCCGACGCCGCCCTGCCACGGCTCGAAGCCGGCCTGGATGCTGGTCAGGTACCAGTCGTTGGTGATCGCGCCCCGGTTACGGGTGTCGTTGATGAACGCCAGCGCGTCGAAGCTGAAGCTGGGGATGGCCGACGGCGACAGGTACGAGATGACGTTGTTCGAGCCGTTGCTGCCGCGCCAGACCTCCCAGGTCCGGCCCGCGATGTTGGCGGTGCCGACCGGAGAGCCGATGGGCTGGATCGAGCCCTGCCGGTTGAGCCAGATCATGATCTCCATCTGGTTCACCCCGTCCCGCTTGGGCGACGGGTCGAGCCAGATGTCGTACGACGCGTTGAAGATCGCGCCGCTGACGTAGTTGTAGCTGATGCTGGACGGGGCGCTGCTGATGTTCTTCACCTGCACCGGCAGGTTCGTGCCGGGCGAGCAGTTGGTGTAGTGGCAGCCCACGAAGATCGACGGGTAGGCGACCGGCGCCCCGTTGGTCGGCGCGGAGCCGTCCGCCCGGGTGATCGAGAAACCGGTCGAGGTGACGTTGATGCACTGCTGGGCGCTGGTGCCCCAGCGGTTGTTCTGCACCACGTACTTGCCGCCGATGGTGGTCGAGCCGTACTGCTCGCAGATCTGCGTGTCGGCGGAGGCGGTGCCGCCGAGCGCGACGGCGACGATCGTGCCGGCGGCCAGCAGGCCGGCCGCGGCGAGGGCCCTGAGTGGACGCTTCATGATGCTCCTTGGCTCGGCGCGGGACGGCGCCGGTTCGGTCGGTGATACGGACGGGAGCGCTCCCACGATGCAGGGAATACATTTACATGTCTCGAATCATTGCGCAAATGCGCCGGGCTCGTTAACGCTGCGCGTCCGGCCGGTGGCGCGACCGGCGGCCGCCACCGCCCCCTTCCCCCAGATGGAGGCGGGATTCCTGCCGGTGGGACGGGGTGCGCCGCCGACCGGCGGCCCGCGCCAGGGCGAGCGGGCACTTCCGCCGCCTGGTTGCGGCGAGTAATGTCTTGCCTCCAACGCGTGCCGTTCCCCTCCGGAGGCGTAACCCACCATGGGTGGTTCACCCCTGCGCGTCCTCGTCGTCGGCGCGGGCATCGCCGGCCTCGCCGTGGCCCGGGCGCTTCGCCTGGCGGGGTTCCGGCCCGACGTCACCGAGCGGCTGCCACCCACGGAGTCGACCGACACCGGCCTCTACCTACCGGGCAACGCGGCCCGGGCGATGCGCCGGCTCGACCTCGACGGCCCACTGCGCCCGCTCGGCCAGGTGATCCGCCGGCAGCGCTTCCTCGACGCCGCCGGGGCGCCGCTGTGCGAGGTCGACCTCGACGCGCTCTGGGCCGGAGTGGGGGAGTGCCGGGCGCTGCCCCGGGCCGAGCTGCACCGGGTGCTGCTCACCGGCGCCGGCGGCGCGGTCCGGCACGGCGCCGAGGTCAGCACCGTCGACCCGCTGCCCGGCGGCGTGGCGGTCGGCTTCACCGACGGCACCAGCGCGGAGTACGACCTGGTCGTCGGCGCGGACGGACCACGCTCGGCGGTACGCACGCTCGCCGCGCTCGGCGGCCCGCCCCGCCCCGCCGGACAGGTGGTCTACCGGGCCCTGGTGCGCGGCGGCCCCCGGATCGTCGACTGGACCGCCCTGCTCGGCCAGCGGGCCGGTTTCCTGGTGGTGCCGCTCGGCAGCGGGCAGCTCTACTGTTACGCCGACGAGGCCGGCACCGACCTGCCCGCCGACCCGCTCGCCCGCATGCGCGAGCTGTTCGGCTCCTACGGCGGCCCCGTGCCGGAGGTGCTGGACGCGCTGGAGACGGTGTGCGTCGAGCGCACCGAGGAGGTCGAGCTGGGGCGGTGGTTCCACGGCCGGGTGCTGCTCGTCGGTGACGCCGCTCACGCCACCGCGCCGACGCTCTCCCAGGGCGCCGCCATGGCGTTGGAGGACGCCGTCGTGCTCGCCGAGTCGCTGCGCGCCGCCGGCAGCGTCGACGCCGCGCTGCTGGCGTACGAGAGTCGCCGCCGTCCGCGTACCCGCTGGGTGCGGGACCGGACCCGGGACCGCAACCGCACCCGCGACGTGCCGCCGGCGCTGCGCGACCCGTTGCTGCGCGGGCGCGGCGGACGGATCTTCCGGGAGCACTACCGGCTCCTGACCGGCCCGCTCTGAAGGGTGGGAGATCGTAGCCGCCCACCCCACGCGGCGGGGCCACCTACCGGGGACTATCCTCCTTGCGGATGACGGCTGCGCCGATGACCAGCGCGCCGAGCGGGACAACCAGAACCGGAGGCCACTCGTGACCACCGTCGCACCCAAGCCGGTCGTGACCCGGCCCTGGCCGGTCCGGGAGCCGGTCAAGGGGTCGGCCCTCGCGCGGCTGTTGCGCACCACGGACGCGAAGCAAATCGGGATCATGTACATGGTCACCGCGTTCGTGTTCTTCATGATCGGTGGCCTGATGGCCCTGATCATGCGCGCCGAACTGGCGCGGCCGGGCCTGCAGTTCCTGTCGCCCGAGCAGTACAACCAGCTCTTCACGATGCACGGCACGATCATGCTGCTGTTCTTCGCGACGCCGATCGTGTTCGCCTTCGCGAACTACGTGGTGCCGCTGCAGATCGGCGCGCCGGACGTGTCGTTCCCCCGGCTGAACGCCTTCGCGTACTGGCTGTACCTGTTCGGCGGCACGCTCGCCACCGCGGGCTTCATCGCCCCGGGCGGCGCGGCCGACTTCGGCTGGACCGCGTACACGCCGCTGAGCACCGCCGACCACGCCCCGGGCGTCGGCGCCAACATGTGGGTGGTCGGCCTGGCCATCTCCGGTCTGGGCACCATCCTCGGCGCGGTCAACCTGATCACCACGATCCTGACCCTGCGCGCGCCCGGCATGACCATGTTCCGGATGCCGATCTTCACGTGGAACATGCTGGTCACCAGCCTGCTGGCGATCCTGGTCTTCCCGCTGCTGGCCGCCGCGCTGTTCGCGCTCGCCGCGGACCGCCTGATGGGCGCCCACGTGTACGACCCGGCGACCGGCGGCCCGATGCTGTGGCAGCACCTGTTCTGGTTCTTCGGTCACCCCGAGGTGTACATCATCGCGCTGCCGTTCTTCGGCATCATCAGCGAGATCATCCCGGTGTTCTCCCGGAAGCCGATCTTCGGCTACAAGGGCCTCGTGGCCGCCACCATCGCCATCGCCGCCCTGTCGATGAGCGTCTGGGCGCACCACATGTTCGCCACCGGTCAGGTGCTGCTGCCGTTCTTCAGCTTCCTGAGCTACCTGATCGCCGTGCCCACCGGTATGAAGTTCTTCAACTGGATCGGCACCATGTGGCGGGGCCAGATCACCTTCGAGACGCCGATGCTCTTCTCGATCGGCTTCCTGGTGACCTTCCTCTTCGGTGGTCTCACCGGTGTGCTGCTGGCCAGCCCGCCGCTCGACTTCCACCTGCACGACTCGTACTTCGTGGTGGCGCACTTCCACTACGTGCTCTTCGGCACCATCGTGTTCGCCGTCTTCGCCGGCATCTACTTCTGGTTCCCGAAGATGTTCGGCCGGATGCTCGACGAGCGCCTGGGCAAGATCCACTTCTGGCTGACCATGATCGGCTTCCACACCACGTTCCTGGTGCAGCACTGGCTGGGTAACGAGGGCATGCCGCGCCGGTACGCCGACTACCAGGCCATCGACGGCTTCACCACGCTGAACACGATCTCCACGATCGGCGCGTTCATCACCGGTATCTCGACGCTGCCGTTCATCTGGAACTGCTGGAAGTCGTACAAGACCGGCCCGGTGGTCGAGGTCGACGACCCGTGGGGTCACGGCAACTCGCTCGAGTGGGCCACCAGCTCGCCGCCCCCGCTGCGCAACTTCGACCGCATGCCGCGCATCCGCTCCGAGCGGCCGGCCTTCGACGCGAAGTTCCCCGAGCTGGCCGCCGGGCAGAGCCTGGCCGGCCCGCCCGAGGGTGGCGCCAAGCCGCTGACCAGCGAGGTCAACGGTGGCGCCAGCTACCAGGAGGACACCGCAGGCAACCTCGACCAGCGCTGAGCACCGCTCCGCCACGTCGAGACGGGCGCCGCACTCCCAAACGGGGGTGCGGCGCCCGCCCTTTTCCCCGCCCCCGCCCGCCTGTCCCCGCCCCCCGCCCGCCTGGCCTCGTTGATCATGAAGTTGGCTGTACCTCATGTCCGATTTGTCGCCGCCAACCTCATGATCGTCAGGCTGGGGGCGGGATGCGGCACCAGTTCGGGGAAGTGGTGGTGTCCAGGGCCCCTGGACCCAGCTACATCCCCGTACTGGCTTCGCGCCTCCTCTGGTGCTCCGGTGATCAAGGGGTTTGTGTCGTCTCGTTGCGCCTCCGGGCACGCCAACTCCTTGGTCAACCTTTGCAACGTGGGTTCCGGCCATGGGCCGTCTTGCGGCACCAGCTCGGGGGAGTGGCTGTGTCCGGGGTGCGTGGACGCAGCCACTTCCCCGTACTGGCTTCGCCCTTGCCTCGGGGAGGAGAGGCACGGACTCGTTGATCATGTCGGGTGGGGTGGGGTGGGGTGGGCGGAGGGCGGGGACTTTGGCCGAGGGGCTAGCGGGAGGCGAGGGCCAGGTCGGGGTCCGGAGTCGGGGCGGGAACCGGGGTGCGGCGGTGGCGCAGCTCGATCGGGAGCACCGCCAGCGCCACCAGCGCGCCGACCGCGCCCGTGACCACGAAGCCCCAGACGGGCGCGGAGGCGTCGATCACCGCACCGGCCAGCGGCGCGCCGAGCGCGATGCCCACTGTCACGGCGGAGCCGTGCAGTCCCATGGCCAGGCCGCGTACGGAAGGTGGAGCCAGCCGGCTGACCGCGTCGGAGGTGGACGCGAGGGTGGGGGCGCAGAGCGCACCGGCCGGGATCAGCGCGAGACAGAGCAGCCACCAGTGCGACCCGCCCAGCCCGACCGGGATGGTGGCGAGGCTCAGCGCCGCCATCAGCGCCAGCGGGGAGAACGAGCGGCGTACCGCGCCGTAGGCGAAGCCGCCCACCAGTGAGGCGACCGCCCAGGCGGCCAGCACGGCGCCGGTCCAGCCGATCTCGCCCCCGGCGCGGAGCACGGCGACCACTGCGACGTCGGTGCCGCCGAGCACCAGCGTGCCGGCGAGGCTGACCGCCAGCACGGCGAGCAGGCGCGGGGTGAGCCACTCGCGGCGGTGCACGGGCCGCTGCGGCCCGGCCTGCTCGTCGGCGGCTCGCACCGGCGGGTTGAGCAGCCAGAAGCAGATGCCGGAGCCGACGATCCCGGCACCGACCGCCCAGAGCGTCAGGCGCGGCGTGACGGCGGTGGCCAGGGCGACGGCGAGCGCCGGGCCGACCATGAACGACAGCTCCATCGCGATCGAGTCCAGCGCGTACGCGGGTCGGCGCTTCTCCACCGGCACGAGCGCGGCGATCGACTGGCGGATCATCGAGAAGATGGGCAGCGCGAGCAGCCCGGCGAGGAACGCGGCGGGCAGCAGCACCGGGTACGGCAGCGTGGGCGCGGCGGACCAGAACAGCGCCTCGGCGACAGTGGTGAGCACCAGCACCGGCCGGAGCCCTCGGCGGTCGATGAGCCGCCCGAGCAGCGGGGCGCCGACCGCCGCGCCGATCGTCGACGCGGCCCCGACCAGGCCGGCGGCGCCGTAGCCGCGGCCCAGGTCGAGCACCACGTAGAAGGTGAGCGTCACCCCGGTGGCGGTCAGCGGCACGCGGGCCAGCACCGACACCAGCAGCAACGATCGGAGACCGGGTAGGGCGAGCGCCTCCCGGTAAGGCTTCAGATTCACGACGGACCGTACCTCCGGCGCCATCCTGGGGCCGGGGTACGACACCCGCAAGCGATTACCCGGTCAAGCGGCAGTGATCACAGGCTCGCCCACCATGGTCACCCCGGCGCCGTCGAGCGCGCGCAGCGCCACGTCGAGCGTGTCCGGGGCGACCGCGGCGGTCAGATCCAGCAGCACCGTGGTGTGGAAGCCCTCCCGGGCGGCGTCCAGCGCGGTGGCGCGCACGCAGTGGTCGGTGGCGATGCCGACCACGTCGACCCGGTCCACGTCGCGCCGGCGCAGCCAGTCGGCCAGGCACTCGCCGTCGGGCGCGTGCCCTTCGAAACCGGAGTACGCGGCCGCGTGCTCGCCCTTGTGGAAGATCGTCTCCACCCGGTCGGTCGCCAGCTCCGGGTGGAACTCGGAGCCGGACGTGCCGACCACGCAGTGCCGGGGCCAGGAGTCGACGTAGTCCGGCGGGTCGCCGAAGTGGGCGCCCGGGTCGACGTGGTAGTCCTTCGTCGCGACCACGTGGTCCCACCGGTCCGGTTCGGCGGCCAGCAGCCGGGAGATCCCGGCGGCCACCCCGGCCCCGCCGCCGACCGCGAGGGAGCCGCCCTCGCAGAAGTCGTTCTGCACGTCCACGATGATCAGGGCGTTCGCCATCGGGTTCCTCCTCAGCTCGCGGGTACGACGGTGACGGGGACGGCCGGATCCCCGGCGGAGAGCTTGAGCCCCTCCCACGGGATGGAGATCAGGCACTGCCGCAGGTGGTCCCGGGAGTCCTCCAGGGTGGGCAGCTTCGCCGGCTCGCCCGACACCACGTACGAGTGCTGGAGCAACCGGTCGTTGGGCTGCCGGTCCGGCACGCCCTGCGGCACGATGACCTCCTCGGTGGCGGTGCCGGTGGGCTTGTGCCGGCGCACCGCGACCTTCCGGCCGCCGATGGTGGCCTTGTGCTCGGAGCGCTTGACCACCGGCCGCCCTTCCACCTCGACCAGCTTGTAGACCAGACCGGCGGTGGGCGCGCCGGAGCCGGTCACCACCGCGGTGCCGGCGCCGTACATGTCCACCGGCTCGGCGGCGAGCGAGGCGATCGCGTACTCGTCCAGGTCGCCGGAGACGATGATCTTCGTCTCGGTGGCGCCGAGCGAGTCCAGCAGCTCGCGGGACTGCTGGGCGATCACCGCGAGGTCGCCGGAGTCGATCCGGACCGCCCGCAGCTCCGGCCCGGCCACCGCGATGGCGTTGCGGATGCCCTGGGCGATGTCGTACGTGTCGACGAGCAGCGTGGTGTCCTTGCCCAGCGTGGCGACCTGGGAGGCGAACGCGGCCCGCTCGTCGTCGTGCAGCAGCGTGAAGGCGTGCGCGGCGGTGCCGGCGGTGGGGATGCCGTAGCGCTGCCCGGCGGCGAGGTTGGAGGTGAACCGGAACCCGGCCAGGTACGCGGCCCGCGCGGCGGCGACGGCGGCCTCCTCGTGCGCCCGGCGGGAGCCCATCTCGATCAGCGCCCGGCCCCGGGCGGCGGTGACCATCCGGGCCGCGGCGGCGGCGACCGCGCAGTCGTGGTTGAGCACCGACAGCACGAGCGTCTCCAGCACCACGCACTCGGCGAACGTGCCGGACACGGTGAGGATCGGGGAGCCGGGGAAGAACAGCTCGCCCTCGGCGTAGCCGTCGATGTCGCCGGTGAACCGGTAGTCGGCGAGCCACTGCGCGGCCCGGTCGTCCACCACGCCGGTACGGCGCAGGAAGTCGATCTCATCCGGGTCGAACCGGAAGTCGCGGATCATCTCGATGAGCCGGCCGGTTCCGGCGACCACCCCGTACCGGCGCCCGGCCGGCAGCCGCCGGCTGAACACCTCGAAGACGCACCGTCGGTCGGCCGTGCCGTCACGCAGCGCGGCGCTGACCATGGTCAGCTCGTAGTGGTCGGTCAGCAGCGCGGGGCGAAGGGTGCTCACCGCTCCAGCCTAGAGTTCAGTCCGGCTCCGTGCCGTCGTGCCCCGGCATCGACCGCAGCGCGGCCCGCAACTCGCCGCGCCCGGCGACGCCGAGTTTGCTGTAGACGCGCTGGAGGTGGTTCTCCACCGTGCGGGTGGACAGGAACAGCCGCTCCGCGATCGTCCGGCTGGTCACCCCGTCGGCGGCGAGGCGGGCGATCTCCCACTCCCGGTCGCTGAGCGTCGGGCGGAGCAGCCGCAGCGCCGGGGTGGAGATCTCGTCGCAGCGGCTCAGCAGGTCCGCGAGGCGTTCCCGGACCGGCCCGGTGGTGCCGGCGCGGGCGTTCCGCGTCAGGTGCAGCGCCATCGCGGTCGCCTCGGCGGCGTACACGGTCAGCTCGCGGCCGGCGAAGCCGTCGGCGACGGCCAGCAGGGCGTCGGGGGCGCCGTCGGCGACGGCCCGGCCGAACCGGGCGACGAGCGGCGGCAGCACGCCGTCGACCTGTTCGGAGAGTTCCGCCAGGCGTTGCGCCACGGTGCGCCGCCCACCGTCGGTGCAGGTCGGGCCGACCGGCGCGTCGGCCTGGTCGAACCGGACCAGGTCGAGCAGGACGAGCAGCTCGTGCCCGGCCAGGCCGTCCTCGCGCAGCCGGTCGGCTAGCGCGCACAGGTGCTTGGTGGCCGCCGGCAGGTCGCCCGTCGCGGCCTGGACCGCGCCCCGGGCCTGCTCCAACCACGGATAGAGCACTGCCATGCCGGGCGCGTGCGTCCGGTCCGCCTCGGCCATCGCCTCGGCCGCGTGCGTCGCGTCCCCACGCAGCGCGGCGGCCTGGGCGCGCTCGGCATGCGCCAGCCCGGCGTACACGCGGCTGGTGGCGAGCACCGCGCACGCCTCCAGGCTGGTCCGCAGCGCCTCGTCCCCGCGCCCGCGCAGGCGCGCCGCGTACGCCTGGAGGATGGCCAGGTAGCCGGTGCCGAGCCGGAAGTCACCGGCCCCGGCCAGGTCGGCGAACTCGTCGGCGACGATCGCGTCGATGCCGGCCAGGTCGCCGGAGAGCGTCAGCCGGGTGCCCCGGGCCAGCTCCATGGCGAGCTGGAGGTAGGGCATGTCCGCCCGCCAGCACGCCGCCTCGGCCTGCACCCGGGCGATCGCGGTGGCGCTGCGCTGATACTGCCCCTGGGCGGCCTGGAGGTGGGCCAGCGTGCAGCGGGCCAGCTCCCGGGCGGCCATCGGGGCGGCCGGGCGGTCGAGCACCTCCTGGGCCAGCCGGACCGCGACGTCGATGTCGAGCCGGTGCAGCCGCATGGTGGCCTCGAACGCGCGGACCCGGGCCCGGTCGGCGGGGTCGCTCAGCTCCTCGCCGCGCGCGGCGATCTCCTCCACAGTGGACTCGCGGTTGAGCCCCCAGTAGCTGACCATGCCCCGGACCGTCAGCCACCGGCTGCGCCGCCGGTCGTCGTGGATCTCGCAGGCGACCTGGTCGAGCACGCGGATCGCCTCGTCCGGCCGGTCGCCGAACATCAGGATGGTGGCCAGCAGCTCCGCCGCGTCGGTGCCGCCGCCGGCCTCCAGCGCGGCGCGGGCCAGCCGGGTGGCCAGCGGCACGTCGTACCGGCCGAACGCCTGGACCGCGGCGTCGAGCAGCAGGGCGACGTCCTGCGCCGTACCCGAGTCGAGCCGCCACACCGCGACCCGCAGCAGGTCGTCGCGGCGGCGCGTGCCGACCTGCTCCAGCAGCCCGGCGAGGGTGGCCTGCAGCCGGCGGGTGCGGCTGACCGGGCAGTGCCGGCGCATCACCTCGCCGTAGAGCGGGTGCGCCAGGCGGACGTTGAGCCGCCGGTCGTCGTGGATCAGGGTGATGAGCCCGCGCTCCTCGGCCGCCTCCACGTCCGCCGGGTCGACCGCCCGTTCCAGCAGTTGCAGGCCCAGCGGCTCGCCGAAGGCGACCAGCTCGACGACGGCCCGGACGCCGGGGGTGAGCTGGCCGATCCGGGTGTCGATCAGGTCGGTGAGGCTGGGCGCCAGCTCCAGCCGGCCGGTCCAGGTCCAGATCCCGTACGTGCGGCGCAGCTCGTCGTCGGCGGCCAGGACCAGCTCGCGCAGCAGCAGCGGGTTGCCGGCGGATAGCTGGAAGAGCCGGTCGGAGGAGCAGGCGTCGACCGGTCCACCCAGGATGGCGGCGAGCAGCCCGGTGGTCTCGCTGCGGCCGAGCGGGCCCAGCTCGACCAGTTCGACCAGGTCGTCGGTCCAGAGCGCGCGGATCGGCAGCGGGATCTGCTCGCCGTTGCGCAGCGTCCCGATGACAGTGGCGTTCTCGGAGCGGGCGACCAGATGCACCAGCGCGGCCGAGGGCGGGTCGAGCAGGTGCGCGTCGTCGATGGCGAGGACGACGGGCCGGCCGGCGGCCTGTTCCTGGAGGACGTCCACGGCCCAGCGCAGGATCCCGGCGGGGGAGAGCCCTTGCGGCTGCGTGGCGGGCAGCACCTGGACGAGCCCACCGAAGGGGAGCGCGGCGGTGGTGGCGCTGGCCGAGATGGACCAGATGGCGTACCGCTCGGGGGAGAGTTCGGAGACGCCCTCGCGCAGCAGCCGGCTCTTGCCTACCCCGGCGTCGCCGCTGAAGAGCAACCCGCGTCCCTCGGGCCGGCCGATGGTCGACAACAGACGGTTGAGTTCATCTCTACGGCCGACGAACCCCCACCCACTCATCGGGGCAGCATATCGACCGTGTTCCGTCCGCGTGCAGACCGTTACGCAGTGAAGTTGAGTAATCTGGTCATTACCCGATGAGTACCGGAGGTGTTCGCTGTCGGATGGCCGACAGCCGTACTCTTCCGACAGCCCCTGCAACCAGGGAAAGTCGCGACCGGCACCCCGGTCGCCTGACCGGGAGGCCACCTGATGACACCGGGTCCACTCCCCTCGGTCGACGTGCCCGACCCGCGCCGGCAGGCCGGGCCGCCCGGGTGCGCCCCGCTGCCGACCCGGCTCGGGGTGACCACGCCCGGGCCGGGCGATCCGATGGCCGTGGTCGTCGCCGGCCCGGCCGGCGCCGGCCGGCGTGAGGTGATCGCCGGCCTGCTCGGGATCGACTCCGCGACGCTCGCCGTGCCCGCGGGAAGCAACCTGCTGGTCCAGCACGCCGAGAAGGTGATCCGCGCCGCGTACGTGCCGGGCTACCGCCAGCCGCACGCCTACGGCACCCACCCGCTGACGACCGGACCGGCGCTGGCCCGGCCGCCACGCCGGGTCGAGCTGAGCCTGCCCGACCCACTGCTGCGGCACTTCGCGGTGGTCGACACGCCGGACACCGGCACGCTCGGCGTGGCCGGCGGCCGGGTGCTGCGCGACGCCGTCGGCCGGGCCGGCGCGCTGCTCTTCGTGATCTCCGCCGACCAGGCGTTCAGCGCGGCCGAGCTGCACCTGCTCGCCGAGGTGGCACGCGCCCGGGTCGAGGTGTTCTTCGCCGTCACCCCCGGCACGACCGGCTGGACCGCGTCGGCCGAGGGCCCGGCGGCGGATGACGCGGGTTCCGCCGTACCGTCGCCCGGGCGGGCCGGTCCGTCCGGGCCCGCCCGCCGGTTCGACCAGGTGTCGGTCTCCATCGAGGCGCACCGCGCGGCGCTGCTGGCCGCGGTGCCGGCGCTCACCCCGGCCCGGTGGTTCCCGGCCCGCCGGACCGAGCTGCCGCACCTGCGGCGTGCCCTGGTCGGCTGGGCCGCCGACGAGGGACTGCGCCGCGGCAGCGCCAGTCCGCCGGTGCCCCCCGGCGCGCACGGCCGGGTGCCGGTGCTGACCGGCGTCGAGCCCGGCGAGCTGGCCGACCGGATCGACGGAGGGTCCCGCGCCTGTGCCCGCCGGATCCGTCAGCACCTCGCCCTGGAGCTGGCGAACATCCACCTGCGGGTGGTGCAGGAGATCGTCTTCGGGGTCGGCTGCGCCGGCCTGCCGCAGATGCTCGACCGCGAGCTGGAGGCGCTGTCGCTGCTCGCCACCGCCCAGTGCGACGAGGCCGTCCGAGGGCTCGTCGACGACGCCGCCGCCCGGGTCTTCGGGGCGCCGCTGGCCGAGGGCGTACGCGGGCGGATCGCGCACGCGGTGCGCTGGAGCCTGGCCGACCATCCGGACGGCCCGGAGCTGGACCGGGTCCTCCTGGTCACCAGCACGGCCGGGGTGGCCGCGCTGACCGGCGAGGGGGCCCTCGACGCGCTGGCCGGGCTGCCCGGCGGGCAGCGGGACGAGGTGCTCCCGCCCGTCGGCGTCGCGCTCAACGGCGGCTGCTGGCAGCACTGGCGGGCGGCCGACAACAACGACCCGAACGCCGCCCGGTCCTGGGCCCAGCGCGCTCTGCGCGAGGTCGAACTCGAACTGTCCCGCGAGGTGTCCCGCCGCTTCGAGGTGATCCGTCTCTCGCTGGGTGGGGTGCTCGCCGATGCTGTCGACCACGGCATCCTGCTGGCCTGAGCGGCTCGCCGCCGCGCGGCGGACCGGGCTCGCGTACGCGGCCCGGGCGGGTCACGACGACCGCCGCGCCGTTCCGGTTCATCGGTTCCGCGGATCCGGTGGCACGATGGGGGGCATGGCGGCTCCACAGGTTGCGCCGGTCGAGACGCCGGACACCGAAGAGGTGCCGGTCTCCGACCGGCCGTGGGTGACCATCGTCTGGGACGATCCGGTCAACCTGATGACGTATGTGACCTGGGTGTTCCAGAAGCTCTTCGGATACAGCCGGGAGAAGGCGGAGCGGCTCATGCTGGACGTGCACCACAAGGGCAAGGCCGTGGTGTCCACCGGCGCCCGGGAACGGATGGAGCACGACGCGGCGCAGCTGCACGCGTACGGCCTCTGGGCGACGGTGGAGAGATCATGAGCATGTTCCGCCGCCGCGGCGACCACTACGTGGCCACGTTCGCCGTCGACGAGGTCCGGGTGCTGCGCAAGGTCGCCGCCGAGGTGGTCGGGCTGCTGACCGACGGCTTCGACCACGGTGACCCGGTGGTCGGCCGGCTCTTCCCCGACGTCTACCCGGACGACGACGCCGGCACCGCCGAGTTCCGCCGCTACACCGAGGGCGACCTGAAGACCGGGAAGATCGACCAGGCGGGCGCGATCCTCGCCGCCCTGCCCGACGGCGACTCCGGCGGCGAGGTGCGGCTCGACGCGGAGGCGGCCGAGGCGTGGCTGCGCGCGCTCAACGACGCCCGGCTGGCGATGGGCGTACGCCTGGAGATCAAGGACGGCACCGACCTGGGTGAGGAGCTCGACGACGCGGTCGCCGAGGACCCGGGTTCGTCCCGCGTGTTCCAACTGTCGGTCTACGCCTACCTCGGTTATCTCCAGGAGTCCCTGCTCAACGCGCTCATCGACTGAGTGGTGACGGTTGCCACCTCGCCGCCCGGCAGGGCCAGGGGCTAGGCTGGTGGCGTGCTGAGCATCGACCGGTCGATCATCGACGCGATCGTCGCCCACGCGCGTCGGGACCACCCGGACGAGGCGTGCGGCGTGGTCGCCGGCCCCGTCGGCAGCGACACCCCGACCCGGCACATCCCGATGGACAACGCGGCCCGCTCCATGACCTTCTACGAGTTCGACTCGATGGAGCAGTTGCGGGTGTGGCGGGAGATGGACGACCGCGACGAGGAGCCGGTGGTCATCTACCACTCGCACACCGCGACCGAGGCCTACCCGTCCCGCACCGACGTCTCCTTCGCCGGCGAGCCGGGCGCGCACTACCTGCTCGTCTCGACCCGCGAGCCCGACACCGAGGAGATCCGCTCCTTCCGGATCGTCGACGGCGTGATCACCGAGGAACCGGTGAAGATCGTGGATGCCGCCGTGGACCCGAACGCCGTCCAGTCCTACATGTTCGGGCAGAGCCCGGCGACGGTCGACTACGAGTGTTCCGACCGCTGATCTTCAGCGCCGGCACCTTCCTTTTCCCGTCACCTGGCACGATCCCGAACGAGGAGCACGAGACATCATGGCCATCGAGGTTCGCATCCCCACCATCCTGCGCAGCTACACCGGCGGCGCGAAGGTCGTCGAGGGCAGCGGCGACACGCTCGCCGACCTGATCGCCGACCTGGACTCCCGGCACGGCGGCCTGAAGGCCCGCCTGGTCACCGACGCGGGCGTGCTGCACCGGTTCGTCAACGTCTACGTCAACGACGAGGACGTCCGCTTCCTCGGCGCGCTCGATGCCAAGCTCAACGACGGCGACAGCGTGACCATCCTGCCGGCCGTGGCCGGTGGCGCGTTCGGCTTCGCGGCCGCCGCGGCGATCGCCTCGCACGCGGTCTCCACGCGCGCCGCCCGCTGAGGGGCCCGCGATGGCGCGGTACGACAGCCTGCTCGACGCCTGCGGCGGCACCCCGCTTGTCGGGTTGCCGCGGCTCTCGCCGACGGTCCCCGCCGGGGCGCCGCCGGTGCGGCTCTGGGCCAAGCTGGAGGACCGGAACCCGACCGGCAGCATCAAGGACCGCGCGGCGCTGTACATGGTGCGCGCGGCCGAGGAGGCCGGCCGGCTCCGTCCCGGTGACACGATCCTGGAGCCGACCAGCGGCAACACCGGCATCTCGCTGGCCATGGTGGCGAAGCTGCGGGGCTACCGGCTGGTCTGCGTGATGCCGGAGAACGTCTCCACCGAGCGGGTGCAGCTGCTCCGGATGTACGGCGCGGAGATCATCTTCTCGCCGGCCGCCGGTGGCTCGAACCAGGCCGTCGCGACCGCGAAGCAGATCTCCGCGGAGCACCCGGACTGGGTGATGCTCTACCAGTACGGCAACGAGGCGAACGCCCGGGCGCACTACGAGACGACCGGGCCGGAGCTGTTGCAGGACCTGCCGGGCATCACCCACTTCGTGGCCGGGCTGGGCACCACCGGCACGCTCATGGGCACCGGCCGCTTCCTGCGGGAGAAGGTCGACGGCATCCAGATCGTGGCGGCCGAGCCGCGGTACGGCGAGCTGGTCTACGGTCTGCGCAACATCGACGAGGGCTACGTGCCCGAGCTGTACGACGCGGGTGTGCTGTCCCGCCGCTTCTCAGTGGGCACCCGGGACGCCGTGCTGCGTACCCGGCAGCTCGTCGAGGTGGAGGGCATCTTCGCCGGGTTCTCCACCGGCGCCATCCTGCACGCCGCGCTCGCGGTGGCGCACGAGGCGGTCCGCGACGGCCGCCGCGCCGACGTGGCGTTCGTGGTCTGCGACGGCGGCTGGAAATACCTCTCGACCGGGGCGTACGGCGGCACTCTCGCCGACGCGGAGGAGTCGCTGGAGGGTCAGCTCTGGGCCTGACGGCCCGCGTTCGGTCCGGTCGGTGGTGTCCCCGCCGGCCGGACCGCCGCGCCTGCCCGGAGCAGACGTGTATGGGTGTCACGTTGATGACAACTTCCGGCAGATGATTCTTGCCCGACCATGGCGGCGCGTAGGCTGCGCAGCGTGGCGAGCGCGTCGGTAGAGATCATCGGCGGAGTCGCCGCCGGCGCGTCGACTACTCATCGTGAGATCGAGGCCACCGGATGAGATTGACCGTCCTCGGCTGCGCGGGCAGCTTCCCGGGCCCCGAATCGCCCTGCTCTGCCTATCTCATGGAAGCCGAGGGCTTCCGGCTCCTGATCGACTTCGGCGTGGGGTCGCTGTCCACGCTCCAGCGCTACGTCGGGCTGCACGCCCCCGATGCCATCCTCCTCACCCACCTGCACTGCGACCACATGTTCGACGCGGTGTCCTACGTGGTGGTGCGCCGGTACGCGCCGGACGGCCCGTACCCGCCCCTGCCGATGTACGCCCCCTCCGGCGCGCCCGACCGGCTGGCCGCCGCGTACGGGCAGGAGGAGGGCTCGGTGGAGGACGTCTACCAGTTCTACGGCCTCCAGCCGGGCACGTTCCCGATCGGCCCGTTCAGCGTCACAGTCGACCGGATGAACCACCCGGTCGAGACGTACGGGGTGCGGCTGGAACATGACGGGCGGGTGTTCTGCTACTCCGCCGACACCGCGCCCTGCGAGGCGCTGCTGCGCCTGGCCCAGGACGCCGACGTGTTCCTCTGCGAGGCGAGCTACATGGACGGCGTGGAGAACCCGCCGGATCTGCACCTGACCGGCCGGGAGGCGGGTGAGGCGGCCACCAAGGCGAGCGTGGGACGGCTCCTGCTCACCCATCTCGTACCGGCCTGGGGCAGCGAGTCGCAGACGGTGGAGGCGGCGGCCGGGGCGTACGCCGGGCCGCTGGACGTGGTGCGGCCCGGCGCCTGCTACGACGTGTGACCCCGGCGGAGGCCGGGCGGTCGGGCGGACACCCGCGGACGATCCGATCACCGCACCGCATAGGGTGCAGGCATGGCGCGACCTGACGGGCGGCAGCCCGACCAACTCCGACCGGTGACCCTGACCCGGGGCTGGAGCACCCATCCGGAGGGTTCGGTGCTCGTCGAGTTCGGCGCGACCCGGGTGCTCTGCACGGCGAGCGTCACCGAGGGGGTGCCGCGCTGGCGCAAGGGTTCCGGGCTGGGCTGGGTGACAGCCGAGTACGCGATGCTGCCCCGGGCCACGAACACCCGCTCCGACCGGGAGAGCGTGCGCGGCAAGGTCGGTGGGCGCACGCACGAGATCTCCCGTCTGATCGGCCGTAGCCTGCGTGCCTGCGTCGACCTCAAGGCGCTCGGCGAGAACTCGATCGTGCTGGACTGCGACGTGCTCCAGGCCGACGGCGGCACCCGTACCGCCGCGATCACCGGCGCGTACGTCGCACTGTACGACGCGGTGACCTGGCTGGCCGAGCGCAAGGCGCTGGCCGGCAAGGTGGAGAAGGTGATGCACCGTTCGGTGGCGGCGGTGAGCGTCGGGGTGATCGGCGGCGAGCCGATGCTCGACCTCTGCTACGCCGAGGACGTCACCGCCGAGGTCGACATGAACGTGGTCTGCACCGGCGCCGGCGACTTCGTCGAGGTGCAGGGCACCGGTGAGGCGGGCGTCTTCGCCCGCGATCAGCTCGACGCGCTGCTCGACCTGGGCGTGGCGGGCTGCCTGGAACTGGCCGACGCGCAGCGGAAGGCGCTCTCGTCATGAACAAGGTCCTGCTCGCCACCCGGAACCGGAAGAAGCTGGTCGAGCTGCAGCGCATCCTGGACGGCGCGCTCGGCGCGCACCGGGTCGCCCTGCTCGGCCTCGACGACGTCGAGGAGTATCCGGAGCTGCCGGAGACCGGCCTCACGTTCGGCGAGAACGCGCTGATCAAGGCGCGGGAGGGCTGCCGGCGCACCGGCCTGCCGACCATCGCCGACGACTCCGGGCTGGCGGTGGACGCCCTCAACGGGATGCCCGGCGTGTTCAGCGCCCGCTGGTCCGGCCGGCACGGCGACGACCTGGCCAACCTCCAGCTCGTGCTCGACCAGGTCGGCGACGTGCCGGACGAGCACCGGGGCGCGGCGTTCGTCTGCACCGTCGCGCTGGTGCTGCCGGGCGGCAAGGAGCACCTGGTCGACGGCCGCCAGTCCGGCCGGCTGCTGCGCGCGCCGCGCGGCGAGGGCGGCTTCGGCTACGACCCGATCTTCCTGGGCGACGGGCAGAAGCGGACGAACGCGGAGCTGACGCCCGAGGAGAAGGACGCGGTCAGCCACCGCGGGAAGGCGCTGCGGGAGCTGGCCAAGCTGGTCGCGAAGGTGCTCCCGCCCGCCTGATCCGCTCCCGCCCGGCCGCAGCGCCGCCCGAGCGCCGCGCCGGAGCGGCCGGACCGGCCCGCTCAGCCGAGCGGGCCGATCTCCCGTTCGATGGCCGCGCGCAGCTCCGGGCCGCGCACCACGTCCCGCGCCGCCTCCATCAGCGGTGCGAGGAACACGTCCGGCCCCGGCTCGCCGATCGTCTCGCCGAGCGTGGCGAGCGCCGCCCGCCCGGCCGGTGACGGGGTCAGCGGCGCGCGCAGCTGGAGCCCGCGTACGGCCGACAGCAGCTCCACCGCCAGCAGGCTGGTCAGGTTGTCCAGGACCGTGCGCAGCTTCTTGGTGGCCGCCCAGCCCATCGAGACGTGGTCCTCCTGCATCCCGCTGGTGGGCAGCGAGTCGATCGAGGCGGGCGCGGCGAGCCGGCGGTTCTCCGCCACGATGCCGGCGGCGGTGTACTGGGCGATCATCAGCCCGGAGTTCACCCCGGCGTCCGGGGACAGGAAGGCGGGCAGGTCCCGGGAGCGGGTGACGTCCAGCAGCCGGTCCACCCGGCGCTCGGCGATCGCGCCCACCTCGGCGGCGGCGATGGCCAGGTAGTCCGCGGCGAAGCCGAGCGGCGCGCCGTGGAAGTTGCCGGTCGACTCGACCCGCCCGTCCGGCAGCACGACCGGGTTGTCCACCACGGAGAGCAGCTCCCGGCCCGCCACCACCTCGACGAAGTCGAGCGTGTCCCGGGCCGCGCCGGCCACCTGCGGGGCGCAGCGCATCGAGTACGCGTCCTGCACCGCGTGCGCGAGGTCGTCGCGGTGCGAGTCCATCACCGCCGAGCCCTGCAACAGCCGGTGGATGTTCGCCGCCGAGGCGGCCTGGCCGGGATGGGGCCGGATCGCGTGCAGCTCGGGCAGGAACGGCCGCTCCGAGCCGAGCATCGCCTCGATGGCCAGCGCGGCGGTCACGTCCGCCATGGCGAACAGGTGCCGGGCATCCTGCACGGCCAGCAGCAGCATGCCGAGCATGCCGTCGGTGCCGTTGATCAGCGCCAGCCCTTCCTTGGCGGCCAGCGACACCGGCTTGAGCCCGGCTTGGCGCAGCGCGTCGGCGGCCGGGAGGCGGTCCCCGGCCGGGCCGAGCACCCAGCCCTCACCGAGCAGCACCAGCGCGCAGTGCGCCAGCGGCGCCAGATCGCCGGACGCGCCGAGCGAGCCGTGCTCGGGCACCCACGGGGTGACGTCGTGGTTGAGCAGGTCCACGAGCGCCTCGGCGACCAGCGGGCGTACCCCGGAGCGACCGAGCGCCAGTGAGCGGACCCGCAGCAGCATCATGGCGCGTACCACCTCGCGCGGCATCGGCGCGCCCACCCCGGCGGCGTGCGAGCGGATCAGCGCGTGCTGAAGCTCGGCCCGGCGCTCCGGGGCCACGAACGTGTTGGCGAGCGCGCCGAATCCGGTGGAGACGCCGTACACGGGACGGCCGGCGGCCTCGATGCCGTCCACGATGGAGCGGCTGGTCGCCATCGCGTCGGTGGCGGCCGGGTCGAGCACGACCTTGGCGGTGCCGCGGGCCACCGCGAGCACGTCGGCGGGGGTGACCCCGGTGGACAGGACGGTCACTGTGGTCATCGCGGCACTCCGTTGTGCAGAACCTGGCGGATCAGTGGCACCCCCGGCCGGTAGGCCAGGTGCAGGTGGGACGGGGCGTCGAGGATGATCAGGTCGGCCCGCGCCCCGGGCGTCAGCCGCCCCACGTCGGTGCGGCGCAACGCCGCCGCCCCGCCGGCGGTCGCGGCCCACACCGCCTCCGCCGGGGTCATCCGCATCTCGCGCACGGCCAGCGCGATACAGAACGGCATCGACGAGGTGTACGACGAGCCGGGGTTGCAGTCGGTCGCCAGCGCCACCGTCACGCCCGCGTCGAGCAGCCGCCGGGCGTCCGGGTACGGCGACCGGGTGGAGAACTCCGCGCCGGGCAGCAGCGTGGCGACGGTGACGGTGTGCTCGCCCTCGGCGCACATGCAGTCGATCCGTCGCGAGGCGAGCGCGTCGATGTCGGCGTCGGTCAGGTGGGTGCAGTGGTCGACGCTGGCCGCGCCCAGCTCCACCCCGAGCTGGACCCCCGGGCCGGGGCCGAGCTGGTTGGCGTGCACCCGTACGCCCAGACCGACGGCCTGCCCGCAGGCGAGGATCGCCCGCGCGTGGTCGGCGTCGAACGCGCCCCGTTCGCAGAACACGTCGATCCAGCGGGCGTACGGCGCGGCAGCGGCCAGCATCGGGCCGCAGACCATGCCGACGTAGTCGTCCGGGCGGTCGGCGTACTCGGCGGGGACCACGTGCGCGCCGAGGAACGTCGTGTCCTCTGTGAACTCGGCGGCGATCCGCAGCGAGCGGGCCTCGTCGGCGACGTTGAGGCCGTACCCGCTCTTGATCTCGACGGTGGTGGTGCCCTGCCGCAGCATCTCCGCGCGCAGCCGGCCCACTGTGGCGCGCAGGTCGCCGTCGGAGGCCGCGCGGGTGGCGCCGACTGTGGTCCGGATGCCGCCGCCGGTGTAGGGCTCGCCGGCCATCCGGGCGGCGAACTCGGCGGCCCGGTCCCCGGCGAAGACCAGGTGCGCGTGGCTGTCCACGAAGCCGGGCAGCACGGCCGCGCCGCCGGCGTCGGTCCGCCGGTCGGCGGCCGGCGCGTCACGGGACGACCCGACCCAGGCCACCTGCCCGTCCTCGACCAGCAGGGCGGCGCCGCGCCGGATGCCCAGCGGGTCGCCGGGCCGGCCCTCGTTGGTGACCAGCTCGCCGATGTTGTCGACAAGCAGGCTGCCGGAGGTCCCCGGCACCGGCCGGAGCCGGTCGCCGGGACGGACCGGCCGCCCGGGAAAGCCGCCGGTGCTCACGAGTCCTCCTTCGCGGTCACCGCCGCGATCGAGTCCCGCAGCTCGGTGGGCACGTCCACGGTCAGGTGCCGGCCACCGTCCACCACGGGCCGGCCGTCCACCACGACGCTCGTCACGTCGGCGGCGGTGGCGGCGAAGAACGCGCCGACCGGCGGCACCCCGGCGGTCCGGGCGCTGTCCAGCCGTACCGTGACCAGGTCCGCGCGCTGCCCGACGGCGAGCCGGCCGGCGTCGCCCCAGCCCAGCGCGGCGTGCCCGCCGACGGTGGCGGCGGTGAGCAGCTCGACCGGCGTGAAGTGCCCCCGCCTGCGGGTACGCAGCCGCTCGTCCATCTCCAGCGCGCGGGCCTCCTCGAACAGGTCCACCACGGCGTGGCTGTCGCTGCCGAGGCTCAGCGGGCTGCCCGCGTCGGCCATCCGCCGTACCGGGCCGACCCCGTCGGCCAGGTCGCGCTCGGTGGTGGGGCAGACGCACACCCGGGTACGGCTGTCGCCGAGCAGCGCCACGTCGGCGGCGGTCGGGTGGGTGGCGTGCACCGCTGTGGTGTGCGGGCCGAGGACGCCGTGGTCGGCCAGCAGCCGCGTCGGGGTGCACCCGTGCACGGCCCGGCAGGCGTCGTTCTCGGCGGGCTGCTCGGACAGGTGCACGTGCAGCGGCAGCCCGTTGCGGTCGGCCCAGCCGGCCACGGTGGCGAGCTGCTCGGCGGGGACCGCGCGCACCGAGTGGATGGCCGCGCCGAGCCGGACGTGCTCGTCGGCCGGGCGGAACGCGTCCACCCGCGCCGCCCAGCGCAGCGCGTCGCCGTCACCGAACCGGCGTTGCGGCCCGGTCAGCGGCGCGCCGTCCACGCCCCCGGTCAGGTACGCGGTGTCCAGCAGCGTGAGCCGGACACCGGCGTGCGCGGCGGCCTCCACGAGCGCGGCGGACATGGCGTTCGGGTCGTCGTACGGGGTGCCGCCGGGACCGTGGTGCAGGTAGTGGAACTCGCCCACGCAGGTGATCCCGGCCAGCGCCATCTCCGCGTACACGGCGCGGGCCAGCGCCAGGTAGGTGTCCGGGTCGAGCCGGGTCGCTATCGCGTACATCAGGCTGCGCCAGGACCAGAAGTCGCCGCGCCCGTCGTGGGTGCGCCCGCGCAGCGCCCGGTGGAACGCGTGCGAGTGGGCGTTTGCGAGGCCGGGCACCGTCAGCCCGGGCAGCCGTACCGCGTCGCCGAGCACCTCCACCCCGGCGGTCGGCGGACCGTCGACGGTCAGCGGGGTGACCGCGGTGAGCCGTCCGTCGGTCGCCTCGATCAGCACGTCCCGGGTGGGCTCGGCGCGGTCGGGCAGCCAGGCGTACTCGGCCAGCCAGCGGGTCAGCGGCATGCCAGCTCCTCCAGGACCCGGGCCAGGGCGGCCACCCCGGCGGCGCAGTCGGCGTCGGTGGCCGCCTCGGCGGGGGAGTGCGACACCCCGGTCGGGTTGCGCACGAACAGCATCGCGGTGGGCAGGTGCGCCGCCAGCACCCCCGCGTCGTGCCCGGCGCCGGTGGGCAGCACCGGCGCGCCGAGCAGCGTGACCAGCCGGTCGGCCAGCCCGCCGTCGAACGCGACGAGCGGGGTCGCCGACTCCTGGGTGCAGGTGAGCGCAGTCCCGTCCCGGCCGGCCCGGTCGGTGGCCTTGGCGCGTACCGCCTCGACCAGACCGTACAGCGTCTCCGCCTCGGCCGCCCGCGCGTCCAGCCAGCCGGTGACCCGGGACGGGATCGCGTTCGTGGCGTTCGGCTCGACCGACACCCGGCCCACAGTGGCGTGCGCGTCGCGCAGCCGGGCCTCCTTGTTCGCCGCCAGCACGGTGAACGCGTAGGTGAGCATCGGGTCGCGGCGGTCGGCCATCCTTGTCGTACCGGCGTGGTTGCCCTCGCCGGTGAAGTCGAACCGCCACCGGCCGTGCGGCCAGATCGCTGAGGCGACAGCGACCGGCGCGTCCTGGTCGACAAGCGCGCGGCCCTGCTCGACGTGCAGCTCCACGAAGGCCGCGAAGCGGCCGAGCAGCGCCGGGTCGGCGCCCGCCGGCCGCTCGCCCAGCGCCTCGGCGAAGGTCGTCCCGGCCTGGTCGCGCAGCCCGGCGGCGCGGTCGACGTCGATCTCGCCGGTGAGCAGCCGCGACCCCAGGCAGGGTACGCCGAACCGCGCGCCCTCCTCCTCCACGAACGCGGCCACCACCAGCGGCCGGTCCGGGGTGACGCCCGCGGCCCGCAGCTCGTCCACGGCGAGGAACGCGCTGACGATGCCGAGCGGACCGTCGTACGCGCCGCCGTGCGGCACCGAGTCGAAGTGGCTGCCGGTGAGCACCGCGCCCTCGGCCTCCGGGTCGCCCCACCAGGCGAACAGGTTGCCGTTGCCGTCCTCGGAGACCGGCATGCCCCGCCGGTCGGCCTGCTCCCGGAACCAGCCGCGCAGCGTCAGCTCCGGTGCGGTGAGCGCGTAGCGCAGATAGCCGCCGCTGCCGGCGTCCCGCCCGACCGGGGCGATCTCGTCCCACAGCTGGCGGAACCGGTGAGGAAGGGACCCTTCACATGCAGAATGCGTTAACAAGGGGCCCTTCCTTACTCGGCCATCGGGACGCGGACGCCGGTGCGCTCGGCTACCGCGCGGGCGTCGTCGTAGCCGGCGTCGACGTGCCGGATGACGCCCATCGCCGGGTCGTTTGTGAGCACCCGCTCGATCTTCTGCCCCGCGAGGGCGCTGCCGTCGGCCACGCAGACCTGGCCGGCGTGGATGGACCGGCCGATGCCGACCCCGCCGCCGTGGTGGATGGACACCCACGACGCCCCGCTGGCGGTGTTGACGAGCGCGTTCAGCAGCGGCCAGTCGGCGACCGCGTCGGAACCGTCGGCCATCGCCTCGGTCTCCCGGTAGGGGCTCGCCACGCTGCCGCAGTCCAGGTGGTCCCGGCCGATCACCACCGGCGCGCTCAGCTCGCCCGAGGCGACCATCTCGTTGAACCGCACCCCGGCGCGGTCCCGCTCGCCGTAGCCGAGCCAGCAGATCCGCGCCGGCAGGCCCTGGAACGCGACCCGCTCACCGGCCATCCGGATCCACCGGGCGAGGGACTCGTTCTCCGGGAACAGGTCGAGGATGGCCCGGTCGGTGGCGGCGATGTCCTTCGGGTCGCCGGAGAGCGCGGCCCAGCGGAACGGGCCCTTGCCCTCGCAGAACAACGGCCTGATGTACGCGGGCACGAAACCGGGGAAGTCGAACGCCCGCTCGTAGCCGCCGAGCTTGGCTTCGCCCCGGATCGAGTTGCCGTAGTCGAAGACCTCCGCGCCCGCGTCGAGGAAACCGACCATGGCCTCCACGTGCTTGGCCATGGACGCCCGCGCCCGGTCGGTGAACTCGGCCGGCTTGGCCGCCGCGTAGTCCCGCGCGTCGCCCGGGTCCACCCCTTCCGGCACGTACGACAGCGGGTCGTGCGCGCTGGTCTGGTCGGTCACGATGTCGATCGCGACGCCCCGGCGCAGCAGCTCCGGGAAGACGGTGGCGGCGTTGCCGACCACGCCGACGCTGAGCGCCCGCCGGTCCCGCTTCGCCGCGAGGGCCCGCTCGATCGCGTCGTCGAGCGAGTCGGCCACCTCGTCGAGGTAGCGGTCGTGCACCCGCCGGTCCAGCCGCGACCGGTCCACGTCCACGATCAGGCAGGCGCCGCCGTTCATGGTGACCGCGAGCGGCTGCGCTCCGCCCATCCCGCCGCACCCGGCGGTGAGCGTCAGCGTGCCGGCGAGCGTGCCGCCGGAGCGCTTCTCCGCCACCGCGGCGAACGTCTCGTACGTGCCCTGGAGGATGCCCTGGGTGCCGATGTAGATCCACGACCCGGCGGTCATCTGCCCGTACATGGTCAGGCCCAGCGACTCCAGGCGGCGGAACTCCGGCCAGGTGGCCCAGTCGCCGACCAGGTTGGAGTTGGCCAGCAGCACGCGCGGCGCCCACTCGTGGGTCCGCATCACGCCGACCGGGCGGCCCGACTGCACGAGCATCGTCTCGTCGTCGCGCAGCTCGGTCAGCGTCCGCACCAGCGCGTGGTACGACGGCCAGTCCCGGGCCGCCTTGCCGGTGCCGCCGTAGACCACCAGGTCGTCGGGGCGCTCGGCCACCTCCGGGTCGAGATTGTTCATCAGCATCCGCAGGGCGGCCTCCTGCGGCCACCCCTTCGCGGTGCGGGTGACGCCGCGGGCGGCGCGGACGGGCTGGTGCATCTCGTACTCCTCTCAGCCGAGGAACAACTGGCGGCGGGCGGCGGACGACTCGAACGCCTCGAGCCGGTCCTGGGTCTCGGCCGGTGCGGCGTCGCAGATCGCCTGGAGCACCACCATGGCCAGGGTCATCGGTGCGGTGTGCAGGTCGAAGACCAGGTCGGCGCCGACGGCGGCGGGCAGCACCACCTGGGCGTGTTCGGTGGCCGGGCTCACCGGCGAGTCGGTGATCGCCACGACGGTGAGCCCGGCGTCCCGGGCCTCGCGCAGTGCCTCCAGGGTCTCCCGGGGGTAGCGGGGCAGGACGAACGCGAGCAGCGCCGTCGCGCCGGCCGCCGCCGCCTGGTCCAGGCGGTCCACGAGCATGCTGCCGCCGTCGTCGAGCACCCGCACGTCCGGGTGCACCTTGGCGGCGAAGTACGCGAAGTAGGCGGCCAGCGGCGCGGCGGCCCGCAGCCCGAGCACCGGCAGCGGACGGCTGGCGGCGAGCAGCTTCCCCACCTCGGCGACCCGGCCGGCGTCGGCGAGCTGCTCGGCGAGCCGGTCGAGGTTGTCCCGCTCGGCGTGGACCGCCCGTTGCAGCGCGTTCCCGGCGCCGTCCTGGTCGGCGGCGCCGCGCGCGCCCAGCTCACGCAGGCGGCGGCGCAGCGCGGGGTAGCCGTCGTGGCCGAGCGCCATGGCGAACCGGGTCACCGAGGGCTGGCTGACGCCGGCCAGCTCGGCCACCTCGGCGGCGGACAGGTACGCCGCCGCGTCCGCGTGCCGCACCAGGCAGTGCGCGATGCGGCGCTGCGTCGGGGTGAGCCGTACGCCGTGGAAGAGGTCGAGCAGGCGGTCAGGGGCGGCCGCACCGCTTTCATTCACGAGCTGACTCTATGCATGAAAACTTTCAGAGCGCAAGCGTCGCGCGACCGCAGGGAGGTCCGGTGAGCGTGCTCTCTGTACTATCCGCACGGCGGGTGAGCAGAGGAGTGGGGCATGCAGCCGGAGGGGCCGTACAGGTTCACCGAGACGTTGGGCGAGTGCCAGGTCGGCCGGGCATGGGCGGCTCTCGACGGGCAGGACCGCCCGGTCACCGTCGCCGTCCTCGAGGGTGCCGCCGCCGGTGACCAGCGCTGGCGGGAGGCCTTCGCCAACGCGGCGAACGTGCTGGCACAGACCCCGGGCGGCCACCGGTACGTCAACGCCGACTTCGCCGCCGCCGAGCCCTGGATCGCGTACCCGTCCGAAGAGGAGGGTGCGGCCGAGCGGCTGTTCCGCAGCCTCGGCATGGACTACCAGCGCATCCCGACGGCCGAGATGCTCCCGCCGCCCCCGGCCGCCGCCCCTGTCTCCGCGCCGCCCCAGTTGCCGTGGGTTCCGCAGCCCTGGGCGATGGCGGCTCAGCCGATCTCCGGCGCGCCGATGTCCCCGGCCGCCGTCTCCGCGACGTCCGGGGTTCCCGCGACGTCCGCCGTCTCCGCGCCACCCGCTGTCGCCTCGGCGCCGGTGGCCACCGATCCGCTGGATCCGTCCGGCGGACGCCGGATCGCCCCGGTGCAGCCGAAGTCGAAGCGGCGCGACTGGATCTCGATCGTCGGCGCACTGGTGCTCACCCTGGTCGCCGGCACCGCCGGGTTCTTCCTGGGCGCAGGGCGCGAGAAGGAGGCCGCGACGCCCACGCCGTCGGCCAGCCCTTCGCTGCCGCCCTACGAGGCCACGCAGCTCGCCATCAACAAGGCCAAGTTCGAGGGTGAGCTGGCCCCGCTGGTCGAGCCCTGGCTGACCCGGATCGGCGGCTGCACCGTCTACGACCAGCCGGGCGCCCCGAAGCTGCCGACGGACGAGAAGGGGCACGTCTTCTGCCACTACGGCGGCGCGTGGCTGCACTTCACGCTCTACCCGGGACAGAAGCAGAAGGACACCGCGCGGGCGTACCGCCAGCAGCTCAGCCTCGCCGGTGGCTCGCTGGCGCCAGGGCTGCGCGAGGCGAGCACCACGAAGGGCGGGGTGACCGGCAAGCCCGGCAGCTACGTCGAGTACGCCTTCGAGGGCGAGGACGGCCGGGCGATCTGCGGCGTCTGGTGGGACCCCGACGACATGCAGGGGGCCTTCTACATCGAGACGCTCTGCAAGGACGGTGTGGACGGCAACTGGGACGCCCTGCGCGACCTGTGGCAGCGCGGCAGCTGACCGCCGCGCCGCGTCATGCCGTACTGATCCGCGCGACCGGTTCGACCCCGCCGGTGACCTGCTCGACGCGGTAGGCGGCGAGCGCCTGCCGCCAGACGTCGACCTCGTCGCCGACGACGTGCGAACGGATCAGCCAGACGCGCGCCCCGTCGCCGCGCTCGGCCGCCAGTTCGACCGCGTGCCGGAGACTGGCTCCGACGGCCGTGGTGTCGTGGCCGGGCACCACCACGACGTCGGACCGGTCGGGCATGTCGACCCACCAGCCCACCGTGTTGCCGTGCGGCACTACCAGCTTCAGCCGCTCGTGGCGGGAGTAGAACGCGAACCCGTACCAGGCCGCGTTGTTCATGACCACGACGTCGTTCGGGAGGCGGTGCCGGGCCACGTACTCGGTCGCCGAACGCACGTCCGTGACGGCGATCGCCGTGTAGTAGAGCCCCGGCCTGTTCCCGTCGAACCGGTACCAGTGGCTGTTGCCGGCCGCGTACCCCCCGAGCAGGACCGCGCAGACGGCCGCGGCCAGGACGGCGGGCCGCACGCGGGGGAGCCGGCGGCAGGCCAGGTCGGCCGCGCGGCTCGCCAGCCCGGCGACCCCGATGCCGGCCACCGCGGCGGCGGTGACGAGCAGGAAGTGCGAGGTACGCAGCTCCAGCAGCGGATAGACCTTCGCGACGCCGACAATCGTCGCGACCACCGGCAGGAGCATCACGGCGACCGCGGCGGCGGGCCGGCCGCGCCTGCGGAGCGTCAGCGTGCCGGCCACGAGCAGGGCGACCACCACCAGCCCGGGCGCGCCGACCACCGGCATCAGCGTGTCGATCTGCCGCGCCAGGTAGCCGGGCAGCTCGGTCACGCCGGGGAAGTTGTCGGCCCAGAACTGCTGCATGGGCACGTTGCGGCCCTGCATCGAGATGCCGAAGTAGACGCCGGCGAGGACCAGCCCGGCGTTGAGCCCGGCCACTGTCACCTCGACCAGGCGTAGCCACTGCCGCCGGACCGCCGTGACCAGCAGCAGACCGCCGAACGCGCACGGCGCCACGATCGCGGTGACGTGGCTGACCAGCATGCCCGCGGCGACGGCGGCGGTGAGCACGTTGAGCCGCCGGCGCGACCACCGCTGTTCGACCCAGGCGACCAGGGCGAGCACGCCCACGGCCACGGCGGCGTCGGCGGTGTACTGCTTGAGATCGTGGCGCACCTGCTGGGCGGGGAGCAGCAGGACCGCCGCCGCGCAGGCCGCCCCGGCCACCACGCCCCGGCCGGGCGTCGACCACCGCAGCGCCCGGCCGAAACCGTACGCCGCCACGACCGCGAGCCCCTGGAACGCCAGAGTGACCAGCCGCAGGTCGTCCGGGTCGGGTACCAGCCGCAGCAGGAGGCTCCAGCCGAGCGGGCTGGACGACGTGGTGACCGGCAGATCGCCCAGCGGGAAGCGGACGGACAGGGCGACCCACGCCTCGTCGAGCCAGTACGGCGCGGAGAGCATGGTCTTGACGTCGTGCAGGATCGGCAGGAGGCACAGCAGAGCGAGGACGGCGGTGGTGTCCCACAGGATCGGGCGGGGCCCCGGCGGGCGGTCCGCCGCCCCGCCGCTTCTGTCCACATCGGCTGGTCTCACCCGTGCAACCACGCAGATCCCTATCCCCGCCTGCCGACCGGCCGTCACCCTAACCCACCACTCAGGTGCGTCGACAGGCCCGGACCTGCGGGCCGGCGTCCCCGGCCCCAGGGCTGGTGCCGATCGGCCACGGCTGATCCGTACGATCGTGCGGTGCGCGTGTTGGGGGACAGGATCAGGGGCGTGGAGCGCAGGGTGCGTCACCTCGGCCTCGGCCTTGTCGTTCTGGCGGCCGGGTTCCTGCTGACGGGCAGGTGGCAGCTGGCGCTCGGGGTCGGGGTCGGCGCCCTGCTCGGCTGGGTGCTGACGGAACCGGTCCGGATCACCTGGGCGGTCTTCGTCATCGCGTTCGCCGTCCCGGTGACCATCGACGTCGGTTATCCGACGAATCCCTCGTACGCGTTGCTGCTGGTCCTGTTCCTCCTCGCCGCGTGGGGGCGGGTGCTGCGCGCCGAACGCGACGGGTGGCCGCCGAAGGCGCTCGCGGCGGCGCTGCTGCTTCCGGCGTGCGCGGTGCTCGCGGGGCTCGTCCACTGGCACGGGGTGAAGCCGATCGCCGTCGGCGTCGCGCCTCTGCTGTGCTTCGGCGTGCTGGCCTGGCACCTCGCGGAGGAGGCGCGGCACGACCGGCGGACCGTCCTGCGGATCGCGGAGGCCCTCACCTGGTTCAGCGTCGCCGTGGCCGCGTTCGCCAAGTATCAGACCGCTTCCCGGAGCTGGCCGATCTTCGACCAGTTCGCGTACGACTGGACCTACACCTCGGCGTTCGACGCGACCCGGGCGGTGGGCCTGTCCGGGCACCCCATCATCTACGGCACGTTCGCCATGGCGATGGTGCTCGTCGCGCTGACCCTCCGGGGCCGGTTCTGGTACGTGCCGGTCACCGCCAACCTCGTCGGCCTGGTGCTCTCGGGCACCCGCAGCGCCTGGGTGGGCACGGTTCTCGCGCTCGGGTTCTGGCTGCTCCTTCAGTGGCGTAAGGCCAGCTGGCGCGGCCTGGGCAGCGCTGCCGCCATCACCGCGATCACCTGGGCGCTCGTGGCGTTCAGCCCGCCGGCCCTGCTGCCCGACACCACCGCCTCGACGCCGACCGGCCAGGGCGCCGCCACCGCCACCGCCACCGCCACCGCCCCGCCCCCGAGTCCGGCCGCCCCGGCGGCGAGTTCGGCGGCGCCGGCTCCCGAGTCGCCCGTGTCCACGCCGAGCCCGGCCGCTCCGGCGCCTCCGACGGCGAGTTCCGTGGCGCCGGAGCCCAGCGCGCCGGCCCCGGCGGCGCCGACCGGGAGCGCCGTGGACTCCGTCGACGTGGCGGGATCACGGATCTCCGACCCGGCCAGCGCCGACGCCCGCTTCACGCGCATGAGCGTGGTCTGGGACGGCATCACCCGCGACTGGTCCACAGTGGTCTTCGGCAACGGGCCGGAAGCCAACGTGCGGTTCCTGGAAAACGTCGGCATCGGCGACGGTCAGGCCCAGGTCTTCGACAACACCTACCTGACGTTCTGGTACAACTTTGGCCTGATCGGACTGGCCTGCCTGCTGGCGCTCCTGGTGCTGCTGTACCGGCGCCTCCGGTCGCTGCCGGCCCGCCTCCTGCTGGTCGGGTTCGCGGCCCAGATCTTCTTCTTCGACGTGTGGCTGTGGCTGGGCGCCGTGGCCGTGCTGCTCCTGGCGGTCGCGCTGGGCGCCGCCGACAACCCGTCCCTGTCGGCGCGAGCGCTGCCGCTGCCCCGTCGCCGGCGACCGGGCACGGAAGCCGCCGCCCCGGCCGCCGCGGGCCCGCGCTAACCGGCGGCGGGCGCGGCAGCCGGATTCCGCTCGACGTCCGCCGCGCGCCCGGGCTCCGGACGCGGGCCGGGCGGTGGATCGCCGGACGGCTCGCGCAGCCCGGGCGGCGTCCAGTCCTTTCCCCGCAGCGCCGGCTTCTCGACCAGGTGCCAGGAGAGCATCGCCAATCCGAGGCTGAGCAGCGCGCTGACCAGGAAGAACCCGGCCACGCCGAGGGCCGGTAGGCCGATCTTGGCGAGCACCTGCTGCACCACGAACGAGTAGATGTAGACCCCGTACGAGTAGTCGTTGTCGCGGCCGACGCGGTGCAGCATCGTCGGCAGCCGCACGGCCAGCCAGAGGACGGCGTACGCGTAGGCGAGCAGCGCCGGGGCGAAGAACGCCCCGTCGGCGGCGTTCGGCCCCGGGCCGACGAAGTCGCCACGCGCGGCGAGCCAGCCGACCGTCCCGAGCGCGAGCGCGCCGAGCAGGTCGTTCATCGGCAGCCGGTCGCGGTACAGCTCGGCGGCCCCGCCGGCCAGGAACATGAATCCGTACCAGAGCAGGTAGGTCTTCTCCAGCGTGCCGAGCATCGGCAGCGGACCGATGGCCCCGCTCGTCCAGACCGCCGCCCCGGGCTGGAGATGGTTCCAGCAGAGGACGCCGAACACCGCGACCACGGCGAGCAGTGTGAGCCAGCGGAGCTGCCGGCGAAGGACGGTCAGCGCGGCCAGGACGGCCACCGCCAGATAGCAGTAGATCTCGTAGGCGAGGGTCCACAACGACCCGTTGAGCGTGTTCCCGCCCTGCCAGTGCCAGTACGGGGTGTCTCCGCGCAGCAGGTCGGCGATGCCGAACTGCCGCAGCCCGCCCCACCAGTTCTGCCGCAGGTAGTCGAGCACGCCGCCCGGGCTGCGCCACAGCCCGTCGACAGTGCCGTGCCGGTCCAGGTACAGCAGCGGCGCGACGACCAGGCCGGTGAACAGCAGGCAGACCCACAGGCCGGGCCAGATCCGCAGCGCCCGGTGCCACAGGAAGCGGGGCACCGAGTTGCGCCGCGCCGATCCGACGACGAGGAACCCGGAGATCGTGAAGAAGCCCGCCACCGCCAGGGCGCCCAGGTCGACCCGGTGCAGCAGCGGACGCCCGAATCCGAGCGCGGCGGTGTGGGACAGCACCACGGCCAGCGCGAAGGCGAGTCGCAGGGCGCCGAATCCGTTGGCGCGGCCGTGGTACGCCGTAGCCATCGGCTGCGACACGAGCGCACGCCGGACGGCGGTCTTCAGGAGGGGAGGCACGCGGACCGACCCGGCTCAGCCGGCCACCGGCGGGCGGGGCGCGGGCACCCGTGAACCGATCAGGCCGGCCGCCCGGTGGTGCCGGCGTGCGGCCGGCGGCAGGCCGACCAGGAACTCGGGGAACATGCCGAAGAAGACCCGGGCGCTGCGCAGCTCCAGCGTGTGCGCCGGCGACCACCGCACCGAGTTCGTCGCCCGCGCCCAGTGGTGGGTCCACCGCACGTCGCCGAGCAGAGCGACAGGGAAACCGCGCTGCCACGCCCGCAGACCCAGCTCGTGGTCCTCGTAGTAGAGGAAGAACCGCTCGTTCCACCCACCCAGCTCGACGAGGTCCGCGGTGCGTCCGGCGACCGCCGCCCCCATCAGCCAGGCGACGTAGCGGACCTCACCCGGCTCCGCCACCATCCGGTACGACGCGTGCAGGCGGGACAGCGGCCACAGCTTCCGGTTGCCGAGCTTCGCGGTGGCGTACGGGAAGCCACGCCCGTTGGGCTGCGGCGTTCCCCCGGTCGTGAGCAGTTGGGGCGCCACCAGGCCGCCGTGCGTGTCCAGGTGCCGCGCGAGCACGTCCAGCCCGTCCGGGCGGACCTCCAGGTCCGGGTTCGCGAAGAGGAGGTACCTGCCGCCGGCCTCGTGCAGCGCGACGTTGTTGGCCCGGGAGAAGCCGACGTTCTCCGGCAGCGGGATGACCCGGGCGCCCAACTCCCGGGCCACCGCCGCGGAGTCGTCGGACGACGCGTTGTCCACCACGATCCACTCGTACGGCTTCTCGCCGCGCCAGCAGCGGCGCAGCGTGTCCGCCGAGTTGTAGGTGACAGTCACGACACTCCACGGGTGTCCCGTCATCACGCTCTCCGAACTGTCAGATAGCTGAGCAGAGTCGCGAAGCCGAACCGCTTGCCGGTCCACTGCCGGCGGGCGGCCGGCCCCTGCCGCAGGCCGTGTCCCACGCCGCGCAGGAACGGCCGCAGCAGGCCCTGGCGGACACGCCGGGCGGCGAGCGCGACGTGCGCCAACGCGAGGACCGGGAGCGCGACGAGCAGCAGCGGCCAGGTGAGCGTCCGCGCCGCGACCAGGAGCCGGTTGCGGGCCAGGAGGAACGCCCGGAAGCCCTGCAGCCGGTCGTCGCCGTCGACGCTGTGCCCACCGGCGTGGGGGAGCATGAGATCCAGCGGGCGGGTGGGCGTCCCCGAGGCGTAGAGCCGCAGAGCGAGGTCGGCGTCCTCACCCCACGCGAACAGGTGCTCGTAGAACCCGCCGAACCTGCGGTACAGGTCGGTGGGGAAGACCGCCGCGCCGCCGGACGGGCCCAGTGGCGCCCGCGCCGTCGTGGCGGACCGGTCGATGAACAGCGAGACCGGGTTCAGGTCGATGCCCACGTACTCGCCGCCGTGCATGGCCAGGCCGACCGCGACCGGGGTGCCGGGGTCCTCCGCGACGGTGGCGCAGATGCGGGCCAGCGCGCCGTCGGGCAGCCAGACGTCCGGGTTCAGCAGCAGCACGTGGCTGGTGGTGGTGGCCGCGACGGCCCGGTTGCAGCCGGCCGCGAACCCGGGGTTGGACGAGTCGGGGAGGTACCGGTACCGGTCGTGGTCGAGGCAGCCGGCGATGATCTCCGCGCATCCGTCCTCGGGCCAGTTGTCGGCGAAGACGAACCGGACCGGCAGACCTTCGGCGCTGCGTACCCAGGTGGGCAGCGTCTCGGCGAGCATGCCGGCGGACCGGTACAGCACCGTGACCACAGTCAGCTCCACGGCGGTCATAGCAGCGACCGGTACAGACTCTGCCAGCGCGTCACGCACCGGTCGAAGGCGTACTCCTGGGCGTACCACTCGGCCACGGCCTGCCGCTCGTCGGCGGGCCCGGCGTGGGCCAGCGCCCGGCGGACGGCGGCGGCCAGCGCGGCGGGGCTGAGGTCGGCCCGGACGGCGAGCGTGCCGGTGGCGTGCCGGGTGACCTCGGCCAGGCCGCCGGCCCCGGTGTGCACCACCGGTACGCCCAGGGACAGCGCCTCCAGCGCGCTGAGCCCGAACGACTCGACCCGGGACGGGACCAGGAGGCAGTCGACGCGCCGCAGGAAGTCCGCCGCGCTGACCCGCCCGACGAGTTCCAGGTTCGGCCGGGCCGCGATCGGCAGCGAGCCGGCGCCGGCGACCTTGACGTCCATCTCCGGCAGGTGCGCGGCGGTCTCGGCCAGCAGGTCCGCGCCCTTCTCCCGCTCCAACCGGCCCAGGTAGCCGACCACGGGCCGCCGGCCGGGCGTCGGCGCGTCGGCGGGCTTCGGGCCGGGCCAGTCGGCCGGCAGGGGGTTGGGGATCAGGTGGATGTTCCCGACGCGCCCTCGCTCGCGCAGCTCGGTGGCCTCGAACTCGGACACCGCGACTGTCGCGTGCGGCCGGAGGCGGCGCATCGCCAGGTCCAGCGTGATGTTGGACTGGATGGCGGCCTTCTGCTGCCACGACCCGGCGGTGTCCCGGTACTGCCAGAGGCTGTTGTGCAGGGTGACCACGAGCGGGGTGCGGTCCAGGCTGAGCGCGGCCCGCGCGTGCATGGCGGCGGACAGCAGGTGGGCGCAGACCACGTCCGGCTTCACCTCGCGGACGAGACGACGGATCTCCCGCGCGTAGCCGAGGTCGATCCGGCTGGTCGCGCCGAGCCCGACCCACGGCACCCCGGCCTCGCGCAGCGACCGGCCCACCTCGTCGTCCGAGGTGGCGGCCACCACGTCGACGCCGGTGCGGGCGTGCGCCGGCACCAGTTCGGTGAGCATCCGCTCCGCGCCGCCCAGCTGCCGCCGCCCGGCGCCACCTGTCGTGCAGACGAAGAGCACCTTCACGACGCACGCAGTCCCGCGACGGCCCCGCGCGCTATCGCGCGACGCACGGAGTCGCGGCCCACCGCCGCCCGCAGCAGGATGCCGCAGACGTACGCGGTGGCCGCCACGCGACCACGGCGGCCGCCCAGGTCCCGGCTGGCCCGGATGAACTCGCGGGTACGCCGCTCGGAGATCTCCTCGGCCGACCAGCGGCGCTTCGCCGTCGCGTCGTCCTCGTGCATGATCACGGCGTCCGCCACGTACGCCAGCCGTTTGCCCTGCCGGCGCACCGCCCAGCACAGCCGCATGTCCTCGGAGTAGAAGAACGACGTCTCGTCGACTCCGCCGACGGCGTCGAAGGTGCTGCGCCGCAGCGCGACGAACGGCCCGGTCAGCCAGTCCGCCTGCTCCGGGGGCGCGACGATCCGCAGGCGCGGCACCACGAGGCTCAGCCCGGTGGCGTGGCCCAGCCCGACCCCCATGGTCAGGAACCGGCCGCCCTCGGTCTGCGGCACGCCCTCCGGCGTCACCACCGCGGGGAAGGCCGCGCCCACCTCCGGGTCCTCCAGAGCCGCGAGCAGCCGGGCCACCGCGTCGTCGTGCACGACGATGTCGTTGTTGGAGAGGATGACGTTCGCCCTGCTGGTGTGCCGTACGCCGAGGTTCATGCCCCGGGCGTACCCCAGGTTCGAGCCGGACTGGACATAGGTGACGCCCTGCTGGGCGCAGAACTCGCTCAGCGCCTGGCGGATCTCCGCCGAGCTGCCGTTGTCCACGACGACGATCTCGGCCTCGGCGGGCAGTGACAGGACGCAGGCGCGGGTGCGGTGGAAGTCCTCCCAGGCGAGAACCACGATCGAGACGTCCATCTCACACCATCCCAGGATTCGGCGGCTGCGCTCGTCGCAGGCTCGCTCTCGACGCGAACGCGTGTACGGCGTAGGCGAGCGAGGAGGCGACCGCCGCCCCGACCACACCGGCCCACGGGATGACGCCGAAGTATGCCGGTATCGCGACCGCCGACGTGACGACGGCAACCACTGTGGTCGCCTTCTCGCCCCGCCGCTTCAGCAGCAGGGCGCTCCAGCTCTTCCCGGCCGCCGTGGCGAGCGAGCCCGGCAGGAGCAGCAGCCCGAGCAGCCAGGCGTGCCGGTACTCCGGCGCCAGGAAGCCCAGCACGCCGAGCCCGGCGATCGCGGCCAGGGCGATCGGCAGGGCGGCCTTCACCACCGCCGGCGTCGGGTCCGGCCCGTCCCCGCCGTCCCGGTCGGCCAGGATGCGCTGCGCCCGCACCACGGCGCCGGCCTGCGCGAACTCCAGGGCCGCGACCGCCAGCGCGTAGACGCCGAGCGGACCGGCCCCGGCGAACCTGGCCACCAGGACCTGGTTGAACCGCAGCGTCATCATCTGCGCGAAGATGCCCAGGTGCAGGCTCCCGACCGCGAGCAGGTCGGCCCGGTAGTCCGACCCGGTCGAGGTGGGCGCCGGGGCTGCTCCGGCCCGCCGCAGCCGGACCAGGATCAGGCCGCACACGGCGAAGGCGCTGAGCCACTGGACCCCGAGCCACACCATGCTCCACAGGCCGCCGTCGAGCCGGCCGGCGGCGTAGAGGGCGGCGTAACCGGCGACCAGAACCGCGCCGCTCGCCGCGCGCATCGCGTAGACCAGCCGGAAGCTGCGCTGCCGCAGGGCGATCGACGAGACCGTGTTGAACACGGTCAGACCCACCGCGGACCCGACGCCGACCAGATAGGCGCCGACCCCCGCCGCCGCGGTGAGCAGCGCGGCGGCGACACCGGACAGGAGTACGGAGACGCCGAGGATCGCGACCAGGTACGCCCGCCCGCGGGACTGCACCCAGCCGGCCGGGCGCGAGATGAGGAAGGTGTCGAGCGAGAGCCCGCCGACGGCCGCGCCGAGCGTGGCGCTCACCATGTTCGCCGACAGCTCGCCGCGCTCCGCCGCGGGCAGCGTCACCGACATGACCGCAGCCAGGCCGGTCAGGCCCAGCGCGCCGAGATAGAGGCGCTCGGGCGCGACGAGCCGCCCCAGCAGACCGGCCGCCCGGCGCCGCGACGGAGGTGTCGTGCCGGGGTCCGACGAGGACTGAGCAGCGTCGACCAGCGAACCGCCTGTCACTCGTCTCCCCCAAACGGTGCGGCACAGGTACGGGTACGTCGAGTACCACGTCGCTGGCATTTTCTACCCGAATGACCGGTCAGCTGCAATCAGCCTTCGGGCTCCACCTGGCCGGGTCGGGACTGGCCACGAACGACAGGCAGCTGCGGTAGTCGGGCAGGAGCCCGGCCGTGCGGGCGTGGGCCAGGCTGGGCGCGGCGGCGTCCCGGGCCGACAGCACCGGCGCCTCGACCGGCCAGTCGATCGCCAGGTCCGGGTCGAGGGGGTGCACTGTGTGCTCGGCGCCCGGGTTGTAGGTGGTGGAGCAGAGATAGCTCAGCGTGGCGTCGTCGGTCAGCGCGCAGAAACCGTGCCCCAGGCCCTCGCTGAGATAGACGGCACGCCGGTCGACGTCGTCCAGCCGCACCGCCTCCCACCGCCCGAACGTCGGCGAGCCCACCCGGATGTCCACCACCAGGTCGACGACGGCCCCGCGTACGCAGGTCACGTACTTGGCCTGGCCGGGCGGGACGTCGGCGAAGTGGATGCCGCGGACCACGCCCCGCGCGGAGACGGACAGGTTGCCCTGGGCGAGCCGCAGCGGATGCCCGACCACCTCGGCGAGCCGGTCGAACCGGTACCACTCCATGAACAACCCGCGGGAGTCGCCGTGCTGCCGGGGCGTGATCTCCCAGGCCCCCTCGATGCTCAGCGGCCGGATCTTCATCGGTCGATCCCGCTCGGGCCGTCCAGCAGGCCCAGCAGGTACTCGCCGTAGCCGCTGCGGGTCAGCGGATGGGCGAGCACGCGCAGCCGCTCGTCGTCGATCAGCCCGGAGCGCCAGACCACCTCCTCGACGCAGCCGATCTTCATGCCCTGACGTTCCTCGATCACCCGGACGAACTCGGCGGCCTGCATCATCGAGGTGAACGTGCCGGTGTCCAGCCACGCGGTGCCCCGGTCCAGGACCGTCACCGTCAGCTCGCCCCACGCCCGGTACGTCTCGTTGACCGCGGTGATCTCCAGTTCGCCGCGCGCGCTCGGCGTCAGCTTGCGGGCGATGTCGACCACCCGGTTGTCGTAGAAGTAGAGGCCCGGCACCGCGTACCGGGACCGGGGACGGGCCGGCTTCTCCTCGATCGACAGCACCCGGCCGTCGGCGTCGAACTCGACCACGCCGTACTCCTGCGGGTTCGCCACCGGGTACGCGAAGACCCGGCCGCCCGTCGGCTCGCCGTGCTGGGCGAGCTGCCGGCCGAGCCCGACGCCGTGGAAGATGTTGTCGCCGAGGATCAGCGCCACCGACCCGTCACCGATGAAGTCCGCGCCGAGCAGGAACGCCTGCGCGATGCCCTCCGGGCGGGGCTGCTCGGCGTACGCCAGCCGCAGCCCCCACTGGCTGCCGTCACCGAGCAGCCGCTCGAACTGGGCGCGGTCCTCCGGCGTGGTGACGACAAGGATCTCCCGCACCCCGGCCATCACCAGAGTGGAGAGTGGGTAGTAGACCATCGGCTTGTCGAACACCGGCATCAGCTGCTTGGAGACGGCCCGGGTGATCGGCCACAGCCGGGACCCGGTGCCACCGGCGAGAAGGATTCCACGCACTCGCGGAGACTACCCGTGACGCCGCCACCACCGTGGCCCTTCGACGTCCCGCCTGTGCTGCTCGTACGGCGTAGACTCCTCGACCCGTGAGGATCCTCGTCACCGGCGGCGCCGGCTTCATCGGGTCGGAGTACGTGCGGATGCTGCTGGGCGTGCCCGGCGGCGACGCGGCCGGGGTGCCCGCGCAGGCGCCCACGGCGCTCACCGTTCTGGACAAGCTCACCTACTCCGGCAACCTGGCGAACCTGGCCCCGGTGCGCGACGATCCCCGCCTGCGCTTCGTCCGCGGCGACATCTGCGATCCGGCGCTCGTCGACGAGGTGGTGCCCGGGCACGACGTGATCGTCCACTTCGCGGCCGAGTCGCACGTGGACCGGTCCATCACCGGCGCGGCCCCGTTCGTCACCACGAACGTGCTCGGCACCCAGACGCTGCTGGACGCCGCGCTGCGCCACGGCGCCGGCCGGTTCGTGCACGTCTCCACCGACGAGGTGTACGGCTCGATCGACTCCGGCTCCTGGACGGAGAACTGGCCGCTTTCGCCGAACTCGCCGTACTCCGCCTCGAAGGCCGGGTCCGACCTGCTGGCGCTGGCCTACCACCGCACCCACGGCCTGGACGTGGTGGTGACCCGCTGCTCCAACAACTACGGGCCCTACCAGTTCCCGGAGAAGGTCGTCCCGCTGTTCGTGACGAACCTGCTCGACGGCGGCACCGTGCCGCTGTACGGCGACGGCGGCAACGTGCGCGACTGGCTGCACGTGCACGACCACTGCCGGGGCGTGGCGATGGTGCAGGAGAAGGGGCGGGCCGGCGAGGTCTACCACATCGGCGGCGGCACCGAGCTGACCAACCGGCAGCTCACCGAGCGGCTCCTGGCGGCCTGCGGGGCCGGCTGGGACCGGGTCGTGCCGGTCACCGACCGCAAGGGCCACGACCGCCGGTACTCGCTGGACATCACCAAGATCAGCAGCGAGCTGGGGTACGCGCCCAGCATCGACCTCGACCGGGGCCTGGCCGAGACGGTCCGCTGGTACCGGGACAACCGGGCCTGGTGGGAGCCGCTGAAGACGGCCGGGCACCCATGACCCGGGTGCTCGTCACCGGCGCGGGCGGGATGCTCGGGCGGGATCTGCTCGCCGTGCTGCGGACCCGGCCCGACCTGCCGGTCACCGCCGCCACCCGCGCCGGCCTCGACGTCACCGACGCCGGCGCGGTGCGGGACGCGGTGGGCGGGCACGACGTGGTGCTCAACGCCGCCGCGTGGACCGACGTGGACGGCGCGGAGACGCGCGAGGCGGACGCGACGGCTGTCAACGGCGACGCGGTCGTCCACCTGGCCCACGCCTGTGCCGTGTCCGGCGCGCGCCTGGTGCACGTCTCCACCGACTACGTGTTCGCCGGGAACGCCGTCGAGCCGTACCCGGAGGACGCGCCGACCGGCCCGGTCAACGCGTACGGGCGCGGCAAGCTCGCCGGGGAACGGGCGGTGGCCCGGCTGCTGCCCGAGACCGGGTACGTCGTGCGTACCGCCTGGCTCTACGCCACCCACGGCCGCAACTTCGTCACCACGATGCTGCGGCTGGCCGCCGAACGCGACCGGCTCGACGTGGTGGACGACCAGCGCGGGCAGCCCACCTGGTCGTACCGTCTCGCGGAGCGGCTCGTGGCGCTGGCCGACGCGGCGCTGGCCGGCGACGCGGCGCCCGGGACGTACCACGGCACCGCCGCCGGCGAGACCACCTGGTACGGCCTGGCCCGCGCCGTGTTCGCCCTGCGCGGCCTGGACCCGGACCGGGTCCGGCCCACCACGAGCGACAGTTTCCCGCGCCCGGCGCGGCGCCCCCGCTACAGCGTGCTGGCGCACGGCCGGTGGGCCGCGGCGAAGCTGCCGCCGCCGGAGGACTGGCACGCGGACCTGGCCGAGGCGCTCAGCCTCCCCCGCCCCGGAACACCTCGCTGACGGTCCGCAACACGATCTTGATGTCGAGCCAGAGCGACCAGTTCTCGACGTAGTAGTTGTCGAAGCGTGCCCGGTCCGAGATCGGCGTGTCCCCGCGCAGGCCGCTGACCTGGGCCAGCCCGGTGAGCCCGACCGGTACGCGGTGCCGCATCGCGTAGGTCGGGTACTCCACCGAGAACTTCTCCACGAAGTACGGCCGCTCCGGGCGAGGCCCCACCACGCTCATCTCACCGCGCAGGATGTTCCACAGTTGCGGCAGCTCGTCGAGCGAGGTGCGCCGCATGAACCGCCCGATCGGCCCCACCCGCTGATCGTGCGCGATGGACCAGGTCGTCTGCGACTCGTGCTCGTCCTCCGGGCGCATGGACCGGAACTTGATGACGTGGAACGGCTTGCCGTACCTGCCGATCCGCTCCTGCCGGAAGAACACGCCATGGCCTCCGTCGAGGAACGTGGCGAGGGCGCAGAGCAGCAGCAGCGGGCTCAGCACCACCAGGGCGGTCACCGCGAACACCACGTCCGAGGCCCGCTTGACCCGCCAGCGGGGACCGGTGAGCGTGGTGTCGCCGATCTTGACGATCGGGATGGCGCCGATGTGGTCGGGGTAGCCGCCCTGGCCCCGCGAACCCCACAGGCGCGGCACCGCCCACAGGTCGCACCGCGAGCTGGCCGGGCGCAGCAGCGACTCCATCAGGTCCGACTCGGAGCAGTCCGGGTCGGCGATGACCAGGACCTCGCACTCCAGCATGTCGGTGAGCTTCTCCAGGTCGTCGATCGTGCCGATCAGCGGCACCGCGCCCATGCGCGGACGCGACGGGGCGTCCACCGCGCCGACGAACCGCAGCCCGTACTGCGGGTGGCGGCGCAGCAGCCGGGCGAGTTCCCCGCCGATCGGGCCGCCGCCGACGACGATGGTGTTGCGCTCCACCCACCGGCGCTTCCGGGCCAGCAGGACGAACCGGCAGTTCAGCGCGCGCCCCACGATCACCAGGCCGGCGGAGAACGCGACGCCCTGGACGAAGCCGCTCACGTGCGGCACCGAGTCGTGCCGCAGCGCCGCGATGATGGCCACCATCGCGCCGGAGGCCAGCAGCCGCCCGCCGAGGCTCGGCAGCTCGTCCAGGATGCTGATGTGCCGGCGGGGCCGGTACAGCCCGCCGGCCGCGAAGAAGCCCACTGTGAGGGCCGCGTTGGCCAGCGTGCCACGCCAGTAGTTCTGGGTCAGCAGCAGCGGTGCGAGCAGCGCCGCGACGTCGATGGGCGCGGTCACCATCCACGCGCGCACCCATCGCGTACGCGTCGACGCCCGCGACCCCGCGTAGGGCAGGACCGTTGTCGTGTCCAGGCCGCTGTTCATCGGCGGGTCGTTCGACGGCGGGTCGTTCGACGGCGCGGCCGGATGCTCGAACGCCGGAAGGCGTGGCATGGTCGATCCTCCCCCGTTACGCCGCCGGCCCGGATACGGAGACCGACGACGATCGCAGGATACGAGCGACCCCGCCGCGCCGCCACCACCGGCACGGCAGATCGACGTCCTACTTTCCGCTCATGGCGAGAATCTCCGGGACCGAGTCGCGGCGAACCGCGTCGAACAGCGTCTTCGCGCGCGCCGGATCCGGGAACACGACGCTCTCGCTGCCGACGCGGCCCGTCCCCTTCACCGGGCAGGTGAAGAACGTCAGATTGCCGCTGCGCAGCCCGCGCATCTCCATCGCGAGATCCACCAGCGACAGTGACTTGTCGACAGCCACCGAGTCCGACGTGGCGCGGACGAACGAGTTGAGCTTGGCCGGGTTGGTCAGCACCCCGGCCGAGGCGGCCTTGTCCAGAATGGCCTTGATCACCTGCTGCTGGTGCCGGATGCGGGCGAAGTCGCCGTCGGGGAAGGCGTGCCGTTCCCGCGCGTAGTCCAGCGCAGCGGCGCCGTTCATGGTCTGCCGGCCCTTCTCGAAGGTCCGCGAGCCGGCCAGCGAGTAATTCGTGCTGAAACCCTTCTCCACGTCGATCTCGACACCGCCCAGCGCGTCGATGATCTCCTTGAAGCCGGCGAAGTCCACCATCGCCACGTTGTCCACCCGTACGCCGCTGAACTTCTCCACCGTCTGCACCATCAGCGGCACACCGCCCCAGGCGTACGCGGCATTGATCTTCGCGTCGCGACCGCCCCGGCCCTCCTTCGACTTCGGGATGGCCGTCCAGGTGTCCCGCGGGATCGAGATGAGCTGGGCGCTCGACCGGTCCTTCGGCAGGTGGGCCATGATGATCGTGTCGCTGCGCGAGCCGCCGGTGCTCTCCGGGTCGCGGGAGTCGCTGCCCAGGATCATGATGTTCATGGCGCCCTTGACCTCGACCTGCGGGCGCGACTCCTCCGGCACGCCCTCGAAGGCGTCGACCCGTTCGATCGACTTGTCGACCGAGCGGTAGTACAGGCCGCCGGCCAGCGCGCCGCCACCGGCGAGCAGCACCATCACGAGCAGCACGATCAGGGCGATCCGCCGGCCCCGGCGACGCCGGGGCGCCTTCTGCCGCGCCGGCTCGCCCGGCTCCACATCGGAGAACCCGGGGCGGGCGTCGGAATGGGCGAGCTGATGGCGATCTGACATGCTCTGATGCTACTGATTCGCGCTGCGCCACGGGGGGACCCTCGTGCCCAAGCGGGACCGCGGCGCAGTCCGGCGGGCGGGGGTGACCCGGTGGCGGGCCTTGCCGGGAGGAGCGTCTCGGATCGATGATGGTGTGACGGGCAGGTCGACCGAGGAGTCGAGATGCAGGTAATCCACCAGCCTCGGGTGGCGTGGGACGCGGCCCGCGTCATCGGCGCGGCGGTCCACGACGAGGAACTGTTCCGCTGGCTCTACCGCGTACTCGGCGATCTGCTCGGCCCCGCCACATGGGCGGCCCTCGACGAGACCCGCGACCGGGTCCGCCGGGCCGGAGACGACCGGATCCCGGTCGAGACCGGCGTGTGGCGTGTCCGCCTGGAGGACTCGCTACGCGGGCGCCCCGACCTCGCCGACGAGCTGGCCGGCATCGTCGCCACCGCCCGCGCGGTCCGGCCGTACTAGCCTCCGCGCCGGTTTAGCTTTCGCTTAGCTCGCTTGTCCGGCGGCACGCCGGTCCGGCAGCATCGACCGGCGTGACCGACGGCACCGCACCCCACCCGCCGACCGACCCCTCCGCGCCCGCCACCGCGCCCGATCGCCGTGCCGCCACGCGCCGCCGCCGGCTCGCCGCCGCCGCTCTGGTCACCGTCGCGGCCGCTGTCGCTGTCGCCCTTGCGGTACGCGGCGGCGCCGCCCCCGCCTGCGCGGCCCCGCCTCCACCTGCCGGCGTCCCGGTCCTGGCGGCGGTTCCGCTCGGCGCCGCCCCGCCCGTCGGTGGGGCCACCCGCAGCGGCAAGGCCACCTTCTACGACTCCGCCGGCGCCGGCGGCAACTGCTCCCGCCCCGCCGCGCCGGCCAACCGGATGTACGTCGCGCTCGGCCCGAGCGAGTACGCGGCCGGGGCCTCCTGCGGCGGGTTCCTCGACGTCACCGGCCCGCGCGGCACGGTCCGGGTGCTGGTCATGGATCAGTGCCCGGAGTGCGCCCCCGGCCACCTCGACCTGTCCGCCGAAGCGTTCGCCCGGATCGCCGACCCGGTGCAGGGCGTGGTGAAGGTCAGCTACCGGGCCGTGGTGAACCCGCCGCTGTCCGGGCCGCTCACCTTCCGCATGAAGGAGGGCTCGTCGCAGTGGTGGTTCGCCGTCCTGGTCGGTGACCACGGCAACCCGCTGCGCTCGGTCGAGGTCCGGCAGAACGGATCGTGGCGCGCGGCCCAGCGGCAGGACTACAACCACTGGCTGATCGAGTCCGGCGCCGGCCCGGGCCCGTACACGATCCGGGTCACCGACGTGTACGGCAACCGCGCGACCGCCACCGGCGTCCGGATGCTTCCGGGCCAGGTGCAGCGCAGCGCGGTCCGGATGTACGGCGCGAAGCCCGCCCCCACCACACCGACCCCGAAGAAGCCCCGCCCCGCATCTCCGACCCCGTCCACCCCCACCTCGACGGCCCCCACCCCCGCCGTACCCACCTCAGCCCTCGCGGACCCCCTCGTGCAGGCAGCCGCCGCCCCACCCACCCCCACTAGCTGCGCCTAACCCTCACCCTCCGCCCTCGCCCCCAACCCCTGCCCCGCGCTGCCCCGCCCTCGGCCCTGCCCTCGCGATCTTGCACGTGTGGCCCCTCAGGTGCCGGATACGCACCTTTCGCCGGGGCGGCCGTTGGGCGGGCCGCTCCGCTGATCTTGCACTTGCGGACCCTTGAGCGCCGTGAATGCCCTATCTATCGGGGCCGTGAGTGCAAGATCGGCGAGGCGAGGCGAGGCGAGGCGAGGCGCGGGCGCGGCGCAGCGCGGGGGACGGGGAAGGGCGGGAAGAGGGTCAGGCTGGGGTGGGGAGGTCTAGCCACATGAGGATTTCGTCGCGGGCGTCGGTTGCGGACAGGCGCAGCGCGGCGGGGAGGCGGCCGATCTCGCGGTAGCCGAGGCGCTTGTAGAAGCGGTCCAGCCCCAGTCCGTCGCGGACCGTCACGTGCAGCGCCGCCAGGCCCAGCCCTCGGGCGATCCGCTCGGCCTCGCGCATCAGCGCCGCGCCGTGGCCGCGTCCCTGCGTGTCGGGGTGCACCATGACGCGCTTGAGCACCCGCCAGTGCGTCTTGAGGTGGAACCGGTTGTCGGCGATGACCAGGACCGCGACCAGCCGTTCGCCCTCGTAGCCGGCGAGCAGCCGGTCCGGCCCGTCCGCGACCTCGTCGAGCGTCGAGGTGGCGAGCGGGCGTACCTCGTCGGCTGTCACGGGGGCGACGAAGCCGACGGCGCCGCCGGCGTTCGTCACGTCCACCCAGAGCGCGATGATCTGTTCGCGCAGCTCGGGGGTCAGGTCGGGGTCGAGGGCGAAACGCAGGTCCACGCCGCAATCCTGCGCGTGGCGACGCGGCCCGGACCCGCGTTCGTGACCTTCCCGACAGTCGCCGGTGCGCGCGGCACCGGCGACTGGTAGGGCCGGCGGGATTCGAACCCGCACTGGTGCGGACCTAAACCGCATGCCTCTGCCGTTGGGCTACGGCCCCTTCATCGTGAACACCGGCCGACGCCGCGGGCGCCCGCGGACCGGTGGCACAGCCTCCGGATCGTAGACCACATTCGGCGCCACCACTGCGGCCCGGCCGTGACGAGCCGGGCCGCGCGCCGACCTCAGTCGAGCCCGAGGTCCCGGCGCAGCTTGGCGACGTGGCCGGTGGCCCGCACGTTGTAGAGCGCCCGTTCGATCTTGCCGTCCTCGTCCACCACGAACGTCGAGCGGATCACTCCGGTGACCGTGCGGCCGTACATCTGCTTCTCGCCGAACGCGCCGTACGCGGTCAGCACCGCCTTGTCCGCGTCGGAGACCAGCGGGAACGTGATCGCGTCCCGCTCGCGGAACTTCGCGAGCTTGGCCGGCTTGTCCGGCGAGATGCCCACCACCTCGTAGCCGGCGGCCTGCAGCGAGGCGAGGGAGTCCCGGAAGTCACACGCCTGCTTGGTGCAGCCGGGCGTCATGGCGGCCGGGTACGCGTACAGGATGGCCTTGCGGCCGCGCAGGTCGGCCAGGGTGAGCGTCCCGCCGTCGTCGGTGGGGAGGGTGAACTCGGGGGCGGGGTCGCCGGGGCTGAGGCGGTCGGTCATGGCGGTGACGATACCGCCGTGCCCGGGGCGGCGGCCGACGGCGACGCGCGGGCGGGGTGACGGCCACAACTGGGTTGTTGCTACATATTGGCAACAACCCATTCCTGGAAATACGCTGAGCCCGTGGACACCCTGGCGATGCACATCTCCAACGGGATCATCAACGGTCCCGTTGCCGCGATCTTCGCGGCCCTCGCCCTGGCCGCGCTCGCCTTCTGTGTGCTGCGTGGCCGGGCCGACCTGGACGACCGGCTGGCCCCGATGGCAGGGCTGGTCGCCGCGTTCATCTTCGCCGTGCAGATGCTCAACTTCCCGATCTTCACCGCCGGGGTCAGCGGCCACCTGCTCGGCGGCGCGCTGGCCGCGCTGCTCGTCGGTCCCTGGGTCGGCGCGCTCTGCGTGGCGGTGGTGCTCATCGTGCAGGCGCTGGTCTTCGGTGACGGTGGCGTGGCGATGCTCGGCCTCAACATCACCAACATGGCGCTGCTCGGCACCGCCGCCGCGTACCTGCTGATCGCGCTGCTGCTGCGGGTGCTGCCGCGTACCCGGGCCGGGCTGGCGGTCACCGCGTTCGTCTCCGCGCTGGTCAGCGTGCTCGTCGCGTCTCAGGGCTTCGTCCTGCAGTATTGGCTGGGCGGCACCACCGACCTCGGCGGCAACCTCGCCGGGCTGGCCGGCACCATGGCCTTCGCCCACCTGCTGATCGGCATCGGCGAGGGCCTGATCACCGCGACCACTGTGGTCACCGTCGCCAAGGTCCGGCCCGATCTGGTGTACGCGCTGCGCGCCCTCAAGCCGGCCGCGCCGGCTCCCGCCGTCCCGGTCGCCGGAGGTGCCCGATGAGCAAGCGTCAGTGGCCGTTCCTGCTCGGTGGCCTGCTGGTGGCCCTGCTGCTGGCGGGTGTGGTGAGCAACTACGCCTCGTCGCACCCGGACGGGCTGGACTCGTCGCTGCTGAAGGGCTGCACCGTCAACGCCGACGACGAGATCACCGGCGGCAGCTGCCCGGCCCAGGAGGCGAAGGACCACGAGCTGGCGGACAGCCCGCTGGCCGACTACGGCGTACGCGGAATCGGCAACGACTTCGTCTCCACCGGCCTGTCCGGCGTGCTCGGCGTGCTGCTCACCTTCGCGCTCGGCGGCGGCCTGTTCTGGCTGGCCCGCCGCCGCGGCCCCGCGGCTCCCGCCCCGAACGCCGCGAGCGCCGACCCGGTGGACGAGGCCGCGACCCGGTCCAGCGGCGCCCGCTGACCGTGGGCGCCGGGCACGCGCACGTGCTCTACCGCGAGTCCGGCTCGCCGGTGCACCGCCTCCCGCCGGAGGTGAAGATCACCGCCATGGTGCTCTTCACAGTGGCGGTGGTGGCCACGCCCCGGGAGGCGTACTGGGCCTTCGGCGGGTACGCGCTCCTGGTCGCCGTGGTGGCCGCGCTGGCCCGGGTCGGCCCGCGCTGGCTGCTCAGCCGGGCGCTGATCGAGCTGCCGTTCGTGCTGTTCGCGTTCGCGCTGCCGTTCCTCGGGGCGGGGGAGCGGGTCGAGGTGGCCGGGCTCGCCCTGTCCGTCGACGGGCTGCACGGCGCGTTCAACATCCTCGCCAAGGGCACGCTCGGCGTACTCGCGTCGCTCCTGCTGGCGGCGACCACGACGACGCGTGACCTGCTGATCGGCCTGGACCGGCTGCGCTGCCCGCAGATCCTCACCCAGATCGCCACGTTCATGCTGCGCTACCTGGAGGTGCTGGTCGGCGAGGCCCGCCGGATGCGGGTGGCGCGGGTGTCCCGGGGCGACGATCCGCGGTTCCTGTGGCAGTTGCGCGGCTTCGCGGCCGGGGTCGGCGCGCTGTTCCTGCGCGCGTTCGAGCGCGGCGAGCGGGTCTACCTGGCGATGCTCTCCCGCGGCTACACCGGCCGGATGCCGGCGGTGTGGCAGGGGGCCGGCGCGGCCACCGCCGGCCAGTGGGCGGCCGCCGCGACGGTGCCGGCGATCGCGGCCACCATCGCCGCCGTCGCGCTCGTCCTGCAATGATCGGGTACGTGCAGCAGCCGCCCTCCCTGGACGTCAGCGGCGTCCGGTACGCGTACCCGGACGGTCACGTCGCCCTGCACGGCGTGGACCTGACCGTGCCGCGCGGCGACCGGGTGGCGCTGCTCGGGCCCAACGGCGCCGGCAAGACCACGCTGGTGCTGCACCTCAACGGCATCCTGACCCCGACCGAGGGCACGGTGAGCGTCGGCGGTCTGACCGTCACCCGCGACCGGGACACACTGGCCGAGGTGCGCCGCCGGGTCGGCATCGTCTTCCAGGACCCGGACGACCAGCTCTTCCTGCCCACAGTCGCCGAGGACGTCGCGTTCGGGCCGGCCAACCTGGGCCTGCGCGGGGCCGAGCTGGCGGCCCGGGTCGACGAGGCGCTCGCGGCGGTGGGGATGAGCGAGCACCGGGACCGGGCGCCGCACCACCTGTCGTTCGGGCAGCGGCGGCGGGTGGCGGTGGCCACCGTGCTGGCCATGCGTCCGGAGATCCTGGTGCTGGACGAGCCGTCGTCGAACCTCGACCCGGCCGCCCGCCGGGAGCTGGCGGAGATCCTGCGGGCTCTGCCGGTGACGCTGCTCATGGTCACGCACGACCTGCCGTACGCGGCCGAGCTGTGCCCCCGCTCGGTGATCCTGGACGGCGGCCGCATCGTCGCCGACGCCCCGACGCCCGACCTGCTGTCCGACGAGGCGCTGCTGTCCGCCCACCGCCTGGAACTCCCCTACGGCTTCGCCCCCCGCCCTACCTGACCCGGGGCCGGGGTTACGGGATCGGGGTGGGGGGTGGTACGGGCTGCTCTTGCGGCGGTTCGCAGGCGCAGCAGGCCGGCGGCCACCGCGCCGGCGCCTGTGGCCAGGCCGACGACGACGAGCACCCGCACCAGGACGGGCGGGCCGGCGGCCGGGGGAATCGCGCGGGACAGCGCGGCGAGGTTCGTCACCCCGGCGAACACCGTGAGGCAGGCGCCGGCGAGCGCCAGCACGAAGTCGGCGGCCGGGCGGCGGGCGAGCGCGTACCCGCCCGCGGCCAGTGCGCCGAGGCCGGTGAGCAGCGTCCACACCTGCCCGGTGACCAGTTCGGCGAGCATCCCGCCGACACCGGGCGTGCCGGTGTCGAACGCCCGGGCGACGGTGAGCGCCACTGTCGCCGCGCCGCCCAGGGCGAGCAGCGCGCCCACCCCGCGCAGCGCGCGTACTCCGGCGGTCGTGCCGCCCGGAGCCAGCCCGGCCGCGCCGATCACCAGGAAGCCGAGCGTGGCGGCCACCCACCAGGGGTACGGGTCGGGCGGCGGCACCCAGTCCAGCGTGCCGCGTACGGCTCCGGCGGTGTCACCGGCGCGCAGCGGCACCGTCCAGTCGCGTACCCGGTGCTCCCGGTCCGGGGCGGCGGCGACGGCGGCCGGGGGCGCGTCCGCCCGCCACAGCGTGCGCTGGTCGTGCCAGCGGGCGGTGGGCCCGTCTTCGATCCGTCGCCAGTCGGGCGCGGCGGCCGGGTTCGCCTCGGCCGGCAGCCGGGTCTCGCCGGCCAGCGTCCGGTTCAGGTACGTGGCGGGGGAGTGGATGTTCTCGTACACGCCACCCGGGCCGACGCGCAGGTACGGCTCGCCGGAGTAGCCCAGCACGGTGACCTCGGCGCCGGTGTCGTTCGTCAGCTCCAGCCGCGCGCCGGCCTCCACCATGCGGGCGGTGAGTCCGGGCCGGGCCGGGTCGACGCCGGTGATAGTGGCGCGGTAGTCGGTGCCGTCGGGCGCGTCCGCGCCGTGCGCGGCGGCCGGCGCGGCGAACGTGAGCAGGGCGGTGGCCGCGACGGTGAGCACCAGCGCGGCCCGGCGCAGGGGTGCGGGGATCACTTCCCGGCCGCCTCCACCGCCGCCTTGATCCCTTCCGGGCTGCGGTCCCGCAGCTCACTGCCGTTGATCTTGATGGTTGGGGTGCCGGTCACGCCGGCCTTGCTCGCCTCGTCGGTGACGTGCCCGGTCCACGACCGGTACGTGCCGTCGGATACGCAGGACGCGAACTCGTCCCGGTTCAGCCCGACGCCCGCGCCGATGTCGACCAGCTCGTCGTTGCTGAGCCCGGCGCCGCCCTCCGGCGGCTGCTTGTCGAAGAGCTGCTCGGTGAACTCGCGGAACTTGCCCCCCTGCGCGGCGCAGCCGGAGGCGGCCGAGGAGCGGGTGGAGTACTCGGTGGTGGAGAAGCGGTTCAGGAAGGCGACCGGGTGGAACACGAGCTTGGCCTTGCCCTCGTTGACGAGCTGGTTGAGCGTCTCGCCGTTGATCTGCTGGAACTGCTTGCAGGCCGGGCAGAGGTAGTCCTCGTACAGGTCGATGGTGACCGGGCCGGTGCCCTGGACGATGCCGGTGCCGGCGTCGTTGGCCCCGGGCGGGGCGGTGAAGTCGTCCGACTTCTGGCTGGAGTAGACGGCCCAGCCGATGCCACCGGCGATGACCAGCACCAGCACGGCGGCGATCGACGTCCACAGCGTGCGCTTGCGGCGCTTCTCCCGGGCGATCTGCTCGCGTACCACCCGTGCCGCGTCCCTGCGACCCTTGCGGCTACTCATCCTCGTCCTCCACTGTGTCGTCGCCGGCCAGCCAGCCGTCCACCGAGAACGGGGTACGGGGCCAGATCAGCAGGAACCCGGCAAGCGCCAGGAACCCCAGGTCCCGGAGGATCTCCGGGAGGTAGCTGGGCGTCTCGCCGGCGGCGAGCTGGCCGCCGCTGCCGAAGCACCCGCAGTCGATGGCCAGGCCGCGCGCCCAGGCCGAGGCGATGCCGGCGATGAAGACCACGAGCAGCGCCGCCGAGACCCCGGCGCTGACCCGGGTGGCCAGCCCGGCGAGAAGCAGCAGACCCAGGGCCAGCTCGACGAAGGGCAGCGCCGCGCCGATCACGGTGGCCAGGTCGTACGGCATCACCTGGTAGGCGTTGACGGCCCGGCCGGAGGCAGCGAGGTCGCCGACCTTGGTGCCACCGGCGATCAGCCAGACGGCGGCAAGTCCGAGTCGGGCCGCGATGCCGAGCCAGGGCCGCAGGGTCTGCCAGCGCCCGGCCGGGGAGGGGGAGGGGGAGGGGGAGGGGGTCACATTCATTCGTCGTCCGAGCGTCACGATTGGTTCCCGCTATCCGGTCATCGTGTCGCCGACGGCGCCGACCAGCTCGTCGCGGGCGCGGGCCACCCGGGAGCGGATGGTGCCCACCGGCACCCCCTCCACGTCGGCGGCCTCGGCGTAGGAGAGGCCGAGCAACTGGGTGAGCACGAAAGCGGAGCGCCGCTCGGCCGGTAGCCGGCGGACGAGGTCGGTGGCGCCGAGCTGACCGGCCGGGTCCGGGTAGAGGCGGTCGGTGGCGGCCTGGGCGGCGAGCCGCGCGTCGAGCCGCCGGCGGCGTACGACTGTGCGCAGGTGGTCGGCGCAGGCCCGGCGGGCGATGCCGAGCAACCAGGTACGCACGCTGGAGCGCCCTTCGAAGCCGGGCAGCGCCCGGAACGCCCGCAGGTACGTCTCCTGGGTCAGGTCGTCCGCGCTGTCCGGGTCGACGAGCGCGGCGGCGAAGCGCCACACCTCGGCCTGGGTGGCCCGGACGAGGGCGGCCTGCGCGTCGCGGTCCCCGTCGCGGGCGGCCAGCGCCCAGCCGGTGGCCGTGTCCCGGACAGCCTCGGAGACCGCCTCGTGGCGGTCGGCGGCGGTGTCGCGCGGGCCGGGGATCACGTCACCCGAGGTTACGCGGCGTACCTGGGCGGGACAGGGTCCTTCGGCCCATTCCGTGGTCCCGCACACGCCGGGAACTTTTTCCCGCCGCCGTCCGACTACCCTCCCATGACCTCCGAGCAGGCCCGGCGTGGCACGCGCCGCCGTGCCGGGTGGGCGCTCGGTCACGCCCGCCCGAGACCGGCTCGCCGGATCGGCCCCGGTTCGGGAACCATGGCGGTCATGACTGCTGCCGTACGCCGCCCGTTCCGGGCCGTCGCCGCCAGATCCGGGGCCGTCGCCGGGCTGCTGCTCCTGCTGGTCGCCCTGCTGCTCGTGCCGGCGACCCCGGCCAGCGCCCACGCGGTGCTGGTGAGCAGCAGCCCGGCGGCCTCCGCCGTGGTGCCCGACGCGCCCGCGCAGGTGGTGATCACCTTCAGCGAGAGCGTCCGCAAGGTGCCCGGGAAGGTACGCGTGATCGCCCCCGACGGCTCGCGGGCCGACCGGGGCGAGCCGACGTTCCAGGGCGCCGAGGTCACCATCCCGGTGGACCCCGGCGCGGGGCGCGGCACCTACCTGGTGAGCTACCGGGTCATCTCGGCGGACAGTCACCCAGTCTCCGGCGCCTTCACCTACTCCGTCGGCGCGCCGTCCGAGCCGCCCACCGACAGCGGCACTGACAACCGGGCGAACCCGGTGACCGAGACCGCGGTGAAGGTGGCGAAGTACGCCGGCTACGCCGGGTTGCTGCTGCTCGTCGGCCCGGCGCTGGTGCTGGCCGCGCTCTGGCCGCGCCGGCTGTCCCGCCGCGGCCCGGCCCGGCTGGCCTGGACCGGGCTAGGCGTGCTGGCGGTGGCGACGCTGGCCGAGGTGTGGCTCCAGGTGCCCTACGTCAACGGCGGCGGCCTGTTCGACGTGACCGGCTCCGGGCTCGGCGACGTGCTCGGCAGCGCGTACGGCACGACCCACCTGGTCCGGCTGGGCCTGCTCGCCGCGGCGGCGTTCCTGCTCCGGCCGCTGTTCGCCGGCCCGGTCGGCCGCACCGACGGGATCATCCTCGCCGTCCTCGGCGGCGCCGCGCTGTTCACCTGGCCGCTCGCCGGGCACGCGGCGGCCTCACCGGCCCCGGCCGTGTCGGTGGTGGTGGACGCGGTGCACCTGGGCGCGATGGCGGTCTGGCTCGGTGGCCTGGTGATGCTCGCGGTGTTCCTGCTGCGCCGGGCCGACGAGCGCGAGCTGGACGCGATCCTGCCGATCTGGTCCCGCTGGGCGGCGCTCGCGGTGGCCGCGCTGCTGCTGGCCGGCACCGTGCAGGGGCTGATCGAGGTGGCCAGCCTCCAGGCCCTGATCGACACCACGTACGGGCAGCTGCTGCTCGCCAAGATCGCGCTGTTCGCGCTGGTGATCGGCGTGGCCGCGTACTCCCGGGCGCTGGTGCGGCGGCGGGTCGCCGCCGGACGGCCGGGCGCGATGCGGCGGGCCGTGGTGGCCGAGCTGGCCATCACGGCGGTGGTGCTGGGCGTGTCGGCGACGCTCGTGCAGACCACACCGGCGCGGACCGCTGTCGCGGACGCGCCGGGCACCTCGCCCGGCTACTTCTCCACCACGCTGAGCAGTCCGATCTACTCGCTCCAGGTCGAGCTGGACCCGGCCGAGACCGGCAACAACTCGATGCACCTGTACGCCTACACCCCCGACAACAGGCCGCAGCCGGTGCAGGAGTGGAAGGTCACCGCCGCCCTGCCGTCGGCCGGGATCGAACCGATCACGGTCCCGCTGCTGCCGTTGAGCGACAACCACGCCACCGGCGAGGTCAACCTGCCGGCCCGTGGTGACTGGCAGTTGCGCATCACCGTCCGCACGTCCGACATCGACCAGGCCACGGTGACCGCCACCGTGCCGATCAAGTAACGGGAAGGTCCCACTGATGATCCGTCTCCGGCGCTCCGCGACCGTCGCCGCGCTGACTCTCGCCGCCGTCGCCACGACCGTGCTCGGCCTGGCCGGGTCGGCTTCGGCGCACGTCACGATCAACCCGGCCGAGGGCAAGCAGGGCGGCTACAGCCGGTTCGCCTTCCGGGTGCCGAACGAGAGCGACACGGCGTCGACGGTCAAGGTCGAGGTGAACCTGCCGGAGAACGCGCCTGTCGGTTCGGTCTCCACCATGCCGGTGCCGGGCTGGACGGTGGCCGTGGAGAAGCGCAAGGTCGACCCGCCGATCGAGGTGCACGGCAGCCAGCTCACCGAGGCGGTCTCCAAGCTGACCTTCACGGCCGCGCCGAACGGCGGCGTCAAGCCGGGCGAGTTCCAGGAGTTCCCGGTGTCGATGGGCCCGCTGCCGCAGGTCGACACGATGGTGTTCAAGGTCCTCCAGACGTACTCCGACGGCAACGTGTCCCGGTGGATCGAGGAGCCGACGCCGGGCGCGGAGGAGCCGGAGAACCCGGCGCCGGTGCTCAAGCTGGCCGCCGCCGAGAACGCTCCGGCCTCGCCCGGCGCGAGCGCGCCGGCAGCCGAGGCGGCCGACGACGATGACGACGCCGAGTCGGGCGCGGCCGTCGCGCTCGGGGTGGCCGGGCTGGTCGCCGGTCTCGGCGGCCTGGTCCTCGGCGGCCTGGCGTTCGCGCGTACCCGGCGGGAGCCCGCCGCGAAGTCCTGAACGCGAGCGACGCACCGGCCCGGCGGAACGATCCGCCGGGCCGGTCGCCGTCCCGGCCGGGTGCCGCCGATATCCGGCGATCGGCCGACCCGCGTCGGTAAGGTCGGCCGGGTAGTTGGCTACCGAGAGGGACGACGCGAATGCGTTTCGCACGCACGATTGCCGGCATGGTGCTGCTGGCGCTGGGGGTTCCGGCCCTGCTGGCCGGCGCCGGCCTCTGGCTCGCGGCCCGGCACGCCGACCCGGACGGCGGCTTCGGCGCCCGGTTCGAGCCGGTCCGCACGCCCGCCCGCGCGGTGCTGGTGACCGACGTGGACGCGCTGCTGCGTACCGACCTGCCGGTGGCCCGCACCGGGCAGGCCCGGCTGCACCTCACCGCACGGGACGATCACGGCCCGGTCTTCCTCGGCCTCGCCCCGACCGACCAGGTGCGGGGGTGGCTGGCCGACGTCCCGCACAGCACCGTGCGCCGCGTCGCTGTCACCCGGGGGCCGCTTCCCGTCGATCTCGACCCGGCCACCGCCGGCGACGGCGTCGCCGTGCCGCTGGCTCAGCCCTTCTGGGTACGCGAGGGCATCGGCTCGCTGGAGTGGAGCCCGGCCGAGCTGAGCGGCCGGTCGTTGAGCCTGGTGGTGATGCGCGTCGACGGCGCCGACGGGCTCGACCTGCGGATGCGGGGCGAGCTGCGGGCCGGCTGGTTCCCCGGGCTGGCGTGGGCGCTGCTGACCGGCGGGACGCTGTTCGTGATCCTCGCCGTGGTGGTGCTGCTGCGGCCGCTGCGGCCGCGTGAGGTGGTCTTCGTGGTCGAGCCGGACCAGGTGCCGGTGCTGGCCGGGCGCCTCGGCGTCACCTCGCTGAGCGGGCTGGGCCGGCAGCCGGGTCCGGCGTCGCGGCCCGAACGGCATCTCGTGGCGGTGGGCTCGGGCGCCGGCGGGCGGGCCCGCGCGGCGATCGCCCCGCTGCCCAGCCGGTGCCCGGACGACCAGGACTGACGACCAAGAACCCGAACGGCCCTCCGCGCTGCCGACGCGGAGGGCCGTCCTCACCGGGGGATCGGTGCTACCTGGGAGAAATCTGAGGTAGTTGAGACCAGATTAGCGCTGATCGCCGTTTGTTGCGAGGTGTGTCCGTTCAGTCCGTGTTATCCGAGGTTCGTCCCGGTGGTGACGGATCGGGAGCACCGCCAGCAACAGCAGGCTGAGCAGCACGTACACGTTGCGGACGACGAAGTCGACCGGGTCGTCCGTGTGCACGACGGCGGTGCCCCAGTCCTGGAACGTCACCAGGCCGTACACGATCGGCAGGCCGACGGCGGCGGCCAGCGCGAACAGGCCGCCGCGACGGCGCGCCCCGGCGGGCGTCGCCGGATCGGCGTCCAGCGCCGCGTCGACGAGCACCACCACGGCGGGGATGAACCAGTACAGGTGGTGGATCCAGGTGATCGGGCTGACCAGGCCGCCCACCAGGCCGGTCAGTGTGAGACCCACCAGCGCGTCCCCCGCCCGAGCCGCCCGCGCGGCCCGCCACAGACCGAACGCGGCCACCGCCAGCGCGAGCAGCAGCCACAGCAGCCGGTCCGCCTCGGCCGATGCGGCCAAGCGGCTGAGCAGCCCGAACAGCGACTGGTTGCCGGTGTAGTCGGGGCGGCCCACCCGGTCGGTCACCCACAGCTCGTGGGTCCAGAACCGCCACGAGTCGCCGGGCGCGACCGCTGCCGCCAGCAGCGTGGCCACCGCGGCGGTCGCCGCCGCCACCGCCGCCGCCCGCCACTTGCGGGCGGCGAGCAGATAGAGCACGAAGATGCCGGGAAAGAGCTTGAGCGCCGCCGCCAGCCCCACGCCCACCCCGGCCCAGCGCCGACCCTGCGGTACGGCGAACAGCAGGTCGCCGAGGACCAGCATCACGAGCAGCATGTTGATCTGCCCGAGCGTGATCGTCTCCCGGGTGCTCTCCACGGCAAGCACCAGCAGCACGGCGACGGTCAGGCCGAACACGCGCGGCAGGTCGTACCGCCGCAGCACCGGCAGCACCAGCCAGCGGGTGGTCACCACCACAGCGGCCACTGTCAGCACCGCGAAGGCTGCGATGGCCACCCCGAGCCGCAGGTACCCGAACGGCGCGAGGAGCAGCGCCGCGAACGGCGGATAGGTGAAGTAGAGCGCGCCCTGCACCCGGTCCGGCTGGACGTAGTCGTAGAGCGGGTGCCCGGCCGCCCACCAGTCCATCGCCGACATGTAGATCTTCTGGTCGTAGTAGTCGTGGCGCAGGTTGCGCAGGTAGGGCGCGGGCAGGATCGCGACCAGCGCCAGCACCGCTACGACCCGCCGGACCGTACGCGCGCCCGCGTCGTCGCGGGCGACGGCGGGTGGGGCGGCGGGTTCGGCTGGCACGCAGGAAACCCTAGCGGTCCACCTCGGCCACCGTGCCGAGGCGCGGGCGGGTCGGCGGCGCGTAGTCTGTTCCGGTGGCTGATCTTCTCGTCTGGATCGACTGTGAGATGACCGGGCTGGACCTGCGGCGGGACGCGCTGATCGAGGTCGCGGCGCTGGTCACCGATCCCGATCTCAACGTGCTCGGTGACGGCGTCGACGTGGTGATCCACGCCGACGACGAGGTGCTCGACGGCATGCCGGAGATCGTGCGCAGCATGCACGCCAAGTCCGGGCTCACCGAGGAGGTACGCCGCTCCACGGTCACCCTCGCCGAGGCCGAGGACATGGTGCTCGACTACGTGACCAGCTACGTGAAGGACCCGCGTACCGCGCCGCTGTGCGGCAACTCGATCGCCACCGACCGGGGCTTCCTGGCCCGCGACATGACCCGGCTCGACGCCCACCTGCACTACCGGATGATCGACGTGTCGTCGATCAAGGAGCTGTGCCGGCGCTGGTACCCGCGGGTGTACTTCGGGCAGCCGCAGAAGGGCCTGGCCCACCGGGCGCTCGCCGACATCAGGGAGAGCATCCGCGAGCTGGAGTACTACCGGCGGACGCTGTTCGTGCCGCTGCCCGGCCCGGACGTCGAGGCCGCGAAGGCGATCGCCGCCCAGCTCTGACGCCCGGCCGAACCCGGTGGACGGGGTCGGCCGGAGTGTGGCTATTATTAGTCCGCGCACCGCCCGGGCAACCGCAGCGGCGAGCATGGTGGCTGTAGCTCAGTTGGCAGAGCACCGGGTTGTGGTCCCGGTTGTCGTGGGTTCAATTCCCATCAGTCACCCCAAACGCGAAGCCCTCTCCTTCCGGGAGAGGGCTTCGTCGTGTGCGGGGTTCAGGGGGTGGGCTCGACGCTGGGCGTACCGGCGTCCGGCGTGGTGTCGGCGTCCGGGGTGGTTTCGGCGGCCGGCGGCTCGTACGGCAGGGCGCTGCCCTTGACGTACTCCTCCCAGCTCATGTTCCAGTCCGTCCAGCCGTTGCCGTTCTGGAGCTTGCGCTCGGTTCCCTTGACCGTGATCGGGTCGCCGATCCGGGTGTTGGCGAACAGCCAGTTGCCTTCCTTCATCGAGACGTTGACGCAGCCGTGCGACACGTTCGTCCGGCCCTGCACGCCCTCCGACCAGGGTGCGGCGTGGATGAACTCGCCGCCCCAGGTGAGCCGCTGGGCGTAGTCGATCTCGGTGCGGTAGCCCTCCTCCGGGCCCAGTTCCTCCATGGTGTCGAAGACCGTGTGCCGGAGCTTCTCGATCACCACCATGGTGCCGCTGGACGAGGGGGTGCTCTTCTTGCCAAGGCTCACCGGGATGGTCTTGACCACCTTGCCGTCGCGGGTGACAGTCATCCGCTTGGTGCGGTTGTCGACAGTCATCACGAACGACGGGCCGATCTTGACGTCGACGGTGAGGTCGGACCGGCCGTACCAGCCGTCGCCGAGCGGCAGCCCGCCCGCCTGCACCTTGTAGCTGACGGTGCTGTTGGGCTTCCAGAAGGTCTTGGGCCGGTAGCGCACCTCGGTCGGGCTCACCCAGTGCCAGATGCCCTCCTGGGCGGGCTTGGCGGTGACGATCATCCGGCGCTGGACGTCGTCGCGATAGTCCTCCGGGATGGCCCGGCCGAACTTCACGATCAGCGGCATGGCCACGCCGACGACCTGGTTGTCACCGAGGAAGCTGGTGACCCGCACCTGCTTGGCCGGCTTCGCCATTGTGGTGAACGTGCTGGTGGCGGTGGCGGGCTTGCCGTCGTCGCCGGTCGCCGTCACGGTCGCGGTGTACGTCTGCCCGTACGCCAGCGCGGCGGCCGGCAGCCAGCTCTTGCCGTCCGCGGCGAGCGTTCCCTCGACGGCCTTGCCGGTGGAGTCCTTCACCTCGACGGTGGTCTCCTGCGCCTCGGTCGTGGTGAAGGTGATGGCGGTGGAGGCGGGCACGTCCTTGGCGTCGGCGGCGGGCTCGCTGATCGTGGCGGCTGCCTTGGGGGCCTTCTCGCCACCGTCGCCACCGCCCTGCCAGCTCGACGGCTTGCCACCACCGCCGCCGGTGCAGGCGGAGGTCAGGGCCAACGCGGCGGCGAGCACCCCGGCCGCCAGCGCGCGGCGGCGGCCGACGCGCGGGGTGCTCCCGCCCCTGATCGGTTCGTCCTGGCCAGCTCGCATGATTCCCTCACAAGTGATGCCGTGCGGCGTCGTCTCAGGTCAGACGCGCCGGAGCGGGTACGCGTTGCCCGACGTGAACCGGAACACCCCGCCGGGATGTAACGATTCCACGGCCGCCCGGCGCTTCGTCGGAGGTGGCGTGTCCGACCACGGTACGCCGGTCAGAACGGCGCCGGCTGCCCGCCCTGCGGCACCGGCAGCGCGCTGCCGGCGACGAACTGGGACCAGCTCATGCTCCAGGCCGTCCAGCCGTTGCCCGGCGCCAGGCGGCGTTCGGTGCCCTTCACCGTGATCGGGTCGCCCACGAGCGTCTTGCCGAACAGCCACCGGCCGTTGGCCATCGACACGTTCACGCAGCCGTGCGAGACGTTGCGGCGCCCCTGCACGCCCTCGGACCAGGGCGCGGCGTGGATGTACTCGCCACCCCAGGTGATCCGCTGGGCGAAGTCGATCTCGGTGACGTAGCGGTTGGCCGGGTCCGGCTCGCTGCGGGTGTCGAAGACGGTGGACTCCTTCTTCTCCATCACCACCATCGTGCCGCTGGAGGAGGGGGTGCCCTTCTTGCCCAGGCTGACCGGCAGCGTACGGATCACCGTGCCGTTCTCGGAGACCGTCATCTGCTTGGTCGCGTTGTCCACGGTCATCTCGAACGCGCGGCCGATCTTGGCGGTGGCGCTGCGGTCGATGTTGCCGTACCGGCCGTTGCTCAGCGGGATCCCGGCCAGCGCCAGCCGGACCGTGATCGTGGTGCCGGTCTTCCAGTACTCCGGGGCGCGGTAGTACGCCTGCGTGCCGTTGTCGACCCAGTGCCAGGCGCCGGGCTGCGGCGGGTCGGTCTGCACGAACATCCGCTTCTGCACCGCGGCCCGGTCCTTCTTCGGGATGCCGGGGGAGAACTCGGCGACCACCGGCATGGCCACCCCGTACGTCTTGTCGCTGAACATGTAGAGGCCGGAGCCGATCATCGACTTGGGCTTGGCCATCGTGGTGAACGTGCTGGTGCCCTGGTACGGCTGGCCGTCCTTGCCGGTCCCGGTGACAGTGGCGGTGTACTTCGCGCCGTACTTCAGCGCGGCCGACGGCACCCAGCTGGAGCCGTCCCGCCGCATCCGTCCGGCGACGTTGGTGCCGTCGGCGGTGGCGAGCACCACCTTCGACACGGTGCCGCCGCCCGGGATGCGGGCGCTGATCTCGGTGCTGACCGGCCGGCTCGCCGCGCCGTCGGCCGGGCTCACCGTCAGCGCCGCGGCGGCGGCGCCCTCGCTCGGGGCGGCGCTCGGCTCCGCGGGCGCCGAGGACGAGACGCCACCGACCTGCTGCTGGCCGGGCTCGAACGCCGGCTTCTTCCCCTCGTCGCCGCCGCCGCACCCGGTAAGTGCCAGCGACGCCGTGAGGACCAGGACGCCCACCGTCGCCCCGGCCCGCGAGAACCTGCCCATGCCCACCCCTGTCCTCACATGCCTGGCGGACATCGTGCCGTATCGACGCCATCTGACCCGCCCTCGTGTCCAAATCTTTGACCGTTTTGACCGGTTTCGCCGGTTAAGCTCGACCGAAGGGTGGACCCGGTATCGGATTGGAACCCGGCTCCGCGGGCGTGCTAATCTTCTTCCCGTTGTCAGCGAGCGCCGCTAGCTCAACTGGCAGAGCAGCGGACTCTTAATCCGCGGGTTCGGGGTTCGAGTCCCTGGCGGCGCACCAACGAGCAAGGCCTTGACCTGGTGATTCACACTGGGCCAGGGCCTTTTTCGTGTCTGCGTCTGGATCGTGGTAGCTCGGCGGGTGCTCGGGAGCCGATGGACCGGAGCGGCGTCCGTGGGACATGGCGGGGTGCTTCGGACGCCGGTCGATGGCTGCGGCGTGGGATGGTCGGGCAGCCGGGGGTTGCGGCTATCGGTGGTGCAGGATCGGTTCGGTGGGCGGTTCCCGAAGGGGATCGGAGCCGGGGTCCGGCGATCTTGATAGAACCCGGTATGCCGGATCTGCGGCTTCCGTCATCAGCTCTTCGGCTGATTCGGTGAACAGTGATCATGGAAAACGTCTCACAAACCCCGTTTTGAGGGTGCGGGAGTTCCCTTGGGACGTCATCGCGGTGCCGGATCGCCGGGATGGTGCGGAGTCGCCGGGGTGGGGAATCATCGATGGGTGGCCGGTGGTCGTGAGCTGTCGCCTCGGCGGTGGCGGATCCTGTCGTTCCTGGCATTGCACGGCTGGGCCACCACGAGCGACATCGCGGTGGTGGCGGGGGTGCCGCGGTTGACCGCACATCGGGACCTCACCGGGTTGCACACCATGGGCCTGGTGGGCCGGGAGCGGTCGGCGGAGGACCGGGCGCATGCCTGGTGGTACAGGATCACCGGGGAGGGGACCGAGCTGCTGGATCGTGATCTCGTCTTGTCGGGGCGGCCGGTGCCGTTGCGTCTGGGGCAGCGGGACTGGGGTGCGGCGCACTACCTGCTGTTCCTGCCGCTGCTCGCGGTGTCACGCCAGGATCCCGCCCGGTGTGGGCTGTTCCAGTGGTTGACTACTTTGGACACGTCGGTGTGGCTGCGGGAGCGTGGCTTGGCGAATCTGCGTGCTGACGGGTACGGCGTGTGGCTGCAGGACGGCCGGTGTCTGCGGTTCCTGGTGCACGTCGATCCCGGCCCGGTTGGTGAGGTGATCGCCGAACGGGAGCGGTCAACTCTCGGACTCGGTGCTGTTCTGGCTGGCTATCGGCGCACTGACCCGGTCTTGCCGGTCGGCGTGGTGCTGGTCATCGCTCGGGACGCGGAACGGGAGGCCAACCTGCTCGCTGATCTGGTGAGCCGGCCGCTGCGGGCGCCGATCGCGATTACCACCGTCGACCTGTTGCACCACCACCGGCCGCACGAGCAGGTGTGGCGGATCCCGGCGGCGGGCACCGCACGTCACCGGCTGATCGACATCCCTCCTCCATCTGGAGCCTTCCCGGTTGATTCGAAGGTAGTTGGGCCAAAGTAGTTGAATGCGTGGGAGCCGCCATGGGTCGGGCACCCTGAGGAGCAAGCATCGGCCGTATGGTGTATCCGCTTCTGCCGAAAGTAGTGCATCCCGTAAGGCGGTGTCTCAGTTGGTGATCTTCGTGAGTCGGCGGTGGCAAATGAGGGTCGCGGCGAGGTTGATAAAGGCGTGAAATGATCGGCTTAGCGTTCTTACCGGCGGGCCAGGCGGCGGTAGTCGGTGGGTCAGGACAGCCACGACTCGAGGCCTTTGCAGGCGATCCACACGGCGATGCCACGGCAGCGGACGACCTCGGCCGACCCGCTCATGTGAAGGGCCAACGCACTATTAGGGCGCGGGGTCCCACATGTCCAGGATCGCCTGCTCGTGGTGCCGGTACCCGGCCTCGCTCAGCCAGTCCCGCAACGCCGCAGCCGCGATATCGCGGGACCCGGATCGGTACTGGTAGACCTTGAAGTACTGATTACGGACGGCAGTGCCTCGCCGCGGGTAGATACTGAGGTCGACGACCGCGGGGAGTCCTTCGGCGGTTGTCAGTGACAGGTGCAGGAGCGCGGTTTCGGGTGGAGGCGACTGGTCGTCGAGCTGCATCCACAGCGCTTTCGCCGTCTGCGCGCACCGGACGAGCGCGTCAGTGAGCTCAAACAGGCCATGCAGGGTGAACGCTGCGGGGAGGGGCACGACGCGGGCCCGTGCCTCCGCGGGTCGGTGCCGTTCGTCGAGTTCGGCCAGGTGGAATCCGATGCCGACAGTGAGCAGCAGCGACTGCTGGCTTGGGCTCTGCGCGGCGTGGCCCGTGATGAGTTGGGCGCCGACCCTGACCGGCAATGCCTGACGCATGCCAAGCGCGCCCGGCGTAGCGGCCCGGGCACCGGACTGAGCGGTGGTGTAGTGGCGACCGTTAGCGTCGCTGATGGCCCAGGGTTCGGCGGCTATGCCCCAGTCCGAGTGGCGCGCCCGGAGCCAGCCGCTGATCGGTGCGCTTCGCATCGCGGCGAGGAGGATTTCTTCACGTGTACCGGCTGGGGGACCCCATCCGTTGTGAGCGCCCGTAGGAGTTTCGTCACCTGCGGGCAGCAGCACGGCGACCTGCAGCGTCAGATCGAGCGGTTCACCTCCATCGTTCATCAACGACGGACGATGGTTGGTGAAGGGGTGGCGTTGCTCCTCGGGCGGGGCCGGCAGCAGCCTTCCCGGTTCTGTGATGCCGGCGTCGAGTGCCTCGATGAGGGCGCTGGCGGCGAACCGGCGCCGGTTCGCCCACGACACGTCGGCGCGGTCGAGAGCGCCGGGCCGAGTGCCCGCCGCGGCACTGTCCAGTTGCGCCCGCGCCGCGGAGATGCGGTGGCGTCCGATACGCCCCAGGAACGCCGCCTTGTCGAACCCACTGATGCGGGTGTGAGTGCCGGTGGACGTGAACGCGACCTCGATGTCGACAAGTCGGGCCGCGAGATCCGCGACTGGCAGACCATCGTTGACGGCGGCGGTGATCCGCCGGTCGACGTCCGCGTCGCCGAAGGCCGATTCCAGCCGGGAGATGTATAGGCTCACCGGCTCGATGGGTGCGGTGTCGCCAAGACACGTGTGCTCCTGGACCCGCGCCCACGCCGCTTCGTACGTGGCCTGAACGACGTCCGCAAGCCACGACGAGCCGGGAGGTTGGGCGGCGAGATTCGCGATGGTGGCGTCGGCCGGCTCGGGGACCGCCATCCGGATCGCATTCAACAAGTACGGCAGCAGACCAGGATCGCCCAGTGCGGTTGGGGGCAGCGGCTTGCCGTCGGCCTGTTGCAGCAGCGCCGCGAGCCAGACGGTGGCTTCCTCGTCGGGACCGAACCCGCCCGCCGCGGGACCGCGAAGGTGGTCGAACTGGTCGAGCACGTACGGGATTACCGCGGCGGCCTCGCTACCGGACAGCTCCGCGGACAGGGACGCGGCCCGGCGGAGCGTCCGGGCCGCCCTGGAGCACGCCTGGGCGTCGGTGAGGTCGGGTCGCAATGCCGCGGTGAGGTCCTCGGTCGCCACGCCACGGCGTCCATCGGCCAACTCCCGGATCGCCTGGGCGAGGCTACCGTCACTGATCTCGTCGATGATTGAGGTCAGAGCGAAGTACCGCTCGGTGTAGTCGGGGTCGCTGACCCGCCGTTGCCCGCGCCTCCGGTGCTGGGCCACTGTCGATCTCACCGGGTCAGTGGTCAGACGCGGGAAGAGCCGTTGCAGGGCGTCCGCGACCCGACCGGTGTGCGCGGCCGGAACGTCGAGCTGGGCCAGCGCCTCTTCGTCGAATTCGGGGCGGCGCCGGCTCGGCTCGGCGATTTCGGTGGCGTCGACGAGCGCGGTGCGATGCATGGCGATGGCCTGGTATAGGCGCGGGTAGGTGATCCGCAGGAACGTCAGGGTGATGAAATCGACAAAGTCGACCTCGGAGGCGCCGACCAGCGGCAGGTAGATGTCGACCTGGGTGAGCAGCCGGGCCACGCTGCGCGGCTCGGTCAGTACCCGCAGCAGCAGCGCCTCACGCTCTTCGACCAGGCGGCGTTGGGCGTCCTCGCTCAGCGACGCAGACGCCCGGCCGAGCGCGCCAGCGCAGCCGGTGTTGAACAGCGACTCAGCGTGCTCCAGACGGACCGGCGGCTGCTCGAGGCGTAACGTGACGATCTTCTCCAGGAACGCGACGGCCCGGGCGCCGTGCTTGTCGGCGATCGGGGTCGTGGACAACACGTCGAGGACGGTCTGCTGGTCATAGGCGAGGACGTAGTGCACGTGCGGCAGCCGGCCAAGCACCCGCACAGCCCGGAATACCGCCAGGAGTTGCTCGGGCTGCAGCCGGTCGACGTCGTCGATGACGACCAACGTCGGGCGGGCCAGCGCGAGCAGCGCGTCGCGGACCTGGTCCGCCTGTTCGCCAAGGGTCGTTCCCTGGTCGGTAAGCCGCTGTATGGCCTCGTTGGCCATCGCGGTCGCGGCGCTACCGACCACCGGCACCATCGACAGCGCTGGCGTGGCCAAGGCGCCGTACCGGGAAAGTTGTTGCCGGACCCTCGTGCCGGCGCTGGCCTTCTCCGGCACCGCGGCGCGGATCGCGCCGAGCAGCTCGGTGACGACCGCGTCAGGACCGGACAACGCCCACGGGTTGATCCAAGTGACGCCCCACCGGTCAGGATTGAGATTCGCCACGATCATCCGGATCGTGCTGGTCTTACCGCTGCCCCACGGGCCGACCAACCCGACCACCGTGCTGCTCGGCCGGGAGCCGATCTGGTCAAGCAGGGCGACCGCGCGTGACACGAACGGGCCGCGCCCGAACAGGTCCTCGCCCGGCTCGTCGATCGGGTCGTCGACCCACCAGCTGCCGTCGGGCAGGCCGGACACCGCCATTCGCCAGCCACCTCCAAAGCCGCGGCCAGCGTACCGAACCGACGCTCCCACAACGCATTTGGCGCAAGATCACATGCACGGATCTGCCGCAGATCGCGCGGCTCGCTTCGTGCTCGGTGCGGCCATCCGCGAGGCCGGCGAGAGGGCGTTGTGGGTTCAGGTACGCGAGTTGGCGCCGACGGAGGGAGCGGCTGCCGATCGCGCTGCTGGTGTCGGCTCTGCCTGCCCTACGCTGACGCAATGAGGGAACGGGGCGTGAATCAAACTCCGGCGCTTGCCCTACCTGGCGGGCGTTGATGGATCGGCAGGCCGCGGTGCCGACTCACGTGCTCCCGAACGAGGTCCGGGCTGACGTGGAGACGCTGTGGCGATACCACGACATGCACCACGAGCTGCGCCCGTGCGACGTGGGCATCGGCTTGGGCAGCCATGACCTCGGCGTTGCGGTGGTCGCAACGCGGCTGTTTCAAGCAGGGCTGTTCCCGTGGATCGTTTTCACCGGGGCGAACGCCCCGACAACGATCGAGCGGTTCCCCCGCGGCGAGGCGGTGCACTATCGCGAGTACGCGGTTGAGCAGGGTGTGCCGGCGGAGTCCATTCTCGTGGAGCCGCGTGCCACGAACACCGCCGAGAACATCGAGTACTCCCGCGCGCTCCTGATCGAACGACAGATTCCCGTGCGGTCGGTGCTGATCATGTCGCGGCCCTACCAGCAGCGCCGGGCCTACGCCACCTGCAAGCTGATGTGGCCGGAGATCGATGTGGTGTGCGCCTCAAACCCGCTCGAGCTGGACGACTACGTGCGCAGCATCGGCGACCCGCGGCGGGTGGTGGACATGCTGGTGGGCGACACGCAGCGGATCGAGGTGTACGCCGAGCGCGGGTTCGCGATCCCGCAGGAGATGCCGGACGAGGTGCGGGCGGCCTTCGAGCGCCTGGTGGCGGCTGGCTACACGAGCCGGTTGATCTGAGTCCAGTTACCAGCGGGGGCCTCCCGTCCGGACGCCCATTCGGTCGCTGAGTTCGACGGCCAGTCGTGGTGGCCGGGGGCGGGTGAGGATGTCTCGGACGAGGTCGCGGGAGAGCCGGTGGTAGCGGACCTGGTCGGGGCCGATGACCTCGGCGTCCAGGAGTGCGGCGAGGGCGTCGTCGATGCGGTTCCACCGTGCGAGGGCTCGGGCGGTTTCGATGGCGTGCCGAACCTGCCGCTCGACGGGCACGGTGCTGGTGTCGAGTGGGGCGCCGATGGCGATGGCGCGTTGCACGTCACCGAGTTCCATCGCCACGGTCGTCTTGTGGATTGACACGTTGGTCGGCCCGAACGCGGTCCACACGTGGTTGCCGTCGGCGCCGAGCCGCTGTGCGGCGGCGTCGGCCTCGGTGATGTGGGTGTCGGCGGAGGCGCGGTCGTCGTCTCGGGCGGCGGCCAGCGCGCAGACGAGGTGCAGGCTGCCGTAGACCGACAGCAGCTGCGGAGTCGGCTTGGCGAGCCGGGGTTCCAGGAACTGTGCCGCCGTGGCGGCGAGGCCGCGGGCTTGGGCGTATTCACCGATGGATGCCAGTGAGTGGGCGGCGGAGCGGCTGAGTGAGCCGATGACGACGTGGTCGTGGCTGGCGTTGGCTGCGGCTAGGCCTCGGCTGGCGGCGGTCCACGCGAGGTCGCCTTCGCCGAGTTTGGTGAGGAACAGCGCGGCGAGTTGGTGGGCGTAGGCGGTCATCGCATGTGCGCGCTGGCCGTCGTGTCCGTCGTACGCCTCGGTGGCGGTGAGGCAGTCGTGGATGAGGTAGGGCAGCCGGCGGGCGAGGGTGCCGTACCGGGAGTGCTGGTAGGCGGTCCAGATCTCGGCGACGTCGTTCTCGATCTCGCGCAGGGCCGGGGCCTCGACGTCCCCGGTGCTGGCAAGGGCCGGCGCGAGGTGACGATAGTCGTGAAGCGCGGCCCGCAAGGCCGGGATCGTTTCGCGTCCGGAGTCGTCCGACCACTCGAACAGGCGCGGTGTACCGATGAGGTCGCCGAGGGATACGTCGAGGGCCTTGGCGATGGCGCGGATGACCGACAGCCGGTCCAGGTCGGCCCGGTTCGTCTCGACCTTGCGTAACCACTCCTGCGTCTTGCCGACCAGACCGGCCAGCACCTCCTGGGAGAGTCCTCGCCGACGCCGGTAGAAGGCGACGCGCTGGCCGATCGTCATGTCGTCCGTCATCCCTCGCACACCATCACCCTGCCCGCTGAAGCCCGCCGGACCCGGTACGGATTTTCCCGGTCTTCCGTACCGGCCGCCCCTACGTTCAGTTCACTTCAGATCACCGGCGTGTGTCGATGCTGGTGTCAGGGATGACTGACAGGGAGTTGCAGATGGAGGGATCGATGAGCGGCGCACCACACCACGGCTTGGGCCGCTGGTTCGGCCCTTCCGGGAGCGAACTGTCTCGGCGCTTTCCCCGCCTGCGTACCGCCATGAGGGCTGCGTGGGTGGGTGATCGGCGGTCTGCTCCCAGCCGCCGTGGTGCGGCGGCGGGCTCGCCCTTCCCCCGGCGGGCCCGCCGCTCATCGTCCCTGATGGGGGTGGCGGCATGACGGTCTACGTCTCGCGTAACGCCATGGCCAGCCAGTCCCGGCGCCCCGAGCCTAGGGGGACGGCCTCGCCGGGGCAGGTGTGGCCCGCTGATCCGCCGCTGCTCACCTTCGTGTGGCGTCGGCTGTTCGAGCAGCAGGCCCGCGAGGGCGGTCGCCGGTGACTGGCCAGCAGCGCCGTCTCGCGGCGAACCGGCTCGCGCCAGCCGAGGTGGAACATCTGCCGATGCGCCCGCTGTGGCTGTGCCGCCGGTGCGGGCAGCCGTGGCCCTGCGGCGCAGCGAAGCTCGCGCTCCTGGCCGAGTACCGAGAAGTGCCGGTGAGCCTGTTCCTCTACCTGGCCGGCTGCCTGCACGACGCGATCGATGACCTGCACCGGCTCAACCCGAGCGTCACGGGCAGCGCCGCCGACATGTTCGACCGGTTTCTCGGCTGGCCAGCCCGCCACACCCACGCCTATCGCGTCAGTACCCCCACGGCCGTCAGGATCGAGGAGGCCCCCTCGTGAACGGCATCGGCCTCATCAACGCCACTGGCCAGCCGGCGGTTGCCGGCAGCTTCCACACCTTGGTCATGCAGCCGACGAGCTTCTGCAACCTCGACTGCACCTACTGCTATTTGCCCGACCGGAGATCCTTCCGCCTGATGGGCGATGCGGTCGCGCAGGCCTGCGCCGAGTCGATCGCTCAGCAAAACAGCGGTCATCCGGTGAGCGTCGTGTGGCACGGGGGCGAACCCACCGCCACCCCCATCGGGCTGTTCCGGGATCTACTGACCCCGTTCGAGGAGCGGCGACGCGCGGGGATGGTGCGTCACGAGATTCAGACGAACGCGACGCTGATCAACCGCCAGTGGTGCGAGCTGTTCACCGCTTACGGGTTCGAGGTCGGGGTCAGCATCGACGGACCGGGCGCGTTGAACCGCAACCGCCTCGACCGGGCCGGCAACCCGACAGACGCCCGGACCCTGCGCGGCATGCACACGCTGGCCGACGCGGGGCTGAGATACTCGGTGATCTGTGTGGTCACCCCGGAAACCATCGACCACGCGGAATCCCTCGTCGACTTCTTCACCGGCCTACCTGGCTGCGAGTCGGTGGGCTTCAACATTGAAGAGCAGGAGGGCGCCGACCGGGCGCCGGTGTCGGAGGATGCCGCGTACCGGTTCTGGCAGCACCTCATCGCCCGTCGCGTCGGCGGCAGTCCGCTGCGGATCCGCGACGTGGACCGGCTGGCAGACTACCTTGCCGCCACCCGCGCCGGACGCGTCGACCACGCCCCGTACGAGCCGATCCCGACCGTCTCCTGGGATGGGCAGGTAGTGCTGCTGTCACCGGAACTGCTCGGCATCACCGAGCCGCGATACGGCGACTTCATCGCCGGCAACGTCCTCCACCAGCCGATCACGGCCATGCTTGCCCGCGCCGGCGACCTGGACTACGTCGCCGAGTTCGTCACGACCCTTAACGACTGCGCCGACCACTGCGCCTTCTACGACTTCTGCCGGGGCGCCCAGGCCGGTAACCGCTACTTCGAGCACGCGACGTTCACCGCCCGCGAGACGACCTACTGCCGGACCACCCGACAGGCCCTCGTCAGCGCCGCCGCAGGTCACCTCACCCCTCACGGAGGAGCACCATGACCGACGCTCTCGCGATCCTCGTCAACGCCGCACCTGAGCACCTCGCCCGCCTCGGCGTCGACCCGGAGCGGTCGGTAGCGTCGATCGACGCGGGGAAGTTCGACAACCGCCCCACCTGGGCCAACAAGGGTAAGTTCGACAGTCGACCCGGCTGGGACAACTGGAACAAGAAGAAGTAGCCCTGCCACGGGACGCGCGGGGTGGCGTGCCCACCCCGCGCTCGCACAGGTTGAGGACACATGCGCACCACCACGATCGGCGACGTGAAGGTCCTGCTGCCGGACCTCGAATCGGACGACCTTGACACCACCACGGACCTCGCCGACGGCCTCACCGAGGCACTCGTCAACGGCGCGGCGTGGCGCGGTTCGCATCTTGAGGACGTCAGCATTCGCAGCAGCATGATCACCGGCGTGGACCTGAGTGAGAGCACCTGGGAGGCGGGCAGCCTCTTCGGCTGCGAGATCATCCGCACCGACTTCTCCGGAGCGACCCTGACCGGCATCACCATCGAACGGTGCGCGATTACCGGCTCCCGGTTCACCGGCACCAGACTCACCGACGTACGCCTCAAGGACGTCCTGTTCGACGGCTGCCGCTTCGACTACGCCACCTTCCACCGCGTCGCCGCCGCCGGCTCGGTCGCCTTCTCCGAGTGCACTCTCACGAACGGCGCGTGGTCTTCCTGCCGGCTACCCCGCATCGCACTGCGAGCATGTGACCTCGCCGGTCTGGAACTGGACTCCTGTCAGCTCGACGGGACCGACCTGCGGGGCAGCCGCCTCCACGACCTCAAGACGCCGCTGGACAACCTGCGCGGCGTCACCGTCGACGAAGACCAACTCCCTGACCTCACCCGGCTGACCGTCGCCGCCCTCGACCTCACCGTGCGCAACGAGTGAATCCGAGGAGGGATCGTGCTCGCTGAACCCACCGGCAACCCGGACACGATCCTCGTCTGTATCCGGGGCAACTCCGGCTCGGGCAAGAGCAGCATCGCCCGAGAGCTACGACGCCGGCACGGCCGGGGCTGCGCCCTGGTCGAGCAGGACTACCTGCGCCGGATCGTGCTGCGCGAGCGGGACAAGCCCGGCGGCGCGGCACCGGCGTTGATCGCGCAGACCGTCCGGTTCGCCCTCGACCACGGTTACCACGTGGTCTTGGAGGGCATCCTGCACAGCAGCCGCTACCGCAGCATGCTGACCGCCCTGCGGGACGGCCACCGAGGGCGGTCGCTGTTCTGCTACCTCGATGTGTCCCTGGCCGAGACCGTGCGCCGGCACCTCACGCGCCCGCAGGTCAGTGAGTTCACCGCCGAGAACATGAGCGGCTGGTACGCCGCCCACGACGTCCTGGGCTGGTCCGACGAGCTCGTCCTACCCGAGACCACCGGACTGAACGAGGCCGTCCAGGCCATCGCCGCTGTGGCTGGGCTACCCCAGACCGGACGCGACGACGACCTGCTACCGAACGTTCCGTCCCTGTAGAGCAGCTCAGCCGGCTACTGGGTATCGCCGTTCCGGCGCACCGTTCGCCAACATCAGTCCCGCGTGGCCAGCCCGTCAAGCACGGCGACTGCGACGGCGTGCAGCTCGCCCTACCGTGCCCGCCTGAGCCAGCTCTCGATGACGGTGAAGTCGTGCTCGGTCAGCCCGCGACGTGGGTCGACCCGATGCAGCAGGGCCGGACCTGTGTGATGAGTCGATACCCACTGTTGATCGGCGTGGGAGATCTCGTCGTCGACCCAGACGAAGGGGCGTCCCTGCGCCCATTCGACCAGCCCACGGGTCTTCCAGTGCAGGGGTCCCACCTCGTCGGAGTCGGGCCAGTCCACGACGGGCAGCGGCGGCAGCCCGAGCAGGGGTGCGAGCACGTCGTTCGCGTCGCTCATCCAGGTCGTCGCCCACACCAGATCGCACGGCAGGGCCTCCAGTCGGCGGCCGTGTTCCGGATCGACCTTGTGCAGCAAGGGATGGGCGTCGGCCGGTAGGGCCGGTGCTACGGGGCGGCCATACGACTTGCCCGGCCCGGCCGCAGCGGGTGTGCCGAACGGGATGAGGGTGCCGTCCACGTCAAGGAACAGCAACGGACGCGGTGCAGGGGCGGACATGACCCAGAGGCTAGCCCCCACCCCGCCAACGGCTACCTCCGCGCGCTTGCCCCAAGGCCATTCTTCTCGCTGCTGCTCCCGGCGGCGGGCAGTCCGGCGCCGCTGACCCCGACCGCGGCAGGGGCGGTGCCGGGATGCCTCTCACCGGCCTTTTCCGCTTCGGCGGCGCTGCGGTGCCCCCCTACGCCATCAGCACTACATCCACACCTCAACCAAGGAGTTCACGTGCTTTCGTCGACACCTTCAACGACTGCCGCAGGCATTGGCAGTGACGAGTTCCGGCTTGATCCCCGTTCGGGGGTCGGGCTTGGCGTCAGCGTGGACGTCAGTCTTCAGCCGGACCCCCGAACCGACCCCCTGTTTCCTCTCACACCGCAGGCCAGCCCGGCTGTCAGCGCCGTCGGCCTGTCCTGCGACAGACCCTGCCTGGTCTCGGGTCTCCCCCTGGGACTGGCATTCCCTACCCGGGAAGGAGGGTGGTAGCCGGTGGATGATCCAGTCCTCCGGGTCCAGTCCCAGCTGACCAGCCGTGACCGTGTGCTGCTGGGCTGGTTGTACGACCACGGCGTACTGACCTCGTTCCAGCTCGCGACCGCCCTGTTCCCGTCGTTGGACTTCTGTCAGCGGCGGCTGCGGACCCTGTACCGGCTGCGCCTCGTCGCCCGGTTCCGACCGCAGCGGGCCGACGGCGGCTCGTACCCGTACCACTACGTCATCGACCAGCTCGGCGCCGAGGTCGTCGCCGCCAGCCGCGACGAACGTCCCCCGCGGCGGGATCACGCCCGGGTGGAGCGGCGGCGCTGGACCTCGACCCGCAGCCTCTCTCACCGCCTCGGGGTGAACGGCTTCTTCACCGACCTGGCCGGGCACGCCCGTACCCATCCGGGTACCGGCTTGGTGGAGTGGTTGCCGGAGGCGGTGTGCCAGCGCGCCGGGACGTTCACCAGCCGGAAGGATCCGGGGCTGGTGCGGGCGTATCAGCCGCGGGTCCGTCCGGACGGCTACGGCCGGTGGGCTGAGAACGGTGTCGAGGTGCCGTTCTTCGTCGAGTACGACACCGGCGCCGAGCAGCTGTCGATCCTGACCGGCAAGGTGGACAGCTATCAGGAGCTGTTCGGCACGATCGAGCGGGCGTGGCCGGTGCTGTTCTGGCTGCCCTCGGCCGCCCGCGAGCGCAATCTACGCCGCGTGCTGGCCGACGTGCCGCTGTCGGTGCCGGTCGCCACCGGGGCCCGCGACCATGCCGCGACGGCGGGCCTCGGCCCGGCAGAGGCGGTGTGGGCCATGGCCGGCCGGGAAGGGCAGCGGCTGCGGCTGGCAGATCTGGCCGGGTATGCCGTCGACGTCTCCAGCCGGGCGGGTGAGGCCGCGTGATCGGCGACGGCGCGACGGCCGTGGACAGTACCTCCGCGGCGGAGCGGACATCAACCGCCGGCGTCTGTCACGGATCTGTCGTGAGCAGCGCGGTCGGCGCTGACAGATCCGTGAGAGCACCAGCCGTCCGCTCCCACAGCGGCGGACCACTTCTCGGTCCGGCGTCCGCGTCGGGCGGTTTGCGACCGGTGCCCGCTCTCCGTCCCGATTGTTGTCCGACGCCGGGTCGGTCCACTACTCGGTCCTGCCGCCTGCCGCTGGCGGACGGTCCGGATCGCCGGTCAGGGTTGAGGAGGTGATGGGCCACGACAGCGCCGGTCCCTGACCCGGACGGCAGTCCGCGCGGCAGCCGCGTGGAGGGTGGCGTCCAGGTCGTCATCATGCTGGCCATCGGCGGCGCAGCGGGGGCGGCCAGCTTTACCCACGTACACAACGTAGCCGCCGCGCACGGCCAACCCGGCTGGCTGGCCTGGGCCGACGCGATCGTCCTGGAACTGATGTCCATCGCCTCCGGCCTGGAACTGCGCCGCCGCAAACGCGCCCACACTTCCACCGTCTTTCCAGCCACCGTGCTGGCGTGCGCGGTCACCCTGTCCCTGGCAGCGCAGGTCGTCGAGGCCGAACCCTCGGTCATCGGCTGGGTCGCCGCCGCCGTACCCGCGCTCGGATTCCTCGTCATGGTCAAGATCGCCCTTGGACGGACCAGCACCGCCACGCCCGCCAACACCGCCTGGACGGTTGGGGACGGCCGACGGGATGAGGCCGGGCGGACCGTTCCGGACAGCCGACCGGATGAGATGGTGCGGACTGCTGTCACGGCGGGGAAGCGGCGGTCCCGGACCCGGACCGTCCGCTCATCGGATGGGCGTCGTCGACGTGGCGGACGGGACCGGCAGCAAGCGGACCGGGGACGGTCCGCGCAGTCGTCCGGCGACGTTGGCGAGCTGCTGTCGGCGGCGCGCAAGGTTCGGAACCGGCTCGCCGCGGACGGGCAGGCACTGACCCGGGCGGCACTCGCCGAAGCCCTCCGCGCAGCCGGTCACACCGTGTCCAACACCCGCCTATCCGAACTCCTCAAGACCCTCAAGATCGAGTCATCGGCACCACCCGGGCTGATCGTGAGCCCGATCATGCCGACCAACCCGACGCCACCGCCTCTGTCACCGGAGCGGCGCAACGGCGGCGGAGCAGCCACCCCTGCGCCGGTCGACCCCGACGGGGCTACCCCGCTCCTACCGCACAGCCATCCATCTCATAACCAGGAGAAGCCTGATCATGAACAGCCCCACGAATCACGTTGACCAGACCACCTGTACCACGACCGACAGCACCACCACCGCGCTCAGCGGCGGGGAGGTGTGGACGGTCGAGCGCATCCGTGCCCTCGGCGTCACCACCACCCTCGCCACCACCGCATCCGTGCTCGGGATCAGCCGATCCCAGGCGTACCGGCTCGCCGCCACCGACCAGTTCCCCATTCCGCTGATCCGGGCCGGCAGCCGCATCATCGTCCCGGTCGCCGCCCTGCTCCATCTCCTCCAACCCGACCCCGCCGCGACCGGCGGCGGGCGACTTGATGCCGACGCGAAGGTGAGCGTGGATGCGATGACCCCGCCACCAGCGGATTCCACCCGGCATCGCTGGCGGCACCGTACGGAGCATCCAGGAGACGTTGAGTGAAGGGATCCACTTTCAAACGCTGCGGCTGCCGCGACAGCGTCACGGGCCGGCGACTGGGACGCTCCTGTCCCCAGCTTCGCCGGCCCGGCGGCGGCTGGTCCCGCACCCACGGGCACTGGCACTGGCAGATCGAAGTACCCGCCCGCGCCGACGGCACCCGCCGCCCACTCCGCCACGGCCCCTACGCCACCCAGGCCGACGCGGACGCCGTCCTGGACCGCATCCGCGCGGTGCTCGCCGTCCCCGACCCCACCGATCCGCACACCACCGTCAAGACCGGCGACCTCATCGAGGCCGCCGTTAAGACCAGCGCGCCCATCCCCACCCCGGAGCAGGTCCGGCGGGCGCTGCACCTGGACATCACCCCCACCGAGCTACCCACCATGGGGGCGTACCTGACCGACTGGCTCGCCGGTCGCAAGAACATCAAGACCGGCACCCTGCGCTCCTACGAAGGCCACATCCGGCTGTACCTCATCCCGCACCTCGGCCACCTACGCATCGACCGGCTCCGCCCCGGCCACATCGACGCCATGTACGACGCCATCGCCGAACGCAACACCACCATCGCCACCCTGCGCGCCAGCCGCGACCCCACCAAACGCGACCAAGTCAAGAACCAGCGGATCGTCGGCCCCAGAACCCTGCACGTCATCCACGCCACCCTGCGCAAAGCCCTCAACGACGCGATGCGCCGCCACCGCTACATCGACACCAACCCCGCCCTCATGATCGAACTACCAACAGCCCAACCACCCAAGCCCACCATCTGGACCGACCAACGCATCCGCACCTGGCGCGACACCGGCAAGACCCCCAGCCCCGTCATGATCTGGACCCCCGAACACACCGGCCGATTCCTCGACCACACCCACGACGCCAACGACCGGCTCTACGCCCTCTACCACCTCATCACCTTCACCGGCCTCCGCCGAGGCGAAGCCTGCGGCCTGCACTGGGACGACCTCGACCTCGACGCCCACACCCTCACCGTCCGCTGGCAACTCGTCCAACACGGCTGGGCCACCACCATCGACACCCCCAAAACCACCGACAGCGAAGCCACCGTCGCTCTCGACACCGAAACCGTCGCCGTCCTACGTGCGCACCGCATCCGGCAACACCGCGAACGACTCGCCGCCGGGACCGCCTGGACCACCACCGGACTCGTGTTCACCACGGCCACCGGTGGTCGGCTCCACCCTGCCAACGTCACGGACCACTTCCACCACCTCGCCACCCAAGCCGGGCTACCACCCATCCGACTTCACGACCTCCGCCACGGCACCGCGACCATGGGCCTCGCCGCCGGCGTCCACATGAAGATCATCTCCAACCGGCTCCGCCACTCCAGCCCCCACTTCACCGCCAAGTTCTACGGCGATGTCCTACCCGAACTGTCCCACGCCGCCGCCGAGGCCACTGCGGCCGTGGTGCCACGACGGCAGAGCAGCGGAGCGCAGACGGCATAGGCTTTTGTGTCTTTCAACTGCCCGCGTTGTCGCTGGTCTAGTGGTCAATTCCTCGGTGAGCGATGCCGTTAGTCAATAACCCAGGCAATGGCTGCGGCGATGCGCTCGATCCAGTCGATGGCATCCGTGGCATCCGCATCGGTGATGCTGCGTCGCTGCTTGAGATCACCGTCGAGGAGGTCTGCCTCGTGGGCGATCTTGTTGCGGCGTTCGGTAATTGCCATGTACTGCTTTTTTAGAGTTTGCTCGGTCATCGCCGTCCGGCCGTGGTTCCACTCGTTGATCTGCACGGCGGCGCTTGCCCAGACGTTCTCCTCCGTCACAAGCTTGAGCGCCTCGCTAATCTTGCGAGGGTTCTGCAGGGAGGCGTTCGCCCATTTCGCCCGCACGTGATCAGAGACGGCGTCGGCGAGCGTGGTGGTGCTCTGGCGTATCTCCTCCACCTTTTCCAGCGGTAGCTCAAACTTGGTCAGCTGGTACGGCATGTTGGGGCTGTTCTGGCCAGCTAGGTCAGCCACGCGCCGGTACAACTCTTCATGGAACCAGTGGTCTATGGCGCTGACCGCCTGCACCCACGCGGCGCGATAGAAGTCGCCGACGTCAAGGATGGGGGACTGAAACGCCGCCAGACTCCGTCCGGCGATGACCATCTTTCTGGCATACTCGATATTCATTCGAAACGCTTGGAACTCCCGCGTCTTTGGATATCGATCTGCCATTCGATGCTCCCGTCACAGCGATTCACCTCGATCGAGTCTGCCGGCATGACGAGAGCGGCGCAAGTAGACTGTCAGTTAGTCGATCTCCGTCGGCTGGGGCGCGTCGCTGTCATCCGCGACCTCGCCACCGAGGGTCTCCGCGATGGCGGCAAACTCGGCCAGCGCCGCCTGTAGGTCCTCAACGATCTCTTGGGCGATCACCGCAGGCGGGAGCAGGTCGTTGGCATCATCAAGCGCCGGATCCTTCATCCAGGTGATGTCGAGGTTGATCTTGTCGCGGGCGATGAGTTCGTCGTAGTCGAAGCATCGGAACCGCTCCGACTCCACTCGCTCGCTGCGGGGTTTGCCGGGTAGGTAGGCCACGACGAATTCGTCTAGGTCAACCCGGCGCAGCGGACGTTGCCTAAGGGTGAAGTGCTTGCCGGTGCGGAAGTCGTACACCCATAGCTTGGAGGTGTTGGGAGCACCTTCGGTGCGGGGCGGTCGCTTTTCGAAAAACAGCACGTTGGCCTTGACCCCACCGGCGTAGAAGATCCCGGTGGGCAAACGGAGAATGGTGTGCAGGTCGAAATCGTCGACCAGGCGACGGCGTACCTTCTCGCCCGCGCCGCCCTCGAAGAGCACGTTGTCCGGCAGCACCACCGCCGCACGGCCGTTCATCGCCATAAGCGACATGATGTGCTGCAGGAAGTTGAGCTGCTTGTTTGTGGTGGTGGCGCGGAAGTCGTCCCGCTCGTAAGAGATGTCCTCCTTCTCGACCTTGCCGTCCGTACCGACAACGGTGATAGCGGATTTCTTGCCGAACGGCGGATTGGCGAGTACGAGAGAGGCGTGCCGTGAGGGCTTGTCGGCGAGGGCATCGCCGACGGTGATGAGCGAAGGGCCGTCGGCGTCACCGATGCCGTGCAGAAGCATGTTCATCGCCGCCAGGCGCGCGGTGCCGGTGACCAGCTCAGTGCCCCAGATCTTGCCTGCCCCGAGGGCCAGGCGCTGCTCACGGGAAAGATTCCGCATGTGGTTCTTACGGATGTAATGGTGAGCGGCGATGAGGAAGCCCCCCGTCCCGCAGGCGGGGTCGGTAATGGTGTCTTCCGGCCCGGGCTGCATCACGTCGACCATGGCGTCAATGAGTGCGCGAGGAGTGAAGTACTGGCCGGCCCCGGTCTTGGTGTCCTCGGCCCCTTTGGCCAGCAGGCCCTCGTAGGCATCGCCCTTGAGATCCGTTCCCTGGATTGTCCAGTCCTTCTTGCCGATCAGATCGACGACTAGTTTCTCCAGGAGGGCGGGCTCGGTAATGCGGTTCTGTGCCTTGGCGAAGATCGTCCCCAGGGTCGTTCCGGGATTCTTGGCCAGCGCTGAGAGGATCTCGCGGTAGTGGACTTCGAGGTCGAGGCCCTTGAGGCGGACGAGTGACTTCCAGCTGTACTCGACTGGTACGACGGTTTTAGCCTCTTGTTCAGTGAACGGATCATCGGCGATCTCGTCGGCCATCTTGAGGAAGAGCAGATACGAGAGCTGCTCGACATATTCGATGGTCGAAAGGCCGTTGTCCCGCAATACGTTGCAGTAGTTCCAGAGTTTGGCGACCAGGGCATTGGTCTGAGCGTGCGCTTGGTCTGGGGGCGCGATGGTCACAGCGGAAGCTCCTGCTGAACGGCGTTTATGGGCCCAGGGGTTGACGGTCTGCGAGGCGGGAGTGGAGTGGCCTTCACAGCTGCGGTCCTGCCGGGGCGGCGAGTAGAGTTAGCGGCTTTTCCGCCTTTGGCCTCGTGCTCGGCGCGGCTCCGGTCGAGGAGTACGGAGGCTGGCTCGTCGTGGGGGTCCTGGTGGACCAGCTTGCCGGCAAACGCCCGCCTAAGAATCGCCTGCCGGAGATGCTGAGATCGTACTGAAATCAATGCCATCTGCGAGTTGAGGCGATCACTCGCTTCTAGCAGCTGGGCCGACTGCGCGACGAGAGCCCGCTGCTCATCCATTGGTGGAATGGGCAGGGGCACCTCCCGGCACGTCGAGAGTGCAACATTGAACTGACCAGCGGTTGCCTTCGCTGTCTTCTTGAGCATGCCTAGCACGAATGGTGAACGAAGCGCGAGAGCTAGCCAATCAGGATCAACCTCGGGACCCGCGCGGAAGGCGACAATGGCCTGATTTATGTTCCATTCTGGATAGTGATCCGGGACGATCGCGGTCTTCCCCAGGGGCGGACCAACGATATTGGTAAGGACATCTCCCGGTCGCACTCGTGATCTCTTCAGTAGTTTTTCATGCGTCTCGCGATCAACGTAGGTGGGCTTGTTTGTGAAATCTACTCGCCCATCCTGCGTGATGTTGTAAACCTTCAGGAAGGGGATATCGCCGCTCCCGGCGTGCATCAATGGAGCCGCAGGTGTAGAGCCGCTGCAAATGAACTCACAGACATCGGAGGAACGGCGCCAGAACCATCCCTTGGGTAGGGAAGGTAAGGCACCGTAGTCGAAGCGTTTACTTTCGAAAGCCTCGAGGAAGTGGCGGCTGTCGTCGCTTGAGTCCGAGGCGGCTCTGATTGTCAAGGTTCCAAGGACTGTCCTGTCCAGTACGGAGGCGGTGAAGGGCTTAAGGCGCCGCTGTGCGCTCGCAGCCACCTTCATCACTGCGTCGAGACGGGAGAGATAGTCATCGAGGGTCTCGACGATGCGATGCTGCTCCGGTGTGGGCGGGACTGCAATAACGGTCTCGAGTAGCTTGTTCGTAGCTACACTGGCTTGATTCACATGATTGTTGAGAACCTTCTGAAAATAACCGCTCATCCAGAGCCAATGAAGCTGGGACGCCAAGAATCCAGGAACTATTCCGTCCGGAGGGCGCAGGCGGGTCATGTGGTTCGAGTAGCCGACGGGCTGCTTTATCTGGACCAGTGTAGTTTTACCTACAAGTGCGGGGCTGTTTGTGTTATTGAACAGGATATCGCCTGACTGCACCCTGCGGTCTGAGTCATCAGCGACGTAGCGGACATCCGTGAGATCTAGTGCTCCGTGTCGATTTATGTTCATTGGGCGCAGGTGTAGGACGCCTTGTCCATCGCGATTATGTCTGCCGCTTGCAAAACCCGGACCCGCCTCCACGCCGAGCGCCGCTAGCGTTGTTTTAGCCCACCCTTCCGGCAGGCTCGCGTCACTCAATGCCGTCACGCTAACTCTCGATTCAACTCGTCCAACAAAGCCCGGACGTCCCGCCTTGGGAATGCATGCGCGAATCCTCGCCCACCACCACGGCCCTTGAAGGGTTCGGCGTTGAACTCGGCCGCGCTAATGCCGACATCACTTGCAACCACATCGCAGATTGAACGCAGCCACCACAATTGCTCGCCGGTGAATTCCGCCCCCGCCTGCCGCTGTCGGAGCAGCCAGCCTTCGAAGCGCTGTTCTACCGTCTCCCGGTATGGTCGTAGTTCGTCGTCCACGCCCAGCTCGTACCGGATCAATGAGATCAGATCCGGAACGCCCGCTTCCCGACTGGGGGAGTGCGTGGCCGCGCCCAGGTCCTCGTAGTAGGTCCACAGCGCCTGCGGTGTCCACGCGTAGTCTGGGCGGCGGATCTCTGCAACCAGTTCTTGCAGTGCGGCGTAGGTCTCTGCGGGCGACACTGACCGTGGGCTCGTTAAGGCGATACTGACGGCGGCGATGCGGTCGCGCTCCGTCTTCAGCAGCTGGCTCCACCGGCCGATCTGCTCGCGGGCCCGCTCCTCACGCGGGACCTCCTCGACATTTGTCACCTCCACGGGGGTGTACTCGTCGAACAGGTAATCCTTCTCCCGGCGGATCTCGATGATGTGCCGTCGTAGCTCGGGATGCTCGGTCAGAGGCGCGAGCGCGTCCTCGATTAGCTTCCGGGCTGCTGCCTGGCCGCCTTCCTCCCTGGCCCGCTCCTGCTGGTCAGGGTCAACTGCTGTGACGATGGCGCTGGCGATCTGGGACAGGGTCCGCCCGCCGGCTGCTCGAGTCAACAGCTCGCGCTCCTCATTCGTCAGCTGCTGGTTGAGTCGCGCCAGCCGGCCGGCGAGGATTTCGGCCTCGCTAGAGCTGATCGACTTCGTACCGGCCTTGTCCAGCAGCTTTGCCAGCGAGACCTGCCGTTCACCCGCTGGCACCAGCGGCTTGGCGTCGACCAGCGGGGACTCCGTGACGCCCACTGCGTCGATGAGCACGAAGCGGTCCTTGCGCACCGAGCCGTCAGCGTCCGGCGTGACCTCCTGCAGCTCTGTCGGATCGATGGTCCGGGCGCCGCGGCCCTTCATCTGTTCGAACAGCACGGCGCTACGTACCTCGCGTAGGAAGATCACGCACTCAAGTGCCTTGATGTCTGTACCCGTGGCGATCATGTCGACGGTGACGGCGACCCGCAGCCGGGGTGAGGTCCGCAGCGCACGGATCAACTCGTCGGGGTTCTCACCGGCCTGGCGGCTCTTGTACGTGATCTTCTTGGCGAAGTCGTCGCCCCGGCCGAAGACCTCCTTCACCAAGGCGAGGACGTCCTCGGCGTGGTCCTCGCCGACCGCGAAGATGAGGGTCTTTGGCAACTCGCTGCGGCCCGGGAACCAGCGCCGCCAGTTGTCCCGATAGGCCGTGAGGACCGCCCTGATCTCGTCGACCGCGACAACCGACCGGCCGATCTGTCCGGTGGTGTACGTGAAGTCGTCATCGAGCTCCTGGTAGCGCTGGCGCCGGGTCTTGCGGTCCCGGACCCGTACCGTTGTGCCGGCCTCAATGGTCGCGGTGCCCTTCTCGCGCAGATCGGTGCGCATCCGTACGACGTCGAAGTCGACGTTGACTCCGTCGGCTACCGCCTGGGGATAGGTGTACTCGGAAACGAGGTTGCGGCCGAAGAATCCGAGCGTCTGCAGCGTGGGGGTGGCGGTTAGGCCTACCAGGTGCGCGTCGAAGTACTCCAGCACGCCCCGCCATAGGCCGTAGATGGAGCGGTGGCACTCGTCTACGACGATCACATCGAAGGACTCAATCGGGACTTGCGGGTTGTAGGTGACCTCGATGGGCTGGTCGGTGGCGTATGTGTCCTCGTACGCCGTGCTGTCGTCGGCCTCGTCGGCCTGGTCATCGTCGGTAAGCGTCTCGCCGCGCAGCAGCGAGTACATCTTCTGAATGGTGCAAATGACGACCGATGAGGTGTCCTGCAGGCCCGTCGTCCCGAGCCGGTCGACGTTGTAGATGTCGGACAGCTTCCGCCCGTCGTCCGGTGTGGTGAACTTGCGGAACTCGTCGTACGCCTGCTTGCCCAGGTTGTTGCGGTCGACCAGGAACAGGACTCGGCGCGCCTTCGCGTACTTCAGCAGCCGATAAGTTTGCGCCACTGCCATGAAGGTCTTACCCGCACCCGTCGCCATCTGGATCAGTGCCCGCGGCCGATCCTCGGCCAGGGACTTCTCCAGACCGCTGATCGCGTCGATCTGGGCAAGGCGCAGCCCGTGCGGCTCCAGTACAGGCAACCGACGTAGCGCAGCCCGGAACGTCGAGGCCTTTGGTGTCTGGTCTGCGCGCTGCATCCACGCCGCGATCGTCTCGGGGCGGTGGAACCAGAACACCTCGCGAGAGCGGGCGTCAGGATCGAGGCGGTTGATGAAGTAGGTCTCGGTGCCCGTCGTTGCATAACGGAAGGCGAAGGGTTCGGTTTTGTGCCAGACGGCGAGGCTGTGCTCCTTGAGTACGCCGGCGGCGTACCGGTCGTTCTGTTCCACAGCGCTGGAGAGGTGGTCGCCCTCGCGCTTGGCCTCGACTACCCCGACAATCTTCCCATCGATATACAGCACGTAGTCGGCGCGGCCGGTGGCGACGGTAAATTCCCTAACCGCCACGCCTTGCGCCGCCATGGGGTTGACCTGGTTGCGGTCCTGGATGACCCAGCCCGACTTGCGTAGCATCTCATCGATGACCTTGCGCGCCTGCACCTCGTTAAGGGGTGCCGGCCGCTGCGCGCGGTGGACGATCGCCTCGCGACCCTTGGCGTCGACCGGCCGGGGCTGGCGCCGGGCAACCTCGTACTTCGTGTGCTGAGCGTTGCGCAGTTCCTCGATTTGCGCGGTCAGCTGCTCGACGCGGGCGAGTAGCTGCGTGCGGTTTGAGCCGGCGCTGGCGATCAGATTTTCGGCCTCGGCGCGCGCCTTCCGCTCGGCCTCCAACGCACTGGTGGACTCCGCCAGCCGCACACGGGCCTGAGTCAGGGCCTCGCGGTGGCCGCTCAGGGCCTCGCGCAGCTCGGCCAGCTCGGCCGGGTTTGTCACCTGAGCGTTGTCGCCAGGGTCAATGGGTGGGACGAACTCGGCGACCGTTCGGCGGCCCTCGATCGCGTCGTGGAACCACAGGCCGAGCTTGTAGCAGATGCGCACAGCGACCAGGGCGCGCGCGGTGTCAAACAAGTGCCGGTGAGCGGCCCGGTTACGGTCGCGACGCAGTTGTTCGAAGTCGTCGCGGATCTCGCTAACGAGGACGCCAGCTCTTGTGAGTGCGTTCAGACGGTCGACTTGGCGGTCACCCTCGACGCGCATCCCGATCCGGGTGACCAGCTCCTCGGCCAGAACCTCGCCGAACTGGCCGGCCTGAACCAGAGAGGAGTTCGGGTTACTAAAGACGGTTGCCTCGGCGAGGGCGCCGTAGATGGACAGCAGAGGCTGGTGCGGGTACAGCACCCCGAAGTTTGGTGACGCCTTCGCAAGGTCACGAAGTCGCTTGTCCACGCGCCCTCCCCGCTCTGTAGCAGAACCGGCCAAAGCTACCGGACTTGCCTCTGTGGGTCCTCCCCCGAAGGGTGTAGATCGTAGAACGCTCGACTCGATCTATGCGAACCGCGTGGACTTGGCCGCGTCCAGGGGAGAGTGAGCAACTGCGTATGCTCCTGCGCGCTTGACGCGCAGGAGCATACGCGCCTATAGTTTGAGTCATCTACTCGCGGAAGGGGTGCGCTCTTGGATGTGATCAGGTCCCAGGCTGTGCGGCACGTGGTTGGCGTCGTGTCTAGCGGCCGACACTTCCGACTGTCCGGCGGGCTCCGGTGATTATCAAGCCGTCGTCTGGCATGTTGGCCAGCGTGGTGGCGCCGGTTGGCACGGCGTTGGCCGACGCGCCGTGGTGGATGTTCGTCGGTACGGTCCTTATCGCACTGACGCATCGGATACTGCCGCGGGAGTCGAAGGACTTGCTGAATCTCTGGCTGCGGATCATTTCGCGTCGGCAAGGCCTGAGGGGCAAGCAGGACAAGGGAGGGGAGACATGACTGACGTATCGGGCAAGCACACGCGTTCGCCCGCTGCGGATGACGCGGCGGCACGGCATAGCCATGAGGCGCTGTGGCGCGGCTTCGACCGATACCGGGGGATGCTCAACGTCATCGAGTTCGGCGACGTCGTGCTCGTCCTGTTGTACCTGCGGAGCCGCCCCACATGGGAGGTGCTGGCCGACGGCGCCTCGGATGTCGAGCGGGCGATTCGTGCCGACCTGTCGGCGGACGGAAAGGATCCCATCATCCTCCGTCCTCTCCTGGAGTCGGTGCGCAAGATCGATGAGGCGGGGCAGTTGGCGCCGCTCGTCGAGCTAGTCGAGCGGCTTGACTCGGACGATGAAGTCCCGCTTCCGCAGGTCTTCAGTGCGGTGCTCGAACAGGTGAGCGGGGCGGCCGGGCGCAAGGGCAGCGGGGACTTCTATACGCCCAGTGCCATCACCGAGTTGGCCGCAGGGCTGCTCGCCCCGACACTAAGCGACCGGATGCTTGACCCCTGCTGCAAGGCGGGCGGATTCCCCGCCGCAATTGCCGATCGGCTGATTCGGCAGGGCAAGGCCGTCGACCAGTTGACCATAGCGATCTCCGACTACTCAATGCGCTCGTTCGCGTTGGCGTACCTAAACCTGCGCCTGAGGGGAGTAGCGCCGCAGGTACTGCCGGGCGCCGCCGAAAGCCTGCCGACCGGGGCGCCGGAGAACCGGTACGACGTGGTAACGGCAAATCCGCCGTTCAACATGTCGAACTGGAACGGCGATGGCCGACTCAGCGGGTGGTGGCGTTACGGTGCACCACCGGCACACAACAGCAACTTCGCCTGGCTGCAGTACATCATCGCCTCGCTCAACCCGGGTGGCCGCGCAGCAGTGGTAATGCCGTACGGTGCCGGCCTCTCTGAGAACGCGCAGGAGCGGACCATCAGGGCTGCGATGCTCGACGATGACGTAGTGTCGGCAGTCATCGCACTGCCGGGTCAGATGTTCCCCGGCACCGACATCCCGGTCACGCTGTGGCTGCTGCAGCGATCGCCCGCCGGCCGGCCCGGTGAGGTGCTGTTCATCGACGCAACCGGACTTGGCGGCGTCCAGCATCGGGCCCGCCGTACCTTCGCCGGCGCAGACATTGACAGGATCGTCGAGACGTACCGGGACTGGCGCGAACACCGACTTGAGGGGGTCCCAGGATTCGCTGCTGGGATGCCACTTGAGAAGATCCGCAGCGACGGGTACCGGCTGAACCCCCGCGCCTACATCAGACCAATTGACGAGGCGCCAGACTTGCGGACGCGAGCCCGGGAGGTAGGCGAACTCACGCAGCGACTCGACTGGCTTGCCGAACAGGCCGCACGCCTCGACCGGACCATCGAGGCGCACCTGAAGGAGCTTTCCCTGTGAGCTCGCTGATCGGTCCAATGCCAGACGGCTGGCAGGAGATTCCGCTAGCCGAGCTTTGTCAAGTGGTGGCCGGCCCGTCGAACAGCATGATCCGGTCGGTCGACACCGATGGCGTGCCGATCGAAGTCGTCGCACCGAAGCACTTGCTGCACGGTCGCATCGCGGGGGGCAGCACGGTACTGGTGACGCCTGAGGCTTCCGCTCGGCTGAATCGGTATCGACTCGTCCCCGGCGACCTGATCTGCGTGCGTACCGGAGACCTCGGCAAGCAAGCCCTCGCCGGCCCGGAACACGAGGGATGGGTAGCCGGCACCGCCTGCTTCCGGCTACATCCCGACCCGACGGTTGATTCTCGGTACCTGCTGAACTACCTGCGGCATCCGGCGGTCCGAGACTGGATCGCCCGGCACGCCTCCACAGCCACCGTGCCAACGCTGACCCTCAGCACGCTCCGGACCTTGCCGGTACTGGTTCCGCCCCCCGCCGTGCAAGCGACGATCGGCGACATCATGAGTGCTCTCGAGGACAAGGTCGCACTACACCGGGAGATCGTCGAGGTCACGCAGCAGCTACGCGACTCGCTTTTGCCGCTGCTGCTGACAGACCGATGAACGCCAAAATCCGAACACCTGGACTGTGGGATGTGGGGTGCTCTGCGGGTGCTCGGCCGCCATGGACAGGTCCAGCTCGGGTGGATTGTTGAGCGGTGTTCGTGCGGTGTAAATAGGTGAACCGGGCAGAACGTGCACTGGTGTGGCGCGCAGGGACAGGGAAGCATCGATCAACGTTGACTCTTAATCCGCGGGTTCGGGGTTCGAGTCCCTGGCGGCGCACCAACGAGCAAGGCCCTGAACTGGCGTTCCACGCCGGCCGGGGCCTTTTTCGCGTACGTCGACCGCAGGCTGCCCGCCGGTGGGGAGGGAATGTGCGCGCTGAGCCTGCCGGTAGCCCGGACACGATCCTCGTCTGCATCCGGGGCAACTCCGGCTCGGGCAAGAGCAGCATCGCCCGTGAGCTGCGCCGCCGGCACGGCCGGGGCTGCGCCCTCGTCGAACAGGACTACCTGCGCCGCGTCGTCCTGCTGGAACGGGACAAGCCCGGCGGTGTGGCGCCCGGCCTGATCGAGCAGACCGTCCGGTTCGCGCTCGACCACGGCCACCACGTGGTCCTGGAGGGCATCCTCCACACCGGCCGCTACCGCGACATGCTGACCTCGCTGCGGGACGGCCACCGGGGCCGGTCGCTGTTCTGCTATCTCGACGTGTCGCTGGCCGAGACGCTGCGCCGGCATTTGACCCGCCCACAGGCCGGTGACTTCACCGCCGAGCAGATGAGCGGTTGGTACGCCGCGCACGACGTCCTGGGCTGGCCGGGCGAACTCGTCCTCCCGGAAACCACCGGACTGGAACAGGCGGTCGAGGCGATCGCGGCTGCCGCCGGGCTTCCCCAGACCGGACGCGACGACAGGCGTTAGGCGGCGTTTGCCCTTGCGGTTACTGCAGGGGGCAGGCTGGGATCATGTTGTCGATCAGCGAGTTCAGCCAGATGTGTCACCTGTCGCCGCAGGCGCTGCGCTTCTACCACGCCGAAGGGCTGCTCGTGCCCGCCGAGGTCGACGACCGGACCGGCCACCGCTCGTACGCCTTCGAGCAGGTGGAACGCGCCATGCTGATCACCCTGCTGCGGGACACCGGAATGAGCGTGAAGCTCGTCCGGCGTGCCCTCGACGAACCGGACCAGGCGCTCGCTCTGCTCGATCGGCACAGCGACGAGGTCAGCCGGGAACGCCAAGCTCAGGCGGACGCGATCGCTGCCGCCCGCGCCGTCTTCGAGGCGCAGCCTGAGCCGCGGTTGCGGCACGTGCCGGCCGTGACTGTGGTGGCGCGGCTCGTGCCGGGCACGCCGCTGGGCCGTGACGCGCAGGAGTGGGACCTGGCCGAGGAGATCATCACGGCGGCGGCCGCCGAACTGGTCACCACCGTGCGGCAGGCCGGCGTCACCTGCCTGGGTGAGCCGTGGCGGACGCTGGCGCTGGAGACGCCGGAGCAGGACCGGCGGGTACTCGACGGCGTCGGGCCGTTCTGGACGGTCAAGGTCGCGGTGGCGGGCACCCCGGAGACGCTGCCGCCACTGCCCGCCGACCTGATCGTGCAGACGCCCGACGCCCACGACGAGCTGTCCATCTTCATGCCGGGCCGCAACACCATGGCGAAGTACTGCACGGTGGTCCTGCGCCTGCTCGACGCCGCCCCCGTCGACGGTGACCGGTTCGCCAACCTGGCGCGTCTGCGTCAGGAGGTCCGGCCCGACGGCGTGCTGAGCAGCGCGCCCGTCGAACGACGACCGGCGTGACCGGTCAGGGCGCCGGGCTCGCGCTCTGCTCGGCGAGCCGCTTGAGGTTCAGAAACTGACGGCGGGCCATCACCAGGTCTCCGAGGCATCCACCGAGGGCGATCACCCGGTTCGCCCGCATCACGACCTTGAGCAGCAGGCGGGTGCCGTCCCACCGGTCACCGAGCATCGGCCCGGCCCAGCACCAGCGTGGTCCGCAGGTCGAGCACGACGGTGCCGCCGAAGTCGTCCACCAGCCGGTCCAGGGTGGCGATCCCGCGTCGCTGTTGCTCGGGGGTCCGGGACAGGTACGGCCCGAACGTGCGCATCAGCGCCAGGTACCGCTCCTTGTCCAGCGGCAGTTCCCGGCGGAACACCTCGCGTCGTACGTCGTCGAACTGCCCGCTGTCGAGGATGTCCCGGTGGAACCAGTCGACGGGCCGCTCCCGGACGGTGGGGTCGACGGATCGCAGCGCGGCCCGGACGGCGTCCCGCTGGCCGGCGTCGGCGTAGTCGTAGCGGTGTCCAAAGACGGCGAGCGTGCCGCCGGGCGCCAGGGCGCGGCGGGCGTGTGCGTTGCGGGTGGCGGCGTCCAGCCAGTGCCAGGCCATCGCGCAGGCGAGCACGTCCACCCCGCCGGCCGGTGGGGTCCAGCGTTCGAACGTGGTCGCCTCGACGCGGGCGTCCGGAAACCGCTCGGCCAGCCGGGCCGCCATCCGCGCGTCGGGCTCCACACAGGTCAGCGGCGCGCCGAGGCGGGCCAGCACGTCGGTGCCCTTCCCGGTGCCCGCACCGATCTCGACCACCGACGCCGGCGTCCCGCCGTGGTAGGCGAGGATCGTCTCGGCGATCTCCGGCGGATATCCGGGCCGTGCGCGCTCGTACAGGTCGGCGACCGTCCCGAAGACATTCATCACCAGCAGGATACGGCTCCGACCGGTCCCCGACAGACCGCGACGGAACCGGCCCGCCCGCCCTTACAGTCCGCACCATGAGGTGGATCCTGCGGCTGGTGGCGGCGCTCGCCGTACTCGTGACCGCTCTGGCGACCGGGGCGGCGAGCGGCGCCGCGGCGCCCGCCGACGGCGGCCTCGGCCTGGCCCTGCGGCCCGGCCAGGCCGACTACCGCTCCGGCGACCAGGTCCGCCTCGACCTCACCGTCACGAACACCACCGGCGCGGCCTGCGCGCTCGCCACCCGCGCCGTCGGCACCGTGCAGGTCATCGGGGTACGCCGGGACGGGCGCGACCTCACGCCGACGCTCGCCCGCAGCTTCCACGACGACGGGATCGGCGCCGCCGCCACCGCAGCGCTCACCACAGTGGAACCGGGCGCGACCGCCACCGTGGCGTCGACCGGGGTACGGCTGCGCGACGGCGAGGTGGTGCTCCGCTCGGTGGCCGCCACTCCGGACGGCGGCGGGCTGGACACGCTCTGGCCGGTCGGCGCACCCGGCCGGTACGAGGTGACCGCGGGCTACGTGACGCTGCCGGTGACCGGCGCGGCGGATCTGTGCGCGGGCGCGACGGCGCTGCGGACCACCACGTTCACCGTGTCCGACGACGGCGGGACCGGTCTCCGTCGGCTCTGGGTGGTGGCCGGGGGAGCGCTGGCGCTGCTCGCCGTCGCGCTGGTCGTACTGCTGCTGGTGCGCCGCCGACGCCGGCCGACCGCCGCCGCCGTGGCGCTGCTGCTGGTCGCAGTCGGCGCGCTCGTCGGCGGTGGCGCCCGGCCGGCGCGGGCCGACTACGGCGTCGACCCGACCGCCGGTGTGCCGGTCAGCGGCGTCGACTTCCAGGCGGCTGTCGACGGCTGCCTGGCCGGATTCGCGCTACCCGGCGGCGATCCGTCCGGCCTGCTGCCGAGGCTGCGGGACAAGAAGAGTCCCCGGGTGCGGATCATCCCGACCACCGGCGGCTCCGGCGCGTTCGAGACGCCGCAGAGCGCCGACGGCAAGGGCTCCTCGACCGTCACGTGGAACCCGACCTCCACCGACCCGTACGGCGACGGGGTGGCCCGCGACCCCTGCGCCGCGCTCTACCACGAGCTGAACCACGCCGACGACATCTCCCGCGACGCCGTGCCGCAGGGCGAGTGCGGCGGCACCGCCATCCGTACCGCCGAGGTGAAGGCGACGCTCGCGGAGAACCGCTACCGGGCGGCGAAGGGGTTGCCGCCGCGCACCGAGTACGACGGGAAGACGCTGCCGAAGAGCCTCGACGAGTGCAAGAAGCCGGCCAAGAAGACGCCGCCGCCGAAGGGCCCGGTGAAGCTCTGCGAGGACGGCGCCGACTGCGGCGGCAGCAACGGTGATCCGCACCTGGTCACGTTCGACCGGGTCGCGTACGACTTCCAGGCCGTGGGCGAGTTCGTCCTGGTCGCGTCCACCGGCGGCGACCCGCTGGAGGTGCAGGTCCGGCAGACCCCGATGGCGGGCACGCGGACCGCCTCGGTCAACTCGGCTGTCGCGTTCCGCATCGGCGCGCACCGCGTCGCGCTCACCCTCACCGGCGGCGGCACCCGGGTGCACGTCGATGGCGCGCCGCTCGCCGCGCCGTCGGACCGCACCGACCTGGCCGGCGGCGGCACCCTCGCCCGCCGTCCGTCGGACACCGGCCCCGCCGACGGGTACGACGTGACGTGGCCCGACGGCTCGGCGGCGGCGGTGGACCAGATCGGCAGCTACGGCTACCGGGTCCTGGTGCGGCTGGCCGACGGCCGGGCCGGAAAGGTACGCGGACTGCTCGGCGACTTCGACGGCGACCCGGCCGACGACATCGCGCCCGCCTCCGGGGCGGCACTGGCCCAGCCGGTGCCGTTCGACAAGCTCTATCCCGCGTACGCGGACAGCTGGCGGATCGCCGCGGGCCGATCCCTGCTGCACTACGACGACGGGCAGGACACCGGCACCTTCACCGACCGCGCGTTCCCGGAACGTGAGGTCACCGTCGGCGATCTCGACCCGGCCCGGCGCGCGGCGGCCGAGCAGATCTGCCGCTGGGCCGGCGTGACCGCGCCCGCCCAGCTCGCCGAGTGCGTCTTCGACGTCGCGGTCAGCGGCCGCCCCGAGTTCGCCGTGGCGGGTGCGAGCACCGAGCGGGTCGCCCCGCCGGCCGCCACCCCGATCAGCGCCGTACCCGTCGCCGCCGCCACGCTCACCCCCGGCGGGGCGCCGCTGACGTTCGCCGCCCGCGCTGGAGACGCCGTCTTCGTCGACGGCACCGCGCCCGGGATCGGCGACCGCTGCTCGCCGTACGTGCTCACCGACCCGGGCGGCCGGGAGATCGCCAGCGGCTGCAACATCAACGGCAACGGGTACGTCGACCGCGTCGAACTCACCGCCACCGGCACGTACGCGCTGCGGGTCACCGCCGCGCCGGGCGACACCGGCCGCGCCGCGGTGCGGGTGTACACGGCCCGGGACAGCGACGGCACGATGCAACCGAACGGCCCGGCGGTCACCGCGACAGTCGAGCAACCCGGCGCGCGGGCCCGCTACCGGTTCACCGGGAGCGCAGGTGAGCGCGTCTACGTGGAGGTGCCGACGAGCAGCCTCACCGACCAGTGCTCCCCGCTGGAACTGCGGGACGCCGACGGGCGGCTGCTGCGTAGCGGCTGCGTGATCAACGGGGCCGGCGAGATCGACGGCACGGTGCTGTCCGCCGACGGGACGTACACAGTGGTGGTCGACCCGATCGAGCGCAGCACCGGCACGACCACGCTGCGGGTGGTCACCAGCCGGGACCGGGACGCGGCGGTGACGCTCGGCGGACCGCCGGTCGTCGCGACGGTGGACCGGCCCGGCGCGGTCACCACCTACCGGTTCACCGCCTCGGCCGGCACGTCGGTGACGCTGGCCGCGACCGCCTCCGATCTGCCCGACCAGTGCGGCGTACTGGCGCTGCGCGGCCCGGACGGAAGCACGATCACCACCGGTTGCGTGATCAACGGGGCAGGCGAGACCGGGCCGACGGTGTTGCCGGCGTCCGGGACGTACACCCTGGTGGTGGACCCGTCCGGGGCCGCTACCGGGCAGGTCACGATGGCGCTGCGGTGAGGCCGACCCTGCTTTTCCGGGGTGGTGTCCGGGCGTGCTAACGTCTCGTCCCGTTGTCAGCGAGCGCCGCTAGCTCAACTGGCAGAGCAGCGGACTCTTAATCCGCGGGTTCGGGGTTCGAGTCCCTGGCGGCGCACAGATGGCAGAGGCCCTGGTTCGGTTACCCCGCACCAGGGCCTCTCGTCATGTCTGCTCGGGTGCGGCGGCCTGGCCGCCCCCGGACCCATCGACGGCCGGACGGAATAGATCATATTCTGATCCGTCGAAGGAGGCCGTCGTGTCCACCACCCGGAGTGTGCTCACCCCGGCCACGCCGGCCGGTCCAGGCGGCCTGCGCCCCCGCGTCTGGACCGCGCTGATCGTGCTCGGACTCGTCGGGCAGATGGCCTGGACCATCGAGAACATCTACCTGAACCTGTTCGTGTACGACACGATCACCGACGACCCCAACGTGATCGCCACGATGGTCGCCGCCAGCGCCGCGACCGCCACTGTCGCCACCCTGCTGCTAGGCGCCCTCTCCGACCGGACCGGCCGGCGCAGGTCGTTCATCGCCGGTGGCTACCTGCTGTGGGGTGTCTCCACCGCCGCCTTCGGCTTCCTGACCGTGGGTTTCGTGGAGGACATCGCGCCCGTCGCGAACGTCGTGCTCGTCACGGCGATCGCGGTCATCACCCTCGACTGCCTGATGTCCTTCCTCGGCTCTGGGGCCAACGACGCGGCGTTCCAGGCGTGGGTCACCGACGTGACCGAGCCGGCGAACCGCGGCCGGGTCGAGTCGGTGCTCGCGATCATGCCGCTGGTCTCGATGCTGGTGATCTTCGGCGGGTTCGACGGGCTGGCCCGCACCGGGAACTGGCAACTGTTCTTCGTGGTCATCGGCGTGATCATGGCCGGGGCCGGTCTGCTGGCCTGGTTCCTGGTCGAGGACAGCCCGTCACTCGTCCGGCACGAGGGCGGTTACCTGCGCGCCGTCGTCCACGGTCTGCGCCCGGCCGCCATGCGGGCCAACCCGGGGCTCTACCTCGCCCTGGCCGCCTGGTCGATCTGGGGGATCTCCACGCAGGTGTTCCTGCCGTATCTGATCATCTACCTCCAGCGGTACCTGCGGATCGAGGGGTACGCGATCGTCCTGGCTGTCGTCCTCGTCACGGCGTCGGCGGTGAGCGTGGTCGGCGGGCGGCTCATCGACCGCGTCGGCAAGGTGCGCTTCCTGCTGCCGGCGGTAGTGGTGTACGGCACCGGCCTGGCGCTGATGTTCTTCGCCCGCGGCATGGTTCCCGTGATCGCCGCCGGGATCGTGATGATGTCGGGCTTCATGCTCGTCCTCGCCCCGATCGGCGCCATCGTGCGCGACTACTCGCCACCGGACCGGGCCGGCCATGTCCAGGGGCTGCGGATGGTCTTCGCCATCCTCGTCCCGATGCTCGTCGGCCCCTACCTCGGCGCTGCCGTGATCACCGGCGCCGGCGAGGTCTACGAGGATCTCGGCGTGGTGAAGCAGGTCCCGACGCCGGGCATCTTCCTCATGGCGCTGGCCGTGCTGGTCCTCATCGCGGTGCCGGCCGTGGCGCTGCGGCGGCGGGAGCAGGAGGCCCGGGCATGACGCTGCTGACCCCATGGGGTGCCACGCTCGACGCGGAGCGTGTCCTGCCCGAGTATCCCCGCCCGCAGTTCGCCCGGGACAGCTATCTCAACCTCAACGGCCGGTGGGAGTACGCGATCACCGGTTCGGCCACCGAGCCCGAACGCTACGACGGCGAGATCATCGTGCCGTTCTCCCCGGAGTCCACGCTCTCCGGCGTCGGGCGACAGCTCCAGCCGGGCGAGACGCTCTGGTACCGCCGTCCGCTGACACTGCCGGCGGGCTTCCACGCTGCCGGCTCGCGGCTGCTGCTGCACTTCGGCGCGGTCGACCAGACCTGCCAGGTCTACCTGAACGATGTTCCGGTCGGCGACCACACCGGCGGGTATCTGCCGTTCACCTGCGACATCACCGACGCGCTCCGCGAGGACGCCAACGTCCTGGTCGTGGCGGTCCAGGACGACAGCGACACCGGCCACCACTCCCGGGGCAAGCAGCGGCTGCGCCGCGGCGGCATCTGGTACACCGCCCAGTCCGGCATCTGGCAGACGGTGTGGGCCGAGAGCGTGCCCGCCGTGCACCTGCGAAGCCTCACCCTGACTCCGCTCCTCGACGAGCGGTGCGTCGAGGTGACAGCGCACGCGACGGCGGATGCCGGCGACGCCGGCATCCGGATCCTGGCCGACGGGATCGCGGTGGCCGAGGCCACCGCGCCGGTCGGCGTGGCCGTGCGCATCCCGATGCCCGAGGTACGGCAGTGGAGCCCCGAGGATCCGTTCCTCTACGACGTCACCGCCGAGCTGGGCGCGGATCGGGTCCGCAGCTATTTCGGCATGCGCTCGTTCGGTGTCGGGCCGGACGGGGACGGCGTGCCCCGGCTGCTGCTCAACGGCCGGCCGTACTTCCACGCCGGGATCCTCGACCAGGGCTACTGGTCGGACGGCATGTACACGGCGCCCTCCGACGAGGCGATGATCGCCGACATCGCCACCATGAAGCGGCTCGGGTTCACCATGCTGCGCAAGCACATCAAGATCGAGCCGCTGCGCTGGTATCACCACTGCGACCGGCTGGGGATGCTGGTCTGGCAGGACATGGTCAACGGCGGCAGCAGTTACCACCCGCTGGTCGTCACCGCGCCGGCGGTGACGCCGCTGCGGCTGCCCGACCGGGGCCGGTGGCGGCGCTGGTTCGGCCGTGCCGACGCCGGCGGACGGGACCGGTTCCGGGCCGAGCTGCGCGAAACCGTCGAGCATCTGCGCAACGTGGTGAGCCTCGCCGTGTGGGTGCCCTTCAACGAGGGCTGGGGGCAGTTCGACGCGGCCCGGATCGCCCGCGACGTCGCCGAACTCGACAGTACCCGCACTGTCGACCACGCCAGCGGCTGGCACGACCAGGGCGGGGGCGACCTGCGCAGCCTGCACGTCTACTTCCGCCGCTTCCGGGTGCCGCGGCGACGCGGCGACCGCCGGGTGCTGGTGCTGTCGGAGTACGGCGGCTACAACCTGCGCGTCGACGGGCACGCGTTCAGCCGCAAGGATTTCGGCTACCGGCGGTGCCGGAGCGCCGAGGACCTGGCGGAGGCGTTCACGCGGCTGCACACCGAGCAGATCGTGCCCGCGATCCGGGCCGGTCTGAGCGCGACCGTCTACACCCAGCTGTCCGACGTGGAGGACGAGCTGAACGGTCTGCTCACGTACGACCGGCGCGTGGTCAAGCTTCCCGAGGAAGTGGTCCGGCAGGTCAACGAGAGGCTGCGTCACCAGCGGTTCTGAGCTTCCTCCGCCCAGCCGACCAGGCCGTCCAGAGCCACCCGCTCGCCGTCGTCCGCCTGGGCCCAGCCGGAGAAGTGCCCGAAGCACTGGTGGGTCTCACTGGCCACGACGCCGAGGTTGGTGCGGGAGACCTTCTCGTGGAACGGGTGGAACTCCACCTCGACGCGATCACCGCTGATCCGCCACGGCCGCAGCCAGTCGCGGCGGTCGTAGCTCCAGCATAGTTCGGCACCGAGCTTGTTCAGCCGGCCGCCGGTGAACAGCGCGTTCTCGGTCGAGCCGGTGCCGTCGGTCCACTTGCCGCCGAGCTGGATCGACACGTCCGGTCCGCTGCCCGCCGCCCAGTTCCACGTGATCGCGTACGGCCATCTGCCCCGGCCGTGGTCGAGCACGGCGAACGAGTCGTCCTCGGCCACTGTGTGCGTCGTGCCGTTCACCCGCAGCGAGCCGCGCACCGGGCGGCCGACGTCCTTGACCGTGTACTGGAACCGGCGGGTGCTCCACGGGACCACGACGCCGAGTGACTCGTGGCCGGCCGGGAGCGGCACCACGAGGTCGATCTCGATGCCTGGTGCGGTGGCACGGATCGTGCTGCCCTCGGCGGTCTGGTCGATGTCGATCGACAGGCCGCCCCCGCGTGCGCACACGGTGCCCGCGCCGCTGACCGGCGGCATGACGACGCCACGGGCGAACGGAACCACGACGTCCTTGCTGGTCTCGATTTTCGTGGCGCGGTCGAGCACGTAGACGCCGTGCACCCCGGCGTAGTCCAGCGACGACGCGACGAGGCCGACGATGTGGGTCGGCGTCACGATCCCCCAGTACTCCCAGCGCTTGGCTCTTCCCCAGCCGCGCAGGTTCGCGCGGTGCAGCGGCCGGCGGGTCCAGCCGACCGCGGCGGGGTTGAGCCGCCCGTCCGGCATGCACAGGTCGACCGGCTCGACGATCTCCTTCTCGTGCGTCACCGGGGGAGCGTAGCGACCGCCTCAGTAGTCGATGTTGATGGCGGCGACCTGCCGGCTGCCGTTGAACACGATCGCGGGGCCGGCGAAGCGGGAGCTGGCGTACGTCAACGCCGTCTTGTGGCCCGGACTGTTGAACCAGGCCTCGATCATCTGCTCCGGCGAGGAGTTGCCCGACGACGCGAACAGCACCTCGTGGCCGCAGTGCTGCAGACCGCTCGCGTTCAGGTTCTGCCGTACGCAGGACTCCGCCTCCCGGTGCTGCGCCGCGCCGAGCTTGACCTCGGTCAGCCCGAGCGCGCGACGCCGCTCGTTGAGCAGCACCAGCAGCCGCCGTTCCGCTGCTGACAAGCCGCTCGACGTGGCGGTGGACTTGGCCGGCGACGGGGTCGGCTTGGGCGACTTGCTGGGCTTCGCCGACCTGCTCGGGGTGGGACTCGGGAGGGCGGCGGTCGGGGAGGCGACAGGGGAGGGTGTGAGCGCGGGAGCGGTGGTCTCGGTCGCGGGCTGCGAGGCTGCCACGCTCGCCGGCTGCTGCTTCGATCCGCTCGGGTAGTTGGCGAGGATCAGACCACCCCCGCCGAGCACGGCGACGGCCGCAGCGACGCCGACCAGGGTCTTGGACAGGGAGAGCCCGGACCTCGCTCCGGCCGCCACGGCGTACGTACCAGCCGGGGCGGCGGGCGACACGGAGGCGACGGCGTGCAGCTTCTGCGTGACGTCCGAGGCGAGTGCGGCCGGGGGCGGTGTGAGCGCCAGGCCGGCGAGCAGCCGCTCGGCGGGGACCAGGTCGGATGCGGCGTCCGGGCAGTGCGGGCAGTTCCGGAGGTGCCGTGCGAACCGCTTGCGCCACAGCGGCGCCGGCTGACCGTTCCAGCCCGACGCGGTGTCGCGCAGGCCGGCGCAACCGGGCCGGGCGGTGAGGGCTCGTACCACCAGCCGGGCGGTGTCCAGTTGCGCCTTCATCCGGGCCACGCGGACCGTCACGTGGTGCGGCTCCAGGCGCAGGGCGTCGACCAGTTCGGCGCGGGTGAGGTGACCGGCCTCGACCAGCCACCACAGGGACAGCAGGTGGCGGTGGTCGTCGTCCAGCCAGCGCGTGGCCAGCACGACCTCCCGGCGCTGGTCGGAGAGGTGGAGCTGGGTCAGGGTCAGATCCTCGAAGTCCGAACCCGGGTCGATCACGTTGTCGATGTCCTCCGGCGGCGCCGGTGTGGTGTGCCGGTGCCGCATGTAGGTGCGGATCTCGTTCATGGTGACGGCGACCAGCCAGGACCGGAAGAGCTGCGGCTCGCGGACGCCCGGCAGCCCTCGCACGACGTTCACCATCGCGTTCTGCACCACGTCGTCGACGTCGGACGACCGGTTCAGCGCCCGGCCCACGATGTTGTAGACAAGCGGTAGACAGTGCGAGACCAGCTCGTCGAGCGCCGCCTGGTCGCCGCGGCGGGCCGCGTCCACCACCGCCGACATGTCGGCCCTGCCTGGGTACGCGTGAGAGGACACGCTCACAACCTCGCCTTCACGGAATGATCTCGTACACCCGTGGAGACTGTCCGGTACGTGGCCGGGTCACACAAAGTGCGTGCGGTGTCGGACGGCTGGACTACGTTCTCCGCCATGCCATTGATCACAGTCACCGACGAGGTCGTCGGAGCGCCGAGCGGACCCGCGTGGACCATGGCGGTCTTCGAGGAGACGGTACGTCTCGACGAGCTGATCCGCCGTCGGGTGTTCCTCGAGGTCGCCGAGTCCGGCGCGGACGCCGACCCCGAGGAGCGGACGCGGATGACCCTCGACGCGTTCGGCCGCAACGGTTTCGTGGTGCTCGTCGACGACCGTCAGGTGACCGAGCTGGACGAGAAGGTCCGCCTGCACGCGGGTGCCCGGGTCACCTTTCTCAAGCTCGTCCCGCTGGTGGGTGGCTGATGGACACGTACGACCCGGAGCCGGCACTGCGCGACATCGTCACCACCGTCAGGGGCTGGTGCGAGCGCAACGACCAGACCTTCAACGAGCACTCTCGACAGAGTTTCGTCGACCGGGTGGTGACGGTGTGCGGCTGGGCGCCGGCCGGCAGGGTTCCGGCGCTGCTCGCCGCGCTCAACGACGCGCACGGCCCTTACGATCCCGCTCCGCCGCAGGTCGAGCTGCTGTCGGAGGCCACGCGGCAGGCCGAGTCGGTCGCCGCGGCCGTGGCCGACCTGGCCGGTGACGACGCGGATCACGACCGCCGTGCCGCCGCCGCGCTGACAGCGGTCGGCCATCTGCCGCGGCGGCCGCACCGGCACGAGAGCCCGTGGGACCGGGCCCGGGGCGAGGCGTGGCGCCGGGCGGAGGAACTCCTTGCCGCACAACCGGCGCCGGTACGCCAGGTGGTGTTCGACGCGATGACGGTGCCGGGGGAGGACCACAACGGGCAGGGCACGCTGATCCGTGCCGTGCGCTCCGGCGGCGGACTCGACGGCGCGGCCTGGCTGGACCGGCTGGGCGGCCAGGCCTGGTTGGGCTTCGGTGGCTGGAGTACGCATCTCATTCGGTTCACCTGGGAGTCCATCCAGGCGGAGGCGGCGGCGGGGCGGGTGAACCCGGCGGCGCTGGCGACCTGGCGCCGGACCCGGATCGAACGTCCGCTGAGCGACATCAGCGACGAGGCCCACCGGATGTGGCCGATCCCCGACGTCGGTGAGCAGTGGGCCGACCGCGCCGTCGCGGACATCGAGGCGATGCCGGAGGGCCGCCGGTCCGCGTGGCAGGCGCTGCTGGCCCACTGTCCGGTCGAGGCGGACAAGGCGAAGCCGACGGCGGGCTGGCGCAAGCAGGCCCGGTCGCTGCTCGACGCGGTGGGCGCCGACGAGTTCACCGCCCGGCTCGACGACTGGCTCCCACTCGTGGGGCAGGCGCGCACCCTGCCGCTGCGCATGACCACGTGCTGTCCCGGCCACATCGCTGATGTTCCGCAGCGGACGATCGACCGCTACAACGTCGGGCTGCTGTGGGGGCTGATCTGGATGCGGGCGATGTGCCAGCCGTCCGAGGAGACGCTGCGCAGCCTCGGCCAGATCGCGGAACGGGCCGCCCGCAAGATCCCCGGGCACGGGCCGGCGAGCCCGAAGCTGGCGAACGTCGCGGTCGCGGCGCTCGTCGGCACCGATCACCCCGCCGCCCTCGCCCAACTGGCCCGGCTGTCGTCGCGGCTGACCTACAAGAGCACGCTGCGACTCGTCGAGAAAGGGCTGACGCGGCACGCCGAGGCGCTCGGCGTCAGCCGGGAGGACGTCGAGGAGATGGCCCTGCCCGGCTTCGGGCTGCCGCTGGCGGACAAGCTCGGCGACTGCTCCTACGAGCTGGAGGTGCGCGGCGTCGACGCCCTGCTGGTGTGGCGCAACGCGGACGGCAAGGTGCTCAAGGCCCCACCGGCGCAGGTGCGCAGGGATCACGGCGACGAGGTGAAGGAGCTGAAGGCGACTGTCGCGGACGTCGCCGCCACGCTCGTCGCCACCCGTGACCGCCTGGAAGGGCTGCTGCGGCGTGACCGTTCGTGGACCGTCGAGCAGTGGCGCGAGCGGTTCCTCGACCACCCACTGGCCCGTACGCTGGCCCGCCGCCTCGTCTGGACCGTCGACGGAGTCGCCTGCTGCTGGGCTGGTGCGGCCCTGCGGACAGTGGACGACACCGTGTTCGAGCCGGCCGACGATGCGACGGTCCGGTTGTGGCATCCGGTGCTCGACCCCGATGCGGTGGGGCCGTGGCGGGAATTCCTCACCCGGCAGGCGATCACCCAGCCGTTCAAGCAGGCGCACCGGGAGCAGTACCTGCTCACCGACGCGGAGCGGGCCACGGGCATGTACTCCAACCGGTTCGCCGCGCACGTCGTCCTCCAGCACCGGCTCAACGCGCTGCTGTCCCGGCGCGGCTGGTCGTACGTCCAGCACCGCAATGACGGGGCCTCGTACAACCTGCCCTGGCTGGCCCTCCCGGACTGGGGGCTGCGCGCCGAACTGGGTGTCGCCGGGATCGAGGACCGGGGCGACGACCTCGTGTTCGACACGATGGGGACCGACCAGCTGTTCTTCATCCGGGGAGAGCGCCTGCCGGTTCCGCTGGCGGAGGTTCCGCCGGTCGTGCTGAGCGAGGTGATGCGCGACGTCGACCTGTTCGTGGCCGCTGCCGGGGTGGGCGCCGACCCGGACTGGTACGACGGCGGGCCGGGCGGCCGTTATCGCGAGTACTGGTCGCAGAGCAGCTTCGGCGACCTCACTCCCACCGCCCGGACACGCCGGGAGGTGCTGGCGGAGCTGATCCCCCGGCTGGCCGTCGCCGGCCGCTGCACCCTCACCGACAGGTTCCTTGAGGTACGCGGCGACCTGCACACGTACCGCATCCACTGCGGCTCGGGCAACATCCTGATCGCCCCGGACGAGCGGTACCTGTGCATCATCCCGGACTCGGCGAAGGCGAAGGAGCCGGAGATGTTCCTGCCCTTCGAGGGTGACAGCCGGCTCGGCGAAATCATCAGCAAGGCGTTGCTGCTTGCCGCCGACAAAAAGATCAAGGATCCGGTGATCCTGCGCCAGTTGTGAGGCGGCCGGCGGGCGCCGGGCCCAGGGTCAGCTCGGCGCCCGCTTCGGCAGCAGCAGCTCCTCGTGGTCGAGTTCGCGTTCCAGCACGCGCAGTCCTTCGTCCGGCAGCCGGCCGGAGTCGCGCCACCGCAGCAACTCCTCGCGCTGTGCTTCCAGGGCGGTCCGGTGGACACGCAGCGCCGTCTCGTACTCGGGTGAGGTGGGCAGCTCCGACGAGCCGCTCTGCTGGAGCAGGTCGAGCCGCCCTCGGTAGCGGGCCAGCCGGGTCAGTAGCTGGGCGCGGGTGGTGTTGACTGCCGCCCGCGTGTCCGGCTCCTCGGCGGCGACGGTGTCGAGGCGGGCCAGGGCGGCCTCGACGGCGGCGGAGCGGGCCTCGTTGCGTACCCGGGCCTGGTCGGCCTCGTCGGCGCGCAGGCCGAGCATCCGCACGAGCGGCGCGAACGTCAGGCCCTGCCCGACGAGCGTCACCAGCACGACCACGAAGGTGCAGAACAGCAGCAGGTCGCGGTCGGGGAACGGGTCTCCGCTGTTGGTGGTGAGGGGCAGCGTGAAGATGGCGGCCAGACTGATCACGCCCCGGGTGCCGGACCAGCTCAGCGCCACCACCTCGCGTGCGGTCAGCCCGCGGGCGTTGCGCTCGGCACGCCCGGCTCGCAGCGCCCCGCCGGGCGTGTCGGTGTCGTCCTGTTCGGCGACGCCGCCCAGCCGGGTGTGCAGCGACCGGGGGAGCCACTGGGTCAGGATCAGCCAGGCCGGGCGCAGGAGCAGGACCACACCGACGGACACGGCGACGGCGATGACGATGGTCGACGTGTCGTACTGGCGCAGACCCCGCATGACGGCGGGGAGTTGCTGGCCGATGAGCAGGAAGACGAAGCCTTCGAGGAGGAAGTCGACGAGCCGCCACACCGCGTTGGTCTGGAGGCGGGCGGCCCCGGACCCGAACTGGGGCGTCTGGTGGCCGACGATCAGGCCGGCGACGACCACGGCCAGCACGCCGGAGACGTGCAGCGCCTCGCCGAGGAGGTAGGCCACGAACGGTGTCGCGAGCGAGATCGCGTTGGACAGCAGCGGGTCCGCGGTGAGCGGCCGGACCAGCCGTTTGGCCCGGGCGACGACCACGCCCACCGCGATGCCGCCGGCTGCCGCCAGCACGAACTGCCCGACCGCGGCGTGGAACGAGAACTCGCCGCCCACGGCGGCTGCCACCGCGACGCTGAGCATGGTCAGCGCGGTGGCGTCGTTCAGCAGCCCTTCGCCCTGGATGATCGTGACCATCTTCGGCGGCAGGTTGACCCGGCGGCCCACGGCCAGGGCGGCGACCGGGTCGGGCGGGGCGACGGCGGCGCCGACCGCGATGCCTGCGGCCAGGGTCGCGCCGGCGACGAACAGGTGGAACCCGACGCCGACGAGCAGTCCGGTGAGGAGCACCAGCACCACGGAGAGGCTGACCACGATCCGCAGGTTGCGGCGGATGTCCAGCAGCGACGAGTCGAGCGCGGCACTGTAGAGCAACGGTGGCAGCACGACCATGAGCACGAGGTCGGGATCGAGGCCGATGTTGGGGCCGGGGAGCAGCGCGTACGCGATGCCGATGAGGGGCAGGAGCGCCGCCGCCGGCAGGCCGGTGCGCGCCGCCACCCACCGCACGGCGATGACGACCGCGACGGCGGCGAGCACGAACAGCAGCGTCGAATGGGTGCTCACCCCGACCGACCCTACCCGTTTTCGCGAGCGTCGCTCGGTGGGGTGGGGCACGGGCCGGCGAGGCGTTGACCAACTTGTGTGTGAACGCTAACATGCAGAACGTTTGATAGACGTGTGTCTATCTGGAGGTGGGTCGGTGTCCAGCAGGATGAGCGGAGACCATGCGGCGTGGCGACGGATGGCGTCGGCGGCGGTGGCCGCGATGGTGACGGCGTTCGCGCTGACCGTCCCCGCCGCGCCAGCCCGGGCGGCGACCGCCCTCACCGTCAACGGCGCCTCCGGCGGGCGCGCGCTCGACGGGGTCGGCGCGGTCAGCGGCGGCGGCGGAAACAGCAGACTCCTGATCGACTACCCGGAGCCGCAGCGCAGCGACATCCTCGACTACCTGTTCAAGCCGGGTTACGGCGCCGCGATGCAACTGATGAAGGTGGAGATCGGCGGCGACACCAACTCCACCTCCGGCGCCGAGCCCAGCCACGAGCACACCCGGGGCGGCGTGAACTGCAACCGGGGCTACGAGTGGTGGCTAATGGAGCAGGCGCGGGCGCGGAACCCCGCCATCGCCCTGGTCGGTCTGGCCTGGGGAGCGCCCGGCTGGATCGGCAACGGCAACTTCTGGTCCACCGACTCGATCAACTACCTCGTCGGGTGGCTGGACTGCGCGGCGACGCACGGACTGACCATCAACTACCTCGGCGGGTGGAACGAGAAGGGCTACAACACCACCTGGTACAAGAACCTGCGCTCCACACTCAACTCCCGCGGCTACGGCGATGTGAAGATCGTCGCCTCGGACGACTTCGGGTGGGGCGCCGCCGACGACTCGCTGCGGGACCCGGCGTTCGCCAACGCGGTGCAGGTCTTCGGCAGCCACTACGTCTGCGGCTACCGCAGCGCCCAGACCAGCTGCCCCAGCTCCGCCAATGCGATCTCCACCGGCAAGCAGCTGTGGGCCAGTGAGAACGGCTCCGACGACTACAACGCCGGCGCGTCGGCCCTCGCCCGGGGCATCAACCGCGGCTACCTCGACGGCAAGATGACCGGGTACATCAACTGGCCGGTGATCGCCGCCATCACCCCCAACATTCCCTGGGCGACCACCGGCGTGGTGGTGGCGCAGCAGCCGTGGTCCGGCGCCTACTCGATCGGCAGGAGCACCTGGGTGATGGCGCACACCACCCAGTTCACGGCGCCCGGCTGGCGCTATCTCGACTCGTCCAGCGGCTACCTAGGGGGCAACCGCGGCAACGGCAGCTATGTCTCGCTGAAGTCCACAAACAACAGCGACTGGAGCACCATCATCGAGACGCAGGACGCCGGCTCGGCTCAGCAGCTCGACGTCACCGTCACCGGCGGGCTCTCCGCCGGCACGGTGCGCGTGTGGGCGACGAACCTCAGGTCCAACAACAGCGCCGAGCACTTCGTCCGGGGCGCCGACATCACACCGAACGGCGGACGCTTCTCGCTCACCGTCCAACCCGGCTACGTCTACAGCATCACCACCACGAGTGGGCAGGGGAAAGGCACGGCTGTCAGTCCGGTCCAGGGCGCCCTGGATCTGCCGTACCGCGACAACTTCGACAGCTACGCCACCGGGCGCGAAGCCCGGTACCTGATGGACCAGCAGGGCTCGTTCGAGATCGTCGGCTGCGGTGGCGGCCGGACCGGACAGTGCGTCCGCCAGATGTCCGAGCAGGCGCCGATCTACTGGACGTCCGGCCAGGCCGAACCGTACGCCCTGCTGGGCGATCTGACCTGGCGCAACTACACGGTCTCCTCGGACGTGCTGCTGGAGAAGCCCGGCTACGCCCAGCTCATCGGCCGCGGCAACACCTACAACCACCAGGGCCCGCAGAACCTCAACGGCTACTACTTCCGGGTCACCGACGGCGGCGCCTGGTCGATCCGGAGCAACAACACCAGCGGCAACTGGCGCACCCTGGCCAGCGGCAACACCGCGGCGCTGGGCACCGGACGCTGGCACAACGTCTCGTTGAAGCTCAATGGCAGCACCCTCACCGCGGCGATCGACGGCACCACCGTCGGCACCGTGTCGGACTCCGCCTGGGTGGCCGGCCAGATCGGGTACGGCACCGGCCAGGGCGTCACCGCCCAGTTCGACAACCTCGCGATCACGCCGGGCGACGGTTCCAGCGGCCCGACCGGAGAGGTGCGCAGCGCGAGCGCCAACCGCTGCCTCGACGTCAACGGCGCCAGCCAGGCCGACGGCGCGGTCGTGCAGATCTGGGACTGCAACGGTGGGCCCAACCAGCAGTGGACGGTCGGCACGAACAACCAGCTCACCGTGTACGGCAACAAGTGCCTCGACGTCCCAGGCGCCGCGTCCGGCAGCCGCGCGCGGATCATGACCTGCACCGGCGGCAGCAACCAACAGTGGCGGATCAACGCCGACGGCACCATCGTCGGGGTCGGCTCGGGTCTCTGCCTGGACGTCAACGGGCAGGGCACCACCAACGGCACCGCGGTGCAGATCTGGACCTGCAACGGCGGCAACAACCAGCGGTGGGTACGCGGCTGACCCGCAACGCGCACGTCAACTGCGGGTTGACGCCAACGCAGTCGTCAACCTATGGTTGACGTATGGAGGAGACCCAGCCGCACAAGATGACCCATCCGGTACGCCTCGACGACCTCATCGAAGGCATCAAGAAGTCGCGCACCGGCGCGCTCGACCAGTTGGCCGACGCGGTCCTCGTCGCCGACCACCTGGGCGACGTCGCCGACCACCTCATCGGGCACTTCGTCGACCAGGCGCGACGCTCCGGCGCCTCGTGGACGGAGATCGGCCGCAGCATGGGCGTGAGCAAGCAGGCCGCCCAGAAGCGTTCCGCAGCCAAGTCGGAGACCGCCGCCGCGCTCGACCCGAACGCCGGATTCAACCGGTTCACCCCGCGCGCCCGCAACGTCGTGCTGGCCTCGCAGGAGGAGGCGCGGGCGGCCGGCAACGCCGAGATCACCCCGGGGCACGTCGCACTCGGGCTGCTCGCCGAGCCGGAAGGGCTGGCCGCCGCCGCGATCGTGGCTCGGGGCGTACCCCTGGAGCGGCTGCGGGAGGTCGTCACCGCGACGCTGCCGGCGAAGGCCGACCCGGTTCCGGAGCTGATCCCCTACGACGCGCGGGCCAAGAAGGTCCTGGAGCTGACGTTCCGGGAGGCGCTGCGGATGGGACACAACCACATCGGTACGGAGCACATCCTGCTCGCCCTGCTGGAGGAGGAGGGCGGTGACGGTGTGCTGAGCGGCCTCGGGCTGCAGAAGGACGCGCTGGAGTCGGCTTTCGAGGCGACGCTGGCCGGGATCACCCGGAAAGGGGCCTGACACCGGTCCGGGCACGCGCCACGGGGGCGCGTGCCCGGCGGGCGGGTGTCAGCCGGCGGTGGGGAAGCCGTAGCGGGCGGCGTGCTCCGGGTCGGCGGGGTCGACCTGGCGGATGCCGGCGTCGGCGAGCCGCTTGTTCACCTCGTCCAGGCGTTCCCGGACCAGCCGGGCCTCCTCCTCGGTGACGCGGCCACGGTGCGGTCGCCCGGCGTGCTCGATGGTGCCGTAGTCGATCTTCTCGGCGGCGCGGCGCGCCTTGGGCGGCTTGACCCGCTCGGCGGTCCGCAGCAGTTGCGCCATCGGCACGTCGGTGGCCATCGCGTCGAACTCGCTCGCGGTCAGCACCACCCGGCGCGGCTCGCCGCCGCCGTGCCGGTCGTGAATCTCGACCACTGCGACGTCCAGCGCCGCGTCGTCGATGCTCTCCACGTCGACCGGGGTGGCGTCCAGTTGCACGGGCCCGGCGACCAGGTCCGGGTGCTCCAGTACGACGACCTTGACCACCTCGTCGTCGGCGCTCAGCACCTGGCCGGTGAAGTCGGAGACGTGGATCGTCTTCTTGCCCATGCGCGGAGCTTCTCCTGTCGTAGGCCGGAAATCGGACCACAAGACGCTACCGCACAGGTGTGCGAAGGCCGGGACGCCGCCGGCCGGTGTGTCGCCGCCTACCTCGTCAGAGGGGAGAGAGGCCGCGCCACGCGGCGGTGCCTGCTGGTTGCGCGTTCAGCTCGGCCCAGGAGAGTCCCCGGTCGCGGGCTTCGCGGTACGCCCGCTGCGCCGGGAAGAGTGCGGCGTCGCGGACGGCCCGCCAGCTGCGCGCCGGGTCCTGCTGGAATCGGTCATTCGGTTCGTGAGGCATGACCACTACCGTCCCAGAGAAACTTGTCCATGTATGGAAATGAATATGACGCTGGGTCGATACCTCCGGTTCCCTTGAGGCGTCAAATTCCTGCGGCCCTCCGGCGGACCACATATCGTCATCCGTCGCTGGCGTGCCGACCCACTACCCGCCCGTCCCGCTTCTCAACCCCGCCGGATCAACTGATTACCCGACCGCGGGCGGCCCGGTCCGGCGTACCATGATCACGTGCTCGACCGGCGGGTCTTCCTTCACCTGGCGGCCTGGTTGGGACAGTGGCCGGCGGGCCCGGGACTGCACGTGGTCCGGTCCCACCGCCGCGCCCGCCCGGCCTGGGACGGCCGCCTGCGCCCAGCCGTCGCGGTGACGGCGGGCGGCAGCACCGTCCTCTCGGTCGCCGCCGACCGGGTGGAGGCGGTCCGGGCGCTGGTCCGGGGCCGGCCGCCCGGCGAGTGGCTGCCCGTCCTCCCGGCGGCCGTCGGCATGCCCGACTTCACCGCGCACACGTCCGTCTTCCGCTGGTGCGCCGACCCGGCGCCGCTGCCCGAGGTGGGGGAGTGGGTGCCGCCCACGCTGCCCGGGCTGCCGCCGTGGTTGCGGCTGTTCGACAGGGAGGTGCTCGTGGTCCGGGGCGCCGACGGCGCGTACCGGGCCGGGGTGGGCGTGAAGCGGCACGACGCGTACGGGCACGAGCTGGCGGTGGGCACGGTGCCGACTGCTCGCGGGCGCGGTCTGGCCCGGCGGCTGGTCGCGCAGGCGGCCCGCCGGGTGCTGGACGAGGGGGCGATCCCCACCTACCTGCACGACCCGGGCAACGCCGCGTCCGCGCGGGTGGCGGAGGCGGCCGGGTTCCCGGATCGGGGCTTCACCGCGTTCGGCGTCTTCCCCCGCTGACCCGGCCGGGGTCCGCCGCTGACCGAGCCTGGCGCGGACCGTGGATCCCGGGCCGGATCCACGGTCCGCAGCTCTCCCCCAGGCCCCGACATTGGTAACGCTATGTGTTAGTCCTGCTGGTGAACAAGGGGTGGGTTGCTGTCCGGTTGCGGACTCTCACCTGCGCAATCGCTGGCCGGCCCGCCGATGAGGTCAGTGACGCAGCGTGTGGATCAGGGCGAGCGCCTGCCGGGTGACCGGTCGCAGCACGCGCAGCCGGGACAGCCCCACCAGCCGGTCCACGAGCGGCACCACGCCGTCGATGAGCTGGCGGGTCTTGACCTGCCCCTCCGAGCGGTCGTGCACCCAGTAGAGCACCACCCCCATGTAGCCGAGCCAGAGCAGCTCGGGCAGTTCTTCGCGCAGCTCGTCGTCGAGCTTGGCGGTGGACCCGGTGAGGGCCTCGCGGAACAGCGCGATCGACATGTCCCGCGGCTCGGACGACTCGGCGGAGAACGGGCTGAGCGGCGAGGTCGGCTCGGCCGCCGTCTTGAAGAAGGCGCCCGCGAACGCGTGGTACGGGCTCAGCACGTCCACGCCCGCGTGCAGCACCCCGGCCAGTCGCGCGGCGAACTCCCGCTCCCGGGCGAGCACCGGCGCGGCGGCCGCCCGGTGCTCCCGCTGGGTGCCCGCGTAGAACTCCTGGACCAGGTGCTCCTTGGAGCCGAAGTAGTAGTAGGCGTTGCCCACCGCCACGCCGGCCTCCTGGGCGACCGCGCGCATCGTCGTGCGCGCGTACCCGCGCTCGCGGAACAGCCGCATCGCGGTGTCCAGGATCAGCTGGCGGGTCTGCTCACCCCGGGCCGTCGACCCCTGCCCACCCGCAGCTGTCGTCGGCGCACTCTGCTCGGTCATCGTCGTCACCGTATCCCGGTTCCCGGATCCGCTCGCGGACCGCGGAGGCCGCCGCCACCACCCGCCGGGCCAGCGGCAGCAGGTGCGGGCGGGCCAGCCGCTCGGCCGTCCCCCGATACTCGGCGAGCGCCCAGAGGCAGGCGAACCAGGCGCCGTCGCCGGTGTAGACCGCGCCCGTGTCGGCCACCACTGTCAGGTCCCGCAGCGTGGCGTCGTGGTCCAGGCCGGGAAAGCGCCGCCGGGCCTCGGCGGAACCGGCCGGCACGAACTCCAGGGGTACGAGCTGAGGCCGCGTGGCGAGCCACCGCCGGGCGCTGCGGCACAGCGGGCAGCCCGCGTCGAACAGGACGGTGAACCCGCGGATCCCACCGGCCCCGTGCCCGGTGGGATCCGACGGGCGCCCGCCCGGGGCGGACGTCACCGGGCCGGCGGGTTCGGGCCGGTCGCCGGTACCGGCCCGCCCTGCGGCGGGAGCATTCTGACCGGCGGCAGCGGCGGGTGGGTGGCCTGCTGCCGGAGCCGGCCCCGCCGGTAGCGGCCGAGCGCGAAGACGTTGAAGAAGTGCAGCGCGCCCAGCACCAGCAGGACCAGGCCCACCTTCATGGAGAGCTGCTCCAGCGCCTGGCTGGTGTCGCCGACCGGGTCGGACTCCTTCATCGCCACCGTGACGTAGCCGAGGTTGAGCAGGTAGAAGCCGACCACCAGCAGACTGTTGACCGCCCCGGCCAGCCGGCTGTCGGCGAACACGTCCTCCAGGAACACCAGCCCGTTGCGGGACAGTGCCCGCGCCACCCACATGGTCAGACCGATGCTGACCGCGAGGTAGGCCAGGTACATCCAGACCTTTGCGTCCATCCCCGTTGCCTCTCTTGAACGTGTTCAAATCAAGGACGCCCTGAGCGTACGGCAGATTTTGAACGTGTTCAATAGTGGTGCGGTCAGGCGGTCAGGCCGAGCGTCTGCGCGGCAGCGCGACCGTTGGCGTGGCTGGCGCCGTAGGTGGCGACGAAGGCGCGCGCGGCGCCCGGCCGCCACGCGCCCGGCCACCCCATCTCGACCACTGTCACCTGATGCGTCGCGGCCAGCGCCTCCATCAGCTCGCGCGCGCCGGGTAGCCGGTGCAGGTGCCGCCCGACCAGCACGACCGGCCGGTCCCCGGCGAGCCGCCGCAACTGCTCCGGGTCGGTCTCGCCCGCCACCGCGCGGGCCTGCTCGATCCCGGCGGCCAGGTGCGGGCCGAGCCCCCACGGCACCCGACCCTCCGCGATGGTCGAGGTGGCGTGCACCTGCACCACCAGTGGCGCGGCGGAGCGGGTGAGGTCGCCCTCGACCCGGACCGCCCGCAGCGCGGCGGCGTAGCCGAGGCCGTCGGCGGCGGGCGGCGGGGCGCCGGTGGGGCCGGAGGCTGCGGCGAGCGCGGCGGTCCGGCCGGCCGCCTCCTCGACCCGCTCGCGCGCCAGCCGGCCGTCGCCGATCGCCGCGACGATCTCGGCGGCGACCGACTCGACCAGCTCGGCGTCGACCCGCGCGCCGATGCAGAGCAGGTCCGCGCCGGCGGCCAGGGCCCGGACCGCGCCCGTGCCGACCCCGCCGGCGGCGAGCACCGCGCCCTTCATCTCCAGCGCGTCGGTGATGACCGCGCCGGTGAAGCCGTACTCGACGCGCAGCAGGTCGTGCAGGACCGCGCGGCTGAACGTGGCCGGGCCGTCGCCGGTCAGCGCCGGCACCCGGATGTGCGCGGTCATCACCGCGCGGACGCCCGCGTCGACCACCGCGGCGAACGGCGGCAGGTCCCGCTCGCGCAGGACGGCCGGCGGCACGTCGACGGTGGGCAGCTCGTGGTGGGAGTCGGCGACAGTGGCGCCGTGCCCGGGGAAGTGCTTGGCGCAGGCGGCCACGCCCGTCGCCTGGAGGCCGGTGACAGCGGCGGCCGAGTGGACCGCCACCCGCTTCGGATCGGCGCCGAACGAGCGGGTGCCGATGACCGGGTTCTCGTCGGCGGTGTTCACGTCGACGGTGGGCGCCAGGTCGAGCGTGACGCCCAGCGCGGCCAGCTCCGCGCCGATCGCCGCGTACACCTGGCGGGTGAGTTCGGGGTCGTCGACAGTGCCGAGCGCGGCGTTGCCCGGGTACGGGCTGCCGGTGGCGTGGGCCAGCCGGGTGACGTCGCCCCCCTCCTCGTCGATCGCGACGATCACGTCGGGGCGGCCGGCGCGCAGCGCCGCTGTCGCGGCCGCCACCTGGGCCGGATCGTGGATGTTGGTGCCGAACAGGGTGTGCCCGGCGAGCCCGTCGGCGAGCAGGTCGACCGCCCAGTCCGGCGGGACCGGCCCGGGGTACGCGGCCAGCAACGTGCCCAGCGCGAGCCGCCGGAGTCCAGGATCCTGACCCACGAGTATCCCCTTTCCCTGCCGGGTCGTCCGAGCTTGGCGGATCGGGGCGGCCGATACGCTAACGGGCACCCCTCGGCAGGCGTTTTGTGGTTAGAAAACTTTACTGAAAATTGAGGACGTTGGCATGAGTGCGACCCGGCTGCCCGGCACCCCCCGACTCCTGCGGGCGCTCAACGACCGTGCGGCGCTGGAGCTGCTGCTCGAACGCGGCCCGCTGACCCGGGCCCGGATCGGTGAGCTGACCGGGCTGTCCAAGGTCACCGCGTCCCAGCTCGTCGAGCGGCTGGAGGAGCGGGGCCTGGTCGCCCGGGTCGGCGAGCAGGCCGGCGGGCGGGGCCCGAACGCCCAGCTCTACGCGGTCCGGCCGAGCAGCGCGTACGTGGTGGGCGTGGAGGTGGGCGCGGAGCGGGTGGTGGCGGCCTGCGCCGACATCACCGGTACGGTCGCCGGCCGGGTCGAGCAGTCCACGAAGGACACCGACGACCCGGTCGGCGTGGTGCACAACGCCGTGGTCCAGGCGGCCGCCAGCGCCGGGGCGGAGCTGTCCGCCGTCCGGCGCGTCGTGCTCGGCACCCCCGGCCTGGTGGACCCGCAGACCGGTGACATCACCTTCGCCTTCAACCTGCCGCGCTGGCACAGCGGCCTGCTCGCCGCGCTGCGCGAGGACCTGGACACCCCCGTCGTCTTCGAGAACGACGTGAACCTGGCGGCGGTGGCCGAGGCGCAGTCCGGCGCGGCCCAGGGCACCGCCGACTTCGTGCTGGTCTGGGTGGACGCGGGCGTCGGCCTGGCGATCATGCTGGGCGGCCGGCTGCACCACGGCAGCAGCGGCGCGGCCGGCGAGATCGGCTACCTGCCGGTGCCCGGGGCGCCCATCCCGCGCGACGTGTCCAAGCGGGCCAAGCCGGCATTCCAGCAGCTCGTCGGCGCTGACGCGGTACGCGCGGTGGCCGCCGAACACGGTTTCGCCACCCCGAAGGCGGCGGAGCAGGGCGTTGCGGCGACCCGGGCGGCCGAGGTGGTACGCGCGGCGATCGCGGCCGGCACCGCCGGTGGGCCGATGCTGGACGAGCTGGCCCGCCGGCTGGCCCTGGGCGTGGCGAGCACCTGCGTGGTGCTGGACCCGCCGCTGGTGGTGCTCGCCGGCGCGGTCGGGCAGGCGGGCGGGGCGGCGCTGGCGGAGCGGGTGCAGCACGAGGTCGCCGCGATCACGCTGGTCCGGCCCCGGGTGGTGACCACCGGGCTGACCGAGGAGCCGATCCTGCGCGGCGCGCTGCGTACCGCGCTGGACGCGGTGCGCGACGAGGTGTTCGGCTCGACGGTCGGCTGACCGCGTCGTGCACCCTGACGCCATGTGAAGGAATCCTTCATCATGGCGTCAGGGTTCGCAAGGAGTTGCCGGGGAGGGGTCACCGTCAGATCAGGTCGCGGCGGCGGAACACAGTGAACGCGGCGGCCACCAGCGCGCCGGTGAGCCCGAGCAGCACCACCAGGCCCGACGGCCAGGTCAACGTGTACGAGCCGTCGCAGTAGCCGGAGATCCCGGGGCCGCAGGCGTTGTTGTCCCAGAGCCGCACCTCACCGGACAGCCAGGCCGCCAGGTAGCTGGACAGCATGTACCGGTCCGGCCGGCCGACCTCCAGGATCTGGAACACCAGCCGCGCCCCCAGCTCCCACACCACCAGGTACGCGGCCACCGTGCCGAGCGCCGCCGACGTGTGCCGGCCCAGCGTGGCCACGGCGAAGCCGAGCGCCGCGGCGAGCAGCACCAGCACCAGGCCGCGCCCCCAGATCGCGGCGAGCGACGGCCAGAAGTCGCCACCGGTCCGCCCGACCAGGCCGGACGCCTGGCCGATCAACCAGAACGCCCCGAGGTATGCCACCGACGCCAGCACCGACACGCCGAGCAGCCCGCCCAGCAGCGTGCCCAGCTTCGCGGCGAGCACTGTCGGCCGCCGTGGCCGCCACAGCAGCAGGTTGACCACCCCGCCCGAGTTCAGGTCGGCCCCGATGTAGGAGGCGCCGACCAGGAACCCGAACAGCGTCAGGAACGCGATCAGGAAGTAGAGCAGCGGCTCGGCCTCCTTGGCGAAGACGAAGACGCCGCTGAGGTAGTCGGCCGCGCTCGGCAACTCCTCGATCTGGGCCGGGTCGATCTGGGCGCAGTCGCGCGGCAGGTAGTCGGTCTCGCCCGGCGGGAGTGTGCCCTCCCGGATCCGCAGGCAGCGGTCGTACGCCATCTCCATCTGGCGCACGTTCTCCGCCGCCTGGGTCTGCGCCCGGCTCAGCTCCGCCGGGCTGGGCCGGTGCGAACCGGCGAGCGTGGTCACCACTGTCACCGCGAAGGCGACAGCCAGCAGCACCACCATGAGCTGCACGAAGCGCCGGGCGGCCAGCCGCTCCAGCTCGGCACGGACCAGGTTCACGCGTCCACCTCCCGGCTCTCCCGGACGTCGAGGTCGATCACTCCGTCGCTCGGCGGCGCGCCGTCGACCTGCCGCGGCACCGCCACGTGCTCGTGGTGGCCGGTCAGCTCCAGGAAGACGCTCTCCAGGTCCGGCCGCAGCGGGACCAGCTCGCGGACCCACGCGCCCTGCTCGCCGAGCGTCCGGCTGATCGTCTCCGGATCCTCCACACCGGTCACCACCAGGTGGTCCGGCCCGACGGTCACCGACAGACCGGCCCGGCCCAGCAGGTCGCCGGCCTGATCCAGGTCGGCCACCCGCACCCGCCACTGGTGCTGGTCGAAGCCGGCCAGCACCTCCTGCACCGGCCCGTACGCGACCCGCCGCCCCCGGCTGACGATCGTCACGTGGTCGCAGATCAACTGGATCTCGGCCAGGATGTGGCTGGAGAGCAGCACCGTCACCCCGGCCTCGGCGAGCGACCGGGTGAGGTCGCGCATCTCCCGGATACCGGCCGGGTCCAGCCCGTTCGCCGGTTCGTCCAGGATCAGCAGATCCGGGTTCTTCAGCAGCGCCGAGGCGACCGCCAGCCGCTGCTTCATGCCCAGCGAGTAGCCCTTGACCCGCTCGTGGCCCCGGTCGCGCAGCCCGACCTGCTCCAGCACCTCGTCCACCCGGCCGGTCGGCACGCCACCGGCCACGGCCAGCAGCCGCAGCGTCCGGTGCGCGGTGAAGTTGCCGAAGAACTGCGGGCTCTCCACGATCGCGCCGACCCGCCCGGCCACGTCCGCCAGATGCTCGGGTGATTCGGCCCCCAGCACGCGCATCCGCCCGGCGTCCGGCCGGACCAGCCCCAGCAGCGCACGCAGCGTGGTGGTCTTGCCGGACCCGTTCGGTCCCAGGAAGCCGTGCACCTGGCCCGCCTCGACCAGCATGTCGAAACCGTCGACGGCGACCCGGCGCCCCTGGCGCAGCGTGTGGAACGTCTTGCGGAGACCGGCGATCTCGATGACCGCGCTCATCCGCGCGCCTTCCGGCAGCGGTCGGGCATGAGTGTCCTTCCGGTTGCGGTGACCAACGACACGGCGCCCCACCCTATGGTGGCGACGCCTCCCGTGGGGGGCACCGTGCCGCATGCGTGATTGGATGGTGCGGTGACTGGTGACCTGATCCCTGGCGCTCCGGGCGCCCTCGCCCCCTCGACCGTGGACGCGGATCTGGTGGTCAGCCTCGACGGGGTCGGCGTCAAGCGTTCCGGCACGGCGCTGGTGCAGGACGTCGACTGGCGGGTCGAGCTGGACGAACGGTGGGTGGTGCTCGGGCCGAACGGCGCGGGCAAGACGACACTGCTCAACCTGGCCGCCGGCCGGCTGTACCCGACCAGCGGCGTCGCGCACGTGCTCGGCGAGCGCATCGGCCGTACCGACGTCAACGAGCTGCGTACCCGCATCGGCCTGTCCACCGCGACGCTCGCCGAGCGGATCCCCGCCGACGAGCGCGTGACCGACGTGGTGGTGACCGCCGCCTGGTCGGTGGTGGGCCGCTGGCGGGAGAGCTACGACCGCACCGACGAGGTACGCGCCGTCGCGCTGCTGCGCCAGCTCGGCGTCGGGCACCTCGCCGACCGCGCGTACGGCACGCTGTCCGAGGGCGAGCGCAAGCGGGTGCAGATCGCCCGCGCCCTGATGACCGACCCGGAGCTGCTGCTGCTCGACGAGCCCGCCGCCGGGCTCGACCTGGGCGCGCGGGAGGACCTGGTGGCCCGGCTGGCCGAGCTGGCGTACGACCCGGACGCCCCGGCCATGGTGCTTGTCACCCACCACGTCGAGGAGATCCCGCCGGGCTTCACCCACGCGCTGCTGCTGCGCGAGGGCGGCGTGGTGGCGCAGGGTCTGCTCGCCGACGTGCTCACCGCCGACAACCTGTCGAAGGCGTTCGGCCTCCCGCTCGTGGTCACGCGGTCCGGCGACCGCTGGGCCGCCCGCGCCGCCTGAGCGACGGGACGACACCGTGCCGCAGACCCGGATCGCCGTCGTCGGCAGCGCCAACATGGACCTGGTCGGCGTCGGCGCCGCGCTGCCCCGGCCCGGCGAGACGGTGCTGGGCGACGACTTCGTCATGCTGCCCGGCGGCAAGGGCGCCAACCAGGCGGTCGCCGCGGTACGCGCCGGCGCCTCCTGCGTCTTCCTCGGCGCGATCGGCTCGGACTCGTTCGGCGTGACGCTGCGGGCCCGGATGACGGCGGCCGGCGTGGACACCGGGCACCTGCGGGTGGTCTACGGCCCGTCCGGCGTCGCCCTGGTCATGGTCGGCGGCGCGGGGGAGAACGCCATCCTGGTCACGCCGGGCGCGAACGCCGCGTTCACCTCGCTCACCGGTGACGAGCTGACCGCCGTACGCGATGCGGATGTGCTGGTCGCGCAGCTGGAGGTGCCGGTCGAGACGGTGACCGAGGCGGCGCTGGCGGCCCGGTCGGCGGGCACCCGGGTGGTCCTCAACGCCGCGCCGGCCCGGTCGGTGCCGGCCGAGCTGCTGGCGGCGACCGACCTGCTGGTGGTGAACGAGCCGGAGGCGCAGGCGCTGACCGGCCATGGCCGGGACGAGCCGGCGGCGCTGCTGGATCTGGTGCCCCGGGCGGTGCTCACGCTCGGCGGCGACGGCGCCTGGTACGTCGACCGGGACCGGCCGGCGGCGCACGTGCCGGCGGTGCCGGTCGAGGTGGTCGACTCGACCGCCGCCGGGGACGCGTTCACCGCCGCCCTCGCGGTGGCCTGGGGCGAGGGGCGGGACCTGGCCGAGGCGGTGCGCTGGGCGGCGGCTGCCGGTGCGGCGTGCGTGCGCAAGCTCGGCGCCTCGGTGGCGCTGCCCCATCGCGCGGAGATCGACGAGCTGTTCGCCGACTGTTAAGAAGGGGCCCTTCCTCTACCGGAGGCGTTAAGAAGGGGCCCTTCCTTACACCTCGTCGGTGAGGCGCTCGCCGCGGCGGCGCAGCATGCCGAGCCCGGGGATGCCGGCGACCGCGAGCTTGAGATCCCTGGTGACGTCCAGCAGGTCGTGCAGGTCCGGGCCGACCCGGTCCAGCGTGGCCAGGATCGGCAGCACGTCCGAGGTGAGGTGGTCCTTGAGCTTCGGCAGCTCGTCGACGAGCCGGATCGCGGCGGTCACCTCCTCCGGGCTGAGCTGCTCCACGAAACGCGCCGCCATCGGCGCGGCCCGGCGCAGCGTCGCCTCGTACGCGGCCAGCAGCTCGTTCGCGACGCCGGTCGCCTTCTCGGCGGTCGCCAGGGTGCCCGCCGCCCGCGCCGTCACTGTCTCCGCCTCGGTCACCACACCGGCCGCCGTCCGGGCCACCCGGTCGGCCTCGCCGACCACAGTCGCCGCCGCCGCGGAGACCCGCTGCGCCTCGCCGACCACAACCGTCGCGGCGGCGGCCACCTCGGTCGCCGTGTCGATCGCCGCGGTCGCGGCGGCGCTGATCACCGCCACCTCGCGGACCGCCGTCTCGGCGTCGGTGAGCACCCGGTCGGTGCGGTCGAGAGTGCCCTCGATCCGGTCCACCACCCCGTCGATCCGCCGGACCAGCGCCTCCACCTGGTCGAGGACGGCAAAGGCGCGAGCGGGTACCGAGGCCATCGTGACCGCCGAGCCGAGCGCCTGGTCCACTGCGTTGCGGGTGAGGCCGAGCAGGGCGCCGGGCCGGGGGAGAGGGATTGCCATGACATCCAGTGTGCGGCGTCGGGGCCACTGCCGCCCGGCGGCCACCCGGCGGTGATCGTGACGCCGAGCTCCCGGCGGGGCGTAGGGTGCCCGCATGCCCACCCCCGGCCCGGTGTCGCGGCGAACGCTCGCCTGCGGCATGGTCGCGCTGCTCGCCATGGTTCTGGGCGCCCTGCTCCTGGTCCGCGCCGACGCCGGGCTGAGCACCCGGCGGGCGACGGTGGCCGGGGTGCCGCTGACCGAGGTCCGGGCGGACGGCGCGGACGGTGGCCGGCGGCCCGGTGTGGTGATCGCGCACGGCTTCGCCGGGTCGGCCCGGCTGATGCGGCCGCTGGCCGACTCGGTGGCCCGCCAGGGCGGCGTCGCGGTGCTGCTCGACTTCGCCGGGCACGGCGCCAGCCGGTCCCGGCTGCCCGGCGCCGGGCGGGACGGGGAAGGCGCCCGGGCGCGGCTGCGGCACGATCTGGACGTGGCCGTGGCGTGGCTGCGTGAGCGTCCCGGCGTGGACCCGGACCGGATCGTCCTGGTCGGGCACTCGATGGGCGCCGGCGCGGTCACCCGGTACGCGGTAGCGCATCCGGAGATCGACCGGACCGTGGCGATCTCGCTGCCCGACGGCGGTGACGTGCCGCCCGGCTGGCCGGGGAAGCTGACGTTGGTGGTGGGCGGCCTGGAGTTCGCCGGTTTCCGCCAGGCCCTCGACGAGGCGACCCGGGACGCGCCACCGGGCACCCGGACGCGGGTGGTGGCGCCCGGCGTCGAGCACGTGTCGGTGCTGTTCGCGCCGCGTACCCACGCCGCGGTGCTCGACGCGCTGCCGGACCGTACCGGCGGGCCGTCGCCGTCCCCGCTGACCCGGCCGGGCGGGGCCGCCCTGCTGCTGGTGGGGTTCGCGCTGGGCCTGGTGCCGCTTGCGGCGCTGCTGCCGCGGCGGGCGCGGCCGGGCACCGGCGGTCCGCGTACCACTCGGTGGCTCGCCGCGACGGTGCCGGCGGCCGGGCTGGGCGCCGGGCTCGCCGCGTTGCTGCCGACCGCTCGGCTGCCGCTCGCCGTGGGCGGATACGTCGCGGTGTTCCTGCTGCTCACCGGCGTGCTGCTGGCCGCCGCAGCACGCTTCGCGCGTCCCGGGCGGCCGCCAGCGACCGGGGGTGGCGTCCGGTCCGCGGTGGTCGCGGCCGTGCTCCTCGGGTACGCCGTGCTCGCGGTCGCGCTGCCGCTTCATCTCGGGCTCACCTCGACCGTGCCGGTCGGGGCCCGGTGGTGGCTGCTGCCCCTGGTGACGCTCTGCTGCCTGGTCTTCCTGCTCGGCGCCGAGCGGCTCACCGACGGCCACGGCCTCCGCTACGCGGCCGTCGGCGGCATCGCCGTGCTGGTGCTGGCCGGCGCGGCGCTGATCGGCCTGGCGCCCGGGTTCGTGCTGCTGGTGGTGCCGCTGTTCGCGGCGCTGGTGGCCTGGCAGGCGGCCTGGGCCGAGGTGTTGCGCCGCCGGGCCGCGTCGTGGTGGCTGGCGCCGCTGCTCGGGGCGGTGCTGCTGGCCTGGCCGATGGCGACCACGTTGCCGCTGGCCTGACCGGCGCCGGGCGGCTCATCGGCTGTCGGTCTGCTGTTCCACCGCGCGTTGCACGGCCCGGTAGATCTGCCCGAACCGCAGCGCGTCGGGCGTGCGGACCAGCATCGTCTCCCGGCCGTGGTGCTGCACCCACAGTTCGTGCACCCGGTTGCCGCGCTCGTAGGAACGGTCCAGCCAGCCGAGCGGCAGTTCCAGGAACGGGGTGAGGGCCAGCCCGATCACCACGAACGCGGCCACGATGATCAGGGCCAGTTTCCACTCGCCCCGGTCCTGCGCCGACCAGGCGAGGGAGAGCACGCAGACCACCGCGACCAGCGGTGGCAGCGACAGCAGCAGGACCAGCACCCCGCGTCCCAGCACCCGCCCCCGGACCGCGAGTGTGGTGGTGCCGCGCTCGTGCCAGACGTACGTGACGTCGGCGAGCGCGACGACCCGACCACCCGCGTGGATCGCGTCCGAGGTGACCTGTACCGCGTCGTCCCGGTAATAGAGGGCCATGAATCAGCCTAACCGCGTGTGTCGACACCGGACGGTCGAGCGTCGGTAGGGTGACGGTATGACCACTGTGCAGAGCGCCTGCAAGATGTACCGCCTGGCCGGTGGCCGGATCGTGCAGTTCTGGGGCGAACAGGACACCTACGGTTTGCTGCGCGGGCTCGGCCTGCTGCCGGACGAGCCGGTCACGTTCTGACCGGGCGCGGCAGGTCCCGGCGCGGTCCGGCGGGGAGCGGCGGGCAGGCTCTCCATGGCCCGCTGCACCGCCCGGTAGATCTGCCCGAATTTCATCGCGTCCCGGGTGTGCAGCAGCCGCACCGGACGCCCCCGCCAGTCGGCCCACATCTCCATCTCCCGGCTGCCCCGGGCGTAGGAGCGGTCCAGGTACTCGAAGAGGAAGTCGGCCACCGGCCCGACGGCCAGGCCGATCAGCACCGAGACCCCGACGATGGCGATGGTGACCACCGCCGAGCGTTGCAGCCACACGGCCAGCCCGATGCCCAGCACGGCGGTCACCAGCGGCCCGGCGAGCGCGGCTCCGATCGCGCCGCGCCCGGCGAGCACCCGCCACGAGCGTTCGCCCCGCCGGTGCCACACGGTGGTCAGCTCGGCGAGCGGGTAGCTGCGCCCGTCCACCCGTACCGCTGTGGAGGTGACCTGGACGGAACGGTCGTCGTAGTAGGTGATCATGGCCTCACTCCCGGTGGCGGGGCGGCGGCGACCTGGGGGTCGCCGACACCACACTGTCTACCCCAACGAGGCGAGTCGTAAGGTTGGCACGCGACTTCGACGAGGAAGTGAGGGCAGCGTGGGCGAGTTCGTCAAGCTGGAAGTGAAGGACGGCATCGGCACCATCCGGCTGGAGCGGCCGCCGATGAACGCGCTCAACACCCAGGTGCAGGAGGAGTTGCGCGCCGCCGCGGCGGCGGCCACCGCCGACGTCGAGGTCCGCGCCGTCATCGTGTACGGCGGCGAGAAGGTCTTCGCGGCCGGCGCGGACATCAAGGAGATGGCCGACATGTCCTACGTGGACATGGCGGAGCGGGCCGCCGACCTGTCCAGCGCGCTCGGCGCGATCTCCCGCATCCCCAAGCCGGTCGTCGCCGCGATCACCGGCTACGCGCTCGGTGGCGGCTGCGAGCTGGCGCTGGCCTGTGACTGGCGGATCGTGGCCGAGGACGCCAAGCTCGGCCAGCCGGAGATCAAGCTCGGCATCATCCCGGGCGCCGGCGGCACCCAGCGGCTGGCCCGGCTGGTCGGCCCGGCCCGCGCCAAGGACCTGATCATGACGGGTCGGATGGTCGACGCCGCCGAGGCGCTGCGGATCGGCCTGGCCGACCAGGTGGTGCCCGCCGCGGAGGTCTACGACGCCGCAGTGGCGTACGTGAAGCCGTTCCTGACCGGGCCGGCGCAGGCGCTGCGGGCGGCGAAGGCCGCAGTCGACGCGGGTCTGGACATGGACCTCACCTCGGGCCTGGCCTGGGAGAGCCAGCTCTTCGCGGCGCTGTTCGCCACCGACGACCGGCGCGAGGGCATGACCGCGTTCGTGGAGAAGCGCAAGCCGGGCTTCACCGGCCGCTGACGCGAGAGCTGTTCACATCCGCGCTACCGGCCAGTAGCGTGACCCCGGTCGGTCGATGAAGGGGAATGGCATGACGGAACGGGTCGAGGGCCACGGCGGCGATCTGGCGCTCGCGGCACTACGCGCGCACGGCGTACGGGAGATGTTCACGCTCTCCGGCGGGCACGTCTTCCCGCTCTACGACGCCGCCCACAAGGCGGGCTTCCCCCTCTACGACGTGCGGCACGAGCAGTCCGCCGTGTTCGCCGCCGAGGCGGTGGCCAAGCTCCAGCGCCGCCCCGGCCTGGCCGTGCTCACCGCCGGCCCCGGGGTCACCAACGGCGTCTCCGGCCTGACCAGCGCGTTCTTCAACGCCTCGCCGGTGCTGGTGCTCGGCGGCCGGGCCCCGCAGTTCCGCTGGGGCTCGGGCAGCCTCCAGGAGATGGACCACCTGCCGCTGGTCGCGCCGGTGACCAAGCACGCCGAGACGGTGTTCAGCGCCGACGACATCCCGCGGGCGATCTCGGCGGCGCTGACCACCGCGCTGACCCCGCACCGCGGCCCGGTGTTCCTGGACTTCCCGCTGGAGGCGGTCTTCTCCGTCGGTGACGCCGACCTGCCGGCGGTCACGCCGCCGGCGCCGATCGAGCCCGACCCGGACGAGGTCGCCAAGGCGGCCCGCCTCATCGCCGGCGCGTCCCGGCCGGTGATCATCGCCGGCTCCGACGTGTACGCGGGCGACGCCGTCGAGGCGCTTCGTGCCGCTGCCGAGTCGCTGCGGGTGCCGGTGTTCACAAACGGCATGGGCCGGGGCGCGCTGCCGCCGGAGCACCCGCTCGCCTTCGCCAAGGCCCGCCGGGTCGCGCTCAAGGGCGCCGACGTGGTCGTGGTGATCGGCACCCCGCTGGACTTCCGGCTCTCCTTCGGCGACTTCGGCGACGCGCAGGTGGTGCACGTCGTGGACGCGCCCAGCCAACGGGCCGGGCACGTGCAGCCGGCTGCCGCGCCGGCCGGCGACCTGCGGCTGATCCTCGGCGCGTTCGCCAACCACGCCGGTGACCGGGCCGACCACGCCGACTGGATCGCCGAGCTGCGTACCGCCGAGGACGCGGCGAAGGCCCGGGACGCCGAGGAGATGGCCGCCGAGAGCGACCCGATCCGCCCGGCCCGCGTCTACGGCGAGCTGCGCAAGGTGCTCGCCCCGGACGCCATCACCATCGGCGACGGCGGCGACTTCGTGTCGTACGCCGGGAAGTACCTGGAGCCGGCCCAGCCCGGCACCTGGCTCGACCCCGGCCCGTACGGGTGCCTCGGCACCGGCATGGGCTACGCCATGGGCGCCCGGGTCAGCCACCCCGACCGGCAGATCTGCGTGCTGATGGGCGACGGCGCGGCCGGCTTCTCGCTGATGGACGTGGAGTCGCTGGTCCGGCAAAAGCTGCCGGTGGTGATCGTGGTCGGCAACAACGGCATCTGGGGGCTGGAGAAGCACCCGATGCGGGCGATGTACGGCTACGACGTGGCCGCCGACCTCCAGCCCGGGCTGCGCTACGACAAGGTGGTCGAGGCGCTGGGCGGCGCGGGCGAGACGGTGGAGAAGGCCGCCGACCTCGGGCCCGCGCTGGGGCGCGCGTTCGACTCGGGCGTGCCGTACCTCGTCAACGTGCTGACCGACCCGGCCGACGCGTACCCCCGCTCGTCGAACCTGGCCTGAACACGGCGCCCGCGGGCCGTCCGCCGGGTGACCGGCGGGCGACCCGCGGCGCGTGTCAGACCTCGGGGCGGTCCCGGTCGTCCGGACGGCCGCGCAGTTCCTCCTCGCGGCGGCGCAGGTCCTCCTCCCACAGCCGCAGCCGTTCCTGGTCCTCGCGGCGGGACCGCTCGTTCAGCGAGGCGAGGAACTCCGGGTCGTCGTCCGGGGCGAGCGGCCGGCGGGCCGGGGCGGCGGTACCGCCCGCGCCGGTGACGCCCACGGCTCCGGCCGGGCGCTCGCGACCCACCAGGAACCAGGCGATCGAGCCGACCAGCGGGAAGACGAGGATGACCAGCACCCAGACCATCCGGGGCAGCGCCTTGACCTTCTCCTCGTCGGCGGAGAGGCAGCTGATCAGCGCGACGGCGGCAAGGACGACCTGAACCAGGAACAGCAGCACGAAGAGGCGGGGCATGCCTCATGATGGCTCACCCGGACACGTCATTGCACCCCGCCGAGCACATGCGCCACGCCGAGCACCGCAAGTCCGGCCGCGCCGAGCGCGGTCAGCGGCACCGACCAGCTGTCGAACCGCCGCGGTCCCGCGCCGGTGGCCCGGTGCCACGTCACCACCAGCACGGCGAGCCAGACCAGGAGCGCTGCCCCGGTCAGCAGCGCGTCGAGGACGCGGCCGGTGAACGCCTGCCGGAGCTGCAGCAGCAGCACCGCCGTCAACGTGAGCAGCGTCCGCCGCCAGGCCAGCCGGGTGCGTTCGGGTTGCAGGCCGGGGTCGCGGGTCATCCCGCGCCGCCCAGCAGCACGGCCACCAGCAGCAGCGAGCCGATCGCGACGATCAGCGCCAGCACGGCCGGGAAGCGGGACGCGGGCAGCTCCTCGTTCAGCCGCATGGCCCGTTCGGTCCGGGCCCAGTGGTCGACCGCCCGGATCGAGACGGCCGCGCCGAGCAGCAGCAGCGCGATCGCGAGCGCCTCGCGCAGGTGGGCCAGGCGCAGTGGCGGAAGGAACTGCGCGGCGGCCAGCCCGCCCGCCACCAGCGCCAGGCCGGTACGCAGCCAGGCCAGGAACGTCCGTTCGTTCGCCAGCGAGAAGCGGTAGTCCGGCGGGGTGCCGACCGAACGCAGCTCACGCGGGTCGAACCAGCTCTTGATCGACTCCCACACGCTGCCGATTATCCGCTTTGCCCCGCGCCTAGCCTGGGGGGATGACCGATCTTGATGCGCGGAGCCTGCGGGACGTCTACGACACCCAGCTTCGTCCGGAGTTGCCCGACCCGGTGCCCGCCGGGGTGACCGTGGAGCAGGACGGTCCGCTGTTCCGCGTGCTCGGCCTTGACCACGGCGGTTTCCTCACCTACCGGACGCTCGACGGCCTGGCCGGCGCCGAGCTGGACGCGCTCATCGCCCGGCAGGTCGAGGTCTTCCGGGCTCGGGGCGAGTCGGTCGAGTGGAAGCTCGCCGGTCACGACGAGCCGGCCGACCTGGCCGACCGGCTGCGCGCCGCCGGCTTCGTGGCGGAGGACCAGGAGACAGTAGTGATCGGCCCGGCCGCGCCGCTCGCCGCCGCCGTCCCGGTGCTCCCCGAGGGGGTACGCCTGCGCGAGGTCACCGGCCGGGCCGACCTGGAGCGGATCGCCGCCATGGAGGAGGAGGTCTGGCAGGAGGACCGCAGCCACCTGGTGTACGGGCTGGCCCGGGAGATCGAAGCCGACCCACAGTCGATCACGATCGTGGTGGCCGAGGCGGGGGAGACCGTGGTCAGCGCCGGCTGGGTCCGCTACCAGCGCGGCACCGGCTTCGCCAGCCTCTGGGGCGGCTCGACGCTGCCGCAGTGGCGCCGGAAGGGCATCTACCGGGCGCTGGTGGCGTACCGGGCGCGGCTGGCGCAGCAGCGCGGCAAGACGCTCGTACAGGTGGACTGCTCGTCGGACAGCCGGCCCATCCTGGAGCGGCTCGGGCTCGTTGCGGTCACCACCTCCACGCCGTACGTCTACACTCCGTGATCATGGAACGGTTGACGGCGGACGAGCGGCTCACCCTGAAGACCGGCGCGTTCGGCGCGGTCTTCCTGGTCTCCAACGCCGTACCAGGGGTGCTGGCGATGGTGCGGGAGAGCTTCGCCGCGTCCGGCGCGCTCGCCGAGGTGGGGGGCGTGGTCAAGGAGGCGCTCACCACCGGCCCGCTGCCGCAGCTGCCCCGGGACTCGGCCCTGGAGGTCGAGTCCGTGGTGCTGCCCGCGCTGGGCCGGTCGATGGAGATTCTCCGGGGCAAGTCGCCCGCCGACGCCGAGACGTACCGGTCGGTGGTGCTCGCAGCGGCGGAGCGGGTGGCGCAGGCGCACCGGGGGATCGAGCCGGCCGAGGCGGCGGCGATCGAGAAGATCACCCAGGCGCTGGCCGGATCGGCCTGATGCCGGTGACCTGCGTCACTGCGGGCGGCCGGGGTGCCCATGCTACTTGCGGGTAACATTGCGCTCGTGGGGAAGTGCACAGCTGCCCGCGGTTGACCCACGTTCCGTCACGCGGGAGGCTGCGCCCGTGACCGGGCGAGTGATCGCAACACCAAACAGGAGGGTCGTCGAAGCGCGATGAATATCGTCGTACTCGTCAAGCAGGTGCCTGATTCGGGCGCGGACCGCAGCCTGCGTTCTGACGACAACACCGTCGACCGCGGTTCGGCGAACAACGTCATCAATGAGATGGACGAGTACGCCATCGAAGAGGCGTTGAAGATCAAGGAGGCGCACGGTGGTGAGGTCACCATCCTGACGATGGGTCCGGACCGGGCGACCGAGTCGATCCGTAAGGCGCTGTCGATGGGCCCGGACAAGGCCGTGCACGTCGTGGACGACGCCCTGCACGGTTCCTGCGCGGTGGCCACCTCCAAGGTCCTCGCCGCTGCCCTCGGGCAGCTCAACGCCGACCTGGTCCTGTGCGGCGCCGAGTCGACCGACGGCCGGGTGCAGGTGATGCCGCACATGATCGCCGAGCGGCTCGGTGTGGCCGCCCTGACCGGCGCGCGGAAGCTCACCGTCGACGGGTCGACCCTGACCGCCGAGCGGCAGACCGAGGAGGGCTACGAGGTGGTCACCGCCTCGACCCCGGCCGTGGTGTCGGTCTGGGACACCATCAACGAGCCGCGGTATCCGTCGTTCAAGGGCATCATGGCCGCGAAGAAGAAGCCGGTGCAGACGCTCGCCCTGGGCGACCTGGGCGTGGCCCCGACCGAGGTGGGCTTCGACGGCGCCACCAGCGCCGTGGTCGAGCACTCCAAGCGCCCGCCGCGCTCCGGCGGCGAGAAGATCACCGACGAGGGCGACGGCGGCGTGAAGCTGGTCGAGTTCCTCGCTGCCGAGAAGTTCGTGTGAGGGGACTGGGACATGTCTGAGGTTCTCGTCGTCGTCGAAGCCACCAAGGAATTCGGCGTCAAGAAGGTCACCCTCGAGATGCTCACCCTCGCCCGCGAGCTGGGCAGCCCGAGCGCCGTCGTGCTCGGTGGCGTCGGCGCGGCCGACGCGTTGAGCGCGAAGCTGGGTGAGTACGGGGCGGGGAAGATCTACGCCGCGGAGGGTGAGGAGATCGACGGCTACCTGGTCGCCCCCAAGGCGACTGTGGTCGCCGAGCTGGTCGCGCGGGTGCAGCCTGCGGCGGTGCTGCTCGCCTCGTCGCAGGAGGGCAAGGAGATCGCCGCGCGGCTGGCGGTGAAGCTGGACAACGGGATCCTGACCGACGTGGTCGCCCTGGCTGCGGACGGCACCGCCACGCAGGTGGCGTTTGCTGGTTCCACGATCGTCAAGGCGAAGGTCACCAAGGGTTTGCCGTTGGTGACCGTCCGGCCGAACTCGCTCGCCCCGGTCCCGGCCGCGGCCACCCCGGCGGTCGAGCAGTTGACCGTAGCGGTCACCGACGCGGACAAGCTGGCGAAGGTCGTGGAGCGGGTCGCGGAGCAGAAGGGCTCCCGTCCGGAGCTGACCGAGGCGTCGGTGGTTGTCTCCGGTGGGCGGGGTGTCGGTAACGCCGACAATTTCAAGCTGGTCGAGGAGATCGCCGACCTGCTCGGCGGCGCGGTCGGCGCGTCCCGCGCGGCGGTCGACTCCGGCTACTACCCGCACCAGTTCCAGGTCGGCCAGACCGGCAAGACCGTCTCCCCGCAGCTGTATGTCGCGCTGGGTATCTCCGGCGCGATCCAGCACCGGGCCGGTATGCAAACCTCGAAGACCATCGTCGCGGTCAACAAGGACGCCGAAGCGCCGATCTTCGAACTCGCCGACTACGGCGTGGTCGGCGACCTGTTCAAGGTCGTCCCACAGGCCGCCGAGGAGATCCGCAAGCGCAAGTGAGCGTCGCGTGAAAAAGGCCGCCGCCCGGTGATCCGGGCGGCGGCCTTTTCTCGTGGGGAGCTGATCGGCGGGCCGGGGAGCTGAGCCGGCCCGCCGATCAGCCCGTCAGGGTGCCCCTCAACAGGCTGTCGCCGGAGTGATCGGGCTTGTTGTCGTACTGCTCCGCGCTGATGTCGACGACGGTGTAGGTGCGCAGGTCGACGTTCCGGGGGATCGGCAGGAGCGCGTCCCCTGAACCGTTGCTCAGCGTACCCACGGAGAGCATCTCCATCGTCTTCGGATCGATCAGCCAGACCTCGTAGTACCCCGGAACGGTCGGGAGATTCGTCACGTGGAGATGCAACCGGTTGTCACCGAGCACCCGGGCGTCGCCGGAGGCGTCCTTCGGTGTCGAGCCGAACGCGGCGAGCGGCGCGCTGGCCACCACCGGCGGCTCGGGATCGGTGTCCGTGCCGCCGCCGAGCACCGCGGCGGTGCCGGCGACACCGATCACCGCGGCGGCGGTGGCGGTGACCGCCGTGGTCGCCCACCCCGGCCAGCGCCGGCCCCGGCGCGTTCGGCGCGAGGCGGCGGGTACGGCGACCGGCTCGACCGGGTCGGCCGGGCGCGGCAGGCGCCGCTCGGTCAGCGCCGGCAGTTCCTCGGCGGCCCGGATCTCGGCCACGATGCCCTGCCAGATGTGCTCCGGCGGGTCGGGCAGGTCGGCCAGGCCCTGGGTGCCCGCGCCGAGTCCGGCGACGTGCTGGAGCGTCTCCATCTCGCCCCGGCAGTGGTCGCAGGTGTCCAGATGGGTGGCCTCACCGTCAGCCGCCTCACTCTCACCGAGCGCCAGAAAGACCAGCCGGTCGTGGTCCAGGTGCTGCACTGTCCACCTCCCATCTGCGTTTCAAGCTCTGCATGCCGCGTCTGATGTGACTCTTCACAGTGCCGAGCGGCACTCCCGTCACGGCCGCGATCTGCTGGTGTGTCAGGTCGTCGTAGAACGCCAGCTCCAGCATCCGGCGCTGCTCGTCGGGGAGCCGGGCCAGCTCGTCGGCGACCACCAGCCGGTCGACCACGGTGTCCGGGTCGGGGCCGGTGGAGACCGGCTCGGGCAGTTGCTTCACCGTCTCGACCACCCGGGTCTCCCGGGCCGCGGCCCGGATCCGGTCGACCACCTTGCGCCGCCCGATCCCGAGCAGCCAGCCGACCAGTGAGCCTTTCGCCGGGTCGAACGTCTCCCGGCCCAGCCAGGCGGCGACGAACGTCGCCTGGGTCACGTCCTCTGCGTCGCTGCGGTTGACGAGCGTCGTGGTGGCCAGGTGCAGCACCGCTCGGCCGTACCGGTCGTACGCCTCTCGCAGGGCGGCCTCGTCGCCGTCGCGGAACCGGGTGGCGAGGTCGTCCTCGCCCGGCGGTTCGGGGCCCTGCCTCGCCGCCGTCATGGGGCGGCTCGCCTTCCGTGGGGCATGCCCGACTGTAACTCCCACAGCCCTCGCCCCACTCTTCCGGTGTGTCCGTGACGACCCTCGTCATCTCTCCTTCGTCGCCGGAAGGCCCGACGGATGCGCCCGGAGACGGGAAAAGAAATCGGATCCGGGCGCATCCGGGGGCGACGGAGCCGGCGTAACCCGTTCTGCAAGCCAGGCCTGACGAATCAGCATGAACTACCAGGAGGCAGACAATGCAGTACGCGATGTTCCGTCGGGTCGCCGCGGGCGGCGCGGTGGCCGCCCTCACCTTCGCCGGCGTCGGCGCCGCCACCATGAGCCCGGCCTACGCCGCCTCGTCGAAGGTCTCCGTGGTCCACGGCATCCCGGACACCCCGGTCGACGTGTACGTCAACGGCGAGAAGACGCTGAACAACTTCAAGCCCGGCGACGTGGCCGGCCCGCTCACCCTGCCCGAGGGGGAGTACGACATCGCCCTGACCAAGCCGGGCGAGGCGATCGACAAGGCGATCCTGAAGGTGGACGACGCCGCGGTGCCGGGCGGGGCGAACATCAGCCTCGCCGCGCACCTGAGCGCCGACGGCAACCCGCAGATCACGCCGTTCGTCAACGACGTGTCCAAGGTGGGCGCCGGCAAGGCCCGGCTGATCGTCCGGCACACCGCCGCCGCCCCGGCCGTCGACGTGCGGGCCGGCGGCAAGCCGGTCTTCGAGAACCTGACCAACCCGAAGGAGGCCAAGGCCGACGTGGCCGCCGGCGCGGTGAAGGCGGACGTGGTGCTGGCCGGCACCGACACCGTCGCCATCGGCCCGGCCGACCTGAACCTCAAGGAGGGCACCGCCACCATCGTCTACGCCATCGGCTCGGCCGAGGCGAAGAACCTGAGCGTGGTCGCCCAGACCATCAGCGGCCTGCACTCGGCGCCGGGCGGCGTGCCCAGCGGCACCGGCGGCCAGGCCGGCACCGGCGTGGACACCTGGTGGTACGTGCTGGCCGGGGCCGGCGTGCTGCTCCTGGTCGGCGGCGGTGCGCGGGTGGCGGCAACCGCCCGGGCCGGTCGCCGGTGACGGTGCGCAACCGCGGGGCGCTGGCGGCGATGGCCGCCGGCGCCGCCGCGCTCACCCTGGCGGGCGTGGTGGCGTGCGGGTCCGAGCCCGCCGAGGACGTCGGCGGCGACGAGGTGGCCGCCCTGTCCAGCGCCACGCCCACGCCCACGCCGGCCGCCCCGGCGTCGGGCTCGGTGCCGGTGAACCCGGGCACGCTGCCCGCCGGCAGCGAGATCGTGCCGCCGGTGAAGCTGAGCATCCCGCCGATCCGGGTCACCGCCACCGTCGACCCGGTGGGTGTGAACGAGCGCACCGACGAGTTCGAGGTGCCGCCCAGCGTGGACCAGGTCGGCTGGTACCGCTACGGCCCGGGGCTGGAGGCCGACGCCGGCTCGGTGGTGATCGCCGGGCACGTGGACAGCGCCGAGCAGGGCAAGGGGGCGTTCTTCCGGCTGCGCGAGCTGGACCGGGGCGACCGGCTCACCGCCACCGGCTCGGACGGCCGCGAGCGCTCCTACCGGGTGGTGGCCCGGGAGGAGTACCGGAAGACGAAGATCCCGCTGGAGCGGTACTTCGCGCGCGACGGCAAGCCCCGCCTCACGCTGATCACCTGCGGCGGCCCGTTCGACGCGAAGACCCGGAGCTACCGGGACAACATCGTGGTCACCGCCGTTCCCCTGTGAGCGCGAGGAGTGAGCCGCCGGACCGCCCCGTCCCACCCCCGCGCGGGACGGGGCGGTCCGGCCCCCGGCGGCGGGTCCGTAGGCCGTTAGGCTGAACGGTGATGGCATACCTTGATCACGCGGCGACGACCCCGATGCTCGACGAGGCACTCGAGGCGTATGTCGCGACCGCCCGCGAGGTGGGGAACGCGTCGTCGCTGCACGCGGCGGGCCGCCGTGCCCGGCGGCGGGTGGAGGAGTCCCGTGAGAGGGTGGCCGCCGCGCTCGGCGCCCGTCCCTCGGAGGTGATCTTCACCGGCGGCGGGACGGAGAGCGACAACCTCGCCGTGAAGGGCGTCTTCTGGGCCCGCCGCGCGGCCCGGGCCGACCGGGTCCGGGTGGTCTCCAGCTCGGTCGAGCACCACGCCGTGCTGGACGCGGTGGACTGGCTGGTCGAGCACGAGGGCGCGCAGGCCGGTCTCCTTCCGGTGGACGCGGTCGGCCGGCTCGACCCCGAGCGCCTGCGCGCCGAGCTGACCGAGCACGGCGAGCGGGTGGCGGTGGTCACCGCCATGTGGGCCAACAACGAGGTCGGCACCGTGCAGCCGGTCGCCGAGCTGGCCGCGGTCGCCGCCGCGCACGGCGTGCCGTTCCACACCGACGCCATCCAGGCGGTCGGCCAGGTGCCTGTCGACTTCGCCGCCAGCGGGGTGTCCGCGCTCACCGTGACCGGGCACAAGCTCGGCGGACCGACCGGCGTGGGCGCGCTGCTGCTGGCCCGCGACGTGGCCGCGACCCCGCTGCTGCACGGCGGCGGCCAGGAGCGCGACGTCCGTTCCGGCACGCTGGACACCGCCGGCATCGTCGCGTTCGCCGTCGCCGTCGAGACCGCGGTGAAGGGCCAGCAGGAGTACGCGGCCCGCGTGGCCGCGCTCCGCGACGAACTGGTCGAGCGGGTCCGGCAGGCCGTTCCCGAGGTGATCTTCAACGGTGACCCGGCCGACCGGCTCCCCGGCAACGCGCACTTCTCCTTCCCCGGCTGCGAGGGGGACGCGCTGCTGCTGCTCCTGGACGCCCAGGGCATCGCCTGCTCGACCGGGTCGGCCTGCTCGGCCGGGGTGGCCCAGCCCTCGCACGTATTGCTGGCCATGGGCGCCGACGACGACCGGGCCCGGTCCTCGCTGCGCTTCACGCTCGGGCACACCAGCACCGGCGCGGACGTGGACGCGCTGATCGCCGCGCTGCCCGCCGCTGTGGAGCGGGCGCGCCGCGCGGCCGCCCTGCGTACGCCCCGCTGACCCGGATACGCTCGGTGAGGACGAGGGGAGTGGGCCGGTGAGGGTTCTGGCGGCGATGTCGGGCGGGGTGGACTCCGCCGTCGCGGCGGCGCGGGCGGTGGAGGCCGGGCACGACGTGACGGGCGTGCACCTGGCGCTGGCCCGCAACCCGCAGACGTACCGCACCGGCGCCCGGGGCTGCTGCACGCTGGAGGACTCCCGGGACGCCCGGCGCGCGGCCGACGTGCTGGGCATCCCCTTCTACGTGTGGGACATGGCCGACCGGTTCCACGACGACGTGGTGGACGACTTCGTGGCCGAGTACGCCGCCGGGCGTACCCCGAATCCGTGCCTGCGCTGCAACGAGAAGATCAAGTTCGCGGCGGTGCTGGACCGGGCCGTCGCCCTGGGCTTCGACGCCGTGGTGACCGGTCACCACGCCCGGCTCGGCGCGGACGGCCTGCTGCGGCGCAGCGTCGACGCGGCCAAGGACCAGTCGTACGTGCTGGCGGTGCTGACCCGCGCGCAGCTCGACCGGTCGATCTTCCCGCTCGGCGACTCGACAAAGGCCGAGGTGCGCGCGGAGGCCGCCCGGCGCGGCCTGGCGGTCGCCGACAAGCCGGACTCGCACGACATCTGCTTCATCGCCGACGGCGACACCCGCGGCTTCCTCGCCGAGCGGCTCGGCGAGGCGCCCGGCCAGGTGGTGGACGCGCTCACCGGCGCGGTGGTGGGCAGCCACAGCGGCGCCTACCAGTACACCGTTGGGCAGCGGCGCGGGCTGCACCTGGACCGCCCGGCGCCGGACGGCCGGCCCCGCTACGTGCTCTCCATCACCCCGACCACGAACACGGTGACCGTCGGCCCGGCCGAGGCGCTGGAGGTCTCGGACGTACGCGCCACCCGCCCGGTGTGGACCGGTGGCCCGCGCCCGGACGGGCCGGTCGAGTGCGAGGTGCAGCTGCGGGCGCACGGCGACGTGGTGCCGGCCGCCGTCGAGGTCGACGCCGGCGGCCTGCGGGCGTCGCTGCGCCGGCCGGTGCGGGGTGTCGCCGCCGGTCAGGCGATCGTCGCCTACCGGCCGGACCCGGCCGGTGACGTGGTCCTCGGCTCCGCCACCATCACCGCCGCCTGACCTCGCACCGGCAGCGGATAGGCTGCGGCCGTGACTGAGCAGGCATGGCCCTGGCCCACCGGCGCGGCGACCGGCATCGGGTCGCTGCCCGGCACCGACATCGCCGAGGCGCAGCGGGTCGTGCTCGGCGAGCTGCCCACCCTGCCGCACCTGTCCGAGCTGCCCGCCCGGGGACCGGGCGCTGACCTGGTCGGCCGCAGCGCCGGCCTGCTCGTCGAACTGCCGGTCGAGCTGTACGCGGGTCGCTGGCGGATCGCCCCGCGCCCCGGCCGGGACCTGCGCCGCGCCCGCGACCTGATGGAACGTGACCTGGACCAGCTCGCCGAGCAGGCCGAGGAGTACGCCGGGCCGGTCAAGGTCCAGGCCGCCGGCCCGTTCACCCTGGCCGCCGCGCTGGAGCTGCCGATCGGCGGCCGGATGCTGCGCGACCCGGGCGCGGTACGCGACCTCGCCGGCTCGCTCGGCGAAGCGCTGCGCGGGCACGTGGCCGCGGTGACGCGGCGGCTGCCCCGCGCCTCGGTGCTGCTCCAGCTCGACGAGCCGTCCCTGCCGACGGTGCTGGCCGGCCGGGTGCCCACCGAGAGCGGCCTCGGCACCCACCGTCCGGTCGAGACGGAGGTGGCGCGGGCGTTGCTGCGCGACGTGATCGAGGCGGCCGGCGTACCGGCGCTGGTGCACTGCTGCGCGCCGGACGTGCCGCTGGACCTGATCCGATCCGCCGGCGCGGTGGGCGTCGCGCTCGACCTGTCGCTCGTCACCGAGCTCGACCCGCTCGGCGAGGCGATCGACGCCGGGCTCGGTCTGCTCGCAGGCGCCGCGCCGACGCTGCCGCCGGCCTCCGGCCGGGCGCCGACGTCGGCCGAGGTCGCCGACCGGGTCCGCCGGGTCTGGGACCGGCTCGGCTTCCCCCGCCGCCGGCTGGCCGAGCAGGTGGTGGTAACCCCCGCGTGCGGCCTGGCCGGCGCCACCCCGGCGTACGCCCGCGCGGTGCTCACCGCCTGCCGCGACGCGGGCCGGCGGCTCGCCGAGGACTGACGGGTTTTCCGTCGTACCCGCCGGGCACGATGACCGGCATGATTGGACGACTGCGTTCCACAGTGATCGACTGCCCCGATCCGCACGCGCTCGCCGCCTTCTACTCCGAGCTGCTCGGACTGCCCCTGGTGGAGGAGAACTCCGACGGCGACGAGTGGGTGGTGCTCGGCGGCCCACCCGGGCACCAGCCGCGGGTGGCCTTCCAGCGGGCGCCCGGCCTGCGCGCGCCGGACTGGCCCGACCCGGCCCGGCCGCAGCAGTTCCACCTGGACGTGACTGTCGACGACATCGAGGCGGCCGAGAAGGCGGCGCTGGCGCTGGGCGCGCGGCGGCTGCCCGGTGAGGGGGAGGGCTTCCGGGTCTACGCCGACCCGGCCGGTCACCCGTTCTGCCTCTGCTGGGACTGATCTTCCGCCACTTGCGCGGCGGAGGCATGATCGCCACCGTGACCGCCTCCACCGCCACCGGCCGCGCCGCCGGCTCACTGTTCGGCCTGGCCTACGGCGATGCCCTGGGCAAGCCGACCGAGTTCCTGACCGTCACCGAGATCGTCCGGCGCTACGGCCCGGACGGTCCACGCGAGCTGAGCGGCGACCCGGCCCTGGTCACCGACGACACGCAGATGGCGCTGGCCGTGGCGTGGGCGCTGCACGAGGCGCCCGCGTACACGGCCGAGGTGGTGGAGCCGCTGCTGCGGCAGCGCTTCGTCGACTGGTCGGTCAGCCCGGAGAACAACCGCGCCCCGGGCATGACCTGCCTACGGGCGTGCGCCGAGCTGGAGCGGGGCACCCGCTGGCAGGAGGCCACCGTCGCCGGCTCGAAGGGCTGCGGCGCGAACATGCGGGTCACCCCGGTCGGGCTGCTCGACGTCGACCTCGACACCATGGCCGGGCTGGCCCAGCTCCAGGCCGGGCTCACCCATGGCCACCCGACCGGGCTGGCGGCCAGCGAGCTGACCGCGTACGCGGTCCGGCTGCTGCGCGACGGCGCGGCGCTGCCGGAGCTGCCCGGCCTGCTCACCGAGCGGGCGCGGGAGCAGCGCACCGTCTACCGGGAGGACTGGCTGGGCGACCTGTGGCAGCGGCCCGGCGTGAGCGAAGCGGCCGGGTTCATCGCCCGGGGCTGGGACGACTGCCTGCGGGTGCTCGACCGGCTGGAGGCGGCGCTGGCCCGCCCGGACGACGGCGGAGACCTGTGCCGGTTCACCGGCGAGGGATGGATCGCCGAGGAGGCGCTCGCCACAGCGCTGCTCTGCGCGCTGCGTCACGCGGACGACCCGGTCGGCGCGCTGGCCCGGGGCGCGACCACGGCCGGTGACTCGGACTCCATCGCCGCGCTGGCCGGCGCGTTCGCCGGAGCCGCGTACGGCATGGGCGCCTGGCCGGCCGGGTGGGCGGACCGGATCGAGTACGCCGGGCAACTCGCCGCGCTCGCCGACGCACTCGACGCAGGGGCGTCGCAGCGCTGAGGCCCGGACGCTGCCGGGGTCAGCCGGCGAGGTGGTTCAGGCGGCGGACACCACGCCACAGCGCCGGGTCGCACGTGCCGGCCCGGTCGGCGAAAGCGGTGAGCGGCACTCGGATCGGCTCGCTGATGTCCAGGTAGCTGTCGTGGCCGGCGTCCGGGTCCCAGCCCCGGGTCGGGATCGGCAGGTGGTCGTCCCGGTCCGACTTGTCCTGGCTGGTGATCTTGAGCACCTCGGCGTCCGCACCGTCGACCCGCAGCACCAGGCAGGGGCGCACCTTGGAGCCGGTCCCGTCGGCGTAGGGCACGTCGGCCCACCAGATCTCCCCGGGCCGGGGCTCGTCCCGGTCCGTCCGCCCGGCGCCCCGCGGCCGTGGCGGCGCCCCGACGCGATCACCCCGGCCGCCGCCGGCCCGGTCACCGCGGCGTCCGCCGCCGGGCCGGTCGGCGCCGGTCCGGTCGTCGCCCGGTCCGCGCCCGGTCCGACCACCGCGCCCGGAGCCCGGCCGCCGCCCGTCGGCCCGGCCACGCGTCCCGGCGGAACGGTCGGCCGCCCGGCGGCGCCACTCGTTCCAGAGCCAGCCGGCCGCGACACAGGCCACGATCACCAGCGCCCACAGCACCCCGTCGCGCATCAGTACCCGCCTCCCGACCGTTCCCGCACAGCGCCGCCGAGGCGATGGTCGCACGCCCGGGGCCGGACCGCGCGGGGGCATGACGCGCGCCGGTTCGCCCTGCTCGTGCGGGTGGCCGGACTGTTGTCACCCCCGACCGCTACGGTTCTCGGGTAGCACGAGCACGGGAGGCGACAGCGGTGTCCGAAGGCGGCGGCGTGTCCGAAGAAGCGGTTCCCACGGCGGCCGACGCGGCCCAGGAGGCGGCGGCGGGGGCCGAGCCGACCCCGGCGGCCCGGGAGCGGCACGCCACGCTCAGCCAGGAGCTGACCGAACACCAGTACCGCTACTACGTGCTGGACGCGCCGACGATCACCGACGCGGAGTTCGACACGCAACTGCGGGAGCTGGAGGCGCTGGAGGCGGAATACCCGGCGCTGCGCACCCCCGACTCGCCCACCCAGCGCGTCGGCGGCACCTTCTCCACCGACTTCACGCCGGTCGCCCACGCCGAGCGGATGCTCTCGCTCGACAACGCCTTCGCCGACGAGGAGCTGGCCGCCTGGGCCGAGCGGGTCGAGCGCGACGCCGGCGGTCCGGTGCCCTACCTGTGCGAGCTGAAGGTCGACGGGCTGGCCATCAACCTGACCTACGAGAAGGGCCGGCTGGTGCGCGCGGCCACCCGGGGCGACGGCCGCACCGGCGAGGACGTCACCGCGAACGTGCGCAGCATCAAGGGCGTGCCGGCCCGGCTGACCCCGTCCGACGACTTCCCCGCCGTGCCGGATCTGATCGAGGTGCGCGGCGAGATCTACTTCCCGGTGGCCGCGTTCGCCGACCTCAACGCGAGCCTGGTCGAGCAGGGCAAGGCGCCGTTCGCCAACCCGCGCAACGCGGCCGCCGGCAGCCTGCGCCAGAAGGACCCACGGGTCACCGCCTCCCGCCCGCTGCGCCTGGTGGTGCACGGCATCGGCGCCCGCACCGGCTTCCGGCCGACGGCGCAGTCCGAGTCGTACGCCGCGCTCAAGGCGTGGGGCCTGCCCACCAGCGACCGCTGGAGAGTGGTGGACGACCTGGCCGGGGTCGCTGACTACATCGCCTACTACGGCAAGCACCGGCACGACGTCGAGCACGAGATCGACGGCGTGGTGGTCAAGGTCGACCCGGTCTCCATCCAGGGCCGCCTCGGCTCGACCAGCCGGGCACCCCGCTGGGCGATCGCCTTCAAGTACCCGCCGGAGGAGGTGAACACCAAGCTGCTCGACATCGACGTCAACGTCGGGCGCACCGGCCGGGTCACCCCGTTCGCCGTCCTCGAACCGGTCCGGGTGGCCGGCTCCACAGTCGCGCTGGCCACACTGCACAACGCCCGCGAGGTCGAGCGCAAGGGCGTGCTCATCGGCGACACGGTGGTGCTGCGCAAGGCCGGCGACGTGATCCCCGAGGTGCTCGGCCCGGTGGTCGAGCTGCGCCCGGCCGACGCCCGCCCGTTCGTCATGCCGACCACCTGCCCGGCCTGCGGCACGCCGCTCGCGCCGGCCAAGGAGAGCGACGTCGACATCCGCTGCCCCAACGGGCGGGCCTGCCCCGGTCAGATCCGCGAGCGCGTCTTCTACCTGGCCAGCCGCAAGGTGCTCGACATCGAGGTGCTCGGTGAGAAGGGCGCGGCGGCGCTGCTGGACGCGCAGATCATCACCAACGAGGGCGACCTGTTCCAGCTCGACGCCGACCAGTTGCGCCGCTCGCCGTTCTTCGTCAACAAGGACGGCAGCCTGGGCAGCAACGCGGTCAAGCTGCTCGACAACCTCGCCGAGGCCAAGGAACGCGACCTGTGGCGCGTGCTGGTGGCGCTGTCCATCCGGCACGTCGGTCCGACCGCGGCCCAGGCGCTCGCCCGGCACTTCCGGTCGATCGACGCCATCGAGGCGGCGGGCGAGGAGGAGCTGTCCTCGGTGGACGGCGTCGGCCCGACCATCGCCGCCAGCCTCAAGGAGTGGTTCGCCGTCGACTGGCACCGCGACGTGGTGCGCAAGTGGGCCGAGGCCGGCGTACGGATGGCCGAGGAGGCCGCCGACGAAGGGCCGCGCCCGCTCGACGGCGTCACGGTCGTGGTCACCGGCACGCTCAGCGGGTTCAGCCGCGACCAGGCCGCCGAGGCGATCCAGGCCAGGGGCGGCAAGGTGACCGGTTCGGTGTCCAAGAAGACGGGGTTCGTGGTGGTCGGCGACAACCCCGGTTCCAAGGCCGACAAGGCGGCCACCCTGAAACTGCCGATCCTCGACGAGGACGGCTTCCGGGTGCTGCTGGATTCCGGCCCGGACGCGGCCCGCGAGGTGGCCCGGGTAGAGGAGTGACCTGGTCACGACGACCGGCCCGGCGGATACCAAGTTAATTACGACTACGACCGATTCGTGACTGTCGTGTCGGGGAAACCGCCTCGGAGGGCGTTTCATTGGCGTACGGCGCGTGACGGCGCGCGCCAGGACGTTGCCCCGGGAGGTGCGATGGAGACCGGCGACCCGCGTAACTCCGTCCCGCCCGGGCGGAGCGGGCCGTTCTTCGGCTTCGTCGGCGCGGTCGGTGTGGTCGCGGTGCTGGTCTCGGCCGGGCCGCTGGTCGCGCTCGCCGACCGGTTGACCGAGCTGCCGGCCGCGTTCTGGACCATGGCGGCGCTCGCCGTCGCCTGCGACGCCCGCCCGTTCGTCCCGCCCGGGCGGCGGCAGACCTCGGCCGTGTTCCCGTCGACCTGCTTCACCTTCGCCATCCTGCTCGGCTGGGGCTTCGGCCCGGCCGTGGCGGTGCAGGCGGTGGCCGTCGCGGTGAGCGGCTGGCGGCTCGGGTACGCGCCGTGGCGTACCGGCTTCAACGCCGCGCAGTACGCGTGCGCGCTCGCCGCCGCGTACGCGGTCAGCCGGATCGGCCCGGGTGAGCTGTTCGGCGACGGCCGGCTGCACTGGACCGACGTGGCCGCGGTCGGCGGCGCGACGGCCGCCTGGTTCGTCGTCAACTACGGCCTTGTCAGCTCCGCCGTGCGGCTGCGGTTCGGCGACCGCTGGTGGCCCAGCGTGCGCAGCGGGCTGGCCTACGAGCTGCTGGCCACCGGCTCGCTGCTGCTGCTCGCGCCGGTGCTGGTGGCCGCCGCCCGGGCCAGCGCGGCGCTGATCCCGCTGGTGCTGGTGCCGCTGTTCGCGGTCTACCGGATGGCACGGCTCTCCGTGGAGCGGGAGCAGCTCGCCGACGTGGACCCGCTCACCGGGCTGCCCAACCGCAAGGCGCTGCTGACCGAGATGGCCGAACAGGTGCACCTGCACGCCGAGCGGGCCGCCCGGGGCGCGCCGGGCTCGCACCTGGCCCTGCTGCTGCTCGACCTCGACCGGTTCAAGCACGTCAACGATGCGCTCGGGCACGCGGTGGGGGACCGCCTCCTGGTCGAGGTGAGCGCCCGGCTGATGGGCGTGGTCGGCGCGGGCGACATGGTGGCGCGGCTCGGCGGTGACGAGTTCGCGATCGTCGTACCCCGGCTCACCGACATCGACCAGGCCCGCGAGCGGGCCGACCGGGTGGTCGCCGCGCTCGCCGAGCCGGTGCCGTTGGACGGGTTGCCGCTGGATGTGGGCGGCTCGATCGGCATCGCGCTCTACCCGGACCACGGCGAGGACTTCGCCACCCTGATGCGGCACGCCGACGTGGCCATGTACGACGCGAAGCACCGCAACGACACGGTGGCGGTGTACGCGCCGGAGTCCGACCACAACTCGGCCGAGCGGCTGAGTCTCCTGGCCGACCTGCGCCGGGTGCTGGAGTCGGGTCCGTCCGCGCAGGGCGGGGAGTCGGTGGGCGTACGCGGGGGTGACGGCGCGGCCCTGACGCCGGCGCTGTCGGCTCCGCGACCGGCCCGGGCCGAGCGGCCGTCCCGCAACCAGCGCCCGGCGCGCGACGACGGCCGGGGTGGCGGACGGTCGGGCGACGGGCCGAACCGGTGGCTGCGGCGTCGCCGGGACCGAGCCGTGGAGCGGCACGACGACGACCTGATCGAGCGGATCCTCACCGGCGCCGACCCGATCCGCAGCCGGGCCGCGCGCTCCGGCGGCACCGGAGCGGTGGTGGCGCCGCTCGTGGTCGATGGCGGGGACGCCGGCGCGGAGGCCGCGCGCGGGACGGACGCCGGGCACGACGTCGAGGCCCCGCGCGAGGCCGACACCGGGCACGACGCGCAGGTTGCGGTGAGCACGGGCGCGCCCGGCGTCATCGGGCCGACCGCCGACGGGAGCGCCGAGCCGGAGGACCAGTCCGGGCACCCGGGCGAGATCACCATGTACTACCAGCCGCAGATCGCGATCGCGACCGGTGAGGTGGTCGGTGTCGAGGCGCTGCTGCGGTGGCGGCACCCGCGCCGGGGCATGGTCGACCCGGGCGAGCTGATCCAGGTCGCCGAGCAGAGCGCGGTGATGCGGCTGCTCACCCGCCGCGTGGTGGACGACGTGGTGGAGCAGTTGGCCAAGTGGTCGGCGGCCGGGCTCACGCTGCGGGCCGCGCTCAACGTCAGCGTTCGTGACCTGCACACCGGCGAGATCGCCGACCAGATCGCCGACCGGCTGACCCGGTACGGTGTGCCGCCGGAGCGGCTCCAGGTGGAGATCACCGAGGGCGCGCTGATGGCCGACCCGCGGCGGGTGCTGGCCAGCATCACCCAGCTGCACCGGATCGGCGTCGGCATCGCGCTGGACGACTTCGGCACCGGCTACTCCTCGTTGCAGCACCTGCGCCGGCTGCCGCTGTCGGAGGTGAAGGTGGACCGCTCGTTCGTCCTCGGGATGGCCGACGACCCGGACGACGCGGCGATCGTCCGCTCGATGATCGAGCTGGCCGGCGCGCTCGGGCTGCGGGTGGTGGCCGAGGGCGTGGAGGACGAGCGCACCTGGCGGTTGCTGCACGCGGCCGGGTGCGACGTGGCGCAGGGCTGGTTCCACGCCCGGCCGATGCCGGCCGAGGACCTGGTGGCCTGGTTGTCGCGCTACCGTCCGGTGCGCCCGGCGGAGGCCGGGAGCCGCGGCGGGCCGGCGGCGGAGGGGGAGTCGAAGGCGTCGTCGTGACGGCGGGACAATAGACTCGCTCCGGTCACCGCGCGTCATCGCGTACGCGCGGCCGGCCCACCGCAGACGTCTCAGGACAGCCACGAAGGGGGCACCCGATGGCCGCCATCTCCCGCGAGGAGGTCGCGCACCTCGCGCGACTGTCGCGGCTCGCCGTCACGGAGGAGGAGTTGGACACCTTCGCCGGCCAGCTGGATGTGATCCTCCAGTCGGTCGCGCAGGTCGGCGAGGTCGCCGCGGCGGACATCCCGCCGACGTCCCACTCGGTGCCGCTCACGAACGTGCTCCGCGAGGACGTCGTACGGCCGGGCCTGACCCCGCAGGAGGCGCTGTCCGGCGCCCCCGACGCCGAGGAGCAGCGGTTCCGCGTCCCGCGGATCCTGGACGAGGATGTGGCCTCATGAGCGACTTGACCAAGCTGAGTGCCGTTGAGATCGCCGGGCTGGTGGCCAGCGGCGAGACCTCCGCCGTCGAGGTCACCCAGGCCCACCTGGACCGCATCGGCGCCGTCGACGACCGGGTGCACGCGTTCCTGCACGTCGACACCGAGGGGGCGCTCGCCGCCGCCCGGTCCGTGGACGAGCGCCGCGCGGCCGGTGAGGAACTCGGCCCGCTCGCCGGTGTGCCGGTCGCGGTGAAGGACGTGCTCACCACCAAGGGCGTGCCGACCACGGTCGGGTCGAAGATCCTGGAGGGCTGGCGCCCGCCGTACGACTCGACGATCGTCGAGCGGCTGCGCGCCGCCGGCACGGTGATGCTCGGCAAGACGAACATGGACGAGTTCGCCATGGGCTCCTCCACCGAGTACTCGGCGTACGGGCCGACCCGTAACCCGTGGGACCTGGAGCGGATCCCGGGCGGTTCCGGCGGCGGCAGCGCGGCGGCGCTGGCCGCGTACGAGGCGCCGCTGTCGATCGGCTCGGACACCGGCGGATCGATCCGCCAGCCCGGCGCGGTCACCGGCACCGTCGGCGCGAAGCCGACCTACGGCGGCACCTCCCGCTACGGCCTGGTGGCGTTCTCCTCGTCGCTGGACACGCCCGGCCCGTGCGCGCGTACCGTGCTGGACGCCGCGTTGCTGCACGAGGTGATCGGCGGCCACGACCCGCGCGACTCCACCTCGATCCCGGCCGCGGTGCCGGACGTGGTGGCCGCCGCGCGCCTCGGCGCCACCGGCGACCTGACCGGCGTCAAGCTCGGCATGGTCACCGAGTTCACCGGCGAGGGCGCGGAGCCGGGCGTGTCGGCCGCGTTCCGCGACGCGGCCGAGGCGCTGGCGAAGCTGGGTGCGGAGATCGTCGAGGTCTCCTGCCCGCACTTCAAGTACGCGCTGCCGGCCTACTACCTGATCGCGCCGAGCGAGTGCTCCTCCAACCTGGCCCGGTTCGACGGCGTCCGGTTCGGCCTGCGGGTCGGCGACGACGGCAACCGGTCTCTGGAGGAGGTCATGTCCCTGACCCGCGAGGCCGGATTCGGCCCCGAGGTCAAGCGCCGCATCATGATCGGCACGTATGCGCTCTCCTCGGGCTACTACGACGCCTACTACGGCCAGGCGCAGAAGGTCCGCACCCTCATCACGCGGGACTTCACCAGCGCGTTCGAGCAGGTCGACGCGCTGATCTCGCCGACCACGCCGTTCGTGGCGTTCCCGCTGGGGTCGCGCACCGCCGACCCGTACCAGATGTACCTGGCCGACCTGTTCACCATCCCGACGAACCTGTACGGCGGCCCGGCGATCTCGGTGCCGTGCGGCCTGTCCGACGGGCTCCCGGTCGGCTTCCAGATCATGGCGCCGACCATGGCGGACGACCGGATGTACCGGGTCGCCGCCGCGCTGGAGAGCGCCGTCGGCACGCTCACCCCGCCGACGCTCTGAGCTGACGGGATCCGCACGCGCCCGGCGCGGTCACCACGACCGCGCCGGGCGCGTCTGTCGTCGTGGCGACACGGTGATCACCGATCAGTGGATTGTCCGGGGTAGCTGGCACTGGTCGAATAAACTCCGAGTCTGCTGGATCGACTGGACTGTGGCCCGCTGGCGGACGCGAGCGGTTCCGACCGAGAGCTGGATGTGCGATGGGGACACTTCGCCCGGTCATGGCCCTGACGATGGTCGTCGCGTTGCTGCTGGGCGCCGGGCAACCGGCCGTCGCGCAACCGGCCACCGCCGCCACCGAGGCGGTCACCATCACCTCGGGCAAGCCCCGGCCGGTCATGTACATCGGGCAGGTGTACGCGATCCACACCGTCGAGGCCACAGGTGGCACCGCGCCGTACCGGTTGTCGGTGACCTCGGGCAGCCTGCCCCCGGGGATGCTCGTGGTGGGGACGTCGCTCGGTGGTGCGCCGACCACGCCGGGGACGTACACGTTCCGGTTGCGGATGACCGACAAGAACGACCTCTTCGACGAGCAGACGGCGACGATCGAGGTGCGCGAACCGAAGGTCGTCATCACGTCGGGCAAGCCCCGGTCGCCCATGTACCTGGGCCGGGTGTACGCGATCCACACGGTCGAGGCGACCGGTGGCACCGGGCCGTACCGGTTGTCGGTGACCTCGGGCAGCCTGCCCCCGGGGATGCTCGTGGTGGGGACGTCGCTCGGTGGCGCGCCGACCACGCCCGGCACGTACACGTTCACGTTGCGGATGACCGACAAGAACGACCGCTTCGACGAGCAGGACGCCACAGTCGTCGTCGCCGAGGCGGCGACGGCGTTCACCTCCGGCGACCCGCCCGCCGCCACCGTCGGTAAGCGCTACTCCTTCCGGTTCACCGCCGACGGTGACTCGGACATCGCGTTCTCCCTGGCCGCCGGGGCCCTGCCGGACGGCCTCACCCTCGACAAGGAGGGGCGGCTCAGGGGCACCCCGGGCAGCGTCGGCACGTTCGCCTTCACCGTCGCGGCGAAGGGGTACAGCACCAGCGCCACGAAGCAGGTGTCGCTGACCGTCGCGGCTCGGACCCCGAGCACCCCGACGGCGTCCCCGACCGGCTCGACGCCCGACCCGGCCGACCCGACTGCCACGCCGACCCCGGGCGATCCGGCCGCCACACCCTCGGAGAGCAGCCCCGCACCCCTGCCGACGGCCTCGCCGTCGAAGGTGAGCGGCGCGTGGCTGCCGATCACCGGCCCGGGCTCGCCGCTCGTGCTGCTGCTGCTGAGCGTCGTGGCCTTCTCCATCGGCGGCATCCTGCTCGTGCTGGCCTACAACCGCCGGCGGTTCACCACACCGGAGTGACGCCCGCCCGAGCCCGGGTAGGCGGAGCGGTAGGCTTGGCGGCGTTGTGTCCGGATGCCGCCGTGGGCCGGCTACCGCCTGCAAAGCTGGAGTTCTCATGACCACGACGCTGCCCGCGTACGACGAGGTCGTCGCGCGCTTCGAACCGGTGATCGGCCTGGAGACCCACGTCGAGCTGGGCACGAACACCAAGATGTGGTGCGGCTGCCCGACCGACTTCGGCGGCGAGCCGAACACCCGGGTCTGCCCGGTCTGCCTCGGCCTGCCCGGCTCGCTGCCGGTAGCGAACAAGGCCGCCATCGAGGCGACCATCCGGATCGGGCTGGCGCTGAACTGTTCGATCGCCGAATGGTGCCGGTTCGCCCGGAAGAACTACTTCTACCCGGACATGCCGAAGAACTTCCAGATCAGCCAGTACGACGAGCCGCTGTGCTTCGACGGCTACCTGGACGTCGAGGTGAACGGCGAGCTGGTGCGCATCGGCATCGAGCGGGTGCACCTGGAGGAGGACACCGGCAAGACGCTGCATGTCGGCGGCGCCACCGGCCGCATCCACGGCGCCACCGAGTCGCTCGTCGACTACAACCGGGCCGGCATCCCTCTGGTCGAGATCGTCACCAAGCCCATCCCCGGCACCGGTGCGCTCGCGCCCGAGGTCGCCCGCGCGTACGTCGCCGAGCTGCGCGACGTGATCCGTTCGCTCGGCGTCTCGGACGTGCGGATGGAGGAGGGCTCGCTGCGCTGCGACGTCAACACGTCGCTGAACCGGCCGGGCGAGGAGTGGGGCACCCGCACCGAGACCAAGAACGTCAACTCGCTGCGCTCGGTCGAGCGGGCGGTCCGCTCGGAGATGCTGCGGCAGGCGTCGGTGCTGGAGGCGGGCGGCCGGATCACCCAGGAGACCCGGCACTTCCACGAGGACACCGGCGACACCACGTCGGGCCGGTCCAAGGAGACCGCCACCGACTACCGCTACTTCCCGGAGCCGGACCTGGTGCCGCTCGCCCCGGACACCGCGTGGGTGGCCGAGCTGAAGGCGGCCCTGCCGGAGCTGCCGCGGCTGCGTCGCAAGCGGATCCAGCAGGGCTGGGGCCTGTCCGACCTCGACATGCAGTCGGTGGTCAACGCCGGCGCGGTCGAGCTGATCGAGGCGACGGTCGCCGCCGGCGCCACCCCTGCGGCCGCCCGCAAGTGGTGGCTGGGCGAGCTGTCCCGCCGCGCCAACGAGGCCGGCGTGGAACTGGCCGACGTGGGCGCGACCCCGGCCCAGGTCGCCGAGCTGCAGAGCCTGGTCGACGCCGGCAAGCTCAACGACAAGCTGGCCCGTACCGTGCTTGAGGGCGTGGTGGCCGGGGAGGGCTCGCCGACCGAGATCATGACCAACCGCAACCTGGAGGTCGTCTCGGACACCGGCGCGCTCACCGCGGCCGTGGACGAGGCGATCGCCGCCAACCCGGACGTCGCCGACAAGATCCGCAGCGGCAAGGTCGCGGCGGCCGGCGCGCTGGTCGGCGCGGTCATGAAGACCACCCGCGGCCAGGCGGACGCGAAGACGGTCCGCGAGCTGATCCTGGCGCGCCTCGGCGCCTGACGTGTAAGGAAGGGCCCCTTCTTAACGCCTGGTGCATGGGAAGGGGCCCTTCCTAACGCCTCACCCCCACTCAGTGGGCGTCAACGGCGACGCCCGGATGGAGAAACCGTGAACACCGACGTCCTCGACGAGATCCAGCGCCGGGTGCTCTGGCTCGCCACCCGCATCGTCGACGCGGCCAACCACGACCGCGACACCGGCGACGGGGTGAAGGTCGGCGGCCACCAGGCGTCCAGCGCGTCCCTGGTCACGGCGATGACCGCGCTCTGGTTCCACCACCTGGACGCCGAGGACCGGGTAGCGGTGAAGCCGCACGCCTCGCCGGTGTTCCACGCCATCCAGTACCTGCTCGGCAACCTCGACAAGGCGTACCTGCCGAAGCTGCGGGCACGCGGCGGCCTCCAGTCGTACCCTTCGCGCACCAAGGACCCGGACGAGGTCGACTTCTCCACCGGCTCGGTCGGCCTGGGCGCCGCCGCGCCACTGTTCGCCGCCGTGACCCGCCGCTACGTCGACGCGCACTTCGGCCCGCGCCCGCACTCCCGGTTCGTCGCCCTCATCGGCGACGCCGAACTGGACGAGGGCAACATCTGGGAGGCGGTCGCCGACCCGGCCACCACCGGCCTGGGCAACGTGATGTGGCTGGTCGACTTCAACCGGCAGTCTCTGGACCGGGTGGTCCCCGGCATCCGGATCAACCAGTGGCGCGGCCAGTTCGAGGCGGCCGGCTGGCACGTCGTGGAGGTCAAGTACGGCCGGAGGCTCGCCGAGGCGTACGCCCGGCCGGGCGGCGCGGCGCTGCGCGACTGGATCGACCGGATGCCCAACGAGCAGTACCAGTCGCTGTTCGGGCTGGCCGGGCCGGCGCTGCGCAAGCAGTTCCTGGACGGCGCGCCGGCCGAGGTCGCCGCGTTCGTCGCCGACATCGGCGACGACGAGCTGGGCCCGCTCGTCACCGACCTGGGCGGGCACGACACGCAGGCCATGCTCGACGCGTACGCCCAGTGCGACGCGGTCACCGACCGGCCCAGCGTCGTGTTCGCGTACACGGTCAAAGGCTGGGGCCTGCCGATCGCCGGCAACCCGCGCAACCACTCGGCGCTGCTCACCACCGAGCAGGTCGACGCGCTGCGCGCCGCGAACGGCCTGACCCCGGAGACCGAGTGGGACCGCCTCGACCCGGCGTCCCCGGCCGGCATCCGGGCCGGCGAGCGCCGGGAGGCGCTGTCCCGCGCGCCGCGCGAGCGGGCGCTGGGCGTCACCGTTCCGGAAACCACGCGGGTACGCGCCAACAAGCCCGTCTCCACCCAGGAGGTCTTCGGGCGGGTGCTGGTCGACCTGGCCCGCGATCCGCAGGTGGCGCCCTACCTGGTGACCACCGCCCCGGACGTGGCGACCTCGACCAACCTGGCCGGTTTCATCAACAAGACGGGCGTGTTCGCGCCGACCGAGCAGCGTTCCTGGACCGAGGACCGGATGCTGCGCTGGACCGAGAGCCCCGCCGGGCAGCACATCGAGCTGGGCATCTCGGAGATGAACCTGTTCCTGCTGCTGGGCCAGCTCGGCCTGTCGTGGGACCTGTCCGGCCAGCCGCTGCTGCCGGTGGGCACCGTCTACGACCCGTTCGTGCTGCGCGGTCTCGACGCGTTCCTCTACGGCACGTACTCCGGCTCCCGGTTCGTGGTGGCCGGCACCCCGTCCGGCATCACGCTGGCGCCCGAGGGCGGCGCGCACCAGTCCACCATCACCGCCTCGGTCGGCCTGGAGCTGCCGGGTGTGACGTTCCTGGAACCCGCGTACGCCGGCAGCCTCGACTGGCTGCTCTGCGACGCGCTCGGCCAGATCGCCGGTGGCGCCGCGCCCGCCGCCACGGCCGCGCCGGCCGAGGACGGGGCGTACTACTTCCGGCTCAGCACCCGGCCGATCGACCAGGCGCCGTTCGAGGCGGCCCGGACCCGGCTCGGGGACGCGGTGCTGCGGCGGCAGGTGGTGGCCGGCGCGTACCGGCTCGTGGACGCGCACCAGGCGTACCCCGAACTGGCTGACGCCCCGGTCGTGCAGCTCGCCGCCTCCGGCGCGGTGCTGCCGGAGGTGCTCGCGGCCGCCGCGGAGCTGGCGGAGGAGGGCGTGGCCGCGCACGTGGTCGACGTGACCAGCCTGGACCGCCTCTACCGGGCGTGGCAGCGGACGCTGCGCCAGGGTGTGCGGACCGCGACCGTGCCGAGCGTGCCGGGCGCGCTGCGGTCGGCGTTCGCCGACCGGGTGCCGGTGGTCACGGTGCACGACGCGGCGTCGCATGCGATGGCCTGGCTCGGCTCGGCGGTCGGCGCCCCGGCGGTGCCGCTCGGCGTGGACGAGTTCGGCCAGTCCGGCAGCGTCCGGGAGCTGTACGAGCTGCACGACCTGCTGCCGGGCAGCATCGTCAACGCCGCGCTGGCCGCGATCGCGCTGCGCTGACCCGCCGACCCCCGCGCCCCGGCGGGGTCAGCGGGTCGTGGTGGGGCTGGGGGTGGCCGTGCTCGGCGACGGCGAGCCCGAGGGGCCGCGGGTCGGGGTCGGGGTGACCGGCACCTGGTCGCCCTTGGCCGGGTCGCGGATGACGTGCCGCTCCAGGTTGACCTGCGACTGCCCGGTCCCGCCCACGGTGATCTCGTCGTAGGCCTGGAGCAGCTTCTGCTGGTCGAAGTAGAGCACCGTCATGGTCAGCGGGGTCGGCTTCTCGCCCTCCAGGCCGCGCAGCCCGGCCCCGCCGGTCGAGCCCTCCACCATCAGCGTGGTCGGCTGCTTGCCGGGCACCTCCGGCAGCTTCGACACCTGCCGCGAGTGGGTGTGCCCGGAGAGCACCAGCGGGCAGGTGCCGGAGAGCGGCCCGGCCGAGGCGGGGTCGTGCACCAGCGCGATGTCCACCTTGCGCGGCGACTTCTCGATCGTGGCGGCGAGCTGTTCGCCGGCGCCGATCACCTGGTCCGCGACCGCGGCGGTGAGGCCGCTGCCGGCCGGCGAGGTCTCCTTGTCCGGGGTGAAGCGGGGGTCGCCGATGCCGGCGATGGTCAGCCCGGCCACCGTCGTGATCGAGTTGTTCAGCACTATCGCGTTCGGCTGCTGGGCCACCGCCGCGGCGGTGCGGGGCGAGTCGTGGTTGCCGCGAATGAACACGTACGGCTTCTTGAGCAGGCCGATCGAGCCGACGAAGGACGCCTCCGGCTCGCTGCCCCAGTCGGTCATGTCGCCGGTGTCGATGACCACGTCGATGCCGAACTGCTCGACAACGGTACGGATCAGCTGCCAGCCGGTCGGGTTGAGGTGCATGTCCGACACGTGCAGCACCCGGGTGGTGCCGGGCGACGGCTGCACCACAGGCAGCGCGGAGACCGTGGTGTACAGCTTGCTGACGTTGCCGACCAGCCGCTGCAACTGCTCGGCGTACTTGGTGTAGTCGTTGGCGATCCGCCGCGCGTCGCCCACGATCGCGGGCGCGTTGACCAGCAGGCCCTCGTACCGTGGCTCCTCGATCGCCTGCGGGCGCAGCGTGGTCGCGGCCATCCCGAGGCTGCCGGCGGTGATGACGAGCGACAGGCCGCCGGCCCAGGCGGTACGGCGGACGTCGCGGAAGACCAGCGCGGCCAGGATCAGCGTGGCCAGCACCGCCGAGGCGAGCGTACGCAGCCCGAGCCGCATCACGCCGTCGCGGACGTCCTGCACCGCCGACTGGCTGGCCCGGCTGATGCTGGCCGGGTCGTCGATCAGCGCCTCGGTGCGCCCCTGGTCGAGCGCGCCCACCTCGACGGTCAGGTACGCCGGCCCGTCGTGGCTGTCCAGCAGCAGCGCGCCCAGCGGCGGGATGTCGACTGTGGTGCCGCCGCTCAGCGACGGGCTGAGTTTCAGCTCGGCCCGGAACGGGCCGATGTCGGTGCCGACGTGGCCGCCCGCGTACGTGCCGACCACGATGCCGCCGAGCGTGACCGCGAGCAGGGCCAGCACGACACCCAGCCGGCGCAGCCGGTGACCGGGCCGCCAGTCCGCCCAGCGGCGGGCACGCCCCCGCGCGGGTGACGTCTCGTCCCCCGCGCGGTGCTCTTCGTTGTCGTGGCCGTCCATGCTGAGATCCTGACCTGCCCCTTGAGCGATCTTGACAAACCCGTCGAACCGGATCAGCTCCGGCCGGCGCCCCCGTCGGCGAAGACCAGCCGCAGGAGGCGGTCGTCCTCGGCGGCGGGCCGGCCCCGCCCGTCCCGGTTCGAGGTGCTCACCCAGAGCGAGCCGTCCGGAGCCACCGCCGCGGCCCGGAGCCGGCCGTACTTGTCGGTGAGCAGGTCGCGCGGCTGGCCGAGGACGGTCCCGTTGCCGGCCAGCTCCACCAGCCAGAGCCGCTGCCCCCGCAGGCAGGCGGTGACCAGCAGCCGATCCACGGCGGCCAGGCCGGAGCAGGAGGCGTCACCGGTGGGCCACTGCGTGATCGGGTTGACGTAGCGCCTGTCGTCGCTGCGCCCCTCCACCCGGGGCCACCCGTAGTTGCCGCCCTTGTTGATCGGGTTGATCTCGTCCCAGGTGTTCTGCCCGAACTCCACCGCGTACATCTTCTTGTCCGGCGTCCAGGCGAAGCCCTGCACGTTGCGGTGCCCGGTCGACCAGACCGGCGACCCGGCGGTCGGGTTGCCCGGCGCCGGCTTGCCGTCCGGGGTGATCCGCAGGATCTTGCCGCCGAGGCTCTTCGCGTCCTGGGCGTTCTCGGTGCGCCCGGCGTCCCCGGTGCTGGCGTAGAGGAGGCCGTCCGGGCCGAAGCCCAGCCCGCCGCCGTTGTGCGTGCCGGCCTTCGGAATGCCGGTCAGGATCGGCGTCGGCACCTGCCCGAGCCGCATCTTGGCGATCCGGTTGTCGTTCTCGGCGGTGTAGTAGACGAAGATCGTCCGGTCCCGCTCGTACGCCGGGGAGACCGCGATGCCGAGCAGGCCGCCCTCGCCGCCGGCGGCCACGTCCGGCACGGTCTGCACCGGCCGCACGGCAAGCCCGTCCGGGCCGGACTCCGGGCCGACCTGGAGGATCCGCCCCTTGTCCCGCTCGGTCACCAGCGCCGCGCCGTCGGGCAGGAACGTGATGCCCCACGGCACCTCCAGGCCCTTGGCCAGCACGGTGGCGACCACCTGCTGGCCGGCCCCACCCGGGCTGGCGGTGCTGGACGGGCTCGGCAGGTTGGGCGGAGCGCCGGCCGGGTCCGGCTCGGGCTTCCCGAGGGCGCAACCGGCGCTGCCCAGCAGCAGCGCCGCGCAGGACACCGCCAGCGCCGTGCGGAGCCGGCGGACGCGGGGGTACGGAAGAGGCGCTCTCACCCGGCCCAGCCTAGCCGGGCGAAGCGCCGAACCGGGCAGGTCGAGCGTCGTTCGATCGGCCTGTCGAACAGGGCGGAGAAGCCGGACCGGTCCGCTCAGCCGGCGCGCAGGGCCAGCAGGGCGACGTCGTCCTCGCGGCGGTGCGCGGCGGCGAGCAGCCGATCGCAGAGGAGGTCCAGCGATCCGCCCGGCCCGTTGGCGCCGAGGTGGGCGAGCAGGTCGGCCTGCCCCTCGTCGATCGGCCGGTCCCGGCGCTCGATCAACCCGTCGGTGTGCAGCAGCAGCGTGTCGCCGGGGGCGAGGACCAGCGTCCGGCCGGTACGCCGGGGCGCGCGGGCCAGGCCGAGCAGCGGGCCGCGTCCTTCGGCCACCGCGACCGTGCCGTCCGCCCGGACCAGCACCGGCGGCGGGTGCCCGGCGTTGCACCAGGAGACCCGCAGCCCGTCCGCGTCCGGGCGGATCCGGGCCAGCACCGCGGTGGCGACAGTGGGCACCCGCAGCCCGCCCATGGCCCGGTCGAGCTGGGCCACCAGCTTCTCCACCGGGTCGTCGCGCCCGTACGCGTTGCCGCGCACCAGGTTGCGCAACTGACCCATGGTGGCCGCCGCCTCGATGTCGTGACCGGCGACGTCACCGATCGCGGCCACCAACTCGCCGTCGGGCTGGACGAACGCGTCGTACCAGTCGCCGCCCACCTCGACCCGGTCCGCGACCGGCAGATAGCGGGCGGCCAGCTCGATCCCCGGCACCGTCGGCAGGGTGGGCAGCATGCTGTGCTGGAGCACCTCGGCGACGTGGCGCTGCTCGCCGTAGAGGCGGCTGTTGCCGACCGCCTGTCCGGCGCGTACCCCGATGTCCTGGGCGGTGCGCAGGTCGCTGTCGTCGAAGCCGCGCCGGCCCGGACGGTTGACGAGCGTGACGGCCCCGATGATCCGGTCCCCGGCGGCGGTGATCGGCACGGTCAGGTGGGAGCCGACGCCGAGCCGCTCGGCGAGCGGCACCAGCTCCGGGCGGGTGCCGCCGCGCGCCACGTCCGCCAGCCCGGCCACCGCGCGCACCACCGGCCGCCCGGTGCGCAGCACCGACCGGATCTGCGACTCCGGGCCGAGCCCGGTGACCAGCAGCTCGGCGAAGCGGGCGAGGTCACCCTCCCGGTCGGCGTCCCGGTGCAGGCCGCTGACGCTGCGCGGGCGTCCCGCCGGGTCGACGAGCGTGATGAGGCACCAGTCGGCGAGCAGCGGCACCATGGCGTGCCCGAGCCGGTCGACCGCAGTGGCCACGTCGAGCGTGCCGCCGAGCATCTGGCTCATCCCGGCCAGCATGGCGAGCCGGTCGTGCGCCTCCTCGGCCCGGCGGCGGGCCTCCTCGGCGCCCCGGACCGCGATGCGCAGCCGCAGCTCCGAGGAGCACGCGGCCGCCAGGTCGGCGAGCGTACGCAACTGCTCCGCGGTCCAGGCCCGGGGCTTGCTGTCGATCGCGCAGAGCGAGCCGAGCACCCGCCCGTCCAGGTCGGTGAGCGGCATTCCGGCGTACGCCACCACGCCCAGGTCCTCGATGGCCAGGTTGAGGCGTACCCGGGGGGAGAGGCGGGCGTCGGGCAACACCAACGGCATTTCGACGTCCACCACGTGCTGGCAGAACGAGTGGCTCAGCGGTGTCTGCCGGCGCGCCGCCCAGGGCTCCGGCAGCCCGGTCGCGCCGGGAAAGAACTGCCGGTCGGCGTCGACCAGGGAGACCAGCGCGACAGGCACGTCGAGCAGGTCGCCGACCAGCCGGGCGAACCTGTCGAACGCCTCGTCGGGTACGGCGTCGAGCCGGGTCTCCCCGAGCGCACGCAACCGGTCGGGATCGGCCAATGCGGGAATCGGCACGGACATCCGCCCCGGGCCGTCCTCGCTCATCGCCACCGCCCTCAGCAACCGTAACGCCCGGCCGGCGTCCCGTTTTCGGTTATACCCCGCTGGGACGTCACTCCATTCCCGCCGCGGTGTTCGTCACGGGTCACGCCGCGCCCGCCGTCCCGGGGCCGATATCGTCGGCGGTCGTGAAGGCATGGATCCCGCACCCCGAGGGCCTCCGGCTGCTCGGCGAGCCACCGCCCGGCGTCACCGTGGAGCTGCTGGCGGACCCGGACCGGCTCCCGTCGTCCCCGGACGGGGTGCGGTTCTGGGTACCGCCGTTCCTGTCCGGCCCGGACGCCGGCGCGTTCCTGGCCCGGCTGCCGGACGTTGAGGTGGTGCAGCTTCTCTCCGCCGGCGCGGACGCCTGGGTGGGGCGCGTCCCGGACGGCGTGACGCTCTGCGACGCCCGGGGCGTGCACGACTCGCCCACCGCCGAGTGGGTGGTGGCCGCGATCCTGTCCTCGCTGCGCGGGTTCGCGCCGCTGGCCCGGGCGCAGGCGCGGCGCGAGTGGGCGTACGACGAGGTGGCGCCGACCGACGAACTGGCCGGCAAGCGCGTGCTCATCGTGGGCGCCGGTTCGATCGGCACGGCGGTGCGCGACCGGATCACCCCGTTCGAGGTGAGCTTCACGCTGGTGGCCCGTACGCCGCGACCGGACCAGGGCGTGCACGGGGTGGACGAGCTGCCCGCCCTGCTGCCCGGGGCGGACGTGGTGGTGCTGCTGGTGCCGCTGACCGACCAGACCCGGGGCCTGGTCGACGAGCGTTTCCTGGCCGCGATGCCGGACGGCGCGTTGCTGGTGAACGCCGCACGGGGGCCGGTGGTCAGCACCCCGGCGCTGCTCGCCGAGCTGACCTCGGGGCGCCTGCGGGCGGCGGTGGACGTCACCGACCCGGAGCCGCTGCCCGCCGACCATCCTCTGTGGGAGCTGCCGAACCTGCTGCTCACCCCGCACATCGGCGGCTCGGTACGCGGTCTGCTGCCGCGGGCGTACCGCCTGGTGGCCGAGCAACTGCGCCGGTACGCGGCCGGGGAGGAGCTGACGAACCGGGTGGTCGACGGCTACTGATCGTTCGCCTCACCGGGCAGCTCCTGCCCGGTGACGGCGATCAGGTGGGGCAGCTCGGTGGCGCGTACCGCCGGCAGCATGACGACTTCGCCGTCGTCGAGCCGGGCGAGCGCGCGGCCCCGGGCGTCGCCGGCCAGTTCGGCGACGCGCGTCCACGGCACCCGGCGTTGCCCGGCGAGCGCCCGCAGCCGCAGTTCCGAGGCGTCGGCGTCGGTGCCGGAGCGCCACGCCCAGACCGCGACCGCGACCGGGACGAGCAGCACCCAGAGCAGCCACCAGCGGGCGGTGGCCAGTGGCAGCGCGCCGATGGCGGCGACGATCGCGGCGACCAGGATGGCCTGGTTGTGTCGGAAACGGACGGTATCGGCACGGCTCACCCTCCGATGATCCCACCCGGCCGACTCCCACCACCCCTCGCCCCGGCAGACCGGCGTCCCATCCCCCCACGCTCGTCCGTAGCGCGCCCGCCTCCCGGTGCAAGCCGCTCTCATTCCCCGTTCCATCGCCGCCGTCAGCTCTGGAGATCTTGGCACGTCTCTGCCCTCCCGAGGGCGATTGCGTACCAAGATCTGGCGCGAGCGGGCCCCTATGGGTGGGGTGTGACGCATGTCACTGGTGTGGTGACGTCACCGGGCGCTTCCGGGATCGTTTCTAGGCATGGCCGCAGCGGTCCCCGCCGATGCGTCCCGCCTGCCCGACCCCGCACGTCGTACCGCGAACCGCAACCGCACCGCCCCCGTGCCCCCTCACGAAGGCGACCGCCGTGCCCGTCCCCCCTCCCGCCGGTCCCCGTCGGCGGCCACCCCTGTCCGATGTCGCCGTATCGCTCACCGGCGCGGTCTTTCTCCTGGCGGGCGTCGCCGGGCTCCTGCCCGGTCCGGCCGCCGCCGCGCTCGCCGTCGCCGGTGGATCCGCGCTCGCCTGCGTCCGGCTCGCCTGGCTGGCCGGCGGAGCGCTGCCCGCCGCTCCGAGCGACCTCACCCCGAACGTGCCGCCGACCGTCGACGCCCGAACCACCGAATCGCCAGCCCGGAGCGCGGGCACCGGGCCGCCCGAGCACCGGCACGCCGCCTCGCCGGCCCGGCCGGCCGGGCACCGGCACGCCGCCTCGCCCGGCGTGCCGCCCGAGCGTCGGGACGGCACCGCGCCGGGCGTGACGACCGGGCGGCAGGCACGCCGGGTCGCGCTGTCCCGCCGGGTCGCTGCGATCCTGGACGCCGCCGTCCTGGTCGCCGGGCTCACCGTCGCGGTGCTGCCGCTGAGCGATCCCGCGCACCGGCTGCCGATCGCGCTGACCGGGCTGTGCCTCACCACGCCGCTGTACGTGACGGCGCTGCTGCGCCTGCCCGGCCGGTCCCGGATGTCCGGCCCCGAGTTGGTGCGCCGTGGCGTCGACGTGCTCGCGCTCGGCGTCAGCCTGGTCTTCGCCGGCTGGATGCTGCTGCCGGGCGGCCCGGTCCGGGCCGTCGCCGGGATCGCCGCGTCGGGCGGCGCGGTGCTGCTGGCCGTACTCGTGGTGGCGGCCCTCGCCGAACGCCGCCGCCGGCCGGGTGCCGCGGGCTGCCACGCCGGGGCGGCGCTGACGCTCGGCGGGCTGACGCTGCTGGTGGTGCTGCTGGCGTACGACGCGCCGGAACGGGCGCTGCCGGTGGTCGCGGCGCCGCTGCTGGCGGGAGCGCTGCTCACCGTCGCCGGCCTGCGGCGCGCCTGGGCGGGGGAGCGGCCGGGCCGGGACCTGGCGCCGGCCGCCTGGCCCCGCCTGACCGCGCCAGCCGGGATCGCCGCGCTGGCCGCCGGTGTCCACCTGTGCGCGGTGGGGGAGTTCAGCACCGGCGCGATGGCCCTGGGCCTGGCGGTCATTCCGCCGATCATGGCGGGGGAACTGCTCGCCGCCGCGGACCAGCGTCGCCGGGTGCAACGGCTCGCGGCCCGTGAGGCGTGGTTGCGGCGCCGGCTCGGACCGGACGCCCGGGCCGCCGAGCCCGCGCCGTTGACCCGCGCGGATCTGGTCCGGGCGATGGCGCAGCGCAGCGGCGGCGCCCTGCTCGTGGTCGACCTGCACGGCGAGGGCGCCGCCGTGCCGGAGGGACCGGTCCTCACCGAGGTCGCGCGTCGGCTCCGGGCCGGCGCCGAGACGCGTGATCTGGTCGTCCGGCTCGGCGACACCGAGTACGCGATCCTCACCGACCTCGGGCCGGTGCTCGCGTACGCGCTCGGCACGCGGCTGCTGGCAGCGCTGACCGAGCCGTACCCGCGGCCGTGCGGGGCGGCCCGGGTGCGGGTGAGCGTCGGGCTGGCCGAGACCAGCGGCGGCGAACCGGAGGACGTGTTGCGCCAGGCCGACCTGGCCCGCCGCCGGGCGGTGCAGCTCGGCCGGGACCGGGTCGAGTGGTACGACGCCTATCTGGAGGAGCAACTGGTCCGGCGCCTGGATCTGGAACGGGAGCTGCCCGGGGCGGTGGCGCGCGGTGAGCTGGACCTGGTCTACCAGCCGGTGGTGGCGCTCGCGGAGCGGGTGCCGGTCGGCACCGAGGCGTTGCTGCGCTGGCGCAGTCCCACGCTGGGCACCGTGCTGCCGGCGGAGTTGCTGCCGGTGGCGACCGACCTCGATCTGGTCGGCGAGATCGGGCGCTGGGTGGTGGACCGCGCCTGCCGCCAGCTCGCCGCGTGGTCGGAGGGGGGCCGGGAGCTGTGGATGGCGGTGAACGTGACGCCGCGCGAGCTGGCCGCGCCGGACTTCGTCGCCCGCACCGCTACCGCGCTCGCCGCGTACGACGTGTCGCCGGAGCGGCTGGTGGTGGAGGTGGCCGAGCCGGGGGTCAGCGCCGAGTTGTCCACCGTGGTGGCCCGGCTCGCCGGGCTCCGCTCGATCGGCGTGCGGACCGCGCTCGACGACTTCCGCGCCGAGCACGCCTCGCTCGCCCAGCTCCGCCGCCTGCCGATCGACCTGCTCAAGGTGGGCCCGCACCTGGTCGGGCCGGGTGGGGACGGGCAGCGTCCGTTGATCGACGTGGTGGCGAACCTGGCCGACCGGCTCGGTGTGGAGCTGGTGGTCGAGGAGCTGGAGTCGGAGGGGCAGGTGGCCGGGGCACGGCGGGCCGGCTGCCGGTACGGGCAGGGCTTCGCGCTGGCCCGGCCGGCGACCGCCGAGCGGGTCGAGGCGTGGTTCGAGGAGTTCCCGTCCGCCGCCCGATGAGCTGAACCGGTTCAGCGCTCCGTACGAGGTGGTGCGGTGCTGCCGCGCGGCGTGAGGTGCGCGGTCTCGTCCTGGACCACGGCGGCCGGCTCGCCGGCGATCACCGCCAGGAGTTGCCGGGCGGCGTGCGCGCCGTACGCCGGGATGTCCCGGCCCAGCGCGGTCAGCGGCGGGTGCACCAGCCGGCAGAGCGGCGAGTCGTCCCAGGCCACGATGGACAGGTCGCCGGGGACGGTCAGGCCCATCTCCTGGGCCACCGAGAGCCCGGCGATCGCCATCACGTCGTTGTCGTAGATGACGGCTGTCGGCCGGGCGGCGGAGCTGAGCAGCCGCCGGGTGGCCCGCGCGCCCTCCTCGCCGGTGTAGTCGGACCAGACCGTCTGCGCCTCGTCCAGCCCGAGCCGCCGGCACACGCCGGTGAACGCCTCGGTGCGGATCTCGGTGTGCAGCAGCGACGGCAGCCCGCCGACCCGGGCGATGCGCCGGTGCCCGAGCGCGACCAGGTACTCCACCGTCTCGGCCAGCGCCGCCGCGTCGTCGGACCAGACGCTCGCCAGGCCGCCGGTGTGGCCGGGGCCGCCGATCACCACCGCCGGCAGTTGCAGCTCCTCCAGCGCCGGTACCCGCCGGTCGTCGGTGCGCAGGTCGCAGACGAGCACGCCGTCGACCCGGCGTTCGGCCCACCACCGCCGGTACACAGCGATCTCGGCCTCCTGGTCGCTGACCACCTGGAGGGTGAGCGCGTACGAGCGGGCCGACAGCTCGGCCTCGACACCGCTGATCAGCTCCATGAAGAACGGCTCGATGCCGAGTATCCGGGCGGGGCGGCACAACGCCAGCCCGACCGCCTTCGCGGTCGCGCCGGACAGCGCGCGGGCGGCGCTGCTCGGCCGGAACCCGATCTCGGCGGCGATCGCGAGGATGCGCTGGCGGGTCGCCTCGGAGACGCCGGGCTGGCCGTTGAGCGCGTACGACACGGCGCCCTTGGAGACCCCGGCACGCCGGGCGACGTCGGCGATGGTCGGCCGCTTCACCGGAGCGTTCCTCCACTGTGTCCGGCCCTCGCGGGCGTTCTCGGTCGCCGGGCTCACCGGCGTCTGGTGACGCTACTGCACCGCCGCCGCGGCCCGGTCGGCGTGGGCTGCGGCCGGCCGCGGTGTCCGGCGGCCACTGCTTGTGCGGTTCAGCTTAGTGCGCATGCCGCTCTCCCCGGTCACCCGGTGTCCGGGCGAATGCGCCTCCACCTGCGGTCCGATAAGGCGGTGCGGTTACCGGACCGGCACGTTCGTAACCGCCCGTTGACAGCCCTGGGGGTGAACCGTACGGTGGCCTCACTTATCCGGTTCAGTCAACGTTCCTCGATATGTGGAGCGTTCCCATTCGGCGCGGAGGATGAGATGAGACGGTCCTGGACGCACCTGGCGCGCGTGACCGCCGCCGGTGCCGTCGCCCTGGTCATGGTCGCCGCGTGCAGCGGCCGGAGCACCACCGGCGGCTCGGACGCGGGCGGCGGTCAGGTAACGCTGAAAATCAACTTCTGGGGCGACTTCGGCCTCCAGGACCTCAAGGCCAGGTACGAGGCCGAGCACCCGAACGTCAAGATCCAGCTCAACTCGGGCGAGTACAACGCCCAGCACGAGGACCTGCAGAAGAAGCTCGTCGCGGGCAACGGCGCGCCGGACATCGCGGCGATCGACGAGGGCTTCATGGTCCAGTTCCGCAGCCAGTCCGACAAGTTCGTCAACCTGCTCGACAAGGGCGCCGGCTCGTACGAGAGCAAGTACCTGCCGTGGAAGTGGAAGCAGTCGCTGTCGGCCGACGGCAAGACGCAGATCGGCCTCGGCACCGACGTCGGCGGTCTGGCCATGTGCTACCGCACCGACCTGTTCAAGGCCGCCGGCCTGCCCACCGAACGCGACCAGGTGTCCGCGCTCTGGCCCACCTGGGACAAGTTCATCGAGGTCGGCCAGCAATACACCACCACGACGAAGAAGAAGTTCATCGACGCGGGCACGAACCTGTTCAACCCGATCCTCGGCCAGCAGCCGGTCGGGTTCTACGACGAGCAGGACCAGCTCCGGATGGAGCAGGGCCCGAAGGTCGCGTTCGACTACACGGTCAAGGCCGTCGGCGCCGGGCTGTCGGCCAACCTGGTCAGCTTCCAGGCCGACTGGGACAAGGGCTTCACCAGCGGGGCGTTCGCGGTGCTGGCCTGCCCGGCGTGGATGCTCGGCCACATCAAGGACACCGCGCCCGGCACCCAGGGCAAGTGGGACATCGCCGCGGTACCCGGTGGCGGCGGCAACTGGGGCGGCTCGTTCCTGACGCTGCCCAAGCAGGGCAAGAACGTCGACGAGGCGTACAAGCTGCTGACCTGGCTGGTCGCGCCGGAGCAGCAGATCGAGATCTTCAAGAAGGTCGGGAATCTGCCGTCGCAGCCGGCGCTCTACGCCGACCCGGCCATCGCCGACTTCAAGAACCCGTTCTTCAACGACGCCCCGGTCGGCCAGATCTTCCCGAAGATGGCGCAGGGCCTCACCCCGCAGTACCTGGGCCGCAAGAACGGCCCGACCCGGGTGGCGGTGGAGAACGTGATCCGGCGGGTGGAGAACAAGTCGCTCAAGTCCGACGCCGCCTGGTCCGAGGCGGTCAAGGAGGCCGAGAAGGCCGCGAAGTCCTGACACGTCAGCGGGGACGAGGCGGCCCGTTCCGCCCCGTCCCCGTCCGATCTCCCGGCCCTGGAGTGAACAGATGTCCAGCACCCGTGCCGCGCCGCCCCGCCGCCCACCCGCGCCGCAGCGCGGCAGCGCCGGCGACCGGCGCATGACCTGGCGTGACCGGCTGTACCGCTTCGACATGCGCTACATGCCGTACCTGATGATCGCGCCGTTCTTCCTGCTCTTCATCGTGTTCGGGCTGTTCCCGCTGCTGTTCAACGCGGTCGTGTCGCTGCGGAACTACCGGCTGGACGACCCGACGTTGCCGTACTGGGCGGGCATGGAGAACTTCAGCCGCCTGTCCGCCGACGAGGACTTCTGGAACGCGCTGTACAACACGTTCGGCATCTTCCTGCTCTCCACGGTGCCGCAACTGCTGCTCGCGCTGCTCGTCGCGTCGCTGCTCAACCGCAAGCTCCGGGCGCAGACGTGGTGGCGGGTCGGCGTGCTGCTGCCGTACGTGACGCCGATCGTCGCCTCGACGATGGTGTTCAGCGTCTTCTTCTCCCGCGACTTCGGCATGGCCAACTGGGCGCTCGGTCTGCTCGGCATCGGCGGCGCGGACGACCCGATCGACTGGCGGGCCGGCAAGCTCCAGGCCTGGATCGCCATCGCCACCATGGTCAACTGGAAGTGGATCGGCTACAACGCGCTGCTCTACCTGGCCGCCATGCAGTCCATCCCGCGCGACGTCTACGAGGCCGCGGCGATCGACGGCGCCGGGCCGTGGAAGCAGCTCTGGCGGATCACCGTCCCGATGATCCAGCCGGTGGTGGTGTTCACAGTCATCCTCTCCACCATCGGCGGGTTGCAGCTGTTCACCGAGCCGATGCTGTTCGATCCGAACGCCCAGGCCGCGACCGGCGGGCCGGACGGCGAGTGGCAGACCATCGCCCAGCTCATCTACAAGGTCGGCTGGAAGGACCTGAACCTCGGGTACGCCGCCGCCATGTCCTGGGCGCTGTTCCTGATCATCCTGGTCGTGGCCGGCCTCAACTATTTGCTGACCAACCGACTCTCCGGAGGCCGCCGGTGACGACGCGACGTGTGGTGGCCCGGGCGCCGCAGGACACCCCGGCCGGCCTCTGGACCTATCTGCTCCTCGCGGTCAGCATGCTGTTCGCCGCGTTCCCGCTCTACTGGATGTTCGTCATCGCCACCAGTAACGACGAGGCGCTGGCGAAGCTGCCGCCCGCGGTGATCCCCGGCGACCGGTTCCTGACGAACGTCGAGGAGGTCTTCTCCCTCCAGGACGTCTACTTCGCCGCCTCGCTCGTCAACAGCGTCATCGTCTCCGCGGTGGTGACCGCCTCGGTGCTGTTCTTCTGCTCGCTGGCCGGGTTCGCGTTCGCCAAGCTGCGCTTCAAGGGCAGCGGCGCGCTGATGCTGTTCGTGGTGCTCACGCTCACCGTGCCCAACCAGCTCGGCATCGTCGCGCTCTACATCGTGATGGGCAAGCTCGGCTGGAACGGCACGCTGCTCGCGGTCATCGCGCCCGGCCTGGTCACCGCGTTCGGCGTGTTCTACATGCGGCAGTTCATCGTGAACACCGTCCCGGACGAGCTTGTCGAGTCGGCCCGGGTCGACGGCGCCACGACCATGCGGGTGTACGCGACGATTGTGGTCCCCTCGATCCGCCCGGCGCTGGCGGTGCTCGGCCTGCTCACGTTCGTGGCCACCTGGAACGACTTCCAGTGGCCGCTGATCACGCTCAGCGGCACCGACTACCCCACCTCGATGGTGGCGGTCTCCGACCTGGCCAGCGGCAACTACGTGATCTACCGGCGGGTGCTCGCGGGCGCGTTCATCGCCACCGTCCCCCTGCTGGTCATGCTGTTCATCGGTGGACGTCAGATCGTCCGCGGAATCATGGAAGGCGCGGTGAAGTCGTGAGCCGTCGAACGTTGCTGCACGAGGGGTGGACGCTGCGGGCCGAGCCCGGCCCGGCGGTGCCGCCGGAGATCGCCGGGGTGGCGGTGCCGGCGACGGTGCCCGGCTGTGTGCACACCGACCTGCTCGCGGGCGGCCTCATCCCCGACCCGTACCGGGACGACAACGAGAACCGCCTCACCTGGATCGGCCGCATCGACTGGGTCTACGAGACCGCATTCTCCTGGCGGCCCGGCGACGACGAGCGGGTCGACCTGGTCTGCGCTGGTCTGGACACCGTCGCCACAGTGACGCTCAACGGCGTCGAGGTCGGCCGCACCGAGAACCAGCACCGCTCGTACCGCTTCGACGTCCGCGCGCTGCTGCGCCCGGACACCAACACCCTGGCCGTACGCTTCGACTCCCCCTACCGGTACGCCGAGGCGCACCGGGACCGGCTCGGCGACCGGCCCAACGCCTATCCGGAGCCGTTCCACTTCATCCGCAAGACCGCCTGCAACTTCGGCTGGGACTGGGGACCGACGCTCGTCACCGCCGGCATCTGGCGCGACATCGGCCTGCACGCCTGGTCCACGGCTCGGCTCGCGTCGGTGCGGCCGCTCGTCACTGTGGTCGACGGCGTCGGCCGGGTCGAGCTGCGCGCCGAGGTCGAGCGGGCCGGCGACGAGCCGCTGACCGTCCGCGCCGCCGTCGCCGGGGTCACCGCCGAGATCGCCGTACCGGCGGGGGAGCGGACCGCCGTCGTGACGCTCACTGTCGCCGACCCCGCGCTGTGGTGGCCCATCGGGTACGGCGACCAGCCGCGCTACGACCTCGACGTGAGCCTGCACGCCATTGACGGCCGGGAGCTGGACGCCGAGTCCCGCCGGATCGGCTTCCGCTCGGTACGGCTGGACACCACGCCCGACGCCCACGGCACCCCGTTCGCGCTGCACGTCAACGACGTGCCGGTGTGGGTGAAGGGCGTCAACTGGATCCCCGACGACGCGTTCCCGAACCGGGTCACCCGTGACCGTCTCGCGCAGCGGTTCGGCCAGGCGGCCGGCGCGCACGTCAACCTGCTGCGCGTCTGGGGCGGCGGCCGGTACGAGTCGGACGACTTCTACGACCTCGCCGACGAGATGGGCCTGCTGGTGCAACAGGATTTCCTGTTCGCCTGCGCGGCGTACCCGGAGGAGGAACCGTTCCGCACCGAGGTCGAGGCGGAAGCACGGGGGCAGGTCACCCGGCTCGCCGGGCACCCCTCGCTGGTGCTCTGGACCGGCAACAACGAGAACATCTGGGGCTGGCACGACTGGGACTGGCAGGAACCCCTGGCCGGGCGCACCTGGGGACGCGGCTACTACCTGGAGCTGCTCCCCGCGATCGTCGGCGAACTCGACCCCACGGTCCCGTACTGGCCGGGAAGTCCCTGGTCCGGCAGCGAGGAGCTCCACCCCAACGACCCGGCGCACGGCACCACGCACATCTGGGACGTCTGGAACACAGACGACTACACGCGCTACCGGGACTACGTGCCCCGGTTCGTGGCCGAGTTCGGCTACCAGGCGCCACCCGCGTACGCGACGCTGCGCCGGGCGCTCTCCGACGAACCGCTCGCGCACGACTCGCCGGGCATGACCCACCACCAGAAGGCCGCCGACGGGGACCGAAAGCTCCGGCGCGGGCTCGACGCCCACCTGCCGCCACCCGCCGGCTTCGACGACTGGCACTACCTCACCCAGCTCAACCAGGCCCGCGCCATCCAGCTCGGCGTGGAACACTTCCGCTCGCACCGGCCGGTCTGCGCCGGCACCGTCGTGTGGCAACTCAACGACTGCTGGCCGGTCACGTCCTGGTCGGCGATCGACGGCGACGGCCGTCGCAAACCCCTGTGGTACGCGCTGCGCCGCGCCTACGCCGACCGGCTGCTCAGCGTGCAGCCGCGCGACGGCGGGCTGGCGCTGGTCGCGGTGAACGAGACCGCCGAGGCGTGGAGCGGGCCGGCCACCGTCACCCGGCTGACAGTCACCGGGGAGCCGAGGGCGAAGACCTCGGTCGACCTCGACGTCCCGGCGTACTCCTCGGTCGTGGTGGCGCTGCCGGCGGAGCTGGCGCGGCCGGACGACGGGCGCGCCGAACTGCTCGTCGCGGACGCCGGGGAGGCCGCGGAGCGCGCGCTGTGGTTCTTCGCCGAGGACCGTGACGTGCGCTGGCCGGCGGCGGAGTGGGACGCGGTGGTCGAACCGGCGGCCGGCGGCCGGCGGGTCCGGGTGACCGCTCGGACCGTGCTGCGCGACCTGACGCTGTTCGCGGACCGCCTCGACCCGGCCGCGCAGGTGGACCGGGCGCTGGTGACGCTGCTGCCGGGGGAGAGCGTGACGTTCACCGTGCGCGCCACCCGCCCGCTCGACGCCGCCGCGCTCACCTCCCGACCGGTGCTGCGCTGCGTCAACGACCTCACCTGAGGTGGGCGCCCATCTCCGTCGATTTGAAGACTTCTGCAAGTGCTAAAGTCTTCAGAGTCGTCGGGGGGTTGAATCATGTCGGTGCCGCTGTACCAGGCGAAGGCGGAGCTGTTCCGGACCCTCGGGCACCCGGTCCGCATCCGGGTGCTCGAACTGCTCCAGGACGGGCCGAAGCCGGTACGCGACCTCCTCGCCGCCATCGACGTGGAGGCGTCGAACCTCTCCCAGCAGCTCGCCGTGCTGCGCCGCGCCGGCATGGTCACCTCCTACCGGGACGGCCCCCTGGTCATGTACGCGCTCAGCACCCCCGACGTGGCCGACCTGCTCGCCGCCGGGCGGCGCATCCTCGGCGCGGTCCTCACCGACCGGGACGCCCTGCTGGACGAGCTGCGGGCCTCCGGGGCGGACCGGTGAGCACGGCGGCGGCCGGTCGCCTTCGCGCCGCCGAGGTCGTGCGGCAGGCTGGCCGGCTGTTCGGCGGGCTGCTGCCCGGCCGGGCCGACTGGGCGGCAGTGCGCCGCTCGCCCCGGCGCGACCTGCTCGCCGGCCTCACCGTCGCCGTGGTGGCGCTGCCCCTGGCGCTTGCCTTCGGCGTCACCTCCGGGCTCGGCGCGCAGGCCGGCCTGGTCACCGCAGTGGTCGCCGGGGCCGTCGCGGCGATCTTCGGCGGCTCCAACCTCCAGGTCTCCGGCCCCACCGGGGCCATGACCGTCGTGCTGGTGCCGGTGGTGCAGCAGTTCGGCGCCGGTGGCGTGCTGATGGTCGGCGCGCTGGCCGGGCTGATCCTGATCGCGCTCGCCCTGGCCCGCCTCGGCCGGTACGTCCGCTACCTGCCGACTCCGGTGATCGAGGGCTTCACCGCCGGCATCGCCGTCGTCATCGCGCTGCAACAGGTGCCGGCCGCGCTCGGCGTCGCCGGGGCGCACGGCGAGAAGGTGTGGGCGGTGGCCGCCGACGCGGTCGCCCGGTTCGCCGCGCATCCCCGGCCCGCCGCGATCGCTGTGGCGCTCGGCGTGGCGGCGCTGATGCTGCTCGGCGCCCGGTGGCGGCCCGCCGTGCCGTTCTCCCTGGTCGGGGTGGCCGCCGCCACGATCCTCGCCGAGCTGGCCCCGATCGACCTGGCCCGGATCGGCGAGCTGCCGCAAGGGCTGCCCGCGCCGTCGCTGGCCTTCCTCGACTTCGGCGCGCTGGGCGTACTGCTGCCGAGCGCCCTGGCCGTGGCCGCGCTCGCCGCGCTGGAGAGTCTGCTGTCCGCCACTGTGGCGGACGGCATGACGGTGGGTGAGCGGCACGACCCGGACCGGGAACTGTTCGGCCAGGGCCTGGCCAACCTCGCCTCCCCGGTGTTCGGCGGCATCCCGGCGACCGCCGCCATCGCCCGTACGGCGGTCAACGTCCGCGCCGGGGCGTCCTCGAAGCTCGCCGCGCTCACCCACGCGGTCGCCCTCGCCGCGATCGTGCTCGCCGCCGCCCCGCTCGTCGGCCGAATCCCGCTGGCCGCCCTGGCCGGCGTGCTGCTCGCCACCACCGTCCGGATGGTGGAGGCCGCCTCCCTGCTGGCGCTGATGCGGGCCACCCGGGCCGACGCGGTGGTGCTGGTGCTGACGTTCGCCGTCACTGTGATCTGGGACCTGGTGACGGCTGTGGTAGTCGGGCTCGCCGTCGCGGTCGTGCTGGCGCTGCGCGCGGTGGCCCGCAGCGCCAGGCTGGAACAGGTGCCGCTGGACACCGGCGAGCACAGCGCCGAGGAGCACGAGCTGCTCGCCGAGCACATCGTGGCGTACCGGCTCGACGGGCCGCTGTTCTTCGCCGCCGCGCACACCTTCCTGCTGGAGCTGGCCGAGGTGGCCGACGTGCGGGTGGTGATCCTGCGGATGTCCCGCGTCTCCACCATCGACGCCACCGGCGCCCAGGTGCTCGGCGACGCCATCGCCCGGCTGCGCGGCCGGGGGATCACGGTGCTGATCTCCGGCATCACCCCGGGCCACGACCAGGTGCTCAGCACGCTCGGCGTCGCCGAGGAGCTGCGCCGCGAGGGCCTGGTGTTCGCGGACACCCCGGCCGCCATCCGGTACGCCCGGGGTGTCGCCCTCGCCGCGAGCCCTGCCTAGGCTTTCGTCACCTCGGCGTCCACCTCCTCCTGCTTCCGCACGCCGAAGGCGATCAGGTAGCCGAGGATCCACACCTCGCCCACGGTGGCGGGTACCACCAGCAGGTCACCGGCGATGCCGGCGCCGGGGGCGAGGTACGCGACGAACGTCATGAGCACGTAGCCGACGCCACCGGCGACGAGAACCCAGCCGAGAGGGCGGGGCAGCCAGCCCGACCGGAGCACGCACCAGCCCATCGGCACCAGCCACAGGCCGAAGAAGAGCCCGCCCACCTCCCACAGGTTCCCGCTGACCAGGTAGAGAAGCTGGACGGTGTCGGCGTCGCCCGGCCCGCCGGTCGCCACCCCCAGGGCCGTCGCGAGCACGGCCGCGCTGCCGAGGATCGCGACCGCGTTGACGAGCCCGAAGGCGGCGATGCTGCCCGCGGCGGTGCTGTCGACAGTCCGGAACAGGCGGTGGAACCAGACGGCGGTGAGCGCCTGGGTGAGGACGACGAGCAGTTCGAGGGCGATGCCGAGGCGGGCCAGCGACTCGTGGGCAACCAGGTTGGCGAGCGTCGCGCCCGCGTCGTCCGCGTCGAAGATCATCGGGCGGACGGTGAGGAACCCCAGCGCGCCGGTGACGGCGAGCCCGAGGTAGAACAGCCCGGTCACGCGGGCGGTACGGATCAGCTGGTGCATGGCGGCTCCTTGAGGGTGATCGACGTGCCGTGGCTGGGGGTTGCCTTACGTCGTAAGGCCAACCATACGTTGTAAGGTCAAGGGAGATGGGGAGCCGGATGGGAGCGAGGAAACCTCGGGAGCCGCTGAGCCGCGAGCGGGCCCTGGCCAGCGCGATCGCCCTTGTCGACGCCGAAGGGATGGCGGCGCTCACGATGCGCCGGCTCGCCGCCGAACTCGGCGTCGAAGCCATGTCGCTCTACCACCACCTACCCGGCAAGGCCGGACTGCTCGACGGCCTCGTGGACGCGGTCGCCACGGAGATCACCGCAGCCGCCGAGCTTGCCGAGGCGGACGCGCCCGGCGGCGACTGGCGAACCCGGCTGCGGCTGCGCTTCCTCGCCGCGCGCGCGGTCATGCTGCGGCACCCGTGGGCACCCGCGCTGCTCAGCTCCCGCCCGACCGTCCCCGCCGGGGTGTACGCCTACTACGACGGCATCCTCGCCACCCTCGTCGAGGGCGGCTTCTCGTACCGGATCGCCCACCGGGCGCTGCACGCGTTCGGCAGCATGGCGCTCGGCTTCGCGCAGGAGGTGTTCCGCCCGGACGCGGGCGGGGCAGCCGACGACGCAGCCGCGGAAGCGGAGATGATGGCGCTGGCCGAACGGCTGCCGCACCTGGCCGCGATGGTGGCCGCCGAGACGCACGACGCGGCCGATCCGACGCTCGGGTGGTGCGACAGCCAGACCGAGTTCGAGTTCACACTCGACCTGCTCTTCGACGGCCTCGAACGACACCTGCCGCACCCCTGACCCGCCCCGGTACGGCCCGCTCGGCTCGGTGTTCGCCGCTGACGCACACCCGCCGGGCGTTCGGCCGGACCCGACCGGCCGAGCCTGCTCGACGATCTGGAGAACATCCGGCCCTGACCGCCCGGCGCCGGGCGGGGCCCGCCGCTGCGGACGTCCCGCCGGGCCGGCGGGTTCGGGCGGCGCCGGGCGGGTACCAGGGCGGCATGACTGATCCGGTTGAGCTGTCCGAACTGCACGCCGGAGGCGCCGACCCCGACGACGTCACCCCGGACGAGCCGCACGCGGACCTGGACGGAACCGACGAGAACTCACCGGCCGAGTTCGGCCTGCCCATAGACGGCACCGCGCCGGCCGAGGAGGACCCCATCCGGCCCTGACCTGCCGTCGTGCAGCGCGCCCTCGCGGCGAGTGGAACGCCACGGGTGTCAAACGGGACCGGAGACACCCATGGCGTTCCACCCAACGGCTCTGCGGGCGAGCACTAGTTGGGCAGGGCGGCGAGGCCGGCCAGCAGTTCCCACCGCTCGGCCTCGGTGAGCACCGCGTACGCGGGCTCGTCGCGGCGGTCGGTGTCCGCCTCGATCGACGCGCGCTGCGGACCGTCCGGCAGCGCGCGGATCTCGTCGGCCGTCAGCCCGGCGGCCCGCCACGCGGCCCGGTGGGCATCTGCGCGGTGGTGCCGCAGCGAGCCCAGCCGGGTGACGAGCAGCAGCGCCGGGGAGGTGTCCTCCGGCTCGTACGGCGGGGACATCGCCCGGAACACCGGCCCGCCGGTGGCCTGCGCGTACGCCAGCACCCGGCCGACCAGGTCGGCGAGCCGGGGCACGATGCCCAGGCCGGGCAGCACCCCGGGCAGCATGGCCCACAGTTCCTCGGCGGCCTCGCCGGTGGCCCGCTGCGCGAACAGCGTCAGTTCCCGGCCCAGGTCGGTGAGGTGCCAGGCGCCCTCGCCGTCCCTGACGACGATGCCCTGCGCCAGCTCCTCGTCCATGCTGCCGGAGGTGTAGATCAGGCCGTCGGCCAGCGCTTCGGCGGGCATCGGCCGGGCCAGTACGCCGGAGAAGAAGCTGTTCTCCGCGCCGAGTGTGCAGCCCCGCTCGGCGTAGAACGCCTCCATCCGGGCGCGCGCTGCCCAGCGGGCGCCCACGTAGACCCGGTCGATCGCCGGGCGGACCAGTCGCGCGTAGCTCACCGTCGTCTCCACGCCGCCGGACGTTACCGGCGCGCGGGCGTTAAGAAGGGCCCCCTCCTCTACCGGAGGCGTTAAAAGGGGGCCCTTCCTTACGTCACTCGGGGACGCGTCGGTAGGCGCCGTCGCTGGCCGAGGTCGCCATCGAGGCGTACGCGCGCAGCGCCGCCGACACCGGACGCTGCCGGTCGACAGGGGTGTACGGGCGGTCCCGCTTCTCCTCGGCCACCCGGCGCGCCTCCAGCTCGTCGGCGGGGACGTTCAGCTCGATCGACCGGCCCGGGATGTCGATGACGATCTCGTCGCCGTCGCGGACCAGCGCGATCAGCCCGCCGGAGGCCGCCTCCGGGGAGACGTGCCCGATGGACAGGCCGGAGGTGCCGCCGGAGAACCGGCCGTCGGTGAGCAGCGCGCAGGAGCGGCCCAGCCCACGGCCCTTGAGGAACGAGGTCGGGTAGAGCATCTCCTGCATGCCGGGGCCGCCCTTCGGGCCCTCGTACCGGATCACCACCACGTCTCCGGCGACGATCTCCTTGGCGAGGATCGCGGTCACCGCGTCGTCCTGCGACTCGTAGACCTTGGCCGGGCCGCGGAACGTCAGGCACTCCTCGGGCACACCGGCGGTCTTCACCACGCAGCCGGCCGGCGCGAGGTTGCCGTGCAGGATGGCCAGCCCGCCGTCCGCGCTGTACGCGTGCTCCCGGTCGCGGATGCAGCCGCCGGCCGCGTCGGTGTCCAGCGACGACCAGCGGTTGGCGGTGGAGAACGGCTCGGTGGTGCGCACCCCGCCCGGGGCGGCGTGGAACAGCTCGATCGCCGCCGGCGTGGCCGAGCCGCTGCGCACGTCCCAGTCGGCCAGCCACTCGTCGAGGTTGGGGGAGTGCACCGCGCGCACGTCGCGGTGCAGCAGCCCGGCGCGGTCCAGCTCGCCGAGGATGGCCGGGATGCCGCCGGCCCGGTGCACGTCTTCCATGTGGTAGTTCGGCGAGTTCGGGGCGACCTTGGCCAGGCACGGCACCCGGCGGGAGATCTCGTCGATGTCGCCCACGCCGAAGTCCAGCTCCGCCTCGCGGGCGGCGGCGAGCAGGTGCAGCACGGTGTTCGTCGAGCCGCCCATGGCCACGTCGAGGGCGATCGCGTTCTCGAACGCCTCCCGGCCGGCGATCGAGCGCGGCAGCACCGAGGCGTCGTCCTTCTCGTACCACTGCTTGGCGATCTCCACGATGGTGCGCCCGGCCTCGACGAACAGCGACCGGCGCGCGGCGTGGGTGGCGAGCGTCGAGCCGTTGCCGGGCAGCGCCAGGCCGATCGCCTCGGTGAGGCAGTTCATCGAGTTGGCGGTGAACATGCCGGAGCAGGAGCCGCAGGTCGGGCACGCGGAGCGCTCGATCTCGCCGAGCTGGTCGTCGGTGACCGCCTCGTTCGAGGAGGCGATCATGGCGTCGATCAGGTCGATCTTGGAGTGGACGACACCCTCGATCGCCACCGTCTTGCCGGCCTCCATCGGGCCGCCGGAGACGAAGACGGTGGGGATGTTGAGCCGCAGCGCGGCGAGCAGCATGCCTGGGGTGATCTTGTCGCAGTTGGAGATGCAGACCAGGGCGTCCGCGCAGTGCGCGTTGACCATGTACTCCACCGCGTCGGCGATCAGCTCCCGGCTGGGCAGGGAGTAGAGCATGCCGCCGTGGCCCATGGCGATGCCGTCGTCCACGGCGATGGTGTTGAACTCCCGCCCCACGCCGCCGGCCTCGGCCACCGCGTCGGCGACCAGGCCGCCGAGGTCCTTGAGGTGGACATGGCCGGGTACGAACTGGGTGAAACTGTTCGCGATGGCGACGATCGGCTTGCCGAAGTCGTCGTCGGTCATCCCGGTGGCCCGCCAGAGGGCCCGGGCGCCGGCCATCGTCCGACCGTGGGTGGAGGTCCTCGACCGCAGCTCAGGCATGACACCCAGTCTGACACCATCCACGCGGCGCGCCCCCGCCGCGCACCCTGTGTCCCAACAGTTGCACACCCGGTGCCCCACGGAGGGCGCTCATCCGGCACAGTTGACGCGTGCAGTCGTCCCCGGGGATGGTCACCGTCGCGGCGCTGAGCGGGATCGCCGCGGCCGCCGCCACGGTGCTGCTCGCCGCGTCCGCGCGGCGTCGCACCGGCCCTCGCCGGCAAGCCCACCTGCTGCTGGCCGTCGCCGCCGGGGCGGCCCTGCTCAGCCTGCTGGTCGGTCTCGGCGGCCTGCTCGCGGCCGGGGACCACTGGGCGCACCGGCAGGGCCAGCGGACCGGCTGGGCGATCCTGGTCGCGGTGGGCACCACGCTCGCCGGGCTCGGTCTCGGCGCCGCGGTGCTCCGGCTGCCCGGCGCCGCCGCGACCCGCGCCACCACCGCCCGGCTGCTGCTCGACGGCCTGATCATGGGCAGCGCGCTCTGGTTCGCCGGCTGGGTGGCGTTCAGCGAGCCGACCCGGCTCCTCGGTGACGCCACACCGACCGCCTGCCTGCCGATCCTGCTGGCCACGATCATCGCGGCGCTGACCACCGGGCTCACAGTGATCCTGGTGCTGCGGGTCGCGCCGCCACGCGGGTGGCTGACCCTGCTCGGCGTCGGCGCGACAGCGGTCACCGCGGGCGGGCTGGGCGTCTCGGCCGGGCTCTGCCAGGCCGGTCCCGGCCTGGCGCTGACCGGCGCCGCGCTGACCGCCGCCGGCCTGCTCGCCATCGCTGTGGCCGGCCGCCGCGCCGACCAGATGCAGCTCGACGTCGATCTCATCCGCCGCGACGGCGAGTACGCCTTCGTGCCGATGTTCGCCATCGCCGCCTCCGCGATGTACCACCTGGTGCAGGGCGGCGGGTTCGACGGGTACGCCATCGTGGCCGGCACCGTCGAGGGCTTCGCCCTGGTCACCCGGCAGTACCTGGCGCTCAACGACGTACGCGGCTACGCGGGCCGGCTGGCCGAGCGGGAGGCGCACTTCCGTGAGCTGGCGCACACCGACCCGCTCACCGGGCTGGCGAACCGGCGCGGGCTGCTGCGGGCGCTGCACCGCTGCGCCGACGGGGGTGTGCCCTGCGTCCTGCTCGGGCTCGACCTGGACGGGTTCAAGAACGTCAACGACATGCGGGGCCACGACGTCGGCGACGCGGTGCTGATCGAGGTGGGGCGGCGGCTGCGGGGCAATCTGCGGCCCGGTGACCTCGCGGCCCGGCTCGGCGGTGACGAGTTCGCGGTGCTGATGCACGGGTCGGCCGATCCGGGCCCGGTGGCCGACCGGCTGCTCGGGGTGCTCGGCCGCCCGTACGAGCAGGGGGACGGACCGGTCTTCCTGTCGGTGAGCATCGGGGTGGCGGCCGGGCACGGCGAGGCGGACGTGGAGCTGCTGCTGCGCAACGCCGACCTGGCCCTGCGCTACGCCAAGCAGCGGGGCAAGAACCGGATCGAGCGCTACGACGCGACCTACGACCAGTTGCTGAGCCGGCGTACCCGGCTGGAGCACGAGCTGCGCGGCGCGATTGAGCGCGACGAGCTGCGGCTGGTCTTCCAGCCGGTGGCCTCGCTGCCGTCGGTGCGGCCGGTCGGCGCGGAGGCGCTGCTGCGCTGGCGTCACCCGGAGCTGGGCAACGTCCGGCCGGACGAGTTCATCCCGCTCGCCGAGGAGTGCGGGATGATCGCCAAGCTCGGCGCGTGGGTGCTGCACCAGGCCTGCTACCAGCTCTCCCGCTGGCTCGCCGACGGGCACGACGTGTGGGTGTCGGTGAACGTCTCACCGCGCGAGCTGCACGCGCCCGAGTACGTGCTCCAGGTCGCCGAAGCGCTGCGCGCGCACCACGTGCCGCCGCAGCGGCTGGTGCTGGAGGTGACCGAGCACGCGGTCGCCACCGACGTGGACGAGCTGATCCGGCGGCTCACCGCGCTGCGGCTGACCGGCGTCCGGATCGCGCTCGACGACTTCGGCGCCGGCTACTCCTCGCTCGGCCAGCTCCGGCGGCTGCCGATCGACATTCTCAAGATCGACCACAGTCTGGTCGCCGAGCACGAGCCGGTCCGGCCGGTCGGGCGGGACGGTCCGGCGTTCGCCCCGATGGTCGACATCGTCATGCGCCTGGGGCACCAGCTCGGCCTGGAGGTGATCGCCGAGGGTGTGACCAACCCGACCGAGCTGGCCGCGGTGGTGGCCGCCGGCTGCCGGTTCGGTCAGGGGGCGCTGTTCGGCTGGGGCGTACCGGCAGAGCACCTGGAGGCCATGCTGGAGGCGGCGACCGCGCCCGGGAACCGGCACACCGCGATGCCCCAGGCGCCACCGGTCCCGCCAGCGCGCAGCCCTTCCCCGTTGCTGCCCCGGTTACGTAACAACCCGCCCGCCGCGGTGCCCGCCCAGCGTCCTCCGATGGAGGGATCTTCGCAGGTGGCGCCGGGGGTGGAGGGCATGGCGGGTACCGAAACGCCCACGTCCGTGAACCAAAATGTGGGATCAGTTGACTCATCGCGTGAGATGCGTCAGGCTTAGCCGCATGTCGTCGAACCGGTCGCCGCGAGTACTTACCTGAGCGCACTCTCCCACCGAGAGTGCGCTGGCCCCGTGCATCCTGCACGTGGGCTTTTTTGTTGCCGTCGGACCCATCGCGGGACCTCCGCGTCCCATCCTGAGAAGCGTCACCCACTCACTTCCGAAGGCTTGAACCGCCATGACGAGACCCACGCCAGAGACCCTCGCCCACTCCGCCCGCCGTGCCCGTTCCGGCACCGGCGCGGCCGGTGACTCCGACTCCGCCGCCCGCCCCGGCCGTGCCGCCCCGGCGGCCGCCACCACCGAGACGCCCGTACGGGAGCCCGCCACCGCGCAGGTCTCGGGCGCCGGTTCGCTCGTGCGGTCGCTGGAGGCGCTCGGCGTCGACGTGGTCTTCGGCATTCCGGGCGGTGCGATCCTGCCCGCGTACGACCCGCTCTACGACTCGACGGTCCGGCACATCCTGGTCCGCCACGAGCAGGGCGCGGGGCACGCGGCCACCGGTTACGCGCAGGCCACCGGCCGGGTCGGCGTCTGCATCGCCACCTCCGGCCCGGGCGCGACGAACCTGGTGACCCCGATCGCCGACGCCTACATGGACTCGGTGCCGATAGTGGCGATCACCGGCCAGGTGGCCCGGCCGTCGATCGGGACCGACGCCTTCCAGGAGGCGGACATCCAGGGCATCACGCTGCCGATCACCAAGCACAACTTCCTGGTGCAGACGGCCGACGAGATCCCGCGGGTGCTGGCCGAGGCGTTCCACCTGGCCGCTACCGGCCGGCCCGGCCCGGTGCTGGTCGACATCCCGAAGGACGTCCTGCAGGCGCCCGCGACCTTCTCCTGGCCGCCCGCGCTCGACCTGCCCGGCTACCGGCCCACGCTGCACCCGCACGGCAAGCAGATCCGCGAGGCGGCCCGGCTGATGACCGGCGCCCGCCGACCGATCCTCTACGTCGGCGGTGGCGTGCTCAAGGCCGGCGCCACCGAGGGGCTGCGGAAGCTGGCCGAGCAGACCGGCATCCCGGTGGTCACCACGCTGATGGCGCTGGGCGCGTTCCCCGACTCGCACCGCCAGCACCTGGGCATGCCGGGCATGCACGGCACCGTGTCCGCGGTCTACGGCCTGCAGAAGGCCGACCTGATCGTGGCGCTGGGCGCCCGCTTCGACGACCGGGTGACCGGCAGGCTGGACTCGTTCGCGCCGGACGCGACAGTGGTCCACGCCGACATCGACCCGGCCGAGATCGGCAAGAACCGGCACGCCGACGTCCCGATCGTGGGCGACGCGCGGCACGTCATCGACGAGCTGATCGCGGCTGTCACCGCCGAGCAGGCCGCGCACCAGTCGGTCGACCTGACCGACTGGTGGGCGCAGCTCGACGACCTGCGCGAGCGGTACCCGCTCGGCTTCGAGGAGCCGGCCGACGGCACGCTCTCCCCGCAGTACGTGATCAAGCGGCTGGGCGAGATCGCCGGCCCGGACGCGATCTACGTGGCGGGCGTCGGCCAGCACCAGATGTGGGCCAGCCAGTTCATCTCGTACGAGAAGCCGCACACCTGGCTCAACTCCGGCGGCCTGGGCACCATGGGCTACGCCGTCCCGGCCGCGATGGGGGCCAAGGTCGGCAAGCCGGACACCACGGTGTGGGCGGTCGACGGCGACGGCTGCTTCCAGATGACCAACCAGGAGCTGGCCACCTGCGCGCTGGAGGGCATCCCGGTCAAGGTCGCTGTGATCAACAACGGCAACCTGGGCATGGTGCGGCAGTGGCAGACCCTGTTCTACGGGGAGCGCTACTCCAACACCGAGCTGGGCACGCACAAGCACCGCATCCCGGACTTCGTCAAGCTCGCCGAGGCGCTCGGCTGCGTCGGGCTGCGCTGCGAGAACGCCGCCGACGTGGACAAGACCATCGAGGCGGCCATGGCGATCAACGACGCGCCGGTGGTCATCGACTTCGTGGTCGGCAAGGACGCGATGGTCTGGCCGATGGTCGCCGCCGGCACCAGCAACGACGAGATCATGTTCGCGCGGGGCGTGCGTCCCGCCTTCGACGAGGACGAGTTGTAGTCATGACCGAATGCACCGAGCGCAGCGAGGGCCATGAGGGCATGACGAGGAAGGCTCAGCAATGACCATGCACACGCTGTCCGTGCTCGTGGAGAACAAGCCGGGTGTCCTCGCCCGGGTCTCCGGGCTGTTCTCCCGGCGCGGGTTCAACATCGACAGCCTCGCCGTCGGCGAGACCGAGAACCCGGACGTCTCCCGCATCACCATCGTGGTCAACGCCGAGTCCTCGCCGCTGGAGCAGGTGACCAAGCAGCTCAACAAGCTGGTCAACGTACTCAAGATCGTGGAGCTGGACCCGCAGGTGTCGGTGGCGCGGGAGCTGCTGCTGGTCAAGGTCCGAGCGGACCGCACGGCCCGCGCCCAGGTGCTGGAGACGGTCGGCCTGTTCCGTGCCCGGGTGGTCGACGTCGCGCCGGACACGCTCACCGTCGAGGCCACCGGCACGCCGGACAAGCTCGACGCGCTGCTGCGTGACCTGGAGCCGTTCGGCATCAAGGAGATGGTCCAGTCCGGCACGGTGGCCATCGGGCGGGGTTCCCGGGCCATCACCGCCGGCCCGGCCCTGCGCGCCGCCTGATCCGTACCCACAAGTTTTTTCGACGGGCCGATGGGCTCCGCCGTACGAAAGGGAAGTCAATGAGCGTTGAGGTGTTCTACGACGACGACGCCGACCTGGGCCTGATCCAGGGCCGCAAGGTCGCCGTGATCGGGTACGGCAGCCAGGGCCACGCGCACGCGCTGTCGCTGCGCGACTCGGGCGTCGACGTGGTGATCGGCCTGCCCGCCGGGTCGAAGAGCCGGCCGAAGGCCGAGGAGCAGGGGCTGCGGGTGCTGACGCCCGCCGAGGCGGCGGCCGAGGCCGACGTGATCATGATCCTGGCGCCGGACACCGCCCAGCGTGGCCTCTACGCCGAGGCCATCGCGCCGAACCTGACCGCCGGCAAGGCGCTGTTCTTCGGGCACGGCTTCAACATCCGGTACGGCCTGATCAAGCCCCCGGCCGACGTGGACGTGGCGATGGTCGCCCCGAAGGGCCCCGGCCACCTGGTCCGCCGCCAGTACGTAGACGGCAAGGGTGTGCCCTGCCTGGTGGCCGTCGAGCAGGACCCCAGCGGCAACGCGCTCGGGCTGGCCCTGGCCTACGCGAAGGCGATCGGCGGCACCCGGGCCGGCGTTATCCGGACCACGTTCACCGAGGAGACCGAGACCGACCTGTTCGGCGAGCAGGCGGTGCTCTGCGGCGGCGCGGCGGCGCTGGTGCAGACCGGTTTCGAGGTGCTCACCGAGGCCGGCTACGCGCCCGAGGTGGCCTACTTCGAGTGCCTGCACGAGCTGAAGCTCATCGTCGACCTGATGTACGAGGGCGGCATCGCCCGGATGCGCTACAGCATCTCCGACACCGCCGAGTACGGCGACCTGTCCCGTGGCCCGCGCGTGATCGACTCCCGGGTCAAGGAGGAGATGCGCAAGATCCTCGGCGAGATCCAGTCCGGCGAGTTCGCCCGCGAGTGGGTGGCCGAGGACGAGGCGGGCCGGCCGAACTTCGCCAAGTGGCGGGCCGAGGGCGCGGCGCACCCGATCGAGGAGACCGGGCAGAAGCTGCGCGGCATGATGAGCTGGGTCGACCGGCCGATCACCGAGACCGCCTGAACCCTCCCACGTGCGGCCCGCGACCCGACGCTCTCCCCGGCGTCCGGCCGCGGGCCGCAGTCCGCTCCACCCACCCACCGCCGGTCAGGTGGCCACCAGCCGGTCCGCCTCGGCGAGTGCCCGCCCGGCCTCGTCCGGGCGGCCGAGCGCAGCCAGCGACGCGGCCAGGTTGCGCAGTGCGTCGGCCACCTCCGCGGGCGGCAGCCCGCCGTCCGCCGCACGCGCCTGCTCCACCGACTCGCGGTGAGCGTCGTACGCCTCGTCGAGCCGGCCCAGCGCGTCCAGCCGGTTGCCGAGATTGCCCAGCGCCTGGGAGAGGCCGGCCCGGTGGGCCGGATCCTCGTCGGCCAGCTCCCGGCGCAGGGCCACGCACTCCCGCAGCGCCTCGGCCGCCCCGGCCACGTCACCGGACCGGTTCAGGGCCCGCTCCAGGCCGAACAGGGCCGCGCTCAGCAGCCCACGGTAGGTCGGTTGTCCGGCCACCAGTGACCGGGCCAGCTCGACCGCCTCCCGTCCGGCCGCTGTCCCGGTCATTCCGGCGATCCGCGTGCCGGGCGGCGGCGGATCCTCGTCGCCCCGCTTGAAGGCGGACATGACCGTCACCGCGCACAGGCCCTGGACGAGCAGCGGGCGAAACACCTCGGGGAGGTCGTCGGCCCGCTGTCGGCAGAGGGGCAGCAACTCCTCCAGGAGCGGCTCCACGTCGTCCCACGCGCCGACCGTCATCCGTGCCGGGACGAGCGCCATCAGTGCCCGCGCCAGTGGGACGCCCCCGCCGTCGCGCGCCACCTCGACGGCTTCGGCGAGGCGGGCGAGGCCCTCGTCCGGTCGGCCCGTCTCCAGCAGCAGTGAACCGTGGGCGCGCAACGCCTTGGCCAGGCCGCTCCCTCGTACCCCGGGAGTCTGGTCGACCCAGGGCCGTAGGAGGTCGACCGCCCCGGCAGCCGCCCGCTCGGCCGCCTCGACCTCACCGAGTGCCTGCCGGCAGTGCGACTCGGCCAGCAGTGCGTCGGCGGAGACGCGGTGTCCGGGCACCGGTGTGACGGAGCGGAGCACCTCCAGGTCCGCTGCGGACGCCGTCAGCAGTTCCAGTGCGTCCCGGTGACGACCGTTCACGGCCATGCTGAACGCGAGGTTTACCGCCGTGTTGGCGCCGGCGGCCTTCCAGCGGAACCGGTACCGCCAGGGAAGCGCGCGGTATGCGTCCCACGCCTGCCGGCGAACGTCCAGAGCTTCGTCGTGCCGCTCCAGCGCCGTCGCCCCCTCGCCGGCCGCCAGCAGGGTGACGATCCGCCGGGCCCGGTCGTCGGCGGTGAGCGGCTCCGCGCCGGCCCAGGCGCGCAGCGCCAGCCGCGTCGACGTGAGCGCCTCCCGTGCCTCGCCTAGTTGGGACCGGTGCTGGGCGAGCAGCGTCCGAGCGGTGGCGAGCGCCACGAGCCCGAGCCGGTCGGACGACCCCTCGACGTACCCGATCGCCTCGGTGAGTTCGGCGATGATCGCGGTCGTGGGACGGACGTCCGGCACGCCGGCGCGGGCCACCAGCGCCCGGGCCAGAGCCGTCCGGTGCCGATCCGGGCGTTCGGCGACCAGCCGACGGCAGAGCGCCACCGCCTCCTCGGCGGCGGTCGTCCGCCGGGCCGTTTCATCCCGCGGTCCGCTCACCACCTGGGACCGGGTGATCAACGCCTCGGCCAGCCTCGGCCCCCAGCCGAGCGGGTCGAGCCGGGCCATCGGCCGCAGCAGCGCGATCCGGACGACCACCGACATCGGCGCTTCCTCCCTCGTGACGACAGCTCCCGTTGTAGCGGCCCGATGCCAGCGCGGCGTCCGGTGAACGGGGGATGACAGGCGTGCGACGGGCGTGTGTGAGGGCCCTCACCCCGCACTCCGGGACACGCCGGGCGGACGGCCACCTACCATCCTTGGTGTGGTGCCCGAGCGCACCCGACGGCCTGGCACGGATCGGCGTAGGGCGCAGTGCGGCGCCCCGGCGTCCCAGGCCGCACCATTACCGAGCGTCTACGAGGACCGATGAATCCTGTCGTACTGATCGCCGAAGAACTCGCCCCCGCCGCCATCGAGGTGCTCGCCCACGACTTCGATGTGCGCCACGTGGACGGCACCGACCGCCCGGCCCTGCTCTCTGCGCTCTCCGAGGCCGACGCGGTGATCGTACGAAGCGCCACCCAGATCGACGCCGAGGCGATCGCGGCCGCGCCGCGGCTCAAGGTGGTCGCCCGCGCCGGCGTCGGTCTGGACAACGTCGAGGTGTCCGCCGCCACCGCTCGGGGCGTCATGGTCGTCAACGCGCCCACCTCGAACATCGTCTCCGCCGCCGAGCAGGCCGTCGCGCTGCTGCTCGCGGTGGCCCGCAACACCGCCAGCGCCAGCGCCGCGCTCAAGGCCGGCGAGTGGAAGCGGTCGAAGTACACCGGCGTGGAGATCCAGGGCAAGACCGTGGGCGTGGTCGGCCTCGGTCGCATCGGCGTGCTCTTCGCCCAGCGCATCGCCGCGTTCGGCACCCGGCTGATCGCGTACGACCCGTACATCCAGCCGGCCCGCGCCGCGCAGCTCGGCGTCCGCCTGGTCGGGCTGGAGGAGCTGCTGCGGGAGAGCGACTTCATCTCCATCCACCTGCCGAAGACGCCGGAGACGGTGGGCCTGATCGGCGAGAAGGAGCTGGCGATCGTCAAGCCGGGCGTCCGGATCGTCAACGCGGCCCGGGGCGGACTGGTCGACGAGCAGGCGCTCGCCGACGCGATCGCGGAGGGCCGGGTCGCCGGCGCCGGCGTCGACGTGTACGCCAAGGAGCCCTGCACCTCCTCGCCGCTGTTCGCCTTCGACAACGTGGTGGCCACCCCGCACCTGGGCGCCTCCACCAACGAGGCGCAGGACAAGGCCGGTCTCGCCGTGGCCAAGAGCGTCAAGCTCGCGCTCCAGGGCGAGTTCGTCCCGGACGCGGTGAACGTGCAGGCCGGCGGCGTGGTCGCCGAGGACGTACGCCCGCTGCTGCCGCTGGCCGAGCGGCTGGGCCGGGCGTTCACCGCCCTGGCCGGCGGGGTGGCCGCCAGCGTCACCGTCGAGGTGCGCGGTGAGATCGCCGGCCACGACGTGTCGGTGCTCAAGCTCGCCGCCACCAAGGGGCTGTTCAGCTCCGTGGTGGAGGAGCAGGTCACCTACGTCAACGCGCCGCACCTGGCCGCCGAGCGGGGCGTCGAGGTCACCCTGGCCACGCCGGGCGAGACGGTCGACCACCCGAACCTGGTGACCGTGCGCGGCGCGCTGCCGGACGGGCGTACCGTCCGGGTGTCCGGCACCGTGGTGCACACCGGCGCCCGTGACGTGTTCAAGCTGACCGAGGTGGACGGCTTCGACGTGGAGATCGGCGCGGAGGGCATCCTGGTCTTCCTGCGCTACGCCGACCGGCCCGGCGTGGTCGGCACCGTCGGCACGCTGCTCGGTGAGGCCGGCGTGAACATCGCCGCCATGCAGGTGGCCCGCCGCGAGGCCGGTGGCGAGACGCTGATGACGCTCACCGTCGACCAGGCGCTCGGCGCCGACCTGCTCACCTCCGCCGCCGACTCGATCGGCGCGGTGGCGGCCAGCGCCGCAGACCTGCGCGACGTGTAGTCCGGACAGGACACATCGGGGCCCGGCCGGATGCGGCCGGGCCCTTCGTCGTTCCGGACGGTCAGGAACGCACGCGGGCCGGTGGCGGGTAGACCGAGCCGTCCTGCGCGTCGAAGAGCATCAGGTCGTGCTCGCCGGCCAGCCGTTCGATGTCCAGCAGGACCTGGTCCGGGCAGGTCGGGTTCAGGTTCATCTCGATGTGGTCGGCGGCCGTGTGCAACGGCGCCTCCCACGGCGTACCCGGCCGGGGCGGACCGTCGGGGTAGCTCCCCGTGATCGCCCGGTAGAAGGCGACCAGCCTCGGGTCGGGTTGCTGCCTGCCGTGCCAGCCCTCGCGGCACTGCTGCACCGCCGCCCGCACCTGCTCCGGTGTCGCCCTGTCCGGCAGGGCCCACACGCTCAGATCGAAACTCACGGCGGACAGCGTGCCATCCCGGGCCCGGCCCGTCACCTCTGCCCCACCGTGCGTTCACCGGCTGACTGCCGACACCGATTCCGAAGCGTCCGCTGTGGAGACTCTTGCGTCGAGTTGCGTCGATTCGCTAGCGTACCGTTGCGGTTTCCGGCTGAGTCGATTCCCGGCCCGTCTTCGGGTGGCGCGGTCGGGCGTCCGCCCCGTCGGCCCGCACCCCTCGATTGCGCGAGCCACGCGCACTCGTCGCTGACCGGCCCTCACGGTCGTTGCCGAGACCGCGGGGGCCGATCGCGGCTCAGCGCCGGTGCTGCGCGAACAGCGGACGGTAGTCCGAGTCGTGGCGGAACCAGGCCAGTCCGGCCGGTCCGGCGGCGTACAGGGCGGTGGCGTAGGCGTCGGCGGCGGCCAGGTCCGGGCCGATCACGGTGGCGGCCACCAGACGGTCGGTCGGCTCGCCGGTGTGCGGGTCGATCACGTGTCCCCGCCGCCCGGTGACACCGGAGGTGCCCACCGCGCCGGTAGTCATCTCCAGCACGACAGGCGTCCGCCGGGTGTCGGTGGGGTGGTGCACCGCGACCCGCCACGGCCCGCCGTGCGCCGCGCGCCCGCGTACCGTCAGGTCGGCGCCGCTGAGCACGGCGTAGTCGTGGACGCCGGCGGCGCGCAGCCGCGCCGCGGCCCGCTCCACCGCCCATCCGCCGAGCAGGCCGCCCGGGTCGAAGCCGCCGGGCACGGCCCAGGCGTCGAACCACCCGTCGGTCGCCGCCCGCATCGACGCGCAGAGGTCGATCAGGTCGGCCAGCGGGGGGTACGAGTCGGGGCTGATCTCGTCGCGGCGCAGCCGGGACACGAGGCTGTCCGGCCGGTTCGGTCCGTAGGTGAGGTCGACGGCCCGCAGTTCGGCGACGGCGTCCCGCAGCGCCTCGCCCACCACCCGGTGGCCCAGCCACTCGGGCGCGTTGAGCAGCAGCGTGTAGTCGGCGGTCGAGGTGGTCACGTTGTGCCGGACGGCGATCCGGCCGGACGCGCCGGCGCCGGGCCGCTCGACGCGGTGGCTGCTGGCGCCCAGGTGCAGGTCCGGACGGACCGGGCGGAACGCGGACTGATCGACCCAGCGGGTACGTGGTTGCTCGTCCGCCCAGTGGGTTCGCCGGTGTTCGATCCGCATGACACCTGCCCCTCGGTGGTCGCCGCCGTATCGCGGCGGTGGCCGGTTCCGGGCCTGCGTCGACCCGATCGAACCCGACCCTAAGCAGTGGAGATGACGGCACCATGAGTGCCGGCTGGGAGCATCCTGTGACTCGCCTTTCCCGAATGGTGGAAGAGTCGTACCGGGGGCCGGGACACCGACGTACCGTTGCCGAGAACGTCGAGACGAGGAGCATCAGGTGGCACGCATCGCGGTGGTGGCCGGCGACGGCATCGGACCCGAGGTGGTCGCGCAGGCCCGCAAGGTCCTCGACGCGGTGCTGCCCGGCATCGAGGCCACCGAGTACGACCTGGGCGCGGCGCGCTGGCACCGCACCGGCGAGGCGCTGCCCGACTCCGTCCTCGACGAGCTGGCCGGTCACGACGCCATCCTGCTCGGCGCGGTCGGCGACCCGACCGTGCCGCCGGGCGTGCTGGAGCGCGGCCTGCTGCTCAAGCTCCGGTTCGCCTTCGACCAGTACGTCAACCTGCGCCCGTCCCGGCTCTGGCCCGGCGTCGGCGGCCCGCTCGCCGCGGTCAAGCCCGGCGAGGTCGACCTCGTGGTGGTCCGCGAGGGCACCGAGGGCCTGTACGCGGGCGCCGGTGGCGCGCTGCACCGGGACACCCCGGCCGAGGTGGCCACCGAGGAGAGCCTGAACACCCGGCACGGCGTCGAGCGGGTCATCCGTGACGCCTTCGCCCGTGCCCGCCGCCGCGAGCGGCGCAAGGTCACGCTCGTGCACAAGACCAACGTGCTCACCCACGCCGGATCGCTCTGGTCGCGCGCCTTCGCCGCGGTGGCCGCCGAGCACCCCGACGTCACCACCGAGTACCAGCACATCGACGCCGCCGCGATGTTCCTGGTGACCAACCCGTCCCGCTACGACGTGGTGGTCACCGACAACCTCTTCGGCGACATCCTCACCGACATCGCCGCCGCGGTGACCGGCGGCATCGGGCTGGCGGCCAGCGGCTGCATCAACCCGGAGGGGCGCTACCCGTCGATGTTCGAGCCGGTGCACGGCTCCGCGCCGGACATCGCCGGCAAGGGCGTCGCCGACCCGGTCGCCGCCGTGCTCTCCGCCGCGCTGCTGCTGGACCAGCTCGGCCACGCCGACGCCGCCGCCCGGGTGACCGCCGCGGTCGGCGCCGAGCTGGCCGCGCGTACGCCCGGCGCGCCGCTGCGCACCGAGGAGGTCGGCGACCGGCTCGCCGGGTACGCCGTATCCTGACCGGGCCGATTCCTTCCTGGCGGCCCGGTAACGGGCCGCCAGACCCGTCTCCGGGCCCGCTCCGGCGGTCCGGTGCGACGTGACCGCCTGCGGGCGGATCTATCCGCTGAACGACCGTTCGGGGTAAGTTTCTGGCACCAGTGACGTCGGCGTGCGATCCCGCATGCCGTGAACCCGCAGGGAGGTCAGCGCGATGAGCGGTGGTGACAAGCTCGATTTCGAGATCCGTCCGAATCCCGCGCCGGTATCCGCCGCCGACCGGGCCGCCCTGCTGGCGAACCCCGGTTTCGGCCGGGTCTTCACCGACCACATGGTCACCATCCGCTACGCCGAGGGCAAGGGCTGGTACGACGCCCGCCTGGAGGCGCGCGCGCCGATCCCGATGGACCCGGCGGCGGCGGTGCTGCACTACGCGCAGGAGATCTTCGAAGGGCTGAAGGCGTACCGCACCGGTGACGCGGTGACGATGTTCCGCCCGGAGGCGAACGCGGCCCGGTTCAACGCGTCCGCCCGCCGGCTCGCCATGCCGGAGCTGCCGGACGAGACGTTCGTGGAGTCGCTGCGCCGGCTCGTCGAGATCGACCAGGCGTGGATCCCGCAGCACGAGGACGCCAGCCTCTACCTGCGTCCGTTCATGTTCGCCAGCGAGGTCTTCCTCGGTGTGCGCCCGGCCAACGAATACCTCTACTGCGTCATCGCCTCGCCCGCCGGGGCGTACTTCTCCGGTGGGGTGAAGCCGGTGACGGTCTGGGTCTCGCCGGACTACACCCGGGCGGCGCCCGGCGGCACCGGCGCGGCGAAGTGCGGCGGCAACTACGCGGCCTCGCTCGCGGCACAGGCCGAGGCGATCGAGGCCGGCTGCGACCAGGTGGTCTTCCTGGACGCGGTCGAGCGGCGCTACGTCGACGAGCTGGGCGGCATGAACGTCTTCTTCGTCTACGACGACGGCAGCATCGTCACCCCGCCGCTGGGCGGCACGATCCTGCCCGGCATCACCCGCGACGCGATCCTCGCGCTGGCCGCCGAGGCCGGGCACGAGGTGCGGGAGGCGCCGGTCAGCTTCGCCGACTGGCAGACGGACGCGGCCAGCGGGCGACTGCGCGAGGTGTTCGCCTGCGGCACGGCCGCTGTCGTCACCCCGATCGGCGGCGTGCGCTTCCCGGCGGGCGAGTTCCTCATCGGCGGTGGCGAACCGGGCCGGACCACCATGGCGCTGCGCCAGAAGCTCGTCGACATCCAGCGCGGTCGCGCCGAGGACCCGCACGGCTGGGTCACCCGGGTCATCTGACCGTCCCGCCCGCGTGGTGGTCGAGGAGTCCGCTCCCCGACCACCACGCGGCGGGGGTCAGTCCAGCAGGTGGGTGCGCAGGGACTCCAACTGCGCCTCGGTGACGCCGGCGTGGGTCAGATAGCCCTCGACCGAGCCGTAGCCGGCGCGCAGCTCGGCCAGGAACAGCTCCATCGTCTCGGCGGGCGAGTCCAGGAACGGCGGCGGCGGCTCCTCCGCGTCCGGCAGCGTGGCCCGTACCCACTCGGCGAAGCGCTGCGACGCGGCGCTGCTGAGCGCGTAGTCGGCGACCACGTCCTCGTCGGGCACCCCGAGCACGGCCAGCGTGAGCGCGCAGACGATGCCGGTGCGGTCCTTGCCGGCGACGCAGTGCACCACCACCGGGGCGTTGGCGCTGTCGGCGATCAGTCCGACCGCCTCGGCGAGCCCGGCCGTGCCGGTGCGTGCCAGGTCGGCGTACCGGTCGGCCAGGTAGCGGGCCAGGCTGACGCCGGAGGCGTCGAACCGGTTCGCGCCCCAGTCGGCGTGCTCGGGGTGGATGTGCCGGTAGGTGAGCCCGTCGTAGGCGGGCACCCGCCCGTCGCGTTCCACCTCGGTGGGGCGGCGCAGGTCGATCACGGTACGGATGCCGAGCGCGGTGAACGCCGCCCGGTCGCTCTCGTCGATGCGGTGCAGCGAGTCGGAACGGTAGAGCCGGCCGCGCCGTACGCCGCGCCCGTCGCCGGCGGCGTACCCGCCGACCTCACGGAAGTTGAACAGGGTGGGGAAGGGGCTCTGCGGGGCGTCCACATCCGACACGGTAACGGCCGACGGGGCGTTCACACGTCCCGCCGGCCGTCGCCGAGGTGTCAGATGCGCGGCGGTACGTCCGGTGGCAGCGCCGAGTGGCTCTCGCCGTAGTAGCCGCCGAGCCGGTCCCGGTAGCCCGGGTCGGCGTGGCTGGCCTCGTCGAATTCCGGTGCGGCCTTGATCTGGTCCTTGTCCCGGTCGACGTGCACGGTACGGGCGTCGTGGTCGACGAGGTTCACGGTGCCGGCCGGGAGCATCACCTTCTTGCCGAAGATCCACGGCCCGGTGTCCACGACCAGGTAGCTGTCGTCCACCTCGTGGCTCGCCCGGTCGATCTTGCCGATGGCGCCGTCGGTGGCCTCGACCTTGTAGCCGGTCAGGTCGGCGCTCGCCACGCCCGCCTCGTCGCGGTAGCGCCACGGGTCGAAGGCGCCCGCCGGGGCTCCACCGGCGACCGCGCCCCGGCCGTCGTCGAGGATCGGCTCGGTGCCGCCGTGCGTGGCGCGCGGGTCCAGTCCGTCCATGTGCCGCCTCCCGTCCCGAGGGCCGCGGCCGTCGCGGCGCCGTCATCAGTCGGGTGGGTTACCCACGCTGTCCGGGGGTCAACCGCCGAAGGGCAGGCTGCCGGCCCGCCGACGCCGAAGGGCCGGCGCCACGGTGGTGGCGCCGGCCCCTCGGGACGTCGGCCCGCGCGGCGCCGCTCGGGCGCGTTCGGCCCGGTGGATCAGGCCAGCGCGGCCTCCGCGTCCAGGGTCACCGCGGCGGCATGTACGACGGCGGCGATCCGCAGCCCCTCGTGCACCTGCTCACGGCTGAACCCGGCGGCGCGCAGCGTCTTCTCGTGCGACTCCAGGCAGACGCCGCAGCCGGTGATCGCCGAGACGGCGAGGCACCACAGCTCGAAGTCGGTCTTCTCCACGCCGGGGCGGGCGATGATCTGCATCCGCAGCCGGGCCGGCAGCGACGCGTACTGCTCGTCGCCGATCAGGTGCTTGGCCCGGTAGTAGACGTTGTTCATCGCCATGACCGCCGCCGCGCCCTTTGCCGCCTCGACCGCCTCGGGCGTGAGGTGACCTGCCGCCTCCGCGGCGATCTCCCGCAGCACCACCGGGTTGCGGGCCGCCACCGCGCAGGCCAGGGCGGTGCCCCAGGCCTGCTCCGGCTTCAGCGTCGAGGTGGTGATGGTGGAGCCGAGGTTGAGCCGGATGTCCTTGGCGTACTCCGGCAGGCCCGCCTTGATCGCGTCCAGACCCATGGTCAGGCCCCGGCGCCGGCGAGGAGCGCGTTGGCGTCGAGCGTCGCGCCGCCGGAGTTCCAGTTGCACGGGCACAGCTCGTCGGTCTGGAGGGCGTCGAGCACCCGCAGCACCTCGGAGACGTTACGGCCGACCGAACCGGCGGTCACCATGACGAACTGGATCTCGTTGTTCGGGTCCACGATGAAGGTGGCCCGCTGGGCGACACCGTCTTCGCCGAGCACGCCGCAGGCGGAGGTCAGCTCACGCTTGATGTCGCTGAGCATCGGGAAGGGCAGCTCGCGCAGGTCCGGGTGGTCCTTGCGCCAGGCGTAGTGGACGAACTCGTTGTCGACGGAGACGCCGAGCACCTGGGCGTCGCGGTCGGCGAACTCGCCGTTGAGGCGACCGAACTCGGCGATCTCGGTGGGGCAGACGAAGGTGAAGTCCTTCGGCCAGAAGAACACGACGCGCCACTGGCCCTCGTGGGACTTGTGGTTGATCGTCTCGAACGCCTTGTCGGCGTCGAGCGACACGCAGGCGGTGAGTTCGTACTCGGGGAAGTGGTCACCGACAGTGAGCACGGGTCCTCCTTGAGCGTGGCCGGGCAGGGTGGCCGGGCCAGTAACTGGATCGGTTCAAGATTCTTCCGCAGTCCTGTTTGTGCTCCCAGGGGGCGGTGTCCGGGTGTGAAGGCGATCACCAGCCCCGCGATCGTCCCGGAATATGGGTTTCGCCTCCCAAAACCGAGTGCGAGGTGGCAGAGTACGGGTCGTGACCAGCTTCGTCCTGATCATTAGCAGCTAGCGCGCCGGCCCTCCCTCGCCGAGCGCGCAGACCTCCCGCATCCGCGGGGGGTCTTTTTGTTTGCCCCCCAGGACGGACACGAGAAGAGGACTCCGATGACCTTCCAGGTGTACGACACGACGCTGCGCGACGGCGCCCAGCGCGAAGGACTCACGTACTCGGTGGTCGACAAGCTGGCGGTGGCCCGCCTGCTCGACGACCTCGGGGTCGGCTTCATCGAGGGGGGCTGGCCGGGCGCGGTGCCGAAGGACACCGAGTTCTTCCGCCGGGCCCGCACCGAGCTGGAACTGCGGCACGCGATCCTGGTCGCCTTCGGCGCCACCCGCAAGGCCGGCCTGGCGGTCGAGGACGACCCGCAGGTGCGCGGGCTGCTCGACGCGCAGACCCCGGCCGTCGCCCTGGTCGCCAAGGCGGACCTGCGGCACGTGGAACGCGCGCTGCGCACCACCGCCGAGGAGAACCTGGCGATGATCCGCGACACCGTGTCGTACCTGGTGGCGCAGGGCCGGCGGGTCTTCGTCGACGGGGAGCACTGCTACGACGGGTTCCGCTTCGACCCGGGCTACACCACCGCCGTGGCGGAGACCGCGCTGGCCGCCGGCGCCGAGCGCTTCGTGCTCTGCGACACCAACGGCGGCATGCTGCCCTCCCAGGTCACCGCCGTGATCGAAGGGCTGGTGGCGCGCACCGGGATCGCGCCGGAACTGCTCGGCATGCACGCGCAGAACGACACCGCCTGCGCGGTCGCCAACACCATCGCCGCGGTCGAGGCCGGCGTCCGCCACGTGCAGGGCACCGCCAACGGGTACGGCGAGCGCCCCGGCAACGCCGACATCTTCGCGATCGTCGCCAATCTTCAGCTCAAACTGGGCATGCCCGTCCTACCGGAGGGCTGCCTGGAACAGATGGTGCGGGTCTCGCACGCCATCGCCGAGATCGCCAACATCGCCCCCGACACCCACCAGGCCTACGTCGGGGCCGCCGCCTTCGCTCACAAGGCGGGGCTGCACGCGAGCGCGATCAAGGTCGACCCGTTGCTCTACAACCACGTGGAACCCACCGTGGTGGGCAACGACATGCGGATCCTGGTGACCGAGATGGCCGGCCGGGCCAGCATCGAGCTCAAGAGCCGTGAGCTCGGTCTGGACCTGGCCGGCCATCCGGACACCCTGTCCCGGGTCACCGGGCGGGTCAAGGAGCTGGAGGCCGACGGGTGGTCGTTCGAGGCCGCCGACGCCTCGTTCGAACTGCTGGTCCGCTCGGAGCTGCCGGGCGCGGCGCCGGTCCGGCCGTTCACGCTGGAGTCGTACCGGGTGCTGGTCGAGCACCGCGAGGACGGCGCAGTGGTCTCCGAGGCCACCGTGAAGATCCGGGTACGCGGCGAACGGGTGATCGCCACCGCCGAGGGCAACGGCCCGGTCAACGCGCTGGACGAGGCGCTGCGGGTGGGCCTGGCGCGGCACTACCCGGAACTGCGCGAATTCGAGCTGGCCGACTACAAGGTCCGCATCCTGGAGGGAAGCCACGGCACCGGCGCGGTGACGCGGGTGCTCGTGGAGACCGCCGGGGCCGGTCGCGACTGGACCACTGTGGGCGTGCACCCGAACGTCGTCGAGGCCAGCTGGGTCGCGCTCGTCGACGCCCTCACCTACGGCCTGGACCGGGCCCGTGTGCCGGGCGGGAGCGCGGCCTGACTCACCCGGCCGGCAGGCGCAGCTCGGCCAGCAGCGCGCGGTGATCGCTGCCCGGCACCGGGAAGGTGCCGGCGGCGCGCACCGCGATGCGCCGGTCCACCAGGACGTGGTCGATGGTGACCGGCGGGATCGGGTCGCCGTCGTACGGGCCCCAGGTGCCGCCGAACCCGGCCCCGGCCGCGTCCGCCGCGTCGGTGTAGCCGGTGGCGATCAGGCCCCGCAGCGCCGCGTGGTCGAGCGTCGCGTTGAAGTCCCCGGCCAGCACGCTCAGCCCGCCGTCCGGGGTGGCCGGCGGCTGGGCGCGCTGGTCGGTCCACCAGTCCGGCACCACGTCGACCGCGTACGGCGCGGCCGGGTGCGCCGATTCCACCCGTAACGGCGGCGCCCCCGGCACCGTCACCGTCGCGTACGCCTGGGTGAAGAAGAACCCCTTGTTGCGGCGGTGCCCGGTGTCGCGCAGCGGGTGGCGGGCGTACACGCCGGAGCCGGTGGAGCCGACCTCGGGGCTCAGCGACCGGTGCGGCAGCAGCGTGGCCAGGCCGAGCCGGTCCAGCTCGGTCGCGAGCGCCGGGGTGAGTTCCTGCACCGTGAGCACGTCCACCCGGCGCGTCCGGACCAGGCCGACCAGTCCCGCCGCGTCGGCCGAGCCGAGGCGCAGGTTGGCGGTGAGCAGCCGCAGCGTCGGCCCGTCGGCCGGGGGACCGGTGTCGGGAATCACCCGGGGCGCCACCGCGCCGATCAGCGACAGCGCGGCGAGGGCCGCGACCACCGCCGGGGCCCGGCGCCGCAGGGCCAGCGCCGACACCGCCACGACCGGGGCCACCGCGGCGACGTACGGCGTGAAGGCGATCGCCAGCACCAGCGGACCGCGTTCCAGCCCGGCCAGGCGGACGAGCGCCCAGGCGGCGACCGGCGCGACTGCCAGCCAGCACGCGGTGGTGGCCCAGAGTCCGCCCCGGGTGCCGCCCCGGGACAGGTCCGGTGCCGTGATCATGGTCGTCAGGCTACCCGGCGCCGCGCCGCCGCGATGCCCGGCGAAACAATTTCGGGAATGCTCGTCCGCAATTTCTGAGCAGCTTTTCGATCGACCGGACACGCAATATGAGCTATTGACCGCCTGCATTTCCCGGTGCTACGTTCCCCCTGGTTGAGACGTCGCGACTCTCTGTAGTAAGGCCAGCTCACGAGCGGTGCGCTCCCCGGCGGATACCCGATGATCCGCAATTTGACGCGCGCAGTCGCCGTATCACCACGGTTTACCAAGGGAGAACTCATGGCCACATTCTTCAAGCGAAAGGCGACGGTGGTGGCGCTCGCCGCGCTGTCCCTCACCCTGGCCGGTGGAGGGATTGCCGCGGCCGCCCAGTCGGAGGCGCGGCCCCAGCCCGGCGCCCGGCACAGCACCGCGCAGCCGCCGGTGACCGCCGCCGAGCGGCAGGCCGCCCGTGCCGCCATGCGCGCCACGCTGGCCCCGCCGGCCCCTGGCCAGGTCGCCTGGGCGGTCGTGTCGGCCAACGGGACGCTGCTGCAGCACTCCGGCAACGTGGTGTCCTCGCTCCGGTTCGCACCCGGGCCGGGCGTGTCCGCCGGGCAGTACCAGGTGCTGTTCGACTACGACGTGAGGCAGAAGTCGTACCACGTGTCCATCGGCACGAACACTTCGGCCGACATCCCGCCGGGCGGCGAGGTGTCGGCCGCGCCGCGCACGCTGACCCCGAACGCGGTCTTCGTGCAGACCCGCAACTCCGCCGGTGGCTTCGCCGACCGGCCGTTCCACATCCTGGTCGCCAACTGACCCGTCCGGCCGCGCGCCGGCCCTCGCTCCGGCGAGGGCCGGTGTCGTGTTCCGTCCCGGTCCGGCCCGCGCCGCGACGGTTCGCGCCGTTGCCGCCCGATCGGGGAGATGCTGCCCGTCCGGTTCGGCCACTGCCCCTCCGGCGCCGATAATCCGACGTTTGTCGCCGGTCCGGCACGGGAAGCAAGCACCGTGACGGACATCTCGGACACCCTGGCCAGCGTGCCCAGCCTGGTCGATGCCGACGCGAGCGGCGTCGAGCTGGAACAGACCCTCGTCGAGGTCAAACGCGTGATCGTCGGGCAGGATCGGCTCGTCGACCGCCTGCTCACCGCCCTCATCGCCAACGGTCACTGCCTGCTGGAGGGCGTACCGGGAGTGGCCAAGACGCTCGCGGCGCAGACGCTCGCCACAGTGGTCAGCGGCACGTTCTCCCGGATCCAGTTCACGCCCGACCTGGTGCCCTCCGACATCGTCGGCACCCGCATCTACCGCGCCTCGACCGAGCAGTTCGACGTGGAGCTGGGCCCGATCATGGCGAACCTCGTGCTCGCCGACGAGATCAACCGGGCTCCGGCCAAGGTGCAGTCGGCGCTGCTGGAGGCGATGGCCGAAGGGCAGGTCTCGATCGGCGGGCGGAGCTGGCCGGTGCCGGAGCCGTTCCTGGTCCTGGCCACCCAGAACCCGATCGAGTCCGAGGGCGTCTACCAGCTCCCCGAGGCGCAGCGCGACCGCTTCCTCATGAAGGTCGTGGTCGACTATCCGAGCGACGCCGACGAGCTGGCCATCCTCTACCGGATGAGCACCGAGCGCCCCACCGCCAGCACGGTGCTCGACCCGACCCGGCTGCGTGACCTCCAGCGCCGCGCCACCGACGTCTTCGTCCACCACGCGCTCGCCGAGTACGTGGTCCGCCTCATCCTCGCCACCCGGGACCCGGAACGCTTCGGCATGCCCGACATCGCGCCCCTGCTGGCGTACGGGGCCAGCCCTCGGGCCACGCTCGGCCTGGTGGCGGCCGCCCGCGCGCAGGCGCTCATCCACGGCCGGGACTACGTGCTCCCCGAGGACATCCGGGACCTGGCGGTGGACGTGCTGGCGCACCGGCTCGTGCTCACCTTCGACGCGGTCGCCGACGGGATCTCCGGCGAGGACGTGGTGCGCCGGGTGATCGAGGCGGTGCCGCCGCCCCGGCTGGTGAACGGGCCCACCGAGGCGGCGCCGGACCTGGCGGCGGCATGACCGGCGCGGCCGAGCCCGGGCTGACCGACCTCGCGCCGGACCAGCGGCTGCGCCGGCTGGAGCTGACAGTGACCCGGCGGCTCGACGGCCTGCTGCACGGCCGGTACCGGGGCCTGCTGCCCGGACCGGGCAGCGAGGCCGCCGGCAGCCGGGAGTACCGCCCCGGTGAGGACGAGGTACGCCGGATGGACTGGGCGGTCACCGCCCGGACCACGGTGCCGCACGTCCGCCAGGTCGACGCGGACCGGGAACTGACCACCTGGCTGCTCGTCGACGCCAGCCCCAGCATGGAGTACGGCACCTCCACACTGGACAAACGGGAGCTGGCGGTGGCCGCGGTGGCCGCGATCGGCTTCCTCACCGCCGGAGTCGGCAACCGGCTCGGCGCGCAGGTGCTCACGCCCGACGGGCTGCGCCGCTTTCCGGCCCGCAGCGGGCGTACCCATCTGCTCGGGCTGCTCCGTGCGCTGCTCCGCGCTCCGCGTACCGACGACGGGCGGGACCCGGGCGGCGCGGCCGCGGCCGGCGCACGCCCGCCGGCCGCGGGGCCGGGCCTGGCCGACGGGCTGGACGGTCTCCAGCGCGTCGCCACCCGGCGCGGGCTCGTGGTGATCGTCTCCGATTTCCTCGACGAGCTGCCCGACGACCCGGACGCCGCGCCACCGCCCTGGGCGGCCGCGCTGCGCCGCCTCGCGGTACGGCACCAGGTGCTCGCGGTCGAGGTGACCGACCCGCGTGAGCTGGAGCTGCCCGACGTCGGGCTGATCACGCTCGTCGACCCGGAGAGCGGTCGGCACCGCGAGGTGTGGACCGGCGACCCCGACCTGCGCGAGCGGTACGCGCGCGCCGCCGCCGAGCAGCGCGAGCAGGTACGCGACACGCTGCGCCGGGCCGGCGCCACCCACATGGCGCTGCGCACCGACCGGGACTGGTGCGCGGACGTGGTCCGGCACGTGCACGAGCAGCGCCGGCTGGCCACAGTGCCGGCCGCCGCCCGCGGAGGTGTCGCATGACCTGGCAGTCACCCGCCCGCCTCTGGCTGCTGCTCGCCGTCGTCGCGCTCGTCGCCGGTTATCTGGTGCTGCAACGGCGGCAGAGCCGGTACGCGGTGCGCTTCACCAACCTGCGCCTGCTGGACCGGGTCGCCCCGCGCCGCCCGGCCTGGCGGCGGCACGTCCCGGCGGGCCTGTTCCTCGCCATGCTGGCGCTGCTCGTGGTCGGGTTCGCCCGCCCCGAGGCGGAGGTGCGGGTCCCCCGGGAGCGGGCCACTGTGATGGTGGCGGTCGACGTCTCCACCTCCATGCTCGCCGGTGACGTGGACCCGGACCGGCTGACAGCGGCCAAGGACGCCGGCCGCCGGTTCGTCGACGGGCTGCCGGACGAGTTCAACGTCGGCCTCGTCGCGTTCGCCGGCAGCGCCGCGGTGCTGGTGCCGCCGAGCACCGACCGGGAGGCGCTGCACGACGGAATCGAGCGGCTGGCCGAGGGCATCACCGGCGTGCAGGGCACAGCGATCGGCGAGGCGATAAGCACCTCGCTCGGCGCGGTCAAGAGCCTTGACGCCACCGCCGCGAAGGACCCGCCGCCGGCCCGGATCATCATCCTCTCCGACGGCGCGAACACCTCCGGGATGGACCCGATCGAGGCCGCCGACCAGGCCGTCGCCGCCAAGGTGCCGGTGCACACGATCTCCTTCGGCACGCCCGGTGGTTCGGTCGACCGGGGCGGCCGGGCGATCCAGGTGCCGGTGGACGGGCAGACGCTGCGGGCGGTCGCCGAGCAGACCGGTGGCGGCTTCCACGAGGCGTCCACGACCGCCGAACTGAAGGACGTCTACGAGGACATCGGCACCTCCGTCGGCTACCGCACCGAACGGCAGGACATCTCGGCCCGCTTCATCGGCCTCGGGCTGGTCCTGGCGATGGGCGCCGCCGCCGGCTCGCTGCGGTGGTTCTCCCGCCTGCCCTGACCCGCACCACCACCGGACGACGGCACGACACGTGAGGAGCCAGGCATGGCAGTGCAGACCGGACTCGGCGAGCCACGCGGTCCGTGGTTCGTCTCGCCGGAGCTGGACCCGGACGGGCGCGGCTACCGGGACGTACCCGGAGGCGGGCCGGACGGGGGACGCCGGAGCCTACGGCACCGGCTGCTGAGCGTGGCGGCGGTGGTGGCGCTCTCCACCGTCTCCGGCGCGGCGGCCGGCACCTGGGCGGCCGATCACGGCTCGCCGGGACCGACAGCGGCGTCCGCCGCTCCGGTGCCGGCGGAACTGGTCACCGCCGCCGGCAAGACGGTGCCCGGCGTGGTCTCGGTGATGGTCGGGGGCCGCTCCGGCGCGTCCGCGTCCGGCTCCGGCTTCGCCATCGACAACGAGCAGCACATCGTCACCAACGACCACATCCTGGCCCGGGGCGGCTCGGGCACGGTGACCGTGGAGACCTCGGACGGGCGTCGCTTCCCCGCCGAGGTGGTGGGCCGGGAGCCGGGCAGCGACCTCGCCGTGCTCAAGGTGCCCGCGTCGGCCGGGCTGCCGCCGCTGCCGCTGGCCAAGGCGAACTCGACCCGGGTGGGCGAGCCGGTGCTCGCGGTCGGGTCGCCGCTCGGGCTGGCCGGCACGGTCACCGCCGGTATCGTCAGCGCGCTCAACCGGCAGGTCCGGATCGGCAACGGCCGGCACACGGCGGTGCAGACCGACGCCTCCATCAACCCGGGCAACTCCGGCGGGCCGCTGGTGAACGCGCGCGGCGAGGTGGTCGGCGTGAACACCGCCATCGCCACCATCGACGGCAACGGGTCCATCGGCATCGGCTTCGCCATCCCGATCGACCAGGTCCAGCAGACCGCCGACACCATCATCGGGCGGGGCGGCTGAGCCGTCGCGCGGGCCGCCCCGCGCGGGCCGACCTGACGCCCCGCGCGGCGCTGACCTGCACAAGCGCCGCAAGGTCAGTGCGAACTGTCGGATATCCGGCATGGGATCATTGGGGCATAGAAATATTACGCTGAGTATGAATACTGGCGGAGGTGGAGCAAGCTGTCATTGCGGCCCTCCTCCTGGTGGGCCTGATCATCGGCGTCGGTGTCGGCGCGTCCTACGCGCGTGCGAAGCGTGGCTGGACGGACTACCAGACGATCCGGACCAGCGTGCCGGGCGCCCGGCGCAACGCCTGGCTCGCGATCCGCGGCGTGGTCGTCAAGCTCGCCGTGATCGCCCTGCTGCTGGTCGGCGCGGCGGCGTACGCGGCCTCCGGCGGCGGCGAGGAACGGGCCGGTCCCACACCGAGCGCGACCCCCACCCCGACTCACCGCCCCGGGCGCTAGCCTCGGGGAGTGGACGACGGACTGCGGGTGACCGACCGGCTCGTGGTGCCCGCCGCCGAGCTGCGGGAACGGTTCTCCCGGTCGTCCGGGCCCGGCGGGCAGGGAGTGAACACCACCGACTCGCGGGTGGAGCTGAGCTTCGACCTGGGCGGCTCGCCGAGCGTGCCGGAGGCGCTGCGGGAACGGGCGCTGGCCCGGCTCGCCGGACGCCTGGTCGACGGCGTGCTGACCGTGACCGCCAGTGAGCACCGCGCGCAACTGGCCAACCGGGAGGCCGCCCGGGCACGGATGGCCGCGCTGCTGCGCGAGGCGGTCGCGCCGCCGCCGAAGCCACGTCGCCCGACCCGCCCGTCGCGCGGCGCCAAGGAACGCCGCCTGGCCGAGAAGAAGCGCCAGTCCCAGCGCAAACGCGACCGCCGGGTGGACGGCGACTGACCGAAAATATGTTGAGCCGCCACGCGCGCCGCCCGGAGAATTTCGCCACGTGATCGACTTCTCCGTCAAGCCCACGCTCACCGGCGAGCGCGTGGTGCTGCGCCCGTTCCACGACGACGACCTGCCTGCGCTCGCCGGGATCCTGGCCGACCCGGAGGTGGCCCGGCTGACCGGCAGCCCGGCCGGCGAGACGTTCGAACCGGCCCGGCTGCGGGCCTGGTACGGCACCCGCAACAGGCAGGCCGACCGGCTCGACCTCGCGGTGGTGGACCGGGCGAGCGGCGCCTGCGTCGGCGAGGTCGTCCTCAACGAGTGGGACCGCGTCAACGCCGGCTGCAACTTCCGCACCCTGATCGGCCCGGGCGGGCGCGACCGCGGGCTCGGCACCGAGGCGGTCCGGCTGATCGTCGGGTACGGCTTCGAACGGCTCGGCCTGCACCGCGTCAGCCTGGAGGTGTTCGCGTTCAACCCGCGTGCGCGCCGGGCGTACGAGAAGGTGGGCTTCGTCGCCGAGGGGACGCTGCGGCAGGTGCTGCGCGACGGCGACGGCTGGGTGGACGCCACCGTCATGTCGATCCTCGCGCCGGAGTGGGACCGGCACCGGGGACACCCGGAGGGTTGAACACCAGGCGTCGAAGCGCTTCAATGCGTACGGGAGCATCAGGGCCGTCACCGACCACCACGTCACAGTGACAGGAGTTCCCCTCGCATGTCCCGAAACCCCGTGCGCGCCGTGCTGACCACGCTCGCCGCGCTGCTACCGGTCCTCGCTCTCGGCCTCGCCCTCACCGCCACCACGCCGCCGGCCGCGGCGGCCGCCACGCCGATCCGCGTCATGCCGCTCGGCGACTCCATCACCGGGTCGCCCGGCTGCTGGCGCGCCCTGCTCTGGAACCGCCTCCAGTCCACCGGCCACACCGACGTCGACTTCGTCGGCACGCTCGGGCCGCAGGGCTGCGGCGTGCCCTACGACGGCGACAACGAGGGGCACGGCGGCTACCTCGCGACGAACGTGGCGAACCAGAACCTGCTGCCCGGCTGGCTCGCCGCCACCCGCCCGGACGTCGTGCTGATGCACTTCGGCACCAACGACGTGTGGAGCAACATCGCGCCCGCCACGATCCTCGCGGCGTACTCGAAGCTGGTGGACCAGATGCGCGCCGCCAACCCGGCGACGACAATACTGGTCGCGAAGATCATCCCGATGAACCCGGCGAGCTGCCCGGAGTGCGGCCAGCGGACCGTGGCGCTCAACGCGCTCATCGACGGCTGGGCGGCCGGGAAGACCACCGCCGCCTCCCCGATCGTGGTCGTCGACCAGTGGACCGGGTTCAGCACCGCCACCGACACCTACGACGGGGTGCACCCCAACGCGGCCGGGGACCAGAAGATGTCCGACAGGTGGTATCCGGCGCTGGTCGCCGCGCTGGACCGCGCCACGCCCGGCCCGACCACGTCCCCGACCGTCAGCCCCACGCCGTCGCCCACACTCAGCCCGTCACCGACGACCAGCCCGTCGCCCACCGCGAGCCCGACGCCCACGGCCGGCGGCTGCACCGCCACCTGGCGCGTCGCCGGCCAGTGGCCGGGCGGATTCCAGGGGGAGGTGACCGTCCGCAACGACGGCGCCGCGTCGATCGCCGGCTGGACGGTCCGCTTCCCGCTCGCCGGCGGCCAGCGGATCAGCCAGGCGTGGAGCGCCGACGTGACGCAGAGCGGAACCACAGCGACCGCCCGGAACGCGGGCTGGAACGGCGTACTGGCCCCGGCCGCCCAGGCCACGTTCGGCTTCCTGGCCGAGGGAACCGTGCCGAGCCCGGCGCCGGCCCTGACCTGCGCGGCGAGCTAGAGCCGTCGCGCCCGCTCCCCGCGTCGCGTGCCGGCCGGCTCCGCTCAGCGGCTGCCGGCCGGCACCGCCCGGTCCAGCGCGGCCAGCAGCCGGGACCGCAGCCCGGCGGCACGCTCGGCGAACCCGCGCTGCGCGGCGGCGTACTCGGCCCGGCCCTCCGGGGTCTCCACAGGCACCGGCGGATACCCCAGACCGGCCAGGTCGTACGGGCTGGCGCGCATGTCCAACGTCCGGATCTCCCGGGCCAGCTCGAAGCAGTCGGCCACGAGTTCCGAGCAGACCAGCGGAGACAGCTTGTACGCCCACTTGTAGAGATCCATGTTGGCGTGCAGGCAGCCCGGCTGCTCCAGCGCGTGCTGGCTCTCCCGGGTCGGCTGGAGCACGTTCAACGGGCGGGCCGGCGCGGTGAAGAAGCGGAACGCGTCGAAGTGGCTGCACCGCACGCCGCGCTCCTCGACCACCGCCGCCGTCCGCGCCGGACTCAGCCGCAGCGGCCAGGAGTTGTGCCGTACCTGCTCCTGGGTCTGCCGGTAGACCATCGCCCACTCGTGCATGCCGAAGCAGCCGAACTGCGCCGGACGCCCGGCGGTCGCCGCCAGCAGCGTACGGATCCAGGCGATCGACTCCGCGCGCCGCGCGCGTACCCGATCGGTGTCGAGGGTGAGCCCGGCGGCGCTCGCCGTGTAGTCCGGGCCGAAACCGGCCGCGTCTGCGTCGCGCAGCGCCACGCCCGCGCCCGGGTGCCAGCGGCGCAGCTGGGCCGGGCGGTACGAGTAGTACGTGAAGAGGAAGTCCTCCACCGGGTGCTTCACGCCCGTCCGGCGGCGGCCCAGATGCGGCGTCAGCCACGCGTCCACCCGCTCCTCGTGGGCGTGCCGGCGCGCCTGCCAGTCGGCGACGTCGAGCGCGGGGGCGAGGGCGGCGGTCACGCACCCCAGGGTACGACCGCCGCCCGTCGCCGGGTCAGGGCACGTCCACCCGCACGCCCGCGGAGAAGACGCCGCTGCGCAGCTCCAGCCGCTTCGGCGGCTCGTCGCCGCGCATGGTGAACACCAGCGGCAGCAGCACCCGCCGCCCGGCGGCCACCGGCTGGGAGAAGACGTCCCGGCCCAGGTTCGCCACCCGGGTCGCGTCCTCGTCGGCGGCCACCCAGTTCCCGCTCGGCAGGTACGCGCGCTGCAACTGCCCGTGCCAGGTCTGGTCCTCGTTCGTGACGTTGCGCACCCCGACCGTGGCCAGGCAGGGGCGCCCGCCGCCGGGCGCCGACGGCAGGACGTTCGCGCCGCAGCTCACCCGGTAGACGGTGAACTCGAACGCGGTCTCCCGCAACGGCTGGCCCAGCCCGCCGGTGACGCTGCTGCCCACCCACGCGCCGCTCGTCGGCTGCTTGGTGGTGTCCATCGCCGCCACCCGCTGCGTGGCCGACCACGCCGCCGCGCCGACCACGCCGGCCAGCACCGCCGCCGCCACGCCCACCACCAGCCAGACCGGCGGCCGGCGACGGCGGCTCGCGGGCGCCGGCACCGCCGTACGCGGATAGACGGTGCCCCGTTCGGCCGGGCCGCCGGTCGCGCCCTGCCCCGGTACGCCGCTTCCCGGCGCGGACATCGCGCCACCTCCGGGCGGGCCGGTGGACGTCGCGCCGCCTCGCGGCGTTCCGGTGGGCCTCGTGCCGCCTCCGGGTGCGCCGGAGGTCATGGTGCCGCCTCCGGTCGCGCCGGTGCCCGCCGTCGCGGCCGTGCGCCGGCGGCGGCGCCACACCGCCCACCACAGCACGCCCGCGGTGACCACCAGCAGCGCGGTGAACGCGGCAAGCAGCACCGGTGGCCGCCGCCAGGCCGGGGCGGCAGTCACCTGCGCCGCCGGGGCCGTCGCGGCACCCACCCAGGTCGCCGTGGCGCAGTCGTACGGGCGCGTGCCGTCGGTGCCGTAGACGCAGGTCGGCGCGGTCAGCGACCGGCCAGGGCCGGGGAGCGACAGCGCGGTGTGCAACGTGGTGGTGCTCTTCGCCGGCAGGCGCAGCCGCCAGGTCACCTCCCCGGCGCTGGACCCGGCGGGCCGGGTGGTCCGCCCACCGCCGGTGACCGCGGTGGCCCGCGACCCGCTCGGCAGCTCCTGCCGCACCATCGTGTCGACGGGCGCCGTGCCGGCGTTGCGGACCTCGATCCGGTAACCCGGCGCCGGAGTGCCCGCCGCGCCGACCGCCACGCTCACCGGCGGCATCGACGGGCGGACCGGAGCTGGGCCGGTGGTCGGCACCGCCGGGGGGACCGCCGGCACGCCGGTCGGGATCGGGGTCGCTCCCGCGCCGGGCAGGGCGACCGGGACGGCGGCCGGCGGTGGAGCCGGTTGAGCGGGGGTGGCGGCCGCGCGGGGCGTCGCCGGGGACAGCGCCGGTACGGCGGCGATGACGCCGAGGCAGTTCACGAACACTGCCAGGGCCCTGTGGTGTCGTCTCGATGCAGGCATACCAACGAACCTCCGGAACCGAAGCTATGGGCCGAGGGCTGCCGGGCGGGTACGAAGCCGCCATTCCCGCCCCGTCCGGCGCGATCCGGCGTACCCTGCCGCCCTCTCGCCGGTCCGGCGCCGACGCCCGGCGAGGGTGTGGCGCGGGCGGCCGGGCGCGCCACCTGCCGGTGTCCGCCGGGTGACACGCGGGCGGGGATAGATTGGCCGGGTGCGTATCGCTCGTTTCGCTCATGCCAAGGGAATGTCGTTCGGGGTCGTCGAGGGCGAGCCGGAGGCCGGGCCGCAGGGCCTGACCATCGCCGAGATCGAAGGCCACCCGTTCGGGCAGATCCAGTTCTCCGGCGCCCGCTGGGCGCTCTCCGACGTCCGGCTGCTGTCGCCGATCCTGCCCAGCAAGGTGGTCTGCGTCGGCCGCAACTACGCCGAGCACGCTGCCGAACACGGCAGCGAGGTGCCGAAGGAGCCGCTGCTCTTCCTCAAACCGTCCACCTCGGTGATCGGCCCGCGCGACGCGATCCGGCTGCCGATCTTCTCCAAGCAGGTCGAGCACGAGGCCGAACTCGCCGTGGTGATCGGCGCACCGGGCGCCCGCCGGGCCGACCGGGCCGCCGCCGAGCGGGCCATCTTCGGCTACACCTGCGCCAACGACGTAACCGCGCGGGATCTGCAGCGCTCCGACGGGCAGTGGACCCGCGCCAAGGGCTTCGACTCGTTCTGCCCGATCGGGCCGTGGATCACCACCGGTCTCGACGTCAGTGACCTGGAGATCCGCTGCGAGGTGGGCCGCAACCCGGAGGAGATGGAGGTACGCCAGCTCGGCCGGACGAAGGACATGGTGTTCGACGTGCCGGGCCTGGTGTCGTACATCTCGCACGTGATGACGCTGCTGCCCGGCGACGTGGTCCTGACCGGCACGCCGGCGGGGGTTAGTCCGCTCACCGAGGGGGATACGGTCACCGTGCGGATCCAGGGGATCGGGGAGCTCAGCAACCCGGTGGTCCCTGTCGCCTGATTCGTTCCGATGCCTCGTTTCCGCTGGTCAGGTGGGTTTCGAGGGGTTGGATTTGGCCTGTCGGCACCGGGAGGGTAAAGTTCATTCCCGGCGCCGCAAGGGGCCAATGGGGTATGGGGTAATTGGCAGCCCGACTGATTCTGGTTCAGTTAGTCTAGGTTCGAGTCCTGGTACCCCAGCGCAGCCGCGGGTTCGCAAGAGCCCACGGACGCTGGATTCCGGCAGCTCACGCTGGCGGAGTGCAATGAAGGTTCTGGCCCCGTCGTCTAGCGGCCCAGGACGCCGCCCTCTCAAGGCGGTAGCGCCGGTTCGAATCCGGTCGGGGCTACAGCACCGACAGCCCGTCCCGTTTTCCGGGGCGGGCTTTCTGCCGTCCGGCCACGTGCTTTCCGCGTGCGGTGGGGTGTACCCCCGCGGCGCGGTGCCGGACGCGATGCCGCTAGACTACTGCCACGCCACCCGGCAGGGCGGCGAAGCAGGAAAAGTGCCTGGCCCCGTCGTCTAGCGGCCCAGGACGCCGCCCTCTCAAGGCGGTAGCGCCGGTTCGAATCCGGTCGGGGCTACGTTCACCGACGGCCCGTCTCGCTCCGCGAGGCGGGCCGTTCGCATTCCCCGCCCTCCCGCTTTGCCCTGCCCCGTTGATCATGAAGTTAGCGGCAGTCTGGGAGATCAAAAATGCCGCCAACTTCATGATCAACGCGAGGGGTGGGGAGGGGGCAGCCGGGGTCAGAGGCCGGAGAGGCGCTGGCCGGCTCGGACGACGGCCATGGCGTGGCGTTCGCCGGGACGGCGGCCGAGGCGCTCGATCGGGCCGGAGATGCTGATCGCGGCGATCACCCGCCCGGTGCGGTCCCGGATCGGCGCCGAGACGCTCGCCACACCCGCCTCCCGCTCCGCGACGCTCTGGGCCCAGCCGCGCCGCCGCACCTCGGCCAGCGTGCGGCCGGTGAACTTGGAGCGGGGGAGCAGCGGCATCACCGCCTCCGGCGGCTCCCAGGCGAGCAGGATCTGCGCCGCCGACCCGGCGGTCATCGGCAGCACCGAGCCGACCGGGACGGTGTCCCGCAGGCCGCTGGCGCGCTCGGCGGCGGCCACGCAGATCCGTTCGTCGGCGCGCCGCAGGTAGAGCTGGGCGCTTTCGCCGGTGGCGTCCCGTAGCGCGGCGAGCAGCGGCTCGGCGGCGGTCAGGAGCACGTCCGGGGCCGCGTTCGCCAGCTCGCCCAGGCGTGGCCCAGGGCGCCACCGGCCCTGGGTGTCCCGGACGAGCATCCGGTGGATCTCCAGCGCCTGTGCCAGCCGGTGCGCGGTGGCCCGGGGCAGCTTGGTGCGTTCAACGAGTTCGGCCAGGCTGGCGCCGTCGACACAGGCGGCCAGGATGACCACCGCCTTGTCGAGAACGCCGACACCGCTCATACTGTGTCCCACAAGCCGAAATTTACCTCCCAGAATTTAGGATGTCCAGATGGTGGGAGTCACTCAACCGAGGACCCTGGCCGAGAAGGTCTGGGACGCACACGTGGTCCGCTCCGCCGACGGGGAGCCGGACCTGCTCTTCATCGACCTGCACCTGCTGCACGAGGTGACCAGCCCGCAGGCGTTCGACGGGCTGCGTCTGGCCGGGCGCGGGGTCCGCCGTACCGACCTGACGATCGCGACGGAGGACCACAACACCCCGACCGGGTACGACGACCCGGCGTTCCGCCTCCGGCGCGGCGACCTGCTCACGATCGCGGACCCCACCTCCCGCACCCAGATCGAGACGCTGCGTCGCAACTGTGCCGAGTTCGGCGTCCGCCTGCACGCGCTGGGCGACGAGAACCAGGGCATCGTGCACGTCATCGGCCCGCAGCTCGGCCTCACCCAGCCCGGCATGACGATCGTCTGTGGCGACTCGCACACCGCCACCCACGGCGCGTTCGGCGCGCTCGCGTTCGGCATCGGCACCAGTGAGGTCGAACACGTGCTGGCCACGCAGACGCTGCCGCAGGCACGGCCGAAGACCATGGCGGTGAACGTCGTCGGCGAGCTGGCGCCCGGCGTCACCGCCAAGGACCTGGTGCTCGCGCTGATCGCACAGGTGGGCACCGGCGGCGGTCGCGGCCACATCGTGGAGTACCGCGGCGAGGCGATCCAGGTCCTCTCCATGGAGGGGCGGATGACCATCGCCAACATGTCCATCGAGTGGGGCGCCAAGGCCGGCATGATCGCGCCGGACGAGACCACGTTCGCGTACCTGAAGGGGCGGCCGAACGCGCCCCAGGGCGACGACTGGGACGCGGCGCTGGAGTACTGGCGCACGCTGCCCACCGACGACGGCGCGACGTTCGACACCGAGGTCACGCTCGACGCGAGCCGGATCACGCCGTTCGTCACCTGGGGCACCAACCCCGGGCAGGGCGTGCCGCTGGGCGCGACGGTGCCGGACCCGGAGGAGTTCGTCACCGAGCCGGAGCGGGTCGCCGCCCGGCGCGCGCTGGAGTACATGGACCTCAACCCGGGCACGCCGATGCGTGACCTGGCCGTGGACGTGGTCTTCGTCGGCTCCTGCACCAACGGCCGCCTGGAGGACCTGCGGACCGCCGCCGACGTGCTGCGCGGCCACCAGGTCGCCGACGGCGTACGCATGCTGGTGGTGCCCGGCTCGGCCGCGGTCCGCGAGGCGGCCGAGGCGGAAGGGCTGGACAAGGTGTTCACCGACGCCGGCGCCGAGTGGCGTTTCGCCGGCTGCTCCATGTGCCTGGGCATGAACCCGGACACGCTGAAGCCGGGTGAGCGGTCCGCCTCGACCTCCAACCGCAACTTCGAGGGCCGCCAGGGCCGGGGCGGGCGTACCCACCTGGTGTCCCCGCCGGTCGCCGCCGCCACCGCCGTGGTCGGCCGGCTGGCCGCCCCCGCCGACCTGTAGAAGGGCAGCCGAGAGATGGACAAGTTCACCACCCACACCGGCACGGCCGTGCCGCTGCGCCGGTCCAACGTGGACACCGACCAGATCATCCCCGCCGTGTACCTCAAGCGGGTGACCCGGACCGGATTCGCCGACGGTCTGTTCAACGCGTGGCGGGAGGACCCGTCATTCGTCCTCAACGATCCCGTCCATTCGGGTGCGTCGATTCTGATCGCCGGCCCCGAGTTCGGCACCGGATCCTCCCGGGAGCACGCCGTCTGGGCGCTGCGGGACTGGGGCTTCCGGGCCGTCATCTCGCCCCGCTTCGGCGACATCTTCCGCGGCAACGCGCTCAAGGAAGGTCTCCTTCCGGTCGAGCTGGAATTGAAAGCCGTGGAAGAACTGTGGGATCTCGTGGAATCCGAGCCGACCACGCCGATCACTGTCGACCTCGCCGCCCGCCAGGTCCACGCCGGTGACGCCACCTGGGCGTTCCCGCTGGACGACCACAGCCGTTGGCGGCTGATGGAGGGCTTGGACGACATTGGACTCACCCTCCGGCACGAGGCGGAGATCTCCTCGTACGAGGCGTCCCGGCCGTCGTTCCTGCCCTCGGTGGCCTGACTCCGGCCCGAATTCGCCCCCACCGGTGTGCCCGGTGGGGGCGAATCCGTTACGACACAAGGGCTTTTTTCCACCGAATGTTTGTGTCCAGGCAGCACAGGGCATAACGTGCGCGCAGAATGGCTCGCGTCGAGTCAGTTGCACAATCGGGAGGAAGTCGTGAACAAGGCCGAGCTCATCGAGGCGCTCGCCGTTCGCCTGGGGGACCGGAAGACGGCGACGGCCGCGCTCGACGCGGTTCTCGCTGAGGTCCAGGCGGCGGTCACCAAGGGCGAGAAGGTGGCGATCACCGGTTTCGGAGCGTTCGAGAAGCGCGTCCGGGGAGCCCGAACAGCGCGCAACCCGCGGACCGGAGAGGCGGTGAAGGTCAAGAAGACCTCCGTCCCGACGTTCCGCGCCGGCGCGGGCTTCAAGGAGATGGTGGCCAGCGGCAAGGTGCCCAAGGACACCGCCGCCGCGAAGAAGACCACCGGCGCTGCCAAGAAGACCACGGCGGCGAAGACCACCGGCGCCGCGAAGAAGACCACGGCGGCGAAGGCCACCAAGACCACCGCGACCAAGAAGGCCGCCCCGGCGAAGAAGGCGGCCGCGACCAAGACCACGGCGGCGAAGAAGACGACCGCGGCGAAGTCCACCGCGGCGAAGAAGACCACCGCCGCCAAGAAGACGACCGCGGCGAAGTCCGCCACGGCCAAGAAGACGACCGCGGCCAAGAAGGCGCCCGCGAAGAAGGCACCGGCCAAGAAGGCCGCCAGCCGGCGCTGACCGGACGGCCCACGAAGGGCGCCCACCGTTCGCGGTGGGCGCCCTTTCGCATGGGTACGCGTTGACCACCCGCCGCCGCGCGCCGCAGAATCGCCGTGCCGAAAACCCCCGTCGGTCACGAGAAGAGGCGCCCCGTGCGGCACCGTCACCTCTCCACCCTGGCGCTCGCGCTGGGTATCGCGGTCCTGCTGGATGTGCTGCGGGTCTGGCTCCCGTCGGTCATCACCCTCTTCGGGCGGGCCGCCGAGACCCCCGCCGAGCTGCTCGGCGCGTTCGCGCTCGGCTGGTTCCTGCTCGCCCTCGCCGCGCCTGCGCTCGTACGCCGGATCGGCGCCCGCCCGGTCGGCCTCGTCGCGGCCGGTGTGCTGGCGGCGGCGCGGCTGGCGCTCACCGCGCAACCCGGTGGCCCGGCACAGCTCTGGCTGGCCTGCGCCGGGCTGCTAGCCGGGCTGGTCTGGCTGGCCGCCACCGCCGCGTCGGCGCCCCGGCCGGTCGCCGGGCTGGCGTTGGGCCTGGCCGGGAACGCGGTCGGGCACGCCCTGCTCGGCACCGAGGACCTGGTGTGGCGCGGCGGCGTCCCGGCCTGGACCCTGAGCGCCCTGCTGGTGCTGGCGTTCCTGGCCGCGTCCGTGAAGGAGCGGACCACGGCGTCCGGAGAGCCGTCCCCGACGGGCGTGGACGAGGGCGTGGCCGCCGCGGCCAGCTGGCGCACCCGTACGCCGGGACGCCGGGCCTGGCTGCTGTGCGGGCCGGCACTGGTGCTGGCCGGTCAGGTGGCGCTCGCCCCGGCGCTCTGGAGCGCCGCCGCCGGCACCGGATCGCCCGACTTTCCCGGGCTCGCCCGCCCCGCCGGCGCAGCCGTGCCGGGCGCGCTGGCGGTCCTGCTGTTCCTGGCGTCGGCGCTGTTCCGGGTGCCGGCGCGTCCGGCCCGGGTGCTGTGGCCGGCGGCGCTGCTCGCCGGATCGGTGCTGTTCGTGACCGGGCTTCTCGTACCGGCGTACCTGCTCACCGCCGCCGGTCTCGGCGGCTGCCTGGCGTTGACCGACGCGGCAGCCGGCGACGGCCGGGCCGCCGGAACCGATGACGGCGGGCGGGCGGGTGCACGGCGCGGGCGGGCGGCCGCGCTCGGGATGCTCGTCTTCGCGGTGGCCACGGTGGCCTACTACGCCGCCTACGACGTGGGGTACCCCAACTGGTGGGCCCCGGTCGCCACGGCCCTCCTGGTCGCTGTGGTGGCGGCCGGCGCACCCCGCCAGGCTGACCCGGCGCTGCCCGCCCCGGTCCGGGTCACCGTCCTGGCCGGCCTGACCGCGCTGGCCGGGCTGGGCGCCGCGCTGCACGTACCGCCCGCGCAGGCCCGGCCGACGACCGCGCCGGCGGCGGTACGGGTGGCCGCGTACAACATCCGGATGGGTTTCGGCCTGGACGGCCGGCTGGACCTCGACGCGCTGGCCCGGGAACTGCGCGGCGCGGACATCGTGCTGCTCAGCGAGGTCGACCGGGGCTGGTGGCTCAACGGCGGTCACGACACGCTGGGGTCGCTGGCCCGGCGGCTGGAGATGCCGTACGTCTTCGCGCCCGCCGCCGACCCGGTCTGGGGCGACGCGGTGCTCAGCCGGTTCCCGGCGCGCTCCGGTCAGACCCGGCGGCTGACCGCGCACGGCGCGCCGACCGGGGCGCAGGCCCTCGGCGTCACGCTCGACCTCGGCGGCCGCGAACTGGCAGTGGTGGCCACGCATCTGCAACCGCCACCCGGCCGGGATCCGGTCGAGCAGGCCCGCGAGGTGGCCGCGTTCGCCGGCCGGTACGCCGCCGGCCGTCCGCTGGTGCTCGGTGGCGACCTCAACACCGAGCCGGCCGACCCGGCGTTCGCCGAGTTCACACGCGCCGGGCTGGTGGACGCGCTGGCCCCGGCCCGGCCGCTGCGGACCAGCCCGGCCGACGACCCGCGCACCCAGATCGACCACGTCTTCGTCTCGCCGGGCCTGACCGCCGGCGCGGTACGCGCACCGCGCACCGAGGCCAGCGACCACCTCCCGGTGACGCTCACCGTCACGCTGCCCTGACCCGCCGGCCCGCGGCCTACCTCACAGCCGGTCGGCGAGGACCAGACGGTCGCCGGCGAAGGGCAGCAGCCAGCCGCTTCCCTTGGCGGTGGCGAAGTCGTCCGCGCGGCCGGCGAGCCGTTCCAGCGCGCCCGGGATCACCTTGCCCTGGCTGCACACCGCCACCGCCCCGGCGGTGAGCGCCAGCGCGGTCAGCCGGGCCGCGGCGGCCAGCGCGCACTCCTCGACCTGCTGGCCCGGCGCCGGCTCGTCGAAGTCGCCACACACCTCGATCGGCAGGTCCAGCCGGGCCGCGGCCGGGCCCAGCGTCTGCACGCAGCGGCGCGCCGATGCGGAGAACAGGCGCTCCGGGCGGACCAGGGCCACGAGCGGGACCAGCGCCCGCGCCCGGGCCAGCCCGTCGTCGTCCAGTGGACGTCCGTGGTCCGGGCCGGTCCAGGTGCCGCGCTTGCCGGCGCTGGCGTGCCGCACCAGCAGCACGGTCGCGGTGACCTGCGGCAGCGCCGCGAACGCGGCGATCACCTCGGCGTCGTGCGGGTAGCTGACCCGGCGTACCGCCTCGTCGACCGGGAACCAGGCCACGTCGTCGACCTCGGTGCCGGGCTGGAAGCCGCCGGTGCCGGCCGCCCGCATCGACCAGTAGTCGACCGCCTTGGCGTGACCCTCGCTGCGGTAGCGGACAGTGGGCAGACGCACCTGCGGCACCGCCCGCACGTCGCTCTCCTCGGCCACCTCACGGACGGCGGCCACCAGCGGATGCTCGCCGCGATCCAGCTTGCCCTTCGGCAGCGACCAGTCGCCGTACCGGGGACGGTGCACCAGGCAGACCTCGACGCCGGCCGGGCCCGGGCGCCACACCACGCCACCCGCGGCCCGGATCCGCACCGGCTCGTCGTCGCTCACCCGCTCACCGTATGCCCGCCCGGCACGCGCCACGGCTCGCTCAGTCCGCCCGGCCGCCGACCCGGCGCAGCAACAGGTCCTGCAGGTGGGTCAGCGGCGCGTCGCCGTCGCCGGTACGCCGGTGCCAGGTGCCGTCGGCGGCCAGCTCGAACGCGTCCACGTCGGGATCGAACGCGGCGGTGAGGACGTGGTCCAGCTCGGCGCGGGCCACCGGATCGCTCACCTGCACCAGCGCCTCGACCCGGCGGTCCAGGTTGCGGTGCATCAGGTCGGCCGAGCCCATCCAGAACTCGGCGTCGCCGTCGTTGCCGAACCGGAAGATCCGGGAGTGCTCCAGGAACCGGCCGAGGATCGAGCGGACCCGGATGTTCTCCGACAGCCCCGGCACGCCCGGCCGCAGCGTGCACATGCCCCGGATCAGCAGGTCCACGTGCACGCCGGCCCGCGACGCCCGGTAGAGCGCGTCGGTGATCTCCTCGTCGACCAGCGAGTTCACCTTGAACTGCACCAGCCCCGGCATGCCCAGCCGGACGTGCTCGATCTCCCTGTCGATCCGCTCGATCAGGCCGCTGCGGATGCCCTGCGGCGCCACCAGCAGCCGCCGGTACGCGGTCTGCCGGCTGTAGCCGGTGAGCACGTTGAACAGGTCGGTCAGGTCGGCGCCGATCTCCGGGTCGGCGGTGAGCATGCCGAAGTCCTCGTAGAGCCGGGCCGTCTTCGGGTGGTAGTTGCCGGTGCCGATGTGGCAGTACCGCCGGATCTGGTTGCCCTCCTGGCGCACCACGAGCGCGGTCTTGCAGTGCGTCTTGAGACCCACCAGGCCGTAGACCACGTGGCAGCCGGCCCGTTCCAGCGTGCGCGCCCAGCCGATGTTCGCCACCTCGTCGAAGCGCGCCTTCAGCTCGACCAGCACCACCACCTGCTTGCCGGCGGCGGCCGCGTCGACCAGCGCGTCCACGATCGGGGAGTCGCCGCTGGTGCGGTAGAGCGTCTGCTTGATGGCGAGCACGTTCGGGTCGGCCGCGGCCTGCTCCACGAAGCGCTGCACGCTCGTGGCGAACGAGTGGTACGGGTGGTGCACCAGCACGTCGCCGTCGCGCAGCGTGGCGAAGACGCTGCGCGGCACCTCGCCCTCGGCCAGGCGCGGGTGGGTGGCCGGCACGAAGGGCGGGTCCTTCAGGTCCGGCCGGTCGGCCTCGCCGTAGACCTGCCACAACGCCGAGAGGTCGAGCAGGCCGCGGACCCGCAGCACGTCGTGGTCGTCCATGTCCAGCTCGCGGACGAGCAGCTCCAGCATGTGGTCGGAGATGGAGGCGGCCACCTCCAGGCGTACCGGCGGACCGAACCGGCGCCGGGCCAGTTCCCGCTCCAGCGCCTGGAGCAGGTCCTCGTCGCGGTCCTCGTCCACCTCGACCTCGGCGTTGCGGGTCACCCGGAACAGGTGGCACTCGACCACGTGCATGCCGGAGAAGAGCTGGCCGAGGTGCACCGAGATGAGGTCCTCCACCGGCAGGAACCGCACGCCCGGCTGGTCACGGTGGACGCGGACGAACCGGGGCACGTTGTTCGGCACCTTGACCCGGGCGAACAGTTCCGACCCGCCGTCCGGGTCGCGTACCGAGACGGCCAGGTTCAGCGACCGGCCGGAGATGTACGGGAACGGGTGCGCCGGGTCGACAGCGAGCGGGGTGAGCACCGGGAAGATGTGCTCCCGGAACCAGGTGCGCAGCCGCTCCCGCTCGGCGTCGTCCAGGTCGCTCCAGCGCAGCACGCGGATGTCCTCGGCGGCGAGCTTCGGCAGCACGTCGTCGACCATGCAGGTGGCGTGCCGGGCGACCAGGCCGGCGGCCTTGGAGGTGACGAGGTCGAGCTGGGTACGCAGCGGCAGCCGGTCGCCGCCGCGTACCGGCAGGCCGGCGGAGAGGCGGCGCTTCAGCCCGGCCACCCGCACCATGTAGAACTCGTCCAGGTTGCTGGCGAAGATGGCCAGGAACTTCGCCCGCTCCAGCAGCGGGGTGCGCGGGTCCTCGGCGAGCGCCAGCACCCGCGCGTTGAAGTCGAGCCAGGACAGCTCCCGGTTGAGGAAGCGGTCCTCCGGCAGCGGCTGCGCCGGGGGCGGCCCGGCGTACGGGCCGGTCTCGTCCGGGCCCTCGACCGGGTCGAGCGGCTCGTCCAGCCCGGTGGCGGCGGTCGCGTCCGGGTCGGCGCCGAGGCGCTCCTCGGGGGGCCGGGGCTGGCGGAACCGCCCGTCCGGGCCGCGGCCGGGGCGGCCGTTGCGGGGCGTGCCGGGGTCGAGGATCGGCGGCGGGCCGTCGGGTTGCTCGCGAGGGGTGCTCACCACCTCATGATTCCCCGATAAGGGTGAACGGAAAATGAACTCCGGCCAGGTTGTTCACGCCATCGTCGGCAAGGTCACCCGGACCACCTCGCCGTCGGCGTCCCGCTCGATCCGGACACGCTGCCCCAATCGGAGCAGCCGCAGCCCGGAGGCGTCGAACGCGCGGGCCGGGAACGCCAGCTCGGTGCCGTCGTCGAGCAGCAGCACGCCGCTGCGGGTCGACGCGTCGTAGGTGGCCACCGTCCCCTGCATGCCAGCACCGTACCGGACTCCGCCGCCGGCCAGGAGCGCCGCCGTGCGCGGCCCCAGGCCCAGCCCGGCGGCGGTGGCCAGGTCCGCCGGGGTGTCCACGTCCCGGCGCAGGCTGGGCCAGTCACCGGCCAGCGGCAGCGCCCCGCTCGCCGCGTGGGCGGCCGCCGAGCCGGGCCCGAACTGCGGCGCCAGCGGCACCCCGGCCGGCGCGGCCAGCAGCACGGTGCCACCGCCGGGGGCGTCCGCGACGAACCCGCGTACCCCCTCGGTGGCACGCAGCGCGGCGGCCAGCTCGGCCGGACGCAGCGCCGGCAGGTCGGCGGTCAGACCGGCCACGGCGGCGCGCGGCCCGGCGACGGCCGCACCGTGCCGGAACGCCGCGTTCAGCCCGGCCGCCGGGTCGGCGACGACCCGGGCGCCCGCCGCGTCCGCCGCCGCGCGCACCCGCGCGTCGTCGGTCACCACGAGCACCCCGGCGACCGCCGGGCACGCCCGCGCCGCGCGCAGGGTGTCGGCCGCCAGGGCCAGCGCCAGCTCCTCGTGGGGTACGCCGGGCAGCGCGCCCCGCAGCCGGCTCTTCGCCGCTCCCAGGCGCTTCACCGGCATCACCACGGTCCAGCGGGCCTCAGACACGCCGACCATCCTGCCAGCGGCAGCGCCGGTACCCGCACTGGCCGCAGCGGGGGCGAACAGGCATGATTCTGTGCCGGGGCGCGTGGGCGGATCGAGGAGGCACTGTGGCACGGCGGAGGCTGGGGTTCTGGCGACGGCTCGCCGTGGTGCTGGTGAAGCCGCTGATGACCGTCTGGACCCGGCGCACCTGGCGGGGCATGGAGCACCTGCGCCAGGACGGCGGCGTGATCCTCGTGCCCAACCACATCTCGCACGCCGACCCGCTCGTGGTCGCGCACTACATCTACGACGCCGGGCGCTGGCCGCGTTTCCTCGGCAAGGCCAGCGTGTTCCGGGTGCCGGTGGTCGGCTCGATCCTGCACCGCTGCCAGCAGATCCCGGTCGAGCGGGGCACGGTCGAGGCGGTCAAGTCGCTGGACAAGCTGATCGCCGCGCTGGCCGAGGACGGCGCCGTGGTGATCTACCCGGAGGGCACCACCACCCGGGACCCGGACCTGTGGCCGATGAAGGGCAAGACCGGCGCGGCCCGGCTGGCGCTGGCCACCGGCGCCCCGGTGGTCCCGATCGCCATGGTCGGCCCGGAGCGGATGTTCGACCCCCGTACCGCGCGTTTCGGGCTGCGCCCGCGTACCCCGGTGACGGTGATCGCCGGCCCGCCGGTGGACCTGAGCCGCTGGGCCGGCGCCACGCCGACCCGGCCGATCCTGGAGGAGATGACGGACACCATCATGCTGCGCATCCGGGATCTGGTCGCGGAGATCCGCGGCGGCACGCCACCGCCGCTCTGGCAGCGGCCCGCCCACACCGGCACGCGGGAGGTCACCGAATGAGCGGGCACGTGGCGGTGCTGGGCGCCGGTTCCTGGGGAACCGCGTTCGCGAAGATCCTCGCCGACGCCGGGCGGGACGTCACGGTGCTGGCCCGCCGGGCCGCCGTGGCCGAGGCGATCCGGACCGGCCGGCAGAACCCGGAGTACCTGCCGGGCGTGCGCCTGCCGGAGCGGGTCACCGCCACCGGCGACGCCGCCGAGGCGATCGAGGGCGCCGAGGTGGTGGTGCTGTCGGTGCCGTCGCAGACGCTGCGCGGCAACCTCGCCGACTGGACGCCGTACCTGGCGCCGGACGCCACGCTCGTGTCGCTGATGAAGGGCATCGAGCTGGGCACCACCAAGCGGATGAGCCAGGTCATCACGGAGACCGCCGGGGTGCCCGCCGACCGGGTGGTGGTCGTCTCCGGGCCCAACCTCGCCCCGGAGATCGCCGCCGAGCAGCCGGCCGCGACGGTGGTCGCCGGCACCGACAGCCGGCGTACCGCGCTGGTGCAGGCGTCCATCCGCACGCCGTACTTCCGCCCGTACACGAATGACGACGTGATCGGCTGCGAGCTGGGCGGCGCGGTGAAGAACGTGATCGCGCTGGCGTACGGCATCGCCACCGCGATGGGCTTCGGCGACAACACCCGGGCCATGCTGATGACCCGAGGGCTGGCCGAGACCGCCCGGCTGGGCGTGGCGCTCGGCGCCGACCCGATCACGTTCGCCGGGCTGGCCGGCATGGGCGACCTGGTCGCGTCCTGCTCGTCCCCGATGGCCCGCAACCGCACCTTCGGCGAGCACCTGGGCCGGGGCGAGTCGCTGGAGCAGGCCCAGGCCGCCACCCGGCAGACCGCCGAGGGCGTCAAGAGCTGCCTGGCCATCCGCGACCTGGCCCGCGCGCACGGCGTCGAGATGCCGATCACCGAGCAGATCGAGCGGATCTGCCACGAGGGGATGGACCCCCGCCTCGCGGTGGACGCGCTGATGAGCCGTACCGCCAAGCCGGAGTCGTACGAGTGAGCGCCGCCGGCGCGGCGGACGGGAACTGGGGCGACGGCACGCGCAGCGTGCACGCCGGCCTGCCGGACGCCGTACCCGGGCAGCCGTTCCTGCCCGGCCCGGTCTTCGCCGCGCCGTACCACCTCGACCCGGAGCGCGGCCCGTCGGCGGCGGCGGACGGGTACGGGCGACCCGACAACCCCACCCGGCGGCTGCTGGAGACGGCGATCGGCGAGCTGGAGGGCGCCGACTGCCGCGTCTTCGCCAGCGGCCAGGCCGCCATCACCGGGCTGCTGCTGACCGTGCTGCGCCCCGGCGACACAGTGCTGCTGCCCGCCGACGGCTACTTCTCGGTGCGCTCGTTCGCCTCGGACACGCTGGAACAACTCGGCGTACGCGTGGTGCTGGTGCCGACCGCCGGGCCGTACCCGTCGTTCGACGGCGTCCGGCTGGTGCTGCTGGAGACCCCGGCGAACCCCGGCCTGGACGTGGCCGACGTGCGGGCGGTGGCCGCCGCCGCGCACGCCGCAGGCGCGCTGGTGGCGGTGGACAACACCACCGCGACGCCGCTCGGGCAGCGCCCGCTGGACCTCGGCGCGGACGTGGTGGTCGCCTCCGGCACCAAGGCGCTGACCGGCCACTCGGATCTGCTGCTGGGCTATCTGGCGACCCGGGACGCCGGGCTGCGGGACGCGGCGACCACCTGGCGCAACGCCACCGGCGGGGTGCCCGGCGCGTTCGACTGCTGGCTGGCCCACCGCTCGCTGGCCACGCTCGACCTGCGGCTGGCCCGGCAGACCGCGAACGCGCGGGCGCTGGCCGATCTGCTCGTGGCCCGGCCGGACGTGACCGGGGTGCGCTGGCCCGGCCGGCCGGAGGACCCGGCGTACCCGGTCGCCTCGGCCCAGATGCGGCGCGTACCGGGCGTGCTCTCGTTCGACCTGGGCGACGAGCGCCGCGTGGCCCGGTTCCTCGGCGCCTCCCGGCTGGTGGCCGCCGCCACCTCGTTCGGCGGGCTGCACACCACCGCCGACCGGCGCGCCCAGTGGGGCGACGACACGGCACCCGGTTTCGTCCGGTTCTCCTGCGGCATCGAGGACACCGCCGACCTGCTCGCCGACGTGGCGGCGGCGCTCGACGCGGCGGGCTGACGGCGCAACGCCGGCTGGGCTATCGTGACGGGCAGCCACGGCCCGTGCGGCCCCGACCCGAGGAGGTGAGTCCGATCCCCCAGCAGAGGACCGGCGTTCCCTCCGAGTCCGCGTCGCCCAGGAGCTGAGGCGACGCCGGGAACGCCGACGAGCGCTTCCCGAAAGGCCTGCCATGGCATCCACCGTGTTCACTCCCGACCGTCCTGCCCTCGTCCGCCGGCTGCGCGCCGCCGGTTGCGTCTTCGCCGAGGACGAGGCGGACCTGCTGATCGCCGCCGCCGACTCGGCGCAGTCACTGACCCGGCTGGTCGACCGTCGCGTCGCCGGCCTGCCGCTGGAACACCTGCTCGGCTGGGCCGAGTTCTGCGGCCGGCGGATCGTCGTCCACCCGGGGGTGTTCGTGCCGCGCGGGCGTACCGCGGTGCTCGTCGACGCCGCGGTGGCGGTCGCCGGGGCGGCGCCCGCGGTGCTCGACCTGTGCTGCGGCTCCGGCGCCGCCGCCGTGGTGCTGCACGAGCGGCTGGCGCCGCGCTGGCTGGCTGCCGCCGACATCGACCCGGTGGCGGTGGCGTGCGCGCGGCGCAACCTCGACCCGCTCGGCGTCCCCGTCTATCAGGGCGACCTGTTCGACGCGGTGCCTGCCACCTGGCGCGGCCGGCTGGACCTGGTGGTGGCGAACGCGCCGTACGTGCCGACCGGCGCGGTGGCCTCGCTGCCGGCCGAGGCGCGGTTGCACGAGGCCCCGGTGGCGCTGGACGGCGGCGCGGACGGCCTCGCGGTGCTGCGCCGGGTCGCGTCCGGCGCGGCGCAGTGGCTGGCCCCGGGCGGGCATGTCGCTGTCGAGGTGAGCGCCGGGCAGGCCGCGGCGTTGTGCGCCGTGTTCGCCGCCGCCGGGCTGCACCCGTCGGTGGTCCGCGACGAGGAGCGCGAGGCGACAGCGGTGACCGCCCGCCGCCCCGGCTGAGAGCGGGCGGGGCAGTACCGCCGGCGGCATGGCGGGTAGGCCCGCCGAGAACTAGCCTCGGATCAGGCTCGGCGGGAGGCGGTGGCGGTGGGCAGCGCAGGGGTGCCGGTGGTGGTGGGGCTGGACAACGGGGGCACGAGCGACAACGCCACGGTGCTGACCGTCGACGGCCGGTTCCTGGTGGACGGGCTGCTGGAGATCCCGAGTGACGTCGGCGCGGGGCCGCAGGCGGCGGTGGAGGCGCTGGCGCGGGCGTTCGACGGCGTGCTCGCCCACACCGGCGTGCCCCGTGACCTGGTACGCGCGGTCGGGCTGGACACGCCCGGCCCGGCCAGCGCCACCGGTGTGATCTCCTCGCGCGGCTCCACCAACTTCTCCCAGCCGGCCTGGCGTGGCTTCGACGTGCGTACCGCGCTGGAGCGGCGGCTCGGCCTGCCGGTGGTGTACGCCAACGACGGCAACGCCGCCGCGCTCTACGCCCATCACGTGCACTTCGGCGCGGACGCGATGGCCCGGTCCTCGGTGTCCGCGATCGTGGGCACCGGGCTCGGCGGGGGAGTGGTGGAGTCCGGCCGGGTGGTCGGCGGCGCGGCCGGCATGGCCGGCGAGTTCGGCCACGTGCACATCCCGCTGGACGGCCTGGTCGAGCCGGACCAGCCGGCGCCGGTCTGTGCCTGCGGCTTCACCGGGGACGCGGAGAGCGTCGCCTCGCTGACCGCGATCCGGCGCAACCTGCTGCCGTACTGGCTGGCCCGGCATCCGGAGCATCCGCTGGCCGCGGAGGAGCCGGACCGGGCGGCGAAGCTGCTGCGCGGCTACGGCGAGCGGGGCGACCCGCTGGCCCGCCAGGTGTTCGGCCAGCAGGCGCGGGCGCTGGGGCGGTTGTTCACCATCGCGGCCAACTTCACCGACCCGCACGCGTACTTCGTCGGCGGGGGCGTGGTGGAGGCGGCGCCGGAGTTCCGGGACTGGTTCCTCGCCGCCGTCGCCGAGCACACGGTGCTGCGCGAGGAGCAGCGCGCGGTGGCCACCTTCGCGCTGGTGCCGGACCGGGACATGGCCGGCGCACGGGGGGTGGCCATCGCGGCGCTGGAGGCGGTGCGCGCCGCCGCCGCCGTCACCGCACCGCTGCGGCCGGGCGGCGCGCTCGCCTGAGGGCCCGCCGTCAGGCGCGTGGCGGCGCGGCGGTGAAGACGGCCCAGGCGTGCGGCGGGAACACCAGCACCGGCCCGGCCGGGTCCTTGGAGTCGCGGACCGCCACCGCGCCGGGCAGCGGCGCCATCTCCACGCACGCGCCCTCGTCGCCGCTGTGGCTGCTCTTGCGCCAGCCGGCCGGTGTGGGGTGGGGGTGGTTCGTGCCGTTCATCTGGTCACCTCTCGTTCAGCAGGCGGAGCAGCTGGTCCCGACTGGCCGCCGGACTCAGCGCCACGGTCCGCAGGTGCTCCATGATCTTGGTGCAGGTACGCAGGTCGCCCGGCCGGTCGAGGATCATCTGCCCGGCGACGGTCTCCACCGAGGCGATGATCGGGTCCTCCGGGTCGGCGAACTCCAGCATGTGCAGCGAGCCCCGGGTGCCCCGGTGGTAACCGGCGGCCAGAGGGATCACCTGCACCGTGATGTTCGGCAGTTCGGCCATCTTCACCAGGTGCTGGAGCTGGGCGGACATGACCGAGCGGCCACCGACCGGGCGCAGCAGCGCGCCCTCGTCGATGATGGCGTCGAGAATCGGCGGTCCGTCCCCGGAGAGCCGTTGCTGGCGGTCCAGCCGTAGCTGCACGCGCTGCTCCACCTGCTCGTCGCTGAGGGTGTGCGGGCCGCCGCGCATCACTCCGCGGATGTAGTCGGCGGTCTGGAGCAGACCGGGCACCACCGACGGCTCGAAGTTCGCGATGCCGGTGGCCTCGGCCTCCAGCGCGATGAAGTCGATGGTGCGGCGGTCCAGCAGGTACGAGTAGGACACCCACCAGCCGGGCTTGCGGGCGTCCTTCGCGAGCTGCACCGCCGCGGCGATCTCGTCCGGGCCCACGCCGTAGCTGGTCAGCAGCGCGCGCACGGTGGCGGGACTGATCAGCGTCTGCGCGTTCTCGTAGCGGGACAGCGTGCTCCGGGTGCTGTTGATCTCGTCGGCCGCGGTCTCCAGGGTGAGGCCGGCGGCCTCCCGGTGGGCCCGCAGGGCGATGCCGAGCCGTCGGGCCCGGGCGGTCTTCGGCGCCATGCATCGATGATCGCACATCTGGTGGGAAAATGTGCGTGAGAGAAAGTCGATGAGAGTTGCATTCACGCATGTGAACCTGTCAACCTGTGACGGCGTCCTCACTGCCGGTTGTCGTGGCGACGGTGGCGGTGAGCGACCGGAGGGGATGGGGCGCGCGGTGGTCGGATTTCTACTCCCCCCACGATCCGACCGCCGCGTGCCCCTGCCGTTCCACGAGACGGGAGGGGGTTCCGCGATGACGGTGACGGCCTGCCACCTCCGGAGCGGAGGTGGCCGGGAATGACCCGGTTCCTCGTGGTCCTCACCGACGTACGCCCCCCGGCCGGCGGCGGGCGCGACGAGCGGACCAGCCCTGAGCGCCGGCGGCAGGTCGTCGGCGCGCACAGCCGGGAGGCGGCCGACCGGATCGCCGGCGCGTTCATGGCGCTGGGCATGGTGCGGGCCGGCCGGCAGCGCGTCAAGGTGATCGCGGTCGGCCGCCGGCCCCGGCACCCGGCCTTCTGAGCCACGCCCGCCCCACGCGCTCTCAGCGCCGCGTCTCGTTACTCCCTGTATATGTTGCCTTGACTGTTTGCCACGCGGCTCCGCGTCTCCCCGGGTATCGACCACCCCTGCCGACAACGCACAGTAAGGTCAATCGGGTGAGCGCCACCGGCGAGCACGGCCAGCCGTAGTCGCGACGATGAGGTGACCATGACCACCCCAGGCAAGACCCGTGTGGCGATCGTCTTCGGTGGCCGCAGCCCCGAGCACGGCATCTCCTGCGTCAGCGCCGGCAGCGTGCTGGCCGCGCTCGACCCGGACGAGTTCGAGGTGGTGCCGGTCGGCATCACCCGGCAGGGCCAGTGGGTGCTCGCCGACGGCGAACCGAGCCGGCTCGCCATCACCGACCGGAAACTCCCGGAGATCACCGCCGGGTCCGGCGCTGAACTGGTGCTGCGCGCCGACCCCGCCGCGGGCGGCCTGATGGTGCTCGACCCGGCCCAGGGGCCGGTCGCGCTCGCCGACGTGGACGTGGTCTTCCCGGTGCTGCACGGCGCGTACGGCGAGGACGGCACGATCCAGGGGATGCTGGAGATGGCCGACATCCCCTACGTCGGCGCGAACGTGTTCGCCTCCGCCGCGGCCATGGACAAGGAGTTCACCAAGAAGCTCTGCGCCGCCGAGGGCATCCCGGTCGGCCCGTACGCGGTGCTGCGCGCCGGGATGTCGCTGAGCGAGGAGGACAAGGAACGCCTCGGGCTGCCCGTCTTCGTCAAGCCGTCGCGGGCCGGCTCCTCGTTCGGCATCACCAAGGTCGACGACTGGGCGGACCTGGACGCCGCGCTCGTCACCGCCCGGGAGATCGACAGCAAGGTGCTCGTCGAGGGCGCCGTGGTCGGCCGCGAGATCGAGTGCGGCGTGCTGGAGGGCGAAGCCGGCGGCGCGCCGGAGGCCTCGGTGCTCGCCGAGGTGCGGATGATCGGCGACCGCGACTGGTACGACTTCGAGGCCAAGTACATCTTCGCCGACGAGGTCTGCGAGTACGACGTCCCGGCCGACCTGTCCGAGCCGGTGGCCCGGCAGGTGCGCGACTACGCCACCCGCGCCTTCACCGCGCTCGACTGCTCCGGCCTGGCCCGTGTCGACTTCTTCGTCACGCCGCAGATGGACGTCTACCTCAACGAGATCAACACGATGCCGGGCTTCACCCCGACCTCGATGTTCCCGCGGATGTGGTCGGCCAGCGGGCTGGAGTACCCGAAGCTGGTCAACCGCCTGATCCGTACCGCCCTGCACCGCCGCGCCGGGCGCTGACCCGGTCGGCCGGGCGTCAGGCGGAGCAGCCCGAGGGGGCCTGCTTCGCCGAGGGCACGGAGCTGACGATCGTGTCGGAGATCGAGGTCACCCACTGAAGCGGCGGCTCGTAGCTCTTCGGCACCCGTACCCGGATCGGGGTCTCCCGGTCGACGGTGGTCAGCACCGTGGCGTCGGACTCCTCGGCCGCGTGCCAGCAGACCTTGTTCACCGTCCACACCTCGTCGGTGGGCGGGAACTGCGCCGGGCTGCCGCCGCAGGCCACCGTCAGGGCCGGGTCGCCGTACGCGGCGTTCTGCTCCGGGCCCGCGGTGACCGGACGCTGCGCCAGGTCACGCACGCTGTCGGGGAGCTGCGACATCAGGGCGCGGCAGAGTACGGTCGGGCGCTCGGCCAGCGCCGGGGCGGCCATCTCGACCGGCGCGCTCGACTGCGCCCGGGGACTCGCCGACGCGCTCGCGCCGGCGTCCGGGGACTCCGGGGCCAGCTTGGCGAACGTGAACCCGGCCACCGCCACCGTCACCGGCACCGCGACCAGAGTCGCCCAGAGCGCGGCGCGGCGGGTGGAGCGGTCCCGGCGCGGGGAGGTCTTCTCGTCCACTTACAGCCGCACCACCGAACACGTGAGGGTGCGGGTGATGCCGGGCACCATCTGCACCTTGCTGACGATGAGTTTGCCGAGCTCGTCGACGGTGTTCGCCTCGGTGAGCACGACCACGTCGTACGGCCCGGTGACGGCGTCGACCCGTACCACGCCGGCCAGGTCCGCGATCAGACCGGCCACGTCACGCGCCCGGCCGACCTCGGTCTGGATGAGGATGTACGCCTGTACCACGACTCGACCTCCGTCCGTCGCCTCCGGGCGACCCGAAGGGTGAAACTACCGTACTGAGCGGCAGTGATCCCTATCGGTTGCCGGTCGGACGCGGTGAGCGAGCACACGCCGGCGCGGACAGGGGTGGGATGTGCGGAACGACGCAGCGGATCGAGGGGACGGCATGACGGTCACGGATGTCGGCGAGTTCGGGCTGATCGACCGGGTGACCGCCCGGCTGGCACAGGGGGAGAGCTGCCTGCTCGGCCCCGGCGACGACGGCGCGGTGGTGGCGGCGCCGGACCGGCGGGTGGTCGCATCGACCGACGTGCTGGTGGAGGGCCGGCACTTCCGGCGCGACTGGTCGGCGGCGCGGGACGTGGGACACCGCGCGGCGGCGGCCAACCTCGCCGACATCGCGGCCATGGGCGCCACCCCGACCGCGCTGCTCGTCGCGCTCTGCATGCCGGCCGAGCTGGATCCGGCCTGGGCCGAGGAACTGGCCGACGGGCTGGGCGCGGAAGCGGCGCTCGTCGGCGCGAGCGTGGTCGGCGGGGACATGTCGGCCAGCCCGACGCTCACCATCGCGGTGACCGCGCTCGGCGACCTGGCCGGGCGGCCCCCGGTGGTCCGCTCCGGCGCCCGGCCCGGTGACGTTGTGGCGCTGGCCGGGCGCACCGGCTGGGCGGCGGCGGGCTACACCGTGCTGTCCCGGGGCTTCCGCACGCCCCGGCTGCTTGTCGAGGCGTTCCGCCGCCCGGAGGTGCCGTACGCGGCCGGTCCGGCCGCCGCCGCGGCGGGCGCCACCGCCATGATCGACGTGTCGGACGGGCTGCTGGCCGACCTGGGGCACGTGGCCACCGCCAGCGGCGTGGCGATCGACCTGCGCCGTGAGGCGTTCGAGGTGCCCCGGCAGATGCGCGACGCGGCGCAGGCGCTCGGCGTCGACCCGTACACCTGGATCCTGGCCGGCGGCGAGGACCACGCGCTGGCGGCGACGTTCCCGGGTGACGCCGCGCTGCCCGACGGCTGGCAGCCGGTCGGGCGGGTGGCGGCCGGCGCCGGGGTCACCGTCGACGGCGCCGGGTACGACGGCCCGCGCGGCTGGGACCACTTCCGCCGGACGGCGGAGTAGCCGGGCCAGCCGCCGGACGGCGGAGTGATCTGCGTCCGACCCCCGGCCGCCGGGCCGGGCGGGGGTCGGAGGCGGTCGTAACCTGGCACGGTGAGCGAGATCGAGATCCGGGAGCGGCGCTTCGACGCGCCCGAGTCGCAGGCGTTGATCAGGGCGGCGCTGACCGACCTCGGCGCCCGCTACGGCGGCAGCGGCGACGACACCCCTGTCGACGCGGCCGAGTTCACCCCGCCGGACGGCGCGTTCCTCGTCGCCTACCTGGACGGGCGTCCGGTGGGCTGCGGCGGCTGGCGCAGCCACGGCGCGGACGGCGACACGGCCGAGCTGAAGCGGATGTACACCGATCCGGCGGTCCGGGGCCGGGGCGTCGCCCGCGCGGTGCTCGGGGCGGTCGAGCGCTCCGCCCGGGACCACGGCCGCAAGCGGATCGTGCTGGAGTGCGGCGACAAGCAGCCCGAGGCGATCGCCATGTACACCTCGTCCGGCTACGACCGGATCCCGAACTTCGGCTTCTACAAGGACGCCCCGGGCTGCCTGTCGTACGGCCGTACCCTCTAGGAGACCGTGATGCGGATCTCGTTCGCGGCGCGGCGCGCGGCGAGCGCCGCTTCGTCCGGCGTCGCGCCCCAGGCCATCAGGTGCCCGCTGCGGTGCGCCGAGGAGAGCAGCTCCGGCACGGTCTGCCCGACCTTCGTCTCCACCTGCACGTCGAGCACGCCCGGCACGCGCAGCGCGTCCCGCCTGCCGTCCACGGCTGTCACCCGGCCGGGCGGCGCGATCAGGAACTCGATGGCCGCCGCGCCGGTCGCCCGCGCCGGCAACGCCGGCCGTTCGCCGCGCAGCACCCGCAGGTACGCCTCGATGACGTCGCGCTCGTAGGCGATCGAGATGAGCGCGGTGATCATGTCACCGGGCATCCGGGCCGCGCACTCCACGAGCGTCGGCACGCCGTCGACGAGGATCCACTCGCTGTGCAGCATGCCGCTGCGGAAGCTGGCCGCCTCGGCGAGGCGTACCGCCGCGGCGCGCAGCGCGTCGTGCTCGGCGGCGGGCAGCGCGGACGGCACGGTGTGGCCGGTCTCGACCGGGTACCGGCCACCGGCGATCCGCTTGTCCGTCACGTTGGCGAAGATCACCTCACCGTCGGCCACCAGCAGCTCGACGCTGTGCTCGGAGCCGACCAGCAGCTCCTCCACCAGCACACCGGTGGGCAGGCCGCGCTCGGTGGCCTCGGCCGGGTCCGGCGGTGCGGCGCTCGCCGCCCAGCGGGCCGGCACCTCGGCCGGGTCGGTGATCAGCTGCACGCCCAGGCTGCCGGAGCGGCGAGTGGGCTTGAGCACGCACCGTCCGCCGTGCTCCTCGGCGAACTCCACCGCCCGCGCCGGGTCGTCGACCAGCTCGTAGACGGGGTTGGCCAGCCCGATCCGGTCGGCGAGCAGCCGCATCCGATGCTTGTCGGAGAAGACGTCCGCGGCCTCCGCACCGGCGCCGGGCAGCCCGAGCCGTTCGGCCAGCCGGGCGGCGGCGCCGACCGCGTACTCCAGGCCGGGCAGGACCAGCCGGGCGTCGGCCAGGACGGGCTCGCGGGCGAGCAGGGCGTCGGCGTCGAAGCCGGTCTGGTACTCGGCGGCGACGAGGCGCCCGACCATCGGCAGCCGCTCGGCGAACCGGGCCAGGTCACGGCGGCGGATCACGTCCGGCTCCTCGACGAGCACCACGGTGCCGGCCGGCAGCTGCTGGTCGAACCAGCTCAGTGAGCCGAACGACGCGCCCACGACCACCAGTTGCTCGCGACCCAGATCGAGGTCCACCGGTCACCCTCCCCACGGCTCGCGCCGGTACCGGACGGCCGGCGCAGCAGCACCCTAACCGGCCCGTACCAGCCGGTCGCCGTACGGTCGGTCAGGTGTGCGGCGCGGGTCGGTGGATACGACAGAAGCCGGCGGACCCCGAGGGGTCCGCCGGCGACCGACGATGTTCCGGTGGCGCTACCGCGTCAGGCGCGGGTGACCTTGCCGGCCTTGATGCACGAGGTGCAGACCTTCAGCTTCTTGGTGTTGCCGCCACCGGCCGGGGTGCGCACCGACTGGATGTTCGGGTTCCAGCGGCGGTTGGTCCGCCGGTGCGAGTGGGACACGTTGTGGCCGAAGCCCGGCCCCTTGCCACAGACGTCGCACACGCTAGCCACGGGATACTCCTGGGATTGAAACGTTCATGAGGTCGCCGCCAGGCGCTGCCCGGGCAACCTGGTCAGGTTACCCGATGACAGTCGGTACGCCCAACCGGCCCTTTCGCGAGCCCACCCAGCGTACCGGCGACCCGGCCGGGCCGGCGGGCGGGGCGGACACGCGGCGGACGACCCCGGCGTGTGTCGGTGTGCGCCAGTAGGCTTCCCGACGTGCTGGAGACCCTCGACGCCGCCGCGGTGCGCCGCTGGTGCGCGAGCGGGCTGGCCGCCCTCCGGGCCCACCAGGGCGAGATCGACGACCTGAACGTCTACCCGGTGCCCGACGGCGACACCGGCACCAACCTGGTCCTCACCCTGACCTCGGCCCAGCAGGCCCTGGCCATGGACCTCGGCACCCTCCCCGACGACGGGCACACCCCGCACGGGCACGCGCTGCGGCTGATGGCCCGGGGCGCGCTGCTCGGGGCGCGCGGCAACTCCGGGGTGATCCTCTCGCAGATCCTGCGCGGTCTCGCCGACACGCTCGCCGCTGCGCCCGCGGTGGGCGGGCGGCAGCTCGCCGACGCGCTGGCCGACGCCACCACCGCCGCCTACGCCGCGGTGGCCCGGCCGGTCGAGGGCACGCTGCTCAGCGTGGTCGCCGCCGCGGCACACGCGGCCCGCCGCTCGGACAGCGACGACCTGCGCACAGTGGCCCGGGCCGCGGCCGAGGCGGCGGCCCACGCGCTGGCGCGTACCCCCGAGCAGTTGCCGGAGCTGGCCCGCGCGGGCGTGGTCGACGCCGGCGGGCGTGGCCTGTGCCTGCTGCTCGACGCGCTGGTCGAGGTGGTCACGGGGGAGAGCCCGGCGCAGCCTGCGCCCGCGCCGCCCACCCGCCGCCCGCCGGCCACCGTCGTGCGGGAGAGCGGCTCCGACTTGTACGCCTACGAGGTGCAGTACCTGCTCGACGCGGACGACGAGGCGGTGGCCCGGCTACGCGCCGAGCTGGCCGTGCTCGGCGACTCGCTGGCGATCGTCGGCGACGGCGCCGGCACCTGGAACGTGCACGTGCACGTCAACGACGTCGGGGCCGCGATCGAGGCGGGTGTGGTCGCCGGCCGGCCGCACCGGATCGGCGTGACCCGCTTCGCCGACCAGGCCGCCCCGGCGCCCGCGTCGCGGGTCGCGCGCCCGGACGGCCGGGCCGCCGTGGTGGTGGCCACCGGCGCGGGCATCGCCGAGCTGTTCGCCGCCGAGGGCGCAGTGGTGGTGCCGGCGAACCCGTCCACCGGCGAGCTGCTCGACGCGATCCGGGCCACTGACGCCGCCCGGGTGGTGGTGCTGCCGAACGACCCGAACACGCAGTCGGTGGCGAGCGCCGCGGCGAAGGAGGCGTACGGCCTCGGCATCAAGGTGAGCGTGGTGCCCACCCGTTCCCCGGTGCAGGCGCTCGCGGCGCTGGCCGTACGCGATCCGAAGCGGCGGTTCGAGGACGACGTGATCGCGATGGCCGAGGCGGCCGGCGCCTGCCGGTACGCCGAGGTCTGCCACGCCGCCCGGGAGGCGCTCACCGTCGCCGGCCCGGCCCGCCCGGGTGACGTGCTGGCCCTGGTCGAGGGCGAGGTGCACCTGATCGGGCAGGATCTGGTCGACACCTGCATCGCCGTGGTGGACCGGATGCTCGGCGGTGGCGGTGAGCTGGTCACGCTGCTGTGCGGCGCTGACGCGCCGGCCGGGCTGGCCGACCGGGTCCGCGCACACGTCGAGGGGGCGTGGCCGTTCGTCGAGGTGCAGGCGTACGAGGGCGGGCAGCCGCACTATCCGCTCCTGGTGGGGGTCGAATGACTGGCGAGGCGGCCACTGTGGACACGCCGCTGAAGAAGCTGGTCGGCGAGCGCACCGCGAAGGCGCTGGCCGGGCACCTCGACCTGCACACCGCGGGCGACCTGATCTACCACTTCCCGCGCCGCTACGACGAGCGTGGCGAGCACACCGACATCCGCTCGCTCGACGTGGGGGAGCAGGTTACGGTGCTCGCCCAGGTGCAGCGCACCGCTGTGCGCCCGATGCGCCAGCGGCGCGGCAACCTGCTGGAGGTGACCGTCGGCGACGGTTCCGGCGGCGTGCTCACCTGCACGTTCTTCGGCAACCAGGCGTGGCGGGAGCGGGAGCTGCGCCCGGGCCGGTGGGGGCTGTTCGCCGGCAAGGTGACCGAGTTCCGGGGCAAGCGGCAGCTCAACGGCCCGGAGTACGTCCTGCTCGGCGAGGGCGGCGAGGGCGAGGCGGCCGCGAACGAGGAGGTCGAGGAGTTCGCCGGGGCGCTGATCCCGGTCTACCCGGCCGCGGCGGCGGTGCCGACCTGGGTGATCGCCCGCTGCGTACGCGTCGTGCTCGACACGTTCACCCCGCCGGACGACCCGCTGCCGGCCACCGTGCGGGCCACCCGCAACCTGGCCGACATCGGCACCGCGCTGCGCGAGATCCACCGTCCGACCAGCAAGGAGGCGCTCTACCGGGCCCGCCGCCGGCTCAAGTGGGACGAGGCGTTCGCCGTGCAGCTCACGCTGGTGCAGCGCAAGCACCGGGCGGCGGCGTGGCCGGCGCGGGCCCGGCCGGCGAAGGCGGGCGGCCTGCTGGACGCGTTCGATGCCCGGCTGCCGTACGAGCTGACCTCCGGCCAGCAGGTCGTCGGGCGGGAGATCGCCGCCGACCTGGCCGCCGCGCACCCGATGCACCGGCTGCTGCAGGGCGAGGTGGGTTCCGGCAAGACCGTGGTGGCGCTGCGCGCCATGCTCCAGGTGGTCGACGCCGGGGGCCAGGCCGCGTTGCTCGCGCCGACCGAGGTGCTCGCCGCCCAGCACTACCGGGGCATCCTCGACCTGCTCGGCCCGCTCGCCCGGGCCGGCGAGCTGGGCGCCGCCGAGGACGCCACCCGGGTCGAGCTGATCACCGGCTCGCTCGGCGCGGCGGCCCGGCGCCGGGCGCTGGCCGAGGTGGCCGAGGGCCGGGCCGGCATCGTGCTCGGCACGCACGCGCTGCTCTACGAGGGCGTCGACTTCCACGACCTCGGCCTGGTGGTGGTGGACGAGCAGCACCGCTTCGGCGTGGAGCAGCGCGACGCGCTGCGCGCCAAGGCCGACCAGCCGCCGCACGTGCTGGTGATGACCGCCACCCCGATCCCGCGCACTGTCGCCATGACCGTCTACGGCGACCTGGAGACGTCCACGCTGTCCCAGCTTCCGCAGGGCCGCTCACCGATCGCCTCGCACGTCGTACCGGCCGCCGAGAAGCCCGCGTTCCTCGACCGGGCCTGGCGCCGACTGCGTGAGGAGGTCGCCAAGGGCCACCAGGCGTACGTGGTCTGCCCGCGCATCGGCGAAGGCCCGGTGTCGGACGAGGAGGCGCCGCGGGAGGACGACAACGGCCGACGCCCGCCGCTGGCGGTGACCGAGGTGGCGCCGCTGCTGGCCGAGGGGCCCTTGCACGGGCTGCGGATCGGGGTGCTGCACGGTCGGCTGCCCGCCGACGAGAAGGACGCGGTGATGCGCGCGTTCGCCGACGGCGAGCTGGACGTGCTGGTCGCGACCACAGTGGTCGAGGTCGGCGTGAACGTGCCGAACGCGACGGTGATGATCGTGCTGGACGCCGACCGGTTCGGCGTGTCCCAGCTGCACCAGTTGCGCGGCCGGGTCGGCCGGGGCTCCGCAGCCGGTCTGTGCCTGCTGGTGTCCGAGGCGGCCGAGGGTTCGTCGGCGCGGGAGCGGCTGGACGCGGTGGCCTCCACCACCGACGGGTTCAAGCTGGCCGAACTCGACCTGGAACAGCGCCGGGAGGGTGACGTGCTCGGCGCGACCCAGTCCGGCCGGCGCTCGCACCTGCGGCTGCTGTCGCTGAGACGCGACGCCGAGCTGATCCGCGACGCGCGGGCCGAGGCGATCGAACTGGTCGAGGAGGACCCGGACCTGGCCCGGCACCCGGCGCTCGCGGCGTCGGTGGCCGCGCTCGTCGACGAGGAACGCGCCGAATACCTGGAGAAGGGCTGACGGCGGGCCGGTGCGGTCGCGGGGCAGCGGCACGCGCGTCGCGTGCCTAGGCTCGCGCAGATGTCGACACCATCACTCGAACGCGGCGTGCTGCTTCTGGCCCGAGGTGACGAGCTTCTGGTGGACCGGGTCGCCGGAGTCGCCGACGAGACGTCCGGCCGACGCTGCACCCCGGCGACGGGATTCCAGATCGCCTCGATCAGCAAGCAGATGGCGGCCGTGGCGGTGCTGCTGCTCGCCGAGCGGGGAGCGTTGAGCCTGTCCGACCCGGTCGTGCGCCGGCTGCCCGGCACGCCGCCGCCGCAGTGGTCCGGCATCACGCTGCACCACCTGCTCACCCACACGTCCGGCCTCGGCCACTGGGAGGACTACCCGGCGATCGACCTGCACGGGCCGGCCGAGCCGGACGACCTGCTCGACCGGTTCGCGGCGCTGCCGCCGCTGTTCCGGCCCGGGGTGGGATGGCACTACAGCAGCCCCGGTTACGTGCTGCTGGCCCGGACCGTCGAGCGGGCGGCCGACCGGCAGTACGCCGAGTTCCTCGCCGAGGAGGTCTTCGCGCCGCTGGGCATGACGGGCAGCTTCGCCGGTTCCGGCGACGGGCGGCCGGACGTGGCGACCGGGCACGAGGGCGGCCGGCCGGTGCCGTCCTGGGACCTGGCGACGGTGAGCATGGGCGCGGGTGACGTCTGGTGCACCGGGGCGGACCTGCTCACCTGGCTGGACGTACCGCGTCGGGGCCGGCTGCTCGCCCCGGCCTCGGTGGCGGCGATGACCGCGCCGCACGCGCCCACCGGCCGCCCCGACGAGGCGTACGGCTACGGGTTCTTCGTGGGCCCGCTGGCCGGCCGGCGGGCGCTGCACCACTCCGGGGACAACGGTGGCTACAAGGCGTTCGCCGCCTGGCTGCCCGACTCCGACGAGCGGCTCGTCCTGCTGACCAACCAGGCCGAGGTCGACCCGGTCGCGGTCACGTCGGTGCTCGACACGGTCTGACCGGCGCCGCGCCCGTACGCCGTGTACCCGGCCTGCGACACACACGGCGAGGGCGCGCCGACCGGGTGGTCGACGCGCCCTCGGGTGCGGATCAGGCGGTGAAGCGGATCCGGCGGCGACGAGCCGTCACGAACAGCACCGCGCCGGCGGTGAGCAGCAGCGCGGCGCCGCCCGCGATGGCGCCCGCGGCGGGGCCGGTGACCGGCAGGCCGCCACCCTGGCCGGAGCAGTCGTCCGGCTGGGCGTACGGGATGGTCTCGGCGTCCTCGACCACGTCGTACTTCACGGTGACCTTGAGGCCCGGGTAGGCGTCGAACTCGACCGAGCTGGTCTTGCCGGGCTCGGACGCGAGCGTCCTGGTGACGCCCTTCTCGGTGGTCAGCGTGGCGGTGAACGGCGCGCCCGCCGCCGGGTTCTCCACCACGAAGGTCATCGAGTCGCAGTCCTGGTCGAGCTTGAAGATGGGCTCCGCCGGCGCGGCCGGAGAGCTGGGCGGGGTGGACGGGCTCGGCGGGACGGACGCCGACGGCGTCGGGGTGGTGGTCCGCGGCGGCGTGCTCGGCGAGGGGGTGACGCTCGGCGGCGTGCTGGGCGACGGCGACGGGCTCGGCGTCGCGCAGTCGCGGGCCGGGCGGGCCGTCACGGTCCGCTCGCCCTCGTGCGACTTGCGGCCCCGGTCCCAGTGCGCCCCGACGGTGAGCTTCAGCTCCGGAACCGGGCCGGAGAACGTGTGGGTCTGGGTGCCGGTGAGCGTGCCCTTTCCGGCCGGCTTCAGCTCGGCGCCGACCGCCAGGTCCCCGCTGACCGGTCCGGGCACAGTGGACACAAGCTTGGTGATGCGGCCGGAGATGTCGGTCTCGCTGCTGGTCACGGACCAGGTGACGGTGACCGCGCCGTTCGGGGTGGCGCAGTAGCTGCCGGACGGCTCGGGGTGGTGGGCGGCGGCCGGGCCGGCGACGGTGGCGACGCCCGCGAGGCCGAGCAGCGTGCCGGCGGTGAGGACGGCGGCACGCCGGAGGTGGAGACGATTCACGCCTGCTCCTGACGAGGGGGAGGATGGGAGAGGCCGGGCGGAGGGACCGAAGCCACGCGTCCGCTCGGCAATCGGGCCAGACCCTAGCGAGATCGACAGTGCGGGCGTTACCGAGATCGACGGGTCGTAAAGGGTCCGTTATGAATTCGAGATCATTGATGTACGTCGAGTCACCCGGCGTCGCCTCCGGGTGCTCGATCCACCCCTGCACGCCCGTCGCGTAGCGTCGTGGCATGCGCAGGGAGCGACGGTGACCCGGATCGTGGCCGGCACGCTCGGCGGACGGCGGATCGCCGCGCCGCCCGGCGCGGGCACCCGGCCCACCTCGGACCGGGTCCGGGAAGCGTTGTTCAGCGCCGTCCAGGCCGATCTCGACCTGGACGGGGCCCGCTTCGCCGACCTGTACGCCGGTTCCGGCGCGGTCGGCCTGGAGGCGCTGTCCCGGGGCGCCGCGCACGTGCTGCTGGTCGAGTCCGACGCGCGGGCCGCCCGGGTCGTCCGGGAGAACATCGCCGCGCTCCGGGCCGCCCCCGCCGCGCGCCTGGTCACCGGCAAGGTCGCCACCGTGCTGGCCGCCGGTCCGGCCGACGGGCCGTATGACGTGGTCTTCGCCGATCCGCCTTACGCGGTGCCGGACACCGAGATCACCGCGATGCTGGCGGCGCTGGTCGACGGCGGCTGGCTCGCCCCGGACGCCCTGGTGATCGTCGAGCGGTCCAGCCGATCCGGACCGGTCACGTGGGTGGAAGGTGTCACTCCGGAGCGCAGCAGACGTTACGGCGAGACCACTCTTTGGTACGGTCGCCGATCATGAGACGTGCGGTCTGCCCGGGCTCGTTCGACCCGGTCACCAACGGTCACCTCGACATCATCGGCCGGGCCAGCCGGCTGTTCGACGAGGTGATCGTCGGGGTGCTGATCAACCAGTCGAAGCAGGGCCTGTTCACTGTCGAGGAGCGGATCGACATGCTCCACGAGGTCACCGCCTCGTACGACAACGTCCGGGTGGAGTCGTTCCGCGGCCTGCTCGTCGACTTCTGCCGCGCCCAGCAGGCGAGTGTGCTGATCAAGGGCCTGCGCGCGGTGAGCGACTTCGACTACGAGCTGCAGATGGCCCAGATGAACATCGGCCTGGCCGGCGTGGAGACGCTGTTCATGCCGACCAACCCGCTCTACTCGTTCATCTCGTCCAGCCTGATCAAGGACGTGGCGAAGTGGGGCGGCGACATCTCCGCCCACGTCCCCGACCTGGTCCGAGAGCAGCTGACCACCCGCCTCCGCCCCTGACCCCCCACCCCCACCCCCACCCCCCGGCTCCCCACTTCCGCGATCTTGCACTTTCGGCCCGGACATTCCTCCCGCAAGGGACGAGCGCCGGGCCGCAAGTGCAAGATCGCCCGGGTGGGCGGGGCGGCGACGGGCGACCGGGGGCGACGCGCCGGGTGGGGCGGGTGGGGCGTCGGTGGCTCGGGCGAGACATGATGTGTGCAGCGCCGAAGCCGGGCGCAGGCCGCATCATGGAGGGCGGCCGACGAAGACAGGAGTGAGGTACCGGTGGACCCGCTCGATCGCATCGACGAACTGATCGCCATGGTGGAGCAGGCCCGCTCCGTCCCGATGTCGCGCAACAACTGCATGGTCGACCGGGGCGAGATGATCGCCGCGCTCGACGAGTTGCGCGTGGAGCTTCCCGCCGACCTGCGCCGGGCCGCCGCGCTGCTGGAGGAGCGGGACAAGATCATGGAGGCCGGCAAGCGCGAGGCCGACCGAATCATCAGCGAGGGTGAGGCGGAACACGCCCGGCTGGTCTCGGTCAACGAGATCACCGTCTCGGCCGAGCACGAGGGCGCGCGGATCATCAGCGAGGCACGGGCCGAGGCGCAGCGCCTCCGCGAGGAGGTGGACGACTACGTCGACACCGCGCTGGCGAACTTCGAGCAGTTCCTCACCCGGGCGCTCGCCTCGATAGAGCGCGGCCGGGACAAGATGCACGCGCTGCGCGAGATCGGCACCTTCGCCGGGGACGAGGCGGACCGCCCGTTACCCTTCTGAGCGGCGCACGGGCCGGTCGCCGACAGCCGGCTGCCGCCGAGCCGGAGGTGCGCCCCCGGTTCGACGGTCCGCCGCCTGGCAGGTAACCTTCTTTGTCGGCCTCTCATCGGCCGGAGTCTGACTATGCCCAAACACTCGCCAAGCACACTCGACCCCAGGTCGCCGCTGGTCCTCGACACGAGGGAACTGCCGCGCCGACCTGGCGCGTTGCGTACGCACAAGCGGGTCGTGCCGGCACCGGCGGACCTCGGCGGGGAGTTGATCGGCGTGCCGGAGGGCGCGGACCTCGACCTCGACCTGAGGTTGGAGTCGGTGTCCGAGGGCGTGCTCGTCTCCGGGACCGTCACCGGTCCCGTCAAGGGCGAGTGCGGGCGCTGCCTGCGCGAGATCGACGACTCGTTGGCCGTGACGATCCAGGAGCTGTACGCGTACGAGAACAGCACCACGGACGACACGGCCGATGAGGACGAGGTGGGCCGGATGCAGGGCGATCTGATCGACCTGGAGCCGGCGTTGCGGGACGCGGTGGTGCTGGCGCTGCCGACCAACCCGCTCTGCCGGGAGGACTGCCCAGGGCTGTGCCCCGACTGCGGGGTGCACTGGGACGATCTGCCGGCCGATCACAGCCATCAGCAGGTCGACCCGCGTTGGGCGAGCCTGACGCAACTGACCCGTACAGAGGAGTAAGAACCGTGGCCGTCCCCAAGCGCAAGATGTCGCGCAGCAACACCCGCGCCCGCCGGGCGAACTGGAAGGCCTCGGTGGTGGCGACCGTGGCCTGCCCGCAGTGCAAGTCGGCCAAGCTGCCGCACGCCGCCTGCTCCGTCTGCGGCACCTACAACGGCCGTCAGGTCCTCGAGGTCTGACGCGGCCGCCAAGTGACGTCCCCGACCACCGGTCGGGTGACGCGCGCACCAAGGCTCTCGCCCGGTGCCCCGGCTCCCTTCACCGCCGACCGGCCCCCGGCCGGCGGACCGGCGGAGCCGGGCACCGCGCGGATCGCCGTCGACCTCCTCGGCGGGGACGATGCTCCCGCCGTCGTGGTTGACGGCGCTCTGCGAGCGGTACGCACTGATCCCGCCCTGCACCTGATGCTCGTCGGCCCGATCGAGGTGGCCGACGAGCTGATCGGTGCGCTCGACCCGGCGCAGCGAACCCGGGTCACTGTCCGCCCGGTGCGGGCCGCCGTCGGCATGGCCGACCATCCCACCGCCGCGCGCGGCGAGAGCACGGTACGCACGGCCGTGCAGGCCGTCCGCGACGGTCTCGCCGACGCCGTGGTCTCCGCCGGCTCGACCGGCGCCACCGTCACCGCCGCCGCGCTCGGCCTCGGGCGCTGGACCGGGATACGCCGGCCCGCGCTCGTCGCCACGCTGCCCGCCGTCGAAGGTCCGGTGGTGCTGCTGGACGTGGGCGGCACGCTCGAATCCGGTCCCGCCACGCTGGCCCGGCACGCCGTCCTGGGCGCCGCCTACGCGGCCGTGGCGCACTTCGTCACCGCGCCCCGCGTCGGGCTGCTCTCCGTCGGCCACGAGACCGGCAAGGGCGACCGGCTGCGCCGGCACGCCGACCCCGCGCTCGCCGCCCTCGCGCTGCCCTGTGACGCACGCTACGTCGGCCTGGTCGAGGGGTACGACATCTCCCTCGGCGCCCGTGCCGACGTGGTGGTGACCGACGGCTTCACCGGCAACGTCCTGTTGAAGGCCATCGAGGGCGCGTACGCGATGGCCGGTGGCCCTCCGCCGAAAGGCGGCGCGCCCCGCGCCGCCGCCCTGCTCGGGGTGGGCGGCACCGTGGTCGTCTGCCACGGCGCGGCCGGCTCCGAGGACGTCGCCTCGGGTATCGCCCTGGCCGCTCATCTCTGGCGCCGTGACGCCGCCGGGACGGTCCGCGCCCTGCTCGCCGATGTTCCGCACGAATCCGCACCTGACCGACACGACACCGAGGTAGCACCATGACCAACGACAAGCGGCGGCGTGCTCCCGTCGGCCACCTGGAGGCGGCCTTCGGGGTGTCGCTCGACCCGGAGCTGCTGGAACGCGCGCTGACCCACCGCTCGTACGCGTACGAGAACGGCGGCCTGCCCACGAACGAGCGGCTGGAGTTCCTGGGCGACTCGGTTCTCGGCGTGGTGATCACCACCGCGCTGTTCCACAACCACCCCGACCTGGCCGAGGGGCAGTTGGCGAAGCTGCGCGCGAGCGTGGTCAACATGCGCGCGCTGGCCGACGTGGCGCGTGGCCTGGGCCCGGACGGGCTGGGCGCGTACCTGCTGCTGGGCAAGGGCGAGGAGGCCACCGGGGGGCGGGACAAGGCGAGCATCCTGGCCGACACGCTGGAGGCGCTGCTGGGCGCGATCTACCTCCAGTACGGCCTGGACACCGCGGCCATCGTGATCCACCGGCTCTTCGACCCGCTGATGGCCGAGTCGGCGGGCCGGGGCGCGGCGCTGGACTGGAAGACCAGCCTCCAGGAGCTGACCGCCGCGCTGGGGCTCGGCGTGCCCGAGTACCGGATCGAGGGCACCGGGCCGGACCACCTGAAGACGTTCACCGCCTGGGTGGTGGTCGCCGGCAACCGCTACGGCGGCGCGGAGGGGCGCAGCAAGAAGGAGGCCGAGCAGCGCGCCGCCGAGTCGGCCTGGCGGACGATCACCGAGCGGGCCGAGGCCGAGGCCGAGGCGGCGGCCGGAGCGCGGGACGAGGCGGCGGGGCAGGACGAGGCGGCCGACGTCGAGGCGGGCGCCGGCCGTGCCTGAGCTGCCCGAGGTCGAGACCGTCCGGCAGGGGCTGGCCCAGTGGGTGATCGGGCGGCGGATCGCCGCCGTCGAGGTGCGACACCCCCGGGCGGTACGCCGGCACGCGCCGGGCGGCGCGCACTTCGCCGACGTGCTCGCCGGCCGGACGATCACCGGCGTATGCCGCCGCGGCAAGTACCTCTGGCTGCCGCTGGACAGCGGCGACGCGGTGATCGGCCACCTCGGCATGTCCGGCCAGCTGCTGTTGCAGCCGGTCGGCGCGGCCGACGAGCTGCACCTGCGGGTCCGGTTCCGGTTCGCCGACGACGGGCCGGAGCTGCGCTTCGTCGACCAGCGCACGTTCGGCGGGCTGTCCGTCTCCGAAGGCGGGGCGGAGCTGCCCGCCGAGATCGCGCACATCGCCCGCGACCCGATGGACCCGGAGTTCTCCGACGAGGCGTTCGTGACGGCGCTGCGCCGCAAGCGTACGGAGATCAAACGCGCGCTGCTCGACCAGACGCTGATCTCCGGGGTGGGCAACATCTACGCCGACGAGGCACTGTGGCGGGCGAAGCTGCACGGCGCCCGTCCGACCGACGCGCTGACCCGCCCGGCCGCGCTGCGGCTGCTCGGGCACGTGCGGGACGTGCTCGCCGAGGCGATCAAGCAGGGCGGCACCAGCTTCGACGAGCTGTACGTGAACGTCAACGGCGAGAGCGGCTACTTCGACAGGTCGCTGAACGCGTACGGCCGGGAGGGGGAGCCCTGCCCGCGCTGCGGCGCGCCGATCCGGCGTGAGGCGTTCATGAACCGGTCCTCCTACAGTTGCCCGCGGTGTCAGCCGCGGCCCCGGGGCACCCTCCGGGGATGACCCCGAGCCGGTTCGGGGTTGCGCCGGTGTGCATCGCCGGGCGGTCCCCGGAGACGCGCCGGAGCGTACCCGGAGATGTCCTTTTGCGCCCGGTCGGCGCGGCCGGTTCCGGCCGCGTCGACCGCGTTCGCGGGATCGGGGACGAGCGGGGGCCGTTCCCCGATGTCGGGGCCCCGCCTGCTGCCTAGCGTCATCTGGGGTCGGCACAGGGCCGGCACCAGGAGGGTGGAACCCGGGACATGGGCAGGCGACCGGTGACCGTGCGGTTGGCACGGTGGAGTGCGGAGCATCCGTGGCGCGCGATCGCGTTGTGGGTGGTCTTCGTGGCGGTGTGTTTCGTCGGCGGCAGCGCCGCCGGGCTGAACGAGGCGACCGACGAGGATCAGGCGATCGGCGAGTTCGGGCGGGCACAGCTGATCGTCGACAGTGGCGGGTTCGACCAGCCGGCGACCGAGAACGTGCTGATCACCGCCCGCTCGGGGATGCTCGACCAGTCGGCGGCGAAGGCCGCGGCCCAGGACGCGGCCGACCGGCTGCGGCAGGTCGACGGCGTGGCCTCGATCGGTACGCCGATGCCGTCGCGCGACGGCATCGCGCTGCTGCTGCCGATCACCATGTCCGGCGACCCGGGAACCGCCGGGGACCGGGTGCAGCCGCTGCGGGACACCACCGCGAAGGTGCAGGACGCGCACCCGCAGCTGCGGGTGGAGCAGGTCGGCGGCCCGTCGATCGACAAGGCGCTCGACGACACGCTCGGCAAGGACTTCAAGCGCGCCGAGCTGCTCAGCCTGCCGGTGACGCTGGCCATCCTGATCATCGCGTTCGGCGCGCTGATCGCCGCCGGGGTGCCGGTGCTGCTGGCGCTCTCCTCGGTGGCCGCCGCGATGGGACTCTCCACACTCGCCTCGCACCTGGTGCCGGCCACCGACACCACCGCCAGCGTCATCCTGCTGATCGGCATGGCGGTCGGGGTGGACTACTCGCTGTTCTACGTGCGGCGCGAGCGTGAGGAACGAGCGAAGGGCCGTTCCGGCCTGGACGCGGTGGAGATCGCGGCGGAGACCTCCGGGCACGCCGTGGTGGTCTCCGGCACCGCCGTGATCATCTCGATGGGCGGTCTGCTGCTCGCCCAGGACGCGATCTTCTCGTCCCTGGCCGTCGGCTCGATCCTGGTGGTGGCGGTCGCCGTGATCGGCTCGCTGACCGTGCTGCCGGCGCTGCTGGCGAAGCTGGGCCGCTGGGTCGACCGGCCCCGGGTGCCGCTGCTCTGGCGTCTCACCGCGCCGCGCGACGGTCAGCCCGCCCGGCCCCGGTTCTGGCCGGCGGTGCTCAAGCCCGCGCTGCGCGCGCCGGTGGCCACGCTGCTGATCTCGGTGGCGCTGCTGCTCGCGCTGGCCGCGCCCGCGCTCGGCATGAAGCTGAAGTTCCCCGGCCCGGAGGACGTGCCGCGCAACACCGCGGCCATGCAGGCGTACGACCGGCTCACCGCCGCCTTCCCGAGCAACGGCACCAGCCACACCGTCGCCGTGCGGGCGCCCGCCGAGCAGGCCGACCGGGTGCGGGCCGCGCTCACCGACCTCGCCGGCCGTACCGCCGCGGACCCGCTCTTCGCGCCGGCCGAGGCGGACGGCCCGGAGATCCAGGTGTCGGCGGACCGGCGGGTGTCGGTGCTGGAGGTGGCGACGCCGCACGCCAGCCGCTCCGACGAGGCGTCCCGGTCACTGCACGAGCTGCGCGAGGACCTGGTCCCGGCCACGCTCGGCGCCATCCCGGGCCTGGAGTACGCGGTCGGCGGCGGCGTGGCCGCCAGCGAGGACTACGCCGCCCACATCTGGGCGAAGCTGCCGATCGTCGCCGCGTTCGTGCTGGCGCTGACGTTCCTGGTGATGGCGTGGACGTTCCGGTCGGTGGTGGTGGCGCTGACCTCGATCGTGCTGAACCTGCTCTCCGCCGGGGCCGCGTACGGGCTGCTGGTGCTGGTCTTCCAGAGCACCTGGGCGGAAGGGCTGCTCGGCTTCACCTCGATGGACGCGATCGTCACCTGGCTGCCGCTGTTCCTGTTCGTGGTTCTCTTCGGACTGTCCATGGACTACCACGTCTTCGTGGTCAGCCGGATCCGTGAGGCGGTCGACCGGGGCATGCCCAACCGGGAGGCGGTGGCACACGGCATCACCTCCTCGGCCGGGGTGGTGACCAGCGCGGCGGTGGTGATGGTGGCGGTGTTCTCCATCTTCGCCACGCTCAGCATGATCGACTTCAAGCAGCTCGGCATCGGCCTGGCGGCGGCGATCCTGCTGGACGCCACGATCATCCGAGCGGTCGTGCTGCCCTCGGTGATGACGCTGCTGGGGGACGCGAACTGGTGGGCGCCGCGCTTCATGCGCCGCCGTACGGCCGCCGGGGCGGTCGAGCCGCCGCCCGCCCCGGCGCCGGAGTTGGTCGGCGTCCACTGAGCCCGATCGGACCCGCCCCGATCGGACCCGCCCCGGCCGGCTCCAGCCGGGGCTCGGTCCGGCGGCAACCAGCGGCCCGAGCAGCTTGACATCCGTCCGGCTCGGTGCCGGCCGCCGAGAAGGCATCCGTGTTCGCGCGGTATACCTGAGAGTCATAATTATGACTCTCAGGTATACCGCGTTCTGTGCATCTCTTCGCCAGTGAGGTCACGGAGAGTATCGGCAGTTCTCGTGGCCGCCCTGACGGCGGATGGCCGGAGGTGCCGGCCTCGGAGCAGGGTCGAGGCGGTGGATTGACGCCCGACCTGCGGGGCGTCTGGGCGGCATGGACGAAGAGCTATTGCCGGCGGCCCGTCGCGCCCTGGCTCCCGCATCCCCCCGGATCGCGTCGTGAGCAGCGACGTCGCGGCCGGCACCGTACGGACCAACGTCCCGGCGCGCCTCGACCGGCTGCCGTGGTCCCGCTGGCACTGGATGATCGTGATCGGCCTCGGCACGGTCTGCCGAAGGCAGGTCTCTGGAGGACCTCGAAACCACCATTCCGGCCCCCGGCGCGACCACCGGCTGAGCTGTGCCGTCACGGCAGCACGCAGGGTTCCCGCCAGGCGTCCAGTTGCCGATCCTTGCGGATCGAGGCGAAGCTGTAGCCGACCGAGGTGACGCAGAAGTCCGCCGGCTCACCCGTGTACTCGACGTGGAAGACCGGCTTGCCGGCGTCGACGAACGGCAGCAGTTTCGCGCACTCGCGGCGGCGTACGCACTCCTGGTTGACCGCGAAGTCGAAGTCGGGCGCCAGCGCGGCCACCTGCGCCACGTCGTCGACCAGTCCGGGGGAGAGGCCGAGCTTGCGGGCCAGCCCGGCCAGCCGACGGTTGAACAGCAACTGGTCGTCGAAGTCCAGCGGGAAGCCGGAGCGGTACCGGTAGCCGTCCGCGTCGGCCAGTGCCACCGCACCGAAGCCCTTGCCCCGGCACAGCCGGAACCGGTCGGCCAGCACCGGCGCGAGCGCGTCCCAGCGCCGTACGTCCAGGAAGCGGCTCCCCGGTCGTCCGGGTACTGCCGAGCCGCGTACGGCGGCGGGGAAGCGGGTGGCGTCCGGATCGTCGGCGGCGTACGTGCCGACCCGGACGTGGCAGACCAGCCGGCGGCCCTGCTCGCGCAGCGCGGCGGTCTCGGTCGAGGTGGTCGCCACCGGGTCGAGAAGGAAGACGTCGGCGTCGACGGTGACGTCCACCGGGGTGGTGAGCTGCCACTGCCACCGCCACCTGTCGGCCTGCGCGACCGGCCAGGGCGTGGGCGCGCCGGGCGGGGTGATCGGCCGCCGGCAGGCCGGCGCCGGGGCGAGCAGCAGCGCGGTCAGTGCGAGCGCCACGCCCCGGCGCGGGCCACGTCGGCGGACGCGGGCCGGCCGGGCGCGCGGCACGGCCCACCCCGGCCGGATCCGCATCGACGACTCCCCGGACGCGGGCGGCCCGACGCCGCCCCCGACCGGTCAACGAGCGCCGGGCGGGTCACGACGCGCGGGTCACGCCGGGGTGGCGAAGACCTGCGTCCAGTACGGCCCGTTGCTGCGCGCCAGACCCATCCCGATCTGGGTGTACCCGCAGTTGAGGATGTTCTTCCGGTGCCCCTCGGAGTTCATCCAGCCGTCCATCACCTCGGCCGCGGTCTGATAGCCCCAGGCGACGTTCTCGCCCACCATGCTGTAGTTGTAGCCGGCGCGCTTCACCCGGTCCCAGGGCTTGCTGCCGTCGCTGCCGTTGTGGTCCATCTTCTTGTGGTCGGCCTGGTCCTGGCTGTGCCGCTGGGCGGCCAGGTTCAGCTTGGCGTTCACGGTCAGCGCCTTGCAGCCGGCCTTCGCCCGCTCCTCGTTCACCAGCGTGACGACCTTCCGGAGTTCCGCACTCAGCGCGGTCGTGGCGGTGGCCTTGGTGGCCCCGGTGCCGCCGCCGCTCGGGGCGCTGCTGCGCTCCTGCTGCCGCGACGGCGCGGTGCTGCGGCTCGGCTTCGGAGTGGCCTTCTTCGACGGGCTCGGCTCGACGGTGGTCGGTACGGCCGACGGGCTGGCCGACCCGGGAGCGAGCGCGTCCGCGGGGCCGTCCCCGGCATCCTCGGGCGCCTGCGGCGCGGCGGCCACCGGCGCGTCGGCGGAGGTCCGCTTCGCGCCCTGGTCGTCGCCGGGCAGCAGGACCGCTCCCACGCCGAGACTCACCACGAGCGTCGCCGCGGCGGCGGCCCCGCCGATCACGAGCGGCCGGGACAGGCGCCGCTTGCGGCGTCGCGGCTCGTCGGCCGGGATGTCGCTCGCCGGCTGCCAGGTCGCGGCGGGCTGCTCCCAGCCGCCGGCCGGCTGCTCGTGGCCGTGCCACGCGGGCTCCTGGCCGTGCCAGGCGGCCGTGGGCTGCTCCTCGCCGTTCCACCGGTCGCGGGGCGGCGGGTAGGAGCCGGCCGGCTCGGCGTCGTAACCGGCGGGGCCGTAGCCAGCGGGCGCCTGCTGCTGCGCTCCGTCTCCGAAGAGGTACGACGACCGCGGCTCGGGCCGGTCGGTGAGCCACGCCGGACCCTCGTCGGTCGGCTGCTCGGGGCGCCGGGGGGTGCCCTCCGGGTCGATCGGGTCGTTCCAGCGGTACACGCCTGTCCCCTCCACGGGTTGGTTACGGGCCGGGGTGACGCTACGGGCGCGCTCGGAGCTGCGGCAACGTGGCTAAGGAAGAGTTAAGGCCAAGCAGCCGCCGGGGGTGAGGCGTTCACACATTTCCGGCGTACAGTAAAGGTGTCCGGACAGAGCGTGTCCGCGCCTTGTGGCAGCCCCCCGGCGAGTGGCCCGGCCGACGTGGAGATGATCTACGGCCTTGGTCAACTTGACGAAGCAGGGGTTTCGGCTCAATATAGTGGTGTCGCCAGTCGCGCCCAGCCATGCCCCGATGCAGTGGGAATGGTAGCCGCGAACATCATGGGCGCGCGTTGGCCGGCCTTTCCGGCAGCGCACATCAAGGAGTTCAGCATGGCGAAGGCCCTCTACGGCCACGTAAGTGCAGCGCCCGACCGGCGCCTGCTCGACGAGGTCACCCGTCTGCGTGCCAGGGTTCAGGCACTGGAGTTCGAGATCACGCGTCTGCGTGCCGACAACGATCGGCTTGCGGCGGCAGCGGCGGAGGCAGACGACCTCCTCCGTCTGGCCGAGCCCGCGCTGACCTGATCTCCAGTCGCCGGAAAACTGAATCGCACCACACCGAAAAGCGCGCCGACACTCAAGTGCCGGCGCGCAGCCATGTGCGTACCCCTTTTGGTGGTTCCCGCCGTAATTCTCGATCTTGCGAAACCGCCCCGAATTGCGCCCGGTAATTGTGATCATGCATTTCCGTTCGCTCCGCGACGGCCGGGCGGAAAACGGACACCGCGGGCGTCGGGTGGGTCGCGTCGCGGCGGCGTCGCGGTCCCGGGTTAGTCTGCGGGTTCACCAGGTCCGCGCAGCCGGCGACGGTGCGGCGGCCACCGGACGAGGATCGAGAAGGTGCATCTCAAGAGCCTGACGGTGAAGGGCTTCAAGTCCTTCGCCTCCGCCACGACGTTGAAGCTGGAGCCCGGGATCACCTGTGTGGTGGGCCCGAACGGCTCCGGCAAGTCCAACGTCGTCGACGCCATCGCCTGGGTACTCGGCGAGCAGGGCGCCAAGGCGCTGCGCGGCGGCAAGATGGAGGACGTCATCTTCGCCGGCACCGCCGGACGCGCGCCGCTGGGCCGGGCCGAGGTCACCCTCACCATCGACAACACCGACGGCGCGCTGCCGATCGAGTACACCGAGGTCTCCATCACCCGCCGGATGTTCCGCTCCGGCGAGAGCGAGTACGAGATCAACGGCGACTCCTGCCGCCTGCTCGACATCCAGGAACTGCTCTCCGACTCGGGCATCGGCCGCGAGATGCACATCATCGTCGGGCAGGGCCGGCTCGACGGCATGCTGCACGCGAAGCCGGAGGACCGGCGGGCGTTCATCGAGGAGGCGGCCGGCGTCCTCAAGCACCGCAAGCGCAAGGAAAAGGCGCTGCGGAAGCTCGACGCGATGCAGACCAACCTCAACCGCCTGACCGACCTCACCGCTGAGCTGCGCCGCCAGCTCAAGCCGCTGGGCCGGCAGGCCGAGGTGGCCCGCCGCGCCGCCGCCATCCAGGCCAACCTGCGCGACGCCCGGCTGCGGCTGCTCGCCGACGACCTGCACACGCTGCGGACCACACTGGACAAGGAGATCGCCGACGAGACGGCGCTGCGGGAGCGGCGTGAGCTGATCGAGGCCGAGCACGGCGAGGTGCAGGGCCGCCTCGGCGAGCTGGAGGCGGCGCTGGCCGAGGACGCGCCGCTGCTGGCGGCGGCGCAGGACACCTGGTACCGCCTCTCCGCCCTCCAGGAGCGGTTCCGCTCGATCGAGCAACTGGCCCGGGAGCGGCTGCGTCACCTCAGCGCCGCCGGCGACGACGAGCGCCCCGGCCGCGACCCGGAGCAGCTGGAGGCGGAGTCGCGGCGGGTCCGCGAGCAGGAGGAGGAGCTGCGGGCCGCGCTCACCGAGGACCAGATCCGGCTGGCCGAGGCGGTCGAGCACCGGCAGGAGCTGGAACGGCAGCTCGCCGCCGCCGAGCGGGAACTGGTCGCCGCCGCCAAGGCGATCGCCGACCGGCGCGAAGGGCTGGCCCGCCTGACCGGACAGGTGAACTCCGCCCGGGCGCGGACCACCAGCGCCGGTGAGGAGATCGAACGGCTCGCCGCCGCGCACGCCGACGCGATGGGCCGGGCCGAGAAGGCGCAGGCCGACCTGGACGCGGTCGCCGAGCAGTCGACCGAGGCCGACCGGGACAACGCCGACCTGGACGCCCGGCACGACGAGGCGGTGGCCGTACACGAGCGGGCCCAGGCGGCGGTGCGCAGCCTGACCGACGGGGAGCGCACCGCGGAGAAGGACGCCGCCACCTGGAAGGCCCGCGAGGAGGCGCTCGCGATGGGCCTGCGCCGCAAGGACGGCGCCGGTGAGCTGCTGGCCCGCGCCGACCAGGTGCCCGGCCTGCTCGGCAGCCTCGCCGGGCTGCTCACCGTCGCCCCCGGCGACGAGGCGGCGCTCGCCGCCGCGCTGGGTGGGCTCGCCGACGCGGTGGCCGTCACCGGCGTGGACGAGGCGGTCGAGGCGATGCGGCTGCTCAAGATCTCCGACGCCGGCCGGGCCGGGCTGCTGGTCGGCAGCCCTGCCGGGCCGGGCATGGACGGCTCCGCGGACGCCCTGCGCCCGAAGCTGCCCGAGGGCGCGCGCTGGGCGCCCGACCTGGTGGAGTGCTCGGCCGCGATCCGGCCGGCCGTGCACCGGGCGCTGCGCGACGTCGCGCTCGTCGACGACCTGGCCGCCGCGTCCGCGCTCGTCGCCGCGAACCCGGAGCTGCGCGCGGTCACCCCCGACGGCGACGTGGTCGGTGCCTACGCGGCGGCGGGCGGGTCGGCCAAGGCCCCCAGCTTCATCGAGGTGCAGGCCGCCGTCGAGGAGGCGCGGGCGAACCGCGCCACCGCCGAGCGGACCGCCGCCGAGCTGCGGGAACAGCTTGCCGAGGCGCGCGCCGAGGTGGCTGCCGCCAAGGAGGCCGTGCAGCACGCCGCCGCCGCCAAGCGGGAGGCGGAGAGCCACCGCAACGCCGCCGCGCGCCGCCTCGCCGAACTGGGCGCGGCCGCCCGGTCGGCGAAGGCGGAGACCGACCGGCTCGGCGAGTCCCGGGCACGCGCCGAGGCGGCCCGGGAACGGGATCTCGCGGCGCTGGCCGAGCTGGAGGAACGGCTGCGGCTGGCCGAGGTCACCCCGCTCGACGCCGAACCGTCCACCGAGGAACGGGACCAGCTCGCCGCCATGGTGCCGCAGGCACGGCAGAACGAGATGGAGGTCCGGCTCGCGGTGCGTACCGCCGAGGAGCGGGTGGCCTCGATCGCCGGACGGGCCGACTCGCTGGCCCGGCAGGCCACCGCCGAACGCGCGGCGCGGGAGCGCGCCGCCGCCCGGCGCGCGGCCCGCGCCCGCGGCGCCCAGATCGCCCGCGCCGTGGTCGGCGGCGCCCGGGAGGCGCTCACCCGGCTCACCGACTCGATCGCCCGGGCCGAGGAGCACCGCGACGCCGTCGCCCGCGAGCGCGCCGCCCGCGAGGCCGAGTTGTCCGAGGTACGCGGCGCGGCCAAGCGCCTCGCCGCCGAGCTGGAACGGCTCACCAGCCAGGTGCACCGCGACGAGGTGGCCCGCGCGGAGCAGCGGATGCGCATCGAGCAGCTGGAGGCCAAGGCCGCCGAGGACTTCGGCCTGGACGTGGCCACGCTCGTCGCCGAGTACGGCCCCGACCGGCTCGTCCCGCCCACCGACGCGGACGTGGCGCTGGCCGAGAAGGACGGCCGTCCGGTGCCGGACCCGGTGCGCTACGAGCGGCCGGTGCAGGAGAAGCGGGCCGCCAAGGCGGAACGGGAACTGGCCCTGCTGGGCAAGGTGAACCCGCTCGCGCTGGAGGAGTTCGCCGCGCTGGAGGAGCGCTTCAAGTTCCTCTCCGAGCAGCTGGAGGATCTCAAGGCCACCCGGCGCGATCTGCTCACCGTGGTCAAGGACGTGGACGACCGGATCCTGGAGGTCTTCGCCAGCGCGTTCGAAGACACCGCCCGGGAGTTCGAGCAGGTCTTCACGGTGCTGTTCCCCGGCGGCGAGGGCCGGCTGATTCTCACCGACCCGGAGGACATGCTCACCACCGGTGTCGAGGTCGAGGCCCGGCCGCCGGGGAAGAAGATCAAGCGGCTCTCGCTGCTCTCCGGCGGGGAGCGGTCGCTGACCGCCGTGGCGATGCTCGTGGCGATCTTCCGCGCCCGGCCCAGCCCGTTCTACATCATGGACGAGGTGGAGGCGGCGCTCGACGACGTGAACCTGGGCCGCCTGATCACGCTGCTGGCACAGTTGCGGGAGAAGAGCCAGCTGATCGTGATCACGCACCAGAAGCGGACCATGGAGATCGCCGACGCGCTGTACGGGGTGACAATGCGGGCCGGCGTGACCCAGGTGATCAGCCAGCGGCTCAACCGGGCCGACGACGAGGAACAGGTGACGAGCGAGTGAGTCGGGAACGCGCCACGGCGCTCCTGGTGGACTTCGACGGCGTGCTGCGCCGCTGGGATCCGGCGGTGGCCGCCGGCGTCGAGCGGGAGTACGGGCTGACCGAGGGTGTCCTCGGTGAGATCGCGATGTCCTGGGGACTGCTCCAGCCGGTGCTGACCGGCCAGGTCAGCCACGCCCAGTGGATGGTGAGCGTGGCCGACGCGTTGACCCCCGCGGTCGGCGCGGACCGGGCCCGTGCTGCGGTTCAGGAGTGGCAGAGCTACCGCGGCGAGGTGGACCCGCACGTGCTGGCGTTCATCCGCGAGGTGCGGGCGGGCGGCATCCGGGTCGGGCTGGGCACGAACGCCACCGACCTGCTCGACGCCGACCTGGCCGCGCTGGGCCTGACCGAGGAACTGGACGTGATCGTCAACTCCTCTGTCGTCGGAGTGCACAAGCCGGCGAAGGAGTACTTCCAGGCCGCCTGCGAGGCGCTGGGGACGCCCCCGGCCCGGGTGCTGTTCGTCGACGACGAGGACCGCGCGGTGGCCGGCGCCCGGGTGGCCGGGCTGTCCGCCCACCGCTGGAGCGGCCCGGCCGACCTGCGCTACCTGCGGGCGGCGCTGGCGTACTGAGCCGGCTCAGGTGCCGGTGACGCCGTCGATGCGTTCCCGGATCAGATCGGCGTGGCCGTTGTGCCGGGCGTACTCCTCGATCATGTGGACGTACACCCAGCGGAGGCTGATCTCGTTCGTGGCCTCGCCCCGGCGGTGCACGAACGTGTGCTCCAGCGGCAGTTCGGCGACGGCCCGGTCGGCTGCCTCGATCTCGGCCCGCAGGGTGGCGAACGCCTCGGCCGGGTCGGCGTCGGCGATGCCGTTGAGGTCCGCGTCCGGGTCGGTGCTGTAGTCGTAGAGGTCGGGCAACTCCAGGGCGGCGGCGCGGTGGCGGAACCACCACCGCTCCACGTCGGCCATGTGCCGGACCAGGCCGAGCAGGGTCAGCCCGGAGGGCTCCACGCTGGGCGTGCGCAGCTGCTCGGCGGTCAGCCCGGCGCACTTGTGCACCAGGGTGTCGCGGTGCAGGTCGAGCCAGCCCTGCAACATGGTGCGCTCGTCGGCGACGAAAGGCTCGTGGCGGCGGTCGATCTCAGGTGCTCTCCAGGTCATCCGGAGGATGTTAGGCGGGCGCCCCGCCATCTCGCGAGGCGTTAACCGGGGCCCCGCCTGACCGCTCAGGGCACCACGGCGACCGGCCACCGGCCGGTACGGACCAGCCGGGTGGCGACCGAGCCGACCAGCTTGTGCCCGGCCTGCTCGGAGGAGCCGACCACGACCATGTCGGCCCGGTGCTCGTCGGCGGCCCGGCACAGCTCGGTGTAGGCGTCGCCACGCCGGCACAGGAACGTCACCGGCAGGTCCAGTTCCTCGGCTCCACGCCGGCACTCGTCGCGCAGTTCGTCGGCCAGCTCGTCGTGGGTCTGCTGGACCGCGCCGGCCACCACGCCGGAGAGCATCGCGCTGTACGTGGCCGCCGCGCTGACGAACACGGCCACCAGCGCGGCGCCCTGGCGGCGGGCCAGCCCGGCGGCGTAGGCGGCGGCGCGCATCGAGGTGCGGCTGCCGTCCACGCCGACGAGCACCACCCGCGGCCCGTCCGTACCCCGCTCGTAGGGCGACGGCCGGGTCCGCGGGCCGTACCGCTCACGTTCCGGGGCGTTCATCGTCAGCCCCGCCCTGCGGTGTGGACCACGGCTGTCGTCTCCGGCCCGGTCGGGTCGGGGACCGGCTCGGCGTTGGAGCGGCGCAGCGGCACCTCCCGGATGAGGACCACAGCGACCAGGGCGAGCAGCCCGAACGGGGCGGCGGCCAGGAAGATGTCGCCGGCGGCGTGTCCGTACGCGGACTCGACGACGGTCCGGATCGGGCCGGGCAGCGTGTGCACGTCCGGCAGTCCACCGCCGCCGGAGCCGGTGGCGGGAATGCCCAGCCGGCTCAGGCCGTCGGCCATGTAGCCGGTGACCCGGTGACCGAGCACCGCGCCGAGCGCGCTGACGCCGATCGCGCCGCCGAGGCTGCGGAAGAAGGACACCACCGAGCTTGCCGCGCCGAGTTCGTCCGGGCGGACCGTGTTCTGCACGGCGAGCACCAGGTTCTGCATGGACATGCCGACGCCGAGACCGATGAGCGCCATGAAGACGGCGAGGTGCCAGTACGGCGTGTCCGCCCGCATGGTGCCCATCAGCGCGAAGCCGGCGGTGAGCAGCACCGAGCCGATGACCAGCCAGCTCTTCCAGCGGCCGGTGGCGGTGATGATCCGGCCGACCACCGTCGAGGAGACCAGCAGGCCGCCGATCATGGGAAGCGTCATCAGGCCGGACATGGTGGGGCTGGCGCCGCGGCTGATCTGGAAGTACTGCCCGAGGAACACCGAGGCGCCGAACATGCCGACGCCGACCGCGATGCTGGCGATGACGGCGAGCGTGATGGTGCGGTTGCGGAAGAGGTGCGGCGGGATCATCGGGTCGGCGGCACGCTTCTCGACCCGGACGGCGAGCGCGCCGAGCAGCGCGGCGCCGGTCACCATCGCACCGCTGGTCCAGGAGATCCAGTCGTACTTGTCACCGGCCAGGGTGATCCAGACCAGCAGCAGCGACACGGCGGCGGTGATGAGCGTGGCGCCCCACCAGTCGATCTTCACGTCGCGCTTGACCACCGGCAGCCGAAGCGTCCGCTGGAGCACGATCAGGGCGAGCACGGCGAACGGCACGCCGACGTAGAAGCACCAGCGCCAGCCGAGCCAGGAGGTGTCCACGATCACGCCGCCGATCAGCGGGCCGCCGATCGTGCCGACGGCCATCACGGCGCCGAGGTAGCCGCTGTACCGGCCGCGCTCACGCGGGGCGATCATCGTCGCCATGATCACCTGGGCGAGGGCGGTGAGGCCGCCCGCGCCGACGCCCTGCACCACCCGGCAGGCGATCAGCTCGCTGGTGGTCTGCGCCTGCCCGGCGAGCACCGAGCCCAGCACGAAGACCACCAGGGAGATCTGGACCAGCAGCTTCTTGCTGAACAGGTCGGAGAGCTTGCCCCAGATGGGCGTGGTCGCTGTGGTCGCCAGCAGCGTCGAGGTGACCACCCAGGTGTACGCGGACTGGCCGCCGCGCAGGTCCGTGATGATTCGCGGCAGCGCGTTGGAGACGACCGTGGAGGAGAGGATCGCGACGAACATGCCCAGCAGCAGGCCGGAGAGCGCCTCCAGGATCTGCCGGTGGGACATGTCGACGGCGGTCGCCCGGGCGGGCGCAGTCGCCTGAGTCATCGTGGATTGCCTCCGGAACGGGGGAGAAACGTTGCCTAGGGCAACCGTAGGGTGTGGTTGCCTAAAGCAACAACTTGTGGCGGGGCGGCTTTGTTCCGGAGCGGGCCCCGTCAGAACGACTCGTTGAAGCGGTGCATCAGCCGGGCGAGGTCCGCCACATCCTCTTTCGGCCAGCTCTCCAGCGAACGCCTTATTTGTCCGAGTCGGGCCGCGCGAGCCGCGTCGAACCGCCGCGTGCCCTCCTCGGTGAGGCTGAGCTGGGCCGCCCGCCGATCGGTGGGGTCCGGGTCCCGGCGTACCAGGCCCAGCGCCTCCAGCCCGCCGATCTGCCGGCTCAGCGTGCCCTTGCCGATGCCCAGCTTGACGGCCAGGTCGGTGAGCCGGGTCGACCCCGACCGCCGCAGCCAGAGCAGCAGGCCGTACGCGTTGGGCTCCAGGTTCGGATGGACCTCGCGGGCGATCTCCCAGGACAGCGCCCGGCCGCGGCGCAGCAGCGCGGTCAACTCGTGCTCCACGGCGCGCAGCGTCTCGTCCACGCTCAGAGGGTACTCAGTCGCCCTCGCTGAGTTGCTGTTGCGCCACCGGTCGCAGGTCGCCGTCGCTGGTCGTGCCCTCGATCACCACGGCGGCCTTACGGCCCTGGTGGGTGAGCGTGGCCACGGCGTTGCCGAAATAGGGCCCGGCGAGCTTCCGCCAGCGCACCGGCGGGCGGCGTACCCCGGCCGAACGCGCCAGCGCCCGGGTCGCCCCGGCCGGCCCCGGATTCCAGCCCAGCGTCATCAGCGGGCGCATGCCGGCCGGCACCTGGTTGTGGATCGGCGAACAGGTGAGCTGGTGCACCGGCGTGCGGACGTCACGGTCGGCGAACCGGGCCCGCGCCACGTACGAGTGGTGCACGTCGCCGGAGAGCACGCTGATCGACGCCGGTCGCGCGTACGCCGGCCCGGCGCCCACCCGCGCCCCGGTACGCGGCGCGGTGCCGCTGCCCAGCCGCGCGAACAGCTCGCCCAGCGCCTCGAACGAGCGCCGGAACGCCGCCCAGTGCTCCAGGTCCAGGGCCCGGCGGATCTGCTCGGAGATCCGGGCCGCCCAGGGCCGGCTGGAGTCGGCCAGGCGCTCGTTCCACGCCTCGACGTGGTGGATGCCGGGCGGCAGCAGCCACGGCAGCGAGCTGCCCACCACCAGGTGGTCGTACTCGCCGTGCGCCTGGTCGAGGAACCACGACCACTCGCCCGGCGGCAGCATCGCCCGGCTGCCGGGCAGGAGCACCCGGCTGGAGCGGTTGTCCAGCATCACCAGACGGGTGCGGCCGAGGTCCAGCGCGTAGCTCCACTGGTACTGCACGGCCCGCCAGCGCTCGGTGTCGTGCGCCAGGTCGGCTTCCTTGTCGACCCGCTCGCCGAACTCGTGCAGCACGCCCGTGGCGTCCTCGGCGGCCATCACCTTCGCGTACACCGGGTCGGCGGCGATCTCGTCCGGGCTCAGGTTTCCCAGGTGCTGGTAGACCCAGTAGGAGGCGAGGCCGCTGCGGATCCGCTCGGCCCACCACGGCTGCTCGCGCATGTCCGCCCGCCACGACTGCGAGGTGTTCCAGTCGTCGATCACCTCGTGGTCGTCGAAGATCATCACGCTCGGCACGGTGGCGAGCAGCCAGCGGATCTCCGGGTCGCGCCACGATTCCAGATAGAGCTTCGTGTACTCGTCGAAGCTGACCACCTGCGTCGCCGGGGCGTCCTTCGGCCGCTTGCGGCGACGCTTGAGCAGCCGCCGCACGGTCGGCGAGGTCTCGTCCGCGTACACCTGGTCGCCGAGCAGCACCAGCAGGTCGGGCAGCGCGGCCTGCTCGGGCGCGGCCATCACCCGCCGGGCGTACGCGTCCAGCGCGTCCGGCGGCAGCTTGCGCGCGGTGGAGTGCTGGGTGGTCTCCCGGCAGGAGCCGAACAGCAGCCGCACCGGCTGGTCGGCGTCGTCGAGCGCGCGGGTGCGGATCACGCTGGGCGGGAAGGACGAGTCCGGCAGCGGCCACGCCACCTCGTCGTCGATCAGCACCTCGTACGTCGTGGCGCTGTCGGGGGTGAGCCCGGTCACCACGACGATCGCGTAGTGGTGGTCGTACGCGGAGAAGGTGGGCGCGCTGCCGGTGGCGCCGTCGGCGGTGCGGACGGTGACCACGGCGGGCGAGCTTGTCTCCACCCAGACGGTCGCCCGCGTGTCGACGACCCGGCGCAGCAGCGGGCCGATGAGCAGGCGGGAACCGGGCAAGACGCACCTCCGTCAAGATCGTTTCGGCTGTTCCCTACCCGGCCGGCGGTTGCGGTACGCCTTCCGGTGCGAGCGTACCCGCAGGTTGTTCGCGTGCCGAGGCGGTGAGTGGGACGTCGTCGCCGGCATCTGACAGGATTTCGGGCATGACGGAATACCTTCTCGTCGCTCTCGCCCTGCTCGGCGTGCTGATCATCGGCGGCCTGAGCCTCGTGGTGCCCCGGCTGCGCCGGCGCCCGGAGCCTCCGCTGCCGCGCACGGAGGTCGACACCCGGGCCGAGGAGGATCTGGCCGGCCCGCCGGTGGAGGCCCCGGAGGCGGATCTCACCACCGGCGTGGTGGTCGAGGTTCCACCGGTGGAGGCCCCCCCGGTCGAGGTGCCGGAGCCGACCGCCGGGCGGCTGGTCCGGCTGCGTTCCCGGCTGTCCCGCTCGCAGAACGCCCTCGGCAAGGGCCTGCTCGGCCTGCTCAGCCGCGACCGGCTGGACGAGGACACCTGGGAGGAGATCGAGGACAGCCTGATCACCGCGGACGTCGGCATCGACTCCACCCGGGAGATCGTCGACCGGCTGCGGGAGCGGACCCGGGTGCTCGGCACCCGCACCGGTGAGGAGCTGCGCGCGCTGCTCGCCGCCGAGCTGGTGAACGCGCTCGACCCGAGCCTGGACCGCTCGCTGCGGACCGCGCCGAAGGAGGGCGTCCCGGCGATCGTTCTGGTGGTCGGCGTCAACGGCGCCGGCAAGACCACCACCTGCGGCAAGATCGCCCGGGTGCTGGTCGCGGACGGCCGCAGCGTGCTGCTCGGCGCGGCCGACACGTTCCGGGCCGCCGCCGCCGACCAGCTGGAGACCTGGGGCGGCCGGGTGGGCGCCGAGACGGTCCGCGGGCCCGAGGCCGCCGACCCGGCCAGCGTCGCGTTCGACGCGGTCAAGCGGGGTATCGACACCGGCGTGGACACCGTGCTCATCGACACCGCCGGCCGGCTGCAGAACAAGATCGGCCTGATGGACGAGCTGGGCAAGGTCAAGCGCGTCGTGGAGAAGCACGGCCCGATCGACGAGACGCTGCTGATCCTCGACGCCACCACCGGCCAGAACGGGCTGGAGCAGGCGCGGGTCTTCACCGAGGTGGTCAACGTGACCGGGGTCGTGCTGACCAAGCTCGACGGGACGGCCAAGGGCGGCATCGTGATCGCCGTGCAGCGCAAGCTCGGCATCCCGGTCAAGCTGGTCGGCCTCGGCGAGGGCAAGGACGACCTGGCCCCGTTCGACCCGGCGCAGTTCGTCGACGCGCTGCTCGGCACCGAGCCGCTCGCCCGGGACGCGTAGCCTCTCCCGTGACGACTGACGATCGCGCCTACGCGGGGTGGCGCGACCCCAGCCACCCGTCGCCACGCCTCGGGAGACCGTACGTGACTTCGCAGGAGATTCCGCTGCACGGCGGGAACGTGAGCACAGTGGTCCGTGTGGGAGACACGGTCCGGCGCAACGCCGGCCCGTGGACGCCCTCCGTGCACGCGCTGCTGCGTCACCTGGAGTACGTCGGCTTCACCGGCGCGCCCCGCGCGCTCGGCATGGACGAGCGCAACCGGGAGGTCCTGTCGTACCTGGAGGGGGAGTGCGGGGAGTACCCGCTGGCCCCGCACTGGGTCACCGACGAGGCACTGGTCACGGTGGCCACCATGCTGCGGATGTTCCACGACGCCCAGTACGGCTTCACCCCGCCGCCCGGCGCGGTCTGGCGCTCGTTCGGGCCGCCCCCGCCGGACACCGAGGTGATCTGCCACCACGACGCCGCGCCGCACAACGTGATCTGGCGGCCGGACGGCACGCTCGGGCTGATCGACTTCGACCTCGCCTCGCCCGGCGCCCGCATCTACGACGTGGCGTACGCGGCCTGGACCTGGGTGCCGATCTTCTCCGACCGTGACTCGGTGACGCTCGGCTGGAAGCGCCCCGACCGGCCGCGCCGGCTGCGCCTGTTCGCCGACGCGTACGGGCTGATCCCGCGCGACCGGCACCGGCTCATCCGGACCATCCGCAAGCGCATCGTCGACCACGTCGAGGGCATCCGGCGGATGGCCGCCGCCGGTGAGCCGGCGTTCGTCCGGATCGTCCACAAGGGCCACCTGCGTCGCCCTATGCGTGACCTGCGGCTGCTCGACTACGAGCGGCACCAGCTGGAGTACGCGCTGCGCTGACCAAGATCGGCGTTCTTCACACGCCGGAAACAACCCGTCACGCGTCGGAAATCGCGCGGTGTCGCTGAAGGAAACAGCCGGCGACAAAGCTTCCGCGCAACCGGCTGACGGGCGATGCTGCCAGGACTCAGTCGGAGGGAGGAATACGACAACGAGAGGAGGCAGCGTGGAGATCGACACCGGGAACACTGCCTGGTTGCTTGTCTCGACTGCCCTCGTGCTGCTCATGACCCCCGGTCTCGCGCTGTTCTACGGCGGCCTGAACCGGTCCAAGGGCGTTCTGAACATGATGATGATGAGCTTCTCGTCCATCGGGCTCGTCAGCATCCTGTGGCTTTTCTACGGCTTCACCGTCGCCTTCGGCGAGGGCGGCAAGTTCTGGGGTGACCTGGGCCAGTACCTGGGCACCAAGACCTTCGTCGGCGAGAACGACCTGTGGGGCGAGACGGGTATCCCGATCTACGTCTTCATCGCCTTCCAGATGATGTTCGCGGTCATCACCGTGGCGCTGATCAGCGGTGCGCTCTCCGACCGGGTGAAGTTCGCCGGCTGGCTGCTGTTCGCGTTCGGCTGGGCCACCCTGGTCTACTTCCCGGTCGCCCACATGGTCTGGGGCGGCGGGCTGATCGGCGGCGACATCGGCGCGCTGGACTTCGCCGGTGGTACCGCTGTGCACATCAACGCCGGCGCCGCGGCGCTCGCGCTGGTGCTCGTGCTCGGCAAGCGGGTCGGCTGGCCGCGCGAGAGCATGAAGCCGCACAACGTCCCGATGGTCGCCCTCGGCGCCGCGCTGCTGTGGTTCGGCTGGTTCGGCTTCAACGCCGGCTCCGAGCTGACCGCCGACGGGGTCACCGCGCTGGCGTTCATCAACACCCAGGTCGCCACCGCCGCGGCGCTGCTCGGCTGGATCGTGGTGGAGTGGGTGCGCGACGGCAAGCCGACCCTGGTCGGCGCCTCGTCCGGCGCCATCGCCGGTCTGGTCGCCATCACCCCGGCCTGTGCGTTCATCACCCCGGCCGCAGCGGTGCTGCTGGGCGTGGTGGCCGGTGCGGTCTGCGCCCTCGCGGTCGGCCTGAAGTACCGGCTCGGCTACGACGACTCCCTCGACGTGGTCGGCGTGCACTTCGTCGGCGGCTGGATCGGCTGCCTCTGGATCGGCCTGTTCGGCACCGCCTCGGTGAGCTCGCTGGTGGAGACCGACGGCCTGTTCGTCGGCGGCGACGCCACGCTGCTCGGCAAGCAGGCGATCAGCGCGCTGATCGTCAGCGTCTACTCCTTCGTCGTCGCCTTCGCCCTGGGCTTCGTGATCGACAAGACGATCGGCCTCCGGGTCTCCGCCGAGGCCGAGGTCGACGGCATCGACATCGCCGAGCACGCGGAGAGCGGCTACGACCTGTCGCCCACCACGGGCAGCAGCGGTGGCGCGTTCGCGATGGCCGGGATCGGCGCCGGCAAGTCCGGCTCGGAGCCCGCCGTCGAGCCGGACGAGTCCGCGCCGGTCAGCGAGAAGGTCGCCGGTTAACGTTCCTGGGATGGAGGGGTTGGACATGAAGCTGGTGACCGCGGTCATCAAGCCGTACCAGCTGGACGCGGTGAAGGAGGCTCTGCACGCCCTCGGCGTGGCCGGGCTGACGGTCAGCGAGGTCCAGGGCTACGGCCGGCAGAAGGGGCACACCGAGGTCTACCGGGGTGCCGAGTACACGGTCGAGTTCCTGCCCAAGATCCGGGTCGAGGTGCTCACCGACGAGATCGACGTCGACAAGATCGTGGACGCGATCGTCGGCGCCGCCCGGACCGGCAAGATCGGCGACGGCAAGGTCTGGGTGACCGGCGTCGAAGAGGTCGTCCGGGTGCGTACCGGCGAGCGCGGGCTCGACGCCCTCTGACGGCCGAACCCGCTGACATGACCTCGTTGACCACGGCCGCCGCCCCCACCGGGGACGGCGTGCCCGTGGTCAACGAGGTCGTCGGCGTACCTGGAGGCATCGGTGAGCCGGCCCGGATCGCGCGGGCCGAGGCGCTCGAGGCCTGGCTTCGCCGGACCTTCCCGGCCCGGGACGGGGTCGCGCTGGTGGCGGTGGGCGGGCTGGGCCGCCGGCAGTGCGCCCCCTACGGCGACCTCGACCTGGTGCTGCTGCACGCCGGGGTACCCGGCATCGACGAGCTGGCCGCGTCGCTCTGGTATCCGATCTGGGACGCCGGGCTGCGGCTGGACCACTCGGTGCGTACCGTCGCCGAGGCGCTGTCGGTGGCCCAGGACGACGTCAAGGTCGCCCTCGGCCTGCTCGACGCCCGGCACGTGGCCGGCGACCCGGCCCTGACCGACCAGCTCGCCCGGACCGCCACCGACCACTGGCGGCGGACCGCGATCCGCCAGCTCCCCGGCCTGCGCGAGATCACCGCCGCCCGGTGGGAGGCGCACGGCGAGCTGGCGTTCCTGCTCGAAGGTGACCTCAAGGAGGCGGCCGGCGGGCTGCGGGACGTGGGCATCCTGCGGGCCATCGCCACCGCCGGGGTCACCGACGCGCTCCGCCCGGCCGTGTACGCCGCGCACCGGCGGCTGCTGGACACCCGCGACGCGCTGCACCAGCAGGTGGGCCGTCGGGTCGACCGCCTGGTAGCGCAGGAACGCGACGGCGTGGCGCGGCTGCTCGGCGCCGAGGACGGCGACGCGCTCCTGCGGCTGGTGGCCGGCGACGCCCGCACCGTCAGCCACGCCCTGGACGACGCCTGGCGCGCCGCCGACCGGCTCCGTTCCGGCCGGCACCGCGCCGCCCCGGGCCGCCCGCTGCGCCGCCCGGTCGCCCGGGACGTGGTGGAGCAGGACGGCGAACTGGTGCTCGCCCGCACCGCCATCGGGGCCCGCCCCGACCCGAGCCTGTCACTGCGGGTGGCCGCCGCTGCCGCCACCACCCGGCTGCCCATCGCGCGCGCCACCTGCGAGTGGCTGGCCGCGTACTGCCCACCGCTGCCCGCGCCGTGGCCACCGGCGGCCCGGGCCGCGCTGATCACCCTGCTCGGGGCCGGTCCCGGCCTGGTGCCCGCCTGGGAGACCTGCGACCGGTACGGGCTGATCGACCGCTGGCTGCCCGAGTGGACCCGGATGCGCAGCCTGCCCCAGCACAACCCGGTGCACCGGTTCACGCTCGACCGGCACCTCGTGCAGACCGCGTACGAGGCGAGCCGGCACACCCGCGACGTGGAACGCCCCGACCTGCTGCTGCTCGGCGCGTTCCTGCACGACATCGGCAAAGGGCTGGACGGGGACCACTCGACTGTCGGCGCGCCGCTGGCCGAGGCGGTGGCCACCCGGATCGGGCTGTCGCCGGCCGAGGCGGACCTGATCGGCACGTTGGTCCGGCTGCATCTGCTGCTGCCCGACGTGGCGACCCGCCGGGACCTGTCCGACCCGAAGACCGTCGCCGGTGTCGCCGAGCGGGTCGGCGACACCGCCACGCTGGAACTGCTGCACGCCCTGGTCCGCGCCGACGCCGCCGCCACCGGCCCGGCCGCCTGGTCCGCCTGGAAGGGCCGGCTGATCGCCGAGCTGGTGGCCCGGGTGCGGACCACGCTGGACACCGGCGAGGTGCCCGCTCCGCCGGCCCCCGACCCGGCGCTGGTCGCCGGGCCGCTGCCGGTCGTACACCTGGGGGAGGACCGGGTGTCGGTGGCCGCCGCCGACCGGCGGGGGCTGCTCGCCACTGTGGCCGGTTGCCTGGCCCTGCACCGCCTGGAGGTGATCTCCGCGGACGCCGCCACCGTCGACGGCCGCGCCCTGGTGCAGTGCCGGGTGCAGCCGCGCTACGGGCTGGCCCCGAACCCGATCGCGCTCAGCGCCGACCTGCGCCGCGCGGTCAGCGGCGACGTCTCGGTGATCCAGCGGCTGCGTGGCCGGGCGCTCGCCGCCCGGAGCCAGGGCGCCGCGCCCCGGGTCGTCTGGCACCGGGAGGCGGCCACCGACGCGGTGCTGCTGGAACTGCGCGCCGCCGACGCGGCCGGGCTGCTGTACCGGGTCACCTGCGCGCTCGACGACGCGGGCGCCCAGGTGCGGGCGGCCCGGATCTCCACGCTCGGCGGTGACGTGGTGGACGCGTTCTACCTGGTCGGCGGCTGGCCGCCGGACGAGGAACGGGCCCGGATCGAGGCCGCCGTGCTCGCCGCCGTGTAAGGAAGGGCCCCTTCTTAACGCCTCCGGTAGAGCAGGGGCCCCTTGTTAACAGGGCTACGTCCGCTGACGTACGCCGGGAGCCGCCGACGGGCCGACGCGCCGCGCGGTCGTCGGCGCGACGCTCGACGGCATGAACCTGCCAGTGCAGACCCAAGGGCTCAGCAAACGGTACGGCGGCCTGACCGCCGTACGCGATCTCGACCTGACCGTCCGGGCCGGCGAGGTGTACGGCTTCCTCGGCCCCAACGGCGCGGGCAAGACCACGACGCTGCGCATGCTGCTCGGCCTGGTCCGGCCCAGCGCGGGGACGGTGCGGCTGCTCGGCCGCACCCCCGGCGCCGGTCGGCTCACCGGCGTGGGCGCGCTGATCGAGGGGCCGGCCTTCTACCCGTACCTGTCGGGCCGGGACAACCTGCGTGTGCTGGCCCGCTACGCCGGGGTCGGCGCGGACCGGATCGCGACGGTCCTCGACCTGGTCGACCTGACCAGCCGCGCGGGTGACCGGTACACCGGCTACTCGTTGGGCATGAAGCAGCGGCTCGGGGTGGCCGCCGCGCTGCTGAAGGACCCGCGCCTGCTGATCCTGGACGAGCCGACGAACGGCCTCGACCCGGCCGGCATTGCCGACATGCGGGCCCTGATCCGGCGCCTCGGCGCGGCAGGCTGCACGGTCCTGGTCTCCAGTCACCTGCTCGGCGAGGTCGAGCAGATCTGCGACCGGATCGGCGTGATCGTCGGCGGCCGGATGGTGGCCGAGGGCAGCGTCGCCGAGCTGTGCGGCTCGGCCGGCCTGCGGGTGCTCGCGGACCCGCTCGACCAGGCGGTGACCCGGGCCCGGGAGCTGGTCGGCGCCGACCGGGTCCGCGTCGTCAACGGCGGGCTGGACCTGTCGGTGGAGCCGGACCGGGCGGCCTGGCTGAACGCCGAGCTGGTCGGCGCCGGGCTGGCGGTACGCGAGCTGCGGCACCGGGACCGGGATCTGGAACAGGTCTTCTTCGAGCTGGTGGAGAGGGGTACGGCCGATGTCGCGTAGCTTCTCCGCCGAACTGGTCAAGCTGGTCCGGCGCCCGGCCACCTGGCTGCTGCTGGGCATCACGCTGGCGCTGTCGTTGATCTTCACCTACGTCTTCCCGTACGCCGGGGTGGCCGGCGGCACGGACGGCCCGAACACGGACCGGACCCTGCCTGCCATGCTCCCCGACCACCTGGTCGGCAACTCGCTGGGCGGCCTGCCGGTGTTCCTCGGCGCGATCCTGCTGATCCTCGGCGTGCTCACGGTCGGCGGCGAGTACGCCTGGGGGACCTGGAAGACGGTGCTCACCCAGGGACCCACCCGGCTCCAGGTGTACGCGGGCAAGCTGCTCGTCCTCGCGGTCGCCGCGCTCGCCGTGGTGCTGGCGGTGTTCGCGGTCGGTGCGGTGGCGTCGGTGCTCGTCGCGTCCGCCGAGGCGCAGCCGGTGCGCTGGCCGTCGGCCGGCGACCTGCTCACCGGCGTCGGCGCGGGGTGGCTCATCGCCACGATGTGGGCCATGCTCGGTGCCGTGCTCGCGGTCGCGTTGCGCGCGGTGGCGCTGCCGGTCGGGTTGGGGCTGGTGTGGATGCTCGCCGTGCAGAACCTGCTCGCCGCGATCGCCGCCCCGCTGGTCGACTGGGTGGCGACCGCACAGGAAGGGTTGCCCGGCCCGAACGCCGGGTCGCTGGCCGCCGCGCTCGGTGCGCCCGGGGACACGCCCGGTGTCGCCGCAGTCGTCGGAGGCGGACGGGCGGCCCTGGTGGTGGCCGTTTACCTGGTGGTCTTCGCGTCGGCCGGCGCGGCGCTGCTGCGTCGGCGGGACATCGGCTGAGCCGGGACGGGGGAGGGGACATGGACCGGGAACGGCGGTGGCCCGACGCCTTGCTCACCGTGGCCCTGCTGGCGATCGGTCTGGTCGGCACCGCGCCGGCCGGCGTGAACCAGGGGGTGGACGCGGGCCCCGGCGCCTACCCGCTGGTGGTGGTCGCCGCGCTCGCGGTGGCGGTGCGCCGGCGCCGGCCGCTGGTCACGCTCGCCGTGGTCACCGTGGCGACCACGGCGTACCTGGTGCTCGGCTACCCGTACGGCCCGATCCTGCTCTCGTTCTTCGTCGCGGTCTACACGGTGGCCGCGTACCGGCCGGTGCGCGACGCGGCGGTGGCCGGCGCGGGCGCGCTGGCGGCGCTGCTGGCCTACGTCCTGTTCGGCGCGCGCTCGCCCGGCCTGGTCGGGCTGATGCCGGTGGCCGCGTGGGTGGTGGTGCCGTTCGCGGCCGGGGTCACCGCGCGGCTGAGCCGGGAGGCCGTCGCCCGGAACCGGACCGACGAGGCCCGCCGGCTGGCCGACGCGGAACGGCTGCGGGTGGCCCGCGAGGTGCACGACGTGGTGGGCCACGGGCTCGCCGCGATCCACCTCCAGGCCGAGATCGCCCTGCACCTGCTGGACCGCAGGCCCGAACAGGCCGAGGCGGCGCTCACCGCGATCAGCCGGACCAGCAAGGAGGCACTGGACGAGCTGCGGGTCACGCTGACCGTGGTCCGGCGCGAGGAGGTCGCCGACGAACGCGCGCCGGCGCCGGGGCTGGACCAGCTCCCGCACCTGCGCGAGCGGCTGGCCGGCGCCGGGGTCCCGGTCACCGTCGAGGTGACCGGCGCGCCGCTCGCCCTGCCGGTGGCGGTGGACCTGGCCGCGTACCGGGTGGTGCAGGAGGCGCTGACGAACGTCCTACGGCACGCCGGCCCGGCCACCGCCGCGGTCCGCGTCGGGTACGCCCCGGGCGAGGTGACGGTGGAGGTGACAGACACCGGCCGGGGCCGGAGCCGGGACGCCGCGCCGGAGCCGTCCGGCGGGTCCGGTCTTGCCGGGATGCGTGAGCGGGTCACCGCGCTCGGCGGTACGTTCAGCGCCGGGCCGGCTGCGCCCGGTGGCTTCCGGGTGCACGCCACGCTGCCGCTGCGGGAGGCCGCATGATCCGCGTACTGCTCGCCGACGACCAGGACCTGGTCCGGATCGGCCTGCGCGCCCTGGTGGACAGTGAGGACGACCTGTCGGTGGTCGGTGAGGCCGCCGACGGGCTCGCCGCGGTGGAGACGGCCCGCCGGGAACGCCCCGACGTGGTGCTCATGGACGTGCGGATGCCCGGCGTCGACGGCATCGAGGCCACCCGCCGGATCATCGGCGACCCGGCGCTGGCCGGCACCCGGGTGGTGGTGCTGACCACGTTTGAGCTGGACGAGTACGTCTTCGACGCGCTCCGGCACGGCGCCAGCGGCTTCCTCACCAAGGACACCCGTCCGGCCGACCTGCTGCGGGCGATCCGCCTGGTCGCCGAGGGGGAGGCGCTGCTGTCCCCGTCGGTGACCCGCCGGGTGGTCCGGGAGTTCGCGACCCGGCCGGCCCGGGTGCCGCGCCCGCATCCCCGGCTCGGGTCGCTCACTGACCGGGAACGCGAGGTGGTCGCGCTGGTGGGCGAGGGCTTGAGCAACGCCGAGATCGCCGGGCGGCTGGTGGTCAGCCCGGCGACGGCGCGTACCCACGTGAGCCGGGCCATGGTCAAGCTCGGCGCGCGGGACCGGGCCCAGCTGGTGGTCTTCGCGTACCAGTCGGGCCTGGTCGTGTCCTGACCCCGGCCGGGCCCGCCCTCGGACGGGAGCGGGCGCGTGGGCGGCCGGGCCGGAGCGGGGGTGCGGGCGGCGGGCTACCCTAACGGTGGGCTGGACCACCGGCCCGACCAGCATGTGCCCGCCGAAAACGACAAACGGGATGTTCGCGTGTTTGACACCTTGAGTGACCGCCTGTCCGGCATCTTCACCAAGCTCCGCGGCAAGGGCCGGCTCACCGACGCCGACGTCGACGCCACCGCGCGCGAGATCCGGATGGCGTTGCTGGAGGCCGACGTCGCCCTGCCGGTGGTCAAGGGCTTCATCGCGAACGTCAAGGAGCGGGCGCGCGGCGCCGAGGTCTCCCAGGCGCTGAACCCGGCCCAGCAGATCATCAAGATCGTCAACGAGGAGCTGATCAACATCCTCGGCGGCGAGGGGCGGCGGCTCCAGTTCGCCAAGCAACCGCCGACCGTGATCATGCTGGCCGGTCTCCAGGGCTCCGGCAAGACGACGCTCGCCGGCAAGCTGGCCCGCTGGCTCAAGAGCCAGGGCCACCAGCCGCTGCTCGTCGCCGCCGACCTCCAGCGCCCGAACGCCGTCGGGCAGCTCCAGGTGCTCGGTGGCCGGGCCGGCGTCGAGGTGTACGCCCCGGCGCCCGGCAACGGCGTCGGCGACCCGGTGCAGGTGGCCCGCGAATCGATCGAGCACGCCCGCCGCGCCGCCCGGGACATCGTGATCGTCGACACCGCAGGCCGGCTCGGTGTCGACGCCGAGATGATGCAGCAGGCCGCGAACATCCGCGACGCGGTCCAGCCCGACGAGGTCATCTTCGTCATCGACGCGATGGTCGGCCAGGACGCGGTCCGCACCGCCGAGGCGTTCCGCGACGGCGTGGGCATCACCGGCGTGGTCCTGTCCAAGCTCGACGGCGACGCGCGCGGCGGTGCCGCGCTCTCCGTCCGCGAGGTCACCGGCCAGCCGATCCTGTTCGCCTCCACCGGCGAGAAGCTGGAGGACTTCGACGTCTTCCACCCCGACCGGATGGCCAGCCGGATCCTCGGCATGGGCGACGTCCTCACTCTGATCGAGCAGGCCGAGGCGGCCTTCGACTCCGATCAGAAGGACAAGATGACCGCCAAGCTGATGGGCGGGGAGACCTTCACGCTGGAGGACTTCCTCGATCAGCTCATCGCGGTCCGGCGGATGGGCCCGATCGCCAACGTGCTGGCCATGATGCCGGGCATGGGGCAGATGAAGGACCAGCTCGCCGAGCTGGACGACAAGCACTTCGACCGGGTGACCGCGATCATCAGGTCGATGACCCCGGCCGAGCGCACCAACCCGAAGATCATCAACGGCTCCCGCCGGGCCCGGATCGCCAGCGGCTCCGGCGTCACCGTCATGGACGTCAACCAGCTGCTCAACCGCTTCACCGACGCGCAGAAGATGATGAAGCAGATGGGCGGCATGATGGGCCTGCCCGGCGGTGGCCGGCGCAAGGCGACCAAGTCGCCGAAGAACAAGCGCAAGGGCACCAAGGGCGGCGGGCGGCCGCGTACCGGCGCCGGTATGCCGGGTGGCTTCCCGGGCGGGATGCCGCAGCTCCCGCCGGGCCTGGACCCGGGTGACCTGGCCGGTGGGCAGGGCCTTCCGCCGGGCTTCAAGCTTCCGAAGATCGACTTCAACAAGCTGGGCAAGGGCGGCGACAAGGGCCCCCGCTAGCGTGTCGGTGACGGTGGGCGATGTGATCATCACCTAGGGTCGGTTCGCCCTCTGGAAGGAGATGTCATGACCGCGGCGCCGATCCTGCCCGAGCGGCACGAATGGACGGTCGACGACCTGGGCGACCTGCCCAAGGACCTTCCGTACGAACTGATCAACGGAAGGTTGATCGTGCCGTCGCCCACCGCCCTGCACCAGGAGATCTGCGTCGAGCTGCTGCTCGCGATGCGCATCAACTGCCCGCCGGAGTTCCTGGTGAGCATCGACCTGTCCATGCGGGTCGACCGCCGCAACGAGCCGCGCCCGGACGTGGTGGTGATCCGGCGCAAGCACGCCGGCCGGTCTCCGGTCCCGGTCGAGGACGCGTTGCTCGCGGTCGAGGTCGTCTCGCCGACGTCGCACTTCCGCGACCTGTACGACAAGGCGAAGGTCTACGCCCGCTCCGGGGTCCGCTCCTACTGGGTGGTGGACCCGCAGCACGAGCGGATCGCGCTGACCGAGTACACGCTCGACGGCGCCGCCCGCGAGTACGAGCAACTGGCACACACCGAGGATCTGTTCGTCACCGAGCGGCCCTGGAAGGTCTCTGTCGATCTGCCGGCCCTGACCGCGCGCCGCAACGACCTGCTCGCCGTCGAGGAGGACTGATCGGGTAGGACTGTGCACATGGCTCTGCACGTGCGCGGTGTGTTCCTTCCCGACGACGAGGTCCGGGACGTCTGGCTGGTCGGTGACCGGGTCACCTTCGAACCGGTGCCCGGCGCCGAGACGGTGGCCGACGGCGGCTTCGTGCTGCCCGGCCTGACCGACGCGCACTGCCACATCGGCATCGCCCGCGGCGGCAGCCCGATCACCTCCCTCGACCAGGCGCGGGACCTGGCCCGGATCGACCGGGACGCCGGTGTGCTGGCGATCCGGGACGCCGGCTCGCCGTACCCGTACCCCGAACTGGAGGACGAGCCGGACCTGCCGCGACTGGCCCGCGCGGGCCGGCACGTCGCGCCGCCCAAGCGCTACCTGCGCGATGTCGGCGTGGAGGTTGGCGCGGCGGAGGTGGCCGAGACGGTGGCCGCGCAGGCCGCGGCCGGCAACGGCTGGGTCAAGCTGGTCGGCGACTGGATCGATCGCGGGGTGGGCGACCTGGCACCGGCCTGGGACGCGGACACCATGACCGCGGCGGTCGCCGGCGCGCACGCCGCCGGGGTACGCGCGGCGGTGCACACGTTCTCCGAGTCGGCGGTGGAGATCATGGTGCGGGCCGGGGTGGACTCGGTGGAGCACGGCACCGGGCTGAGCCTCGACCTGATCGACCTGATGGCCCGGCAGGGCACCGCGCTGGTTCCCACGATGATCAACATCCGGACGTTCGGCCACATCGCGGAGCAGGCCCGGCCCAAGTTTCCCGGGTACGCCGACCACATGCTCGCGTTGCGCGACCGCTTCCCCGAGGTGGTGCGCGCCGCGCACGAGGCGGGCGTGCCGATCTACGTCGGGACCGACGCCGGTGGCGGCATCGACCACGGGCTCGCGGCCGAGGAGATGCTCCTGCTGCACGAGCAGGCCGGCATGTCCGCGCCGGACGTGCTCGCCGCCGCCTCCTGGCGGGCCCGGGAGTGGCTCGGCTTCCCCGGGCTGGTCGAGGGCGGCCTCGCCGACCTGGTGGTCTACCCCGAGGACCCGCGCCGCGACCTGCGGGTGGTCCGGACGCCGAGCCGCATCGTCCTGCGCGGCCGGGTCGTCCGCTGACCGGCCGCCGCCCTCGCGGGCGGTCCTAGCGGGCCGTCGCCGCCATCAGGAACAGGCGTACGGCCAGGTCGGCCAGCCGGTCGGCGGTCTCGTCGACCGGGCCGCCGGGCAGCACGATGTGGCTCACCACCAGGCGTACGACGCTGTCCGCCGCGAACGCGAGGGCCGTCGGATCGGCGTCGGGCAGGCGTTTCCCCGTCCACTCCAGCAGCGCCGCCGCGGCCTCGGCGAGCACCAGCTCCGAGCGTGTGGTCAGGTACGGCAGCAACTCCTCCGAGCCGCCCCGGGTGCTGGTCAGCACGGCCCGTACCAGCGGGTTCTCGGCGGCCGAGGCGAGCGTGCGGTGGATCGCCGCGTACGCGGCCGCCCGCACGTCGGTGTCGTGCTCGCCGAGCGCGGCCCGGACCTCGCCAACGAAGCGGTCCACCTCGTGCCGGGCGAGCGCCTCGCCCAGGCCCGCCTTGGTGCCGAACTCGTTGTAGACCGTCTGCCGGCTGACGCCGGCGGCGGCGGCCACCGCGCCCATCCGGACGCGGTCCCACCCGAGGGCCACGGTCTGCGCCCGGGCGGCCTCCACGATCGCGTCCCGTGTCTCACCCATCGCCGTCGAAGTCTACGGCCGCGCCGCACGACACGGCGCGGCCCGGCTCCCCGGCGCAACCCCGCCCCGCACGGCGCATAGGATGTGCGGTCATGGCACGCGTGCTCACTCCCCGTGCGGAGGACTTTCCCCGCTGGTACCAGGACCTGATCGCCAAGGCGAAGCTGGCCGACAACGGCCCGGTCCGGGGGACCATGGTGATCCGACCGGCCGGCTACGCCATCTGGGAGCGGATGCAGGCCGAGATGGACGGCCGCATCAAGGCGGCCGGCGCGGAGAACGCGTACTTCCCGCTGTTCATCCCGGAGAGCTACCTCAAGCGGGAGGCCGAGCACGTCGAGGGCTTCTCGCCGGAGCTGGCAGTCGTCACGCACGGTGGCGGCAAGCAGCTCGCCGAGCCGGTGGTGGTGCGCCCCACGAGCGAGACGGTCATCGGCGAGTTCATGGCCAAGTGGATCGACTCGTACCGCGACCTGCCGCTGCTGCTCAACCAGTGGGCCAACGTGGTCCGCTGGGAGCTGCGCCCGCGGATCTTCCTGCGCACCAGCGAGTTCCTCTGGCAGGAGGGGCACACCGCGCACGCGACGCGTGAGGACGCCCGCGCCTACGCGCGGCGGATCCTGCACGAGGCGTACGAGGACCTGATGGTCAACGTGCTCGGTATCCCGGTGGTCGTCGGCCTGAAGACCGCCCGGGAGCGCTTCGCCGGCGCCACCGCCACGTACACGTGCGAGGGCATGATGGGCGACGGCAAGGCGCTCCAGCTCGGCACCAGCCACGAGCTGGGCCAGAACTTCGCCAAGGCGTTCGACATCAACTACTCCTCGGCCGAGGGCGGCCGGGAGCACGCGTGGACCACCTCCTGGGGCACGTCCACCCGGATGCTCGGTGGCCTGATCATGTGCCACGGCGACGACAACGGGCTGCGGGTGCCGCCGAAGCTGGCGCCGATCCAGGCGTACGTGATGATCGTCAAGGACGGCGAGGGCCCTGGCGGCCCTGCCGAGGCGGCACAAAAGCTTTGTGACGCGCTGCGCGACGCCGGGGTGCGGGTGGCGCTGGACGACCGGACCGACACCGCGTTCGGCCGCCGCGCCGTCGACGCCGAGCTGCGCGGTTACCCGGTCCGCGTCGAGGTCGGCCCGCGTGACCTGGCCGCCGGCAACGCGGTGGTGGTCCGGCGTACTGACGGTTCGAAGGCCCCGACGCCGGTGGCCGACGTGGTCGGCGCGGTCCTGGCCGCGCTGGAGGCCGACCAGCGGGCGCTGCACGACCAGGCGCTGGAGTTCCGCCGGTCCCGCACCGTCGAGGTGTCGACGCTCGCCGAGGCGATCGAGGCGTCCGCCACCGGCTGGGCGCGGGTGCCGTGGTCGGCGGTCGGCGTCGAGGGCGAGGCCGAGGCGAACGGCCAGGGCGTGACGGTCCGCTGCCTGGTACGCGCCGACGGCTCGGTGCCGGACTCGGAGGACGAGCCCGACCTAGTGGCGATCCTCGCCCGCGCCTACTGAGGTGTAAGGAAGGGCCCCCTCTTAACGCATTCCGCATAGGCGGGGGCCCTTGTTAACACGACGGTGGGGGTGAGCGTGCGGTTCGAGCCGGGGCGGATGATCATGCACCGGAACGTGCGGCACGGCCGGATCGGCTGGGTCCGGTCGGCCCGCGTGGTCTCCGACGACGAGCGCGGCCTGCTGCTCTGGGTGGCGCGGACAGCGCCCGTCGCGCACGAGGTGACAGCGGCCGGCCTGGGCATGCGGGCCGTGCCGTTCGCCGAGTGGGTGACGTCGTCCTACCGGCTCGCGCAAGGGCTGTGGAACGGGCCGCCGGTGCTGAAGTTCCTGCCCACCGGCGCGGCCCACTCGGTCTGGTGGTTCCGCGACGCGGCGGGCCGCTTCCAGAACTGGTACGTCAACCTGGAGGAGCCCGGCGTCCGCTGGGACGACGGCGCGGTGGCCGGCGTCGACATGGTCGACCAGGACCTCGACGTCGTGGTCCACCCGGACCTGAGCTGGGAGTGGAAGGACGAGGACGAGTTCGCCGAGCGGCTGGCGTTCCCGGAGCACTACTGGGTGACCGACGAGAAGGCGGTTCGCGCCGAGGGCGAGCGGGTGATCCGGATCGCCGAGGCGGGCGAGTTCCCGTTCGACGGCACCTGGTGCGACTTCACCCCGCCCGCCGAATGGGACGTACCGGACGAACTTCCATCTGGGTGGGACCGCCCGCCGGTGCGTTGAGCGAGTGTCGTCCGTCACGGCCCGGCCCGCCCCGGGCGTGGTGTCCGGGTCCGGTGTGAGAGTTCCGGGCCGGATCTGGCAGAATGGTCGGCTGGTATCCGGCACGCGTCCGGCGCCCTCTAACCCGGGCGCGTCGCCAGTTCACCGAGCAGTCTCCGGCCCAAACCCCACTGTGCCGGTCGGCGCTCACCCGCCACACCGCCCGTACGGGCCGGTGAGATCGCAACAGGAGCGAAACAACTGTGGCCGTAAAGATCCGGCTCCTGCGGATGGGCAAGATCCGCAACCCGCAGTACCGCATCGTCGTCGCCGACTCGCGCACCAAGCGTGACGGTCGCGCGATCGAGTTCGTCGGTGTGTACCAGCCGAAGGAAGACCCTTCGGTGATCGAGGTCAAGTCGGAGCGGGTCCAGTACTGGCTGTCGGTCGGCGCTCAGCCGAGCGAGGCCGTGCAGCGCCTGCTGGAGCTGACCGGTGACTGGCAGAAGTTCAAGGGCCTGCCGGCCCCGCCGCCGCTGAAGGTCGCCCCCGAGCGGGCCGACCGCAAGGCGGCGTACGAGGCCGAGGCGAAGGCCGCCGCCGGCGTGGCGGACACCCCGGCCAAGCCGGCCAAGAAGGCCGCCGCCAAGGCGGAGGAGCCGAAGGCTGCCGAGCCGAAGGCCGAGGAGCAGACCGGTGCCGAGTCCGGCGAGCAGGCCTGACATGGCGCTGCGTCCCGCCCTGGAGCACCTGGTCAAGGGGATCGTCGACCACCCGGACGACGTCCGGGTGCGATTGGTCGACTCGCGTCGGGGCAAGCGCCTCGAAGTCCGCGTGCACCCCGAGGACCTCGGCACGGTGATCGGGCGGTCCGGCCGGACCGCCAAGGCGCTGCGCCAGGTGATCGGCTCCATCGGCGGGCGTGGGGTACGCGTCGACATCGTCGACTCGTACTGATGCTTCTCGTCGTCGGCCGCATCGGCAAGCCGCACGGCATCCGCGGTGAGGTCACCGTGGAAGTGCGCACCGATGAGCCCGAAGCACGGTTCGCCCCCGGTTCGGTGTTGACCACCGAGCCGGGGGTGGTCCCGTCGGAGCCCGGCGCCTGGCGGGTGCCGCCGACGCTCACCGTCGAGTCGGCCCGCTGGCACCAGGGGCGCCTGCTCGTCGTCTTCGAGGGCGTGCTGGGCCGGGACGTCGCCGAGGCGCTGCGCAACACGCTGCTCGGCGTGGACAGCGCCGACGTCGCCCCGCCGGAGGACCCGGAGGAGTTCCACGACCACCAGCTGGTCGGGCTCACCGTGGTCACCCGGGACGGGGAGCACGTGGGCGAGGTCACCCGCATCGACCACGCGCCCGCGTCCGACATGCTGGTGCTGCGGCGTCCCGAGGGGCGTACCGCGCTGGTCCCGTTCGTCAAGGCGATAGTGCCCGAGGTGGATCTGGCCGGCGGTCGCGTCGTCGTCGACCTGCCCGGCGGCCTGCTCGACCTCTAGCTCTCGACCTCCGGCTGGAGCCACCGCATGCGCGTCGACATCGTGTCGATCTTCCCCGAGTACTTCGCCCCGCTGGATCTGTCGCTGATCGGCAAGGCCCGCGCGAACGGCACGCTGCGGCTGGCCGTACACGATCTGCGGACCTGGACCCACGACGTGCACCGCACCGTCGACGACACGCCCTACGGCGGCGGCCCTGGCATGGTCATGCGGCCGGAGCCGTGGGGGGAGGCGCTGGACGCGCTGGCCCCGGGCGAGCTGAGCCCGGACGGGCACACGCTGCCCCGGCTGATCGTCCCGTCCCCGGCCGGCGTGCCGTTCACCCAGGCCATGGCGCACGAGCTGGCCGCCGAGTCGCACCTGCTCTTCGCCTGCGGCCGGTACGAGGGCATCGACCAGCGTGTTCTGGACCACGCCGCGACCCGGATGCCGGTGACCGAGGTCTCCCTCGGCGACTACGTGCTCTTCGGCGGCGAGGTGGCCGTGCTGGTGATCCTGGAGGCGGTCACCCGGCTGCTGCCCGGCGTGCTGGGCAACGCCGGCTCGCTGGACGAGGAGTCGCACGCGCACGGGCTGCTGGAAGCCCCGCTCTACACCAAGCCGGCGACCTGGCGCGGGCTCGACGTGCCGGAGGTGCTGCGCTCCGGCGACCACGGCCGGATCGCCCGCTGGCGCCGGGACGAGGCGCTGCTGCGCACGGCGGCCCGCCGGCCCGACATGATCGGCGCGCTGCCTCCGGAGACGCTCGACAAGCGGGACGGGGCGGCGCTGGACCGGGGTGGATTTTCCCCGCCACCGGGGCATGTGGCAAAGTAGAGGGGTTGCCGCATCCGCCCACGCCGTGAGCGGCTGCGAGGACCCTCGACCGGGGCCGGCGAAGCCGGTCACCACCCGGGGGTCAGAATCACCCGTTCGCGCATCGACTGACGATGCGCAGTGAGCCTCACGAGGACGCAGCGATGAACATCCTGGACGCCCTTGACGCCCAGTCGAAGCGTACCGACCTGCCCGACTTCCGTGCCGGTGACACCGTCAAGGTGCACGCGCGAGTCGTCGAGGGCGCCCGGTCCCGGGTCCAGATCTTCCAGGGCGTCGTCATCCGCCGCCAGGGTGACGGTCTGCGCGAGACCTTCTCGGTCCGCAAGGTCAGCTTCGGCGTCGGCGTGGAGCGGACCTACCCGCTCAACGGCCCCGGCATCGACCGGATCGAGATCGTGACCCGCGGTGACGTGCGCCGGGCCAAGCTCTACTACCTGCGCGAGCTGCGGGGCAAGAAGGCCAAGATCAAGGAGCTGCGGGAGAAGCAGCCGGCGAACTGACTTTCGTTCGCCACGCCGCCCGAGCTGCGCGGATGTCGTATCGACCAGACCGCATTACCCTGGTCGGTACGGGCGCAGCCGGACGGCGCGAAGCGGTCCACTGCCGCCCGTGGGGTCTCCGAGGAGACTCCCGGGCGGTAGTGTCGTTTCCGCGGACCGGAGAGTGGCATGGTGCAAATGGTTGACGAGGACGGCGCCGCCGATCCCTGGCGCCGGCGAGCCCGGCGCGGGCGTCGCCAGATGCCGCTCTGGCAGGAGCTGCCGCTGCTGCTCATCGTGGCGTTCTGCCTCGCGGTGCTGATCCGTTCGTTCCTGCTCCAGGCGTTCTTCATCCCCTCCGGGTCGATGGAGAACACGCTGCTCGTCGGCGACCGGGTGCTCGTCAACAAGGTCGTCTACGACGTCCGGGACCCGGTCCGCGGCGAGGTGGTGGTGTTCCGCGGCACCGACCGCTGGGTCGCCCAGGAGGCGCCCGCGCCGCCGACCAACTTCGCCGGCCAGGTCAGCCGCACGCTCGGTGACCTGGTGGGCGTCAGCCGCCCCGGTGAGAAGGACTTCATCAAGCGGGTCATCGGCGTGCCGGGCGACAAGATCTGGTGCTGCGACGACGGCCGGGTGGTGGTCAACGGGACCCCGCTGGACGAGCAGGCGTACGTCTCCGAGGACTCGCCCGCCGAGCTGCCGCCCAACCCGAAGGAGTGCCGGTCCCGGCAGTTCACCGAGGTGGTGGTGCCGCCGGGGCAGATCTTCGTGATGGGTGACCACCGGCTGGTCTCGCAGGACGCCCGATGTCAGGGGCCGGTGCCGATCGAGAACGTGATCGGCCGGGCCTTCATGATCGTCTGGCCGTCGCAGCGTTGGACCACCCTGCCCGTACCGGAGACGTTCACGAACGTGCCGCGCGCGGACGCCGCCGCGGCCGCCGGTCCGGTCCTGGTGGACCCCGACCCGGTGGGCGGGGTCGTCCTGATTGTGCCGGTCGCGGCGACGCTCGCCGTTCTCGCGGGTTCGGGGCGACTGCGCCGCACCCGGGGACGTAGGCTCCTCCCGTGATCGACGAGCAGACCGAGAAGCCACGCAACTCCTTCTGGAAGGAGCTGCCCATCCTCCTGGGTGTGGCGATCCTGGTCGCAGTGCTGGTTCGCGCCTTCGTGCTGCAGACCTTCTTCATCCCGTCGCCGTCCATGGAGAACACCCTCAAGATCGACGATCGGGTGCTGGTCAACAAGCTGGTCTACGACTTCCGCTCGCCGCACCGGGGCGAGGTGATCGTCTTCAAGGCGCCCACCGAGTGGAGCGGAAACCCCGACGGCGAGGACTTCATCAAGCGGGTGATCGGCGTCGGCGGCGATCACGTGGTCTGCTGCGACCGTACCGGTGGGCAGGACCGGCTGGTCATCAACGGCAAGCCGGTCGACGAGCCGTTCATCTTCCCCGGCAACAAGCCCGCCGACCAGGACTTCGACATCACAGTGCCGAAGGGCCGGCTGTGGGTCATGGGCGACCACCGGGAGGCCTCCGGCGACTCGCTGGAGCACTGGCAGCAGTCCGGCGAGGACATCAGCGTCGCCACCATCCCGGAGGGCGAGGTCGTCGGGCGGGCCTTCACCATCTTCTGGCCGGTCAGCCGCGCCACCTGGCTCAGCGTCCCGAAGCAGTTCGAGGGGATCCCCAATCCCTGACCCGACGGCTTCCGCGCGCACCCACGCCCACCCCCGGCCGCCGGCGGGAGGGCGTGGTCGTTCGTCGCAGCCGTCTGGCAGGCTGGTGCGGTGACCGTCTACACTCCTCGTCGCGCGGCCCGGGTGCTGCTGGTCGACGCGTCCGACCGGGTGCTGCTCTTCGAGGGTAGCGATCCGGCCCGGCCGGGTCACCGCTACTGGTTCACCCCCGGCGGTGGGCTGGACGCGGGGGAGTCCTCGGCCGACGGCGCGGCCCGTGAGCTGGCCGAGGAGACCGGCCTGCGGCTGGCCCCGGCAGAGCTGGGCGCGCCGGTCTGGTCGGAGACTGTCGAGTTCCCGTTCGACGGCGTCTGGTACCGCCAGGAGCAGCAGTTCTACCTGGTCCGGGTGGCGGGCTGGGAGGTCGACACCACCGGCTTCAACGACGTCGAGCGCGTGAGCGTGCACGGGCACCGCTGGTGGACGGTGACCGACCTGGCCGCCTCCGCCGAGCGCTACTACCCGCCGGACCTGCCCGGCCGGCTCGGCGCCGTGCTGGCGGGAGCCGGCGCATGCTGACCCCGCCGCGCACTGTGGTGCGCCGCGACGGCGGCCTCTACGCCCTGGAGCGGGCCCTGCAACGGCGGGGCTTCCGGTACGTGGCGGGCGCCGACGAGGCGGGCCGCGGAGCCTGCGCCGGGCCGCTGGTCGCCGCCGCCGCTGTGCTGCCCGAGGGGCGCCGCGGCGAGATCGACGAGCTGGCCGACTCCAAGCTGCTCACCCCGGCCGCCCGGGAGCGCGTCTACGACGAGGTGGTGGCGCGGGCGCTCGCGTACGCCGTGGTGGTCATCCCGGCCGAGGAGGTGGACGCCCGCGGGCTGCACGTGTGCAACCTCGCCGCGATGCGCCGGGCGCTCGCCTCGCTGACCACCCGCCCGGAGTACGTGCTGACCGACGGCTTCGGCGTCGACGGGCTCGACGTGCCGGGGCTGGCGGTCTGGAAGGGTGACCGGGTGGCCGCGTGCGTGGCGGCGGCGAGCGTGCTCGCCAAGGTCACCCGGGACCGGATCATGGTGGAGCTGGACGAGCGGTTCCCCGGCTACGGCTTCGCCGAGCACAAGGGCTACATCACCGCCGAGCACAGCGCCGCGCTGCGCGCGCTCGGGCCCTGCCGGGAGCACCGCTTCTCGTACGTGAACGTGGCCGCCGTCTCCGGACGGGACGGACGGCCTCCCCGCGCCCGCCGCCCGGCGGGCGCGGACGCGGCGCCACCCGAGCCCGCGGCCGGGCTGCCGGGACTCGGGCCCAGTGCGTTCGCCGGGCGCCCGGACGAGCCGGTGGGGCGCACCGGCGCGCCAGGGGGTACCGTCGGCGTGGCGTTGGGCGAGCAGCCGCGACCTCCGGCGTCGGTGGGGGAAGATGTGGTTATGGAAGGCGGAGTGCGATGAGCGCGGAAGATCTCGAGAAGTACGAGACCGAGATGGAGCTGCAGCTCTACCGGGAGTACCGCGACATTGTCCGCCAGTTCTCCTACGTGGTGGAGACCGAGCGCCGTTTCTATCTGGCGAACCAGGTCGACCTGCACGTCCGCAACTCGGACGGTGAGGTCTACTTCGAGGTCGAGATGCACGACGCCTGGGTGTGGGACATGTACCGCCCTGCCCGTTTCGTCAAGAACGTCCGAGTAATGACGTTCAAGGACGTCAATGTGGAAGAGCTCGAAAAGCCCGACATCTCGCTTCCCGCAGATTCCGGATTCGGGAGCTGAGCCCGGGCGGCCCGCCGCCCCGGATCACCGCTCCGGCACGACCACTTCGACCCGCTGCACCAGGTTGTTCGCGAACCCGCCCCGGTTCCACGGCTGCTCCACCGGCTGGGTCCGCCCCGAGGCATCGGTCGCCCGGGCGCCCAGCACGTACCGCCCCGGGGTCGCCGTCCAGCTCACCGACCACCGGCGCCACGCCCACTCGCCCCCGGCCGGCTCGTCCAGGACCGCCGGCGTCCACGTCCCGCCACCGTCCATCGTCACCTCGACGGACGTCACCGGCGCGTGCCCGGACCAGGCCCGGCCGTCCACCGTGCACCGCCCTGGCCGGACCACCCGGGTGCGGGACATGAAGTCCGGGAACCCGGGCGGGCGCACCAGGGCGCGCGGCTCGATCCGGGTCACCGGCACGCCGGGATCGTCCGCGTCGCGCCGCAACCGGTACGCCACCGCGTTCTGGTAGCCGTCGAACGGCTCGGTCGTCACCGCGATGTCGCGCAGCCACTTCACGTGCGCCATGCCGTACCAGCCGGGCACGATCAGGCGCAGCGGCGCGCCGTGCTGCGGCAGCAGGGGAGCACCGTTCATCTCGTACGCCAGCAGCACCTCCTCGCGCAGCGCGTCGGCCACCGGCAGCGCCCGCTGGTAGTCCTGCTCGACGCCGCGCTCCACGCCGTGGTCCGCGCCGGTGAACACCACGTCCACCGCGTCGCCGGACAGACCCGCCTCGCGCAGCAGCGGCGCCAGCGGCGTACCGGTCCACTCGGCGTTGCCCACCGCCTCGACCAGCCAGGGCTGGCTGACCGGCCGGGGATGCAGCAGCGCGCGGCCGTTGCCGGCGCACTCCAGCGTGACCCGGTGGGTCACCCGGGGCCGGTCGCGCAGCGCCGCCAGGTCCAGCCGCAGTGGACGCTCGACCGCGCCGGACACGCTCAGCGCGTATGCGGCCGGGTCGACGTCCGGGATGTCGTAGTGGATGAGCAGGTAGTGCAGGCCCGCCGGGGTCACGTCGTAGCGCAGCGCCTCCAGCGGAATGCCATGGTTGCGGGCGGCGAGCTGAAGCTCCTCGGCGCTGATCGCCTCGTCCGGCCCGGCCACCCGGGAGGGCCGGCTGGCATCGTCCACAGTGGTCAGTGCTGTTCCGTCCGCTCCAGCACGTCGTAGCCCACGAACTCGAACATCCGCTCGCCTCGCGTCAGCGGGCGGGGAGTGCCGGTGAAGCGGTGCGCGCCGACGCCCACACCGTCGGCCGGGCTGCCCACCGCGACCGGCTCGAAGCCCTCCTCGGCGAACCACTCGCAGATGACGGGCACCAGATCCGGCTCGCGCCGGTGCCGCGTCCACAGCACCGTGCCGCCGGTGGCGCAGAGCGAGGCGCAGTGGCGCACAGTGGCCCGGATGTCGTCGTCGGTGATGTTGCCGAAGATGCCGCAGACCAGCACCAGATCGGCCGGGGTCAGGTCGGCGTAGCTGTCGGTCAGCGCGGCGTCGCCGGTCACCACCTCGACGCCGGTGAGCCCCGCGTCGGCGGCGGCGCGGCGGGCCAGGTCGGCGTTGCGCGGGTCCAGCTCGACCAGGCGGGCGGTCACGTCGCCGCCGCGGGGGTGGGCGGCCAGCACCGGGATGAGGTCGCGGCCCTGGCCGGCGCAGAGACTGAGCGCGCGCAGCGGACCGGGCGGCGCGGCATCGAGTGCCTCGGCGACGCGCTGCCGTACCTCGGCGAGCCGCCGGGCCAGTGCGGATTCGGGCTGGTCGTAGTCGCGGTGCCAGGCGTACCAGTCCTTCGTCACCCGGCCAGCATAGGCGTCCCGGCCGTAGCAGATCCGCCCCGATTTCGGTGCTCGTCCACAGTAGGGGCGTCGTCCACAGGACTGCCGCGTGGTGCGCGCGGGGCAGCGCGCGGCAGGTCAGGGTACGCGGTGTGCGTACCTCGATCGGTCGGGCCGGCAAGTGCCTGCTGCTGGTGCTCGTGCTCGCCTTCTGGTTGCCGGGCGGCTCCGCGGCGGCCCTTGACGGGCCGGTGGCGGCGGGCCGTTCGGCGGCGGCCCTTGACGGGCCGGGCGTCTCGGCGACGGGGTACCAGGGCGTGCCCGGCGGGCCGGCGACCGCCGGACGGTTCCGCTGGCCGTTGCCCGGTCCACCCCGCGTGGCACGCCGGTTCGACCCGCCGCCGCAGCCGTGGATGTCCGGGCACCGGGGCGTGGACCTGGCCGCCGCGCCGGGCGCGCAGGTCCGCTCGGCCGGCGCCGGGACCGTCCTGTTCGCCGGCTCGGTCGCCGGCCGGCCGGTGCTCACCGTCGGCCACCACGACGGGCTGCGCACCACCTACGAGCCGGTCCGGTCCCGGGTCACCGCCGGCACCCGGGTGGACGCCGGTACCCCGATCGGTGACCTGCTCGCCGGGCATCCCGGCTGCGCCGACGCGGCCTGCCTGCACTGGGGGCTGCGACGCGGCGCGGAGTACCTGGACCCGCTTGCGCTGCTCGGGCTCGGCCGCGTCCGGCTGCTGCCGCTCGACCCGAACGCCGACGGCCCTCCGTGAGTGGCGCCGCTGCCGGCTCGGGTCCGGGCGACGTCGCCTGGACCGGCCCGTCCCCGCCGGACGCGCCACTCAGCGCTGAGCGAGCAGCGTGGGCAGCCGCACGGCCAGCCGGTCGTACTCGTCGGGGGTGTTGTAGACCTGGCCGCACAACCGCAGGTAGCCGCGCCCGTTCCAGCCGGCCACCGACACCTCGGCGGAGAGCCGGTCGGCGATCCGGGCCCGTAGCTCCCGGGCCGCGTCCAGGGTCGTCGCGACGCCCGGCGGCAGCGGCACGAGACGCATGGCGACCGCCGGCCCGCCGGGCTTCGGCAACCGCTCGGGCGCCACACCCAGCGCGTCCCCGACGACCCGTTGCCCGTACGCGGCCAGCGCCGCGTTGTGCGCCCGTACCCGGTCCACCCCGAGGCTGCGCAGCGTGAACAGGCCCACCGGGGCGGCCAGCCAGCCGGTGTAGTCGAGCGTCGCCTGCCATTCCACCCGGGTCGGGAAGCCGCTGTCCTGCTCCCACGAGACGACGAGCGGCTGGATCTTCTCCCGCCACTGCGGCGCCACCACGAGCGCGGCGGTGCCGCGCGGCGCGTACGCCCACTTGTGCAGGTTGCCCACCCAGAAGTCGGCGCCGATCGACGCGACGGTGGCCGGCAGCATGCCCGGCGCGTGCGCGGCGTCCACCAGCACCGGCACGCCCTGCTCCCGGGCCACGGCGACGAGCGCCGCGGTCGGGAACAGCCGGGCGGTCGGCGAGGTCAGCTGGTCGACGATGAGCAGCCGGGTCCGCCCGGGGCGCAACCCGGTGCGGACGATCTCGACCACCTCCTCGTCGGTGGCGGTCAACGGCACCGACAGGGTGCGGGGCACCGCCCCCGTGCGGGCGCACTCCCGCGCGATCGAGAGGGCCACTGCCCCGTACCCGTGGTCGGTGGTCAGGACCTCGTCGCCGGGGCGCAGTGCCAGCGACTGCAACACGACCGCCGCGCCGGCGGTGACGTTGCCGACCAGCGCGGTGCCGTCCGGGTCCGCGCCGAGGAACGCGGCCAGGTGCCGCCGGGCGTGGGCGATCCGGTCGACCAGGCCCTGGGTGAAGAACCGCAGCGGGTTGGCCTCCATCTCGTCGCGCAGGCGCTGCTGGGCGCGCTGCACGGCGATCGGCACGGCGCCGAACGAGCCGTGGTTGAGGTGGCTGACGGAGGGATCGAGGGAGAAGAGCAGCCGAGCGCCGGGAATCGGCTCGGGCGGCTGCGGCACCGTCATCCGTCGATCCTAGCCCGGGATGGATCATCACCCGGCGGGATTCCGCCGGTCAGGCGCGGGGATGCGCCTGCCGGTACGCCGCGCGCAGCCGCTCCACCGACACGTGCGTGTAGATCTGCGTGCTCGCCAGCGACGAGTGCCCGAGCAGCTCCTGGACCGCCCGCAGGTCCGCGCCCCCTTCGAGCAGGTGGGTGGCGGCCGAGTGGCGCAGCCCGTGCGGCGTCACCCGGGGCACTCCGGCGGCCTCGGTCCAGTCGGCCACGATCCGCCGTGCGGTGGTCGGGTTGAGCCGCCCGCCCCGCGCCCCGAGCAGCAGCGCCCGGCCCGAGCCGGGCGTTGCCAGAGCCGGCCTTCCCAGGCTCAGCCATGTGTCGAGCGCCCGCTGCGCCGGCACCCCGTAGGGCACCGACCGCTCCCGGCCGCCCTTGCCGAGCACGCGCACCACCCGGCGGCCCTGGTCGACGTCGGTCACGTCCAGGCCGCACGCCTCGCTGATCCGCACGCCGGTGCCGTAGAGCAGTTCGAGCAGCAGCCGGTCACGCAGCAGCACGGCCTCGGGCGTGTCCGCGCCGGGTGCTCCTCCGGGTTGCGGGGCGTCGGCGGGGCGGGCGGCCTCCATCAGGGCGGCGGCCTGGTCGGCCCGCAGCACGGTGGGCAGTTCCCGCCGGGCCCGGGGGCTCGCCAGCGGCGCGGCGATGTCGTCGGCGAGCAGACCGGTGCGGTGCGCCCAGGCGCTGAACGTCCGGGCCGCGGCGGCCCGGCGGGCCATCGTCGTCCGGGCCGCGCCCATGGTCCGCTGCTTCGCCAGCCAGCTGCGCAGCACGGCGAGGTCCAGCTCCGGCAGTTCGGCGCAACCCATCCGGACGGCGTGGTCGAGCAGCGACACGAGATCCGTGACGTACGCCCGGACGGTGTGGACGGACCGGTTGCGCACTCGCGACAGGTGGTCGGCGAAGTCGTCCACCGCCTCGCGCATCGACGACGGCAGGTCCTCGTGTGCGGCCCTGGTGCCACGCTGCCGCCGGCTCACCGCGGTGCCCCGACCTGGCGCACGCGGTCGTGCCGGAGGCGGACAGCGATCACCGGTCCAGCGTACGGCCGGAGCGCCGCCGCGCGCTGAGCCGCCGTCCCGCCTTCACCGCGCCGGCCGGACCGTCGTCCCCGTCGCGTCCGCGGTATGCCCTGCGCCGGTGCGCCCGTGCCTTCGGCATGACGTTCGCGCCGCGCCGAGCGGGGGTGGCTAAAGCGGGCCTGGACAGAGGAAACTCATGCTGCGGCCAGGCACAGGGCGGCAACCGGACGGCAGCGCGGCTGAGCCGGCGCCCCACGGGTGGCCGATCCGGCCGCGATCGGACAGCCGCGTCCCGCGACGGTGACGCCCGGTACGAAAAGGGGCCGACAGTGGGAGTGGACGCGGTCCTCTACCGACAGATATCGGCGGGCGGCAGTCGTCGCCGCCCCGCGTACGTCTCGATCGAGGTCGTCGCGGACCCGCAGGACGTGTTGCTCGGCCTGCTGGCGCGGGTCCGCGGAGGTGGCCGGACGCCGCTGCTGGATCGCGTCGACCCGCTCGGCGAGCTGAGCGTGGACACCGATCGGATGTCGCAACTGCTCGCCGATCTGCGGTGCCTGGCCGAGGTGGCCCGGGCGCCGGCGGAGGCCGACCACATCCGCCGGCTGGCCCGGCTGGCCCGCCGCTGCGCGGAGCGCCGCGACACCGAGATCCGGTTCGAGGGCGACTGACACCGCAACGATCGCGCGTTCCCTTCCGTGGCGGCGCCGCGCCGGCTCAGGCGCTAACAGGCTGCCGCGTGGCCCGGATCCGTCGCGTGCCCCACACGATCAGCAGGACTCCGGCCACGAACAGCGCCGGACCGGCGACGAAGCCGATGTCCCGGACCATCAGGTTGATGTCGTGCTGCTTCTCCGCCTCGGCCTTCTGCGCCTGGTAGGAGCCGTCGCCCGCGCCGAACATGCACCGGTCCCGGGGCGTCATCACGTCCTCGCCGCACATCGTCGGGCCGCTCGGGTCGTAATCACCGATGTCGCGGTGGGACAGGAACGCGAAGAACAGCACGAAGAGGCTGACGACGACCAGCATGCCGCCGAGCGCCCGACGCCCGGATCCGGGTGGGCCCGCCGCCGGGTTGCGGCGCGAGGTCTCCTGCGCGCTCATCGGCCACCTCCGTGCGCCAGCGGGATGGCCGACGCCGGCACGGCGAGCCGCACCTCGGCGCGTGCTACTGGCCATTGTGGACGTGTTCGCCGGTTCGCTGCCCCAGTCATCCTTCTCCCCGTGACGGCGCCCGGCGTCCGGCCCGCGGCGCGATCGTTCCCGCAACGGCTTCCGCCGCACGCGAAGTGGTGATCCTAGAAGACCGAGGCCGGTCCCACGGCCCCGTTGCAGGGCGGTTCCGAGAGGGCGCGCGCCGGCCGGTCACGTCGGGCTGGCCGGTGGCGGGGCGAGCGCGTAGCCACCGTCGCGGCGCACCACCATCGCCAGTTCCTCCAGCAGGGACAGCTTGCGCATGGCGGTACGCAGGTCCACGCCGGCCCGGGCGGCGACGCTCTCCAGGTCGAGCGCCCGGCGGCGGGGCAACGCCTCCAGCACCTGGGTGGCCTCCTCGTCGAGCCGGTCCCGTGGGCGCTCGGGCGCGCGGGCCGGCGGGGTCAGGTCGTACCCGATCCGTCCCACCTCCTCCAGCACGTGCGCGAGGTTGGTGACCAGCCGGGCGTCCGGCCGCTCGCGCAGCACCTCGTGCCCGCCGACCGACATCGCGGAGGTGACCGGCCCCGGAACGACCATGGCGTGGCGCCGGAGGCCGAGCGCCCGGTTGAGCGTCTGGGTGGCGCCGCTGCGCGCCGCCGCCTCCACCAGCACCGTGCCGCGTGTCGCCGCCGCTATCACCCGGTTGCGGATGAGGAACCGTGGCCGCAGCGGCTCCGCGCCCGGCATCCACTCGCTCACCAGGAGGCCGGTCTCGGCGATCCGGTCGAACAGCGCGGCGTTGCCCATCGGGTACGGGCGGTCCACCCCGCACGCCAGCACGGCGACGGTGCGCCCGCCCGCTGTCAACGCGCCGCGATGTGCGGCGGAGTCGATGCCGAACGCCCCGCCCGACACCACTGTCCACTCCCGGTCGGCCAGGCCGTAGCCCAGTTCGGTGGCGACGTGCGAGCCGTAGGGGGTGGCCGCGCGGGCGCCGACCACCGCCACCGAGTGCGCCAGCGTCTCGCCGAGCGGCCACGCCCCGCGTACCCAGAAGCAGAGCGGCGGGTCGGTCTCCACGTCGACCCGGCGGGTGGCGCCGGACAGCGCCAGCCGCCGGAGGTCACGGACCTGGGCCGGCCATTCGTCGTCGTCCGGGGTGACCAGCCGGGCGCCCAGCCGCTCGCCCCGGGTCAACGCCTCCGCCGCGACCGCGCGGGCGTCACCGGCCGCGGCCCGCGCCGCCACGGCCGAGCGCAGGGTCCGCTCCGGCGCGCCGCCGGACAGCAGCAGGTCGAGCGCGCCGACCGGGCCGATCTGCTCGACCAGGGCGTACACGGATCGGGTGCCGGGCTCGGCGAGCCAGGTGAGCGCGACCCGCGCCAGCTTGGTCTCGTCGGTGCTCACGCGGCCTCTCCCGTCCGCAGCTGGATGGCCTCCGCGACGTCGTCGTGGCCGGGCCGGTCCCGCCCGTCCAGGTCCGCGATGGTCCAGGCGAGCCGCAGTACGCGGTCGTAGCCGCGCGCGGACAGCGAACCGGTGTCGAGCCGGTGCCGCAGGTCCGCGGTGACCCGGGCCGGCAGGTGCCACGGCGGCCGGCGCAGGTGCGGGCCGGGGACGTCGGCGTTGACCCGGTGCCCGGTGGCCGCCCAGCGCTCGGCGGCGGCCTGGCGCGCGGCGGCGACCCGGGCGGCGACGGTGGCCGAGGATTCGTGCGCGGCGTCGGTCCGCAACAGTTCCGCCGCGCGTACCGCCTGCAGTCGGACCTGCACGTCCACCCGGTCGAGCAGCGGCCCCGACAACCGGCCCAGGTAGCGCCGCCGGGCCAGCGGCGTGCACTCGCAGTCGACGTCGCCGGACGGCTTCGCGCAGGGGCACGGGTTGGCGGCCAGCACCAGTTGGGTGCGGGCCGGGTACTCGGTGGCGCCGCGAGTGCGTGCCACACGTACCCGGCCGCTCTCCAGCGGCTGCCGCAACGCCTCCAGGGCGCCCTTGCCGAACTCGGGCGCCTCGTCGAGGAACAGCACCCCGCGGTGGGCCAGCGACACCGCGCCGGGCCGGGCCAGCCCGGAGCCGCCACCGACGAGGGCGGGCACCGTGGCGGTGTGGTGGGGCGCCTGGAACGGGGGACGGCGCAGCAGCCCGCCGCCGGGCGGCAGCAGGCCGGCGATCGAGTGCAGCGCTGTCACTTCCAGGGCGGCCTCGTCGTCCAGTTCGGGCAGCACCGACGGCAGCCGTTCGGCGAGCATGGTCTTGCCGGCGCCGGGCGGGCCGAGCAGCGCGAGGTGGTGACCTCCGGCGGCGGCGATCTCCAGCGCGCGCCGCCCGAGCGGCTGGCCGGCCACGTCGGCGAGGTCCGGCCCGGGTGGGGTCCCGGCCGGGGCCGGAGCGGGCGGGGTGAGCAGTGGCGCGCCGGTGCGGACGTGGGCGACGAGCCGGTGCAGCGTGTCGACCGCGTACACCCGTACGCCGGGGATGACTGCCGCCTCGGCGGCGTTGCCGGCGGGCACGACGACGCGGGTGTGCCCGGCTCGGGCGGCGGCGGCGACCATGGGCAGCGTGCCGCGTACCGGGCGCACCGCGCCGTCGAGGCCGAGTTCGCCGAGCACGACTGTGGCGTCGAGGGCCACCGGTGGAAGCTCACCCGAGCCGGCGAGCACGGCGACGGCGATGGCCAGGTCGAACGCCGAGCCGTACTTGGGCAGGGTGGCCGGAAGCAGGTTGAGGGTGATCCGCCGGTTGGGCCACTTCTGGCCGGAGTTGACGATCGCTGCGCGGACCCGGTCGCGCGCCTCGTGCAGCGCGGTGTCGGGCAGACCGGAGATGATCACGGCGGGCAGGCCGGGGGCGAGGTCGGCCTCGACCTCGACGAGGTGCCCGGCAACTCCGGCCAGGCCGACGCTCAGCACTTTCGCGTATCCCATGTCAGAACGCGCCACGGAGGTGCTCGACGCGGGCGGGGCCGGCGAGCGGGAGCCGGACGGACAGCACGTCGAAGCGGACCTCGTCCGCGGTGGTGCCGGTCTCGGCCAGCCACCGGGCGGCCAGGCCGCGCAGGCGCCGGGCCTTGGCCCGGACGACGGCCTCGGCGGGGGAGCCGAACTGCTCGGTGCGGCGGGTCTTGACCTCGCAGATGGCGAGGACCGGGCCCTCCCAGGCGATGATGTCGATCTCGCCCTCGGGGCAGCGCCAGTTGCGGGCGACCGGGCGCAGGCCCGTCTCGATCAGGTGCCGCAGCGCGCAGCGCTCGCCGTACGCGCCGACGGCTCGGTTCCGGTTCGTCATGCCGGCCAGGATGCGTGCGGCGGGTCCGGCGGAGGGGATGCGCGGGTTCGGCCTGTGGACGAGGACCGCTCTGTGGACGGGCTCACGATCATGCGCCCGACGTGCTACGGCTACGACTGCGACCCGCTGCCGCCAGGTTGTCGGCGACCCTGTTCCCGAGCGACCGGGCCCCGGCCCGGGGGCCGAGAGCCGTATCTTGCTCCCGCCGGGTGTCGCAGCCGGCGCGGCGGAGGGAGTCTCGCGGTGTTCACAGTGGACAGACGGTGGCGGTTGGTCGCGGTTGTGACGGCGGGCCTGTTGGCCGTCGCGGCGCTTGCGTGGCTGCTCTGGCCCGAACCCGCCCCGCCGCCCCGGGAACGGCAGTACCGGGCGTTCACGGCCTGCATGCTGACCGACGACCGAGGTCTGGCAGGGCCCGAGGCGGCGGCCAGCTGGCAGGGGATGCAACGGGCGTCATCGGCCACCTCGATCAAAATCCAGCACCTGGCGGTGGTCGGAAAGCAGACGCCGGAGAACGCCGAGGGCTTCTTCAACACGCTCGGCGTCCAGCGCTGCCGGATGGTGGTCGCGGTGGGTGCAGCGCCGGTCGCAGCCCTGGTCGCGGGGCACAAGCGCTTCCCCGACGTGCAGTACCTCGTGGTCGGCGTGTCACCGGACCCGGCCGTTCCGGCGGTGTCCGGCGTATCGGCCGAGGATCTGGCGGCGGGCGTGGAGCGCCAGGTGTACTCCGCCGCCGATCGATGATCTTCTAGATTGACCATTGCTTTTTCAGAAAACGTCCAGGAAGCTTCCGCTGGGTTCGATTACCACGGGGGAGGCTGCCATGGGCGGTCAATACGATCCTGCCCTGCGCCCGACGGCGGCCAGGCAGATCTCTGTGCGAAGCGGCGTGCGCCGGGTCGCGACAGTGCTGATCCTGGCGCTGGCGCTGCTCACCGCAGCACCACGTGAGCCGCTGCCGCCGGCCGCCGGAAACGGATGGCCGACCAGTTGGCTCACCGACATGCTGTCGCTGCGTCCGTCGTGGGGCGCCGAGCCGCCCACCCCGAAGCAGAAAGCGGGCCGGGCGCCCGGCGGGCACTACGTCGCCGCGGCGCGCGACCGCGCCCGGCCCAGCGGCGAGCGGGCCAAGGGGGAGCTGCCCCGCTTCCAGCCCCACCGGCCGGCCGGACAGGTGCGCCAGACCGGTCCCGGACGGCAGGGTTATCAGCCCCGCACCAGCAAGCGGTTGCCTGCGGCGTCGACCACCACGTCAGACGTCTTCCAGAACGCCGACGGGTCGGTCACCCGGCGCGTCTACCAGCGGCCGGTCAACTGGCGCGACGCCGACGGCACCTGGCGCTCCATCGACCCGGCGATCGTCCGGCGGCCCGACGGGCGCTTCAGCGTCAAGGCGCATCCTCTCGGTGTCACCTTCGCCGCCTCCGGTGAGCCCGGGCAACCCCTGGTCGACCTGACGCTCGACGACGATCGCAGCCTCGGCTTCGACCTGGCCGGCGCCGTTGCGCCCACCGCCCGGGTGAACGGCAACGAACTCACCTACGAACGCGCGTTGCCGGACGTGGACGTCACGATGGCCGTGACCGGAACCGACGTCAAGGAAACGCTGGTCCTGCACTCGGCGAAGGCGCCGACCGAGTACGTCTACCCGTTGCGCCTGCGTGGGTTGACCGCCGGTATCGACGACGACGGCGACGCGGTGTTCCTCCGGGCGGACGGCACCGAGGCGGCCCGGATGCCGGTCGGCTACCTGGAGGACGCGAGCGTGGACGCGTCCGGCACGGGTGCGATCTCGCACTCGGTGCGCTACACCCTCGTCCCGCACGGCACCGGGCAGGCGCTGAAGGTCACGATCGACGGCGCGTGGCTGCGCGACCCGAAGCGGAAGTTCCCGGTGCTGCTCGACCCGTCCACCGGCACGATCAAGACGGCGACCGGTGACACGTACGTGCAGTCCGACGTCACGGAGACCCAGCGCTCCGGTGAGGATAATGTGGCCGCCGGCACCTTCGACGGCACCGCCACCGGCAAGGCGCGGGCCCTGCTGCCGTTCTCGACCTTCGGCAGCACCTACGCGGGCAAGAGGCTCAGCGCGGCCGACCTGAACATCTTCATGAGCTACCAGGGCGTCGGCACCGGCTGTGTCGCCCGCCGGTTCGACGTCTACCGGGTGACGCAGAACTGGGCCGCCTCCACCGTCAAGTTCGGCACGTTCCCCACCCTGTCCGCCTCGATCGGCAACGCCTCACCCTCGAACACGGCTGCCTGCGGGAACACCGCCAAGACCCGGAACGTGGGCACGTGGGTCTCGGTGCCGCTGAACGCCACCGAGGTCAACGAGTGGGTGACCGGCGCCGGCACCTACGGGCTGGCGATCAAGGCCAGCGAGACCGACTCCACGGCCTGGAAGCGGTTCACCTCGGCGAACTCGCCGTTGAACTGCGCGCACTCCACGTACGGCACGATCTCCTGTACGCCGTTCATCGACGTCACCTACACCGACAACGTCGCGCCGCAGATCGACGTGCGGTACCCGGCGGACAACTACACGGTCTCCACGCTGACCCCGGAGCTGGCCGCGAGCGGCCGTGACTCGGATGCCTGGCCGAACAAGGGGCTGCGCTACACGTTCGTGGTCAAGGATTCCGCCGGCACGCAGGTGGCTGCCTCCGGGTGGGTGACGAGCGGGGTGTGGAAGGTACCCGCCGGCGCGCTGTCCTGGGGCAAGACCTACACCTACACGGTCCAGGTCAGCGACTGGTCCTCCACGGCGCCTGCCACACCGGTGGCGTACGCGTTCACCACTGCCGTTCCGCAGCCGATGATCAGCGCGGACCTCGGTCAGAACGGCGGCAAGGGGTTCGAGCCGAGCACCGGCAACTACACCACCTCGGACAGCGACGCCGAGGTCGCCACCGCCGGTCCGGCGCTGTCGATCACCCGGGACTACAACAGCCGGGACGTACGGGCCGACAGCGCGTTCGGTCAGGGCTGGTCGTCGCTGCTGGACATGCAGGTGCGGGAGCAACCCGACGCCTCCGGCGCGGTGCAGACCGTCGCGGTCCGCTATCCCTCCGGTGAGGAGGTCGCGTTCGGGCGCAACGCGAACGGCGTCTTCGTCCCCCCGTCCGGCCGATTCTCGGTGTTCAAGCCGATCACCGGCGGCTACTCGCTGACCGACAAGGACGCCACCGCGTACGAGTTCACCCGCTCGGTCGGTGGTGGCGTCTACCGGCTGACCCGGATCGCCGACTCCTCCGGGCGCGCGGAGACCCTGCGGTACGACGCGAACGGGCTGGTCGACCTGCTCACCTCCGTCTCGTCCGGCCGGACGCTGGCGGTCAGCTGGTCGACCCCGGCCGACGCGGGGTATCCGCACGTCACGCAGGTGACCTCCGACCCGGTGACCGCCGGTGACACGGCCTCCCGTCTGACCTGGCGGTACAGCTACGACAAGGATCTGCTGAGGACGGTGTGCCCGCCGGGCACGACAACCGACTGCACCCGGTACGACTACACCACCTCCTCGCAGTACGAGGCGACCACGCTCAACGCCGGGCCGTACTCGTACTGGAGGCTGAACGAGCCGGCCGGCGCGACCAGCGCGATGAGCACGGTGCTGTCGAACGACGGCGCGGACAACGCCGCGTACACGAACGTCACTCTCGGCTCGCCGGGCCCGCTCGCGGGTTCGTCGGCGACGGCGGCCGGGTTCAACGGCACCACCTCCAGCGTGCAGTTGCGGCAGAAGGCGATCAACGAGGCGTCGTACCAGTCGGTCAGCCTCTGGTTCAAGACCAGCACGGCCGGTGGGGTGCTGCTCGGCTACTCCGACGATCTGGTCACGCCGGGCGCCACGACGACGAAGGCGTACGTCCCAGCGCTGTACATCGGTACCGACGGCAAGCTGCGCGGCGAGTACCTGGTGAGCCCGGCGTCGGCGATGGCCTCGGCGGCGGTGGTCACGGACGACCGCTGGCACCACGTGGTGCTCGCCGGCAACGGCGGCAGCCAGACGCTCTACCTCGACGGCTCGGTTGCCGGCACGCTGACCGGCGCCATCAACATGGCTTTCAGCGGCGTGCCGAACGTCTACGTCGGCGCCGGGTTCCTCGGCGGCGCGTGGCCCGCGCAGCCGAACACCACAGGTACGGCCTCGTTCTTCAACGGTTCCGTCGCCGAGGTGGCGATGTTCAACACCGCCGTGACCGCGAGCACCGTGACCGCGATGTGGAACAGCGGCCGCACGGCTGCCCCCTCGCTGTCGAAGATCACCAGCGAGGCCGGCCGGGTCCAGGCGCAGGTCACGTACGACCCGGTGTCCGGCCGGGTCAGCCAGGTCACTGACGAGAACGGCGGCACCTGGAAGATCGGTGTGCCGCAGGGCATCTCGTCCAGCCAGGGCTACGTCTCCGCAGTCCTCGGCACCCGCGCGCGCGACTACTTCCGCCTCGGTGACATCGACGCCCCGGCCCAGGCGGTGAACGAGGTCGTCGGCGGCTCGATGCAGTACCACAACGTCACGTTCGACACCTCGCAGCCGAACACCACGAGCCCGTTCCCGGACCGGTTCGGCGCGAGGTTCAACGGCACCTCGTCGTACCTCAGCGGCACCGGGAACACCGCTGTCGGCACCACGGACTACCCCGCCTCGGTGGAGATGTGGTTCCGGATCCCGGCCGGCACCACAAAGAGCGGCGTGCTGTACAGCATCGGGAGCACGCCCTCGGGGGAGTACAACGTTCCTGCGTTGTACGTCGGGTCGGACGGCGTGCTGCGCGGCGGCCTGGAGCAGTACCGGACCGGGATCACGATGACCTCGGGCAGCACCAAGGTCAACGACGGCAAGTGGCACCACGTCGTGCTGGGCAAGCACTGGCCCTATGCCCAGGCGCTCTACCTGGACAACAAGCTCGTGGCGAGCAAGACCGAGACGGCACAGGGGGTCGGCGGGCCGGCGTACATCGGCGTCGGCAACACCTCCGGGCTGGCCGGGTCGTCGGGAGCGACGAGCTACTTCACCGGTGAGATCGCCGAGTTCGCGTTCTACGACAAGCTGCTCACCGCCGCCCAGGTGAACGCGCACTACGAGGCGTCGAAGGCGGTCGGTTCGCCGACGGCGGACACCACCGGCCCGACCCTCACTCCGGTCTCCAAGGTGACCGTGACGGACCCGGGCAACAAGGTCTCCACCCGCTACTTCGACCTGGTCAACGGCAACCGGCTGATCGCCGAGACCGACGTGCTCGGCAACACCACGAGCTACGGCTACGACGTGGGCGGCTTCGCCTCCGTGGAGTACGACCCGCTGGGTCAACTCACCGAGTCCGGCAAGGACGTGCGGGGCAACACGATCCGCTCGACCACCTGCGCGCGACCGCACAACGACGAGCTCAGCGAGTGCGACACCACCTACTACAGCTTCTGGCCCGACGCGACCACCACCCAGCTCACGCCGGACGCGCGCAACGACCAGATCACCGACATCCGGGATCCGCGCTCGCGCAACGACAAGGACGAGCGCTACCGCACGAAGTTCACCTACGACACCGCCGGCAACCGCACCTCGATGGTGTCGCCACCGGTGGCCGACTTCCCGGCCGGTCGTACCGTGTCGATGACGTACACGACGGCTACCACGCCCGCCGTTGGCGGAGGCGTCACCCCGCCCGGACTGCCGCTCACCACCACCTCGGCCGCCGGGTCGGTCCAGCGGACCGACTACAACGCTGCCGGCGACGTCGTCAAGATCACCGATGCGGCAGGGCTGGTCACCGAGTTCGCGTACGACGGTCTCGGGCGTGCGATCAGCCGCAAGGTGATCTCGGACGCCTACCCGGCCGGGCTGGTCACCACGTTCCGCTACGACGCCGACGGGCAGGTGACGGAGTCCACCGAGCCGGCGGTGACCAACCGGGTGACCGGCGCGGTGCACACGCTGCGCACCGTCGACACGTTCGACGCCGACGGCAACGTGCTGACCCGCACCCAGCAGGACCTCACCGGCGGCGACGCCAGCCGGACCGTGACGAACAGCTACGACGAGCGCGGCCGGCTGGTCAAGGTGGTCGACCCGGTCGGCGTCGTCACGCTCCAGGAGTACGACGCCTACGGCAACCAGACCACCGAGACGACCTGTGACAGCAACCCCGCGCCGTCGTCTCCCTGCCCGAGCGGTGACGTGCTGCGCCGGCTGCGCACCACGTACGACGGCGAGGGGCAGGTCCTCACCGCCACGCTGACCGGCAAGGACGGCACCACCACGCAGATCCTGTCCCGCGCCTACTACGCCAACGGCGACCTGGCGTCCGAGACGGACGCGATGAACTGGACCACGAAGTACGACTACTACAGCGACGGCAAGCTGAAGAAGGTCAGCCGGACCGACGGCACCACCACGCAGGTGCTGGAGGAGAACACCTACGACGAGGCCGGCAACCTCGCCGTCAAGAAGGAGAACAACGGCGCCACCACCACCAGCTACCTCTACGACCCGGCCAGCCGGGTGATCTCGTCGAGGGTCAGCCCGGACGGTGTCGACCGGATCAGCACGTACGCCTACGACGGCGACGACCGCGTCACCGCGACGCGTACCATGTCGGGCGCGAAGCGCACGGTGCTGAGCACCACCCGCACCGGCTACGACCCGATGGGCCGGCCCACGTCGAGCAGCGTGGGCCGCAGCGCCGACAGCGGACCGGCGGGCTGGTGGAAGCTCGACGAGACCAGCTACGAGGACAATGCCGGCTTCCTCGCTCTACGCCCGTTCATCAGCTACGACTCCTCCCCGTCGCACAACGACATGGAGTTCCGCGCATCCGACGTGACCACGAGCGGCGGCGTGGCGACGTTCACCACCGCCGGATACATGCGGACCCCGAACAAGGTGCTGGACACCACGGCCTCGTACTCGGTGTCGGCCTGGGTCCGGGCCGGGAACCTGACCGCCACCCAGACCGCGCTCGGGCAGGGCGGCACCAAGAACGCCGCGTTCTCCCTCCAGTACAACAGCAGCCTCGCGAAGTGGGCGTTCAGCGCTCCGGCCACCGACGTCGCCTCGCCGTCGACCACCTATTCGGCGACCTCGGCGACCGCTGTCGCCGCGAACACCTGGGTGCACATGGTGGCGGTGTTCGACGCCGCGACCAAGCGGATGTCGCTGTACGTCAACAACGTCGCCGGCACCTCGGTCACCAACCCCACCCCGTTCGCCTCGGCCACCGGAATGACCATCGGTGGCAACTCGTGGAGCACCGGCGGCAGCACGTTCGTCGGTTCGGTCGACAACGTGCAGGCCTACCAGCGGGCGTTGTCGACCGCCGAGGTGTCCACCCTCTACAACGGCGGCAACGGCCGGACCGCGGCGGCGCTGTGGACCAACGAGATGACCACCGTCAACACGGTGGACAAGCGTGGTCTCACCACCGCGGTCAAGGATCCGCTCAACAACGTCACCAACTACGACTACGACGAGGCGGACCAGGCCGTCCAGACTGTCGCGCCCGCCGTCACCACCGAGTCGTACGGCGCCGAGACGGTCAACTCCCGCCCGGTCAGCCGAATCGGCTACAACACCTTCGGCGAGCAGGTCGAGGTGCAGGACCCGCTCGGCAACGTCACCCAGAGCCGGGTCGACGCGCTGGGCCGCCCGCACCAGATGATCCTGCCCGACTACACGCCGCCCGGCGGCGGTGCCCCGATCGTGGGCGCCCGCACCGTGACGACCTACGACAAGCTGGGCCAGGTCATCGCCAGCACCGATCCGCTCGACAAGACCACCGCCTTCGAGTACGACATGTTCGGCAACGTCACGAAGGTGACCGGGCCGACCGGCCGGTCCGCGACCGCGCTCTACGACAAGGTCGGTGACCTGCTCGAATCGGTCGACGCGACGGGCGCGAAGACCACCGCCACCTACGACATGCTCGGTCGCACGCTGACCAGCAGCGAGGTGGTCCGCCAACCCACCCCGGCCACCAACACCAGCGTCAACGACTACGGCACCGGCGCGTACGGCACCGGTCCCTGGCTGCAGAAGACCACCACCCCCGAGGGCGTGGTCACCTCGTACGGCTACAACTCCGCGGGTGAGACGATCAGCGTCAAGGACGGCGCGAACAACGTCACGCTGCTGGAGTACGACGGTCTCGGGCAGGTCGTCAAGACCACCAACCCGGACTCGACGAAGCAGGTCGTCACGTACGACGGCGCGGGCCGGCAGACCCGGGTGCAGCAGCTCGATCCGGCGAACGCGGTGCTCACCACCCAATCGGCGGGCTACGACGACAACGGCAACCTCACCTCGGCCACCGACGCCCGCACCACCACGACCACGTTCACGTACGACGCGATGGGGCGGATGACCGGCGAGACCCAGCCGACCACACCCACCACGTCGATCCAGACCTCGTTCGGCTACGACGCGGCCGGCAACCGCACCAGGTTCACAAACGGCCGGGCACTGGCGTTCTGGACCACGTACAACTCGTGGGGCAAGCCGGAGTCCCAGATCGAGCCGGCCACCCCGGCGTTCCCGGACGCGGCCGACCGCACCTTCAGCCTGGTCTACGACGCGGCCGGCCGGGTGACCGACCAGCTTGCGCCGGGCGGCGTGCGGGTGCACAACGACTACGACGACCTCGGCCGGCTGACCGGTCAGACCGGCAGCGGCGCCGAGGCGGCCACCGCGAGCCGCAGCTTCGACTACGACGACGCGGGCCGGATCACGTCGCTGTCGGTTCCCGCCGGCACCAACACCATCACGTACGACGACCGCGGCCTCCCGCTGTCCATCACCGGCCCGCAGGACAACGTCTCGTACGCGTACAACCGCGACGGCAACGTCACCTCGCGGAGCGACGCGGCCGGCGCCACCACGTTCGGCTACGACGGGGCGGGCCGGCTGCGGACCGCCGCCAACACCACGACGGGCGTCAACCTGACGGTCGGCTACAACGTCATGTCGCAGATCGCCACCATGACCTACGGGTCCGGCAACGTGCGGACGCTGGGCTACGACTACCTGCAACGGCTGAAGACCGACACGCTCAAGAACGCCGCGGGCACCACGACGCTGGCCTCCATCACGTACGGCTACGACAACAACGGCAACGAGACGTCGAAGGTGACCACCGGCTTCGCCGGGTCGGGTTCGAACACCTACACCTACGACCTGGCCGACCGGCTGACGTCCTGGAACAACGGCAGCACCACCATCGGGTACGCCTACGACGGCGCCGGCAACCGGACCCAAGCTGGCTCCCGGACCTTCACGTACGACGCCCGCAACCAACTGGCGACGGCCAGCGACGGCGTGACGTACGCCTACACCGCGCGGGGCACCCTCCGGCAGACGTCATCGGGGGGCGGCGTCCTCACCACAGTCGCGGACGCGTACGGACAGGTGCTGTCGCAGCAGTCCCCGACCGGAACCAGCACCTACTCCTACGACGCGCTCGGCCGGGCGATCCAGCCCGGTTTCCGCTACAGCGGGCTCGGCAACGACCTGGCCCAGGACTCCGGCACCACGTACACCCGCGGAACGAACGGCGAGTTGCTGGCCACCGGCGCCGGCAACGGCGCGAACTCGGTCTACACGTGGACCGACCAGCACGACGACGTGGTGGGGCAGTTCACCGCCACGGGCACGGCGCTGAGTGGCTCCCGGACCTACGACCCCCTGGGCAATGTCGTCGCCGGCGCCGGGTTGCTCGGCAACCTCGGCTACCAGTCCGAGTGGACCGACTCGGCCACGGGCCGGGTCAACATGCTGGCCCGCTGGTACAACCCGGCGACCGGGCAGTTCGACACCCGGGACACCGCCGCCAACGACCCCATGCCGGACTCCATCGCCGCGAACCGCTTCCAGTACGGCGACGGGAACCCGCTCACCACCACCGACCCGACCGGTCACTGGGGCCTGCCGAGTTGGAAGTCCGTCGTCAACGTGGTGACCCGCCCGGTCGCGGCCGCGCAACAGGTCGTCAACTACACCTACAAGGCAGCAGTCAACACGTACCGCGCGACCGTCAACACCTACCACTACGTCGCCTCGGGCAAAGCGTGGAAGGACGTCAAGAAGGGCGCCAAGAAGGTCCAGAAAAAGATCAAGAAGGCCGGCCGGGTGGCCTGGGACTCGACCAAACGCTGGGCGAAGAAGAAGGTCCAGAAGGTCGCCGACGCCTATAACGCCACGAAGAACTGTTTGAAGAAGGGCACCTCCAAGTGTGTGCGGGAGGCCGCCAAGAAGACGGTCAAACGCGCCGTGGCGAGCGTGAAATCCACAGTGGCGGCGATCAAGAAGGATCCCTGGAAGTTCGTCGCCACGGCAGCGGTGGCGATCGCCGCCACTGTCGCGGTCGGCGCGCTCTGCGCCACCGGGGTCGGCTGTCTCATCCTGGCCGGCGCGGTCGCCGGGGCCATGTCCTCCGGCGCCGGCTACATGGTCGACGTCTCCCGGGGTGACGAGGAGTTCTCCTGGAGCGGGCTCGCCGGCACCATGATCGAGGGTGGCCTGGACGGCGCGCTGTCGGCCGGCATCAGCAAGTTCACCGGCGGCGCGAGCAAGATGCTCGCCGGCGGGGCCAGCCGGGCCCCGGGTCTCGGCGGGAAGTTGCCGTCGCTGGGTCGCGGCAATGACCTGCACGGCGCGGGCGGACCGAACCCGGCCGCCCGGCCGCGCTCAGGCGCGAACTCCTCGTCCAGCAGGTCGGGCGAGGGGTGTCCCACCCCGCACAGCTTCGATCCGTCGACCCGGGTGCTGATGGCCGACGGGTCCAGCAAGGCGATCAAGGACGTCGCCCTGGGGGACAAGGTCGCGGCGACCGATCCCGAGGTCGGGCGGACGGCGGCGAAGCCGGTCACCGCCCTGCACCAGAACCGGGACCGTGACCTCACCGACGTCACCGTCAAGGACGGCACCGGCAAGACGACGGTGCTGAAGACCACGCAGCACCACCCGTTCTGGGACGCGACCGACAGCGCCTGGGTGGACGCCGCAAAGCTCGCCGTGGGCCACCGGCTGCTCGTCCACGACGACAAGCGGCTGGAGGGTGACGGCACGGGCGCCGGCATGGGTGGTGGCGGACCTGGACGCGAGGTCACCGTCGTCGCTGTCGACAACTTCGCCGGCGACGAGGAGATGCGTGACCTGACGGTCGCCGACATCCACACCTACTATGTGTTCGCCGACGAGACGCCGGTTCTCGTGCACAACTGCAACCGTGACTTCTACGACCACGGCGGCAGCGTCAAGTACGGGAAGCTCGACGGCCTCAACCGGCCCACGGGGGTCCACGCCTCGATCAACAAGGGGATGCTCGACACCGGTCAGCCGCCCAAGGGGTTGTCGATCACCGGCTTCCCGAAGGGCAAGGGCACTCTTCTCAACCTGGGTCGGGGCCACCTGCTCGCCGACCGGCTCGGGGGCAAGCGAAACAAGCACAACCTGGTGCCGTTGACGCAGGACCCGGTCAACTCGCCGATCATGCGCGACGGCATCGAGCAGGCCATCTACGACGCGGTCAACGGCGGCCAGACGGTCCAGTACAATGTTGTCCCGAAGTACGACGGTGATTCGCTCATTCCGCGGGCTCTGGAAATCAGCGCCTATGGAAGCGGTGGTTTACGAATCGATCCGTTTGAAATCAAGAATCCGGCCGGAATGTTTGGCGTTGGGGATGAGGACTGGTGACCGAGTTCCAGGAGTTGCTGGCGGCCGTCCCGCCGCCGGCAGGTCGCTCGTCCCGCTTCGACCAATGGGATGAACTCGACCGTCGGCTGGGTTTCGCCGTGCCGCAGGACTACAGGTTGGTCATCGACGCCTACGGCCCGGGCTGCTTCGATGGCTATCTGCACGTGCTGCAGCCCAAATCCCCGTTCGAGCCCATCCGTTTGGGCTCATTCGGTGCGCAGTACCGGGAGCGGATACGAGCTCAGATCGAAACGGGGAGAGTGATTCCGCACGCTCCTGACCGGCTTCAACCGGTTGCTCGCACCGAAGACGGTGACGTCGTCTCATGGGTGGTGGCGTCAGCCGGAGAATCGGACTCCTGGAGTTTGGCGATCAACAACTCAAGTCGCTCGGAATGGTTGAGCTTCGAGGGTGGTATCGCATCGTTTCTTCACGCAGTGTTTGTCGGCGGGCTGCGGCTGCCCTTCTTTCCCGAAGGATTTCCGTCGAGCAGTCCGGTCTTCGAGACGTATCCCTCGGTGGAGGAAGTCCGGTCTCTGGTCCAGTAGTCGACACCACCGCGTCGCTGATGCTCGCCCGCCGCCGCTGTGCCCCGGCGGCAGCCTGCGGGCGTCCCGCTGAGCTGGGCTGACGGCCGAGGTGACCCGAATGGCGCGGCTGGAGCCGGTCGCATACCGTGCCCGTCGTGGACGGACGACGGAGCTATCCCGAGGATGAGCAGGGGTCGCGATGGGGCGACCGCGGATACGAGTCGGACTGGCGCGCCGCGGGTGAGCCCCGCTACCGCGACGACGACTACCGCACGCCGGAGCAGCGCGCCGGTGAGAGCCGGTACGCCGAGCCGGGCCGGTACTCCGCCGCCGACCCGCTGGTGGACGACACGAGCAGCTGGCGGTCGCAGCGCCCGGACGACCCGGAGGTCTCCGGTGAGCTGCCCGGGACGCGCGCCGGCCGGCGCGCGGCGCGCGAGTCGGCGACCCCGCTCGGTGGGGACGACCCACTCGCTGCGGTGTCCCGCAGCGGTGTGGACGCGCTCGGTACCGCCGCGCACGGCAACCCGCTGAGCACGGTGCCGGCGAGCCCGCTCGGCGCCCCGGCCTCCGACGACGCGTCCCGTACCGGCGGCGACCCGTACGGCCTGGCCGCTCACAACGCCGACCCGCGCGGCGGCGGTAACGCGCTGGCCCTCGGCGCCGCTGCCGGCCAGGCTCGTCCGGGACCGCTCGGCGGTTACCCGATCGTGGACACCGGCCGTTCGGGCGAGCCGCCGGCGACCGGTGGGGCGGACCCGTCGGCCGCGGCGCGGCTCAATCCCGGCGAGGCGACTCCGCTGCGGATCGGTGAGCGCCCGGCTGGTCCGGCCGAGCCGGCGGCGACCCCGAACCCGCTGGAGATGCCGACCGGCCCGATGCCGGCACTCATGCCCCGACCGGACGGTCCGCCGCCCGGTGACGGCGTGTACCGGACCCGGCGTCCGGCGCTCGCGGTGCTGCTGGCGGTGATGGTGCTGGTGCTGGAGGTGCCGGCGGTGCGGGTGTTGCTGCACGGCCTGTTCGGCGACCCGGTGTCGACGTCGCACGTGGTGGTGGGCATGTTCCTGGTGGTCGGGCTGCCGATCTTCGGCACCGGCCTGTACGGGCTGCGTACCGGCGGGCTGGCGCTCGCTGACGGCAGCCGGGGCTGGTTGCGCCCGCCGACTGCCTACCTGACCGTCGGGCTGGTCCTCTTCCTCGCCGCCGCCCTCGCGGCGGGCTGAGCGAGGGAAAGCCCACCGACCCGAGTACGCCGGAGTGGCGGTGTCACCGACAGGTTGACGCCGCCACTTCGCCGTACTGGCGTCGATCAAGGCCGCGCTGGAGTCGATCAAGGAGTCGACCAAGCCGGCCTCCTGCACCCGTGGGCCGTGCGGCGGACAGGGCGCGTACACTGGTCGACTGGCGACCGCCTCGCGCGGTCGACCTCGCGCGCCCTCTCCACGGTCTCCTCCGTGGGGCGACGGTCTCCCTGGTCCCGGTTCTTCATCCGGGCCCACCCAGGCCGGCGATCGGGCGCCAGGCGTCCGGTCGCCGACCGGACGGACAACCAGGGACAAAGTAGGAGTAACCCACCATGGCCGTCGTGACCATGCGTCAGCTGCTGGAAAGCGGTGTGCACTTCGGGCACCAGACCCGGCGCTGGAACCCGAAGATGAAGCGCTTCATCTTCACCGAGCGCAACGGTATCTACATCATCGACCTGCGCCAGACGCTCGACTACATCGAGAAGGCGTACGAGTTCGTGCGCACCACCGTCGCGGGTGGCGGCAGCATCCTGTTCGTCGGCACCAAGAAGCAGGCCCAGGAGGCCATCGCCGAGCAGGCGACCCGGGTCGGCCAGCCGTACGTCAACCACCGCTGGCTCGGTGGCATGCTGACCAACTTCCAGACCGTGTACAAGCGGCTGCAGCGGATGAAGGAGCTGGAGGCCCTGGGTGACCTGAGCGGCACCGCCGCCGGTTACACCAAGAAGGAGACGCTCCAGCTCTCCCGCGAGAAGATCAAGCTCACCAAGACCCTCGGTGGTCTGCGGGACATGCAGAAGCTCCCGGCCGCGGTCTGGATCGTCGACACCAAGAAGGAGCACATCGCCGTCGACGAGGCCCGCAAGCTGGGCATCCCGGTGATCGCCGTGCTCGACACCAACTGCGACCCGGACGAGGTCGACTTCCCGATCCCGGGCAACGACGACGCCATCCGCTCGGCCGAGCTGCTGACCAGGGTCGTCGCCGCTGCCGTCGCCGACGGTCTGATCGCCCGCTCCGGCCGTAACCGGGGCGCGGACGAGAAGCCCGAGGCCGGCCAGGTCGCCGCCGACGAGCCGCTGGCCGAGTGGGAGCGCGAGCTGCTCGAGGAGCCGAAGAAGGCCGACGAGCAGCCCGCCGCCGCGCAGCCGGCGCCCGCCGCCGAGCAGCCCGCCGCCGAGCAGCCGGCACCCGCCGCTGCCGAGCAGCCGGCGACCGCCGCCGCGGAGTGATCTCGCCGTCGCGTCCCCACCGTCCGGATCCCCGGCGGTGGGGCGCGACGGGTACGCCGGGTCAGCACCGGCCCGGAACCGGGTAACCAGCACCCCAGACCACCTCACTGACACCGAAGAGAGAGTCATGTCCAACTTCACCGCCGCGGACGTCAAGAAGCTCCGCGACCTCACCGGCGCCGGCATGATGGACTCCAAGAAGGCGCTGACGGAGGCCGAGGGCGACTTCGACAAGGCCGTCGAGATCCTGCGCGTCAAGGGCGCCAAGGACGTCGGCAAGCGGGCCGGCCGCACCGCCGCCAACGGGCTCGTCGCCCACTCCGGCCAGGCGCTGCTCGAGCTCAACTGCGAGACGGACTTCGTCGCCAAGAACGACGCCTTCATCGCGCTGGCCCAGCAGCTCGTCGAGCACGGCGTGACCAGCGGCGCCACCAACGCCGAGGAGCTGCTCGCCAGCAGCATCGACGGCAAGAGCGTGGCCGACCTGATCCAGGAGCAGTCCGCCAAGATCGGCGAGAAGCTGGTGCTCAACCGCTTCGCCAAGCTCGACGGCACCACCGCTGTCTACATGCACCGCAAGAGCCAGGACCTGCCCCCGGCGGTCGGCGTGCTCGTGGAGTTCACCGGTAAGACCGACGAGGCGGCGGACGCCGACGCGCGCGCCGTGGCCATGCAGATCGCCGCGATGCGGCCGAAGTACCTCACCCGCGACGAGGTGCCGGCCGAGACCGTCGAGTCGGAGCGGCGCATCGCCGAGCAGACCGCCCGCGAGGAGAACAAGCCCGAGGCGGCGCTGCCGAAGATCGTCGAGGGCCGGGTCAACGCCTTCTTCAAGGACTTCGTCCTGCTGGAGCAGGCGTCGGTCGCCGACAACAAGAAGACCGTCAAGCAGGTGCTGGCCGACGCCGGCATCGAGGTGACCCGCTTCCTGCGGTTCGAGGTCGGCCAGGCCTGAGCCGCCGCGCCGGGCCTTCCGGGCCCGGGCACAGGGGAGAACGTCGACGAGGAGGCCGCCGGTGTACGCGACAGGCACCGCGGCCTCCTCGTCACATAGGGTCGGCAAGGGCACGTACGCGACGCTCGCGCGATGCGCGGGGAGAAGGGGCGGGGCGGATGACGCAGGTTGTGAGTGACCGGAGCCTGGCGATGGAGGATCCGACCGCGCCTCCTCCCGGTCGGTCCCGCCGGGTGGTGCTGAAGCTCTCCGGTGAGGTCTTCGGCGGCGGCGCGATCGGCGTCGACCCCGACGTCGTGCAGGGCATCGCCCGGCAGATCGCCACAGTGGTACGCCGCGGCGTGCAGGTCTCGGTGGTGGTCGGCGGCGGCAACTTCTTCCGCGGCGCCGAGCTGCAGAAGCGGGGCATGGACCGGGCCCGCGCCGACTACATGGGCATGCTCGGCACGGTCATGAACTGCCTGGCTCTTCAGGACTTCCTGGAGAAGGAGGGCATCGAGACCCGGGTGCAGACGGCGATCACCATGGCCCAGGTCGCCGAGCCGTACATCCCGCTGCGGGCGATCCGGCACCTGGAGAAGGGCCGCGTGGTCATCTTCGGCGCGGGCGCCGGCATGCCGTACTTCTCCACCGACACCGTGGCCGCCCAGCGGGCGCTGGAGATCCGCGCGGACGTGGTGCTGATGAGCAAGAACGGCGTGGACGCGGTGTACACCGCCGACCCCCGGATCGACCCGACCGCGAGCAAGCTCGACTCGATCACCTTCTCCGAGGTGCTGCGCCGCAACCTGCGGGTGGCGGACGCCGCGGCGTTCAGCCTCTGCATGGAGAACGGCCTGCCGATGCTGGTCTTCGGCGCCCAGGGCGACGACACCATCGTCCGGGCCGTCACCGGTGAGAAGATCGGCACCCTGATCACCGCCTGACCGGCCCGCCGGATCGACAAGCGGTCCCTCTGCCACGGCGGCACCCGCACTACCCACGACGAGCGACAGAAGGAGGCGAGGAGACCGGTGATCGACGACACCCTCCTCGAGGCGGAGGAGAAGATGGAGCGTGCCACCGAGCACGCCAAGGAGGAGTTCGGCGGGATCCGTACCGGTCGCGCCAACGCCGCCATGTTCTCCCGGATCGTCATCGACTACTACGGCAGCCCGACCCCGCTGCCGCAGATGGCCTCCATCGCGGTGCCCGAGCCCCGCATGGTGATCATCAAGCCGTACGACAACTCGCAGCTGGGCGCCATGGAGAAGGCGATCCGCGACTCGGACCTCGGGGCCAACCCGAACAACGAGGGCAACCAGCTCCGCATCGTCCTGCCGCAGATGACCGAGGAGCGGCGCCGGGAGATGATCAAGGTCGCCCGGCAGAAGGGCGAGGAGGCCAAGGTCGCCGTCCGCAACATCCGCCGCAAGGCCAAGGAAGAGCTGGACCGCCTGGTCAAGGACGGCGAGGTCGGCGAGGACGAGGGCCGGCGCGCGGAGAAGGAACTGGACGACCTGACCCACCGTTTCGTCGCAGGAGTCGACGAGCTGGTCAAGCACAAGGAGAGCGAGCTGCTCGAAGTCTGAGCGCGCGCGTACCCCGCACGGCACCGCCGCCGTCGCCCGCACGGGCGGCGGCCCGGTGCCGTCGTCGTGCCCGGCGGCGCACACCCTCAGGGCTCCGGCGGGTGCAGTAGGCTCGGCACGATTCCCGACCACCACGGGGTGAACGGCGGGGGTCGCCCGGCCGTCGGTCGGTCAACAGGAAGTCTCACGCCGGTAGGGGATGGTTTTGGTCTTGCGTCATGTGGTGGCTCTCGTACCGGCTGCCGGTGCGTGATGTCCCACCCCGACCCCTACGGCAGCACCGAGCCGCGTGGCTGGGACCGTCCGGCCCCCGCCCTGCCCTGGCCGGACACCGACCTGGAACCCGGCCCCTGGCGGCCCGGTCCGGCGGCGCCTGCCCACCCCGCCGAGCCGGACACCTACACCGGCCCGGACGCGTACGACACGTACGCCGGCCCCGACAACACGTACGCCGGGCCGTACCCGACGACGTCGCGGCACAACGACGGACCGGGCCGGTACGACGGACCGCAGGCCGGCGACCGCGGCCGGCCCGGCGGGCCGGAGCACAGCGGCCCGGGGGGTGAGCCGGTCCGCGACGACGAGTACCCGACCGCGCAGATCGCGCCGGTGCGCGACGAGCCCACCGACCAGATCCCGGCGGTACGCGACGAGCCCGAGCCCGAGCCAAAAACCGGCCGACGGGGCCGGGGACGGCGGCGGGCGAGCGCGGAGCGACCGCCGACCGTCGTGCCGAAGACGTCCCGGGCGGGGCGCAACCTGCCGGCCGCGATCGGCGTCGGGGTGGCCCTCGGCGCTGCGGTGGTGGTGCCGCTGTTCTTCTTCATGCCGGCGTTCCTCGCCGTGCTCGCGACAGCGGTCGGGATCGGCATCTGGGAGATGGCCCGGGCGGTACGCCGCAGCGGCGCCCACCCGCCGCTGGCGCCGCTGGTCGCCGGCGGCGTGATCATGGTGGGCCTGGCCTGGTTCGCCGGCCCGGACGCGCTCTGCCTCGGCCTGCTGGTCACGGTGCTGGGCACGATGATCTGGCGGCTGGGTGACGGGCCGGGCAACTACCAGCGCGACCTCACCGCGGCCACCCTGATCGCGGTGTACGTGCCGTTCCTCGCCGGGTTCGCGGCCATGCTCGCGGCGGCGCCGGGCGACGGGCACCTGCGGGTGCTCGTGACGCTGGTCGCGGTGGTGCTCTCCGACACCGGCGGGTACGCGGCCGGGGTGACGTTCGGCAAGCACCCGATGGCGCCCACGATCAGCCCGAAGAAGTCCTGGGAGGGCTTCGCCGGCTCGGTGGCCGCCGCGGGGGCGGGCAGCGCGGCGCTGCTGTGGGCGTTGTTCGACGTGGCGCCCTGGTGGGGCGCGCTGTTCGGGATGGCGATCTCGGTCTCCGCGGTGCTCGGCGACCTCGCCGAGTCGATGATCAAGCGGGATCTCGGCGTCAAGGACATGAGCAACCTGCTGCCCGGGCACGGCGGTCTGATGGACCGGCTCGACTCGGTCCTGTTCGCGGTGCCGGTGGCCTACCTGCTGCTCGCCGTGTTCGTCCCGGTGGTGAACTGAGGCATGCGTCACGGCGGCGACCTGTGGCGGGCCGGGCGGCCGGGGGCGATTCGACACGTACGGACGGGTGCGTCCGGGCGGGAGCGTGTCAGACTGGACGCGCCATGACGAGTCTCCCGCTGATCTCCGTAGACCCCGACGCCCGCGGCCGCCGACCCTCGATGCCCCCGCGCCACCTCGCCGACCTGGACCTGCCCGGCCGGCAGGCGCTCGTCACCGAGCTGGGCGAGCCGGCGTTCCGCGCCAAGCAGGTCTCCAACCACTACTTCGGCCGCCTCGTGCGCGACCCGGAGCGGATGACCGACCTGCCGGCGGCGACCCGGGAGCGGCTGGCCGGCACGCTGCTGCCCACCCTGCTCACCCCGGTACGCGAGCTGGCCTGTGACGACGGCGCGACCCGCAAGGCGCTCTGGCGGCTGCACGACGGCTCGCTCGTGGAGAGCGTGCTGATGGGCTACCCGGACCGGGTGACCGTCTGCATCTCCAGCCAGGCCGGCTGCGGCATGGCCTGCCCGTTCTGCGCGACCGGCCAGGCCGGGCTGACCCGCAACCTGTCCACCGCGGAGATCGTCGACCAGGCGGTCTACCTGGCCGGGGTGGCCGCGTCCGGCGCGGTGGCCGGCTCGCCGCCGCGGCTGTCGCACGTGGTGTTCATGGGCATGGGCGAGCCGCTGGCCAACTACTCGCGGGTGGTGGCGGCGATCCGCCGGCTGGTCGCTCCGGCGCCGGAGGGTCTGGGCCTGTCGCAGCGGCACATCACCGTCTCCACTGTCGGGCTGGTCCCGGCGATCCGGCGACTGGCCAGCGAAGACCTCTCCGTGACCCTTGCGTTGTCGCTGCACGCCCCCGATGATGAGCTGCGCGACGAACTCGTCCCGGTCAACCAGCGCTGGAAGGTGTCCGAGGTGCTGGACGCGGCGTGGGACTACGCGGCCACGACGGGGCGTCGCGTGTCCATCGAATACGCGATGATCAAGGACGTGAACGACCAGCCGTGGAGAGCAGATCTGCTCGGGCGGCTGTTGGCCGGCAAGCTGGCCCACGTGAACCTGATCCCGCTCAACCCGACTCCGGGCAGCCGCTGGGACGCCAGCCCGAAGCCGGTCGAGCGGGAGTTCGTCCGGCGGTTGCGCGACGCCGGGGTGTCGACCACCGTGCGGGACACCCGGGGGCGCGAGATCGACGGGGCGTGTGGCCAACTCGCCGCCGCCGGGGACACGGACGGCGACTCACGCGCGGCAACGGCGTAGCGGTACGAGACCAGGAGACATAGTGGCGAGTCAGGGTCAGCGTTTCCGGCGTAAGGCGCTCCGCCGGGGATACAAGGTCGACGAGGTCGACGCCTTCCTGGACCGGGTCGAGGCGACACTCGCCGGTCAGCCGGTCGGCGCGCCCGTGGCCTCCCAGGAGGTCCACGACGTCGTCTTCCGGGTCCGCTTCAACGGCTACGACGAGTGGCAGGTGGACCTGCACCTCGACCGGGTCGAGCGGCAGCTCGCCGAGCTGGAGGAGCGCGGTGGCGCCCCCGCCGGGCGCGGTGGCGACCCCCGGGTGGCCGACCGGCTCGGCCCGCCGATGCGCGACGACCGGGGCATGTCGCCGGTGCCGCAGCCGCCGATGCCGCCCCGGCAGATGCCGGCCCAGCCCGGCCCGCCCGCCGACCGCTACGCCAGCCGCTACGACGAGCCGACCGGCGCGTTCGCCGGCGGGTACGACGGTCCGCGCGGTGGCTACGACGGCCCGCGTGGCCCGGGCGGCCCCGGCCCGATGGGTCCGGGCGCGCCGATCGGGCACGGCGGCCCGCCGCCGCGCGGCCTGCCGCCCGGCCCTGGCGGCTACGGCCAGGACACCGGTCCGGGCGGCTACGGCCAGGACGGCGGCCCTGGCGGGTACGGCCAGGACAGCGGTCCGGGCGGCTACGGCCAGGACAGCAGTCCCGGCGGGTACGGCCAGGACAGCGGTCCCGGCGGGTACGGCCAGGAGGAGCGCTTCGACGGCTTCGAGGCGGGTCGGCGCGGGCGTGCCGACATGACCGCCGAGATCCGCATGCCCGAGCGTGAGCTGCGCGGTCGTGGCCCCGGTGGCCCGCCGGCACTGCCGCAGCAGGGTTACGGCGCGCCGGAGCCCGGTTACGGGCCGCCGGACCAGGGCTACGGCCCCGGCCCTTCGATGACCGGCCCGCCGCTGGTGACCCCACCGGTCGCCGGCCCGCCCATGGTGGGACCGCCGATGGCCGGCCCGCCCGGCAGCGACCTCTACCGGGTCGACCAGATCCGGCGCAGCTTCCAGGTCCGCCGGTTCGGCAGCGGGTACGACCCGGACCAGGTCGACCGGTTCTTCGACACGCTGCTCGGCGGCATGCAGGGCCGCAACCCGATGCCGGTGAACCCGAAGGAACTCGACACGCTGCGCTTCGGGCTGGTGCCCGGCGGCTACTTCGAAGCCGAGGTCGACGCCGCGCTCAAGGACGTGCAGGACATCCTGCTCGGCCGCTGACCCGCCCGGTCACCCGACGACGAAGGGCCCACCCCGCGAGGGGTGGGCCCTTCCGCGTACCGTGGGCGCCGCGCGTCAGGACCGCAGGCCGTTGCGGCGCAGCACGGCGTCGCCGATGACGATGGCGATCAGCAGCCCGGCGATCCCGAACAGCCAGATGTGCTCCACCCGGCCCTCCTCGATCCCGCAGAACGCCATCAGAACCAAGACCAGCGCCGACAGCACCGCGCCGATCCGTCCGGACTTGCGGTGCCCGGGCTTGTGCTGATCTGGCGCGGTTACCGGCTCGTCTCCTGCCACTGTCGGTCCTTCCCTCGCGATCGGATCTCCGATCAGTCTGGCACGCCCCCAACCGGCCCCGGCGCAGGGTCCGGCCTCCGGTGCGCTGGACGACCCGGGCGGGCGACAGCGCTGTTGTCGCGTGACCCGGGCCTTAGGTCCCGTCCGGGTCGGGGCGGTTGGGCACTACCGGCGTCGCGGGACGGCGAGCACACTGCCTCCGGTAGCGTCTTGACGTACACCTGATGCCTTTTTGAGGGGGACTGCGGTGCGAGTGACCGGTACGGGCCATGCCAGCATGCGGATCGACACGGCCGCGGGCAGCATCCTGTGCGACCCGTGGGTCAATCCCGCCTACTTCGCCTCGTGGTTCCCCTTCCCGGACAACTCCCTGCTCGACTGGGAGACCCTCGGCCAGGTCGACTACCTGTACGTGTCGCACCTGCACCGGGACCACTTCGACGCCAAGCACCTGCGCGACTTCGTATCGAAGGACGCCACCGTCCTGCTCCCCGAGTTCCCCACCTCGGAGATGGAGGACGAGTTCCGGGAGCTGGGCTTCACCAAGTTCCTCAAGGCCCCGAACGAGCAGGTCGTGGAGCTGCCCGGCGGCCTGAAGATCATGATCCAGGCGCTGACCAGCCCGACCGACGGCCCGATCGGCGACTCCTCGCTCTGGGTCGAGTACGACGGCGTCCGGCTGCTCAACCAGAACGACGCCCGCCCGACCGACCTGAGCGTCTTCGCCGAGCTGGGCCACGTGCACGCGCACATGCTGCAGTTCTCCGGCGCGATCTGGTACCCGATGGTCTACGAGCTGCCGCAGGCGGCGAAGACCGCGTTCGGCAAGCAGAAGCGGGACCGGCAGTTCGACCGCACCTGGCGGTACATCGACGACCTCAAGGCCGACCACGTCTTCCCGATCGCCGGTCCGCCGTGCTTCCTCGACGACGAGCTGTGGCAGTTCAACGACATCTTCGGCGACGAGGGCAACATCTTCCCCGACCAGTCGGTGTTCCTCTCCGAGTACGCCAAGGTCGGCGGCACCAACGGCATCGTCCTGCTGCCGGGCAGCGTCTCGGAGATCACCACCGAGGGCGCGACGACCACACACCCGGTGCCGGTGGAGGAGTTCTTCGCGAACAAGGTCGCCCACCTGGAGGAGATGCGGGAGCGCAAGCGCCCGGTCATCGAGGCCGAGAAGGCGTCCTGGCGGCACCCCGAGGTCGACGTGCTGGGTGAGATGAAGCGCCGGATCGAGCCGCTGCTGGACGAGTCGATCTACCTGGCCAAGGGCGTCGGCGGTCCGGTCCGCTTCGACCTGGTCGGCTACGACGGCGACAGCGTCGAGTCGATCGTGGTGGACTTCCCGGGCAAGGAGGTGCGGCCGTACGCGGACGAGAAGGTCCGCTACCGCTTCCGTACCGAGCGGGCGCTCATCGAGCACCTGCTGCACATCGGCGAGGTCGACTGGGTCAACTCGCTCTTCCTGTCCTGCCGCTTCTCGGCGGCCCGCATCGGCCAGTACAACGAGTTCGTCTACGCCTTCTTCAAGTGCCTCTCCGAGGAGCGTCTCCAGTACGCCGAGGGCTGGTACGACGAGCACGAGCGGGCCGTCGACGCCGAGGACATCACGCTCGACGGCTGGGTGGTGCAGCGGCGCTGCCCGCACCTGAAGGCGGACCTGAGCCGGTTCGGCATCGTCGACGGCGACCAGTTGACCTGCCAGCTGCACGGCTGGAAGTTCGACCTGGCCAGCGGTCGCTGCCTGACCAGCGTCGGGCACAAGATCCGGGCGCACCGCGCGGACGCGGAGACCCCGGCGCCGGCCGGGGAAGCGGCCATCTGACGGTTTCCGCCCCGCCCGCCGCCCCCGGCACGCGACCATCAGGCGTGAGGGGGCGGCGTGACGGGTGCGGACAGGGAACCGGTCTACCGGTTCGGGCGCGGCAGCGAGATGGCGCGCGACGCCTCCCGGGTGGAGGCGTTCAGCGACGCGGTGATCGCCATCGTGCTCACCCTGATGGCCGTCGAACTGCTGGCGTTCGACCCGGACCTGCCGCAGGACGACGGGCTGGCCGCAGTGCTCATGCAGGAGTGGCGGGCCTACCTGGCGTACGTGATCACCTTCGCCATCGTCGGCCAGGTCTGGCTGACCCACCACAACATGTGGCGCTACGTCCGCCGGGTCGACCAGATGCTGTTGGTGCTGAACCTGCTGCTGCTGATGTTCGTGGCGGCGATCCCGTTCACCGCCGACCTGCTCGCGGACAACCTGCGCGGCACCGTCCGCGACCAGCGGCTGACCGCCGCGCTGTACGTGGGCGTGGTGCTCGGCGAGGCGCTCTTCTTCAACCTGAGCTGGTGGTGGGCGCGCCGCCGCGGGCTGCTGCACCCGGATCTCGATCCGAGGCTGGCGAGCGCGGTGGCCCGCCGGTTCCGGCTCGGCCCGCTGCTCTACCTGGTCGCGTTCGCCATCGTGTTCATCGACCCGCTGCTGAGCCTGCTGGCGTACCTGCTGCTGGTCGGCGTCTACCTGGTGCGGGGTCCGGGCGATCTCCCGCCCGCCGGCCAGGAGGCGCCCGACACGCCGTGAGGGTTGTTAAGAAGGGGCCCTTCCTCTACCGGAGGCGTTAAGAAGGGGCCCTTCCTTACCTCTCGGCGAGGATGCGGCGGGCCGCGTTGTGGCCGGCTGCGCCGATCACGCTGCCCGCCGGGTGGCAGCCGGCGCTGCCCGCGTACACGCCGTCCACACCCGTCGCGTACGGCATCCGGTCGGTGAACGACACCGTGTTGTCGACGTGGTGGATGTGCCCGCCGGTGATGCCGAAGTGCGCCTCGATGCCGGGCGGCGGCAGCGGCACCGCGTCCGCGACGAGGTCACCGGCGCCGGGGGCGTACCGCTCGCAGATCGCGATCAGCCGCTCCAGGTAGCCGGGCAGCGCCGCGTCCCAGGTGGTGCCGGCCAGCTCGTAGGGGACCGACTGCACGAACAGCGCCGACGAGTGGTGCCCCGCGTCGTCGGACAGCGACGGGTCGACTGTGGTGTGCAGGTACCACTCGATGGTCGGCTCGTCCGGCAGCCGCCCGGCCCGCACGTCCGCCCACATGCCGCGCAGCGCCGCCATCGGCGACTCGCCGCCGTCGCCGACGAGCGAGGCCGAGCCGGGGAGCAGGTGGATGGTCGACCCGAACGGGCTCGGCGCGTCGTCCGGCAGACAGGAGAAGCGCGGCAGTCCGGTCAGCGCCAGGTTGAGCTTGAGCGTGGTGCCGGGGCGGCGGACCGCCGCCATCCGCGCGCCGAGTTCCGCCGGAAGCGCGCCGTCGGGCAACAGCTCCATCAGCCGGTACGGGTCGCAGGCGCCGAGCACCACCGGGGCGTCCACCTCCCGCCCGTCGGCCAGTGTCACCCCGGCGGCGGCGCCGGACGCCAGCCGGATCGCGGTGACCGGCGCGTCGGCCACGATCCGCGCCCCGGCGCGCACGGCCGCCTCGGCGAACGTGCGCGACACGGTGCCCATGCCGCCCCGGGTGATCATCCAGGTGCCGTCCGCGCCCGGCAGCCGGCACATGTTGTGCACCAGGAAGTTGTGCCCGGTGCCCGGGTCGTCCGGGCCGGCGTTGAGCCCGGACAGGCCGTCGGTGACCGCGTACATGCTGACCAGCAGCTCGGAGCGGAAGTCGAAGCGGGCCAGGTGGTCGGCGACCGAGCCGTGGACCAGGTCGACGAAGACCTGCCGCAGCGCGGGCCGCACGTAGCGTTCGGCGGTCTCCTCGACCGGCAGCGGCTCGGCCAGCCACGCCGGGGCGAGATCCTCCCGCAGCTGGGCCAGCTCGGCGTGCAGCGCGTCGTCGGCGGCGACGTCGGCGGGAGAGAACATCTCCGCGAGCTGCCGCCGGCCGGCCGCGACGTCGCTGCCGGCCAGCAGGTACGGCGAGCCGGGCCCGCCCGGCGTGGGCAGGAAGTAGTGCGGGTCGCGGCGCAGCACCGGGATGCTCACGTCGAGCGTGGCCAGCAGCTCCGGCGGCATCAGCCCGAGCAGGTACGACCCGGTGGAGTGACGCAGCCCCGGCACCTTCGGGAACGGGTTCTCGGTGCGGGTGGCCCCGCCGATCACCCCTGATGCCTCCAGCACCAGCACGTCCAGGCCGGCGCGGGCCAGCAGGATCGCCGAGACCAGGCCGTTGTGCCCGGCGCCGACCACCACGACGTCGGCGCGGGACGGCAGCTCACTCGCGTCGCTCATGGGCCGGAGCGTAGCGGCGGGCGAGCCCTTGCGGGAGGGTTCGCGGTGGGGCGCTACCGTTCCCGGCATGTCCCCGGCTGTCCAGGTCGCGCTCGCGGTGGCGCTCGTCGTGGTGGTGCTCCTTCTCCTGCTCGTGCTGCGGCGCGACCGTCCCCGGGACCTGGTCGCCCCTGATCGCCCGGCCGGCGACGGGCAGGCCGAGGTGGTCCGGCTGGCCCGCGCGGGGCGTACGGTCGAGGCGGTCAAGGTGCTGCGCGAGCAGACCGGGCTGTCGCTGCTGGACGCGAAGCGGGCGGTGGACGCGCTGGCGGCCGGCGGCTCCTGGTCGCCCGGCCCGCCGGCACCGGGAAAGGGCGTCGACGAGGCGGTGCGGGCAGAGGCCGCGCGGCTGCTGCACCGGGGCAAGAAGATCCAGGCGATCAAGGTGGTGCGGGAGCACACGCACATGTCGCTCGCCGACGCCAAGCGGTACGTCGAGGGCCTCTGACGCCGGACGGCCGTCACCGGGCGTTCACCTTATAGTGGCAGTTGTCGATGCATTTCCGTCTTACCGTCGACGGGACACCCACCGCCTCCGGGAGGTAATCCCCGATGGATCGTCGTACCGTCCTGCGTGCCACAGCCGTCGGCGGCGCCGCCGCTTTCGCCGGTGGTCTCTGGGCCGCGGCGGCCGCACCGGCCCAGCCGGCCCAGCCCGGCCCCGGCCCGTACGGCGACCTGCTGGCCGCCGACGCCAACGGTCTCCAGGTGCCGGCCGGCTTCACCAGCCGGGTGATCGCACGCTCCGGGCAGCGGGTCGCGGGCACCTCGTACACCTGGCACCCGGCGCCGGACGGCGGCGCCTGCTTCCCGGCCGCCGACGGCTGGATCTACGTCTCCAACTCGGAGGTGCCGCTCGTCGGCGGCGCGTCGGCGGTGCGGTTCGCGGCTGACGGCGCGATCGCCGCCGCGTACCGGATCCTCGGCGGCACGAACGTCAATTGCGCCGGCGGGCCCACCCCGTGGGGGACGTGGCTGTCGTGCGAGGAGGTGCCGCTGGGTCGGGTCTTCGAGACCTGGCCGGAGGGGGGCCGGTCCGGCGAGGAGCGGACCCGGATGGGGCGCTTCAAGCACGAGGCGGCGGCCTGCGATCCGCAGCGGCGGGTGGTCTACCTGACCGAGGACGAGTCGGACGGCTGCTTCTACCGGTTCGTGCCGGACACCTGGGGTGACCTGCGCACCGGCAAGGTGCAGGTGCTCTGCGCCCCGGACGGCCAGGTCACCGGGCCGGTCACCTGGCGGGACCTGCCGGACCGCGACGGGTTCCCGGTGCCCACCCGCTACCAGGTGGGCGCCGCGCAGACGTTCGACGGCGGCGAGGGCTGCTGGTACGCCGACGACACCTGCTGGTTCACCACAAAGGGCGACAACCGGGTGTGGGCGTACGACGCGGTGAACCAGCGGCTCGACCTCGCGTACGACGACTCGCTGGTGCCGGCCGGCGCCGCGCCGCTGACCGGCGTCGACAACATCACCGGCACCGCCGGCGGCGACCTCTACGTGGCCGAGGACGGCGGCAACATGGAGATCAACATGATCACGCCGGCCGGCGTGGTGACCCCGTTCGTGCGGGTCCTCGGGCAGTCCGAGTCGGAGATCACCGGGCCCGCGTTCTCCCCGGACGGCAGCCGGCTCTACTTCTCCTCCCAGCGCGGCACCAGCGGCGCCCGGGCCGGGACCGGCGGCATCACGTACGAGGTGCGCGGCCCGTTCCGGCGCTGACCCGCAGCCGTCAGGCGCGGGCCGCCTCCCGGGTGGCCCGCCACCGGCTCGCCGCCAGCGTCGCGGAATAGCCGGACAGCACGATCACGTGGAACAGGTACAGCCAGAGCAGCACCGCAACCCCGCCGCCGATCTCGTCGAAGCCGCCGAACGGCACGCCCAGGTCCAGCGGCAGCGAGCAGAACAGCACGAAGCCGTGCAGGAAGCCGGACAGGTTCGCCGCCGTGAACGAGCCCAGGACGATGGTGGCGAGCCAGTCCGGGGAGGCCGGGCCGACCACCCGGAACACCCAGATCAGCACCGGCGTGAGCACCAGCCACACCGCCAGGAACGACAGCACCACGCCGAGCGCGCCGATCCAGCCGCCCTGGCGTACCAGCCGTGTGGTCATCGGCAGCCCGAGCAGGATCGACAGCAGCAGCACCGGGGCCGGCGCCAGCAGGGGGAGCAGCAGCAGCCGGCCCCGCCAGCCGACCAGCGCGCCGGATTCGGCGCGCGGCTCGGCCACCGAGACGAACGCGCGGCGCAGCCCTTCCCCGTACAGCGAGGCCGGCAGCAGCGAGGCCAGCGCCAGCAGCGGGGTCAGCCCCAGCCCGGCCTCGACCAGCGCGGCCGCCGCCCGGTGCGCGCCGATATCGGTGGGCAGCGTGTCGATGGCGTACCCGGTCAGCCGCCGCACCCGGTCCGCCCCGGCGAGCAGCCCGGTCAGCCAGATCGCCAGCAGCGCCACCGGCACCACGGCGATCGCGCCGTAGAACGTGATCGCGGCGGCGTGCAGGGAGAGATCCCGGCCGCGGACCGGCCGGAACGCCGCAGCCGTGATCCGCTTCGCCCGATCCCACCCGTCGCCCATCGCCCTCTCGTTCCCCGTACGGCCCCGCGCCACGCATTACGATCCGGCGGCATGACGATCGCCACGACCGAACGGCTGGTGCTGCGGGACTGGACCGAGTCGCCGGAGGACCTGGCCCGGATCTACGACATCTACTCCCGTGAGGAGGTGATGCGCTGGCTGGGCGGCGGCAAGGGCCGGATGACCGACCCGTCCGAGGCGCGCGAGCGGGTCCGGTCCTGGCACGAACGCTGGGCGCCGTACGAGGGCCGCTGGGGCCTGTGGGCGATCGAGCCACGCGACGGCGGACCGGTGGCCGGGAGCATCCTGCTCAAGCCGTTGCCGGGACGCGACGGTGTCACCCTGACCGACGACATCGAGGTCGGCTGGCACCTGCACCCCGACGCCCAGGGCAACGGCTACGCCACCGAGGCGGCCCGCGCGGTGCTGGAGCGCGAGTTCGCCACCGGCACCCCACGGGTGTACGCGGTGGTGATGGCCGGGAACGACCCGTCGATGGCGGTGACCCGGCGGCTCGGCATGACACACGTGGGCGTGCGCACCGACTGGTACGGCGGCGTCGAGCTGGAGGCCTTCGTCCTGGAGCGCCCCGCCTGACCGTTCGGCGGAGCTGGCCGGGCGAGGACGCGGTTTACCGTACGTCGTGCTGATCGAGTTCGAGGCCGCACCCGATCGGGGCCCGTTCACCGTGGCGTGGCGCCGGTTCCTGCGGCGTGCGGTCCTGCCCTATCGATGGGTGGGCGGCACGCTGGCGCTGCTGGCGGTCTTCACGCTCGTCGCGGAGCCCCGTCTCGCCGCCGCCGCGCTGGCAGGTGGGGCCGTGCTCTGCTGGTTCCTCGCCCCGGCCGTGATGCTGCACCGCGCGGTGGGGGCGGCCTGGCAGTGGGGCTCGGTCGCGGCCCGGTGGAACCTCTCGGACGAGGGTCTGCGGTGCGAGAGCCCGGAGGGGCACACGCTGGTGCGGTGGTCCGCCGTGTCCGCCGCAGAGCAGGTCCACGACCAGTTGCTGGTGCGACTGTCCGGTGGGCGAGCGCTGATCGTGCCTTTGGCTTCACTGACGCCGGAGCAGAGGCAGGACGTTCTCGCCTTCCTCCACGACCGGGCCTTGCTCGTCTGAGCGCGTCGGTCGACACCGGGACGCACCTTCTGTGCGAGCGACGGCACGAGAACGGGTGAAGCTCGACTCCGAGCATCCGGCTCGGCCTGGTCGAGGAGAAAGGGCGAGTTCGGTGAGCGGAGACACGTCGAGTGACGCGGAGCGGAATCCGGGCACGGCTGCCGTCCCGGCCGGCGAACTCGCACGCCGCCAAGGCGCCGAGCCGGTCACCAGCCTCGACGGTCTGGCTCGTCCGGACCTGATCGGGTCGGACGAGGAACTGGAGGTTCTCCTTGCCGACCTCGACGCCTCGCGGCATCGGGACCGGCCTGACCGCGATCCGTCCGGCGGGTCGCTGGATCTGCTCGGCCGCCGGGATCAGCCCTGGACGGCCGCAGCGGCACTCGACCTGCTGCCGGAGAACAACGGCCCGAGGATCGAGGTGCTGCGCGGCTGCGTGATCGTCACGCCGGGCAGCGGCGTCGACCGGCGTACGGCGCATCTCCATCTCGCGTACCGGATCGGGGTGGCGGCCCGGGCGGCCGGCTGGTGGGGCTGTCGATCGGTCAACCTGGTGTCCGGTGACGACCTGTTCGTTCCCGACCTGGTCGTGCTGCGACGGCCGGCCGGCGGTCTCCGGGCCGTGATCGTGGCGGACCCGCTGCTGGTGGGGGAGATCGCACCGTCCGGCGTGATCGACAGGCCGCGGGAGTACGCCGCCGCCGGTGTGCCGTACTTCCTCCGGGTGGACCTGCGCAACCGGGTGCCGGCGCTCGCCCTCTACGAACTGGTCGAGGGTGAGTACCGGCCGCTCGCCGCCGCGGCCGCCGGTGCGACGTTCGTGATGCGGGAGCCGTTCGAGTTCAGCGTCGACCCGGCCGACCTGCTCGACGAGGAGGCGCCCCAGGCGTGATCGACACCAGTTCCCCGAAGTGGTGGCATCGCGACACCGCTGATGGCGCCACCTCGGGGAACTGCAGTCGATCATGCCGCCGGGCACTCCGGGACGAACCGGGGTGAGGCGCTGGGGAACAATGGTCCGGTGACCACTCCCCGAGATCTCGTGCTGCTCGGTTCGACCGGCTCGATCGGCACCCAGGCCATCGACATCGTCAAGCGCAACCCGGACCGCTTCCGGGTGGTGGCCCTCGGCGCGGGTGGCGGCAACGTGGAGTTGCTCGCCGCGCAGGCGCTGGAGCTGGGCGTGGAGGCGGTCGGCGTGGCCCGCGCGTCCGCCGCGCAGGACCTTCAGCTCGCGTTCTACGCCGAGGCGAGCAAGCGCGGCTGGGCCACCGGTGACTTCAAACTGCCCAAGATCGTGGCCGGGCCGGACGCGATGACCGAGCTGGCGCAGTGGCCGTGCGACGTGGTGCTCAACGGGGTGGTCGGCTCGCTGGGCCTGCCGCCGACGCTGGCCGCGCTGCACGCCGGGCGTACCCTCGCCCTGGCCAACAAGGAGTCCCTCGTCGCCGGCGGCCCGCTGGTCAAGGCCGCGCTGATGCGGCATCCGGGTCACAGCCAGATCGTTCCTGTTGACAGTGAGCACTCGGCGCTGGCGCAGTGCCTGCGCGGCGGCGCCCGGGGCGAGGTGCGGCGCCTCGTGGTCACCGCCAGCGGCGGCCCGTTCCGGGGGCGGCGGCGCGACGAGCTGACCGCCGTCACGCCGGAGCAGGCGCTGGCGCACCCGACCTGGAACATGGGCCCGGTCGTCACGATCAACTCCGCCACGATGGTCAACAAGGCGCTGGAGGTGATCGAGGCGCACGAGCTGTTCGACGTGCCGTACGCCGACATCGAGGTGATGGTCCACCCGCAGTCGGTGATCCACTCGATGGTCGAGTTCACCGACGGCTCGACGCTGGCCCAGGCCAGCCCGCCGGACATGCGGCTGCCCATCGCGCTGGGGATCGGCTGGCCGGACCGCGTGCCCGGCGCCGCCGCCGCTGTGGACTGGACCACTGCCCACACCTGGGAGTTCTTCCCGCTGGACGACGCGGCGTTCCCGGCGGTGGCGCTGGCCAAGGCGGCGGGTGAGGCGGGGCGCTGCCGTCCGGCGATCTACAACGCGGCCAACGAGGAGTGCGTGGCCGCGTTCGTCGCGGGGCGGCTGCCGTTCCTCGGCATCGTCGACACCCTCCAGCGGGTGCTGGAGGACGCACCCGATTTCGACGAACCAGGTACCGTCGAGGACGTGCTCGCCGCCGAGTCGTGGGCACGGGCGCACGCCCAGGAGATCATCGTCGGGTCGGTGGAAGGAGCTCGATGAGCTATCTGCTCGGGGTGGTGCTGTTCGCCCTGGCGATTCTCATCTCGGTGAGCCTGCACGAGGCGGGGCACATGCTGACCGCCAAGGCGTTCGGGATGAAGGTCACCCGCTACTTCGTCGGCTTCGGCCCGACGCTGTGGTCGTTCAAGCGAGGCGAGACCGAGTACGGCATCAAGGGCATCCCGCTCGGCGGCTTCTGCAAGATCGTCGGCATGACGCCGCAGGACGACGACGTCGAGCCCGGGGACGAGAAGCGCGCGATGTGGCGCTACCCGGTCTGGAAGCGGACGATCGTGATGTCCGCCGGCTCGATCACCCATTTCGCGCTCGCCCTGATCGCGCTCTGGATCATCGCGATCACCGCCGGCCTGCCGAACCCGAAGTTCCCCTCCACCGAGGACGGCTTCAAGGCGGAGCCGGCCGTGATCGCGCTGGCCCCCTGTGTCGTGGTGGAGAACGCGGCCCGCGCATGCCAGGCCGACGACCCGGCCAGCCCGGCCGAGAAGGCCCAGCTCAAGGACGGCGACCGGATCACCGCGGTGAACGGCCGACCGGTCTCCACCTGGGGCGACATGCTCGACGTGGTCCGGGCCACCCCGCCCGGCGCGGCCACCGTCACCTTTGAGCGCGACGGCCGGTCGCAGGAGGCCCGCGTCGACCTGGCCGCGGTGCAGCGCCCGCCGCTGGACGACCCGAAGGGCGCCAGCTCGTCGGTCTCCGCGCTCGGCGTGGCCCTGCGGCCGAGCACCCCGCCCCGGGTCGAGTACGGCCCGATCGCCGCGTTCGGCGCCACCGCCGACTTCACCGGCACCATGGCGGTGCAGACCGCGCACGCCATGCAGCGCATCCCGCAGAAGGTGCCCGCGCTGTGGAGCGCGATCACCGGCAGCGAGCGCGACATGGACACCCCGATCAGCGTGGTCGGCGCCACCCGGCTCGGCGGCGAGGCCGTGGAGCACAACGCCTGGCTGGTGTTCTTCATGCTCTTCGTGTCGCTGAACTTCTTCATCGGCGTGTTCAACCTGCTGCCGTTGCTTCCGCTGGACGGCGGTCACATCGCCATCGCCTGGTTCGAACGGGCGCGTTCCTGGCTGTACGCGCGCATCGGCCGCCGGGATCCGGGCCGGGTCGACTACCTCAAGCTCATGCCGTTCACGTACGCGGTGATCCTGATCGGTGGCGCGTTCACGCTGCTGACCGTCACCGCTGATGTCATCAACCCCATCACGCTCTTCTCAAGGTGAGTGCCTGAAGTGACCGCTGTCAGTCTCGGTATGCCCCCCGTACCGCCGCCGCCGCTGGCCCCGCGCCGGGCCAGCCGCCAGATCATGGTCGGTTCGGTGCCGGTCGGCGGCGGCGCGCCGGTCTCGGTGCAGTCCATGACCACGACCCTCACCGCCGACGTCAACGCCACGCTCCAGCAGATCGCCGAGCTGACCGCGTCCGGCTGCCAGATCGTCCGGGTCGCCGTGCCGTCGCAGGACGACGTGGAGGCGCTGCCCGCGATCGCGAAGAAGTCGCAGATCCCGGTGATCGCCGACATCCACTTCCAGCCCAAGTACGTCTTCGCGGCGATCGACGCCGGCTGCGCCGCGGTGCGGGTGAACCCGGGCAACATCCGGCAGTTCGACGACAAGGTCAAGGAGATCGCGCGGGCCGCCGGCGACGCGGGCGTGCCGATCCGGATCGGCGTGAACGCGGGCTCGCTGGACAAGCGCCTGCTGGCCAAGTACGGCAAGGCCACCGCCGAGGCCCTGGTGGAGTCGGCGCTGTGGGAGTGCTCGCTGTTCGAGGAGCACGGCTTCCGGGACATCAAGATCTCGGTCAAGCACAACGACCCGGTGGTGATGATCCGCGCCTACCGGCTGCTGGCCGAGAAGTGCGACTACCCGCTGCACCTCGGCGTCACCGAGGCGGGCCCGGCGTTCCAGGGCACGATCAAGTCGGCGGTGGCGTTCGGCGCGCTGCTGGCCGAGGGCATCGGCGACACCATCCGGGTCTCGCTGTCCGCCCCGCCGGTCGAGGAGATCAAGGTCGGCAACCAGATCCTGGAGTCGCTGGGCCTGCGTGAGCGTGGCCTGGAGATCGTCTCCTGCCCGTCCTGCGGGCGGGCGCAGGTCGACGTCTACAAGCTGGCCGAGGAGGTCACCGCCGGCCTGGAGGGCCTGCCGGTGCCGCTGCGCGTCGCGGTCATGGGCTGCGTGGTGAACGGTCCGGGTGAGGCCCGCGAGGCCGACCTGGGCGTGGCCTCCGGCAACGGCAAGGGCCAGATCTTCGTCAAGGGCAAGGTCGTCAAGACCGTGCCCGAGGCGCAGATCGTGGAGACGCTGATCGAGGAGGCGCTGCGGATCGCCGACGAGATGGGCGCCGAGATCCCCGAGGAGCTGCGCGAGCTGGTGCCGGGTGGCGCCACTGTCACCGTGCACTGATCCACTTCCGCGTCGCCGTGCGGCCGTCCCGTCGGGGCGGCCGCACGCGCCGTCTCAGGGCCGGGGCACGGCGGCGAAGGGGGAGAGGGTGAACCAGCCGGGCGCGGCGCGCCGCAGCGCCTCCGGCCCGGTCACCTCCACCGCGCCGCCGCGCAGCGCCACGGCCCACTCCAGGTCGCCCATCCAGACCTGGACCAGGGCGCGCAGGTCTGCCGTGACGGTCACCGTCACGTCGTGCCCGGGGTCGATGTCGCAGACGTCGGCCTCGCCCCCGGCGATCACCATCCACCAGTCGCGCTGCGACGCGGGCACGTCCCGGAAGCGGAACCGCACGACGGTACGCCCCGGTGGGACCGCGTCGTGGTCGACGTGCCGGTGCATGTCCCACAGCAGCAGCTTCGGGTCCAGGTCGGCGTCGCCCAGCTCACCGATCCAGCGCACACCCCAGGCGCCGAGCGCCTCCAGCACGGGCCGCAGCTCCCGCCCGGCGGCGGTCGGGACGTAGCGCACGTCTGCGCCGTCGACCCGCCGCTCCACCACTCCGGCGCGGACGAGCTGGTGCAGCCGGCGGGACAGCAGCGTGGGCGACATCCGGGGCAGGCCCCGGCGCAGCTCGTTGAAGCGTTCCGAGCCGCTGACCAACTCCCGCACCACGAGCAGCGTCCACCGCTCGTCGAGCAGTTCCATGGCCTTCGCCACGGGGCAGAACTGGTGGTAGGAGGCCCCCATGGCGGGCACGCTACGCCCGGCCCGGCGGCCCGGCCAGGCGCCTGTCGGGAGCGGTACAGATCTCGTACTGGGGGCCGGGACGTCCGCTGCCTAGCGTCCCTGACAGGGACGACAGGTGAGGAGCGACAGATGATCGAGGAACGGGAGCGGGACGCGGCGGTGAAGGCCCGGCACCGCGCGATGTGGGCGCTGGGCGACTACTCCGCAGTGTCCGCGCAGGTGATCCCGCAGTTGGGGGCGACGCTGGTCCGGGCGGTGGGGGTGGGACCGGGCATGCGGGTGCTGGACGTGGCGGCCGGAACCGGCAACGCGGCTCTGCCGGCGGCCCGGACCGGCGCGGAGGTGGTGGCCGGTGACCTCACCCCGGAGCTGCTGGCGATCGGGCAGGCGTCGGCCGAGCGGGAGGGCGTGACGCTCACCTGGGAGGAGGCGGACGCGGAGGCGCTGCCGTACGCCGACGGCGCGTTCGACGCGGTGCTGTCCTGCGTGGGCGTGATGTTCGCGCCCCGGCATCGGGTCGCCGCCGACGAGTTGCTGCGGGTGTGCCGTCCGGGCGGGACGATCGGCCTGGTCAACTGGACCCCGGAGGGCTTCGTCGGCCAGTTGTTCGCGGCCATGCGGCCGTACGCGCCGGCACCGCCGCCGGGCGCGCAGCCGCCCCCGCTCTGGGGCGACGAGGACCACGTCCGGGAGTTGTTCGGCGACCGGGTCGACGCGCTCAGGCTGGGGCGCGACGCCGTGGTGGTGAACCGGTTCGCCACGCCCGCGGAGTTCCGGGACTTCTTCGCGACCCACTACGGACCGACTGTGGCGGTCTACCGGGCGAACGCGGGCGACCCGGAGCGTACGGCCGGGCTCGACCGCGCGTTGACCGACCTGGCCGCCCGGCACCTGGACGGCGGCGTGATGCGCTGGGAGTACCTGCTCGTCACCGCGCGCCGCGCCTGACGGCACGCCGGCCGTCGTCCGGCCGGCGCGCCGTCGCGGGCGGCGGTGCTCACTCGGACTCGGCGAGGATGGCGTAGAGCTTGCGCCGGGTCTCGTCGAGCACCTGGGCGGCCCGGGCGCGCTGGTCGTCGGTGCCGGTGGTCATCACCTGCCGCAGCGCCTGCATGGCCTGCCCGCCCGCGTCGCGGATGTCGTGCCAGCTGTTGACTGTCTGCTCGGCGAACTCCGCCCAGGGCGGGGCCTGCGCCGCGGTGGCCGCCTCGGCCTGGCCCTGTTCGGTGAGCGCGAACCGCTTGCGTCCGCCCTCGGAGTCGGCGGCGGTCGCGATGACGCCCTCGTCCTCCAGCAGTTGCAGCGTCGGGTAGATCGAGCCGGGGCTGGGCCGCCAGGCCCCGCCGGTGCGGGAGTCGATCTCCTGGATCATCTCGTAGCCGTGCATGGGCCGTTCGGTGAGCAGGGCCAGCACGGCACCGCGCACGTTCGGCCGCCGGCCGCGTCCGCGCCCGCCCCGGCCTCGACCGTGACCATGCGGTCCGGGCGAGAAGGGCGGCGGACCCGGGGGTACGGGCGGGAAGCCGAAGCCGCCCCGGCGGCGCATCTCGTCGTGCATGGCGTGCATCCGTCGATGGAAACCCATCAGTGTTCTCCTTCTGTCGTCGTATCACTGATGCATCGCCGACAAGACGCTAGATAAAACCGGGCCGAAAACCGTACGCACGTACTGTTAGGCTGCCGACGTGCGGCTGCTTCCCGAACCCGGACCGTCCCGGACACTCGCCCTCTCCACGCTCGTCAACACCGTCGGGCGGGGCACCTGGCTCACGGCCAGCGCGCTCTTCCTCACCCGCTCGGTCGGGCTCACCGTGACCCAGGTCGGCGTGGCGCTCACCCTCACCGCGCTGGTCAGCCTGGTGGCGAGCACCCCGATGGGCTACCTGGCCGACCGCCTCGGGCCGCGCGGCCTCCAGATGGCCGCGCTGCTCGCCTCGGCCGGGTGCACGGCCGCGCTGGTCGCGGTGCGCTCGTTCACCGGCTTCCTGGTCGTCGGCGTGCTGATGGCGTTCGCCGACGCGGCCAACCGGGGTGCGCGGGGCGCGCTCATCGCCGGGGCCGTCCCACCCGACCAGCGGGTCCGCACCCGCGCCTACCTGCGCGCGGTCACCAACGTCGGCATCTCGGTGGGCACCGTGCTGGCCGGGTTCGCGCTCGCCGCCGACACCCGCGGCGCGTACGTCATGCTCATCCTGCTCGACGCCGCGACCTACGTGCTGGCGGCGGCGGTGCTGCTGCGGCTTCCGCCGGTGCCGCCGGTACCCGCCCCGGCGCACGGGCCACGGCTGATCGCGTTGCGGGACCGCCCGTTCCTCGCCTTCACCGTGCTGGACGGGCTCATGTCCATGCACTTCTCGCTGATCAACATCGCCCTGCCGCTCTGGATCGCCGGGCACACCACGGCCCCGAACTGGCTGATCTCCGTCTGCCTGCTCGTCAACACGGTGGTGGTGATCCTGTTCCAGGTCCGCGCCTCGCGGGGCACCGAGGACCTGACCGGCGCGGGCCGGGCCTCCCGCCGGGCCGGCGTCCTGCTCGCGGTCGCCTGCGCGCTGTTCGCCGCAGGTGGCGGCGTGCCGGTCGCGGTGGCGGTGCCGCTGCTGTTGACCGGTGCGCTCGTGCACGTCGTGGGGGAGCTGTGGCACGCGGCGGCCGGCTGGGGCATCTCGTTCGGGCTGGCCCCGGCGCACGCGCACGGCCAGTACCAGGGGGCGTACGGGATGGGCATGCAGCTCGGCTCGATGGTCGCCCCGGTGGTGGTGACCACCCTCGCGATCGGCTGGGGCGCGCCGGGCTGGCTGGTGCTCGGCGGGGTGTTTCTGCTGCTCGGCGCGCTCGTGCCGCCGGTGGTGCGGTGGGCCGCCCGGACCCGGCCGCCCGCGCCCGAATCAGTGCCTGCGCCGGTCGGCTGAGCCACCGCTCACCACAGTGCTCCGGGGTGTCCGGTCGGCCCGCGCATCCCGGGGTGGATCTGGCAGGCTGGTAGCCGTGCTCACGATGCCGGTACGCCAACTGGGGGAGTCGGAGCGCCGCGCGGTCGAACGGCTGCTCGACCTCGACCCCTACGCCGGCGCGCAGGTCGCCGAGCGGGTGGCGGCGCGCGGGCTGGCCTGGTGGCGGGCCGAGGCGCGGATCCTCGGCTACGGCTCGCGCCGTCAGCTGGAGTCGATCTGCTGGCTGGGCGGCAACCTGACTCCGGTGCTCGCGTCCGAGCCGGCGGTGAGCGCGTTCGCCGAGCAGCTGAGCGCCCAGGAGCGGCTCTGTTCCTCGATCGTGGGCCGCGCCGACGCCGTACTCGGGCTCTGGGACCGCCTCGGCCCGTACTGGGGACCGGCCCGGGACGTACGCCCGAACCAGCCCTTGCTGGCCACCGACGCGCTGCCCGCTGTGGCGCCCGACCCGGACGTGCGGCGGGTGCGCGGCAGCGAGGTCGACCGACTCTTCCCGGCCGCGGTGGCGATGTACACCGAGGAGGTCGGGGTGTCGCCGCTGGCCGAGGACGGCGGGCGCGGCTACCGGCGGCGGGTGACCGAGCTGGTGCGCGCCGGCCGCGCCTACGCCCGCTTCGTCGACGGGCGGGTGGTCTTCAAGGCCGAGCTCGCAGTGGTGACCCGCCGGACCGCCCAGGTGCAGGGCGTCTGGGTGGCGCCCGAGTGGCGTGGCCGGGGCATCGCCACCGCCGCGATGGCCGCAGTGGTGCGCGACGCGCTGGACCGGGTCGCGCCGACAGTGAGCCTCTACGTCAACGACTTCAACCTGCCCGCCCGGCGTGTCTACGAGCGCTGCGGCTTCCGCCCGGTCGGCACGCTCGCCACAGTGCTGTTCTGAGGATCACGTCCGTCAAGAGGTCCCGAATCGGACACCCGGCGCTAGGCTGGGCATGTTTTTATACTGACTAGTCAGTTCGGAATTCGGGGTCTGATGAACATCGTCGAGACCATTGGCCTGGGGCTGCGGACCCGCCGTGGTTGGGTCTACCGGGACGTCGACCTCACCGCCGCGAGTGGTGAACTGGTCGCGCTCACCGGTCCGCCCGGCAGCGGACGCACCTCGCTGCTGCTCACCCTGGCCGGGCGCTTCCCGCACAGCCACGGCGAACTGCGCCGCCGCGGCCCGGCCGCGCTCGGCCAGGTGGCCGGCGTGCACGAGCCCGACCCGACGCTCACCGTCGCCGAGCACATCACCGAACGGCTGCTGCTGCTCGGGCCGGTGCCGCGCCGCCGTCGGCGGCTGATCCCGGTGGCCGCGGTGCGGGCCCGCCGGGCCTACCGCCGCGACGCGTACGCCACCGCCGTCGCCGGCGCCGGCCTCACCGACGCCCCGCTCGACCCTGATCGGTACGGCCGCGACCTCACCCCTGTCGAACGGCAGGTGCTCGGGCTGGTGCTGGCCAGCCTCGGCGGTCCCAGCCTGATCGTCGCCGACGACGTGGACGCCGGCGCCGACCGCCCCGAGCGGGAGTGGATGTGGGGCGCGCTGGAACGCCTCGCCGACCAGGGGTACGCGGTGGTCGCCAGCGCCCGCGCCGTCGAACCCGGCGTGGCCGCCACCGTGCACCGCGTCGGCGACCCGGCAGTGCCCGCCCCCGCCCTTCCCGCCGAGCCCACCCTCACCGAGCTCGCCGAGGTGCCCGCATGAGCGTCCTGCGACTGGCCCTGTTCGAGCTGCGCCGGATGACCCGGGGCCGGCTGCCACGCGCCGCGCTGGCCGTGCTCACCATCGTCCCGCTGCTCTACGGCGCGCTCTACCTGTACGCGTTCTGGGATCCCTACGGGAAGATGGACCGGATCCCGGTCGCCCTGGTCAACGCCGACCGTCCGGCTACGGCCGGTGACGGCAGCGAGGTGCACGCCGGGCGCGACCTGACCGAGAAGCTGCTCGACCGCAAGGTTTTCGGCTGGACCGTCACCGACCAGGCCGACGCCACCAGGGGGCTGCGCGACGGGCGCTACCACCTGGTCTTCTCCATCCCGCAGGACTTCTCCGCCACGCTCGCCGCCGGCCCGGAGCCGGACCGACCGGCCCGGCAGGGCGAGCTGAAGGTCGTCAACGACGACGCCACCAACTACCTCTCCGGGCTGCTCGCCCGGTCGGCGTTCAGCGAGATCCGGGCCGCCGCAGCGCAGAGCACCGCCGCCACGTACTTCGACAGGATGCTGATCGGCTTCACCGACGCCAAGGCCGAGACCGGGCGCGCCGCCGACGGCGCCGGGAAGATCGCCGACGGGCTCGGCAGCTCCCAGCGGGGCGCCGATCAGCTCGCCGACGGGATCGGTGACGCCACCGACGGCGCCGGTCAGCTCGCCGGTGGACTGAACCAGTCCGTCCAGGGCGCGGACAAGCTCGCCAAGGGCCTCGACCAGCTGCGTACCGGTGCCGCCCAGCTCGCCGACGGCGCCGGGCGTGCCGCCACCGAGACCAAGGCCGCCGCGGCCACTGTGAACGCCGCCGCCGACAAGTACGAGCCGGTGCTGCGCGGCAACGCCGACAAGATCCAGAAGGCGGCCACGCTCGTCGCCGACGGCGCGCAGCAGCTCGCCGCCGGGCTGGACGCGCTGCCGGGACGGGCCGCCGAGGTGGTCGCGACCGCCGAGGAGATCCGTGACCGGCTCGACGCGGTCGCGAAGGAACACCCCGAACTGGCCGACGACCCGGACTTCGCCGCCGCCCGCAAGGCCGCCGACCGGGCCGTCACCCAGGCCCGCTCAGTGGTGGCCGCGCTGGACAAGACCGACATGGCCACGCTGCGCAAGCAGATGACCGACGTGGCGAAGACCGCCCGCGAGGTGGCCGCCGCCGCGCCGCACCTGGCCGACGACGTCGCCTCGGCCCGCGCCAAGGTGAACGAGCTGGCCGGTGGGCTCGCCACGCTGGCGCAGGGCAGCGCCAAGCTCCGCGACGGGCTGGGTGACGCGTCGACCGGGGCGAGCGAGCTGCGCGGCGGCCTCTACCGGCTCGCCAGCGGCGCCCGCCAGCTCGACGGCGGCCTGGCCCAGCTCGGCAGCGGCAGCAACCGGCTGGTCGACGGGCTGACCCGGCTGGAGGGCGGCGCCGGCGACCTCGCCGACGGGCTCGCCGCCGGGGAGCGGAAACTACCCGGGTACGACGACGCGGCCAGTCGCGCCGACGTGCTCGGCGACCCGGTCGGTCTGATCCGCGACACGCAGAACCCGGCCGGCTCGTACGGCGTGGGCTTCGCCCCGTACTTCCTGTCGCTGGCGCTCTGGGTCGGCGCGATGATCACGTACATGCTGTTGCGGCCGGTCAACCGGCGGCACGTGATGTCCGGCGCGCCCGGCTGGCGGGTCGTGCTCGCCGGGTGGCTCCCGGCTGCGGGCATCGGCCTGGCCCAGGTCGCGGTGCTCTACACGGTGGTGACGCTGGCGCTCGGGCTCGACCCGAGGCACGGGGGGGCCACGTTCGGGCTGCTCGCCCTCACCTCGCTGGCGTTCACCGCGATCATGCAACTGCTCGGTGTGGCGCTCGGCCCGGCCGGCCGGCTGGCCGCGCTGGCGCTGCTGATGCTCCAGCTCACCTCGTCCGGCGGCACCTACCCGGTGCAGACCTCGCCCGGCTTCTTCCAGGCGATCCACCCCTGGCTGCCGATGACGTACGTGGTGGACGGGCTGCGGCACACCATAAACGGCGGCACCACCGCCCCGGTGGTCACCGCCGCGCTGGTGCTGCTCGCGTTCGGGCTGGGCGCGATGGTGCTCACCGTCGGCGCGGCCCGCCGGTCCCGCCGGCTGACCCCGGCGAAGCTGCACCCCGAACTGACCATGTGAGGATGAGCCGGTGACGGACGGACGGACGCGCCGGCGCGAGGACACCCGCCAGCGCCTCTTCGTGGCGGCGGTGGACCTCATCGCCGAGCAGGGCTTCTCGGCCACCACGGTGGACGACATCGCGGCCCGGGCCGGCGTGGCGAAGGGGACCGTCTACTACAACTTCGAATCCAAGACCGTCCTCTTCGAGGAGCTGCTGCGGCACGGCATCGGCCTGCTCACCGCCGAGTTCCGGGCCGCCGTCGACGGGCTGCCGCCGCTGGAGGCGCTCGGCGCGCTGGTCCGCGCGCAACTGGAGTACATCCGCCGCTACCGCGCCTTCGCCCAGCTCCTGCTCTCGGAGATGTGGCGCACCAACCGGGAGTGGCAGCAGACGCTGCGGCTGCTGCGCGGCGAGGCCATCGCGGTGATCGCCGACACGGTGCAGGCCGGCGTCGACAGCGGCGATCTCCCGGCCGACCTGGACGTGCGTACCGCCAGCTCGGCGCTGTTCGGCGTCGGGCTGGTGGTGGCGGTGGACTGGCTCGTCTTCTCGCCGGAGCGGCCGATCGACGAGGTGCAGGAGTCGCTGCTCGGCATCGTCCGGCGGGTCGCCCGGACCTGACCAGCGGTCGGTAATTCGGTTGATTCCGGGCCGCCGGAGGGTGAGGGTGAGGTCACCGCCCCCACCGATCCGAGTCCGGAGGACCTTCCATGCGCCTGCTCCGAGATCTCTGGGCCACGGCGCCCCGGCGGATGGCGGCGGTACTGCTGCTGATCGTGCTCGGCGCCGGTGGCCAGGCGGCCGCGTCCGCGCTGGCCGGGCCGGTGCTGGTGCACCGCTCGTCCGGCTGGTTCGTCGCGCTCGCGGTGGCGCTCGTCGCCGCTGTCGTCACCGACCTGCTGATCGGCCTGATCATGGCCCGGCTCACCGCCGACTGGTCGGCCGACGTGCGGCGGCGGCTGTGCCGGGTCGCGCTCGGCCAGGACCTCCCCACCCTGGAGACCACGCCGGTCGGCGAGCTGCTCGACCGGATCGACAACGACGTCTACCAGGTCGCCGCCGAGATGCGGAACACCGGCGTACGGCTGGCGCAGGGCCTCGCGGTCTGCGCGCTCTCGGCGGTCAGCGCGCTGATCGTCTGGTGGCCCGCCGGTCTCGGCATGATCCTGCTGACCGCGCTGCTCGCGGTGACGCTGCGCCGCCCGACCGCCCGGATCGCCCCGGCCCGGATGGCCGAGGAGGAGGCGTGGTCCGACCTCGCGGCAGTGATGGAGGAGGCGGTGCACGGGCAGGACGACGTGCGCACCAGCCTCGCCCGGCCGTACGTGCTGCGCCTCTACGCCCGCCGCGCGGCCGAGGTGATCACCCGGTGCGTCCGGGTGTTCCGGCTCTCCGCCCGGGTCACCGCGGCCGCCGCCGGCGCGGTACGGGTCGGCATCGCCGGTGTGGTGCTGGGCGGCGCGTGGGCGCTCGCCACCGGCCGCGTGGACGCCGCCCGGCTGACCGGGATCTGGCTGCTGGCCATCGCGTTCGGCGCGACGGTCGAGCACATCGCGCGCTGGGTTCCGCACCTTCAGCAGGCGTTCGGCGCGTGGGCCCGGGTGCAACTGCTGGCCGGGTCGCCGCAGGAGCCGGACGGCGGAGCCACCCCGGCCGACGGCGACCTGACCGTGCGCGGGCTCACCTACCGCTACCCGGCCGGCGGGGACGAGCGGGGGCCGGCGCTGCGCGACGTGCGCCTCGACTTCGTCCGCGGCCGCTCGTACGCGCTCGTCGGGCGTACCGGCTCGGGCAAGTCGACGCTGACCAAGGTGCTCACCCGGGCGGTGGACGTGCCGCGCGGCACGGTGTTCCTCGGCGACACCGACCTGGTCGACCTGGACGTCGAGGAGCTGCGCCGGTGGATCGCCGTGGTGCCCCAGCGCACCGAGATCCTGGCCGGCACGCTCGCCGAGAACGTGGCGCTGTTCGACCCGGAGCTGCTGGACGCCGCCGAGCGGGCGCTGGCCGAGCTGGGCCTGACCGCCTGGATCGCCGAGCTGCCCGACGGCGTGCACACCCGGCTCGGCGACGGCGGCTACGTGCTCTCCGCCGGGCAGGAACAGCTCGTCGCGTTCGCCCGGATCCTGGTCCGCGACCCGCACGTGGTGATCCTCGACGAGGCCACCGCGCGGCTCGACCCGGTCACCGAGAACCGGGTACGCGAGGCCACCGAACGGCTGCTCACCGACCGGATCGGCATCGTCATCGCGCACCGGCTCTCCTCGGTGCGCCGCTGCGACGAGGTGGTGGTGATGGCGGACGGCGCGGTGCTGGAGGCCGGCCCGCTGCGCGAGTCGGCCCGCTTCGCCGAACTGCTCGCCACCAGCCACGCCGGGGCGTACGCCGGGGTGGGCACCCGGCGCGGCGGCGTGGACCTGCTCGACGCGCCCGCCTGGGACGACGCGCCCGCCACGCCGGCCGCGCCCGCGACGCGGCCGGTCGCCGTGCCGCGCGCCGACCCGCCACCGGCGCCGCCCACGCCGCCCGCGCGGACCATGCGCGAGATCCTCCGGCTGGGCTTCAACGACCCGCGGTACGGCCTGCTCTCGGTCGCCCTGTTCATCGTGATGACGGTGCTCGGGATGGACGGCGCGGTGCTGCCCTGGCTCTGGGCCGATCTGGTCGGCGGCGGCGACCCGTGGCTACCAGCGCTGGGCATCGTGGCCGCGCTGCTCGTGGTGCTGCCGCTGCCGTACCTGACGAACCTGTGGTTCCCGCAGTGGTGGATCCGGCAGATGCTGCGGATCAGCGCCCGGCTGGTGCACGGGCAGACCGGCGCGCGCCGGGTCAGCGGGCACACCCCGGCCGAGGTGGTGGCCCAGGGCGGCGACACCGACCGGGTGGTGCACCTCGCCGACAACCTGATGGACCAGTTCATCTCGCTGGTCATCGTGGTGACCATGACGCTGGTGACCGGCAGTCTCGTACCGGCGTTGTTCTTCGTCGGCACGATGGTGGTCTCCGGGCTGGCGGCGACCCTGTTCGGGCCCCGGCTGGAACGCACCGCGGCCGGCACGGTGAAGGCCCGCGCGGCGTTCGCCACCGCGCTGGTCTCCGCGCTGTCCGCCGCCCGGACGGTGAAGCTGGCCGGCGCCACCCGCCCGGTGCTGCGTCACCTCGCCCGGCTGGACGAGGTACGCAGCGAGCGGCAGCGCCGCGAGATCGCCATGCAGGTGTGGGCCCGGTCCACCCCGGCGGTCACCAGCGGCCTGCTGCCGATCGGCGCGTGGGCGCTCTATCTGACCGGCGGGCTGTCCGCCGGCGCCACGCTCGTGGCCGTCTCCACGCTCGGCGCGGCCCGCTGGTTCGCGTGGACCACCGCGTCACTGGTCTCGCAGTACCCGTCGGCGCGGGTGTGGACGAAGCGGACGGTGGCGATGACCGGCGCGGCCGTGTACGCGGCGCCGGTGCCCGGACTGGACCTGGTCGCGGGCACCGCGCCCGCGCCCGAGCCGCCGCCCCGGCACCCGCTGCGCCGCCTGGAGCTGTCCGGCTTCGGCGCGCTGCACTCCGACGGCATGCTCGCCGTCCGCGACGTCGACCTGGTGGTCGAGCGCGGGCAGCTGGTGCTCGTCGTCGGCCCGGTCGGGTCCGGCAAGTCGTCGCTGCTGCGCGCGCTCGCCGGGATCGTGCACCACGTCGGCGAGCTGCGCTGGAACGGCGACCCGGTCACCGAGCCGGAGATGTTCCTGCGCCCCAACCAGGTCGGGTACGTGGGTCAGCTGCCCCGGGTGCTCTCCGGCACGGTGGCCGACAACATCGCGCTCGGCCACCAGGTGGACGCCGCCGGTGCGGTCTCGACGGCCCAGCTCGAACACGACCTGGCCGCGGCCGGGGGTGGGCTCGGGCTGCTCATCGGGCACAAGGGCACCCGGCTCTCCGGTGGTCAGCTCCAGCGGCTGGCGCTGGCCCGGGCGCTCGCGCCGCGTACCGAGCTTCTGGTGGCCGACGACGTGTCGTCGGCGCTGGACGTGAGCACGGAGCTGGCGCTGTGGGCGGCGCTGCGCGAGCACGGGGTCACAGTGGTCGGTTCGACCGCGAAGCGGGCCGCGCTGGTCCGGGCCGACCACGTGGTGGTGCTGATCGACGGGACCGTCGCCGACCAGGGCGCCTGGGCCGACCTGGAACCCCGCTGGAACCACCTGGCCGGCTGACCGCCCGGGTTTTTCCCCGGTTGACCATGAAGTTGGCGGCGACAAATCGGACGCCGTCCGCCGCCAACTTCATGATCACCAGGCAAAGGTCAGAAGGCTCGGGCGTACTGGTCGGGCCAGGCCGGGGTGGCGCCGAGCTTGGCGGCGGCGCGGCGCGGCCAGTACGGATCGCGGAGCAGCTCCCGGCCCAGCAGCACCAGGTCCGCCTCGCCGCCGGCGACGATCTGCTCGGCCTGCTCGGGCTCGACGATCAGGCCGACAGCGCCGGTCGGCACCCCGGCGTCGCGGCGGATCCGGGCGGCCAGCGGCACCTGGTAGCCCGGCCCGACCGGGATGGACGCCCGGGCCGCCGCGCCGCCGGAGGAGGTGTCGACCAGGTCGACTCCGGCGGCGGCCAGCTCACCGGCGAGCACCACGCTGTCCTCGATGCTCCAGCCGCCGTCGGTCCAGTCGGTGGCGGAGATCCGGGTCAGCACCGGCACGGACTCGCCGACGGCGGCGCGTACCGCGCGGGCCACCTCCAGCGTGAGCCGCATCCGGGCGGCCCGGTCGCCGCCGTAGCCGTCGGTGCGCCGGTTGGTCAGCGGGGACAGGAACTCGTGCAGCAGGTAGCCGTGCGCGGCGTGGATCTCGACGGCGGCGAACCCGGCGTCGAGCGCCCGTCCGGCGGCGGTGGCGAAGGCGTCCACCACGGCAGCGATGCCCGCCTCCTCGAGCGCGGTGGGCGTGCGGTAGTCCGGCACGAACGGCTCGTCACCCGGGCCGACCGGGGTCCAGCCGCCCTCGGCGTCCGGCACGCCGCCACGCGCCGGCGCCCACGGCCGGTACGTGGACGCCTTGAACCCGGCGTGCGCGAGCTGCACGGCCGGGACCGCGCCCTGGGCGGCGACGAACGCGGTGACCGGCCGCCACGCGTCGACGTGCGCGCCGGACCAGAGGCCGGTGTCCTGCGGGCTGATCCGGCCCTCGGGCACCACCGCGGTCGCCTCGGTCAGCACCAGCCCGGCCCCGCCGACCGCCCGGGAACCCAGGTGTACGCGGTGCCAGTCGGTGGGCAGGCCGTCCGGTCCGGCGCTGTACTGGCACATCGGCGCCAGCGCGATCCGGTTGGGCAGTGTGACGCCGCGCAGGGCGAGCGGGGTGAACAGGGCGCTCATTCTCGGATCCTCCGGTCATGGCTTCGGGTGCGCCCCCGGTTCGGAAGACGCACCCGAAGAAGTGTCGATCAGGCGGGTACGGGGTCGAGCCGCCCGGTCTCGGCCGGCTCGATCAGGTCGCGCTTGCCGGCCGAGTCGTACGCGGCCCGGTCGAGCGTGCCCTCCCGGGCGGCGACGATGGTCGGCACCACGGCCTGCCCGGCCACGTTGGTGGCGGTACGGATCATGTCCAGGATCGGGTCGATGGCCAGCAGCAGGCCGGCCCCGGCCAGCGGCAGGCCCAGCGTGCTCAGGGTCAGCGTGAGCATGACGATCGCGCCGGTCAGGCCTGCGGTCGCGGCCGAGCCGACCACCGAGACGAACGCGATCAGCAGGTAGTCGGTGACGCCCAGGTTCACGCCGAACACCTGCGCCACGAAGATCGCGGCGAGCGCCGGGTAGATGGCGGCGCAGCCGTCCATCTTCGTGGTGGCGCCGAACGGCACCGCGAAGGAGGCGTACTCGCGGGGGACGCCGAGGCGCTCCACCGAACGCTGGGTCACCGGCATGGTGCCCACCGAGGAGCGGGAGACGAACGCCAGCTCGATGGCGGGCCAGGCGCCGGCGAAGAAGCGCAGCGGGTTGAGCTTGCCGGCCACCGCCAGCAGCACCGGGTAGACCACGAACAGCACCAGCGCGCAGCCGACGTAGACGGCGGTGGTGAACTTCGCGAGCGGTGCCAGCAGGTCCCAGCCGTACGAGGCGACGGCGTTGCCGATCAGGCCCAGCGTGCCGATCGGGGCGAGGCGGATGACCCACCAGAGCGCCTTCTGCACGATCGACAGCAGCGAGCGGTTGAGCGCCACGAACGGCTCGGCCGGGTCGCCGACGAGCAGCGCGGCGGCGCCCACCACCAGGGCGAGGAAGACGATCTGCAGGACGTTGCCCTCGACGAACGCGCCGACCGGGTTGGTCGGGACGATGCCGGTGAGGAAGTCGATCCAGGAGCCGGTGGTCTTCGGCGCGGTCGCGCCGGCCGGGTCCAGGTTGACGCCGCGGCCCGGGTCGGTGAGCAGGCCGAGGCCGATGCCGATGCTCACCGCGATGAGCGCGGTGACGGCGAACCAGAGCAGCGTCTTGACGGCGAGCCGGGCGGCGTTCGCGACGCCCCGCAGGCTGACCACGCTGACCACGATGGCGGTGAAGACCAGCGGCGGCACGGCGAGCTTCAGCAGTTGGACGAAGAGGCCGCCGACGGTGTCGAGCGTGCTGGTCAGCCAGGTGAGGTCGGCGGCGCGGGCGAGGAAACCGAGCGCGACACCGAGCACGAGGCCCAGCAGGATCTGGACGGAGAAGGGAATTCTGCGCAGGGCGGAAGCCATGAGGACGGGTCCAAGGTCTGGAAGGGGGTAGGCGGGCGTCGGGGCGTGGAGCTACGCCGGACAGACGCCGCTGGCCTGCCGTCGGAGATCGACGTACAGGCGCTCGGTGAGGCACCAGACATTGGTCATCGTCGGGACACGTTACTCCCGGCCCGCGCCGGAATGGAAGGACCGTCGGCCGTGAAGCTCCTTACAGCCAGATAGCCGGCGGTGACCAGCCCCCAGACGGCGGCCACGGCGAGCAGCACCCGCTCCGACAGCCCGAGCAGCGCGCCACGGCCGACCAGCAGCAGGGCCAGCGCGACCACGCCGGCCACCGGCAGCGCCAGCGCCGCGCCGTACGCGGCGATCCGCCGCAGTCCCCGGTCCGCCGCCGGGGCGAACAGCAGCGCCAGCATGGCCAGGACCACCGCGCCGGCCCCCACGATGCTGGCGCCGCCGTGCACCAGGTCGGCCACCGTGGCCGCCTCGAACGGCGGCAGCGGACACCCCTCGCTGCACGTCACCGCGCCGGAGACCACCGTGGCCACCGCGCCGACGCCGAGCAGGCCGGACGCCGCGCGCAACCCCGCCGGCAGCGCCCCGGCGAGCAGCAGCAACGCCGCCGCCACCGAGAAGATCCCGATCTGGTACGCCGCCGCGTACCCGCTGTCCGTGATGCCCGATTCGCTCACGTACCCGGCCAGGCCCGGACCCGGACCGGCGACCACCGCGACCGTCACCGCGCCGACGCCGGCCGCCAGGCAGACGGCGGCGAACGCGGCGGCGATCCGGCGTGGGGTGCCCTCAGTCCCGTCCATGCGGGGTGGTCCAGCCGGACAGGTCGGGGCCGAGCGGCACGATCCGGGTCGGGTTGATCATGTCGTGCGTGGCGTAGTAGTGCCGTTTGATGTGGTCGAAGTCCACCGTCTCGCCGAAGCCCGGCGTCTGGAACAGATCCCGCGCGTACGCCCAGAGCACCGGCATCTCGGTGAGCTTGCTCTGGTTGCACTTGAAGTGCCCGTGGTACGCCACGTCGAAGCGCACCAGCGTGGTGAACAGCCGCACGTCCGCCTCGGTGATCGCGTCACCCATCAGGTAGCGCCGCCCCGCCAGCCGCTCGCTCAGCGCGTCGAGGCGGGCGAACAGCGTGGTGAACGCCTCGTCGTACGCCTCCTGGGAGGTGGCGAACCCGCACCGGTAGACGCCGTTGTTGACGTCCCGGTGGATCTCCGCCATCAGCGCGTCCATCTCCGGGCGTAGCTCGACCGGGTACAGATCCGGCGCGTCCGGCGCGTGCAACCGCCGCCACTCGGTCGAGAAGTCGAGCGTGAGCTGCGGATAGTCGTTCGTCACCACCCGGCCGGTGAGCGTGTCCACGAGCGCCGGCACCGTCACCCGGCCGGTGTAGTCCGGATCGGTGGACAGGTACGCCTCGGAGAGGAAGCCGATGCCGAGCACCGGGTCGAAGCCGTCCGGGTCGAGCGCGAAGCGCCAGCCCCGCTCGTCCCGGATCGGGTCGACGGTGCCCAGCGAGATCACCTCGTCCAGCCCGAGCAGGCCGCGCACGATCCGGGCCCGGTGCGCCCACGGGCAGGCCCGGCACCAGATCAGCCGGTAGCGGCCCGCCTCCAGCGGCCAGCGCCCCTGCTCGTCCGGGCCGCCGCCCTCCGGTGATGTGGAGTGCGGGGTGACCCGGCCGGTGAACCGGTTGGGCTGGCGGACGAACGCGCCGCCGCCGCTGGTCTCTGCGCTGAACTGGGGCCCGGACATGCGGCAAACCTATCCGCTCCGGTCACGGATATCCTGGCGCCGGGTACCCCCGCGACCCGCCGACCGACCCCTTCCCACCCCCGAAGGACGTACGCGCGATGACAGTGGCCTACCTCGTTGCCGGAGTCCGCACCCCGATCGGCCGGTACGCCGGCGCCCTGGCCGGGGTCCGCCCCGACGACCTGGCCGCGCACGTCGTCCGCGAGCTGGTGGCGCGCCACCAGTCGGTCGACTGGGCGCGTACCGACGACGTGATCCTGGGCTGCGCCAACCAGGCCGGCGAGGACAACCGCAACGTGGCCCGGATGGCCGCGCTGCTCGCCGGGCTGCCGGAGGAGGTGCCGGGCAGCACCGTCAACCGGCTCTGCGGCTCCGGTCTGGACGCGCTCGCCTCCGCCGCCCGCACGATCACCGCCGGGGAGGCCGACCTGGTGGTGGCCGGCGGCGTGGAGAGCATGAGCCGGGCGCCGTTCGTCATGCCGAAGGCGGCCACGCCGTACGCCCGCACCGCCGAGGTGTACGACACCACGATCGGCTGGCGGCTGGTCAACCCGCTGATGTGCAAGGGCTGGGGCGTCGACTCGATGCCGGAGACGGCGGAGAACGTCGCAGCCGAGTTCGGTGTGGACCGGGCCGCGCAGGACGCCTTCGCGTACCGGTCGCAGCAGCGGGCCGCCAAGGCGCAGGCCGACGGCCGGCTGGCCGAGGAGATCGTCCCGGTGACAGTGCCCGCGGGCAGGCGCGAGACCAAGCTGGTCGAGGCCGACGAGCACCCCCGCGAGACGTCGCTGGAGAAGCTCGCCGCGCTGCCCACCCCGTTCCGCGAGGGCGGCACGGTGACGGCCGGCAACTCCTCCGGCGTCAACGACGGCGCTGTCGCGCTGCTCGTCGCCTCCGCGGCCGCCGTCGAGCGCTACGGCCTCACCCCGCTGGCCCGGGTACGCGGCGCGGCGGCGGCCGGCGTACCGCCGCGGATCATGGGCATCGGCCCGGTCCCGGCCACCCGCAAGCTGCTCGACCGCGTCGGCCTGTCGCTCGCCGACGTGGACGTGATCGAGCTGAACGAGGCGTTCGCCGCGCAGTCCGTGGCGGTGCTGCGCGAGCTGGGCCTGCCGGAGGACGCCGAGCACGTCAACCCGGGCGGCGGGGCGATCGCGCTGGGCCACCCGCTCGGCGCCAGCGGCGCCCGGCTGGCGCTGACCGCCGCGCTGGAGCTGCGCCGCCGGGGCGGCCGGAGGGCGCTCGCGACCATGTGCATCGGCGTCGGCCAGGGCATCTCGCTGCTGCTGGAGTCGGCCGACTGACGGCGACCGGCAGCATCGCCGCCGGTGGATCTCCCATACCTGGCCGTACCGGCCTAGAGTGGTCTGCACCACACGACCCGCCAGCGACGGCGGCGACGACCTGGGGGACCGAGCGATGCAGACGCCGGACGGCGCGCCCACCGAGATCGACCTGAGCCGGCCGAGCGCCGCCCGGGTCTACGACTACTTCCTCGGTGGGGCCCACAACTTCGAGATCGACCGGCAGCTCGCCGAGCAGATCGCGGCCATGACACCGAACCTGGCCGCGACCATGCGCTCGGGCCGGGAGTTCCTGCGCCGGGCCGTACGGGTGCTGCTCGACGCCGGCATCGACCAGTTCCTCGACATCGGCTCCGGCATCCCCACCGTCGGCAACGTGCACGAGGTCGCCCAGGCCGCCAACCCGCAGGCCCGCATCGTGTACGTCGACATCGACCCGGTCGCCGTGGCGCACAGCCACGAGCTGCTCGCCGGCAACGAGCGGGCCACCGCGGTCCTGGCCGACCTGCGCGAGCCGAAGCTGATCCTGGACCACGCCCGGTCCAGCGGGCTGATCGACTTCGACCGGCCGCTGGGCATCCTGCTCGCCGGCGTGGTGCACTTCGTCCCGGACGCCGACCGCCCGGTCGACATCCTGGCCACCCTGCGGGCCGCCGCGGCGCCCGGCAGCTACCTGGTCATCTCCCACTCCACCTTCGAGGATCAGCCGCAGGAGATGCTCGACGCGCAGCGGCTGTCGGCGCGTACCGCCACCGAGATCACGCTGCGTTCCCGGGCCGAGATCACCGGCTTCTTCGGCGACTGGACGATCCTCGAACCCGGCGTGGTGCACATGCCGCTCTGGCGGCCCGAGTCACCGTCGGACGTGGACGAGCACCCGGAGCGGTTCGGCGCCTTCGGCGGCGTCGCCCGGCACGACCGCGCCGTCGGCTGATCCATGCGCGCCCCGGACATCGACGGGGGAGACGTCAGTCGGCCCGGCGCCGTCGCGTACGCCGCCGAGTGGGCTCGTGCGGTGCGCCGCATCGGATTCGTGCCGTTGACCGCGGCCGAGACCGAGCGCCTGCTGGTGCCACTCACCGAGCAGCTCGGCCAGGCCCTGCTCGCCCCCACCTTCTCCGCCCGGCCGGCGGAGGAGGTGGGGCGTGCCCTGGTCGAGGCGCACCTCACCGAGCCCGGCGTGCTCGACTGGTCGGTGCAGGCGCTCGGTGACCGGTTTCTGCCCTGGGTGCTGCCCGGCCGGGCGGAGTCGCCCGAGCTGCGCGAGCGGGTCGCGCTGCTGCAGGGCGCGTTCGCCGCCGGGTTCGCCCGCGCGTTGCGTGACCGGGTCTTCAGCCAGCAGGAGCGGATCTCCCGCTCCGCCTGGCAGGCGCGGGACACCGTCGAGCAGGCGCTGCGGGACAGCGAGGCCCGCTTCCGGGCCGTCTTCACCGGCGCCGCCATCGGCATCGGCATCGCCGGTGTGGACGGGCAGATCATCGAGGTCAACCAGTCCTTCGCCGACATGCTCGGCTATACAGTCGCGGAGATGCGGCGGATGAACGTGTCGGCGTTGGCCTATGCCGACGACGCGGCCGGCATGTGGGAGCTGTACAAGGAGCTGATCGAGGGCAAGCGGGACAGCGCCCGGGTGGAGAAGCGCTACTACCGCAAGGACGGCAGCGTGGTCTGGACCGACCTCGCCGTCTCGCTGATCCGGTACGACGACGGCCGGCCCCGGTTCACAGTCGCCATGGTCGAGGACATCACCGAGCGGTACGAGTTGCAGCAGCGGCTGCGTTTCCAGGCGCTGCACGACCCGCTCACCGGGCTGCCCAACCGGACGCTGTTCTTCGAGACGCTCAGCACGGTCTTCGACAGGGCGGGCGACGACCAGCGCGTCGGGCTCTGCTTCATCGACCTGGACGGCTTCAAGGCGATAAACGACAGCCTCGGCCACGACCTGGGCGACCGGCTGCTCAAGGTGATCGCCCGCAGGCTCAGCGACTGCGTGGCCGGGCGCGGTCACCTGGTGGCCCGCATGGGCGGCGACGAGTTCGTCATCCTGGTCGACTCCGACGGCGGCATCGACGACGCGGTGGAGGTCGCCGAGCTGGCCCTGGCCGCCGTATCCGCGCCGGTGCACGTCGCCGACCAGCAGCTCGCCGTGTCGGCGAGCATCGGCATCGTGGAGTGCCCGGCGGCGGAGACGAGCGTCGGTGACCTGATGAAGGCCGCCGACACCACGCTGTACTGGGCCAAGGCGGAGGGCCGGGGGCGCTGGGCGGTGTACGACCCGGAGCGCAGCGCCGCCGACATCGCCCGTTCGGCGCTGGCCGCCAATCTGCCCGCCGCGCTGGACCGGGACGAGTTCGTGCTGCACTACCAGCCGATCGTGTCGCTGCTGGACGGCACGATGGTGACGGTGGAGGCGCTGGTGCGCTGGCAGCACCCAGAGCTGGGCCTGATCGGGCCGGACCGGTTCATCGGGCTGGCCGAGGAGACCGGCCTGATCGTCCGGCTCGGCGCCTGGGTGCTGCGTCAGGCGTGCCGCGACGCCGAGTCGTGGCGGCGTGCGTACCCGGAGACGTCGCCGGTGGTCAGCGTCAACCTGGCCGCGCGGCAGGCGGACGACCCGGCCATCGTGGAGACGGTCGCCGAGGCGTTGCAGCACACCGGGCTGCCGGCCGAGCTGTTGCAGCTGGAGCTGACCGAGAGCGCGGTCATGGGCAGCGCCGGTGAGCCGCTGCGGACCCTGCACCAGCTCGCCGACCTGGGGCTGCGGCTGGCCATCGACGACTTCGGCACCGGCTACTCGAACCTGGCGTACCTGCGGCGGCTGCCGATCCACTGCGTGAAGCTGGCCGGCCCGTTTGTCGAGGGGATAAAGGGTGACGGGGACGCGGTCGCCGACCACCGGGACGAGCGGATCGTGGACGCGCTGGTCCGGCTGGCGCACGCGCTGGAGCTGTCGGTGACGGCCGAGGCGGTGGAGACCGAGGTGCAGGCCGAGCGGCTGCGGGCGCTGCGGTGCGACACCGGTCAGGGCCGCCTGTTCGGCGCCCCGATGCCCGCCGACGGCATCCGCACCCGCCTGGGCGGGTAAGGAAGGGCCCCCTATTAACGCCTCCGGTAGAGCAGGGGGCCCCGCTTAACACCTCCCGCTCACACGGCGGCAGGCGAGAAGGGAGAACGGTGAGCCTCACCGATTCGCAGGCAGTGGTGTCGGTGGTCGCCGCGCTGGCGATCATCGCCGGGCTGGCCGGGGTGGTAGTGCCCGGGCTGCCGGCGCTGCCGCTGTGCTGGGGCGGCGTGCTGGTGTGGGCGCTGTTCGGTGGCGCCGGCCCGGGCCGCTGGGCGGTGCTCGCCGCCGCCACCGTGATCGCCGCCGGCGGCACCGTGCTCAAGTACCTGTGGCCGGGGCGCAACCTGAAGCGGACCGGCGTGCCCACGTCGTCGCTGCTGGCCGGCGGGCTGCTCGGGGTGGTCGGCTTCTTCGTGATCCCGGTGGTCGGCCTGCCGATCGGCTTCATCGGCGGGATCTTCGGCGCGGAGCGGCTGCGGCTGGGTGACACCCGGCTCGCCTGGCCGGCCACCGTGCAGGCGCTCAAGGCGGCCGGTCTGTCGATGCTGCTGGAGTTCATGGCCGGCCTGATGGTCGCCGCGCTCTGGGTCGCCGGGTTGCTGTTCGTCTAGAGGTGCGGCGGCGCGGGGCGTCCGGAGGGTACGGCCGATCGCCGTACATCAGTGAGAGAGGTGGACGCCGCGCGCCGCCGCGGACCGGGCGTTGCCGAGCGCCCGGCGCCGGCCCGTCGGATCGGGCCTGGTCACGCCCACAATGATGCCCCCGGCGGGATCCGGCGACAACGCAATTACCGGGGTACGTATTGACCACCTTGATCGGCCGGGAGCACACTGCGAGCACTCGCACGAGCATCGCCTCGAGGAGGTGTGCAGTGGCCACGACGCCCGCGCCGACCGCCGAGCAGCCGATGGACGACGACGCCCGACGACTCGCCGAACTCGGCTACAAACAGGAGCTGCGCCGCAAGTGGAGCGGCTTCTCCAACTTCGCGATCTCGTTCTCCATCATCTCGATCCTGGCCGGCTGCTTCACCACGTTCGGCCAGGCGTGGAACAACGGCGGCCCGGTGGCGATCTCCTGGGGCTGGCCGCTGATCTCGCTGTTCATCCTGATCATCGGCTTCTGCCTGGCCGAGCTGGTGTCCGCGTACCCGACCGCGGGCGGGATCTACTGGTGGGCGGCGACCATGGGCCGGCCGGTGCACGGCTGGTTCACCGGCTGGCTCAACCTGATCGGGCTGGTCGCGGTGACCGCGTCGGTCGACTACGGCTGCGCCACGTTCCTCAACCTGACGCTGTCGGCGCTGTTCGACGGCTGGGCCGGCACCGGGCACCAGACGTTCGGGCTGTTCGTGGTGATCCTCGCGTTGCACGGGCTGATCAACATCTACGGGCACCGCATCATCGACGTACTCCAGAACGTCTCGGTCTGGTGGCACGTGGCCGGCGCGGCCGCCGTGGTGCTGATCCTGGTCCTGGTCCCGGACAACCACCAGAGCTTCCAGTTCGTCTTCACCGAGCGGTTCAACAACTCCGGCTTCGGTGACGGCGACACCGGCGGGCTGGCGTTCTGGTTCTACGTGCTGCCGCTGGGCTTCCTGCTCACGCAGTACACGATCACCGGCTTCGACGCCTGCGCGCACGTCTCCGAGGAGACGCGCGGCGCGTCCAAGGCCGCCGCGCAGGGGCTGTGGCGGTCGATCTTCTACTCGGCGGTGGGCGGCTGGATCCTGCTGCTCGCGTTCCTGTTCGCGGCCAACGACGTGGACGCGATCAACGAGGCGGGCGGCTTCTCCGGGGCCATCTTCGAGACCGCGCTGACGCCGTTCTTCTTCAAGGCCGTCATAATCATCTCCACCATCGGGCAGTTCTTCTGCGGCATGAGCTGCGTGACGTCGATGTCGCGGATGGCGTACGCGTTCAGCCGCGACCGGGCGGTGCCGGGCTGGCGGCTCTGGTCGACCGTCGACCGCAACGGCACCCCGGTCAAGGCCATCATCGGGGCGACGCTGGCCGGGCTGGTGCTCACGCTGCCCGCGCTCTACCAGCGCGGCGGCATCCCGGTCGCGTTCTACGCGGTGGTCTCGGTGGCGGTGATCGGGCTGTACCTGTCCTTCATCATCCCGATCTTCCTCCGGCTGCGGATGGGCGACCGGTTCAAGCCCGGCCCGTGGACGCTCGGCCGCCGCTACAAGCTGCTCGGCTGGATCGCGGTGGTCGAGATCGCCGTCATCTCGATCTACTTCGTGCTGCCGATCGTCCCGGCGGGTGTGCCCGGAAACCCCGACTTCAGCTGGACGGCTGTGAACTACGCGCCGATCGCGATCGGTGGCGTGCTGCTCGGCGTCGCCATCTGGTGGTACGCCTCGGCCCGCAAGTGGTTCACCGGCCCGCGCCGCACCGTCGACCAGGCCGAACCGAAGCCGGAGCCCGCCGAGCCGTCGTAGCTGTCGGTGGGTACTGCCATGATCCGGCGATGGAGTCGGAAGCGGTGGTACGCGCGTTGTGGGATCGCATGCAGGCCCGGGACTGGGCCGGCGTCGGCGAACTGCTGGCCGACGACGTGGTGGTGGAGTGGCCGGCCAGCGCCGAGCGGATCGTGGGCCGCGAGAACTACGTGAAGGTCAACGCCGAGTACCCGGAGGGCTGGTCGATCCGGGTGCTGCGGGTGGTGGCGTCCGGGGAGACGGTGGTATCCGAGGTGGAGGTGCCGCACGAGGGGATGGGCGTACACCGGGTGGCGTCGTTTTGGACCGTGCGCGACGGGCGGATCGCCGAGGGCCGGGAGTACTGGACCAGCCTCGGCCAGGACCCGTCCCCGCAGTGGCGAGCCGCCTGGGTCCAGCCGATGTGAGTATTGGGCCGTCCGGAGATCTCGGCGACGGCTTGTCGGTCAGGTCGCAGGCCCGATCTGCTTGGCCAGTGCGATGAAGGACCGCCACGAGGACGGGGTGAGGTGGAGGGTGGCGCCGTCGCGGTCCTTGCTGTCGCGTACCAGCACCACTTCCGTCAGGTTGTCAGCCACCTCGACGCAGTCGGTGTTGCCGCTCCGGGTCGCCTTTCGCCAGGTCGCGCCGCTCAAATCCATGACGTCTCCACCTCTTTCAGAAGTTCGAGAGACTGCCGGCGGGGCAAAGCTTCACTCCGGATCATCTCCCATCTCGACTGAAGCGTAGCCACGTCGGCGTCGCCGTCGATCACGCTCGTGGTGAGCTGGCATTCCATACTGGCGACCCAACCGCCCTCCGCGCCTCTCGCCAGAGTGAACGGACCGGACAAGCCGATGTGCAACCCGACCTGTAGTGGAAGCACGTGGATACTGAGGTGCGGGCGCTCGGCACAGACGACCAGGTGCTCGATCTGCTGAGCCATCAGGCCGCGGAAGCTCTCTTCGCGGCGGTGCAGCATTCCCTCGTCGAGTACAGCGATGAGCTGGGGCGGAGATGGCTGCCGCAGGACTTCCTGGCGATCCATACGGGCTGCCACGCGGCTCTCCACGTCGGCATCGCTGAGTAGGTCGTCACAGCGAATCACCGCTCGGGCGTAGTTCTCCGTCTGAAGCAGGGCTGGAATGAGAGTCGGGTGGAAGCACCGAAGCTGTCGAGCGTTGCGTTCGGCATCGAGCCATGGTCGGAGCCAGGACGGCAAGCCCTCGCGTTCGGCCATCTTGAGCAGGGACACCAGCAGGCCGCCGGAGTTCAGCACCTCGTCGGCACGAGCCAAGAAGAGCCGGTCGTACGGACGGCTGCCGGTTTCGACGGCGGACACCATTGACGGCGAGTAGTGGACCAACCGGCCGAATTCCTCCTGATTGAGACCGGCAACGTTCCGTAGTCGGCGGAGCTGCGCACGGATCAACTCGGCGGTCGGTTCCTCCACAGTTCCTCCACAGTCCGTGCGTGAACTTCATTCGACATCTGCCGGCCGGCCCGGTGCTTCACTCGTGCGCCGTGACCAGGCTCGATGCCTTCCGACCGTAGCGGTGTCCTCACCAGACTGTCACGCATGCGGATCCGCTCGTCGCAGGCGAGCACGGGCGGATTCCAGCCCGGGGCCGCCCGGTCCCGACGATGCCGGGCGGCCCCCTCCATACAACGAGGAGGCCGATGTGCGTGTCCGATGGTTCCGGTGCCGTACCCGGAAGCTGCCCACCCTGCCGAAGCGCGACCCCGGCAGCAACCTGCCGGCGTGGATGCGCGAGCCGACCCGGGTGTTTCCCACGGTTCGCCCGGGCAGCCCCGGTCGTCTGACACGGGCGCAGGAGTGGCGGGCGAACGGGGGCCGTTGGTGACGGCTCTGGTCGGTGTCCTCAGCGCCATCGGGCACGTCGGGTACCAGCCGGACTGGGAATGCGAGCGCTGTCGGGAGCCGTGGCCGTGTCCCACCCTGCGTCGCATTCCGCGAGATCAGCTCGATCCGGCTGCGCTCATCCGGATGATGGCGTTCCTCGTACGCGGCGCGATCCGGGATCTGCGTGGCCGCGTCGAGGGGCCGGAACCGCCCGAGATCGTCAGGCGGTTCTTCTGGTTCCTTCCGCTCACCGACGACGAGGCGCGTGCGATCGCCCGTCGGCTGCGGTGATGGGCCGGCGCGTGGTTCCGCACCTGCCTATGCGCCCGCTCTGGCGGTGCCGCAACTGCGGGGCGGAGTGGCCCTGCCAGCCGGCCCGGCTGTCGCTGCTCGTCGAGTACCGGGAGAACCGCACCGCGCTGCTTCTCTATCTCGGCGGGCTGATGGCCGAAGCGCGGGAACACCTCGCCCGGCTGAATCCCGACCACGCGCCGGATCTGCACGGCCGCTTCCTGGCCTGGGCGCGGGTTCGTGGCTGACGCGGGGACGCTGTCCGCGTACCCCCGGGGTCAGATCGTGGGGCGGCGGTGGGTGAGCGGGAAGCGGAGGATGCGGTCGTCGCCGGCCGTCGGGGTGCCGCGGCCGTCGCGGTTGCTGGTCGCGGCCCAGAGCGCGCCGCCGGGCGCCACCCGCGGCGATGCTCGACATCTGCACGATGTGGCCGGCGCCCTGGGAGCGTAGGTGCGGCAGCACGGCGCGGCCGTCCTCGACGGCCTACGCCCATGCCGCTCCGGCGGCTGAGCTGGGCACTCGCCTGCCGCCGAAACGGACCCGACCGGCGTGCTCGCCGGTCGGGCTCTCGTTCACAGCACGCGGCTTGGTCCGGTCACACCCGGCCGCACAGCGCGTTCTGGATCAGCGTGTCGGCGCCGCGTTGCTGCCCGAGCATGTGGTCCAGCGAGTCGCCGAGCGAGGCGGACATGGACACGACGGCGCTGCGCCGGCCGTCGTCGCTGACGCCGGTGACGGTGATGTAGCCGCCGTCGCCGCCGTCGTGGCCCCAGTAGACGCCACCGCAGGGCAGCGGGCGGCTGACCAGGCCGAGCCCGTAGCGGCCGCCCGGCCAGATCGCGCCGATGTCCTCGTTGATCCCGACCGTACGTCTCATCTCGGCCAGTTGTGCGGGGCGCAACAGCCGGCCGCCCAGCAGTGCCCGGAAGAACCGGTCGAGGTCCCGGGTGCTGGAGACGATGGAGTCCGGGTCGACCAGAACCTGCTCGGTGACGTCCATCAGCTCACCGGTCTCGAACAGTTGGTATGCCCGGGCGTGCGGCCGGGGCAGGGACGGCGAGGTCCCGGGCCAGGTGGTGTTGTGCAGGCCGAGCGGACTGACGATCCGGTCGGTGACCTCCTGTCGCAGCGACCGGCCGGTGGCCCGCTCGATGATCATGCCGGCCAGGACGAAGCCGGTGTTGGAGTAGTTCCAGCCCGCTCCGGGTGCGAAGTCCGGCCGGTGGTTCATCGCCCGCGCCACGAGTTGCTCGCGTGTGTAGACGTCGTACCGCTGCTGGAGGTATTCCTCGGGTGTGGTGTAGCCGGGCAGGTCGTCGTGGATGCCGCTGGTGTTCTGCAGGAGGTGACGCACGGTGATCCGGTGGCCGTCGTTGCCGTTGCCGCGGACCACGCCGGGTAGCCACCGTTCGACTGTGTCGTCGAGGGACAGCCGGTGCTCCTCGACCAGTTGTAGGAGGACGACGGCTTCGAACGCCTTGCGGGTACTTGCGATCCGGAAACGTCCGGTCGGTGGCACCGGGCGTCCGGTGGCACGGTCGGCGACGCCGCTGGTGGCGACCAGGTGCCGGCCGTCGGAGGTGGTCACCCGGGCTTGGACGCCGGTCACCCCGAGGGCGCGGATCGCGTCGGTGTCCCGTTGCAGCCGGCTGTCCGGGTGGCCCGGACGGGTCGCCGATCCTTCCGCGGGGCCGAGCCCGGTGACCGTGATCCCGAGGGCGACAAGTCCGGCCGTCGCACCCAACGCGACTCGTCGTAGCGAGGGGTTTCTGCTGTTCGATCTCATGCCGTCGACGCTAGGAGCGGCGTTGACGCGGGCCGATACCTCGTACCACCGGATTTCAGGTACAGCTGCCTGTAGTGCCCCGGGCGGCAGTCGCCGGGCAGACTTGGCGCCGGGCCGGGACACCGCCCCGCCGGTACGCGGAAAGGCATGCTGTGACGTCAGGACGACGGTGGGCGCAGGTGTGGCGTGCCGCGGTGTTCCTGCTGGCGGCACTGGCCACCGGAATCGCGACGTTGATCGCGCTGCCGCTGCTGTGCCATCCGAGGCTCGCCCGGAGGTGGGCGAACTGGCACCGGGGCCGAGCCGGCCGCCTGCTCGGGACGCCCTTGGCGGCGCGTCCCGCCCTGCGCGCGCCGGGCCGCCGGGCCTGGGCCGATCCGGCCACGCTCCGCGACCTGCTCTGGCTGCCGGTGAACGCCCTCACCGGGACGGTGTTCGGCCTGCTCACGCTGCTGTGCGTAGGCAACCTCGTGCCTGCCGCGGTCGCCACACCACTGTGGTGGGCGTTCGCGCCGGAAGAACGGCCCCGGCTGTTCATCGACATCCCGGTGACCGGCTGGACGTCGGCTCTCACCCTCGGCCCCCTGCAGATGCTCCTGCTCGCGGCGCTGGCGTACCTGGCCCTGCCGCCGATCGCCCGCGCGCACGCCCGGATCTGTCTGGCGGTGCTGTCGCACTCCACTGCCGAACAGCTCGCCGACCGCGTCGCCGTGTTGACCCGTACCCGGGCGGACGTGCTCGACGCGCACGGCGCGGAGCTGCGCCGGATCGAGCGCGACCTGCACGACGGCACCCAGGCCCGGCTGGTGGCCATCGCCGTGCGGCTGGCCGTGGCCCGACGGGTGCTGTACGACAACCCCCGCAACGAGCAGCTCCTGGAGGATCTTCTCCGGGACGCCCACGAAGGAACCGAGGAGGCGATGACCGAACTCCGTGAGGTGATCCGCACCGTCTACCCGCCGATTCTCGCCGACCGCGGCCTGACCGGTGCGTTGACCGCGGTGACGGCCCGCTGCGGCGTGCCGACCCGGCTGGACGTCGGCGACCTCGACACCGTGCCGGCGGCCGTGGAGGCCGTCGTCTACTTCGCCGTCGCCGAGGCGCTCACCAACGTCACCAAGCACAGCCGGGCGACCGCGGCCGGCATCACGGTGATCCGCAGGGCCGACCGGTTGTCGGTGGCGATCACCGACAACGGCGTCGGCGGCGCCGACGACCGGGGCGGCACCGGCCTGGCTGGAATCCGTCGCCGGGTGCTCGCGCTCGACGGGGCAGTCGACGTCGACAGCCCGGCCGGCGGGCCGACGACGATCACCATGGAGCTGCCGTGCAGGTCGTGATAGCCGAAGACAACGTGCTGCTGGCCACCGGGCTGAAACTGCTGCTCAACAGCGTCGGATTCGACACCGCCGCCATCGCGGGCGACGCGGCGGGCTTCCTCACCGCCGTGCGGGACCACCGACCGGACGTCGCCATTGTCGATGTCCGGTTGCCGCCGTCGTTCCGCGACGAGGGCATCCGGGCCGCCCTGACTGCCCGTCGACAGCATCCCGACCTGCCGGTCCTGGTGCTGTCGCAGTACGTCGAGCTGCAGTACGCCGCCGAACTCCTTGCCACCACAGGCGGCGGTGTCGGCTACCTCCTCAAGGATCGGGTCAGCCGGGTGGACGAGTTCGTCGACGCGCTGCGCCGGGTGGCCGCCGGTGGCACCGCCATGGACACCGAGGTCATCGCCCAACTCCTCGCCCGCCGCCGGGACCCCATCGCCGTCCTCACGCCCCGCGAACGCGAGGTTCTCGCGCTGATGGCCCAGGGACACGACAACACCACCATCGCCGACCGGCTCGTCATCACCGACAACGGCGTACACAAGCACATCGGCAACATCTTCACCAAGCTGGGCCTCGCCGTGACCGACAGCGGCCACCGCCGCGTCCTGGCCGTTCTCACCTACCTCAACGGGGCGGGCGGGCTTCCGCCCTCGACCGATCGCGTTTGCGACGGTGGCCGCAGGGGGCATTGACGGTGATCCGGTTCTGCCAGTAGACCTTGGTGATGGAGGCGCGTCGATGAGGAAAACTCCGCTCACGCTGGAACAGTTGCGCGTCGCGGTCGCCGACGGTGAGATCGACACGGTGGTGCTCGCCCTCACCGACATGCAGGGCCGATTGCAGGGCAAGCGGTTCCACGCGCCCTACTTCCTCGACCAGGTCGTCACGAACGGCAGCGAGGGCTGCAACTACCTGCTCGCCGTGGACGTCGACATGAACACGGTCGACGGGTACGCGATGTCGAGCTGGGAACGCGGCTACGGCGACTTCGCCATGCGCCCCGACCTGGACACGCTGCGGCGGATGCCCTGGCAGCCCGGCTCCGCGCTGCTGCTGGCCGACCTGGAGTGGCTGGACGGCTCCGGCCCGGTGGTCGCCTCACCCCGGCAGATCCTGCGCAAGCAGCTCGACCGGCTGGCCGCGCACGGGCTGACCGCGTACGCCGGCACCGAACTGGAGTTCGTGCTCTACCGCGACTCGTACGAGGAGGCGTGGCGGCGCGGCTACCGCGACCTGACCCCGGCCAACCAGTACAACGTGGACTACTCGCTGCTCGGCACCGCCCGGGTCGAGCCGCTGCTGCGCCGCATCCGCACCGATATGGCGGGCGCCGGGCTCACCCCGGAGAGCGCGAAGGGCGAGTGCAACCTCGGCCAGCACGAGATCGCCTTCCGGTACGACGAGGCGGTGCGCTGCGCCGACCACCACGTCATCTACAAGAACGGCGCGAAGGAGATCGCCGCCCAGGAGGGCATGGCGATCACGTTCATGGCGAAGCCGAACGAGCGGGAGGGCAACTCCTGCCACATCCACTTCTCGCTGCGCGACGCCTCCGGCTCGTCGGCGATGCTGGGGGACGGGCCGGCACACCTGAGCGTCACCGGGCAGCGGGTGCTGGCCGGGCTGCTCGCCACCATGCGCGAGTTCAGCCTGTTCTTCGCGCCGAACATCAACTCCTACAAGCGCTACCAGCCCGGCTCGTTCGCGCCGACCGCGTTGCGCTGGGGCACCGACAACCGCACGTGCGCGCTGCGGCTGGTCGGGCACGGGCAGGGGATGCGGGTGGAGAACCGGGTGCCGGGGGCCGACGTCAACCCGTACCTGGCGATCGCCGCGCTGGTGGCCGGGGCGGTGCACGGCATCGAGAACGAGCTGGAGCTGGCGGACGAGTGCACCGGCAACGCGTACGACGACCCGGACGCCGAGCGGGTGCCCACCACGCTGCGTGACGCGCTGGACCTGTGGCAGCGCTCCGAGGTGGCTCGGACGGCGTTCGGCGACGAGGTGGCAGACCACTACGCCAACCAGGCGAAGGTCGAGCTGACCGCCTTCGACGCCGCGGTGACGGACTGGGAGCTGACCCGTGGCTTCGAACGCCTCTGACCCGCCGCGCTCCCCGGCCCTCCTCCGCGATCTTGCACTTGCGGCCCCCGGTCGGGGTGTTGTGCGGCTTTTGCCGGGGCAGCAACTGCAAGATCGGCGGGGAGAAGGGAGGGGCGCGCGTGGGTGAGGTGATTTCGCCTGTTGACGGGAGCGGGATCGGGGTTGTTCCGGGGTGCTCCGTGAGGGACGTGGATGCGGCTGTCTCGCGGGCTTCCGCGGCGTTCGAGACGTGGCGGCGGGTGGCGCCGGGGGATCGGGGGCGGCTGCTGCGGCGGTTCGCCGCCCAGGTCGACGCGCATCTGGAGGAGCTGGCTCTGCTGGAGGTGCGCAACGCCGGGCACACCATCGGCAACGCGCGCTGGGAGGCGGGCAACGTCCGCGACGTGCTCGACTACTACGCGGGCGCGCCGGAACGGCTGACCGGGCACCAGATCCCGGTGCCCGGTGGGCTCGACGTCACGTTCCACGAGCCGCTGGGCGTGGTCGGCGTGATCGTGCCGTGGAACTTCCCGATGCCGATCGCCGGCTGGGGATTCGCCCCGGCGCTCGCCGCCGGCAACACGGTGGTGCTGAAGCCGGCCGAGCTGACCCCGCTGACCGCGCTGCGCCTGGCCGAGTTGGCCCGCGACGCCGGCCTGCCCGAGGGCGTGTTCACAGTGCTGCCCGGTCAGGGCAGCGTGGTCGGCGAGCGGTTCGTCACCCATCCGGCGGTCCGCAAGATCTGCTTCACCGGCTCGACCGAGGTCGGCACCCGGATCATGGCCGGCTGCGCCGTCCAGGTGAAGCGGGTGACGCTGGAGCTGGGCGGCAAGTCGGCCAACATCGTCTTCGCCGACGCCGACCTGGAGAAGGCCGCGGCCACCGCGCCGTACGCGGTCTTCGACAACGCCGGCCAGGACTGCTGCGCCCGCTCCCGGATCCTGGTCCAGCGCCAGGTGTACGACAGGTTCCTGGAACTGCTCGAACCGGCCGTACGGGCGGTGCGGGTGGAGGACCCGGCCCGGGACACGGCCGAGATGGGCCCGCTGATCTCCGCCGCGCACCGGGACCGGGTCGCCGGGTACGTCGACGGGGCGGACGTGGCCTTCACCGGCTCCTGCCCCGACGGCCCCGGCTTCTGGTACGCCCCGACGGTGCTGCTCGCCGGCTCCCCGGCGGACCGGCACTGGCGGGAGGAGGTCTTCGGCCCGGTCGTCTCGGTGCTGCCGTTCGACGACGAGGCGGACGCGATCCGGCTCGCCAACGACACCGAGTACGGCCTCTCCGGCTCGATCTGGACCCGGGACGTCGGGCGCGCGGTGCGGGTGGCCCGCGCTGTCGAGTCCGGCAACCTGAGCGTCAACTCGCACTCCTCGGTGCGCTACTGGACCCCGTTCGGCGGGATGAAGCGTTCCGGCCTGGGCCGGGAGCTGGGTCCGGACGCGCTGCACGCCTTCACCGACGTCAAGAACGTGTTCATCGGCACCGAGGAGTGATCACAGTGCAGGGACGGCTTTCCGACCGGGTGGCGGTGGTGACCGGCGCGGGCAGTGGCATCGGGCTGGCCACCGTACGGCGCTTCGCCGCCGAGGGCGCGCGGGTGGTGTGCGTGGACATCGACGCCGACGCCGGCACCAGGGCCGCGCTGGAGGTGGACGGGGACTTCGTGGCCGCCGACGTGGCCGACGAGACGGCCGTCCGCGACCTGTTCGACGGGGTGGTGCAGCGGCACGGCCGGGTGGACGTGTCGTTCCACAACGCCGGCATCTCGCCGCCGGACGACGACTCCATCCTGGAGACCGGCCTGGACGCCTGGGAACGGGTGCTGCGGGTCAACACCACGAGCGTCTACCTGTGCTGCAAGTACGTCATCCCGCACATGCGCCGGCAGGGCAAGGGCTCGATCATCAACACCGCCTCGTTCGTGGCGCTGATGGGCGCCGCGACGTCGCAGATCGCGTACACGGCGAGCAAGGGCGGGGTGCTGGCGATGACCCGGGAGCTGGGCGTGCAGTTCGCCCGCGAGGGCATCCGGGTCAACGCGCTGTGCCCCGGGCCGGTGGCCACGCCGCTGCTGCTGGAACTGTTCGCCAAGGACCCGGAGCGGGCCGCCCGGCGGCTGGTGCACGTGCCGATGGGCCGGTTCGGCGACCCGACCGAGATCGCCGCCGCGGTGGCGTTCCTGGCCAGCGACGACGCCTCGTTCATGACCGCCGCGCAGTTCGTCGTCGACGGCGGCATCACCGGCGCGTACGTGACACCCCTGTGAACGGGCGACGGCCGGTCATCGGCATCACCGCGTACGTCGAGCCGGCCGGCTGGGCGGTGTGGCGGGACGTGCCGGCGACGCTCGTGCCGCACGCGTACGTCCGGTCGGTCACCGCGGCGGGCGGCCGGGCCGTGGTGCTGCCCCCTGACGACGCCGACGCGGACGTGCTGGAGCTGCTGGACGGGCTGCTGCTGGCCGGCGGCGCTGACGTCGGCCCGGAGCGGTACGGCCAGCCGCCGGACCCGCGTACCGAGAGCCGGCCGGAGCGCGACGCCGGGGAGACGACGCTGCTGGCCGCCGCGCTCGCCGCCGACCTGCCGGTGCTGGGCGTGTGCCGGGGGATGCAACTGCTCGCCGTGGCGTACGGCGGCCTGCTGCACCAGCACCTGCCGGACGTGGTCGGGCACGACGGGCACCGGCCCGCGCCGGGCGTGTACGGGTCGCATCCGGTGCGCTTCGTCGCCGGCAGCCGGGCCGCCGAGGTGATGGCCGGGGTGGACCGGGTCAACTCGTACCACCATCAGGCGGTGGCCGACCCCGGCGGCCTGGCGGTCACCGGCTGGGCTGACGACGGGGTGATCGAGGCGGTGGAGGATCCGGCGCGGCGCTTCGTGCTCGGGGTGCAGTGGCATCCGGAGAACGAGCCGGATCCGCGGCCGGTGGCCGCGCTGGTCCGGGCCGCGATGTCGGCCAGATCACACACCCGCGTTTTCATAGGTGGGGAAAAGCCGGATCGGCCGGCCCCGTCGCCCCGGCGGGGCCGCCCGAGTCGCCCCGGCCCGTCTGTTACGCCAGGATGAGGCGGAGGTAACCAGCGTCGAACGATGTCGGTGCGTTACGTTGCTCGTCCGTCGGGGTAGTAGGCGGGGCAGTCGGCGGAGCACGCCGACCGTTGTGATCATGGCCGGAGCGGGAGGCTGCATGGGCTCGGCCCTGGGGGGCGGGGACGACGGTCGTTCGTCCCCGGCGGCCGGCGAGGCGTCACTACCGCCGCTGCTGTCCGCGGCGTTCGCCGCGGGCGGTGAGATGGGCGAGCGGCTGCACGGCTTCGACTGGTCCACGACCTCTCTCGGCAGCCCGCGGCGCTGGCCCGCCGCGCTCTCCCACGCGGTGAGCACCATGCTGTCGTCCCGCGCCCAGATCGTCATCTTCTGGGGCGAGGAACACCTCGCCTTCTACAACGACGCCTACCGGCCGACGATCGGCGAGAAGCACCCGGCCGTGATCGGCCAGTCCGCGCGGCGGTACTGGGCGGAGACCTGGGACGTGCTCGGCCCGCTTCTGGACGGGGTGCGCCGCACCGGCGTGGCCTACCGGGGTGAGAACCATCCCTTCGTGCTCAACCGGCACGGCTTCCTGGAGGACGTCTACTTCGACATCTCGTACGACCCGATCCGCAGCGCCGACGGCACCGTCGGCGGCGTGTTCTGCTTCGTCAACGAGACCACCGGCCGGGTGCTCGGCGAGCGCCGGCTGCGCGCCCTCGCCGAGCTGGGCAACGAGCTGGGTGACGTGCCGGACATGCTCGAACTGGGCCGGGCGGTCACCCGGGTGCTCGACGCCCACCGCGCCGACGTGCCGTTCAGCGCGCTGTGGTTCCAGGGTGAGGGCGGGTCGCTGGTGCCGGCCGGCTGTTCGGGTGTGGACCCGGCCACCGTCGCCGGCCCGCCGCCCGGACTGCCCGACGACGGGCCGCTCACCGAGCCGCGCTGGATCGCCACCGCCGAACTGCCCGGCGCGGTGCCGCCGGACGCCGCCGACCAGGCGCTCCTGCTGCCGCTGACCGCCACCAACGAGCCGGCCGGCGTGCTGCTGCTCGGCGTGTCCCGCCGGCTGCCGTTCACCGACGACTACCGCGACTTCGTCGACCTGGTCGCCGCGCAGGTCTCCCGGGCCGTGGGCAAGCAGCAGGCGTACGAGCAGGAACGCGCCCGCGCCGCCGAGCTGGCCGCGCTGGACCGCGCCAAGACCAACTTCTTCGCCAACGTCAGCCACGAGTTCCGCACCCCGCTGACGCTGGTCCTCGGACCGCTGGAGGAGATGCTCGCCGACCGGGACCTGCCGGATCGCTACACCGACCGGCTGACCGTCATGCACCGCAACGGGCTGCGCCTGCTCAAGCTGGTCAACACGGTGCTCGACTTCTCCCGGCTGGAGTCCGGCCGGCTGGCCGCCCGCTACCAGCCCACCGACCTGTCCGACTACACCTCCCGGCTGGCCAGCACGTTCCGCTCGGCCACCGAGCGGGCCGGCCTGGACCTGGTGGTGGACTGCCCGCCGCTGCCCGCTCCGGTCTACGTCGACCGGGACATGTGGGAGAAGATCGTCCTCAACCTGGTGTCGAACGCGCTCAAGTTCACCTTCGACGGCGAGATCCGGGTCCGGACGCGTGCCGCCGACCAGGCCGCCGTCCTGGAGGTGACCGACACCGGCGTCGGCATCGCGCCGGAGGAGCTGCCGCAGGTCTTCGAGCGGTTCCACCGGATCGCCGGCGCCCGCTCGCGTACCCACGAGGGCACCGGCATCGGCCTGGCCCTGGTCCGCGAGCTGGTCGAGATGCAGGGCGGCACGGTCACCGCGCACAGCGTCGTCGACCGGGGCACCACGTTCACCGTGACCATGCCGTTCGGGTACGCGCACCTGCCCGCCGACCGGGTGTCCGCCCTCTCGCCGGTGCCGCTGACCGAGCCGGAGCAGGCCCGCCTCTACGTCGCCGAGACGGCGCTCTGGACCGACGAGGTGGCCCGGCCCGTCGGGTTGCCCGAGCCGAACGGGACGCCGGGCGGCGCGGGCCGGATCCTGTTCGCCGACGACAACGCCGACCTGCGCGAGCACGTCGTCCGGCTGCTCTCCCCGGCGTACGAGGTGGTGGCCGTGCCGGACGGCGCGGAGGCGCTGCGGCTGGCCGTCGAGACCCCGTTCGACCTGGTGCTGACGGACGTGATGATGCCCCGGCTGGACGGCTTCGGTCTGGTCGCGGCGCTGCGGGCCAGACCGGCCACCCGGCACGTGCCGATCGTGCTGCTCTCCGCCCGGGCCGGCGCCGCCGAGGAGGTCGCCGGCCTGTCCGCGGGCGCCGACGACTACCTGACCAAGCCCTTCTCCAGCCAGGAACTGGTGGCCCGGGTCCGGGCCAACGTCGAGCTGGGACAGTTGCGCGGGCAGATCATCCGCCGGCTGCGGGCGCTCGCCGACGCCGCCGTGGAGATCAACACCGCCCGGTCCACCGCCGACGTGGTACGGGTGGCCGCCCGGCACGCGCTGCGCCTGGCCGAGGCCGGACGGGTCCGCGTCACGACCACCGGGGCCCGCCACGAGGAGGACGCCGGCGGCGACCTGCCCGCCGACCCGTCGGTGGTGCTGCCGCTGACCGGTACCTCCGGCGAGCAGCTCGGCGAGCTGTGGGTGTGGCGGCGCGAGGACGGCGGCGCCGAGCAGGCGGCGCTGACCGAACTGGCCCGGCTGGTCGGCGTACGGCTGGAGAACGCCCAGCTCTACGAGGCCGAGCACCACATCGCCACCACGCTCCAGCACAGCCTGCTGCCGCGTACGCTGCCGCAGCTGCCCGGCGCGGTGGTGGCCAGCCGCTACCTTCCCGGCAGCGCGGGCGTGGAGGTCGGCGGCGACTGGTACGACGTGGTGGCCACCGCCGACGACGACCTGGTGCTGGTCATCGGCGACGTGGTGGGCAAGGGCGTGCGGGCCGCCGCCGCGATGGGCCAGCTCCGCAACGCGCTGCGGGCGTACGTCCTGGAGGGCTACGACCCGGGCGAGGCGCTGACCCGGCTCAACCGGCTGGTCCACTCCGCCGGCAGCGGCTCCTTCGCCACCGTCGTCTGCCTCGGATTCTCCCCGCGCACCGGCCGCGTCCGGTACGCCAGCGCGGGTCATCCCTCGCCCCTGCTGATCCGAGGAGACGACGTGGCGTTCCTGCACGATCGCGCCCTCGGACCGCCGATCGGGGCGATCCCCGGCACCGTCTACCCGACCGCCGAAGGGGAACTGGCCCCCGGCGGGCGGCTGCTGCTCTACACCGACGGCCTGATCGAGGACCGGCTCGCGGGCATCGACGCCGGCCTGGCCCAGTTGCGGGCGGACGCGGCGGCGCGCGGCGGGCACGTGGCGGACCTGGTCGACGCCGTCGTCGAACGGGTCGCCGGGCGGTCCCGGCACGACGACGTGGCGGTGCTCGCGCTGGAGGCGGCCGAGTTGAACCGCTTCGTGCTGCGTCTGCCCGCCGACCCGACCCGGCTCAGCGTGCTGCGTAAGCGGCTGGAGGACTTCCTCGTCGCCCACCAGGTCGGCGAGACCGACCTGTTCGACCTGACGGTGGCGGTCTCCGAGGCGGCGGCGAACGCGATCGAGCACCCGGTCGACCCGGTCGACCCGACCATCGAGGTCGAGGTGACGATCGCCGACCGTACGGTCACCGCGACCGTCCGGGACACGGGGCGCTGGCGGGAGTCGAGCGGGTCGAGCTTCCGGGGACGCGGGCTGACGCTGATCCAGGCGCTGGGGGAGATGAACGTGACCCGTACCGAGGCGGGCACCGAGTTGACGCTGCGCCGCCGGCTGAGTGACCCGAACTGATCCGACAGCGCCGGGCCTGTTGCCGGGTTGAGCCGAGCAAATGGGGCAAAATCACTAGTATCGCCTCATGGGGCGTGAGCCGTTCCGTCCTTCCCGCGGCAGCGGGAACGACCCGGTAGGTGCGGCGTGGACGGCGATTCGCCGTACCGGCCGGGCCACTGCGCGGGATCGGCTGCAGCGGGTGCGGTTGAGCCTGCTCGTGGCGGTGCAGTGCGGGGTGGCCGCCGCAGTCGCGTGGTGGGTCGCGAAGGATCTGATCCACAACCCGCAACCGCTGTTCGCGCCCGCCGTCGCGGTCGGCACCATCGCCAGCTCGGTGAGCCAGCGCTTCCGCCGTACGCTGCTGCTGATCGCCGGCGTGGCGGTGGGCATCGCGCTGGGCGACCTGCTGGTCTCCTGGGTCGGGCAGGGATACGTACAGATCGGCGTCATCGTCGCCGTCGCGATCCTCGTCGCCGTCCTGCTCAGCGACGAGGGCGCGTTCGTCACCCAGGTCGGCGGCAGCGCGTTGGTGATCGCCGTGCTGTTCCCGGCCCGGACCGACATCGCGCTGCCCCGCTTCCTCGACGGCGTCGTCGGTGGGGTGGTCGGCATCCTGGTCGCGGTCGTGGTGCTGCCCCTGCACCCGATCTACCGGATCCGGCGGGCCGGCCGGCCCCTGCTCAGCCAGATGTCCGCCGGGCTGGACCGCCTCGCCGACGCGGCCCTGGCCCGGGACGCCGAGCTGGCCCGTCAGGTTCTCGACAGGCTGCGCCGGCTCGACACCTCGGAGGTGGAGACCGCCATGTCGGCCGCCGACGAGGTCGTCCGCATCTCGCCGTTGCGGTGGCACAACCAGAGTGCGCTGCAGGGATGGCGGCACGGCGCCATCCTCATGATCCGGTCCCTGCTGCACAGCCGCGACGTCGCGCTCAACCTCGAACGCGCGATCCGTGACGGCGAGCCCGTTCCGCCGTCGCTCGCCGAAGCCGCGCGTTGCCTGGCCGAGGCCGCGCGCACCGTCAGTACGGGCTGGTCCCCGTCCGCCAGCCGGCCCTCCCGTTCCCAGCGGGCCGCGATGTCGGCCCTCCGCCTGGCTCAGGAGGCGTTGCGCAGCGGCCTGCGCGTCAGCGGCATCAACGTGGCGAACGAACTCACCATCATCGCGGTGAACACGATCCGGGCGAGCGGGGTGCGTAAGCGCGACGCCGAGTCGCTTCGTCGTGAGCTCGCCCCGGACACCGCGGGGGAGTCGGGAGAGCGGCACCCCGCGTCGGATCGCGGGCAGCCGGAACCGGGGTCGGGCCTGCCGCCCGCGATGGGAGAGCCCTCCTAGCCGAAAGGGCGCCCGGGTCGGTCAGGCGGGGGCGAGCCAGTCCTGGTCGCCCAGGCCGGAGATGTCCAGCACGCGCCGGACCTGCGGGGACGGCAGCACGGTGAGCGCGTTCGGGAACCGCTGGGCGAGCCGGACCACCGCGTGGATGGCGGCCGAGTCGAAGAAGGTGACCGCCCGCAGGTCGAGCGTGAGCTGCTTGGCGGGCTCGCGGAGCGCGGTCTGGAACATCGTGTCGGCGGTCGCCATGTCGACCTCGCCGGTCACCTGGACGCGCAGTTGATCGCCGTCGACCTGCGCCGTCACGGAGAAGACGGGCGCCGCGCCCCCTTGATCCACGGAGCAACAATGGCACAGCGTTTGCGGCACGGCAACAACCTGCCGGGCAGGGCTGTGGCGGGGGGCACACCGGTCCCGGCGATAGGCTTGCGTCATGACCGTCCGTGCGCCGCTGACCCCCGGCACGCTCTCCCCGTGGCGAGCGGTCCCCGCCCACATCCCGCGCCCGGAGTACGTGGGTAAGAAGCGTCCGCAGGAGTGGCGCGGCTCGCACGTGCAGACGCCGGAGACTATCGAGAAGATGCGCGTGGCGGGGCGTCTCGCCGCCCAGGCCACCCAGCTCGCCGGTGAGCACTGCAAGCCCGGCGTGACCACCGACGAGATCGACAGGGTGGTGCACGAGTTCCTCTGCGACCACGGCGCGTACCCGTCGACGCTCGGCTACCGGGGCTTCCCGAAGTCGTGCTGCACCAGCCTCAACGAGGTGATCTGCCACGGCATCCCCGACACCACGGTGCTCCAGGACGGCGACATCATCAACGTCGACGTCACCGCCTTCCTGAACGGCGTGCACGGCGACACCGACGCGACGTTCTGCGTGGGCGAGGTGAGCGAGGAGGCCCGCCTGCTTGTCGAGCGGACCCACACGGCGATGATGCGGGGCATCAAGGCCATCGCGCCGGGCCGGCAGATCAACGTCATCGGCCGGGTGATCGAGTCGTACGCCAAGCGTTTCGGCTACGGCGTGGTCCGCGACTTCACCGGGCACGGCATCGGCGAGGCGTTCCACAGTGGCCTCTACGTGCCGCACTACGACAGCCCGCGCCCCACCGACGTGATGGAGCCCGGCATGACGTTCACCGTCGAGCCGATGATCACGCTCGGCACCTACCAGTACGACATGTGGGACGACGGCTGGACCGTGGTCACCAAGGACCGCAGGTGGACGGCGCAGTTCGAGCACACCATCGTCGTGACCGACGACGGCTACGAGATCCTGACGCTGCCGTGACCGACACCCCGGCGGCGCTGCGCGAGGCGCACCACGCGGACGTCTCCGGCGGCTGGCTGCGTCCGGCCGTCTTCGGCGCGATGGACGGACTGGTCACCAACATCGCGCTGATCGCCGGCGTGGGCGGTGGCGGGGTGTCCCCGCGCAGCGTGGTGCTCACCGGCACCGCCGGCCTGGTGGCCGGCGCCATCTCGATGGGCCTCGGCGAGTACACGAGCGTCCGGTCCGCGAACGAGCAGGTCGCGGCCGAGGTGGCCAAGGAGCGGCGCGAGCTGGAACGCCACCCGGAGGCCGAGGCCCGGGAGCTGGCCGACGCCTGGGTCGCCCGTGGGCTGCCCCGGGAGCTGGCGACGCAGGTCGCCGAGGCGGTACGCGCCAACCCCGAGGAGGCGCTGCGGGTGCACGTGCGGGAGGAGCTCGGCGTCGACCCCGACGACCAGCCCAGCCCGTGGGCCGCCGCGATCTCGTCGTTTGTCTGCTTCTCCATCGGCGCGCTGGTGCCGCTGCTGCCGTACCTGCTCGGTTTCACCAGCCTCTGGCTGGCGCTCGCCGTCGGCGGCGTCGGACTCTTCGTCGCCGGTGCGATCGTGGCCCGGTTCACCAACCGTGCCTGGTGGCGTGCCGGTCTGCGGCAGCTGCTGCTCGGCGCGCTGGCGGCTGGCGCCACCTACCTGATCGGCGCGCTGATCGGCGTCGGCGGCATCGGCTGAGGCTGAACCAGCCCGGCCGTCAGCCGGACAGCAGGTCGTCGATCGTGCCGTCGACCGGCCGGCCCCTCGCGGCCAGCTCCTCGGCCTGGCGGGTCAGCGCCGCGCCCACCTCGGTCATGTCCGCGCCGGCCAGCCCGGTACGCCGCACCGCGTCCCCGGGGTCGCGGAAGTAGGTGCGGCTGAACAGCCCCTGCACCGTCGCCGCGGCCAGCCGCGCCTCGCCGAGCATGAGCAGCGCCTGGTCCGTCTCGTACCACTCGGCCAGCCGCAACGCCCGGGCGTGCGCCGCGCTGCCCCGGTACCACGCCTGCCGGGCCGCGCCGGTGAACTCGGCGGGCCGGGCACGGGCAAGCCGAGCCAGGTGCTCGTCGCGCAGCTTCGGCAGCCAGCCGGTCGGATCGTGCAGGGCGCGGGTGGTGACGTACCGGTCGGCGACAAGTGGCCAGCGGGACGTGATCGTCGTCGCCCTGCCCAGGTAGTCGTCCGCCCCGGCCACGGTCAGGTCGACCAGCACCCCGTCCACCCGGCGGGTGGCCGGCGGCGGCCCGGCGCCGTGCCGGTACGTGACGACCAGCAACCCGACCTCGCGGTCCCCGCCGCCGTCGTCGTCGCCGTGCGCGAGCGGACCGTGTACGGCGACCGCCAGCACGTCGGCCGGGAACCGCCGCAGGACGGCGTCACCGACCCGTTCGGCCACCTGCCACCGCGGGTCGTCCAGACGCCGCTCGGCGTTCACGTCGACAGCCACGGTCCACCTCCGTCCGAGCGCTCGCCTGCGGCAACCCTAGACAGATCGCGGAGCAGCAGTTCCATTGAAGGACCCCACGGCAGTTCGGAGTGCCCGGCGACTCGCCAACCGTTGCGACGGTAGATGCCGTTCGCCAGGCTGCGCGGATCGGAGGCAAGGGTCGCCCAGCTCTCCGGGCGCCCCTGAAGAAGCCGACGCATCAACTCCGCGCCGATGCCGTGAGACCGATGCTGCGGATGGACGATCCATTCCAGTACGGCGAACTTGTCGCGATCCCGCACCTCGGCCGGGGGTTCCTCCTTCGCCCGCGACCACCAGGTGCCGCCCGCCATGGTCCACCCGTACGCCGCTCCGATCAGTTCTTCGCCCTCTCTCGCCAGGACGAGGCGGAATCCGGGCCGTGCCGCCTCGTCGGGCAGCCCGGCCCGGAACCGGGCGACCTGTGCCGGGCCTTCGCGGTAAGGCGGTTCGGCGTAGACCAGCGCGTACAGGTCGGCGAGAGCGTCGACGACAGACATCAGCTCGTCCGGACGGCATCGGTCGAAGGTGACGGACGGCGGAGGCGTCACCGCTGGACTCGGTCGATGAGTTCCGTGTAGAGCGGCCGGTGCCGCTCTCTGTCGGGTACCGCCGCTGTGACCTGCAGAGTGACCGCGCGCACGAGTTCGTTGTGCTGTTCCTGAGGCAGGCGGTCCAACAGATCGGCCGCCGCCGTCAGACCGTCGGTGATGTCACCGGTCCGGACCGTGGCCGCTGCCTGATGCAGTTGTACCTGCGTACGCAGCCGGATCTGGGAAGCGGGATACAACTCCAAGGCCCGGGCCTGCGCTGCCGCAGCCGCCCTCCGGTCACCGGAATGGGTGTAGACCCAGGACTCCGTGTGTCGCAGGCGATGCTCCGGCCAGCCCCACAGCGATTCGACGTCCCCGACGACGGCGGCCGGGAGTTTCTCGATCTGCTCGCTCAGATGACGCACGGTCGCGACTGCCTCGTCGTGCCGGCCGGCGAGGGAGAGTGCCTGCGCCCGGCCCGCCAGCAGACCGCAGGTGGCAGCCGACGGCCTTCCGGCGAGCGGCAGCACCTCATCGGAGATCGCTACGACGGTCATGGGCCGTCGACCGTCGTAGCAGCCGTTGACGATGTCCCAGGCGCGGGTCAGGACTCGCGTGTCGGGGTCACCGGACTCGTCGGCGGCTCTCTGGGCGCTGGCCCACCATCTCCTCGACAGCAGAGCATGTCCTGACGCGACGAGGCTGAGCGCGACGATCACTGACAGCGCCGCGGCGGCACGTAGTAGCTGTGGGCGACGCCGACCGTCACTTGCGGCGAGTTGATGCTGTAGGACCGTCAGATCCCGGCCGAGTTGTGTCATCAGCTGTTCGTGCGGCTGGCGATAGTAGGCCGTGCCGTAGGCGGAGACGATCTCTGCCCACGCGTCGGAGTCGACGTCGACGGCGGCGTCGAGACCGTGTCGCAGCGCCTCCCAGCCGACCATACGGTCGACGGCGGGGAGAGCAGCGAGCGAAGTCATGGCTTGGAGGACCGACCTTCTCGGCATGTCGATGTCGTTGGCACGCCTGCTGTCGTATGCCTTCTTGATCGAGCCGTCGGTCGACAGTGCCCGGTCGTAGGCGGCCACGACGGCGGGGTTGACGGGGCGGGCGCCACGCTCGATCTGCCCGAGGTAGCCGAAGTCGTATCTGATGAGTTCGGCGAACTTCCGCAGCGACCAACCGGCGGCTATCCGGTGCTGCCTGAGTGTGTCCCCGAAATGGTCCATGCCACCCTCTCAGGTCGTGGGCTGGCGTGTGGGCCCACTGCTCACCGCTGCCGCCTGCGCTCCGTAATCGGGATGCTACCGAGGCCGACCGATTCGGCGCGGCCCGTGTGAGCCCTGTCGGCGTACCACGATCACGCTGCGACGGCAGGTGCCGGGGGCGGGCCGTGTCGGCCCGCCCCAACGGCCGGATGGCACCGACAGAGGACAGGTTCGATGAGGATCATCCCTTTCCGACGCCTGCACAACCGCGGCCCGAGCGCCGCGCGACGTGCTATCGCTCCGCGGTCGACCGGCCGCTGCGCCCGTGGCAGGTACGGGAGCGAACGTTCAGCTCCACACCGCTGGGCCGACGCGGGCTCGATCCCGAACAGGTCCGGGAGTTTCTGGACCTGGTGGCGGGCGATCTCGCGACGGTTTATGACGCGTTGGCCGAGAGCCGCCGGGAGACCGACCGGGTGAAGGACGCCCTGCGGCGCTGGCAGTCCGAGCAGGCGCGTGCCCGGGCCGAGCGGGAGCAGGAACGATGACCGAACGGTGGGTCATCCATCTGCCGATGGTCGTCAACGACCTCGTGTCGGCGCAGCGGCTTGCCCGGGTGGTGGCACATTGGAGCCACGTCCTCCCGCAGACCGAACCCGGTGGCACCAGCGTCTCGCCCGAGGACGACCAGAACGTACGGCACTGGGTCTTCTGCGACCGCAACCTGTCCGAGGGACGACGCTGCCTGCTCCGGCCGGATCACGACGGCGACTGCTCGCCGCGACTCCGGCCACGGTGAGCCGTCGCTCAGGCGTTCGGGACCAGCCGGAACACGCGGATCTCGCGGCCACCGGCACGCTCGACGTACGTGCGGTACGCGGGCCACTCCTGCACCAGCCGTTGGAACAGCCGTTCCCGGTCCTCGCCGGTGACCTGCTCGGCGGTGACCGGGATCCGGCGTCCCTTGACGTCCACCTCGGCGGCCGGGTTGGCCAGCAGGTTGAACGTCCAGGACGGCTGGTGCTGCTGCCCCCAGTTCGAGCCGATCACCACGTAGGCGTCGCCGTCGGGCACGTACACCAGGGGGTTGCTGCGGGGCTTGCCGGAGCGGCGGCCGGTGGAGGTGAGCACCAGTGTGGGCACGAGCCCGAAGGCGACCACGCGCCCCTTCGTCATCCGGCCGACCAGCCGGTCGGCCGGGACGAGCAGGCGCATGGTGGCGCCGAACCAACGCTGGTGACCGAGACGGCGGGTGAGGGTTCCCAGGGCGGACATCCGACAAGTGTGCCGCCCACACCGCGCCCCGTCACCCCCTCGGACGGTCAGTCCGCCCCAAGGTCGACTCCATTTCCCCGAAGTGGTGGCATCCATCCCACTGCGATGCCGCCACTCCGGGGAAATGGTGTGGATCATGGCCGGGAGGGCCACCTCAGTCGAGGCGGCGTTCGATCGGCAGGCGGGACCGGGTGAACAGGGCCGCGCCGCCCATCGCCACCAGCGGCACCACCACCAGCACGGCGAGCGTCACGCCGGGCACCGTCACCGGGTACGGCGGCTGCGCCGGCCAGGAGTCCGCGTACCGCTGGTTGAGCGCCGCCAGGACGACCGCGGCGGAGCCGAGCCCGGCGAGGATGCCCAGCGCCGAGCCGAGTACCGCGATGACCCCGGCCTGACAGAGCGACAGCAGGCGGCGTACCCGGGGATCGGCGCCGACCGCCGCGAGCGTGGACAGGTCCCGGCGGCCCTCGGCGGCGGCGAGGCCGGTGGCGACCGCGGCGGCGCCGAGCGTGATCACCCCCGAGGCGACGGCCAGCAGGAGCAGCATCGGGCGCTGGTCCGACGGCGGGTCGGCGGTCGCCACCTGCGCCGACATGGGGCTGATGTCGTACAGCTCGTCGGTCAGCAGCTCGATCTGCCGGTCGGTCGGCGAGGCGGCGGTGTCCAGCAGGTAGCCGAGCGGCACGGCGGTCAGGCCGAGCGCGTTCGCGGCGGCGGGGGAGAGCACCAGCCGGTCCACCGGGAGACCGCCGCGCAGCACGTACGCGGGCAGGAAGCGCGCGGTCGGCGCGCTGCCGGAGCCGTAGTTGACCTCCATCCGGGCCTGCCCGTCCACCACCCGGCGGGGATCGGTGACCACCACACCTCCGGCGGCGAGCGTCCGGCGCGCGGCGGCCAGCTCGTCGGCGGGCGCACCGGTGAGCGCGGGCAGCGCCGCGCCGTCGTCCACGAGCGTCGGCAGGTACACGTCGACCGGCTCCTGGTAGGACGCGCAGCGGGGATCGTTGCGGGCCGAGGCGCGGTCCGGGTCCGACTCCTCGTAGGGGCAGCGATGCTCAGGCGGCATGATCGCGGACGGAGCGCAGTCCTCCTTGTCGGAGGGACCGGCGCAGCCGGGGACGGCGACGGGTGCCACCGTGGCGTCGGGCAGGACCGTGCGGGCCCGGGCCGCGACCGCGTCGGCCGACGGCGGGTCCGCCGGGGTGTCACCGGAGTGGACGAGCAGCACGTTGCCCGGCGGCAGGCCGGGTTGCCAGAGCTCCCGCGCGCGGGTGTCGTCGCTCGCCACGTAGACGCCGAGGGCGACGCTGCCGGCGACCGCGGCCATCACCGCCGAGATGGCCGGGGCGGCCGACGAGCGGTTGCGGCTGGCGTCGCGCAGCGCGAGCCGTGGCGTCAGCGGCAGCAGCCGTCCGGCCCGGCCCAGCGCGCCGACGAGCGCCGGAGTGCAGAACACCAGCCCCAGTTCGCCCAGGGCGACACCGGCCAGCACACCGGCCTGCGAGGTGCGGCCCGCGGCGAACGCGGCGATGGCGGTCCCGGCGACGGTGAGCGACGCCCCGAGCAGCAGCCAGCGGCGGCGCGGCCGGGTCGCGTCCCGCCGGCCGGCCAGGCCGGTCACCACGTCCTGCCGGGCCGCCGTCCAGGCCGGCGCGACCGCCGCCAGGACCCCGGCCAGCACCGCCGTCGCGGCGATCGCCACGAGCGCGGCCGGGAAGATCCGGTACGCCCCGAGCCGCTCCCCGAGCAGATACTGCTCGACCAGCGGACGGCCGGCGAACGCGGCGCCGATGCCGAGCACCAGGCCGAGGGCGGCACCGCCGGCGCCGAGCACCACCCCGTCGGCGAGCACGATCCGGCGCAGGTGGGCGGCGTCGCCGCCGGCCACCGCGACCAGCGCGAGGTCCCGCCGCCGGCGGCGGACGCTCACCGCGAAGGCCGGCCCGACCAGCAGCACCACCTCCAGCAGGCCCAGCCCGCCGATCAGGCCCACCGTGCCAGCCTCCTCCGCGTCGGGCACCGACATGCCGTGCGGAAGCTCCTCGCGGCCGGGCAGCGGATCGCGGGAGACGACCTGGACGCCCTGCCCGTTCAGCCGGTCGACGAGCGCGCGGTCCAGCGGACCGGGCAGGTCCACCAGCCAGGTGTCGCCGCCGTACGGCATCTCCGGGACCACCCCGGCCAGCGTGACCACCTCGCGGAGGTTGTCCGGGTACTCGACCACCCCGACCACCCGGTACGTGGCGCCGTCGGTCGTGCGGACCGGGTCGCCGATGCGGGTGTCCAGCCGGCTCAGCGCCGCCGGGCTGACCGCGATCTCGTCGGGGCGCACCGGCGGCCGGCCGTCACGCACCCGGGCCAGCGGCCGGGCGAGCGGGTCGGTCAGGTCGACGGCGCGCGCGTCGAACGCCTCGACGCGTCTGTCGATCCGTGTCGAGAACGTCAGCCACCACCGGGCCCGGGTCAGCCGGCTGCCCTCGGGCAGCAGCGCGCGTACCTCCTCGGCGGTGGGGGGACGGCTCCGGCCGACCCACTCGCCCTGGACCGGCCAGGCCGTCTCGCCCCAGGCGTCCTGTTTCACCGGCGTCAGGCTCTCCCACCGCAACGCCACGTCGGCGCCGCCGAGGCGACGGTCGATGCGCTCGGCCCGGGTCAGGTCCCCCATGTCGTAGCTGACCGCGGCGAAGCTCAGCCCGAACACCGGCAGCGCGATCATCACCAGCACCAGCAGCGTGCGCCGCCGCGAGCGCCGGGCCTCCCGCTGGGCGATCCGCAGCGCCGTCCGCCACGATCCGCGTGCGGCGGCGAGGCGGCCGCCGATCACCGGCCGCTGCCGCTGAGCAGGTGCTCCACGCCGATCAGCGGGGCGGTCGAGTCGACCATCACCCCGTCGCGGAGGAAGACCACACGGTCCGCCCAGCCGGCGTGCCGGGCCTCGTGGGTGACCAGCACCCCGGCCGCGCCGGCGTCCACCCGGCGGCGCAGCAGGTGCAGCACCGCCTCGCCCGACTGGGAGTCGAGCGCGCCGGTCGGCTCGTCGGCGAGGACCAGCCGGCGTTCGCCCACGAGCGCCCGGGCGATCGCCACCCGCTGCTGCTGACCGCCGGACATCTGGTCCGGAAAGCGGTCGGCCAGCTCGGCCATGTCCACCTCGCGCAGCGCCGTCAGGGCGAGCTGGCGGGCCGCCCGTACGCCGGTGCCGTCCAGTTCCAGCGGCAGCGCCACGTTCTCCACAGCGGTCAGGCTGCCGAGCAGGTTCAGGTCCTGGAAGACGTACCCGATCCGGCGGCGGCGCAGCCGGGCCAGCTCGCGGGCGGACAGCCCGCCGAGCGCCTCGCCCTCGACCACCACCTCGCCGCTGGTGGGCCGGTCCAGGCCGCCGGCCAGCGCCAGCAACGTGGACTTGCCGGACCCGGAGGGGCCCATCACCGCCACCAGCTCGCCGGCCCGGACGGTCAGGCTCACGCCCCGCAGCGCGTGCACCGCCGCCTCGCCGGCACCGTGGATCCGGCGTACGTCCTGCAGGTCCAGCACTCCGTCGGTCGGGTTCATCAGCGCCTCCCGTGCCGGGTCACCGGCGGGCTTCGTCGCCGGCCCGGTCCACCGCCTCGGGGTGGTCGACCGCCCGGAGCGGCGCCGGGCGGTGCCGGACCAGGCTGGTCTCGCAGTGGTCGAGCCACCGCACCTCGGCCTCGGTCTGGAAAATCATCGCGTCCAGCACCAGCCGCCAGGGTAGATCCTCCGGCTTGTCGCTCGTGTACTTCAACCGGGTGAATTCCTGGAGCGCGCGCATGGTGGCGGTGCGCTGGGTCTGCACCACCGCCTGCACGTCGACGCCCGGCGTGGTCAGCGCCAGCGCCAGCTTGATCGACAGCTCGTCGCGGGGCCGGTCGGCGCGGCTGATCGGCGTGGCGAACCACATCGCCAGGTCCGCCCGTCCGGCGTCGGTGATCTCGTACGGGCGCTGCCCGCTCTCGTTCTCCGGCAGCGGGCGCACCAGGCCGTCGCGTTCCAGCCGGGCCAGCGTGGTGTAGACCTGCCCGATGTTCAGCGGCCAGGTCGACCCGGTGGACTCCTCGAACGCGGCACGGAGCTGATAGCCGTACATCTGGCCGCGTTCGAGCAGGGCGAGCAGGCCGTGACGGATGGACATGGCCTGGAGTATGCATACCTGGTATGCGCTGCGCAACCGGAGGGTTCCGCCGGGTGACCGGCGGCGCGCTCAGGCCGGGCGTCCCGGGAAGGGAACGGTGAGCGGGGTCACGCCCGCCGTCCGCCGCCAGCGGGTGGCCCGCAGCGCGCAGTCGGTGAGCGCGGCGAGCGCCGTGTTCCGCTCCGCGCCGCCGGTGTGCGCGAGCGCGGCCCGCCAGTGTCCGGCGGTCCGCTCCTCGATCTCCACCGCCAGCCGCAGCGCCCCCGCCCGGTCGGTGACCGGATAGGGCAGCGCGTACCCGGCCCGGTCCGCGGGGACCTGCCCGGAGCCCTCGGCGAGTTGCAGCAGCAGCGCGTCCCGGCGGGACCGGTGCGCCGCCTCGGCGGCCCGGGCCGCCGTCCGCGCCGCGCCGGTGAGGTGCACGCCGATCACCCCGTACGCCCAGATCGCCGCGTACTCGGCGGCGAGCGCGTCGGCGAGGGCCTGGGCCGGACTGGGGCTCCTGGTCGGGTTCACGTTGCGTCGGCCGGGCATGCCCTCACGGCCCTCGCTGCGCTCGGTGCGTTCGCTCATGCCGTACCGGCCGGGCATGCCCTCACGGCCCTCGCTGCGCTCGGTGCGTTCGTTCACTTCAGCGCCTCCACGTGGGTCGCCCGGGCGGCGGCGATCGAGCCGAGCAGCGCGGCCCGCTCGGCCGGCGCCTCGGCGCAGGCCTTCGCCGCGTTGGTCCGGCCCTCCTGCTCGGCCTGGCGCAGCTCGGTGAGCACCGCGTCGGGGGTGCCGCCGGTCGCCGGGGCGCCGGCCGCCGGCGTACCGGAGGGAGCCGGCCGGCCGATGACCCGGCGTAGCTCCTCGGCGTGCGCCTTGTGCGCGTCGGCGATCGGGGTGAGCCGACCGGCGAGTGCCGGGTCGGCGGTGGCGGCGGCCCGGTAGCGGGCCTCCAGCGCCAGCGCCTCGGCGGCCAGCGGCTCCAGAGCGTCCGGCGCCGGTGGCTCGTCGTCGCGGTCGAAAAGATCACAACCGGTCAGCGGCGCGGTCGCGCCGCCGAGCGCCACGAGCCCTCCGGCGCGCAGCAGCCAGCGCCGGGAATGCCCCGCTCTGACCTGGTCGGATGGTGTTCTGCCGGTCCCCACCTGACAGAGTCAACACCATCCGTGCCGCCTCATGGGGCAGGGTCTCGGTGCGCCGCCGGGTCCGTCGGCGGCCGTAAGCGTTACGCTCTGCGCAACCACCGGGCGCGGACGCCCCGGTGGCGTGCCGGTATGGCGGGCCGACCGCTCGCACCGGCCCGGGACAACACGGCCCGCGGGTCGTGGCAACAGCAGGAGAGGTGCGCGGAATGACGCAGCGTGGCCGTGCCACCCGGTCGACGGGGCCCGCCGGGCGGCCCCGCCGGTCCGACGGCCCCCGCGGCGCGGACCGCAGCGGCGCGCCCCGCGGCGATCTGAACGCGCGCCGCAACCGGCTGCGCGAGGTGATCGAACCGGTCGTCACCGCTGCCGGCTACGACCTGGAGGACCTCTCCGTCTCCCGCGCCGGGCGGCGGCACGTGGTCCGGGTGATCGTGGACGCCGACGGCGGGATCAACCTGGACGCCGTGGCGGACATCTCCCGCGCGGTGTCGGCGGCCCTGGACGCGGCGGAGGAGTCCGGCGGCGACATCGTGGCCGGCGAGTACCAGCTGGAGGTCAGCTCGCCCGGCGTGGACCGCCCGCTCACCCTGCCCCGGCACTGGCGGCGCAACGTCGGACGGTTGGTCAAGGTCACCGTCCGCGGCGACGCCGGGGACCGCCAGCTCACCGGCCGGATCACGGCCGCCGACGACGAGCGCGTGGAGCTGGAGACCGACGCCGGCGCCGCCGCACACCCGTACGCCGAACTCGGGCCCGGCCGGGTCCAGGTGGAGTTCAGCCGCCTGGACGACCTGGCCGACGAGGACCTCGGCGACGACACCGACACCGACGACGACGAAGATCTGGAGGACGAGGAGAGGTGAACATCGACCTCGCGGCGCTGCGCGCCCTGGAGCGCGAGCGGGAGATCCCGTTCGACACGATCCTCGCGGCGATCGAGACCGCGCTGCTGACCGCCTACCGGCACACCGAGGGCGCCGAGTCGCATGCCCGGGTGGAGATCGACCGTAAGAGCGGATCCGCCTCGGTCTTCGCGCAGGAGCTCGACGCCGACGGCACTGTCACCCGGGAGTGGGAAGACACCCCGCACGACTTCGGGCGGATCGCCGCCATGACCGCCAAGCAGGTGATCCTCCAGCGGCTGCGGGAGGCCACCGACGAGGTGCACTTCGGTGAGTACGTGGGCCGCGACGGCGACCTGGTCACCGGCGTGGTGCAGGCGCACGAGACCCGCCGGGAGAAGGGCATCGTCAGCGTCGACCTGGGCAAGCTGGAGGGCGTCCTGCCGCAGTCCGAGCAGGTCCCCGGCGAGCGGTACGAGCACGGCGAGCGGATCCGCTGCGTGGTGGTACACGTCGCCAAGGGCATGCGCGGCCCGCAGATCACGCTGTCCCGGTCGCATCCCGGGCTGGTGAAGAAGCTGTTCGCGCTCGAGGTGCCGGAGATCGCCGACGGCACCGTGGAGATCGGTGCCATCGCCCGTGAGGCAGGTCACCGTACGAAGATCGCGGTCCGCTCGACCACGCCCGGCGTCAACGCCAAGGGCGCCTGCATCGGCCCGATGGGGCAGCGGGTCCGCGCGGTGATGAGCGAGCTGCACGGCGAGAAGATCGACATCATCGACTGGTCGGACGACCCGGCGACGTTCGTCGGCAACGCGTTGTCGCCGGCCAAGGCGCTGCGGGTCGAGGTGGTCGACCTGGCCACCCGTACCGCCCGGGTGACGGTCCCGGACTTCCAGCTCTCGCTCGCGATCGGCCGGGAGGGGCAGAACGCCCGCCTGGCGGCCCGGCTGACCGGTTGGCGCATCGACATCCGGTCCGACGCGGAGACCGCCGCGCCGCAGGGACGGGGCGGATCTGATCACGTCCGGGAGCCGGGCGGAGCGATCTCGAGCAGCTAGGGGTAGACTTTCTCAGTGGCACGACGCGCGCTGCCGGAGCGCACCTGTGTGGGCTGCCGGAAACGGGCGTCGGCCAGCGAGTTGTTGCGGATCGTTGCGATCGGCGACGAGACTGGTCGCACCAGCCTCAGGCCCGATCCGGCCCGCACACTGCCGGGTCGGGGAGCGAACATGCATCCTGATCCGGCCTGCTTCGCGCAGGCGGTGCGGCGTCGCGCCTTCGGGCGGGCACTGCGCCTCACCGGGGTTCCTGACCACGGTGCGCTTGCGGAGCACGTCGACGCGCAACCCCCGACGACCGGTCAAACCCGACCGGTCGCGGGTCGCTAGCAAGGTAGGACGACCGACATGAGCACACGATGAAGTCCCAGAAATGACCAGGCTTCAAGTGCACGAGTGAGGTCGCTGCGGGTGCTGCCCGCACGACCTCGGAGTGAGGAGTGCAGTGGCAGGAAAGGCCCGCGTACACGAGCTTGCAAAAGAGCTCGGGGTCGAAAGCAAGACCGTTCTCGCCAAGCTCAAGGAGATGGGCGAGTTCGTGAAGTCCGCATCCAGCACCGTCGAGGCGCCTGTCGCCCGACGTCTGCGTAGCGCCTTCGTAGCCGGTTCGTCGGCGCCCGCCGGCCCGCCGGCTGCCGCGCCCAGCGGCCCGGCGCCGACCCCGACGCCCACCCCGACCCCGGGTGCCCCCCGGGTCTCGGCCAGGCCGACGCCGCCCCGGCGTCAGGCCGCGCCGACCCCTGGACCGAAGCCCAAGGGCCCGGTCCCCGGCCCGCCGCAGCCGGCGACCCCGGTCGCCAAGCCGGCGAGCGCGCACGACATCGAAGTGGCGGCCGCCGAAGCGCGTGCCGCCGCGCTCAAGGCTGAGCAGGAGGCTGCGGTCAAGGCCGCCCAGGCCGCCCGCCAGCAGCAGCGCGAGACCGTACGCCGGGAGCCTCCGGCCGAGGGCGGTCCCCGTCCCGGCCCGCGTCCCGGCCCGAACGCCATGCCGCCGCGTCCGGGTTCTCCGGCCGCCGGTCGTCCCGGCGGTCCGGGCCAGGGCCAGGGCCCCGGTGCCCGTCCCGGCGGTCGTCCGCCGGCGCGTGGCGCCGGTAACAACCCGTTCGGCATCCAGGGTGGCCAGCAGCGGCCTCCGGCCGCCGGTGGGGGCGGTCCCCGTCCCAGCCCGGCCGGCATGCCGCCGCGGCCCAGCCCGGCGTCGATGCCGCCGCGGCCGAGCCCGGCCTCCATGCCGAGCCAGCGCCCGACCACCGGCCGCCCCGGCGGCCCCGGTGGCGGTCGTGGTGGACCCGGCGGTGGCGCCGGTCGTCCCGGTGGACCCGGTGGCGGTGGCGGTGGCTTCCGCGGCGGTCCCGGTGGTGGCGGCGGTGGCGGTGGCTACCGTGGCGGTCCCGGTGGTGGCGGCGGTGGCGGTGGCTACCGTGGCGGTCCCGGTGGTGGCGGCGGTGGCGGCGCTCCCGGCGGTGGTTTCCGTCCGGGTGGTCCGGTCGGCGGTGGCCGTCCCGGCGGCGGCGGCCGTGGCCGTGGCGGTGGCGCGGCGGGTGCCTTCGGGCGTCCGGGCGGTCGGCCGACCCGCGGTCGCAAGTCCAAGAAGCAGCGCAGACAGGAGTTCGACAACCTGTCGGCCCCGACCATGTCCTCGGGCGCGCCCCGCGGTCAGGGTCAGGTCGTCCGGTTGTCCCGTGGCGCCTCGCTGTCGGACTTCGCCGACAAGATCAACGCCAATCCGGGTTCGCTGGTCCAGGAGATGTTCAACCTGGGCGAGATGGTGACGGCTACCCAGTCGTGCTCCGACGAGACCCTGCAGCTGCTGGGTGAGCACCTCGGCTTCGACGTGCAGATCGTCAGCCCGGAGGACGAGGACCGCGAGCTGCTCGCGCAGTTCAACATCGACCTCGACGCCGAGGTCGCGGAGGACCGCCTGGTCAGCCGTGCGCCGGTGGTGACCGTCATGGGTCACGTCGACCACGGTAAGACCAAGCTGCTCGACGCGATCCGCAAGGCGAACGTGGTGGCCGGCGAGGCGGGTGGCATCACCCAGCACATCGGCGCCTACCAGGTCCACGTCCCGCACGAGGGCGAGGACCGCGCGGTGACGTTCATCGACACCCCGGGTCACGAGGCGTTCACCGCCATGCGTGCCCGTGGTGCCCAGGTCACGGACATCGTGATCCTGGTGGTCGCGGCGGACGACGGCGTGATGCCGCAGACCATCGAGGCGCTCAACCACGCCAAGGCGGCGGACGTGCCGATCGTGGTCGCGGTCAACAAGGTCGACAAGCCCGAGGCGAACCCGGACAAGGTCCGCCAGCAGCTGACCGAGTACGGCCTGGTCGCCGAGGAGTACGGCGGCGAGACCATGTTCGTCAACGTGGCGGCCAAGCCCGGCATCGGCATCGAGGAACTGCTCGAGGCCGTGCTGCTGACCGCCGACGCGTCGCTGGAGCTGACCGCTCCGATCGACGGGCCGGCGCAGGGTGTCGCGATCGAGGCGCACCTGGACAAGGGCCGTGGCGCGGTGGCGACCGTGCTGGTGCAGAAGGGCACCCTGCGTGCCGGTGACTCGATCGTCGCCGGTGGGGCGCACGGCCGCGTGCGGGCCATGCTGGACGAGAACGGCAAGCCGGTTGATTCGGCCGGTCCGGCGCGTCCGGTCATGGTGCTGGGTCTGACCACGGTGCCGGGTGCGGGTGACACCTTCCTGGCCGCCGAGGACGACCGCACCGTGCGGCAGATCGCCGAGCAGCGGCAGGCGCGGAGGCGGGCGGCTTCGTTCGCCAACTCCCGTGGCCGGGCCACTCTCGAGACGCTCATGGAGCAGCTCAAGGAGGGCGAGAAGACCTCGCTCAACCTGGTGCTCAAGGGCGACGTCTCCGGTTCGGTGGAGGCGCTCGAGGACGCGCTGTTCAACCTGGACATCCCGGAGGAGGTCCAGCTTCGGATCATCCACCGGGGCGTGGGCGCGATCACCGAGAGCGACGTCATGCTCGCGAGCGCCTCGTCCGAGGCGGTCACGATCATCGGCTTCAACGTGCGGGCCTCTAACAAGGTCCGCGAGATGGCCGACCGCGAGGGCGTGGAGATCCGGTACTACACCGTGATCTACCAGGCCATCGAGGAGATCGACGCCGCGCTCAAGGGTCTGCTCAAGCCGGAGTACGAGGAGGTCGAGCTGGGCACCGCGGAGATCCGCGACGTCTTCCGCTCGTCCAAGATCGGCAACATCTCCGGCTGTATCGTCCGGTCCGGCCTCATCCGCCGCAACGCCAAGGCGCGGCTGCTGCGGGACGGGGCGGTCGTGGCGGACAACCTCACGATCAGCTCCTTGAAGCGGTTCAAGGACGACGCGACCGAGGTCCGCGAGGGCTTCGAGTGTGGTCTGACGCTGGGCGGCTACAACAACGTCCAGGTCGGTGACGTCATCGAGACGTTCGAGATGCGTGAGAAGCCGCGCGCCTGAGAACCACGCGTACGACCGGTCGGCGGCCGGGGCCTTCGGGCCCCGGCCGTCGCCGTTTCCGCAGGCTGCGACAATCTCGGGCGTGATCCGGTACGCGCTGCTCCTCGCCCCCTCCGCCAACCGCGTCTACGCCGACGCGGCGGCCCGGCTGGCGCGCGCCGAACTGGCCGTGTTCGCCGGCTCCGGCGTGCTCGACGTCGTACCGGCCGACGCGGAGGTGGCCGGGATCGGCGGGGTGGAGTACCTGACGTTCACCGCCCCCGGACCGGGGCTCGGCGAGCGGGACGTGGCCCACCTGGCGAACCTGTCGGCGGCGTACGCGCTGTTCGAGCGGGTGGGTGACGACCTGCTGCGGCCGGTGCCGCTGCGCCCGCTGGCCCGGTACGACTCCGACCTGATCACCATTCCGAAGTACGCCGGCAAGACCAACGAGCAGTTCACCCGGCTGCTGCTCAACGTCACAGTGCTCGCCTCCGCCGCCGCGCCGCGGATGCTGGACGGGCCGGTGGTGGTGCTGGACCCGCTCTGCGGCCGGGGCACCACGCTCAACCAGGCGCTCATGTACGGCTACGACGGCATCGGCATCGAGCGCGACAGCCAGGACGTGGACGCGTACGCGGCGTTCCTGCGTACCTGGCTGCGCCGCAAGCGGCTCAAGCACACCACCGAGTCGACGTCGGTTCGCCGGGACCGCAAGCTGGTGGCCCGCCGGTTCGAGGCGGTGCTCGCGCCGTCGCGGGACGAGCACCGGGCCGGGGCCACCCAGCGGGTCACCGTGCTGAACACCGACACCACCCGGGCCCGCGAGGCGTTGCGTCCCCGCTGCGCCGACGTGATCGTCACCGACGCGCCGTACGGGGTGGCGCACGGCAGCCGTACCGATCAAGGGCTGTCCCGCAGCCCGCTGGAGCTGCTCACCGCCGCCGTGCCGGTGTGGCGGGAGCTGCTGCGCCCGGGTGGGGCGCTGGGACTGTCCTGGAACACCCACGTGGCCCCCCGGGCGCAGGCGGAGGCGGTGCTGGCCGACGCCGGGCTGCGGGTGCTCGATGGCCCCGGCTTCGGTGACTTCGCCCACCGGGTCGACCAGGCGATCGAGCGGGACGTGCTGGTGGCGGTCGCGCCTTAATCGTGTGCCCGGGGTGCGCGGCAGGCGTACCGTTGCTCGCCGTGTATACCGGAACCGCACTGTTCGACCTGTTGCTCCCGGGTGACTCCCGGTCCCTCAAGGCCAAGCGGTCCTACGTCCGGCCGATCGTCGCCGCGTTGCGCAAGTTCGAGGTCTCCGCCGCCGAGGTCGGGGCGCTGGACCTGCACGGCCGGGCCGAGATCGGAGTGGCAGTGGTGGCCGCCGAGCCGGCCCACGTCCGCGAGGTGCTCGACACCTGCGAGCGGCTGATCGCCGCCCGCCCGGAGACCGAACTGCTGTCTGTACGCCGTCGCCTGCACGGCGGGGACGACTGAACGGCGCGTCGCGCGGCAGTTCGCCCGTGCCGCGTGAGGTCCGGTGGGACGCGGGTAGTGTTCTTCAGCGTTGGGCGGTCGGACCCGGCGGCGCCCACGCGCCCGCCGTCTCCGGCCGACGGCCCGGGTCGCACACGGATCCGGCGCCGTCATCGGTACAGGTGATCCCGGAGGTGGGGACATGACGGATCAGGCCAAGGTTCGCCGGCACGCGGAGCGCATCCGGGAACTGGTCGCGTCGGTGGTGCGGAGCCAGATCAAGGACCCCCGGCTCGGCATGATCACGATCACCGACGCCCGGATCACCGCGGACCTGCGCGACGCCACCGTCTTCTACACCGTGCTCGGCGACGCGGCGGCGCAGGCGAGCACCGCCGCCGCGCTGGAGAGCGCCAACGGCATGCTGCGCAGCACCGTCGGTAAGGCGCTCGGGCTGCGGCACTCGCCGACGCTGACGTTCGTCCTCGACGACGTGCAGGACCAGGTCAAGCACATCGACGACCTGCTGGCCGCCGCGCGTACCGCCGACGCCGAGGTGCAGCGGCTGGCCGCCCGGGCCTCGTACGCGGGCGACGCCCAGCCGTACCGGGTCGAGGAGGACGACGAGGACGCCGCGGACGGGTCGGCGGACGAGGAGCCGGCCGGCGACGAGCCGCGCGACGGCGACCGCCCGTGACCGAGGTCGCCGCCGTGGACGAAGCGCCGTCCGGTCCCGCCGACGACGACTGGGCGGCGGCCGTCGCGGCGGTACGCGACCTTCCCGCCGACGCGCGGGTGCTGCTGATCTGCCACGTGAACCCGGACGGGGACGCGCTGGGCAGCATGCTCGGCTTCGGGCTGGGTCTGCGCCGGCTCGGCGTACGCGATCTCCAGGCCACGTTCCCCGGCCCGGCCGAGGTGCCCGAGCCGTTCCGCTGGATGCCCGGCGTGGAGCTGCTGGTGCCGCAGGACGACGCGTACCTCGATCCCGACCTGGTGATCTGCTTCGACGCGGCGAGTAAGTCCCGGCTGGGTGACCTGGTCGACCGGCTGGACAAGGCGCGTGCGTCGCTGGTGCTGGACCACCACGCCTCGAACACGGGCTTCGGCCGGATCAACCTGGTCGACCCGCACGCCGCCGCCACCTCCGTGGTCGCGCTGGAACTGCTGGACCGGCTCGGCGTGACGCTGGACGCGGAGATGGCGACCGGGCTCTACGTCGCGCTGACCACCGACACCGGCTCGTTCCGCTTCGAGGCGACCACGCCGGCCGTGCACGAGATGGCCGCCCGCCTGGTGGCCACCGGCATCCGGCCCGGCGACATCTCGCGGCGGGTCTTCGACACCCGCCCGTTCGGCGCTGTCCGCCTCTTCGGCGAGGTGCTCGGCCGGGCCACGCTGGAACCGGCGGCCGCCGCCGGGCACGGGCTCGTCTGGACGTACGCCACTCACGACGACCTGGCCCGCCACGAGCAGCCGGCGTACGTGCTGGAGGCGCTCATCGACTCGGTCCGGTGCACCGAGGAGGCGGACGTGAGCTGCGTGATCAAGCAGTCGGGCGAGGCCGAGTGGGCGGTGTCGCTGCGCAGCAAGGGCGCTGTGGACGTGAGCGCGGTGGCGGTGGCACTGGGTGGTGGCGGGCACCGGTTCGCGGCCGGTTTCACCGGGCGGGGCGCGCTCGACGAGCTGGTCGGACGGATCCGCGCCGAACTCGCCACCGCGACGCTGATAGCCCCTTAGAAGGGGAATTGCGCCGAAATTTCCGCCGCGTCGAGGTGCGGCGACGATCAATGGTGTGAGCTGATCGGCGGCTTTTCCAGCGATTACGAGGCGTGCCAGCCTTTCCGCCGTACGTGACGCTGGGGACAATCGGGTGATGGATCATCCCCGTGAGCTCACCGTCGAGGCGCCCCGGGCCTGGGACCGGCCGGTCGTCTCCGTGCCGGTGCTGATCTGCCTGTCTCTGGTCGGCGGTCAACTTCCGTCCTTCTCGACCTCGGCCAACCTCTACATCCTCACCACCGGCGGTGGGTTGATCTGGGTCGGCCTGAGCAACCGGGTGCCCCGGCGTCCGGCGCCGCGCCGGCTGCCGTCGGTCGCGCTCTGGTGGCTGGTGCCGGTGACAGTCTTCGGGGTCTTCGAGGGGGCGACGTTCATGGCGGCGGCGGGTGACGACTTCCCCACCCTCTCCCGGCTGGCCGATCCGCTGCTGGAGGACAGCGTGATCCGCTCGGCGGCCTGGTTCGCGTGGCTGTCCACGTTCTGGGGACTGGTGCGCCGATGATGCGGGCACTGGCGATCGGCGGGTTCGGAGTCTCGATCGTGCTGTTCGCGGCGGTCGAGTGGGCGGCGCGCCGGGAGGGGTCGCGGATCCCGTCGCTGGCAGATGTCTGCGCCTTCGTGATGCGGTACGAGGTGGGCCCGGTGCCGGTCGGGCGGATCGGTCTGTTCGGTTTCTGGTGGTGGCTGGGCTGGCACTTCCTGGCCCGCTGACCGCCCCTGCCGGGCCGGGACGATGACGTTGATCTTTCCGCATTTCGGGAACTGTAGGCAGCATCTGGAAAGTGAACGTTAATTTGGGTGCGGGACCGGCGCTTCGCGGCGCTGGTCACGGGCGGTGGTGCCGCACCCGGCCTCGCCTCCCTCCAGGGTCAGACCGACCCGGGCTCCCGCTGCCAGGCGAGCCGCTCCGGTGATCCCGGACCGCTGCCGGGCGCTCAGCCGCCGACGACTCCCGTCGCGGCGCGATCAGTGGTCGCGCCGAGCCGGAGCGCCGGGCGCCCGTAGGGCCACCGTGTCCCGGTGGTCCGCACCCTGGAAGGACCTCAGATGCCCAGCAAGCGCAAGCCGCAGACCGAGACCACCACCGACGAGGCGCGCGAGCAGATGCGCCGCGCGCTGCAGACCTCGATGGACACCCGTCAGTGACGTACGCCGTCCGGCGGTGACGCCGGCCGGGCCCGAGGACCACACTCCGGCCCGACCCGACGTCACCGCCGCTCGGGGCACATCGCCGTCCCGCACGCCGCTACCGTCGTCCGGTGCGACGCATCCTCGTGGTCGGCAGCTCCGGCGCCGGCAAGAGCACGCTTGCCGGTGAACTGGCCCGGCGACTCGACCTTCCGCTGATTCACCTCGACCGCCACTACTGGCGCCCGGGCTGGACCGCCCCCGCCCCGGCAGACTTCCGCGCCGAGGTGGCCGCGCTCGCCGCCCGCCCGGCCTGGATCATGGACGGCAACTACGCGAGCACCCTCGATCTCCGGCTGCCCCGCGCCGACCTGCTGGTGCTCTGCGACACCTCCCGGCTGCGCTGCCTGGTCCGGATCGTCCGCCGCCGGTGGACACACCGCGCCGCGCCCCGCCCCGACCTGCCCGAGGGCTGCCCGGAGCGGCTCGATCTCGATTTCCTGCCGCACGTCTGGCGCTTCCCCCGCGACTCCCGGCCCCGGGTGCTGGCCGCGCTGGCCGAGCACGCCCCCGGGCTGCCGGTGCGGCGCCTGCGCGGGCGGCGTGACGCCGCCCGGCTCCTGGCTGACGTGGGTAAGTAGTCACGCTGCTTGCGGACCTTACGGAGCGCGTGCCAGGATCGGCGGCGATGAGCACGACTGCCGCTCCCGCCACCGCCGTCACACCCCGGCGGATCGCCGCGCTCGCGCTGCCCGCCCTGGTGGTGCTGGCCGCCGAGCCGCTCTACGTCCTGGTCGACACCGCGGTGGTCGGTCACCTCGGCCGGGTGCCGCTGGCCGCGCTCGCCGTCGGCGGCACCGTCATGACGCTGACCGCGTGGGTCGGCACCGTCGTCGCGTACGGCACCACCGGGCGCTCGGCCCGCCGCTTCGGGGCGGGGGACCGGGCCGCCGCGGTGGCCGAGGGCGTGCAGGCGTCCTGGCTCGCGCTGGCCACCGGAGTGCTGGTGGCGATCGCCATCGGGATCGGCGGGGGCGCGCTGGCGCGTACCCTCGTCGGCGGCCCGGGCGAGGTGGCCGACGCCGCCGCCGGATGGCTGCGGGTCGCGGCGCTCGGCGCGCCCGGCCTGCTGCTCGCCGCCGCCGGCAACGGCTGGCTGCGCGGCATCCAGGACACCCGCCGGCCGCTGCTGTTCGTGCTCGGTCCCAACCTGCTCTCGGCGGTGCTCTGCCCGCTGCTCGTCTATCCGGCCGGGCTCGGGCTGGTCGGCTCGGCGGTGGCGAACGCGGTGGCGCAGACGATCTCCGGCGTCCTGTTCGCGGGCGCGCTGGTGCGCGAGCGGGTCTCGCTGCGGCCCCGGCCCCGGGTGATCGGGCAGCAGCTCGTGCTCAGCCGCGACCTGCTGGTGCGTGGTGTCGCGTTCCAGGCCAGCTTCCTGTCCGCCACAGCCATCGCGGCCCGCTTCGGCGCCGCCGCGGTGGGCGCGCACCAGATCGCCCTGCAACTGTGGTTCTTCACGGTGCTGGTGCTCGACGCCCTGGCCATCGCCGCGCAGTCGCTCGTCGGCGCCGCGCTCGGCGCCGGCGACGCGGCCGGCGCGCGGTTCCTGGCCCGTCGCGTCGCGTTGCTCGGCGGGCTGTGCGGCGTGGCCTTCGCGGTGCTGATCGCCGCCGGGGCCGGCGTGGTGCCGGCGTGGTTCAGCTCCGATCCCCAGGTACGCGAGCAGGCCATGACCGCCTGGCCCTGGTTCGTCGCGCTCCAGCCGATCGGCGGCGTGGTGTTCGCGCTCGACGGGGTGCTGATCGGCGCGGGCGACGTGCGCTACCTGCGCAACCTCACCATCGTGTGCGCGTTCGGCGGGTTCCTGCCGGCGATCTGGCTGGCCTACGGGCTGGAACTCGGGCTGGGCGGGATCTGGGCCGGGCTGACCCTGTTCGTGGTGCTGCGGCTGGCCGGCCTGCTGCTGCGGATGCGCTCGGGCGCGTGGGCGGTGGTCGGCGCGGTCCGCTGACGCCGGTCAGCAGGTGTCCGGCAGGTCGACGGTCTTGTCCGGGTCGAAGACCGCGTCCGGGTCCGGGTCGGCCGGCCCGCCGAACGAGGGCTTGCCGAGCGCCAGCAGCCCCTTGTCCAGTGCGGCGCAGTCGATGTTGGAGGCGTACGAGTCGGCACGCTCGATCCACAGCCCGGCGGAGGCGGTGGTCACGTCGGCCGGGTGCGGCATGCTCCACTTCACCGTGTCGTGGACCACCACGACGCCGTCGCCCGGGGTGGGGCTGGTGGTGGGGAACGCGTACGCCCAGACGAAGTTCGTGGTCACCTCCAGGATGCGGATGCCGTCCCGGTCCTTCGTCGCCCGGTAGCTGATCCGGCCCTTGACCCGGGGCTGGTCGTCGGTGAGCCGGGCGCCGGGAGCGAGCCGGGTCGCGTAGGTGCCCGCCTCGCCGGTGGGGAAGTCGTCGCGCACGCCGGCCCGCGCGTCCGGGGCGAACTGGCGGACCAGCCGCTCCGGGTCCTTCGCGGTGAAGAACGTGCGGTCCAGCCGGGCGGTGATCAGCGCCTTGCGTACCTTGGCCAGCGTGGCGGCCACCTGCTTCTCGGTGAACGCGCCGGTCCGCTTGGCCCGGGGCAGCGCGATCCCGGCCGCGCCCTCCGGGAACCCGGCCGCCGGGGTGCCGTCGAACGGGCCGGCGGCCGGTGGCGGCGAGGCCGACGAGGACGCCTGCTCGCCGACCGGCAGGCTGACCGTGGGGTGTTCGGCGGCCGGCTCGCGCCAGCGCTGGAGGCCCTGGTAGCCGAGGCCCCCGACGAGCCCGAAGAACGCGAGCAGCGCCAGCACGACCACGCCGCCGAGCAGCTTGCCGGAGTGCCCGCCGAGCGCGATCCGCAGGCGGTCGCCGCGGCCCGGCTCGACCTCGGGCGCGGGCTGGCGCAGCCACTCGGGCACCCGTCCCAGCGTGTCCTCCGACTGGTGACCGGTGGAGTGGGGATCGGGCGCGGCACGGTGATCGGTCATCGGACTTCCCGGGCAGACGGGGCGGGGGCGCACGATCTTGACACCCCGCCGAAGCGGGGCGGTATCCCCCGCAGGGAGGATCGGCGCCGTCTGGCAGGCTTGGCGGTCGTGAGCACAGACGGTCTGATCGTGGTCGACAAGCCCGGCGGCATGACGTCGCACGACGTCGTGGCCCGCATCCGGCGGCTGGCCCGTACCCGCCGCGTCGGTCACGGCGGCACGCTCGATCCGATGGCCACCGGCGTCCTCGTGATCGGGGTGGGCCGGGCGACCCGGCTGCTCACGTACGTGATCGGCGCCGGCAAGAGCTACGCCGCGACGATCCGCCTGGGGCAGGCCACCGTCACCGACGACGCCGAGGGCGAGGTGGTCGCCACCACCCCGGCCGGTGCGGTCACCGACGACGGGGTACGCGCCGCGCTGGCCGCCCTCACCGGCGAGATCGACCAGGTGCCGAGCGCGGTCAGCGCTATCAAGATCAACGGTCAGCGGGCGTACAAGCGGGTCCGCGACGGCGAGACGGTCGAGCTGCCCGCCCGCCGGGTCACCGTCTCCCGGCTGGACGTGCGGGACATCCGCCGGGACGCCCCGGACGTGGTGGACGTGGACGTGGACGTGACCTGCTCGTCCGGGACGTACATCCGGGCGCTGGCTCGCGACGCGGGGGCCGCGCTGGGCGTCGGCGGTCACCTCACCGCGTTGCGCCGCACCGCCGTCGGCGGGTTCACGCTCGCCGAGGCGGCCACGCTCGACCAGTTGGAGCAGCGCGCGCCGGACGTGGTGAACCTGCCGCTGGACGCCGCCGCCGCGCGGTTCTTCCCGCGCCGGGACGCCACCGCCGACGAGACCCGGGTGCTCTCCCACGGCGGGCCGCTGGCCCCGGCCGGGATCACCGGGCCGTACGCGGTCTTCGACCCGGCGGGCGGGCTGATCGCTATCGTCAGCGAGCGGGACGGGCGGGCCCGCGCGGAGATCGTGCTGGCCCCGGCCTGAACGGCGCGCGGGCGGACAGGGGAGGAACGGCATGCAGCGGTGGCGGGGGTACGAGGCGGCGCCCGGCGGCTGGGGACGCTCGGTCGTCACCATCGGCGTCTTCGACGGCGTGCACCGGGGGCACCAGGCCACCATCGGGCACACCGTGGCGCGCGCCCGGGAACTGGGCGTCAAGTCGGTGGTGGTGACGTTCGACCCGCACCCGGCCGAGGTGGTGCGCCCGGGCTCGCACCCGGCGGTGCTCACCGAGCCGGCGCGCAAGGCCGAGCTGATCGAGGCGCTCGGCGTGGACGTGCTCTGCGTGGTGCCGTTCACAGTCGAGTTCTCCCGGCTGCCACCCGAGGCGTTCGTGCACGACGTCCTGGTCGAGCACCTGCACGCCGCGCTCGTGGTGGTCGGCGACAACTTCCGGTTCGGGCACCGGGCGGCCGGGGACGTGCCGCTGCTGGAACGGCTCGGCCGCACCTTCGGCTTCGCGGTGGAGGGCGCGCCACTCGTCGCCGAGTCGGGGACGGTCTTCTCCTCCACGTACATCAGGTCCTGCGTCGACGCGGGCGACGTGGGCGCGGCGGCGGCGGCGCTCGGCCGCCCGCACCGGGTCGAGGGCGTGGTGGTCCGCGGCGACCAGCGCGGACGTGAGCTGGGTTACCCCACCGCCAACCTGCTGACCCACAGGTACGCGGCGGTGCCCGCCGACGGGGTGTACGCGGCCCGCCTGGTGCGCCGCGACGGCGAGCCGCTCGCGGCGGCGGTGTCGATCGGCACGAACCCGACGTTCTCCGGCCGGGAACGGCGGGTGGAGGCGTACGCGCTGGACTTCACCGGCGACCTGTACGGCGAGCGGCTGGCCCTGGACTTCGTGGCGCACCTGCGCGAGCAGCGGACGTACGACGCGATCGAGCCGCTGGTGGCCCAGATGGCCGAGGACGTGGAGCGCACCCGCCGGGCGGTGTCCTGACCCGCGTGGGCGACCTTGACCGGCCGTCCGGACCGAGGGCTGGTAGGCTGACGGAGACGTCGGCTGACCGACGGGGGCCTCGCGTGCCTGCACGACGCCGCGGGTGCGAGGAACCGGTCCGTTGCACCGGTCACCACGACCGCTCCGGACCTCATCGAATGACCCACGAAACAGGGAGAACATGGCGCTCGACCAGGAAGCCAAGGCCAAGATCCGCCAGGAGTACGCGACCGCCGAGGGCGACACCGGCTCGCCCGAGGTGCAGGTCGCGGTCCTGACCAAGCGGATCGCGGAGCTCACCGAGCACCTGAAGGTGCACAAGCACGACCACCACAGCCGCCGTGGGCTGCTGCTGCTGGTCGGCCGGCGCCGCCGGCTGCTCAACTACGTCCAGAAGAAGGACATCAGCCGCTACCGGTCGCTCATCGAGCGGCTCGGCCTGCGCCGATGACCTGACGGGGGAGTGGCCGCCTGGCTGCTCCCCCGTTGCAGTACCACCGAAGAACCCGGCCGCGCGACACCCGAAGAGGGAGCCGGTCAGCACCGGTCTCCGGTAGTGGCCCCCGGGAACCCCGGCACGACGCCGGCTTCCCCGGGCGCTTCGATCGAAGACCGGCCGCCTGAGCAGTTCCCGTGTCGTCGGCCGACGACGCGAAGGAGCACCACAGCACATGACCGAGACCAAACTCGGCACCGAATCCCGTACCGCCGTGATCGACAACGGGGCCTTCGGCACCCGGGAGATCACCTTCTCCACCGGCCGGCTGGCCCGCCAGGCCGCCGGTTCCGTCGTCGCCCAACTCGGCGAGACGGTCGTCCTCTCCGCGACCACGGCCGGCAAGCAGCCGCGCGAGTCGTTCGACTTCTTCCCGCTGACAGTGGACGTCGAGGAGCGGATGTACGCCGCGGGCCGGATCCCCGGCTCGTTCTTCCGCCGCGAGGGCCGGCCCAGCGAGGACGCCATCCTCACCTGCCGGCTCATCGACCGGCCGCTGCGCCCGTCGTTCGTCAAGGGCCTGCGCAACGAGGTCCAGGTCGTCGAGACCATCCTCGCGCTCGACCCGCAGCACCCGTACGACGTGGTGGCCATCAACGCCGCCTCGATGTCGACCAAGCTCTCCGGCCTGCCGTTCTCCGGCCCGATCGGGGCGACCCGGGTCGCGCACGTCGACGGCCAGTGGGTCGCCTTCCCGACCCTGGAGGAACTGGCCCGGGCCACCTTCGACATGGTCGTGGCCGGCCGCACCCTGCCCGACGGCGAGGTGGCCATCATGATGGTCGAGGCCGAGGCCACCCCGAACGCCGTGGCCCTGATCTCGGGCGGCGCCACCGCGCCGACCGAGGAGATCGTGGCCAGCGGCCTGGAGGCCGCCAAGCCGGCCATCCGTGAGCTGTGCCGGGCGCAGAGCGAGCTGGCCGAGGTGGCCGCCAAGCCGGTCGCCGAGTTCCCGGTCTTCCTGGACTACTCCGACGACGCGTACGACGCGGTGGCCGACGTGGCCCGCGCCGAAGTCGCCGAGGCGCTGAAGATCGCCGGCAAGGCCGACCGCGAGGAGGCCCTGGACCGCATCAAGGCCAAGGTCGCCGAGCAGCTGACCGGTCGGTTCGAGGGCCGCGAGAAGGAGCTGTCCGCCGCGTTCCGTTCGCTGACCAAGTCCGAGGTCCGCAACCGGGTGCTGCGCGAGCAGGTCCGCATCGACGGCCGCGGCCCGCGTGACATCCGTCCGCTGTCCGCCGAGGTCGGCGTGCTGCCGCGGGTGCACGGCTCGGCGCTGTTCGAGCGCGGCGAGACCCAGATCCTGGGTGTCACCACGCTGAACATGCTGCGCATGGAGCAGATGGTGGACACGCTGTCCCCGGAGAACCGCAAGCGCTACATGCACAACTACAACTTCCCGCCGTACTCGACCGGTGAGACCGGCCGGGTCGGCTCGCCGAAGCGGCGCGAGATCGGCCACGGCGCGCTCGCCGAGCGGGCGCTGATCCCGGTGCTGCCCGCGCGCGAGGAGTTCCCCTACGCCATCCGGCAGGTCTCCGAGGCGCTCAGCTCCAACGGCTCCACCTCGATGGGTTCGGTCTGCGCCTCGACGCTGGGCCTGCTCTCGGCCGGTGTTCCGCTGAAGGCGCCGGTCGCCGGCATCGCCATGGGCCTCATCTCCGACGAGGTCGACGGCAAGACCCAGTACGTGACGCTGACCGACATCCTCGGCGCCGAGGACGCGTTCGGCGACATGGACTTCAAGGTCGCCGGCACCCGGGACTTCGTCACCGCGCTCCAGCTCGACACCAAGCTGGACGGCATCCCGTCGGACGTGCTGGCCGCCGCGCTCCAGCAGGCGCACGAGGCCCGGCAGACCATCCTCGACGTGATGCAGCGGGCCATCGAGGCGCCGGCCGAGATGTCGGACTACGCGCCGCGGGTCACCACTGTGAAGATCCCGGTCGACAAGATCGGCATGGTGATCGGCCCGAAGGGCCAGACCATCAACGCGATCCAGGACGAGACCGGCGCCGAGATCTCCATCGAGGACGACGGCACGATCTACGTCGGCGCGACCAACGGGCCGTCGGCCCAGGCCGCTGTGGACCGGATCAACGGGATCGCCAACCCGACGCTGCCCAAGGTCGGCGAGCGGTTCCTCGGCACCGTGGTGAAGACCGCCGCGTTCGGCGCCTTCATCTCGCTGCTGCCCGGCCGCGACGGCCTGCTGCACATCTCCAAGGTGGGCGACGGCAAGCGGGTCGAGAAGGTCGAGGACTTCCTCAACGTCGGCGACAAGGTCGAGGTGGAGATCGCGGACATCGACGCCCGCGGCAAGATCTACCTGGACAAGATCCGTCCGGAGGGCGCCGAGGCGCCGGCCGCCGGTGAGGCCGCCGGTGGCGACCGTCCGTCGGGCGGCCGGGACCGCGGCGGCGACCGCGGCCCGCGTGACCGGGGTGACCGGGGTGACCGGGAGCGTGGCGAGCGCCGTTCCGAGGGTGGCGAGAGCCGCTCCGAGGGTGGCGAGGGCGGCGGCGACTCCCGTCCGCGTCGCCGGACCCGGCACAGCTGATCCACCGACCGGCCCGGGTGACGTCCGCGTCACCCGGGCCGGCCCACGGCTCCAGGTCGCCTGTGCGAACTGGAGCCGTCGTACGTCCCGCCGTTCCTCGTCATCCGGAGAGCAGGTTCTCGTGAGTTCGTCAGTCGCCTCCACGGGACGGGGGACGGCGCCGACCGGACCCGGCGCAGCGGCCCGCGCGGTCACCCGGACGCTCAGCGACGACCCGCTCGGCGGCACCGTCCGCCGTACCGTGCTGCCCAGCGGGCTGCGGGTGCTCACCGAGGCGATCCCGGCGATGCGCAGCGTGTCGTTCGGCATCTGGGTGGCGGTCGGCTCGCGCGACGAGACCGGCCCGCAGGCCGGCGCCGCGCACTTCCTCGAGCACCTGCTGTTCAAGGGCACCAACAAGCGCAGCGCGCTGGAGATCTCGTCCCAGATCGAGGCGGTGGGCGGCGAGACCAACGCGTTCACCACGAAGGAATACACCTGCTACTACGCGCGGGTGCTGGACGAGGACCTGCCGCTGGCCATCGACGTGATGTGCGACCTGGTCGCCGACTCGGTGCTGACCCCCGCCGACGTGGAGACCGAGCGCGGCGTCATCCTCGAAGAGATCGCCATGCACGACGACGAGCCCGGCGACGAGGTGCACGACCTGTTCGCCCGCGCCGTCTACGGCGACCACCCGCTGGGCCGGCTCATCTCCGGCACCGAGGAGACGGTCACGCCGATGACCCGGCGGCAGATCCAGGGCTTCTACCGCCGCCGCTACACCGCGCCGCAGATCGTGATCGCCGCCGCCGGCAACCTCGACCACGCGACTGTGGTCAAGCTGGTCCGGCAGGCGCTGCGCGGCACCCCGCTGGACACCGACCCGGCGGGGCCGGCGACGCACCGCCCGGCCACCCCGGCGGTACGCACCAAGCCGGCCACCACGCTGGTCGAGCCGAAGGAGACCGAGCAGGCGCACGTCGTCCTCGGCTGCCCGGCCATCGACCGCACCGACGAGCGGCGCTTCGCCCTCGGCGTACTGAACAACGTGCTCGGCGGCGGCATGTCCAGCCGGCTGTTCCAGGAGATCCGGGAGCAGCGCGGCCTCGCGTACTCGGTCTACTCCTACGCCAGCCAGTACGCCGACAGTGGCGTGTTCGCCGTCTACGCCGGTTGCGCTCCGGGCAAGGTGGACGAGGTGCTGCACCTGACCCGCGCCGAGCTGGCGCGGGTGGCCGCCGAGGGGATCACCGAGGCGGAACTGGCCCGGGGCAAGGGGATGAGCAAGGGCTCGTTCGTGCTCGGGCTGGAGGACACCGGCTCGCGGATGAGCCGGCTGGCCAAGGGCGAGCTGCTCTACGGCAACCTGATGCCGGTGGACGACCTGCTGGCCCGGGTGGACGCGGTGACTCTGGCGGACGTGAACACGCTCGCCGCCGAGCTGCTCGGCCGGCCGATGTCCCTCGCCGTGGTCGGCCCGTTCGACTCCGGCAGTTTCACGGTCACGGGCTGAGCGCCGTACCGGTCCGCCGGACCGCGTGCCGGGCGCTGGGATAGGTTGTGGCCCGTGACTGAGCAGCAGAACACGGTGGCCCGGGTCGGTGTGCTGGGTGCCCGGGGCCGGATGGGCATGGAGGTCTGCAAGGCGGTCGACTCCGCCGCCGACCTGGAGCTGGTGGCGGCCGTCGACCAGGGTGACGACCTGGCCACTGTGGCGCAGGCGGGCGCCGAGGTGGTCGTCGACTTCACCGCCCCCGACGCGGTCATGGACAACCTGCGCTGGTGCGTCGAGAACGGCGTGCACGCGGTGGTCGGCACCAGCGGCTTCACCGAGCAGCGGCTCGCCCAGGTGCGCGAGTGGCTGTCCGGGCGGCCCGGCGTGGGCGTGGTGATCGCCCCGAACTTCGGCATCGGCGCGGTGCTGATGATGCAGTTCGCCGCGCGCGCGGCCCGGCACTTCGAATCGGTGGAGATCATCGAGCAGCACCACCCGCGCAAGCTGGACGCGCCGAGCGGCACCGCCACCCACACCGCCCGGCTGATCGCCGCGGCCCGCGCCGACGCCGGGCTGGGGCCCGTGCCGGACGCGACCCGCGACGAGGTGGCCGGCGCCCGCGGCGCCGACCTCGACGGGGTACGCGTGCACGCGGTACGCGCCACCGGCCTGGTCGCCCACCAGGAGGTGCTGTTCGGCACCACGGGTGAGACGCTGACCATCCGGCACGACTCGTACGACCGGGTGTCGTTCATGCCCGGCGTGCTGCTCGCGGTCCGCGAGGTGGGCCGCCGGCCCGGTCTGACCGTCGGTCTGGACGCCCTGCTCGACTGACCCGTGGCGGGCGCGGCGCTGTCGTGCCCGGGCCCGCTGCGAAAACCTTTTTGCCTGGTCGGCGGCGGCGACCTAGGCTGCTCCCCATGATCGATTCCGGGCATTCCGACCGCACCGGCCGCCGGCTGACGCTGCGGCCGGTGGACGACGACAACTGGCGGGCCGTCGCGGACGTCGCGCCGCGTGACGGCCAGCGCGCCTTCGTGGCCGCGCTGGCCGCCCGCTACCTGCTGCTCACCGAGCGCTCGGACGTCTGGAACTCGCTGGCCGTCTACGCCGACGAGAAGGTCGTCGGGCACGTCATGTGGGGCGTGGACGACGACGGGTCGCGCTGGATCGGCGGCATGGTGATCGACGCCGCAGAGCAGGGCCGGGGCCTGGGCCGCGCCACGGTACGGACGCTCGCCGACTGGCTCGCCGAGGCGGGCGAGCCGATCCGCCTGAGCTACCACCCTGACAACAAGCCCGCCGCCGCCCTCTACACCGCACTGGGCTTCCACCCCACCGGCGCCATGGAGGACGACGAGCTGGTAGCCGAACTCCGCCCAGCCTGACCGCCCACCCGCCCTCTACGCCCTCCGCGGCTCCCCGGCGATCATGAGGTTGGCGGCAGTGGGGAAGATCGAAAAGGCCGTCAACCTCATGATCAGCTTGGCCCGAGGTGGGTGGGCGGGGCGGGGTGGCGGTCCCGCCCCGTGCCGTGACCGCCACCCCACCCACGACAGGGTGGACCGTCGGCCGGGCGGGAACTCATCGGTCGGCTGAAGGATTTTCCTCGGCGGATTCCGGGACTGCCACGTGGAAGCGGAGTTGGGGGACGAGCATGTCGTCCACGTCCAGCGCGCGGGTCGCGCCGTCCGCCTCCCAGCCGGTCGAGCCGAGGAAGTTGCGGGTCGCCGCGTCGGCGTCGAACGCCCACGCCACCGCCCGGGTCAGGCCGTCGGCGCGCCAGTGCTCGACCGCCGCGGCGAGCAGCCGGCTGCCGTGCCCGCGCCGCCCCCACCGGGGCTCCACCAGCAGGTCGGTCACCGCCGCGACGCCCGGCGCGAGCGCCTCGGTCGGCTCGCCGGGAGCGAGCGCCTCGGCGTCGGCCGGACCGGAGGCGATGAACCCCACCAGATAGGATTGCGCCGCCTGTTCGACGGCGACCAGCACCCGGTGCGCGCCCGAGGGCGGCTCCTGCACCGCAGCGCTCCACCGCCGGGCGAGGTACGCCTCGTCCAGGTTGTCGAGCACGTGCCGGGGCAGGATCCGGCGGTACGCGACCCGCCAGGTCGCGAGCTGGACGCGTGCGATCTCGCCGGCGTCCTCGGGACGCGCGGGCCGGACGTAGCCTGCAGCCATGGCACGTGAGCCTACGCAGGGCGAGGAGGGTGACGGTGGCGCAGGGTGCCGGGCGCACGATCACGCAGGCCGTCGCCGTGGTGGCGCTCGCCGCGGCGGTCACCGTGTTCCTGTCCGTGGCGGCTGTGCGGCACGGCTTCTTCGACCTCCAGGTCTACTACGGCGCGCTCACCTACTGGGCGCGTGACGGCGGCGAGATCTACGACTTCCTGCGGTCCGGCACCCAGTACGGCTTCACCTACCCGCCGTTCGCCGCGCTGGTGATGCTGCCCATGGCGTACCTGCCGTGGAGCGCCGCGATCGTGGTGAGCGTGACGCTGACGGTGCTGGCGAGCGCCGTGGTGATCTGGCGGCTGCTGGACCCGGTCGCCCGCCGCTCCGGCTGGACCCGCTGGTTCGCCCTCGCCGTCGCGCTCTGCCTGGCCGCCGCGTACGAGCCGATGCGGGAGACGGTCAACTTCGGCCAGGTCAACATGCTGCTGCTGTTCCTGGTGGCGGTGGACCTGCTGTGGCTGCTGCCGGCGCGCAGCCGCTGGGCGGGTGTGGGCATCGGCCTGGCCACCGCGATCAAGCTGACGCCCGGCATCTTCATCGTCTACCTGCTGGTCACCGGCCGCTGGCGGGCCGCTCTGACCACTGTCGGCACGGCCGCCGTCGCCACGCTCGTGGCCGCCGGCCTCTTCCCGGACGCCTCCCGCGAGTTCTGGACCGAGGCGCTGTGGAACACCGACCGGGTCGGCGAGCTGGCGTTCGTCTCCAACCAGTCGCTGCGCGGCGTGGTGGCCCGGCTCGACCCGCAGCACCCGAGCACGATCGCCTGGCTGCTGCTCGTACTCGTGACGCTGGTGGTCTGGGGGTGGCGGTCGCGGGCGGCGGTGGCCGCCGGCGACGAGGCCACCGGCCTGGCCCTGACCGGCGCCGTGATGTGCCTGGTCAGCCCGGTCACCTGGGTGCACCACCTGGTGTGGCTGCTGCCCGGGCTGATCCTGCTCGTGGACAACGGCATGGCGGCGCCCGCCCGCAGCCGGCGACGCCGTCTGCTGCTGGCCGCCGCGTTGATCGGGTACGCGCTGCTGTGCAGCCGGATCGTCTGGTCCTGGGAGAAGGACTTCACCGGCGTGGACGGCTTCCTCGGCAGCAACACGTACGTGTGGATCAGCCTGGCGCTGCTGCTCGGGCTGCCGATCCGCCGCTGGCTCACGCCGACGGGTGGCGCGCGTCCCGGCGGTGACGTGCCGGCCGGGTCAGCTTCCGGTGGTGTACCGCAGCTCGCGGAGCAGGATCGGGGCGCGTCCGCCGGACAGCGGCACCGGATAGGTGGACTCCTCACCGTCCGGTGAGTGCCCGGCCCGCTCGTAGAAGCGGCGCGCCCGGGCGTTGTCGGCGAGCACCCAGAGCCGATACCCGGTCCAGCCCCGCTCGGCCAGGCCGTCGCGGGCCGCGGCGAGCAGCGTCCGCGCGACGCCGGAGCCCCAGTGCGCGGGCTCCAGGTAGATCGCCACCAGCTCGCCGTGGGCCGGGTCGAGGTCGTCGCGGTCCTGGTTGTTCCGGTACGGCCCGAACGTGGTGAAGCCGACGATCGTCCCGCCGGTCTCGGCGACGAGTGTGGTGAACGGGTGCTCCGGGTCAGCGGTGCCAAGGTCGCGGCGGCGCTGCGCCCAGGCGCGCGGGTTCAGCCGGGTCAGCACCTCCGCGGGCATGATCCCGGCGTAACCGGCCTGCCAGCCGTGGACGTGCACCCGGGCGATCGCCTCGGCGTCGTCCGGTTCCTCCCGGCGAATGGTGAGCACCTGTCCGTTCTATGCCCCGGCGGGCGATCGGTCCAGCCGCCGCTCCCGCCCGGCGCGTCCGGCATTGTGTCGGACCGCTGGATTAGGGTCGCCGACGATGGCCGAATCGCTCTCCCTCGCCCAGGCCCGCCGGGTGGCCCTGGCCGCACAGGGCTTCGCCGACCCGGCGCCCACCGGCGTGCCCACCCGGCGGCATCTGCGCCGGGTGCTCGACCGGGTCGGGCTGATCCAGATGGACTCGGTGAACGTGCTCCAGCGGGCGCACTACCTGCCGCTCTACAGCCGGCTCGGCCCCTACCCGACCGCGCTGCTGGACACCGCCGCCTACCGCCGCCCGCGTGAGCTGTTCGAATACTGGGCGCACGAGGCGTCGCTGGTGCCGGTCGGGCTGCACCCGATGCTGCGCTGGCGGATGGCGAAGGCCCGCGACGAGGCGTGGGGCGGCATGCGCCAGATCGCCGAGGAGCAGCCCGGGCTGCTCGCCTGGGTCCGCGACGAGGTGGCCGCCCGGGGCCCGCTGACCGCCGCCGAGATCGAGCACGACGCGCCTCGCGAGACCGGCAACTGGGGCTGGAACTGGTCCGTCGTGAAGCGGGCGCTGGAGTTCATGTTCTGGGCCGGCGAGGTCGCCGCCGCCGACCGCACCAACTCGTTCGCCCGCCGCTACGACCTGCCCGAGCGGGTGCTCCCGCCCGCCGTGCTGGACGCGCCCACCCCGACCGACGCCGAGGCGTACCGGACTCTCGTCTCGATCGCGGCCCGGTCGCTCGGCGTCGCGGCCGAGCCGGAGCTGCGCGACTACTTCCGGCTGCCGGTGGCCGGGGCGCGGCAGGCGGTGGCCGAGCTGGTCGAGGCGGGCGAGCTGACCCCGGTCACGGTGCAGGGCTGGCGGCATCCCGCCTATCTGCACGCCGACGCCCGGATGCCCCGCTGGGTACGCGGGAACACGCTGGTCAGCCCGTTCGACCCGCTGGTCTGGGAGCGGGCGCGCACGGAGCGGCTGTTCGGCTTCACCTACCGGATCGAGATCTACGTGCCGGCGCCGAAGCGGTTGTACGGCTACTACGTGCTGCCGTTCCGCCAGGGCGAGCGTTTCACCGCCCGCGTCGACCTCAAGGCGGACCGGAAGGCCGGCGTGCTGCTGGTGCCGGCCGCCTGGGTCGAGCCGGGCGCCGACCCGGGGGAGACCGCGGTGGCGCTCGCCGCCGAGCTGTACCGGCTGGCCGGCTGGCTCGGCCTGGACGCGGTCGCCCCGCCGGCGGCGGGCGATCTGGCGGCGCCGCTGGCCGCCGCGCTGGTGGGCGTGGCGGGTGTACGGTGAGCGCGTGACGAGCGTTGACCGGCCTGCCACCGAGCCCGACCCGCACGCCGACCCGCACCCGTCGGCGCCCTCGCTCGCGCATGCCGGGGCACACGCCCACGCCGGGCCGCCTTCGGGCGCCGGGCCGCACGCCCACACTGAGCCGCATGTCCACGCCGGGCCGCACGCTCCGGCCGGCGCGCCCGACGGGCCGTGGCAGGGGCCCTACCCGGTCGCGTACCAGCCGGTCGAGACCGACCGGTTCACCCGCATGGTCCTGCGCCTGCACGCCCGCGCCCCGCGCTGGGCGGTGCCGCTGGCCGCGCTCGGCTGCGTCGTCCTCGGCCTGGCGTACGCGCTGATCAGCAACCCGACCCAGAGCGACCCGGACGCCCGCCCGACCTGCCTGCTCAAGCTCACCACCGGGCTCGACTGCCCGGGCTGCGGCGGCACCCGTGCGCTCTGGTACGTGCTGCACGGTGACCTGCCGGCCGCCGCCCGGCACCACTTCCTGTTCGTGTTCGCGCTGCCGTTCCTGACCTGGCTCTTCGTGGCCTGGGCCGGCAACCGGGCGTTCGGCTGGAAGCTGCCGGAGCCGCGGTTCAGCCCCAAGGCCATCGGGTTGTTCCTGGCCGCCTGGGGGGTCTTCTCGGTGGCCCGCAACCTGCCCTGGGCCCCCTTCACCTCGCTCTACGTCTAGCCTCCCGCCGGACGCGGCTGGTCGCGTACCGCACCGGCGGCTTCACCGACGCTGTCGCACCACTCCCGCTAGTCAGGATCGATGTCCCGCAAGGCGGGACGAGAGGAGATCTTGGAAGCGTAGCGCCCCTATAGGGGCCTTCTCCTACCAAGATCTCCAGATCTGGAGCGGCGGCGCTGCCGCGTGCCCGATTTCCGCGCCGGGCGCGGGCCAACTACAGTCGCAGGAATGCCGGAGATGGTGCAGCCCCAGGTCAAGTTGATCGCGTGGACCCAGTTCCAGGCGCCGGACGAGGTGCCCTGGTCCACCGACGCCGACGGCGGGCAGGCGCTCGCCGAGTTCGCCGGCCGGGCCTGCTACCAGAGCTGGAAGAAGCCGAACCCGGCGACCGCCACCAACGCGGGTTACCTGGCGCACATCCTGGAGGTCGGCCACCTGAGCGTGCTGGAGCACGGCTCGGTGAGCTTCTACTTCAGCGGCGTGTCGCGCTCGTTCACGCACGAGCTGATCCGGCACCGGCACTTCTCCTACTCGCAGCTCTCCCAGCGGTACGTGCCGGAGCGGGACGCGGCGATGGTCGAGCCGTCGGTGATCGCCGACGACCCGGAGCTGCACAAGAAGTTCGTCGAGGCCACCGACGCGGCGGTGCGGGCGTACACCGAGTTGCTGGAGGGGCTGGAGGCCCGCTTCACCGACGAGCCCAACCCGACGCTGCGCCGCAAGCAGGCGCGCCAGGCGGCGCGGGCGGTGCTGCCGAACGCGACCGAGACCCGGATCGTGGTGACCGGCAACTACCGGGCGTGGCGGCACTTCGTCAAGATGCGCGCCACCGAGCACGCCGACGTGGAGATCCGCGAGCTGGCGGTGGAGTGCCTGCGGCAGCTCAAGGGTGTCGCGCCGAACGTCTTCGCCGATTTCGTGATCTCCACCCTGGCCGACGGCACCGAGGTGGCGGCCTCCCCGTACGCCGAGTGACTCGTCACCCTTCGCCGCCGGGCCACCGGTGGTCGTCCGCTAGGTTGTGAACATGACGCACGACCACTCCACCGACCCGGGCCAGGGCGCGTCGCGCCCGTTCGGGCGAGTGATGACGGCCATGGTGACCCCGTTCACGCCGGACGGCGGGCTGGACCTGGACGGCGCCGTCCGGCTGGCCGAATACCTCGTGGACGAGCAGAGCAACGACGCGCTGGTCCTCAACGGCACCACCGGCGAGTCCCCGACCACCACCGACGCGGAGAAGGAGTCGCTGATCCGCGCCGTGGTCGAGGCGGTCGGCGACCGGGCCCGGATCGTCGCCGGGGTGGGCACCAACGACACCCGGCACACCGTCGAGCTGGCCACGCAGGCCGAGAAGGCCGGCGCGCACGGCCTGCTGGTGGTGACGCCGTACTACAACAAGCCGCCGCAGGCCGGGCTGCTGCGTCACTTCACCACCGTCGCGGACGCCACCGGCCTGCCGGTCATGCTCTACGACATCCCGCACCGCTCCGGTGTGGCGATCGCCACCGAGACGCTTGTGAAGCTGGCCGAGCACGGCCGGATCGTCGCCGTCAAGGACGCCAAGGGCGACCTGTTCGCCACCGCGGAGGTGCTCAGCCGCACCGACCTGGCCTACTACAGCGGCGAGGACGCGCTGACGCTGCCGATGCTGTCGGTCGGCGCGGTCGGCGTGGTCGGCACCTCCACCCACTTCACCGGCGCGCTGACCAAGCAGATGATCGACGCGTTCGTGGCGGGCGACAACGCCGGCGCGCTCGCGCTGCACCGGCAACTGCTGCCGCTCTACACCGGCATCTTCCGCACCCAGGGCACGATCCTGGTCAAGGCGGGTCTCGCGGCCCAGGGCCGCCCGGCCGGCCCGGTGCGACCGCCGCTGGTGGACGCCACCGGCGACGAACTGGCCCAGCTGCGCGCCGACTGCGCCGCAGCGGGCCTGCCCCTGCCCGAATGAACAAACGACACGACGGACGCCGCGCGACGGCGTCGCAGAATGAGGTGACGCGTGACCGAGGCGCACATCGAGGGTGAGCTGCCCCCGCCACTGCCCGAGGGCGGCCTGCGGATCATCCCGCTCGGCGGACTCGGCGCCATCGGCCGGAACATGACCGTCTTCGAGTACGACGGCAAGCTGCTCATCGTCGACTGCGGGGTGCTGTTCCCCGATGTCGAGCAGCCGGGCGTGGACCTGATCCTGCCCGACTTCGCCCCGATCCTGGACCGGCTGGCCGACGTGCAGGCGATCGTGCTCACGCACGGCCACGAGGACCACATCGGCGCGGTGCCGTACCTGCTCGCCCACAAGCCGGACATCCCGCTCGTCGGCTCCCAGTTCACGCTCGCGCTCGTCGAGGCGAAGCTGGCCGAGCGGCGGATCCAGCCGTACACGCTGACCGTGCGGGAGGGCGGCCGGGAACGGCTGGGCCCGTTCGAGTGCGAGTTCTTCGCGGTGAACCACTCGATCCCGGACGCGCTGGCGGTGGCCATCCGTACGCCGGCCGGCCTGGTGCTGCACACCGGCGACTTCAAGATGGACCAGCTTCCGCTGGACGGGCGGATCACCGACCTGGCCGGGTTCGCCCGGCTCGGCGCCGAGGGCGTCGACCTGCTGCTGTCGGACTCGACGAACGCGGAGATTCCCGGCTTCGTCACGCCGGAGCGGGAGATCGGCCCGGTCCTGGACTCGATCTTCGCGAAGGCCAAGGGGCGGATCATCGTCGCCTCGTTCGCCTCGCACGTGCACCGGGTGCAGCAGGTCTTCGACTCGGCGGCGGAGCACGGCCGCAAGGTGGCGCTGATCGGCCGGTCCATGGTCCGCAACATGGGCATCGCCCGCGACCTGGGCCTGCTCAACATCCCGGCCGGCCTGGTGGTCGGCATCGAGGAGGCCACCAACCTGCCGCCCGAGCAGATCGTGCTGATGTCCACCGGTTCACAGGGCGAGCCGATGAGCGCGCTGGGCCGGATGGCCAGCGGCGACCACCGGCACATCACCATCGCGCCGGGCGACACGGTGGTGCTGGCGTCCTCGCTGGTGCCCGGCAACGAGACGTCGGTCTACCGGGTGATCAACCGGCTGGCCCGCGCCGGCGCCGTGGTGGTGCACAAGGACGTGGCGAAGGTGCACGTCTCCGGCCACGCCCCGGCCGGCGAGCTGCTCTACCTGCTCAACGTCGTACGCCCGAGCAACCTGATGCCGGTGCACGGCGAGTGGCGGCACCTGCGGGCGCACGCCCGGCTCGGCATCGAGTCCGGCGTCGCGCCGGACCGGGTCGTGCTCTGCGAGGACGGCGACGTGGTCGACCTGGTCGAGGGCCGCGCCAGCGTGGTCGGGCGGGTCAAGAGCCGGTACGTCTACGTCGACGGTCTCGCCGTCGGCGACGTCAGCGAGTCGCTGCTCACCGAGCGCCGGATCCTCGGCGACGGCGGTTTCATCGCCGCGACGGTCGTTGTCGACTCGGTCACCGGCAAGGTGGTCGCCGGGCCGACCGTCTCGGCGAAGGGCTTCTCCGAGGACCAGGCCGCGTTCAACGCGGTGATCCCGCTGGTCACCGAGGCGCTGAACCGGGCCGCCGCGGACGGCATCACCGACCCGCACCAGCTCCAGCAGATCGTCCGCCGCACCGTGGGACGCTGGGTCAACGACGCCTACCGCCGGCGGCCGATGATCGTCCCGACCGTCGTCGAGGTCTGACCCGACCGCGCCGCGCGCCGGTCCACCGTCCACGGTGGACCGGCGCCGTCGCTTTTCGGGTACGTCCCGACACGCCGCGTCGAAACCCTCCGGTAACCCTCATCCGATCGGCGTCCGTCTCCGTACTCCGGGACGGCCGGCGTGCCCCTGCGCCGGCCGGGAGGAGCGTGGCGGATGGACCGCAGACGGATGACAGCCATCGGCGTACTGGTGGCGGCGGCCGGGTTGACGGCGGCGGTGACCGTACCGTCGTTCGCCGGCGAGGAACCCCGGCGGGCCGCGCCGGTGACCGACGGCGTCGCCCCGGAGGTCCTGGACGCGATGGGCCGCGACCTTTCGCTCACCCGTGACCAGGCGGTGAAGCGACTGCGCACCGAGCGGTGGGCGGCCGGCACCCTCACCCGGTTGCGTGCCGAACTCGGCGCCGGGTACGGGGGCAGCTAGCTCAGCGCGGACGGCGCCACGCTCACCGTGGCGGTGGCCGACGCGGCCGGCGAGGCGCGGGTCAGGGCCGCCGGCGCGGTCCCGAAGCGGGTCGCCCGCGGCGTCGCCGAGCTGGACGCGGTGAAGTCCCGGCTCGACGCTGCGGGCGGCGCGGCCAGCCCGGACATCGCCGGCTGGTACGTCGACGTGACCGACAACGCGGTAGTGGTGGTCGCCCGTCCGGGCGCGGAGGCCGACGGCCGACGGTTCGCCGCCGCCGCGGGGTCGAAGACCACGATGGTCCGGGTACGCACCGCCGACGAGGCCCCGCGTCCGCTGTTCGACGTGCGGGGCGGCGACGCCTTCTTCATCAACAACGCGGGCCGCTGCTCGGTCGGCTTCTCCGTGGTGGGCGGATTCGTCACCGCCGGGCACTGCGGCCGGCCGGGGGACCGCACCACCGGATCCAACCGGGTCGCCCAGGGCACGTTCGCGGCCTCCTCGTTCCCCGGCGACGACTGGGCGTTCGTGCGGGTCAACGGCGACTGGACGCCGCAGGGCGTGGTGACCGACTTCAACGAGGGCAGCACGGTGGCGGTCAACGGCTCCACCGAGGCGCCGGTCGGGGCCTCGATCTGCCGCTCCGGCTCCACCACCGGCACCCGCTGCGGCCTGGTCCAGGCCAAGAACGCCACTGTCAACTATCCGGAGGGGACGGTCACCGGGCTGACCCGGACGAACGTCTGCGCCGAGCCGGGCGACTCCGGCGGCGCGTGGCTCTCCGGCGACCAGGCGCAGGGCGTCACCTCCGGCGGCTCCGGTGACTGCACCCGGGGCGGGGTCACGTTCTTCCAGCCGGTCAACGAGATCCTCCAGCGCAACAACCTCACGCTCGTCACCGCCGGTGGCCAGCCGGCCCCGACGCAGCCGCCGGCCGGTGGCGGGGAGACCACCCCGCCGTCGACCGTCCCGCCCACTCCGCCGGCCGGCGACACCGAGTGCGCCGGCCAGGTGAGCCGGACCGGCCCGATCGCCGCCGGGCGGGTCCAGGTGCAGCCGGACGGGCGCTTCTTCCGGGTGCCGGGCGGCACCCAGGAGGCGTGCCTGGCCGCGCCGGACGGCGTCCGGGTGACGCTGGAGCTGCAACGCTTCACCAATGGCGCGTTCCGCACTGTGGCCCGCGCCACGAGCGCCGACGGCGTGGCCCGGCTGACCGCCGAGGGCCCGGCCGGCGCCTACCGGTACCGGGTGACCGGGCTGTCCGGCTCGGGCGAGTACACGCTGGCGTTCTCCGCCCGCTGACCGCCGCACCGAGACCGCGGCCCCCGACCACCACCGCCCGGTGATCGGGGGCCGCGCCGCGTAGCGGGTCGGCCGGTCGGCAGGTCGGGGCGGCGGGTCAGGCCAGGGCGGCGACCGCTTCGGCGTACGCGGCGCCGGTGCGGACCGCCGCGGCCACCAGCACCTCCAGCTGCGCCGGGGCGACCCCGCAGGACAGGTCCGTGGAGACGCCCGCGGCCAGCACCAGCGTCCCGTCGCCGGGCTCGTGCACGTAGGCGGCGGGCAGCAGCCGGTCGTGGTTCCAGGCGTTGCAGAACGCGTACGCCTCGGCGCGCCGCTCGGCCGGCAGCGTGCGCGCCGCCACCACCCGGGCGTGCAGCACGTCACAGCGGCGGCCGAGAAGGCGGAACTGGATCGTCGCCTCGCCCCACCGGCCGACGAGTGTGCCGTCCGGCTCCACCGTGTACGGCTCGCCCCGGGCGTCGAGCGCGGCGGCGAGCAGCGCCGCGTCCAGCGGGGCCGGCTCCTCCGGACCGGGCGGACCGGGCTCGGCCGGGTCCGGTTCCGGCTCCTCGTCGAACTCGCTCTCGGCGGCGAGCGAGACCGGTGCGGCGAGCGGCCGCTCGGCCAGCCAGGAGGCGATCCGGCCGGACTGGTGCCCGGTGCCGTTGCGGGCGTCGAAGCTGCCGGCGAGCGCCGTGGCCAGCGCCTGGAGCTGCGCCCCGAGTGTCGCCACGTCCACCTCGGCCGCCGGTCGCGAACCGTGCCCTGGGCGGTGGATCCGCCGCCCGCCGAGCCCGGCCTCGGCGGCCAGCCCGCAGAGCAGCGCGCCGGCCGCCGCGAACTCCATCGCGGACAGGTCGTCGGCCGGGTGGTCCAGCCGGGGCAGCTGCTCGGTCAGCACCTCCAGCCCGCGGTGCAGGTAGCCGCCCAGCGCGCAGAAGCGCAGGTGCGTGGCGAGCAGCCCGAACGCGGCCCGCTCACGCCGGTGCCGGCGGTACGCGCGCACGTGCGCCCGGGCCGCCTCGGTCACCGCGCCGACCCGCAGCCACGGCAGCAGTCCCACGGCGAGCGCCCGTTCGGGCTGATCGGTGCAGACCGCCGCCCCGGCCGCGGCCGCGGCGGCCTCCCGCTCGCCCCGCCGGGTCGATGGTGCCTGCGGCACGACCCAGCCGGTCAGCGCCGGCGCCAGCGCCGCCAGCGCCGCCTCCGGTTCGCCCCAGCCCGCCAGCAGCTCGGCCCGTCGAGCCGGGGCGCAGCCCGGACAGCCGCCCACCGGGTCCGCCGCGTCGGCGGCCGACCAGCGTTCGTACGCCCGCCGGGCGGCCGGCTCGTCGCCGAGGTGGTCGGCGACGCGGCACCGCAGCTCCGCGACCGGCGCGGCGTCCTCGCCCAGCTCCCCGGCGAGCGCGTCCAACAGGGACCGGGCCTGGTCCAGGCCGACCCGGGGCGTGCCGAACAGCGCCTCCACCGCCTGCCGCTGGTGCCGGCGCAGCCGGGTCAGCTCGTCGGGGCGGGCGTCCAGCAGCCCGGGGTGCCGGGCCGCCGTCTCCCGCATCCGCCGGACCGGTTCCACGGTGCGCCACCGCTCACCCAGGTGCAGGTACGCCTCGACCAGCGCGAACCGCGCCGACAGGGCGGTACGCGGGTCACCGGTGGCGTCCGCGCGGGAGGCGATCCGCTCCAGCTCGGCGCAGCGCTCCTCGCCGTCGGGCCGGTCCCGGGCGTCGGCGAGCGCGGCGGCCAGCCCTCGGTCGCGGGCCGTGGTCATCGGAGCGTCCCGCCGGTCAGCTCGTCGACGGCGGCGGCCAGCTGGCAGCCGGTGGTGACACCGCAGTCGACCAGCCGGTCGAGCTGGTGCGGTGTGACCCCGCGCTCCAGGTCGGTGGTGACCTCGCCGCAGATCTGGGCCGACCCGTCGTCGGCGACGTGCACGTACGCCTTCGGCCAGAGCCGGTCGTGGTTCCACATGTTGCAGAAGACGTGCAGCTCGGGCACGTGCTCGATGCCGAAGTGCCGCGCGACGACGGTGCGTACCTGGAGCAGCTCACCGGCCGCGCCCCGGCGGTGGAACCAGATCAGGTTCCGTTCCCAGCGGCCCACGAGCGCGCCGTCGGGCTCCTCGACCACCGCGTACCCCCGGTGGGCCGCCACGGCGGCGATCAGCTCGCCGGTCAGCGGGCGCAGCGCCTGCGGGTGTCCGGTCAGCGGACCGTCCGGACCGTCCTCGATCTCCGGCGACGCCATCGGGCATCCCTTCTGAGGCGAATAACACAAACGACGGTCCGACCCGTGCTGCGACGCGCGGACACGACCCGGAAAAGCGGCGTTCCACCGGGTGCCGCCGTTACCGTGACTCTATGGCGGGGCGTACCTCTCAGGCGAGCCGGCGGCGCGGCGCGTCGCCGCGTGGCACCACGAACAACCGCGCCCGTCAGCCGGCGAAGAAGGCGGCGGCGCGGAAACCGGCGCGGCGGCCGGCGCGCCGCGGGCCGGCTCCGGCCGCGTTCGTCGGCCGGGCCGCGGGCGCTGTCTGGATGGGGCTGGCCCACACGGTGGGCTGGGCGTTCCGGGCCGCCGGCCGGCAGGCCGCGTCCACCCGGGAGCTGGATCCGGAGCACCGCCGCGACGGCGCCGGGCTGCTGCTGTTCGGCCTGGCCATCCTCAGCGCGGTGGGCATCTGGGGCGGCGGGGCCGGGCCGGTGGGCCGGCACCTGGCCGACACCGTACGGCTGTTCATCGGCGCCATCTCGATCATTCTGCCGGTGCTGTTCATGGTCGGCGCGTGGCGGCTGATGCGGACCCCGGCCGACCCGGAGCATCGCGGCCGTGGCCTGGTCGGCTGGGGCTCGATGATGCTGGCGACCGCCTCGATGCTGCACATCGGGCAGAACCCGGTCGACGAGGTCCAGCGCGACTACGCCGGCGGTCTGCTCGGCGCGGGCGTGGGCAACCTGCTGAAGTCGGCGGTGACCGCCTGGGTGGCGATGCCGCTGCTGCTCCTGCTGCTGGTGTTCGGCCTGCTCGTGGTCACCGCGACCCCGATCAACAAGATCCCGGAGCGACTGGGCCTGCGCGGTGATTCGGGCGTGCCCGAGGACGACGAGGAGGAAGCCGAGGCCGAGGCGGCGGCGAAACCGGCCCGCAAGCGGCCGGCGAAGCGGCTGTCCTCGCCGCTGGAGCCACTGGACCCGGACGACGAGCTGGCCGGCGTCGACCTCCAGGAAACCATCGTGCTGCCGCGCAAGACGCCGCGCGTGCCGGCGAACCGCAAGCCGGTCGACCCGCCGGAGCACTCGCCGCTGCCCACCCGCGCCGAGCAGCTCGCGCTCACCGGGCTGGCCGGCGACTACACGCTGCCGCCGGCGAACATGCTCGGCAGCGGCGCCGCGCCGAAGACCCGGAGCAAGGCCAACGACGAGGTGATCGCCGCGCTCACCGGCGTCTTCGAGCAGTTCGACGTGGACGCCGCGGTCACCGGCTTCACCCGCGGGCCGACGGTCACCCGCTACGAGGTCGAGCTGGGCCCGGGCGTGAAGGTCGAGCGGATCACCCAGCTCTCCCGCAACATCGCGTACGCGGTGAAGTCGCCGGACGTGCGCATCCTCAGCCCGATCCCGGGCAAGAGCGCGGTCGGTGTGGAGATCCCGAACACCGACCCGGAGAACGTGTCGCTCGGTGACGTGCTGCGCTCGCGGGCCGCGACCAGCGACCACCACCCGATGGTGGTGGCGCTCGGCAAGGACATCGAGGGCGGCTACGTGGTGGCCAACCTGGCGAAGATGCCGCACATCCTGATCGCGGGCGCGACCGGCGCGGGCAAGTCGTCATGCCTGAACTCGCTGCTGGTGTCCGTCCTGACCCGGGCCACGCCGGACGAGGTGCGGCTGCTGCTGATCGACCCGAAGCGCGTCGAGATGACCGGCTACGAGGGCATCCCGCACCTGGTCACGCCGATCGTGACGAACCCGAAGAAGGCGGCCGACTCGCTGGAGTGGGTCGTGCGCGAGATGGACATGCGCTACGACGACCTCGCCGCCAACGGCGTCCGGCACATCGACGACTTCAACCGCAAGGTGCGCAACGGCGAGATCAAGGCCCCGCCGGGCAGCGAGCGGGAGATGCGGCCGTACCCGTACCTGCTGGTGATCGTGGACGAGCTGGCCGACCTGATGATGGTCGCGCCGCGCGACGTGGAGGACTCCATCGTCCGGATCACCCAGCTCGCCCGGGCCGCCGGCATCCACCTGGTGCTGGCCACCCAGCGTCCCTCGGTCGACGTGGTCACCGGCCTGATCAAGGCGAACGTGCCGTCCCGGCTGGCGTTCGCCACCTCCTCGCTCGCCGACTCGCGGGTCATCCTGGACCAGCCCGGCGCGGAGAAGCTGCTCGGCCGCGGCGACGGCCTGTTCCTGCCGATGGGCGCGTCGAAGCCGCAGCGCATCCAGGGCGCCTGGGTGACCGAGCGCGAGATCGCCGACGTGGTCAAGTTCTGCAAGGACCAGCGGGAGCCGGAGTTCCGTCCGGACGTGCTCGCCCCGGCGCAGGACAGCAAGAAGAAGATCGACGAGGACATCGGCGACGACCTGGACCTGCTCGTGCAGGCGGTCGAGCTGGTGGTCACCTCGCAGTTCGGCTCGACCTCGATGCTCCAGCGCAAGCTGCGTGTGGGCTTCGCCAAGGCGGGCCGGCTGATGGACCTGATGGAGACGCGGGGCGTGGTCGGGCCGTCCGAGGGCTCCAAGGCCCGCGACGTGCTGGTCAAGCCGGACGAGCTGGAGGAGGTCCTGGCCGGCCTGCGCGGCGGCGAGGACTGACGACCCACGACGGACCACGGCGGCCCCCACCGTCCGGTGGGGGCCACCGTGGGCGGTTCGGGGTCAGTTGAGCAGCGCGGCGACGAGCACGGCGCCGATGATCGCGCCGACCACGCTCGCGGCGGCGGCGTACCAGCCCAGCGGCTTGTCGCCGAGGACGGCGCCGACGATGCCGAGGATCAGGCCGAGCACGCCGAAGATCAGCGGGGACAGGAAGATCGCGAGAGCCGCGAAGACGAACGCGACGATCGTGCAGATCCGGGCGGCGTTGCTGCGCGGACGGGCGCTGGCGTGCATGTCGGCCATGGGGTCCTCCGTGATGATCGCTCTGTCGGTCAACGGGAGACCGGGTACCCCGGGCGTCGCATCGTCCAAACCGGATGCGGGTGATCAGCCGAAGAGCTTGAGCCCGATCACGCCGGCGACCACCAGCAGCAGGCAGGCGACGCGCGGCAGGTTCACCGGCTCGCCCAGCGCGAGCATGCCGACCAGCGCGGTGCCCACCGCCCCGATGCCGACCCACACCGCGTATCCGGTGCCGACCGGGATGTCGCGCAGCGCGTACGCCAGGCCGGCCATGCTGCCGACGAGCGTGACGGCGAAGACGGCGGAGGGGAGGGGACGGGTGAAGCCGGCGCTGCGATCGAGCGCGATCGCCCACGCGGTCTCCAGGAGTCCGGAGAGCACCAGTACGAGCCAGGCCATGAGATCACCTCTGACGGGCGGGCCCGGCGCGGAGCGGGCCGGGCGACGGTTAGGTCACGCGGGGCGTCTTGGCCTGACCGGGTACGCCCACCACTCGTCCGGGACGGCCCGTGGGCCGTCGTGGCCGACGGTAGCACCGGCCGGGCCGCACCGGTGGCGGGGTGAGAAAGCCCACCTCGGCTGGAGTTGACGTCAACTTCAGGTTGCAGGATTGACCGCATGACCCTGCTCTTCTCCGACGACGACGTCGCGGCCGCCGTGGACGCCCCGCTCACCGTCGCGGCCATGCGGGACGCGCTGCTGGCCGCGTACGCCGGGCGGCTCATCGCCCCGCCCCGGGCGTCCGCGCCGCTGGGCGGGGGCCGGATGGTGCTCACCGCCGGGCACCTCACCGGCGAGTGGTACGGCTTCCGCTCGTACGACACGTTCGGCCACCCGGAGAGCGGTCAACTCGTCGTGCTGCACGACGCGAGCACCGGCGCGGTACGCGCCATCGCCGTCGGCGAGGAACTGGGCTCCCGGCGTACCGGAGGACTCGGTGGCGTGGCGGTGGACGCGCTGGCCCGCGCGGACGCCGCCACGCTCGGCGTGGTGGGTTCCGGGCGGCAGGCGTGGACCCAGGTCTGGGCAGCGGCGGCGGTCCGGCCGCTGCGCGAGGTGACCGTCCACAGCCGCTCGGCGGCCCGGCGGGAGGCGTTCGCCGCGCGGGTCCGCGCCGAGCTGGGCTTGCCGGCCCGCGCCGTCGGCTCGGCCGCCGCCGCGGTGCGCGACCGGGACGTGGTGGTGCTCGCCACCACGAGCACCGTCCCGGTGCTGGACGCTGCCGACCTGGCGCCCGGCACGCACGTCAACACGGTCGGCTTCAAGCAGACCGACCGGCACGAGTTCGGCCCCGACCTGCTCGATGCCGCCGACCTGCTGGTCACCGACTCGCCGGGGCAGGCCGCCGCGTACGTCCCGCCGATGCTCGCCGCCGTCGAGCCGTACGCCGGGCGGTTGCGCGACCTGGGCGCGGTGCTGGCCGGGGCGGTTCCCGGCCGGACCGGCGCGGACCAGGTCTCGGTCTTCTGCTCCACCGGCCTGGCCGGTACGGAGGTGTTCCTCCTCGACCGGCTGGCCCGCGTGGCCGCTCCCGCCCGCTGAGCGCGCCGGACGGGCGGCGTGGCGGTGCGGAACCGGCCCGGTACCCTCGGATGGTGTCTGCCACCTCCTCCACCCCGCAATCCGACGGGCGCCGGGTCGCCCTGCTGACTCTCGGCTGCGCCCGCAACGAGGTCGACTCGGAGGAGCTGGCCGCCCGGCTGCATGCCGACGGGTGGCAGGTGACCACCGACGGCGAGGGCGCCGACGTGGTGGTGGTGAACACCTGCGGCTTCGTGGAGAAGGCCAAGCAGGACTCGATCCAGACGCTGCTCGCCGCCGCCGACACCGGCGCGAAGGTGGTCGCCGCCGGGTGCATGGCCGAGCGGTACGGCCGTGAGCTGGCCGACAGCCTCCCCGAGGCGCAGGCGGTGCTCAGCTTCGACGACTACCCGGACATCGCCGCCCGCCTCGACTCGGTGCTCGCCGGCGAGGCGATCGGCGCGCACACCCCCCGCGACCGGCGGGAACTGCTGCCGCTGACGCCGGTGAAGCGCCGCGACGCGGCGGTGTCGCTGCCCGGGCACGGCACCCCGGCCCGGGTCGCGCCGCAGACCGACGCGCACACCCCGGCGCACCTGCGGCAGGTGCTGCGGCACCGGCTCGACACCGGCCCGGTCGCCTCGCTGAAGCTCGCCAGTGGCTGCGATCGGCGGTGCGCGTTCTGCGCCATCCCGGCCTTCCGCGGGGCGTTCGTCTCGCGTACCCCGGACGAGCTGCTCGCCGAGGCCGAGTGGCTGGCCAAGACCGGCGTCCGCGAGCTGGTGCTGGTCAGCGAGAACTCCACCTCGTACGGCAAGGACCTGGGCGACCCGCGCGCGCTGGAGAAGCTGCTGCCGCAGCTCGCCGCGATCGACGGCATCGTGCGGGTACGCGCCAGCTACCTCCAGCCCGCCGAGACCCGGCCCGGCCTGGTCGAGGTGATCGCCACCACGCCCGGCGTGGCCGCGTACTTCGACCTGTCGTTCCAGCACTCCAGCGAGCCGGTGCTGCGCCGGATGCGGCGCTTCGGCTCCACCGACCGGTTCCTGGAGCTGCTCGCCTCCGCCCGCGCGCTCGCGCCGGACGCGGGCGCGCGCAGCAACTTCATCGTCGGCTTCCCCGGCGAGACCAAGCAGGACGTGACCGAGCTGGTCCGGTTCCTGACCGAGGCGCGCCTGGACGCGATCGGCATGTTCGACTACAGCGACGAGGACGGCACCGAGGCCGCCGGGCTGACCGGCAAGGTCTCCGCCGCCACGATCAAGCGGCGGTACGACAGGCTCAGCGCGCTGGCCGACGAACTGTGCTCGCAGCGCGCCGAGGAGCGCCTCGGCGCGACGGTGGAGGTGCTCGTGGACTCGGTCGCCGACGGCGTCGTGGAGGGCCGGGCCGCCCATCAGGCGCCCGAGGTCGACGGATCGACCACGCTCGTCGCGCCGGACGGCGGCGGCGTCGACCTGGCCGCGTTGCGCCCCGGTGATCTGGTCCGGGCCACTGTCACAGCGACCGAGGGTGTCGATTTGGTCGCCGTACCGGATGAGATGATCTCGGCGGCGCCCGGCGCGGTACGGTGACGGCGGGCCCGGACGGAGCGGGGAAGCCACGTGGGGCGATGCGGGACATGACGGGAGCGGAGTCGACGGCGGCTGCCCCCGTACCGCTGCTCAACGCGGCGAACCTGCTCACCGGCGCGCGCCTGGTGCTGGTGCCCGTCTTCGCGGCCACCGTGGTCGCGTCCGCCATGACCCACGGGGGCTGGCGGATGGCCGCCTGCCTGATCTTCGCGGTGGCCTCGGCGACCGACCTGATCGACGGCTGGATCGCCCGCCGGTTCGAGCTTGTCACCTCGCTGGGCAAGGTCGCCGACCCGATCGCCGACAAGGCGCTCACCGGCGCCGCGCTCGTGCTGCTCTCCGTCTACGACCGGCTGCCCTGGTGGGTGACAGCGGTGATCCTGGCCCGCGAGCTGGGCATCACCGCGCTGCGCTTCTGGGTGATCCGGCACGGCGTGATCGCCGCCAGCCGGGGTGGCAAGGTCAAGACGGCGCTCCAGATCCTGGCGATCACCTGGTACCTCTGGCCGATGCCGGAGGCGCTCGCCGCGATCGGCCCGTGGATCATGGGGGCGGCTGTCGTGGTCACCGTGGTCACCGGGTTCGACTACATCGCCCAGGCGTTGCGGCTGCGGCGTCCGGCCCGTTGATCCGGCGGCCGACGAGTAAGCCGACCCGGCGCGGGAAGAGAGGGCGGGCATGAACACCGACGCGAGACACCAGCAGCCCGCCGGCAGCCCGGCGGCCTCCGTCGTGCACCGCCTGCACGAGTGCGGCCAGACACTGGCCACGGTCGAGTCGCTGACCGGCGGGCTGCTCGCCGCCGCGGTCGTGGAGATCGCCGGGGTCAGCTCGATCTACCGGGGCGGCATGGTGGTCTACGCCACCGAACTCAAGGCGACGCTCGCCGGCGTACCGGAGGACCTGCTGGCCGACCGCGGCCCGGTCGATCCCGACGTGGCCGCCGCCCTGGCCGAGGGCGGACGGCAGCGGTGCGGCGCGGACTGGGGTCTGGCCACCACCGGTGTGGCCGGGCCGGAGCCGCAGGACGACAAGCCGGTCGGCCTGGTCTACGTGGCGGTCGCCGGGCCGGACGGCACGCAGGTGCGTCGGCTCGACCTCGACGGCGGCCGCGACCACATCCGCTCGGCCGCGGTGATCGAGGCGCTGCGCCTGCTCGCCGATCGCATCGAGCTCCCCGAGGACGCCGACGCCGACGCGGCGGCGGGGGCCGGCCGCCGATGAGCCGGCCCGGCGCCGACACGCCCGGCGGCGGGTCCGCCGACCGGCCGATCCGCACGGATTTTCAGAGGCGGGGTGGGATGTCGTCGTGGCAACCAACGGGTACGGTTGCGGGAAGGCTCCGACGGTCGTCGTCGGCGTCGGAGCGGTCCCCGCGTCCGGCGCGGCGCGGTCGGCCGGGGATGGTGGTCCCGTTCAGGGGGAGGTGCGATGGTCCTGCTACGCCGGGTGATCGGTGACGCGCTGCGGACACGCAGGCAGGGGCAGCACCGCACCCTCCGCGAGGTGTCGTCCGCCGCCAACGTCAGCCTGGGCTACCTCTCCGAGATCGAACGCGGCCAGAAGGAACCCTCGAGCGAACTGCTGGCCGCCATCTGTGACGCGCTCGGCGCCCGCCTGTCGGAACTGCTGCGCGAGGTGAGCGACACCGTCGCCCTCGCCGAGCAGATGCCCGGCGTGCTGGTCCCGGTGGCCGACGGGCCGGTCGAGCCGGCCCCGGTGGCCCCGACCGGCGTGCGCAAGGCGACGAACCGTGGCGTCCGGCAGGTCACCTCCGACGGCGCGGTCGCCGTCCAGGTCCGGCAGGACTCGCCGCTCAAGGCCACGCTGCGCAGCACACGGGTACGCCCCGCCGAGCGGGATGTGGTCTGCGCCGCCTGATCCCGCCTGTCGCGTCGTGGGTGGTGCTGGCGCCCGCGTCGTACTGTTGATCAGGAGCGTACGGGTGCCGGAGTGGCGTCCGGTTGGAACGATGTAGGCGCGACGCTACTGAGGGGACGAGGCGGAGATGGCTAACCCGTTCGTCAAGGGTTGGAAGTACCTGATGGCGCTCTTCGGCGCGAAGATCGACGAGCACGCCGATCCGAAGGTGCAGATCCAGCAGGCCGTCGAGGAGGCGCAGCGCCAGCACCAGGCGCTCGTCCAGCAGGCGGCGGCGGTGATCGGCAACCAGCGTCAGCTGGAGATGAAGCTGTCCCGGCAGATGACCGAGGTGGAACAGCTCCAGGGCAACGCGCGGCAGGCGCTGGCGCTGGCCGACCAGGCCCGGGGCAAGGGCGACGAGACCGAGGCCGGGCGCTACGAGCAGTCCGCCCAGATGCTGGCCACCCAGCTCGTCTCCGCCGAGCAGGCGCTGGAGGACCTGAAGACGCTGCACGACCAGGCGCTGGGCGCGGCGGCTCAGGCCCGCAAGGCGGTCGAGAACAACTCGATGATCCTCCAGCAGAAGCTGGCCGAGCGCACCAAGCTGCTCAGCCAGCTGGAGCAGGCCAAGATGCAGGAGAGCGTGGCCCGCTCGCTGGAGTCGATGTCGTCGCTCACCGCGCCCGCCAGCACCCCGTCGCTGGACGAGGTACGCGACCGGATCGAACGCCGCTACGCCACCGCCATGGGCCGGGCCGAACTCGCCGGCAACTCGGTCGAGGGCCGGATGCTGGAGATCCAGAAGGCCACGCTCGACTCGTCCGGATCGGCGAGACTGGAACAGATCCGGTCGAGCATGGCCGGCGAGCAGCTCGGCGGCCGGCACGAGACCCCCGCTGTGGGGCAGCCGACCGACCCGGCCGCCACCGCCCGGCTCGACGAGATCCGGGCCAGCATGAGCCGGGAACGCGGCACCGGGGAGAGCACGACCGGCTGACGGAGGGGCGGACACCATGGCGGACGAACGGGCCCGACATTTCCGCAGGTTGCGCCGGCTGCGCAACTCGGCGCGACGGTGGAGCGTGATGGCCGGAGGGCTCGGCGGCGCCGCCGCGGTGCTCACCCCGTACGCCGGGCTGGGCCTGCCGGACGCGGCCTGGGCCGGTGCCGCGGGCAGCGCGATCGCGATCGCCTTCTGGCGCTGGGCCGACCACCGGGCGCTCGCGGCCGTGCCGGCGCCGCCCGCCCTCGACCCGGCGGAGGCCGCCGCCCGCTCCCGCGCCCGGCTGGTCGCCGCCGTCGAGCGGCTGCCCGTGGGCCCGGGCGTCCTGGCCGAGGTACGCCGGGTCCGCTCCCGCATGGCGTTGCGAGGCACCGCAGCGGCCGAGCCGTGGGCCCGGCTGGACCGGGCCGCGCTCACCCTGGCCGGGCTGGCCGGGCGGCTCACCGGGCTGGCCGAGCCGGCGGTGCGGGAAGCGGCCGAGGCCGACCGTTCCCTGCGTGAGCTGGCGACCCGGGTGGCGGGCGTGGAACGCGCGGCGAAGCTGACCCCGCAGAGCACGCTTGACGAGGTGCACGCCACGCTGGTGGCCCAGTTGGAGGACGGGGTGGCCGCGTACGAGCGGCTGGTGGTGGCCGCCGCCGGCTACGTCGCCGAGGACGCCCGCCCGAACACCGCGCACCCGGCTGCCGCACGGCTGACCGAGGCCACCGACCTGCTGCACGGGGTGGCCTCCGCCCTGGCCGAACTCCGCACCCCCCTCCGAGCCCCATAGCCCCGGCGGCAATCGTCCCCGCGCGTTGATCTTCGAATCTGCCGTCAACTTCATGATCGACCCCGACTGGGAGGACTACGTGGGGGTGGTTATGGGGGTGGGCGGGGTCCAGGGGGAGGTGCCTACCACGTTCGTCGCGCGTACCCGGTAGTGGTAGGTGGTGGCCCGGGCCAGGCCGGTGTTGGTGAAGCCCCGGCCGGTGACGCGGAACGTGGCCGGCTCCCTGGTGAACGCGGCGTCGGTGGCGCGCTGCACGATGAAGCCGGCACCCGGCCCGGCCGGTGCCTCCGCCGACCAGCTCAACGTCACGGTGGCGGTGTCCGGTCCCGGCGCGCTCGCGATGACGCTCACCGCCGTGGGCGCCGTCGGCCGGGCCGGGGTGGTCACCCGGGCCACTGTCGACCAGGGGGACGCCGCGCCCAGGTACGTCGTGCGTACCCGGTAGTAGTACGTGGTGTCCGGGGCGACGGCCGGGTCCAGGTGGGCCTCGCCCACGGCGATCGCTGTGGTGCCCGGGCCGCTGGTGAACGTCGGATTGGTGGCGCGCTGCACGTCCACACCGGTGGCAAAGGAGTGGTTCGCCCAGCGCAGCGCCACGCGCAGCGGCGCGGTCGGCAGCACCGCCGAGGTGAGCCGGGCCGGCGCGGCCAGGCGCACCGCCGCCGGTACGGCATTCGACCAGGACGAGCAGCCCACCGCGTTCTCGGCCCGGATCCGGTAGTGGTACGTGACGCCGGGGGTGACTGTCGCGTCGGTGTAGCGGGTGGCGGTGGCGGCCACGGTGATCTCGGTCAGCCCGGCGGTGAAGGCGCTGTCGGTGGCGCGTTGCAGCAGGTGGCTGGTGGGCACCGGGCGGCTGCCGTTGCCGGTCCAGGTCAGCGCGATGGCGGGCAGCGCGGTGGCGCTGCCGGGCGCCGGGGTGGCGGTCAGCCCGGTCGGTGCCTTGGGCGCCACCCGCAGCACCAGTGGACGGCTCATGCCCTGGTCGCGCAGCCCTGCCGAGCGGGTCTGCCAGCGGTACTCCCAGCCCAGGTTGACGAGTTGGTTGACCACCGTGGCGGGGCGCCCGTCGGCCGGGCTGACCGGGCTCGCGTCCAGCCGCGCGCCGGCGGGCCGGGACGGGTCGAGCAGCCGTACGCTGTCGCCGATCTTGAACGGCAGGGGAGGCGGTGCGGGGCGCAGCGCCACCACGACGTCCTCGCGGGGGTTGACCCGGACGGTGTCCTTCCAGCCCAGCTCGCCCGGCTCGGGCGGGCGCAGCGTGCCGTCCCAGCCGACCCGGTTGACCAGCTGCACGTCGCAGCCCTCGATGTGCACCGGATGGGTGCGCGGGGCGTCGCCGACGATCCGCCACAGGTGCGTGCCGTCGCCCGGCGCGCCGACCGGCACCGCCGGGTCGGTGGCGTGCAGCACCTCGGTGGTGGGTTCCACCGGGCCCAGCGGCAGCGTGGCCGGGAGCAGCGGCCCGCTGACCGGGTGGCCGACGCCGAGGCGGCCCACCGCGCGGCCGTGCCGCGGCTCGAACACCTGCCCGACCGACTTCACCGCCAGCGGCAGCGTGACCGGCGCCGCCGCGCCGTGCGGGGTGAACGTGACCGAGCCGTCCCGCGCGCCGACGAGCGTCGGCCGCGGGGTGTGGGTGCCGAACGCGGCGTCGTACGCCGGCTGCGGCACGATCGGCGGCGGCTGGCTGTGCGCGTACGCCCCTGGTAGCCGGTCGGCGAGCCGGCGCGTGTCGTACGGCTGGGCCGGGGCGCCGGTGACCCGGATCTGGAGCAGTGTGCGGGTGTTCGGGCCATAGCCGGGCCGGGTCGGCGGCAGCCCGCCGGAGCCGCTCCGGTCCGACGCGCCGGTGTGGTGGTCGTAGCGCGGGTCGAACCGGGGCAGCGGCGCGGGGCAGTCGTTGTAGAGGATGAGCGTGCTGCCCGGTGGCACGGTGGCGAAGTCCACGACCACGTCGGCCCGTTCGCCGGGGGCCAGCAGCAGCGCGTGCCCGTCCACGTTGAGCACTGTCGGGTCCTGCCTGTCGTACCGGTAGTCCACCGGCCGGTTTGCCAGCACCACCGGGGCGGGGAGCAGCCCGCTCTCGTTGCCGATCTGGATCAGGTCGGGTCCGGCGGCGGCCGGGTCGGGCACGCCGCCGTCGCGTCCGTCCGCCGGCCAGTACGCGGGCCGCCCGGGCGCGCGTACCGCCTCGACCATCGGCACCTCACCGGCGGCCGGGTCGGCCGGGCTGCCGTCGTCGGCCCACATCGGGCCGTCCGAGGCGGCCCGGTAGAGCTGTAGGTTGAGCGCCCGGTCCGCGCAGGCGTTGAGGATCCGGAACCGGTACGCGCGCGGTGCGACCTCCAGGTACGGGTAGGCCACGCCGTTGACGAGCGGGGTGTCCCCGTACGCCTCGGGCACCGCCGACGGGTGCGGCACGGCGGGTACCAGTGGCGGCTCGTCCGGGTCGGCATCGGGGTCGTGGTGCGGGTTCGGCACCGGGGCGACCCACGGGCTGGCCCCGCCGTCCGGGTCGTGGGTCCACGGGCCGTAGTCCCAGCGGCCGGTCGGGTTGCCGCCGGTGAGCCGGTACGGGTTCTGCCGGGGCTGGTAGACGTGTGGGTGCCAGAGGCTGCCCTTGGCGCCCCAGCGGTCCCGGTCCCAGGTCGGGTCCTGCGCGGCGAGCTGCGCGTCGTCCGGCACGAACGTCTTGTCCTCGATCACCAGCGGGAACTGGTCGGCGGGGAGCACGCCGTCGTCCACGAGGCGTTCCTCGGCGGGATCGGTGAGCAGGTACAGCGCGATCTGCCCGGAGTAGACGGTGAGCCGGGACAGGCCGAGCGTGTTGTCGTGCAGCCACATCAGCCGGCCGCTCTGCTCGTTCGGGAAGTACAGCGTGGTGGCGCCCGCGCCGGGCGGCGGCATGTCCGGCACCGGGGTGACACCCACCCCGACCGGGTACGGGGTGATCTCGCCGGCCGGGGTCACCCATTGCCACGGGTTGCCGGCGCTGATCCACCCGGTCTGCGCGCCGGACAGGTGCGGCACGGCCCGGTTCTGCGGGTACGGCGCGGGACCGTCCAGCGGGCCGGCGCCGGCTCCGTCGACAGTCTCGTCCACCGGCAGGAACAGCTCCCCGGCCCGCCCGGTGGGGAGCTGGTTGATGAACTTGATCCGGACCGGGCGGCCCCGCCGCGCGACGATCATCGGGCCGAGGTGCCAGGGGCGGTCCGGCGGGCCGACCGTGTTGTGGCCGGCGGCGTCGGTGCCCAGGTTGAGCTGGCGGTAGCCGCGCAGCCGGGTGGCCGGCAGGTCGCGGTGCAGGCGTTGCGCGTACTCCTGGAGGCCGATCTCGTAGTAGTCGCAGCCCGGCCACGTGATGGTGTCCGGGACGGCGACCGGCAGGCGGGCGCCGAGCCCGGCGGTGGCCGGTTGCCCGGGCAGCGGCAGCGGGTCGACGAACTTGCGGATGCCGGTGCCGGGCGCCGGGCGGCCGTCCGCGTCGAGCGTGGGCAGCGGGCTGGCGGCGGTGTTCGGCACCGGGCCGAACAGGTGCGGGACGGCGGCCGGGTCCAGGCTCGCCGGGGTGGCTCCGTCGCCCGGCTCCTCGTCGCCGGCGCGCGCGGCGGGCACGCCCCGCGCGGCGGAACCGGCGAACGTGGTGGGCGCGGTCTCCTCGGCGACTCCGGCGCGGTCCGGCCGTCCGGGCCGGAGTCTGCGGAACAGCACCATGGCTCTCCCCGGGGTCGGGGCGCGCCGGCCGACACCCCGGCGTGGCGGCGTACGCGCTGCTGACGAGCGGTGAGCGGTCAATCGCAGCATGCGACGTCGCGGGGGTGGTACGGAAGTACCCAATCGTCCCTATCTCGGCGATCTTTGGTGTTTCGTGGAAGTTCCACGTCAGGCGCGGTCGGGCTGGCAGACCGGGCACCAGTAGGTGACCCGCTCGCCCAGTTCCTCCTTGCGGATGGCGGTCCCGCAGCGCCGGCACGGCTGGGCCCGGCGGCCGTAGACGTAACTGGTGCCGCCCCGGCGCAGCACCCCCGTCGTGCTCTGCGTCCAGCGGCCCCGGTTCGCCGCGAGCAGCCGCTGGGCCAGCGCGACGGTGCCGGGCAGGTCCGGCACCGCGCGTACCGGCGTCCAGGGGGAGACCCCGCGCAGGAACAGCACCTCGCACTTGTAGAGGTTGCCCACCCCGGCGAGGTTGCGCTGGTCGAGCAGCGCCTCACCGATGGTGCGCTCCGGCTCGGCGGCGAGCCGGCGTACCGCCTCGTCGGCGTCCCAGTCCGGGCCGAGCAGGTCCGGGCCGAGGTGACCGACGAGCGACTCCTCCTCGGCCGTCGCGACCAGCGCCAGCTCGTGGAGGTGGTAGCCGACGGCGACCGCGCCGGGGGAGCGCAGCACCACGCGGATCAGGTGTGCCGGCCGTGCCGTCCAGCGCTCGCCCGGGGTGTACGCGCGCCAGACGCCGTCCATCCGCAGGTGCGAGTGCAGCGTCCACTGCGCTCCGGTGGGCGCGGTGAGGCGTAGCAGCAGGTGCTTGCCCCGGCTGGTCGACTCGCGCACGGTCCAGCCGGTCAGGTCGGTGGCGGCGAGTTGCGGCACGCGGAAGTCGGACCCGGTGAGCCGGGCCCCGGCCAGCGCGCGATCCAGGACGCGCGCGGTGTTCCAGACGGTGTCGCCTTCGGGCACCCCGCCATTGTCCCCTACCGAACGGAATTCGCATGTGTCGCCATTTGTACTGAGGTTCCACTTGATCTGCGGAAACGCAACGATCAGGGGGTTCTGAGGAGAATGCTGATGGCTCATTCTGGACGTCGTACCGTCGTCGCCCTGACTGCCCTGCTCACCGTGGCCGCCGGACTGCCCGGCACGCCCGCGTCGGCCGCGTCCCCGTCCACCGTCGTGCCGGCACGCGCCGGCGCGCCCGACCCCGAACGCTGGTCCGTCGACCTCGCCGTCGCCGGCGGCGACGACGTCAACGTCGCCTGGCGTTCCGGCCGCCTCCGGCTGGCCGACCCCCGCCCCACCGCCCGCACCCGCCCGGCCGCCGTGGGCGGCCCGGTCGCCGAGGGCATCCTGCTCTCCGCGCCGCGCGTCCTGGACCGGCCCGCCACCCGGGTACGCGCCCGGCTCACCGCGAGCACCGGCGACGGGGGCACGGCGGTGGCCCAGGTACGCGGCTGGCGTGCCCGGGGCTGGACCGAGTGGCGGGACGCCGCCGAGGCCGTGTTCGACGAACCGGTCCGCCGGGTGCAGGCGCGCGTCGTGCTGACCACCCGGGACGCCGCCTCGGAGGCCACAGTGACCGGCCTGACGCTGGCTGCCGACCGGGTCGCCACCACTGCGGTCCAGCCGGCCGCCGCGCTCACCTACCGGGTGTACGCGACCCGGATCGGCCTGGTCGGCGGCACCACCGCCAACGGGCACACAGTGCGCGCCCGGGACCACTTCGCGGCGCTGCCCAGCCGGCGCGGACTGTCCCCGCGTGGCACCGGCGACTACACCGTCAAGGTCTGCACCACCAGCGGAAGCCGCTGCGAGTACGCCCCGGTCTGGGACGTCGGCCCGTGGAACACCCGGGACGACTGGTGGAACCCGTCGTCGATCCGGGAGAACTGGAAGGACCTGCCGCGCGGGCGGCCCGAGGCCCAGGCGGCGTACCAGAGCAACTACAACGGCGGGCGGGACCAGTTCGGACGCACCGTGCGCAACCCGGCCGGGCTGGACCTGGCCGACGGCACGTTCTGGGACGGGCTGCGGCTCACCGACAACGCGTGGGTGGACGTGACGCTGCTGTGGGCCGGTGGCGGGGCACGGGCCGTCGTCGGCTCCGGACCGCTGAACCTGCGCGCCGGGGCGGGCACCTCGTACGCCAGCCGTGGTCTGGCCGCCACGTACGCCCACGTGCCGGTGCAGTGCTACGTGACCGGCCAGCGCATCGCCGGCACGTACCGCACGACGACGCGGTGGTACCGACTGGTCGGCGGCACCTACGTCAGCCACGCGTACCTGTCCTCGATCTACGGCGGCACAGTCCCCCGCTGCTGACCCCGCCCCCTGATCCCGTTGATCTTGCAGTTTCGGCCCTGCCCGTGGGGCATTTGTCCTCTGTGTCGGGGCACCAACTGCAAGATCGCCGGGGCCGGGGCCGGGGCCGGGGCCGGGGCCGGGGCCGGGGCCGAGGCCGGGGCCGGGGCCGAGGCCGAGGGCTAGGGGGTGGTGATGGTGATGAGGGCGCCGGGGGTGGTCTGGAGGGTGTCGGCGGCTCGGCCGGTGTTCACCGCGATGGCCACCAGGTCGGCGGAGTCGGGATAGACCACCAGGGCGCCGGGTGGTGCATCGCCGAACGTGCGGCCGCGCACCGCCTCCCGGCCGTTCACCAGCAGCCGCTGCGGCAGGCCGTCGAGCAGCGCGCCCGGCGCGGCGAGCTGGACATTGCCGAAGTGGTCGACGGTCAGCACCTCGGCGGTGAGGCGGCCCGGCTCGGCGCGGACCACCGGTTCCGGCAGCCGGACCAGCGTGCCCGGATCCACCGCCGGTCCGGCCTCGCCGAGTGGCGCGCCCAGCGCCAGCCGGGCGGCCACCGGCGCGAACACGTCCCGCCCGTGGAACGTGCGGGAGACGAGCGGGCCGAGCCAGTCCGGGTTGGTCAGCTCCACCGCGGCGGTCACCCGCCGAGCGCCTCCGCGGCCGGAACGAGGAGCCCGTTGTCCGGCCCGACGAGCAGCCCGCCGGGCGCGGCGAGCGCGATCCCGCGGCGGGTGGTGCCGACGCCCGGGTCGACCACCGCGACGTGCACCCCCCACGGCAGGTACGGCACTGTCTGCGCGAGCACCGCAGCGCCCCGGCGGACGTCGGCGGGCGGGATCAGGTGCGTCACGTCGATCACCCGTACGGCCGGGGCGAGCCGGGCCAGCACCCCGTGGCACGCCGCCGCGAACCCGTCGGCCAGCCCGTAGTCGGTGGTCAGCGAAACACAGCTCGGACCGCCGCCCGTCGGCCGCGCGTCGTCCGGCGTCGTGCGGCCCTGGCCTCCGGCGGCCGGGGCGCGTTCGTCCGGGCCGCTCATCGCTGGTCCGCCCCGGTCAAGTGCCGAGCCAGGCGCAGCTCGTCGTGCAGCGGGATCCCGTCCGCGCCGACGCGCGGAATGGTCGGCTTGACCGCGCGGGCACGGTCGACAGCGCCCGCGTCCACAGCGACGATGCGCAGCCCTCGGCGCTGGTAGAAGCGCAGCGCGCCCAGGTTGTCGTTCGTGGTGACCAGCCAGATCCGGTCCGCCGCGGCGGCCGTGGCCGCCTCCTCGGCGGCGGCCAGCAGCGCGGTGCCCGCACCGGCGCCCGGGGCCGAGGCGGCCAGGCTCACCACTTCCAGCCCGTCGGCGTCGACCCGGTACGCCAGCGCCCCGGCGAACGTGCCGCTGTCGTCGATAGCCACGAAGGTGGGCAGATCACGCAGGTCGTAGCGGGTGTCGTGGACCACCACGACCGGGCCACCCCACTCCCGCTCGTGCAACGCCGCCAGCGCGGCACGGTCGCCGTCGTGCGCCTGGCGTACCCGGATCGAGGCCACCTGCTCTCCTCCCCGCTCACGTCCGGCACACCCTAACCGGGACAGCCGGGCGGTCAGCCGCGCAGCCGCAGGCCGCGCGGGGTGGCGCGGAAGCCGGCGGCGGTGAGCGCGTCGCGCAGCGGGGACGTGTGCACCGCCTCCCCGTCGGCGCGTTCCACCGAGATCGCGCCGAGCGCGCCGGAGTGCACCGCGTCGGCGAGCGCCTTGCCGGCCGCGCCGAGCGTGTCGGTGTCGTCGGTGAACGACAGGATCGTCCGCCCGCCCCGCTCGACGTAGAGCACCACGTCACCACCGACCAGCACGACCAGCGCGCCCGCCTTGCGCCCGGCCCGGTGCCCGGTGGCGGGGGCCGCGCTGTCCCCGGAGTCGACCACGCGCTCGGGCCAGGGCAGCGCCGCGCCGTACGGGTTCGCCGGGTCGGTGGCGGCGAGCACCACCGCCGGGCCGCCGCGGCCCTGGTTGTCGTCGGCGAGCGCCCGGATCCGGTCAACCGCGCCGGGCACCGCGAACTGTGCCGCGCCCAGCCCTTCCACGAAGTAGCCGCGCCGGGCCGCCCCGCGTTCCTCCAGTGCGGACAGCACCGGGTAGACCCCGGCGAAACCGCCGGTGACCTGTTCGGCCACGACCGCGCCCCGGGTCACCACGCCGTGCCGCTCCAGCAGCAGATCGGCCAGGGCGGCGGCCCGGCGGGTGGGATCGCTGTCGCGTTCGGGCAGCCGGGACCAGCGGCCGGCCATTGTGGGCGGACCGCCCCGGCTGGGCAGCGCCACCCGGCCGGGTCGGCGGTAGCGGGTGCGCGGCGCCGAGGGCCGGGACCGGTGCGCCCCGCCCGCGCCGAGCGCGGCCCGCAGCGGGGCGAGCGTGTCGTTCGTGAGGTGACCGGCCCACACCAGGTCCCACACTGCGCCCGACAGGGCGGCATCGTCGGTGGCGCCGACCCGGTCGGAGAGCGAGCGGAAGAACAGCGCCTGCCCGTCGGCGAGCGCGTCGAGCACGGATTCGTGCAGCGGGGTCAGCGTCAGCGCGTCGTCCGGCGGGGCAAGCAGCAGCGGCGCGGCGTCGGCGTACGCGAGCGTCACCCACCCGTCGCCGCCGGAGATCGCGCCCGCGCCGGCCCACACCACCTCGCCGCTGGCGCACAGCTCGTCGAGCTGGGCGGGGGAGTAGTCGGCGACCCGGGCGGGCAGCACCAGACGTTCCAGGGCGGACGCCGGCACGTTCACGCCCTGCAGCTGTTCGAGGGCGGCGGCGACGGCCTCGACGCCCCGGGCCGACGAGCCGACCTGCTGCCATCGGGGCAGGAACGTGGCGAGCGCGCGTGGCGGCACCGGTTCGATCTCCCGGCGCAGGGCGGCCAGGGAGCGGCGGCGCAGCAGGCGCAGCACCTCCGCGTCGCACCACTGCGTGCCCACCGTGTCCGGGGCGAACTCGCCGGAGACCACCCGGCCGTTCGCGGCGAGCCGCCGCAGCGCCTGCTCCACCACGAACACGCCGAGCCCGAAGCGGGCGGCGCAGGTGGCCGCCGCGAACGGGCCGTGCGTGCGGGCGTACCGGGCGACCAGGTCGGTGAGCGGATCGGCAACCGGCGCCAGGTACGCCTCGGCGACTCCGACGGGCAGCGCCACCCCGAGCGCGTCGCGGAGCCGGGCGGCGTCCTCGACCACTACCCAGCGGTCCTCGCCGGCAATCCGGACCCGTAGGACCCGCCGGGCCGCCGCCAGCTCGTCGGTCCAGGATTCCGGCACCCCCCGCTCGGCCAGCTCGGCCGGGCTCAGGTCGCCGACCACGCGCAGCAGCTCGACCACGTCCTCCGCGTCACGGGGCCGGCGCTGCTCGGTGAGCCAGCGCAGTTGGCGGGCGGTCTCGGCGAGCACCTCCGGGTCGAGCAGTTCCCGCAGGTCGACCCGGCCGAGCAGCTCGCCGAGCAGGCCGGAGTCGAGCGCCAGCGCGGCGGCCCGCCGCTCGGCCAGCGGGGCGTCGCCCTCGTAGAGGAACGCGCCGACGTACCCGAACAGCAGCGACCTGGCGAACGGCGACGGGCGCTCGGACTCGACCTCGACCAGGCGTACCTTGCGGGCGGCCAGGTCACGCATCAGCTCAGCCAGGGCGGGCTGGTCGAAGACGTCCTGGAGGCACTCCCGGGCGGCCTCCAGCGTCACCGGGAAGTCGGCGTACTCGCGGGCCACGTCGAGCAGTTGCGCCGCGCGCTGGCGCTGCTGCCACAGCGGCTGCCGCCGTCGGGGGTCGCGGCGCGGCAGCAGCAGCGACCGGGCCGCGCACTCCCGGAACCGGGACGCGAACAGCGCGGACGTGCCGACCGACTCCTCGACGAGCTGGGCGATCTCGTCCGGCTCGAAGACGACCACGTCGGCGCCGGGCGGCGTCTCGGCGGTGTCCGGCAGGCGGACCACGATGCCGTCGTCGGAGGGCATGACCTGGGCGTCCACGCCGTACCGCTCGGCCAGCCGGCGGCCGATCGCGAGCGCCCACGGGCCGTTGACGCGCGCGCCGAGGACCGAGTGCACGGCGAGCCGCCAGTCGCCCAGTTCGTCGCGGAACCGTTCGACCACCACCGTCCGGTCGTCCGGCAGCGAGCGGGTGGCCGCCTTCTGCTCGCGCAGGTAGTTCATCAGGTTGCCGGCGGCCCAGTCGTCCAGCCCACCGGCGCGCAGCGCCGCCACCGCGTCGGAGTCGGACTGCCGCAGCAGGGCCCGGACCCGGGCGCCGATCGCCCGGCCCAGCTCGACCGGCCGGCCGAGCTGGTCGCCCTTCCAGAACGGCATCCGGGCGGCCTGACCGGGCGCGGGGGAGACCAGCACCCGGTCGGGGGTGATCTCCTCGATCCGCCAGGACGACGAGCCGAGCAGGAAGACGTCACCCACGCGGGACTCGTAGACCATCTCCTCGTCCAGCTCACCCACCCGCGCGGCCCGCTCGGCGCCGGCCAGGAAGACCCCGAACAGGCCCCGGTCGGGGATTGTGCCGCCGCTGGTCACGGCGAGCCGCTGGGCGCCGGGGCGACCGGTCAGCACGTCGGTGGCGCGGTCCCACACGAGCCGGGGACGCAGCTCGGCGAACGCGGTGGACGGGTAGCGGCCGGAGAGCATGTCGAGCACCGCGTGCAGCGCCGAGTCGGGCAGCTCCGCGAACGGCGCCGCCCGGCGGACCAGCACGGCGAGGTCGCCGAGCCGCCACGGCTCCAGCGCCACCATCGCGACGATCTGCTGGGCCAGCACGTCGAGCGGGTTGCGCGGGTAGTGCAGCTCCTCGATCGCCCCGGCGCCCATCCGCTCGGCCACCACTGTGCACGAGAGCAGGTCGCCCCGGTGCTTGGGGAAGACGACGCCGCGCGAGACCGCGCCCACCTGGTGCCCGGCGCGACCCACACGCTGCAGCCCGGCGGCCACGCTCGGCGGCGCCTCGATCTGCACCACCAGGTCGACAGCGCCCATGTCGATGCCCAGCTCCAGGCTGGACGTGGCGACCACGGCGGGCAGCCGGCCGGACTTGAGCGCCTCCTCGATCTGCTTGCGCTCCTCGCGGGACACGCTGCCGTGGTGCGCCCGGGCGATCACCGCCGGCGCCCCGGCCGCCGCGCCGGACTGCGCCATCACCTCCGCCGGCTGCCGCGGCGCGCGTACCGGGCCCACCGGCCCGCCGAACGCCCCCCGCCGTGCCCTGCGGCCATCGCCAGGCCCGTCGCCGAGCCCGTCGAACGACCCGGCGCCGTCGCGCGGGTGGCCGTCGTCCGGCCCGGCGCCGCCGCGCTTACCGCCGTCGCCGGCTGCCGGGCCGTCGTCGCCGGGCAGCAGATCGGATACGCGCACCGGCTCCCCGCCCCGGGCCACGCGGCTGCCCTCCGGCGCGGACGCCGCCTCGATCTCCTCGGCGGCCAGCTCGTTGAGCCGGGCGCAGAGGCGTTCGGCGCTGCGCCGGGAGTTGGTGAAGACGATCGTCGACCGGTGTGCGCGGATCAGCGAGAACACGCGCTCCTCGACGGCCGGCCAGATCGAGGGGCGGCGGGGGGCGAGCCCGCCCAGGTCGTCCTCCGGTGGCTCCTGCTCGTCGAGGCGGGTCATGTCCTCCACCGGGACCTGGACGCTCACCTCGATGGTCTTGTCGGCCGGCGGCTGCACGACGTCGACCGCGCGGGCGCCGCCGAGGAAGCGGGCGCAGACGTCGATCGGCCGGACCGTCGCGGAGAGCCCGATCCGCTGGGCGGGCCGCTCCAGCAACGCGTCGAGGCGTTCCAGGGACAGCGCGAGGTGGGCGCCGCGCTTGGTGCCCGCCACCGCGTGCACCTCGTCCAGGATGACCGTGTCCACTCCGCGCAGCGAGTCGCGGGCGGCGGAGGTGAGCAGCAGGAACAGCGACTCGGGCGTGGTGATGAGGATGTCCGGCGGGGTGCGGGCGAAGGCGCGGCGCTCGTCGGCCGGGGTGTCGCCGGTACGCATGCCGACTGTGACGTCGGGCGGCGCCAGGCCGAGCCGGGCGGCGGCCTGGCGGATGCCGGTGAGCGGGGCGCGCAGGTTGCGTTCGACGTCGACCGCGAGCGCCTTGAGCGGGCTGACGTAGAGCACGCGGCAGCGCCGGCGGGGATCGGCCGGCGGAGGTTCCTTGGCGAGCCGGTCCAGCGACCAGAGGAAGGCCGCGAGCGTCTTGCCGGAGCCGGTCGGTGCGACGACCAGGGCGTTGCGTCCGGCGGCCACCGAACGCCAGGCGCCCTGCTGAGCCGGGGTGGGCGCGGCGAACGCCGCGGTGAACCACTCCCGGGTCGCCGCGCCGAACTCCTTGAGCACCCCGCCTGACCGGGTCACCTCGTCCGCCACGACCCCATCCTGCCGCGCCGGTGTGACATCCGGCCGATCGCCGGAGCGTTCTGTCCCGGCGGCGGCGCTCAGGAAAGGAAATGGGAGGTTGTTCCGTTAAGTCTTACTTAACTGGTTGCTTGTGCACTGCAACATAAAGTAACTTCACTCGCGATGCGGCATGGGCTGGAGGCGTTGATGACCGTCGAGGAACGAGGCTTCGGGCCCGGCACCGACCTGCTCCTCCGTCAGGTCGACGGCCGGCTGGCCGCGCTCCGCGCCGGGCTGCGCGGTCCCGACCTCGAACTGGCCGAGGATCTGGCCCGGCGACTGCGCGAGATGATCCTCGCCACCGCCCGTTCCAGCGCTGCCGACCGGGCGCGCGTCCGCGCCGCTGTGCACTACTTCGTCCAGCGCCGGGAGAGCCGGGACGCCCGGCTGCCGCTGCGGTCGCTCGCCGTCGCCCAGCGCGCCGTCGACCGGGCCGCCCGCCAGTTGGACTCCACCACCCTGTCCTGACCGACCCGCCGGACCCACCCGACCCACCCGGCCCGCCCGGCGGCCGAACCGCGGGAAGGGCCGGTGCGGGTGGCCGCACCCGGCCGTTGCGGCCCGGCCCGCTCCTGCCCCCCGCTGCCCCGCCTCCGTCAGCGCAGTTCGGCCACCCCAACCTCCTCCCCACCCACCGACCCACTTCCGCGGTGATCAAGGAGTTTGGGTGGTGCGGGGTGCTGTCTCCGGACACAAACTCCTTGATCGCCGCGAGAAGTGCGGGGTCGACGGCCGCCTCCGGCGGCGTGGTGGGAGGTGGGGGTGGGGGGAAGGGTGGCTTTTGGGGAAACGGGCGCGGTTAGGGGTGTTTGTGGCGTCTGATCGGTTGTGTCCCAGCGTGTTCCGGCGCGCTGTCACCTCGACCGGGAGTACGCGTGCTCGTCCTGCTGATCGTGCACCTGGTGGCGGCGCTGCTCGCCCCGCTGCTGGTCCGCCGGTGGGGTCCGCGCGCCTGCCTGCTGCTCGCGCTCGCGCCGGCCGCCACAGCGGTCTGGGCGGCGGCCCACACCGGGGCGATACGCGACGGCGGCGCAGTGGTCGAGACGTACCCCTGGATCTCGCAGCTTCAGCTCGACGTGGCGCTGCGGGTCACCACGCTGTCCTGGCTGATGCTGCTGCTGGTCGGCGGCGTCGGCGCGCTGGTGCTGGTCTACTCCGCCCGCTACTTCCCGCCCGGATCGGTCGGGCTGGCCCGGTTCGCCGCTGTCATGGTCGCCTTCGCCGGGGCGATGCTCGGCCTCGTCATCTCCGACGACCTGCTGCTGCTCTACGTCTTCTGGGAACTGACCACGGTCTTCTCGTACCTGCTGATCGGGCACAGCACCGAGCGCCGGTCCAGCCGGTGGGCCGCCGCCCAGGCGCTCACCGTGACCACGCTGGGCGGCCTGGCCATGCTCGTCGGGTTCCTGATGCTCGGCCACCACGCGGGCGGCTACCGCTGGTCGTCGGTGGCGTCCGCGCCACTGCCCGGCGGCGGGTACCTGGCGCTGGCGGTGCTGCTCATCCTCGCCGGGGCGCTGGCGAAGTCGGCGGTGTTCCCGTTCAACGCGTGGCTGCCGGTGGCGATGGCCGCGCCGACACCGGTCAGCGCGTACCTGCACGCGGCGGCGATGGTGAAGGCCGGCATCTTCCTCATCGGACTGCTCGGCCCGGCGCTCGCCGCGGCCGGACCGTGGCGGCCGGTCACCGTCGTCGCCGGACTGGTCTCGCTGGTGCTGGGCGGCTGGGCGGCGCTGCGGCAGACCGACCTGAAGCTGCTGCTGGCGTACGGGACGGTCAGCCAGCTCGGCCTGCTCGCCGTGGTGTTCGGGGCGGGCACCGCGAAGGCCGCCCTGGCCGGCGTGGCGATGCTGGCGGCGCACGCACTGTTCAAGGCGGCGCTGTTCCTGGTCGTCGGCATCCTCGACCACGAGGCGGGTACCCGCGACCTGCGGGACCTGTCCGGTGTGGGACGGGCCGCGCCGGTGCTGGCCACTGTCGCGACGCTCGCCGCCGCCTCGATGGCCGGCGTGCCGCCGCTGCTCGGGTTCGTGGCCAAGGAGTCGGTGCTCGCCGCGTTCACCGGCGACCCGCTCGTGCTCGTCGTGCTGGTGGCGGGCAGCGCGCTCACCGTCGCGTACAGCATCAGGTTCGTCTGGGGCGCGTTCGGCACCCGGCCCGGCGTCGCCGACACGGCTGTGGACCGGCCGCCCGCCGCGATGCTCGTACCCCCGGCGTTGCTCGCCGTGGCCGGGCTCGCCGCCGGCCCGGCCGCCGGGTGGCTCAGCGGCCTGTTCGAGCCGTACGCGGAGCTGTTCGGACCGGTCGAGGAGCACCTGGCGCTCTGGCACGGGCCGACAGTGGCGCTCGGCCTCTCCGCCCTCGTGCTGGCCGGCGGCGCGGTGCTGCACCTGGTCCGCGGCCCGCTCGCGCCCGCGCTGGCGCGGCTGCGCTCGCCGGTGAGCGGCAACCAGGGGTACGAGTGGGTGACGCACGGCTTCGACCGGCTCGCCATCGAGGTCACCGGCGCCACCCAGCGCGGTTCGCTGCCGCAGTACCTCGGCACGGTGCTGCTCGCGCTGGTGTTCGTGCCCGGCGGGGCGATGCTCGCCACCGCGCCGTGGCGGGTCGAGCTGGCGGCCTGGGACAACCCGGCCCAGCTCGTGGTCTGCGTGGTGATCGCGGTCGCCGCGCTGCTCGCGGTCGGCGCGCGTCGCCGGCTCACCGCGATGCTGCTGGTCGGGGTCACCGGCTACGGCACCGCGATGATGTTCGTCCTGTACGGCGCGCCGGACGTGGCGCTCACCCAGTTCCTGGTGGAGACCGCCACGATCGCCGTGTTCGTGCTGGTGCTGCGCCGGCTGCCGGAACGCTTCTCGGCCCGTCCGCTGCGCCGCAGCCGCTGGGTGCGGCGCGGCATCGGGATCGCCGCCGGTGTGGTGATGGCCGGCCTGGCGCTGACCGCGGCCGGGGCCCGCCGAGCACCGTCGATCTCCGCCGACTTCCCGCAGCTCGCCGTCGTCGAGGGGTACGGCCGCAACGTCGTCAACGTGACCCTGGTGGACATCCGGGCCTGGGACACCATGGGGGAGATCTCGGTGCTCGTGGTGACCGCGACCGGCGTGGCCAGCCTGATCTACGAGCGTTCCCGCACCGGGCCGCGTCCCCGCCGTCCCCGGCCGGTCGCCCTGCGCGCCGGTGACCGGCGCACGGTGTGGCTGCGCGGCGGGCAGACGCTGCCGGAGCGGCGCCGCTCGATCGTGTTCGAGGTGGTCACCCGGCTGATCTTCCACACCGTACTGATCTTCTCGCTGTTCCTGCTCTTCTCCGGGCACAACGCCCCCGGCGGCGGTTTCGCCGGCGGGCTGGTGGCGGGCCTCGCGCTGGCGCTGCGCTATCTGGCCGGCGGCCGGTACGAGCTGGCCGAGGCGGCGCCGGTCGGGGCCGGCACCGTGCTCGGCGCGGGTCTGGGCATCTCGGTCGGCACGGGAGTGCTCGGCCTGGCGCTGACCGGCGAGGTGCTGCAGAGCGTCAAGGTCGGCCTGTGGCTGCCGGTGATCGGCGACTTCTACCTGGTCACGTCGCTCTTCTTCGACATCGGCGTCTACCTGGTGGTGGTCGGGCTGCTGCTGGACATCCTGCGCAGCCTGGGCGCCGAGGTGGACCGGCACGTGGAGGCCGCCGGTGAGGCGGGACGCGGGCTGGTCGTCCAGCGGGACGGCCCGACATGAGCAGGGGCGCGGCCGCGCCGACGATGGTGCTGGTGCTGGCGGTCGGGGTGCTCGTCGCCGCCGGTGTCACGCTGCTGCTGGAACGCAGCCTGACCCGGATCCTGCTCGGCATCATCATGCTCGGCAACGGCGTGAACCTGCTCATCCTGCTCGGCGGGCGGTCCGGCGCGGCCCCGATCGTGGATTCCACGTCAAAGGGCGAGATGAGCGACGCGCTGCCCCAGGCCATGGTGCTCACCGCAGTGGTGATCACGTTCGGGTTGACCGCGTTCCTGCTCGCTGTCGCGTACCGCAGTTGGTTCACCAGCGGCGACGACGAGGTGCAGGACGACCTGGAGGACCGGCAGATCGTCCGGCTCGCCGAGAGCAACGAGGTGTCCACGGCGGACCACGGCGGCGAGGGCCCGGACGACGACCCGGAGCAGGTGGATCCGGAGCCGGCCCGCCGGCGGTTGCGCCGGGACGGTGACGCATGAGCGCCCTGGTGCCGCTGCCGGTGGTGGTGCCGCTGCTCGGCGCGGCGCTCACCCTCCTGCTGTCCGGGCAGCCCCGGTTGCAGCGGTCGGTGAGCGTGCTCTGCCTGGGCAGCGTCCTGGTGGTCGCGGCGGTGCTGCTGGTCGAGGCGTACCGGTTCGGGCCGGTGGTGGTGCAGGTGGGCGGCTGGCCGGCGCCGGTGGGCATCGTGCTGGTGGCCGACCAGCTGGCGGCGCTGATGGTGTTGGTCTCCTCGGCGGTGACGCTGTGCGTGCTGCTCTACTCGATCGGCCAGGGCCGGGGGGAGACCGGCGAGACCGCGCCGGTCAGCATCTACCACCCCACGTACCTGGTGCTCACCGCGGGCGTGACGAACGCCTTCCTGGCCGGGGACCTGTTCAACCTCTTCGTCGGCTTCGAGATCCTGCTCGCCGCGAGCTTCGTGCTGATCACGCTGGGCGGCACCGAGGTGCGGCTGCGTACCGGGTCGACGTACGTGGTGGTCAGCGTCCTGTCGTCGCTGCTGTTCCTGTCCGCGGTGGGCCTTGTGTACGCGGCCACCGGCACGCTGAACATGGCGCAGCTCGCCGGCCGGCTGGACGCGCTGCCGTCGGGCGTACGCCTGACCCTGCAACTGATGCTGCTGCTCGCGTTCGGGATCAAGGCGGCGGTGTTCCCGCTGTCGGCGTGGTTGCCGGACAGCTACCCGACCGCGCCGGCGCCGGTGACAGCGGTCTTCGCGGGCCTGCTCACCAAGGTCGGCGTGTACGCGATCATCCGCACCGAGACGCTGCTGTTCCCCGGCGGCCAGGTCGCCGGCCTGCTGATGGTGGTGGCCGGCCTGACCATGGTGGTCGGCATCCTCGGCGCGGTGGCCCAGTCGGACCTGAAGCGGCTGCTCTCCTTCACGCTGGTCAGCCACATCGGCTACATGATCTTCGGGGTGGCGCTGAGCAGCGTCGCCGGACTGTCCGGGGCGATCTTCTACGTGGTGCACCACATCACCATCCAGACCACGCTGTTCCTGGTCGCCGGCCTGGTCGAGGAGCGCGCGGGCAGCACCGACCTGCGCCGCATCGGCGGGCTGGCGCGGATCGCCCCGATGCTCGGCGTGCTCTTCTTCGTCCCGGCGATGAACCTCGCGGGCATCCCGCCGTTCTCCGGCTTCCTCGGCAAGCTCGGCCTGCTCCAGGCCGGGGTGGCGGCGGGCGGGACGCTGCCCGCCGTGCTCGTCGGGGCCGGCACGCTGACCAGCCTGCTCACCCTCTACGCCGCCTCCCGGGTGTGGAACATCGCGTTCTGGCGTGAGCCCCGGCTGGCCTCCACCACCGCGCCGCCCCGGCTGCCCGCCCTGATGGTCGGCGCCACCACCGCCCTGGTCGCGCTCGGTGTGCTGTTCACGCTGGCGGCCGGGCCGCTGTTCCAGGTCACCGCGGACGCGGCCGCCGACCTGCGCGAACGCACCCCGTACGTGCGGGCGGTCCTGCCCCAGGACGTGCCGTGACCGACGACCTGCCCCCGGGCCGGGGCGCGACCGGCGAGCCGGAGGGCGTACCCCGGGCCGTGCCCGAGCCGGACGGGCCGATGCCGGTGGTGGGCCGGGGTGGGCGGCGCCGCGACCAGGCGCTCGCGCTCGGCTGGCTCGTCGTCGCCTGGATGCTGCTGTGGGGCGACGTGTCCTGGGGCAACCTGATCGCCGGGCTGGTGGTCGGCGTGGCCGTACTGGTGTTCTTCCCGCTGCCGCCGGTCACCTTCGGCGGCCGGTTCCGCCCCCGCGCGCTGCTGGTCTTCCTGACCACCTTCATCGCGGAGCTGGTGAGCGCCAGCCTGCACGTCGCCGCCGTGGCGCTGCGCTTCGGCTACCGCCCGCGCGGCGCGATCATCGCGGTGCCGCTGCGCGTGCGCACCGACCTCAACCTGGCGCTCACCGCCGAGGTGATCTCGCTGGTGCCGGGCACCCTGATCCTCGACGTCGACCGGGTCGAGGGCGTGCTCTTCGTGCACGTGCTCGACGTGCGCGGCCCCCAGGACGTGAGCGACAGCCGGGAGCGTGTGCTCGCCGTCGAACGGCGCATCGTCCGCGCCATCGGATCTCCCACCGAGGTACGTCAGCTCGACCTCGAACCCGTCGAACGGAGGAACCCGTGACCGTCCTGCTCGCCGTCGCGCTCACCGTGCTGCTCTCGGCCACCGCGCTGCTCGCCCTGGCCCGCATCTACCGCGGCCCGTCCCTGCTCGACCGGGTCGTCGCCGCCGACCTGCTGCTGTCGGCGATGCTCGCCGCGGTGGGGGCGGAGGCCGCCGTCAACCGGCACGCCACCACGCTGCCCGTGCTCGTGGTGCTGTCCCTGCTCGGCTTCGTCGGTTCGGTCTCGCTGGTGCGCTTCGCGGTCCGGGCCGAATCATGAGCGTTGCTGCCGTGACGGACTGGGCGGGTGGTGTGCTGCTGCTGGCCGGCGCCGTGCTGGGGCTGGTCGCCGGCATCGGGCTGGTCCGCTTCCCGGACGTGCTGGACCGGATGCACACGGCCACCAAGCCGCAGGTGCTCGGCGTCCTACTGCTCCTGGCCGGGCTGGCGTTGCGCCTGCGTACCCCCTCGGACCTGGGCATGCTGGTCCTGGTGGCGATCTTCCAGCTCTCCACCGCGCCGGTCGCCGCGCAGATGATCGGGCGGGCGGCCTACCGGTCCGGCCGGGTCGACCGGAGCCTGCTGGACGTGGACGAGCTGGCCGGGCGGTGAACTGGACCTGGGGGAGGGTTCCCGGCACCCCCAGCGGACGTCCAGCGGGTACCGATAAAATGGACCGCATGATCGACTCTTCTGCCCCGGAGGGCAGCAGTAGCCGGCCGGGTCGTACCCGGCGATTTCCCTCCCCGACGACCCCGGGAGCCCTGAACCTCCCGTGTTGATCCTCGTCGGTCTCCTTCTCATCACCGTGCTCACCGTCGCCACCGGTTACTTCGTGGCCCAGGAGTTCGGTTACGTCGCCGTGGACCGGGGCAAGCTCAAGCAGCTCGCCGACGGTGGCGATCGTGCCGCGTCCCGGGCCCTGGAGGTCACCGCGCGGCTCTCGTTCATGCTGTCCGGCGCCCAGCTGGGCATCACCGTTACCGCTCTGCTCGTCGGCTACGTCGCCGAGCCGTTCCTGGGCGCCGGGCTGGCCGACCTGCTCGGCCTCACCGGGATCTCCAGCACGGTGGCGTTGCCGCTGTCGGTGGCGCTGGCCCTGGTCATCGCCACAGTGGTGCAGATGGTCCTGGGTGAGCTGGCCCCGAAGAACCTGGCCATCGCGCGGGCCGAGTCGCTGGCCCGCGCGTTGTCCCGGTCCACCCTGATGTACCTGAAGATCGCCGGCCCGCTGATCACGCTCTTCGACCGGGCCGCGGTACGGCTGCTCCGCCGCATCGGCATCGAGCCGATCGAGGAGCTGCCCAGCGGCGCCACCCCGAAGGACCTGGAACAGATCATCGCCGAGTCCCGGGAGGAGGGGCACCTCGACGCCGAGATGTCCGACCTGCTGGACCGGGGCCTGGATTTCCGGGAGCTGACCGCCGGCGAGGCGATGGTGCCCCGCGTCGACGTGCACACCGTCCGGGCCGACGAGCCGGTCAGCCGGATCGTCGAGCTGCTGGACACCGGCCACTCCCGGTTCCCGGTGAGCGGCGCCGAGGGCGTCGACGACCTGATCGGCGTGGTCGGCATCGCCGACGTGCTCGGGGTGCCCCCGGCGGAACGCGCGACCACCCGGGTCGAGGCGGTGGCCGTACCCCCGTTGCTGGTGCCCGAGACGCTGCCGCTGCCGACGGTGCTCGACCGGCTGCGGTCCGGACACCGGCAGCTCGCCTGCGTGGTTGACGAGTACGGCGGCTTCGCCGGCGTGATCACGCTGGAGGACCTGGCCGAGGAGCTGGTCGGGCCGATCCGCGACGAGGACGACCCGCCGGACCGGGCCGCGGCACGGCAGGAGGACGGCTCCTGGGTCGTCCCGGCGCGCTGGCGCATCGACGAGGTCGCCGACAGCACCGGCATCGAGCTGCCCGAGGCCCCCGAGTACGACACGCTCTCCGGTCTGGTGATGCGGGAGCTGGGCCGGGTGCCCGAGGTCGGTGACCGGCTGGAGATCCCGGTCGCCACCGACGGTGACGAGCCGGCGTCCGGCCCTCGGGTGCTGGTCGAGGTGCTCGCAGTGGACCGGCACGTGGCCGACTCGGTGCGGCTGCGGTCCACCGCCGGCGTCTCCGGGGAGGGTGCGGCATGACCCCCGGATTCGCGTTGTTCTTCTCCGTGGTGCTGCTGGCGCTCAACGGGTTCTTCGTGGCCGCCGAGTTCGCGCTCGTGGCGTCCAAGCGGTACCGGCTGGAACAGGCGGCCGCCGGTGGCGGCCGGGCTGCTCGCGCGGCGCTCGACGGCGTCCGCGAGCTGAGTCTGATGCTGGCCGGCGCGCAGCTCGGCATCACGCTGTGCACGCTGGGTCTGGGCGCGCTGGCGGAGCCGGCCATCGAGCGGCTGATCAGCCCGCTGCTGCACGCGGTCGGCCTGCCCGCCGCGGCCAGCCACGTGGTCGCGCTGGTGTTCGCGCTGTCCCTGGTGACGTTCCTGCACCTGGTGGTCGGCGAGATGGCCCCGAAGTCCTGGGCGATCACCGACGCCGAGCGTTCAGCGACGCTGCTGGCGCTGCCGTTCCGGGCCTTCGCCCGGATCGTCCGGCCGGTGCTCTCCGTGCTCAACGGGCTCGCTAACGCGATGTTACGGCTGGTCGGCGTGCAGCAGCAGGACCAGCTGGCCCAGGTGCACGGCCCGGACGAGCTGCGCATCCTGCTGGAGCAGTCCCGGGAGCACGGGCTGCTCGGCGCCGAGCAGCACCAGCTGCTCAGCAGCATGCTGGAGCTTCAGGGCACCACAGTGGCGCAGGTGATGGAGCCGTTCGACCAGATCGTCACGGTACGCCGGGACGAGACCGCCGAGCGGATCGAGCACGTCTCCCGCGACAGCGGCCGGTCCCGGCTGGCCGTGGTCGACACCGGCGGCGAGGTGTGCGGCCTGGTCCACGTACGCGAGGCGGTGCGCGCCGTCACCACCGGCCGCCCGGCGACCGCGGAGGAGTTGATGACCAACGCCTTCACGCTGCCGGCCGAGGCGTCGGTGACCGAGGCGGTGGCTGCGATGCGGGCCCAGCAGGCGCAGCTCGCGCTGGTGAGCAACGGCGGCGGGCCGACCCGCCCGATCGGGTTCGTCGCGCTGGAGGACCTGCTGGAGGAGGTCATCGGCGAGTTCGACGACGAGACCGACACGGTGCCGCGAGGCCGCCGGATGCGCTGAACGTCGTGATCAGTGCCGGCCCGGCGAGGTGGTGTCCCCATCTCGCCGGGCCGGCTGCCGTTTCGCGGCGCATGGCCCGGCGGGCAGCGGGAATGCCCCGGCATGCGGTTGACCGGGGTGTCGCGGGACTCCGCCTGGACCGGGCTCTCCGTGAGCACCGCCCTGCCCAATCCGAGCACCCGGCCGGGTCTGCGCCTGCCGGGCCGGGTGACGCTCACCGCCGGTGGCTCGGACGTCCCGGTCCGGCACATCCGGCTCGGGCTGGTCACGCAGGTCGAACCGGAGGACCCGGAGTCGCCGCGCCGGCTGGTGCAGTACCACCAGTGGCCGATCGCGGGGCGGTTCGTGGTGCCGGCCGGGCGGCGGCGGGCGGTCGACTTCGCCGTGCCGCTGCCGTGGGAGGCGCCGGTGACCACGTACGGCGGCGTGCCGTTGCTGACCCTGCGGACCGGGCTGCGTACCGAGGTGTCGGTGGACCCGGACGTCGACCAGGGCGCGATGGTGCCGGTCCTGATCCACCCGCTGCCCACACAGCAGCACCTCCTCGCCGCGCTGGACACCCTGGGCTTCGCGATCCGGCAGGCGGGGCTGCGGCAGGGCCGCCTGCCGGGGGTGGAGCAGACGCTTCCGTTCCAGCAGTGGTTCGGGTTCTGGGCCGCGCCGCTCTACGCCGGCCCGCTGACCGAGCTGGAAGTGATCATGCTGACCAACTCGGCCGGCATGGAGGTGCTGTTCTGGCTGGACCGGCGGCTGTCCCTGGCCGGGATCACCCACCAGAGCATCAGCCGCTTCCGGGTCTGGCACGCCGGGGCCGACCAGCGGGACTGGGTGGCCACAGTGGACGGCTGGCTGCGGCACGCCATCGACAGGCACGCGGCCGCGGCGTCGCACGCCGACTGGTCGGCCACGATCCGCGAGTCGGCGCACGTCAGCCGTCCTCCCGACCGGCCGGTCGCGCCGGGCTACGGCCTCGGGGGCACGGCCGGTGGCGCGGGCATCGGCGGCGGTGGCGGGGGCGGCGACGGGACGTGATCTTGTTAAGAAGGGGCCCTTCCTCTACCGGAGGCGTTAAGAAGGGGCCCTTCCTTGCACCCTCAGCCGGCGGCGAGCTTGAGGCTGAAGCCGAGGAACAGCACCGCGACAGCGGTGGTCCCGCTCGCGGCCAGCCGGCGGCGCTGCCGGAACTGGGCGGCCAGGAACGTGCCGGTGAAGATCAGCGCGGTCAGGTAGAGCGCGCTGGCGACCTGCGCGATCAGCCCGAGCAGCAGGAACGACAGCGCCGGCCACGCGTACCCGGGGTCGACGAACTGGATGAAGAACGAGACGAAGAACAGGATCGCCTTCGGGTTGAGCAGGCTGATCACCAGCGCCCGCCGGAACGGCTCCTGCGGCCCGGCCGGCTCGACCTCGTCGATCAGGCGCGGCGTTGCCGGGTCGTTGCGGTCGCGCCAGCGCCGCCACGCGCCGCGCAGCATGGCCAGCCCCAACCACCCCAGGTACGCCGCGCCGGCGTACTTGATCACCAGGTAGAGCGGCGGGTACGCCTGGAGCAGCGAGGCCACCCCGGCGGCGGAGAGGACCATCAGCACCGCGTCGCCGACGAACACCCCGGACGCGGCCCGGTAACCGGTGGCCACTCCCCGGCGGGCGGCGGTGGCCAGCACGAAGAGCGAGTTCGGGCCGGGCAGCAGCACGATCGCCACGGTGCCCAGCACGTACGTCCAGATGTCGGTGATCCCCAGCACGCCGGACATCATGACGCCACGGAGGCCCCCGGGCGAAGACGTTCCCGCAGGCTGGCCTGTGCGCTCGGCCACTCCTGCGCGAGCATCGAGTACTGGACGGTGTCCCGCCAGGAGCCGTCGGCGCGCTGCTTGTGCTGCCGCAGCACGCCCTCGCGGCTCGCGCCGAGCCGTTCGATGGCCCGCTGGGAGCGCTCGTTGCGGATGTCGGTGTGCCAGACCACGCGCACCGCGTCCAGCTCGTCGAAGGCCCGGCCCAGCAGGAGCAGCTTCGCCTCGGTGTTGACGCCGGTACGCCACCACGGGCGGCCCAGCCAGGTGTAGCCGATCGCCAGCGACCGGCGGACCGGGTCGATCTCGTAGTAGGAGGTCGTGCCGATCACCGCGCCGGTGGTGGCGCAGCGCTGCGCCCAGCACACCTGCTCGCCGCGCTCCTGCGCGTCCAGGTAGCCGCTGATCACCCGGCGCATCTCGTCGGCGTCGGCGGGCTGCGTACCGCCCAGGTGCCGCCACACCTGCGGGTCGTCGGTGGCGGCGTACAGCTCGTCGGCGTGGGCGAGGTCGAGCGGCTCCAGCACGACGTGTTCGCCGCGCAGCACCGCCGGCTCGTGCCACGGTGAGCGGGCCGGCCGCAGGTACGCCGGCACCGGCGCGCTCACCCCCGGGGCGGGTTCGGGGCGGCCCGGCGTGAGCCGCAGCGGCACCACCCCGGCCCAGTACGGCAGTGCCTCGTCGGCCGGCTCGTCGGCGACCCCACCGGTGCGCATCCGTACCGACACCTCGCGCAGCGGCAGCGCCAGCACCGCCGTCTCGGCCAGCTCGCGCCGGTTCGGCGGGCGGCTCTCGGCGGACCGGCCGGCGGCCACCTTCTCCACCAGCGCGGTCAGCACCGCCGCCTTCTCGTCGGCGTCCTCGACCAGCCGGGCGGTGCCGTGCGCCACCACGGACCGGTAGTTGGCGCTGTGGTGGAACTGCGAACGGGCGTAGATCAGCCCGTCGAGGTGGGTGACGGCGACGCAGACCGGCAGCCCGGCTTCGCCCCGGGCGGCGAGCAGCGGCCGGCTGCCGGTGGAGCCGTGCAGGTAGAGCGTGCCGCCGACGCGCACGTGCAGGGTCGGCAGGACGCGCGGCTCGCCGTCCACAGTGAACGCCAGCGTGCAGTGGTACGCCTCGTCGAGCAGCGCGTGCGCGGTGGCTGCGTCGTAGTGCATCCGGTCGCGGGCGCGGGTGGCGGTGGTGCGGGGGGTCGGAGGGTACATGTGACATCCCACCTTTGTTCTAGTACAATCACCGAACTGTGGCAGCACAATATCAGGTCAGCGGATCCACGTCGGCCGCGATTTCGGCGAGCGTCGAATCGGGCATCCGCAGCGGTGACCTCGCCCCGGGCGACGCCCTGCCCGCCGTCCGGGCGCTCGCCGCCGAACTCGGCGTCAGCCCGGCCACCGTCGCGAAGGCGTACCAGGAACTGCGGCAACGCGGCCTGGTCGCGACCGCCGGCCGGCACGGCACCCGGGTCCGCCCCCGCCCGCCGGTGGCCGCCCGCCGCGCCGCGCTGCTGCCCCCGCCGCTGGCCGGCGGCCGCGACGTCTCCGCCGGTCAACCCGACCCCCGGCTGCTGCCCCCGCTCGGGCCGCACCTGGCCGCGCTCGCCACCGAGATCGGACCCCCCGGCGGGTACGCGACCGACGCGACGCTGCCCGACCTGGCCGCCCTGGCCCGGGAGCGGCTCGCCGCGGACGGCGTGCCGGACGGCGAGCTCACAGTCACCGGCGGCGCGCTCGACGGCATCGAGCGGCTGCTCGCCGCCCATTTGCGCCCCGGCGACGCGGTGGCGGTGGAGGACCCGGGCTGGGCCAACCTGCTCGACCTGATCGCCGCGCTCGGGCTGCGTGCCGTCGGGGTGCCGGTGGACGACGACGGCCCCACCGTCGGCGGGGTCCGGGCGGCGCTGGCCGCCGGGGTCCGGGCGCTCGTGGTGACCAGCCGGGCGCAGAATCCGACCGGCGCATCCGTCTCCGCCGACCGGGCGGCGGCGCTGCGGACGCTGCTGGACGGCCGCGCCGACCTGCTGCTGATCGAGGACGACCACGCCGCCGAACTGGCCCGCGTACCCCTGCATCCGCTCGCCGGGGCGACACCGGCGTGGGCCTTCGTCCGCTCGGTGAGCAAGCCCTACGGGCCCGACCTGCGGCTCGCCGTGCTGGCCGGCGACGAGGCCACAGTGGCCCGGGTGGCCGGGCGGGCGCGGGTCGGTGCCGGCTGGGTGTCCACGGTGCTGCAACGCCTGGTCGTGTCGCTCTGGCGCGACCCGGCCACCGCCGACCTGGTGCGGCACGCGGCGGACAGCTACGACCTGCGGCGCGACGGGCTGGTGGCCGCGCTCGCCGTGCGCGGGGTGGCCGCGCACGGGCGTACCGGGATCAACGTCTGGGTGCCGGTGCCCGACGAGACGGTGGCGGTCACGACGCTGCGCGACGCCGGATGGGCGGTGGCGCCCGGCCGGCTCTACCGCATCGCCGCCGACCCCGCCGTGCGCGTCTCGGTGAGCGCGCTGGACGAGGCCGACATCCCCGCGCTCGCCGACGCGCTCACCGCCGGAAGGAAGGGCCCCCTCTTAACGCATTCGGTATAGGAAGGGCCCCTTGTTAACACCTCCCGCGGAGCGCGGCGGGCCGCTCGCGTGCGCGGCGGCGGACGGGGTAGAACGATCGGCATGGCCGAGACCGAGAGCGCACCCGGAGCGCAGGAGTTCATCCCGCCGTCGGCGGACACCATCGACGAGCTGCGCGCCGCCGCGACCGGGTGCCAGGGCTGCGAGCTGTACCGGGACGCCACCCAGACCGTCTTCGGCCGCGGTGACGAGCACGCCCGCGTGGTCTTCGTCGGCGAGCAGCCGGGCGACATCGAGGACCAGAAAGGGCTGCCGTTCGTCGGCCCGGCCGGACGGCTGCTGCGCAAGGCCGTCGACGACGCCGCGCTCGACCCCGCCCAGATCTACCTGACCAACGCCGTGAAGCACTTCCGCTTCGAGCTGCGCGGCAAGCGGCGCATCCACCAGACCCCCGACCGGGTGCACGTCACCGCCTGCCGGCCCTGGCTGGTCGCCGAGTTCGCCCGGCTGCGCCCGGAGATCGTGGTGGTGCTCGGCGCCACCGCCGCCAAGGCGCTGCTCGGCCCGAGCTTCCGGGTGACGAGACAACGCGGTGAGCTGCTGCCCTGGCCGGCCGCCGCGCAGCACCCGGCGGACTTCGAGCGGGTGCCGGTCGACCGGTCCGGCGCGGTCACCGACGCCCCGGCGGCCCGGCTGCTGGCCACCATCCACCCGTCCGCGGTGCTGCGCGCCGACAACCAGGACGTCGCGTACGAGGGCCTCGTCGCCGACCTGAAGGTGGCCGCCGAGGCGCTGCGCTGAGTCAGGAGCGCTGCTGCCAGGTGCACAGGCAGACCCGGTTGCCGTCCGGGTCGGCCAGCACCCAGAAGCTCGGCGCCTCCGCGTCGCTGACCAGCGTGCCGCCGGCCGCCAGCGCCGCCGCGATGCGCGCGTCCACCTCGGCCGGATCCACCCACACGTCCGGGTGCCACCGCTGCCGTGGCTCCTCCCGGCCGGAGCGCTGGAACCAGACGGCCGGCAGCACGCCGTCCGGATCGCGTACCTCGTCGGCGTCCGGGCCCGGGCCGGGCGGCGCGCCCCACGCCAGGACCGCGCGCCAGAACGGCAGCACCGCCGCGTGCTCGGGGGTGTCCAGCGCGAGTTCCAGCCGGGCCAGCCCGGCTGCCGACAGGGTCAGCCCGGAGTCGGCGGCCAGCCCCGAGACGAACCGGGCCAGCCGCAGGTCACGCTGGGTCACCCCGCCCACGTCGTGCGACCACAGCCGCACGTCCACGTGGGTGTAGCGCAGGTCCAGATCGGGATGATGGTCGACCCGCTCGGCCTCCGCGCCCACCGCGGCCACCAGCGCCAGCCCGGCCGCGAAATCGGGGGTACGGATGCGCGTCTGCAACGCCCCCAGCAGGTACGTCCACCCGTCCAGCCCGGCCTCGGCGACCTGTTTCCCCGTGAGTGTGCTCATCCGGCCATCCTGACGTGCGTCACGGCCGTCCGCCACCGTCCACACGGCGATCACGGATCGACACGCGGGGATACGATCCGGGCATGGCCGACTCCCGACCTCGTGTGTCACTGCTCCGGTTCGGCGCACCCGGCCCGTACGTGGTCTCCATGCTGATCGCCGGCCTCCTCTGGCTGCCCATCCGGCTCTGGGAGCGGGACGGCTCCGTTCAGGCCGCGGTGGTCCAAGCCGGCCTGAACGCGGTGATCTGGGGGTTCGCGTTCTTCTTCACACTGAGCTGGTTCGCGAAGCCGCGCCCCGCCGAGGCGGACCGGGTCGCCGCCTGGGCTGTCGTCGAGACCGCGCTGCGCCGGGGCGAGCCGCCGGCCGACGAGGCGGGGCGCGCGGCGGTGGCGGACAACCTTCCCGCGGTACGCCGGGGAGCGCTGTTCGGGGTGGCCGGTGGCGTCCTGCTGCTCGGCGCGCTGATCGTGCTCGCGCTCGACGCCGGGTCGGAGGTCGCCGCCGTCGGGTTCGGCATCGTGCTGGTCGCGGTGCTGGCCGACGCCGTACGCACCGCCCGCCGGGAGCGGCGGCTGCGAGCGGCGCTCGCCTCTGTCCAGGGCGGGTGAGCGGTGCCAGACTGGCCGCCATGGAGCAGCATCTCTACGAGCCCGTCCACGACGAGTTCCGCGACCTGTGCCGCCGTTTCCTGACCCGGGAGGCGGTGCCGCACCACGAGCGCTGGGAGGCCGACGGGATCGTCGACCGGCAGGTGTGGCGGGCCGCCGGCGCGGCCGGGCTGCTCGGCCCCGACGTCGATCCCGAGTACGGCGGCGGCGGGCAGCGCGACTTCCGGTTCAACGCGGTGCTCGACGAGGAGATCGTCGCGGCCGGGTGCTCGGGCCTCGGGTTCGGGCTGCACAACGACGTGGTGGCGCCGTACCTGACCGAGCTGACCACCGAAGACCAGCGCAAGCGGTGGTTGCCGGGCTTCTGCTCCGGCGACCTGGTCACCGCGATCGCGATGAGCGAGCCGGGCGCGGGCAGCGACCTGGCCGGCATCCGCACCAGCGCGGTGCGCGACGGCGACAGCCTGGTCCTCAACGGGCAGAAGACGTTCATCACAAACGGTGAGATGGCCGACCTGGTGGTCGTGGTGGTCAAGACCGCGCCCGAGCAGGGCGCGCACGGGGTGAGCCTGGTCGTGGTGGAGAGCGGCACGCCGGGCTTCAGCCGGGGCCGCCGGCTGGCCAAGGTCGGGTTGAAGGCCAACGACACCGCCGAGCTGTTCTTCGACGACTGCCGGGTGCCGGCGGAGAACCTGATCGGCACCGAGAACCACGGCTTCTACCACCTGATGGCCAACCTGCCCCGGGAGCGGCTGAGCATCGCCGTCGCAGCGGTGGCGGCCTGCGAGAAGCTGCTCGCGCTCACCATCGAGTACGCCCGCTCCCGCGAGGCGTTCGGGCGGCCGATCGGCCGGTTCCAGCACAACCGGTTCCTGCTGGCCGAGCTGGACACCGAGGTCACCATCGCGCGGACGTTCGTCAACCACTGCGTCGGCGAGTTCAACGCGGGCCGCCTGTCGGTGACCGACGCGGCGAAGGCAAAGTGGTGGACCACCGAGTTGCAGACCAAGGTGGCCGACCGGTGTGTGCAGCTGCACGGCGGCTACGGCTTCATGGCGGAGTACCCGGTGGCGAAGGCGTGGCTGGACAGCCGGGTGCAGACCATCTACGGCGGCACCACCGAGATCATGAAGGAGATCATCGGCCGGGGCCTCGGCCTGTAGCGAAACCGGGTGCCGGCTCCAGGGCCGGGTGCGGGAGGATGGGGCACCCGTCCCACCAGGAGCGCGCATGGCCACCGACCTGACCGCGCCGGCCCCGCCCCGGCCCGACGTCGCCGGCATCCAGCGGCGTACCGTCCGGCTGCTGTTCCTCACCCAGATCATCGGCGGCATCGGCGTCACCATCGGCATCTCGGTCGGCGCGCTGCTCGCCGCCCGGGTCGCCGGCACCGCCCTGGCCGGGCTGGCGCAGAGCGCCGGTGTGGTCGGCGCCGCGCTGCTCGCCATCCCCGTCACCCGGCTCATGACCGCCCGTGGCCGGCGACCGGGGCTGGTCCTCGCGTACGCGGTCGGCGCGGTCGGGGGCGTGCTGGTGGTGGTCGCCACCGTGACGCGCCTGGTGCCGCTGCTCTTCGTCGGCATGCTGCTGTTCGGCGGCGGCACGGCGGCCAACCTCCAGGCGCGCTACACGGCCGTGGACCTGGCCGAACCGCAGCGCCGGGGGCGGCAGCTCTCGCTGGTCGTCTGGGCCACCACCATCGGCGCGGTGGCCGCGCCGAACTTCGCCGCGCTCGCCGACGAGACCACCCGGGGCTGGGGCCTGCCGGCGCTGGCCGGCCCGTTCGCGTTCAGCGCCGTCGCGTTCACGCTGACCGCCGCCGTACTGCTGGTCCTGCTGCGGCCGGACCCGCTGCTCACCGCGCGCCGGCTGGCGGCGGCCGAGCCGGTGCCGGGCGCCGCGCCGGCGGTCACCCGCCGCGGTGGCATGGTCGCCGCGTGGCGCACGGTACGCGGGCGGCCGGCCGCCCGCCTCGGCATCGCCGCGGTGGCGGTGGGGCACCTGGTGATGGTCGCTGTCATGTCGATGACCCCGGTGCACCTCGGCGAGTGGCACTCCGACGAGGACGTGCTGCCCGTGGTCGGCCTGGTGCTCAGCCTGCACATCGCCGGCATGTACGCGCTGTCGCCGGTGGTGGGGTGGCTCACCGACCGGGTCGGCCGGCGGCCGGTGATCCTCGGCGGGGTGGCGCTGCTGCTGGCCGCGTGCGCGGTCTCCGGCACCGCCGGGCACCACACGGCGCTGCTGTCGGTGGGGCTGACGCTGCTCGGGCTGGGCTGGTCGGGCACGATGGTGGCGGGCTCGACGTTGCTCTCGGAGTCGGTGCCCACCGCCGAGCGGCCCGGCGTGCAGGGCCTGTCCGACCTGCTCATGGGGCTGGCCGGGGCGGGCGCCGCGGCGGCGAGCGGGTTCGTCATGCGGGCCGTGGGGTACCCGACGCTCACCCTGCTGGCGGCGATCGCCGTGGTGCCGCTGGTGGCGCTGGCGCTGCGCCGTCCCGGCGCGGACCCACTCGACAAGGAGGACTGAACACGTGCGGCTGACCGACTTCTGGACGCGGCTGGAGGAGGCGTTCGGGCCCGGCTACGCGGCCAGCATCGCCAGGGACCAGGTGCTGTCCCAGCTCGATGGGCGGACCATCGAGCAGGCGCTCGCGGCCGGTGAGCGAACGCACGTGGTGTGGCGCGCCGTGGTCGCCGCGTATCCCGACCGGGTGCCCGCCCGACTACGCTGAGCAGCCTTTTCGTCGATCCCGCGTGTCGCTTGCCCAGTCGTACACCTGTTCGGCTATTGTCCACAGCGGGGTGCTCGTCCACAGCTCACGGCCCGTCGGCTGGTTTTCTGTCGGACCCAGCGCCTAGCGTGTCCCGCGTGACGCGAAGCTCAGGAAAGACGCCGGCGAAGGCAGGGGTGGCAACGATGGCAGCAGGGCCTGACCGGGAGAAGGCGCTTGACCTTGCTCTCGCTCAGATCGACAAGCAGTTCGGCAAGGGTTCGGTGATGCGCCTGGGGGAGCGGCCCGTCGTGCAGACGGCCGTCATCCCGACCGGCTCCATCGCGCTCGACGTGGCGCTCGGCGTGGGCGGTCTGCCCCGCGGCCGGGTGGTCGAGATCTACGGTCCGGAGTCCAGCGGTAAGACCACCGTGGCGCTGCACGCGGTGGCGAACGCCCAGCGCGCCGGCGGCATCGCCGCGTTCATCGACGCCGAGCACGCGCTCGACCCGGACTACGCGCGGGCCCTCGGCGTCGACACCGACGCCCTGCTGGTCTCCCAGCCGGACACCGGCGAGCAGGCGCTGGAGATCGCGGACATGCTGGTCCGCTCCGGCGCGATCGACATCATCGTGATCGACTCGGTGGCGGCCCTGGTGCCGCGCGCCGAGATCGAGGGCGAGATGGGTGACAGTCACGTCGGTCTGCAGGCCCGGCTGATGAGCCAGGCGCTGCGGAAGATCACCGGCGTGCTCAACAACACCGGCACCACCGCGATCTTCATCAACCAGCTCCGCGAGAAGATCGGCGTGATGTTCGGCAGCCCGGAGACCACCACCGGTGGCCGCGCGCTGAAGTTCTACGCGTCGGTCCGGCTCGACGTGCGCCGCATCGAGAGCCTCAAGGACGGCACCGACGTGGTCGGTAACCGCACCCGGGTCAAGGTCGTGAAGAACAAGGTCGCCGCGCCGTTCAAGCAGGCCGAGTTCGACATCATGTACGGCAAGGGCATCTCCCGTGAGGGCTCGCTGATCGACGTCGGCGTGGAGCAGGCGATCATCCGCAAGTCCGGCGCCTGGTACACCTACGACGGCGACCAGCTCGGCCAGGGCAAGGAGAAGGCCCGCGAGTTCCTCCGCGAGAACCCGGACGTGGCGGCCGAGATCGAGAAGAAGATCCTGGAGAAGCTCGGCGTCGGCACCGGTGGTACGGGCGACGCCGCCGGTGGCCCGGAGTTGCCGCCGGTCGACTTCTGATCCGCTGACCTGTGGCAGGACGACGCGCCCGTACGGGACGGGGCTGGGATGCCGGCCCTCCCCGTACGGGCGACGCCACCGGTACGCCCCGGCCCCGCCGTGGGCGCCGCGATCGCGCGGCGGAGTCCGATGCAGGGGAGGCTCCGGCTCCGCCGCGCGACGAGGCCGAGCTGGCCCGGGAGATCTGCCTACGGCAGCTCGCGGTACGCCCCCGCACCCGCGCCGAGCTGGCCGGCGCGCTGGCCCGGCGCGGCATCTCCGAGGAGGTCGCCGAGCAGGTCCTCGACCGTTACGACGAGGTGGGCATCGTCGACGACGCCGCCTTCGCCCGTGCCTGGGTGAGCAGCCGGCACAACGGCCGTGGGCTGGCCCGCCGGGCGCTCGCCAACGAGCTGCGCCAGCGCGGCGTCGACGGTGAGGTGGCCGGCGCCGCCCTGGACGGGCTGGACGAGGAGACCGAGGCGGAGACCGCCCGCGCCCTGGTGGAGCGCAAGCTGCGCAGCACCCGGGGTGAGCCGGACGCGGTGTTCCGGCGTCTGGTGGGCATGCTGGCGCGCAAGGGCTATCCGGCCGGGGTGGCGATCCGGGCGGTGAAGGACGCGCTGGCCGCGCAGAGCGCCGAGGCGGCCGAGTTCGCCGAGCACATCGACGCCGACGCGATGGCCGACGCCGAGAACGATCTCGACTCCCGCCGGCTCGACTGACAGACCGGCCGCCCTCGTCGCGGCCGCCGCCCCGAGGAGAGGCGCACACCGGTGCTGAAGGCGTGTCTCAACGGCACACGGCGGCGCGACGAGCATGCTGCCGTGCCACTCACCCCGGCCGAGTTGGCCGCGGACGCGGTCCGCTGCGCGGCCGCCGGGGTGGCGGCTGTGCACGTGCACCCGCGCGACGACACCGGCGCCGAGTCGCTCGACCCGGCGGTGATCGCCGCGGCTGTCACAGCCGTCCGGGCCGCCCGTCCCGGCCTGCCGGTCGGCGTGAGCACCGGCGCCTGGATCGTTCCCGACCCGGCCGAGCGGGTCGCCGCCGTCCGCGCCTGGACGGTGCTGCCCGACTTCGCCTCGGTCAACGCCCACGAACCCGGAGCGGCGGAGGTCGCAGCCGTGCTGCACGAGCGCGGCGTGATGGTCGAGGCCGGCCTCTGGACGCCGGCGGCGGTCGACGCCTGGCGCCGCTGGTCCGCGCCCACCGGGCGGGTCCTCGTCGAGTGCATGGCCGAGCAGGTCGAGACGGCGCTCGCCGACGCGGCGGCGATCCTCGCGGCGCTGCCGGCCGGGTGCCCGCCGGTGCTGCTGCACGGCGAAGGGCCGGTCACCTGGCCGGTGTACGCCGAGGCGGTCCGCCGGGGCCTGCACACCCGGATCGGCCTGGAGGACACGCTGCTGCTGCCCGACGGCACCCCGGCCTCCGACAACGTCGCGCTGGTGACCACCGCCCGCGCCCTCGCCTGACCCCACGCCACCGTTCCGGTGGGATGGGCGGTTTGATCCACTGCAGATCGGGGAGGTGGTGGGGTCACAGGCACAGGGATGCCGCCACCTCGGCGAAGTGGAGTCGATCATGGGGGTCGGGGATGCCGTGCGCGTGCGGTGCGCCCGGTGGAGGGGGCCTGAGCAGGTCGGGAGTGCCGGGAAGTGGCGCCGGGCGGCGAGGTTTGTCCGGGCCTGTCCGGCATCTGATCACCAATGAGTGACGCCGCAACTTCTCTCCGTCCGGGTGGTTTGATCATGACTTTCTTGACCGAACGGCCCCTCGCGACCTAGCCTCGCCATACAGGCTCACTTTGCCCGACCAGCGCAGGCTAAGCGCACAACATAGATCTCGTAACAGAACAGCATCACTTTGGCCAGCTACACCGGCCCTTGACGGGTGCTCCGGAGCCTCCGGAGTGGCCGACAACTGCAACCGGCCGCCAGCGGTGCCCCTCGTGGGACACCGCCGACGGAAAGCTGCCCAGAGCCAGCCGCTCCGGTCGGGCGTACAGAGCCGCAGGCGCGCGTCCTTCGCGCGTGCCCTGCGGCGCCGACGTTCAGGGGGAGGCGGCCATGGCTGGGCGGCACAGGTTCACCGGCGGTCTGCCACACGGTCCGAGTCCCTCCCCGGAGGGCGGCACCGGCCGCCCGGCCGGCGGAGCACGGCGGGACGACGCGTCCGCGTACCACCGGTGCGGAGCGGCTCGATGAGCGCCTTCGACATCGTTCTCCTCATAGTGGTGCTGCTCCTGGTCGTGGTGGTGGTCGGCGCCGTGCTGTTCGGCGTGCGTACCCTCAAGCGGCTCAGCCTGGCGCCCGCGCCGGAGGATCCGGCCTTCATCGCGGAGAAGGACCGGCAGGAGCAGTCCCTCGCGGCGCTGCGTACCGCCGCCAGCGAGGCGAACAGCACCATCGACGTGGCGAAGTCCGCGGCCGCGGCGGCGCGTACCGAGGCGGCTGCCGCCAAGGCCGAGGCGAAGGCCGCCCGGGCCGAGGCGCGGCGGGTGCTCGACGACGCCCGCGCCGAGGCGGACACCGTGCTGGAGCGCGCGCACAAGCAGGCCGAGGCGGACGCCGAGCAGCTGCGCGCCACCGCGCGGCGCAGCGGCGAGCGGGAGGTGGCGGTGCTGGCCGCCACCACCCGGGAGCAGGCGGCCGAGGTGGAGCGGCGCGCCGCCCGGATGGACGAGCGGGAACGGCTGCACACCGAGGAGGTGGAGCGGCTGGCCGAGCGGGAGCGGCAGCTCACCGCCGCCACCGCGGCGCTCGCCGCCCGGGAGGCCGCCCTGGCCGAGCGGGAGCGGACGCTGACCGAGGTGGAGGAGCAGCGTCGCCGCGAGCTGGAGCGCGTCGCCGGGCTGACCGCCGACGCGGCCCGCGTCGAGCTGGTCGAGTCGATCGAGGGGCAGGCCAAGCGGGAGGCCGCGCTGCTGGTCCGGGAGATCGAGGCGGACGCCCGGGGCAGCGCCGAGCAGCGCGCCCGCAACATCGTGGTGGACGCCATCCAGCGGGTCGCCAGCGAGCAGACCGCGGAGAGCGTGGTCAGCGTGCTGCACCTGCCCGGTGACGAGATGAAGGGGCGCATCATCGGCCGGGAGGGGCGCAACATCCGCGCCTTCGAGTCGGTCACCGGCGTCAACCTGATCATCGACGACACCCCCGAGGCGGTGCTGCTGTCCTGCTTCGACCCGGTACGCCGGGAGGTCGGCCGGGTCACGCTGGAGAAGCTGGTACTGGACGGCCGGATCCACCCGCACCGGATCGAGGAGGTCTACGACCTGGCCCGGCAGGAGGTGGAGGAACTGTGCCTCCGGGCCGCCGAGGACGCGCTGGTCGAGGTCGGCATCACCGAGATCCACCCGGAGCTGGTGACGCTGCTGGGCCGGTTGCGCTACCGCACCTCGTACGGGCAGAACGTGCTCAAGCACCTGGTGGAGACCGCGCACATCGCCGGCGTCATGGCCGCGGAGCTGCGGCTGGACGTGCCGACGATCAAGCGGTGCGCGTTCCTGCACGACATCGGCAAGGCGCTCACCCACGAGGTGGAGGGCAGCCACGCGATCATCGGCGCGGACGTGGCCCGCAAGTACGGCGAGAGCGAGGACGTGGTGCACGCCATCGAGGCGCACCACAACGAGGTGCCGCCGCAGACCATCGAGGCGGTGCTGACCCAGGCGTCGGACGCCTGCTCGGGCGGGCGGCCGGGCGCGCGGCGGGAGAGCCTCGAGGCGTACGTGAAGCGGCTGGAGCGGATCGAGGAGATCGCGGCCGGCAAGCTGGGCGTGGAGAAGGTCTTCGCCATGCAGGCGGGCCGGGAGATCCGGGTGATGGTCAAGCCGGACGACGTGGACGACATCGGCGCGGCGGTGCTGGCCCGGGACGTGGCCAAGCAGATCGAGGAGGAGCTGACCTACCCGGGTCAGATCCGGGTGACTGTGGTGCGCGAGTCCCGGGTCACCGAGATCGCCCGCTAGACCGAGGAACACGAAAGGGCTGGCCGTGGACGGCCAGCCCTTTCACATGTGTCGGGTCAGACGGGGCCGCCGGTGCTCTCGGCCTGCGAGGCGAGCGCGGCAGGCGGCAGGGGCTGCGCCGGGGTGCCGGCGGTCTTGCGGCCCTGGGCGAGCCGGCGCTGGACGTACTGGGCCAGCTTCGACAGCGAGTAGTTGATGGCGATGAACAGCACGGCGATCACCACGTACACCTGGATCGGGTTGCCCAGGACGCCGATGATCTGCTTGCCGATGTTGAGCGTCTCCTCGTAGCTGATGATGAAGCCCAGCGAGGTGTCCTTGAGCACCACCACGAGCTGGCTGATCAGCGCCGGCAGCATGATCCGGAAGGCCTGCGGCAGCAGGATCAGCCCGGTGGTCTGGAACGGGGAGAGCCCGATCGCGGAGGCCGCCTCGGCCTGCCCGCCGGGCAGGCCCTCCATGCCCGAGCGCAGGATCTCGGCGATGACCACGGAGTTGTAGATGGTCAGGCCGATGACGAGGTACCAGAGGTTGTCGAACGAGGCGCCGAACTCGGGGAAGCCGCGAGCCACGAAGAAGATGGTGATGACGACCGGGAGGCCGCGGAACACCTCGACGCAGACCCGGGTCACGGCGGCCAGCACCCAGCTCAGCCCGCGCAGCAGGTACGCCACTGGTGCGGCAGCTCCGGTGAAGCGCCGCCGGGTCAGGCTCTTGAGCTGGATCCGCAGGACGGCGAGCAGGGTGCCGACGACGAGCGACGAGACGATGGCCAGCGCGGCGGCGATCAGGGTGTTCTTGAGGCCGAACCCGATCCGGTCCCAGACGAGCGAGAAGTTCTCGTTCGAGGGGTCGACCAGCGGCCCCCACAGCTCCATCGAGAACTGGCCTTTGTCGGCCAGCGGCCGGTAGATGAACAGGTAGGCGCCGACCAGCACCACCACGGCGGCGATCAGGCTGCTGATGAGCGTGACGCGTCGCTGGCGCGGCCCGGGGATGTCGTAGAGGACGCTCTGCTGGCTCATCGGGCCACCGCCTGTCGCTTCTCGATCCGGTCCAGCAGGGCGCCGAGCGGGACCGTCATGATCAGGTATCCGACGGAGATGCCGATCGCCACCGGGATGAAGGGGTAGCCACCGGCGGAGGTGAGCTGGTCCGCGGTCTGCGAGAGGTCACCGACCACGCCGAAGAAGCCGACGAGCGCGGAGTTTTTGATCATCGCGATGATGACCGACCCGAGCGGCACCACCGAGGCCTTCCAGGACTGCGGGAGCACGACGTGCCGCAGGTTCTGGCCGAAGGTGAGGCCCAGCGAACGCGCCGCCTCGGCCTGCCCGGCCGGTACCGCGTTCACGCCGGACCGCAGGGCCTCGCAGACGAACGCGGCGGTGTAGAGGACCAGCGCGATCGTGCCGAACCGGAAGTAGGGCAGGTCGGTGCCGAGCCGGCTGAAGATCGAATCCAGGCCCGGGATGCGCAGGAAGTCGGCGTTGGAGCCCAGCGCCGGCAGGCCGAACGCGGCGAAGAACAGCACCACTGTCAGCGGCAGGTTACGGAAGACGTTCACGTACGTGGTGCCGACCGCGCGCAGCGGTGGCACCGGCGAGATCCGCAGCACCGCCACGACGGCGCCCAGGATCAGGGCGCCGATCGCGGCGAGAACGCAGATCTGGAGGGTGAGCCAGAACCCGCCCGCGAAGACGTCGAACTTGTCGATGAGCACATTCACGGGTCGGTGTCCTCCCCACCCTCCGGATCTAGCGGATCAGTAGCGGTTGACGGCGGGCGGGTCGCCCAGGGTGGCGCCGAACTTGCCGGCGGTGTCGTCCCACGCCTTCTTCCAGCTGCCGTCCTGGAAGGCCTTGTCGAGCGTGTCGTTGATGAAGTTACGGAAGTCGGTGTCCTCCTTCTTGACACCGATGCCGTACGGCTCCTTGGTGAAGTTGTCGCCGGCCATCTTGAAGGACGCCTCGTCCTTGGCGATGTAGCCAAGCAGGATCACGTTGTCGGTGGTGACGGCGTCGACCTGCTTGCCCTTCAGGGCGTCGCGGCACTTGTCGTAGGTGTCGAAGAGCACCAGCTGGGTGCCGACGTCCTTGACGTACTTCTTGATCTCCTCGGCCGGGGTGGAGCCGGTGACCGAGCAGACCTTCTTGGCGCCGTCCTTGAACGAGTCGGGGCCGGTGATGGCCGACTCGTCCTTGCGGACCATGATGTTCTGGCCGGCCTCGTAGTACGGCCCGGCGAAGGCGATGCGCTCCTTGCGCTTGTCGTTGATCGTGTAGGTGGCCGCGACCAGGTCGACGGTGCCGTTCACGATGACGTCCTCGCGGACCTTCGACGGCGTCTCGACGTACTCGATCTTGTCCTCGGGGATGCCGAGTTCCTTCACGATCAGCTTCGCGACCTCGACGTCGAAGCCCTCCGGCTTGCCCGACAGGCCCTTCTGACCGAAGCCCGGCTGGTCGAACTTGGTGCCGACCTTGATCTTCTGGGCCTTGCTCAGCCGCTCCATGGTGCTGCCGGCCGCGAAGTCCTTGCTGCCGGCGCCGGTGCCCTCGTCGTCGCTGTCGCCACCGCAGGCGGACAGGCCGAGCGCCAAGGTCGCCGCCGCGGCAACCGCCGCCACGCGCTTGTAACGCATACTCAATCTCCTTCTTCAACGGAGCCGCCGGGACGACTCCAACTACGGACGCTCAGTGAGTGAGGATCTTGGAGAGGAAGTCCTTGGCCCGCTCGCTGCGCGGGTTCGCGAAGAACTCGGCCGGCGGCGCGTCCTCGACCAGTTGCCCGTCGGCCATGAAGACGACCCGGTTGGCGGCGTGCCGGGCGAAACCCATCTCGTGGGTCACCACGACCATGGTCATGCCCTCGCTCGCCAGGGAGGTCATCACGTCCAGCACCTCGCCGACCATCTCCGGGTCCAGCGCGCTGGTCGGCTCGTCGAAGAGCATCGCCTTGGGCTGCATGGCCAGCGCGCGGGCGATCGCCGCCCGCTGCTGCTGGCCGCCGGAGAGCTGCGCCGGGTACTTGTCCGCCTGGTTGGCGATGCCGACGCGGTCGAGCAGGGCCAGGCCGCGCTCGCGGGCGGCGGCCGGCTTCTCCTTGCGCACCTTGACCGGCCCCAGCGTGACGTTGTCCAGGATCGTCTTGTGGGCGAAGAGGTTGAACGACTGGAAGACCATGCCGACCTCGCTGCGCAGCTTGGCCAGGGGCTTGCCCTCGGCCGGCAGCGGCTGCCCGTCGAACGTGATGGTGCCCTTGTCGATGGGCTCCAGCCGGTTGATCGTGCGGCACAGCGTCGACTTGCCGGAGCCGGACGGGCCGATCACCACGACCACCTCGCCCCGGCCGACGGAGAGGGACACGTCGTCGAGCACGTGCAGCGGCCCGAACCACTTGTTGACCCCGTCGAGCACGATCAGCGGGTCGCCCGTCGTCACGTCGTCCACCGTCCCTGTCGTCCATGCCGGAATTGGGGGTCGAGCGACCCCCGGTTGGGCAACTGTAGGCGGGGTGATGTGGCAGAACGCAACTCAGATGGTCACGGAGCGGTAACACCGGTCACCTGCATACCGGCACGTCCGAATTTTGTCACAGTCCGGGTGGGCCGAGTGGCGCCGAAGGCGCTGGCCAGAGATCATGACGCGATGACCGACGCGATCCGGCTGACCGACTACGCCCGTGGTGGCGGCTGCGCCTGCAAGATCCCTCCGGGTGAGCTGGAGGTGATGGTCGCCGGTCTCGGCTCGACCGGCGGCTCCGCCGACCTGCTGGTCGGGCTGGAGAACGGCGACGACGCCGCGGTGGTCCGGCTGGACGAGCGTACGGGCCTGGTGAGCACCGCCGACTTCTTCACCCCGGTGGTCGACGACGCCTACGACTGGGGCCGCATCGCCGCCGCCAACGCGCTCTCCGACGTGTACGCGATGGGCGGCACGCCGCTCGTCGCGCTGAACCTGCTCTGCTGGCCGCGCGGGGTGCTGCCGCCGGAGATGGCCCGAGAGGTGCTGCGCGGCGGTCTGGACGTGGCCCGGGAGGCGAACTGCCACCTGGCCGGCGGGCACAGCGTGGACGACGACAGCCCGAAGTACGGCCTCGCGGTCACCGGCGTGGTCCGGCCGGACGAGTTGATCACCCTGGACGCCGGGCGGGCCGGCCTGCCGCTGTCGCTGACCAAGCCGCTCGGCGTGGGCGTGCTCAACACCCGGCACAAGCAGACCGGCCAGCGCTTCCCCGAGGCGGTCGAGTCGATGGCCCGGCTCAACCGGGACGCGGCCCTCGCGGCGGTGGCCGCCGGTATCCGCTGCGGCACCGATGTCACCGGCTTCGGCCTGCTCGGGCACGCCTCGAAGCTGGCCCGCGCGAGCCACCTCACGGTGGCGATCGACGCGGCGGCGGTGCCGTATCTGCCGGGCGCGCGGGAGGCGATGCGCGACGGGTACGTCAGCGGCGGCACCCGGCGCAACCTGGACTGGGTCAACCCGTGGACCGACTTCGGCAGCGCGGACGAGGGGGAACGGCTGCTGCTGGCGGACGCGCAGACCTCGGGCGGGCTGCTGGTCGCCGGCGAGGTGCCGGGCGGGATTGTCATCGGTGAGTTGTTGCCGGCCTCGGACCATCTGATCCGGGTCCGCTGAGTCCTCGACTCACGGCGCGGCCGGGCGGTCGCCGCGGCACCGTACCCGATAAACTGTCATCTTCCAGCTACTCTGGGCAACGTCGCCCGAGGGAATTTTGCCCGGAATGGTCACAGACCGGTAACTTGCGCCCGGCTGAGGGCAAATGCCCTCCACCATCGTCAGTAAGGCCCGATCCGGAGGCCGGTGGAACGAGCGCAGCGAGGAGGCGGCATGACCGAGCTGTGGAACTGGAGAATCGACGGCGGCGAGCCGGTGGAGGTCTACCCGGCACTGGCCGAGGCGCTCGGCCGGGTGGTGATGCCCCTGGCGGTGGCCGACCCGGCCCGGCTCCCCGCGTACGCGGTGGTCTGCGACGTGTGGGAGGCGCCCGGGCTGTACCGCACCGTCGTCGACTGTTACGGCGTGCCCGAGAACCTGGCCGAGCTGCCCGCCATCGCGGCGCTGGCCCGGCTGCTGGGTCGCAACTGCCTGCTGCGCGACGACACGCTCGACGCCGGCCGGCACCTGCTGGTCGCCCCGGACGGCACGATCCGCCCGGTGCACTTCGACGTGGCCGACACCGACGACGGCGAGGTGCTCAGCCACCACCGGCTCTGCACGCAGGCCGACCCGCGCTGCCGGGGCTGGTCGCAGTGCCACCGCTCCCGCTGGGCCCCCGACACGGTCGCCCCGGCGCTCGCCGCCGCCTGACCGCGAGCGCGCGCTAAGGCGGGCGCGACGGGCACGCGCCACCGCGCGACGGGCACCGGCGCTCGCCCCGGCGTCGGAGCGGCGTCGGAGCGGTGGCGGCGCCGGGAGCGTGTGCTCGGCGCCGAGGGCGTCCGGCCGGTCAGCCCCGGGCTGCCGGCTGCTGGCCCCGCACCACGAGCTGGTCGAGCAACGTCGCGGTGGCGGCGGCCACGGCGTCCACCGCGGCGTCGAACGCGGCGGCGTTGTGCGCGGCCGGGGTACGGAATCCGGAGATCTTCCGGACGTACTGCAACGCGGCGGCGCGGATGTCCTCCTCGGTGACCACCGGGACGTACGGCTCACGCAGGGTCTTGATGCTCCGGCACATGGCTCCTCCTCGTTCGGTCCGACCAGCTCCACCCGGATACGCTGTCCGGGTCATGACTACCGCAGCCGCGGGCAGCCCGCGCACCTACCAGGTGCGTACGTACGGCTGCCAGATGAACGTGCACGACTCCGAGCGCATCTCCGGCCTCCTCGAGGATGCCGGTTACGTGCGCGCCGCCGAGGCCGACGATCAGCCCGACGTGGTGGTGTTCAACACCTGCGCGGTCCGGGAGAACGCCGACAACCGGCTCTACGGCAACCTGGGTCATCTGCGCCCCGTGAAGGCGAAGCACCCCGGGATGCAGATCGCCGTCGGCGGCTGCCTGGCCCAGAAGGACCGCGGCGACATCGTCCGCAAGGCGCCCTGGGTGGACGTCGTCTTCGGCACGCACAACATCGGCGCGCTGCCCGCGCTGCTGGACCGGGCGCGGCACAACGCCGCGGCCGAGGTGGAGATCCTGGAGTCGCTGGAGGTGTTCCCCTCCACGCTGCCGACCCGGCGCGAGTCGACGTACGCCGGATGGGTCTCGATCTCCGTCGGCTGCAACAACACCTGCACGTTCTGCATCGTGCCCTCCCTGCGCGGCAAGGAGAAGGACCGCCGCCCCGGCGACGTCCTCGCCGAGGTCCGCGCGCTCGCCGACGCCGGCGTGCTGGAGGTGACGCTGCTCGGGCAGAACGTCAACTCGTACGGCGTCGAGTTCGGCGACCGGTACGCGTTCGGCAAGCTGCTGCGCGCCTGCGGCGACATCGACGGGCTGGAGCGGGTGCGGTTCACCAGCCCGCACCCGAAGGACTTCACCGACGACGTGATCGCCGCGATGGCGGAGACGCCGAACGTCTGCCACTCGCTGCACATGCCGTTGCAGTCCGGCTCGGACGACGTGCTGCGGGCGATGCGCCGCTCGTACCGGTCGGAGCGTTACCTGGGGATCATCTCCAAGGTCCGGGCGGCGATGCCGGACGCGGCGATCACCACCGACATCATCGTCGGATTCCCCGGCGAGACCGAGGCCGACTTCGCCCGCACGCTCGACGTGGTCCGGGAGGCGCGGTTCTCGTCGGCGTTCACGTTCCAGTACTCCAAGCGCCCCGGCACCCCGGCCGCCACGATGGACGGCCAGTTGCCCAAGCAGGTCGTGCAGGAGCGCTACGAGCGGCTGATCGCCTGCGTCGAGGAGATCACCTGGGCGGAGAACAAGAAGCTGGTCGGGGAGACCGTCGAGGTGCTCGTGGCAGTCGGCGAGGGCCGCAAGGACGAGCGCACCGGCCGGATGTCCGGCCGGGCCCGCGACGGCCGCCTCGTGCACTTCGCCACCGGCGAGCTGGCCGGGCAGATCCGCCCCGGCGACATCGTGCACACCGTTGTCACGTACGCCGCCCCGCACCACCTCAACGCCGACGGCGCGCCGCTGGCGCACCGGCGTACCCGGGCCGGTGACGCGGCCGAGGCGGGACAGGTCCCGCGTACCCCCGGGGTGCTGCTCGGACTGCCGACGATCGGCGCGCCGGCCCCGTCACCGGCCCCCACCGGCGGCTGCGCCGCCCACTGACCGCCCCCGCGTAAGGAAGGGCCCCCTTTTAACACTCGGTGTTAAAAGGGGGCCCTTCCTCTACCGCAGGCGTTAATAAGGGGCCCTTCCTTGCACGATCAGCAAGCGGTGCCGTTGAGCTTGACCGTGGCGGGGGCGGCGGCGGTGCCGTTGGCGGTGAAGCCGACGGTGACCGACGCGCCCGCCGCCAGCGACGACGCCCAGCCCGGCGCGGCCGCCGTCACAGTGGTGCCGGACTGCGTGACGGTGGCGTTCCAGCCGCTTGCGAGCGTCACCCCGGACGGCCAGGTCCAGGTGGCCGACCACGGGTTCACCGCGGCGGTGCCGGTGTTCTTGACCGTCAGCTCACCCTGGAAGCCACCCGACCAGGAGTTGATCTGCTTGTAGGTGGCGGTGCAGCCACCGGTGACGGGCGGCGGCGGGGTGGTAGGCGCCGGCGAGGTGTTCGGGGTGCCGGTGGGGGACGGGCTGGTGGTGCCGCCACCGCCGGTCGGCGGGATCAGGTACGGCGTGAGGATGTCCTGCTTCGGCTGGTTGATCGTGGTCCAGTCGTCGTTGGCGATGCCGCCGGTGTCACCGGAGTTCGGGTTCCACGACCAGTACGTGAACGACATCCCGTTCACCCCGGTGCCGGTGTACGCCATCAGGTTCTGCAGCCAGATCTTGTCCTTGGGGTCCTGGAGCGTGGTGCCGAACTCGCCCATCATGATCGGCGCGATGTTCTGCTTGTAGAGGTAGCCCCAGTACTTGTCCCAGATGGCCGGCATGTTCGCCGGGTAGGTCGGGTCGTCGAACCAGGCCTGGCGGTAGACCGAGGTGGCGTACTCGTGCGGCGAGTAGACCAGCCGGTTCGCCACGTTCAGCCGGACCGGGAACTGCCCGGCCTTGGACAGGTTGCCGCCCCACCAGCCGCAGTCCTCGTCGTTGCTGGGGTCGTTGTCCCAGACGTTCGACAGGCCGCCGCTCGGGCAGCTCACCCCCTCCACGAAGATCAGCCAGTTCGGCTGCACGCCGAGGATCGCGTTGCCGGCCCGCTCGGCGGCCAGCCGCCAGTCCCGGGCGGTGTCGCCGCAGCCCCAGCAGGCGCCGGTGGCGGCCGGGTTGGTGCCCTCGGCGTGCGGCTCGTTGTGCAGGTCCGCGCCGATCACAGTGGTGTTGCCCGCGTACCGCTGGGCCAGCATCTTCCAGTCGTTGATCCAGGTCGCCTCGGAGACCGTCGAGGTGTACCAGAGCGGCGACTGACCGGCCGACGTCGGCCGGTGCCGGTCCAGGATGACCCGCATCCCCTTGCTGCCCGCGTAGTCGATGACCTTGTCGAGGATCTGCAACGGGGAGAGCCCGATCAGGTCCGGGTTGACGAAGTCGTTGATGCCGGTCGCCGTCGCGCCGGCCTTGAGCGCGTCGTTCGAGTACGGGATGCGCAGCGTGTTGTAGCCGAGCCGGGCCATGGTGTCGAGCTGCGAGCGCCACGGGTTGCTCGACCACAGGCCGTGGAACGTCTTGTTGTCGGTCTCCATGCCGAACCAGTTGATGCCGGTCAGCCGGACGGTCGCGCCCGTGCTGTCGACGATCTTGTTGCCGCTGGTGTGCAGGTAACCGGTGCCGGTGCCACCGGCAGCCGCGGCGGCCGGTGCGGTGGAGACGGCGGCGGCGACGAGAACGCCGGCCGCTGCGGTGGCGAGCGCCGTCAGGGCGCCGCCGAGGGCGGTGCGTCGGTGCATGGAAGCTCCACTTCGGATGCCCGCGCCGCGCAGGCGCCGCGGGCGGCAGGACCAGGAGGCACGTCCCGCTCGTCATCGAGTACGCGCGCAGCGCGCGCCGGGCCGTGTCGTGTGGACGGCCACCCGCGAGATGTCGCACCGGCGATCGTCGACGACGTAGATCAGCCGTCGGTGCCCTCGTGCCGGTGCCTGAACCTGGCTCCGCCGCTCATTCTGATCAGCCTGCCTCGATGCGTCAACCCGGCCCGGACGCAGGTGAGCCCCCGGCCGATCCGGCCGGGGGCTCACCTGTGGCGTGTCTGTCCGCCGGCCTGCCGGCCGGGGTGCTTCCGTCAGCCGGCCTGCTCGGCGAGCTGGAGGAACTGCCGCTTCGACGCGAGCGCCTGCTCGGCCTCCTTGATCCGGCGGGCGTCACCGGCGGCCTGGGCCCGGGCCAGCCGGTCCTCGGCCTCGGCGACCTGAACGCGCATCTGCGCCAGCAGCGGGTTGTCCTCCTTGGAGGTACGCCGCCACGCCGAGTCCATCACCTCGCGGACCTTGTCGTCCACGGCCCGCAGCCGGCGCTCCAGCCCGGAGGCGGCCTCGCGGGGCACGCGACCGGCCTCGTGCCACTGCGCCTGGATCTCCCGCAGCTTCGCCTGGGCGCTCTTCGGGTCGCCGTCGACGTCGAGCGCCTCGGCCTCGGCCAGCAGCGCCTGCTTGCGCTCCAGGTTGGCGCGCTGCTCGTTGTCGCGCGCCGAGAAGACCTCGCTGCGCCGGCTGAAGAACTCGTCCTGCGCGGCCCGGAACCGTTCCCAGAGCTTCTGCTCGGCCTCCTTGGCGGCGCGCGGCGCGGCCTTCCACTGGGCCATCAGGTCCTTGAGCTGACCGGCGGTGACGCCCCAGTCGGTGGACTCCTTGAGCTTCTCCGCCTCGGCGACCAGCTCCTCCTTGACCGTCTGCGCCTGCTTGCGCTGCTGGTCGAGGGAGGCGAAGTGGGCGCCCCGGCGGCGGGTGAAGCCGTCCCGGGCGGCCGCGAACCGCTTCCACAGCTCACCGTCGGTCTTCTTGTCGACGCCGCGGATGGTCTTCCACTCGTCGAGGATCTCCTTGAGCCGGTCCCCGGCGGTCTTCCAGCCGGTCGACTCGGCGGCCAGCTTCTCGGCCTCCTCGACCAGGGTGGTCTTGCGCGCCAGCGCCTCACCCCGGGCGGCCTCGCGGGCCGCCTTGGCCTCACCGGCCTTCTCCTCGGCGAGGACGGCGAGCTTGTCCAGCCGGGCGGCCAGCGCGTCGAGGTCACCGACCACGTGCGCCTCGCCCAGCGAACCGCGGATCCGCCGGATCGTGGTCAGGGAGTGGCCGGCGTCAGCCGCGCCCGAGTTGAGCCGGGCCTCGGTCAGGTCGACCTCGGTCACCAGATCGGCGTAGCGCCGGGCGAAATGGGCGAGCCCTTCCTCCGGTGCGCCTGCCTGCCAGGATCCGACCACCCGCTCGCCCTCGGCCGTCTTGACGTAGACGGTGCCGTCCTCGTCCACCCGTCCGAAGGCAGTCCAGTCGCTCATGTGCCCATCCTCGTTCTCCCGGCGTCGAGGGGACAGTCCCCTCGAATCGCCGCCACGGCGCAGCAAACTTTCTCCCGGCATTGTCACAGGTCCGACCCGGTCCGTGTCGAGCGCCTGCCGTCGACCGTGACCATACGGTGTCGTACGCCCTCGATGACCGGATCGGCGCGGGGACGCACCGGCGGATCCCGATAGGTTGGGGGCGTGCCACTGGTCGCCGCCGCCGTCTGCCCCCATCCGCCGTTGATCGTGCCCGAGCTGGCCGGGGCCGCCGCGCCCGAGCTGGACGACCTGCGCGCCGCCGCCGACGCCGCTGTCGCCCGGCTGCTCGCCGCCGAGCCCGAGGCGATCCTGCTCGTCGGCGGTGGGCCGGAGACCGTCCGGTTCAATGCCGCCGACTGGGGTTCCCTGCGCGGCTTCGGGCTGGACCGGCCGGTGCGGCTGTGGAAGACCTCGTGCTCCGGCGGGGACCGCCTGCCGCTGAGCCTGACCGTCGGCGCGTGGCTGCTCAACCGCTCCGGCACCGCACTGCCCCGCCTGGCCCGGTCGGTGGCGCACGACGCCACGCCGGCCGAGTGCGCGGCGTTCGGCGCGAGCCTGATCGCCGACGACGATCCGCGGGTCGCGCTGCTCGTGCTCGGTGACGGGTCCGCCTGCCGCGGCGTCACCGCGCCGGGGTACGACGACCCGCGCGCGCCCGCGTACGACGAGGGGGTCGCAGTGGCCCTGGCCGGCGCGGACACGGCGGCGCTGCGCGACCTGGACCCGGTGCTGTCGGCGCAGCTGCGGGTCGCCGGCCGCGCGCCGTGGCAGGTGCTGGCCGGCGCGGTCGAGGCGGCCGGCGGCGACTGGCGGGGTGAGCTGGGCTACCACCGCGCCCCCTACGGCGTGGCCTACTTCGTGGCGAACTGGGAGCGGGTGTGACAGTCGTCGCCGTGGTCGGGCCGACCGCTGCCGGGAAGTCGGCGCTGAGCATCGCGCTGGCGCACGCGCTCGGCGGCGAGGTGGTCAACGCCGACTCGATGCAGCTCTACCGGGGCATGGACATCGGCACCGCGAAGCTGACGCCGGCCGAACGCGAGGGTGTGCCGCATCACCTGCTGGACATCTGGCCGGTGACCGAGCCGGCGAGCGTCGCGGAATACCAGGCGCTGGCCCGCGCGGCCGTCGACGACATCCTGGCCCGGGGGCGGGTGCCGCTGCTGGTCGGCGGCTCCGGGCTGTACGTGCGGGCGGTGCTCGAACAGTTCGAGTTCCCCGGCACCGACCCGGCGCTGCGTCAGCGGCTGGAGGCGGAACTGGCGGCTGTCGGTCCCGGTCCGCTGCACGCGCGGCTGGCCGAGGCGGACCCGGGGGCGGCGGCGAGCATCCTGCCCACGAACGGGCGGCGGATCGTGCGGGCGCTGGAGGTGATCGAGCTGACCGGCGCGCCGTTCACCGCGTCGCTGCCGTCGCCCACGCCGTACTACCCGTCGGTGCAGCTCGGCGTCGACCTGGACACGGCCCTGCTGGACGAGCGGATCGCGCTGCGGGTGGACCGGATGTGGGCCGACGGGCTGGTCGACGAGGTGCGGGCGCTGGTCGCCGAAGGGCTGCCCGAGGGGCGTACGGCCAGCCGGGCGCTCGGCTACCAGCAGGTGCTGCGCTTCCTGGCCGGGGAGCTGACCGACGCCGAAGCGCACGAAGAGACCATCCGCGCCACCCGCCGGTTCGTCCGGCGGCAGCGCTCCTGGTTCCGGCGTGACCCGCGCGTGCACTGGCTGGACTCGGCGTCGCCCGCATTTCTCGACACTGCCCTGCGGGTGGTCGCCGAGCATCGGGGATGATGGGGGCGTGGAGTTCACGAAGGGTCACGGCACCGGCAACGACTTCGTCATCCTGCCCGACCCGGACGGCGCCCTCGACCTGACGCCCGGCCTGGTCGCCGCGCTCTGCGACAGGCGGCGTGGCCTCGGCGGCGACGGCGTGCTGCGCGTGGTGCGCGCCGCCAAGCATCCCGAGGGCGTCGCGCTGGCCGGCGAGGCCGAGTGGTTCATGGACTACTGGAACTCCGACGGCTCGTTCGCCGAGATGTGCGGCAATGGGGCCCGCGTGTTCGTGCGCTACCTGCTGGACCGTTCGCTGGCTGCCGCCTCGTCGGACGGGACGCTGCCGATCGCCACCCGCGCCGGCCTGGTCCGGGCCCGCGTCGAGGGCGCGGACGTGGCGGTCGAGATGCGCCGCCCCCGGCTGTACGACACGGCGACCGCCACGCTCGGCGGGCTGACGCTGCCCGGCGCCGCCGTGGACGTCGGCAACCCGCATCTGGTGTGCGCGCTGCCCGCCGCGCTGGAGCTGACCGCGCTCGACCTCACCCGCGCGCCCGACGTCGACGCCTCCACCTTCCCGGCCGGGGTGAACGTCGAGTTCACCACGCCGGGCGAACCGGTCGCCGGCGTCGACGCGCACGTGCTGATGCGGGTCTACGAGCGCGGCTCGGCCGAGACGCTCTCCTGTGGCACCGGCGCGTGCGCGGTCGGCGCGGTGGCGTTGCGCGACGCCGGCCTCGACACCGGCACGGTGGCGGTAGACGTGCCCGGCGGACGCCTCACCGTCACGGTGACAGCCGACTCCTGCTGGCTGTCCGGCCCAGCGGTCCTGGTGGCCACAGGCACCCTGACCCCCTCCGCCCTTGGCGGTTCTGCCGGTTGATCAAGGAGTTTGCGGCGGATTTCCAGTGCTCCGCCGACGCGAACTCCTTGATCAACACCAGCTCGGCGAAGTGGTGGTGTCGCCGGCCCTTTGATGCCACCACCCCGGCGAACTCGTGTTGATCAAGGGTGCTGATACCGCCACTTCGGGGAAGTGGAGCCGATCAAACTGCGCTGAAGGACCTTCTGTTTGACTTGTCCGTCTCAGGGCGAGGCGATGTTGGAGATCTTGGAAGATTCGGGCCCCTATGAGGGCCATTTCCTTCCAAGATCTCGTGTGGACGCTCGTCGGGGACGGCTGACTACCCGGCTGCGGGCGGGCCTTGCAAGACGGCGCTGCGCCGCGAGCGGGAGGAACGTGTCAGGGGGTGGCGCTGGCGTTGGCGGCGATCTCGGGCAGGTCGGCCGGGCCCGGGTCGGCTGCGGGGGCCGGCGTGGCGGCCGGGTTCTGGGCAGCGGCCCGTACGGCGGCGGCCACGGCGGGGGCGACCCGGGAGTCGAAGACGCTGGGCACGATCACCGTCGGGTTGATCTTTTCCTCGCCGACGACGTCGGCGATGGCCCGGGCGGCCGCGAGCGCCATCTCCTCGGTGAACTCCTCGGCGTGCGCGTCGAGCATGCCGCGGAACACGCCGGGGAAGGCGAGCACGTTGTTGATCTGGTTGGGCTGGTCCGAGCGGCCGGTGGCGACCACGGCGGCGTACTTGCGCGCCTCGCGCGGGTCGACCTCCGGGTCGGGGTTGGCGAGCGCGAAGACGATCGAGTCCTTCGCCATCTGGGCGACGTCCTCGCCGGTGAGCAGGTTCGGCGCGCTGACGCCGATGAACACGTCCGCGCCGCGTACCGCGCCGGCCAGGTCGCCGGAGTAGTTCTCCTTGTTGGTGTTCTCGGCCAGCCACTGCCAGGCCGGGTTGAGGTCCGGCAGACCGCGGTGCAGGGCGCCCTGGCGGTCGTACGCGATGATGTCGCCGACGCCCTGGCGCAGCAGCAGCTTCATGATCGCGGTGCCGGCCGCGCCGGCGCCGGAGACCACGACCCGGACGTCCGCGAGCTGCTTGCCCACGACGCGCAGCGCGTTGGTGAGCGCGGCCAGCACGCAGATCGCGGTGCCGTGCTGGTCGTCGTGGAAGACCGGGATGTCGAGGGCCTCGCGCAGCCGGGCCTCGATCTCGAAGCAGCGCGGCGCGGCGATGTCCTCCAGGTTGATCCCGCCGTACGCGGGCGCGATCGCCTTGACGATCGCCACGATCTCGTCGGTGTCCTGGGTGTCCAGGACCACCGGCCAGGCGTCCACCCCGCCGAAGCGCTTGAACAGCGCGGCCTTGCCCTCCATCACCGGCAGCGAGGCGGCCGGGCCGAGGTTGCCCAGGCCGAGCACGGCGGTGCCGTCGCTGACCACGGCGACGGTGTTGCGCTTGATGGTGAGCCGGCGGGCGTCGGCCGGGTTCTCCGCGATCGCCATGCAGACCCGGGCCACACCCGGGGTGTACGCGCGGGACAGCTCGTCGCGGGTGCGCAGCGCGACCTTCGGGGTCACCTCGATCTTGCCGCCGAGGTGCAGCAGGAACGTCCGGTCGGAGACCTTGCGCACGTCGACCCCGTCGAGCGCGGTGAGCGCGTCGACCACCTGGTCGGCGTGCCCGGCGTCGGCGGTGTCGCAGGTGAGGTCGACGATCACGTGCGCGGGGTCGGAGTCGACCACGTCGAGCGCGGTGACGATGGCCCCGGCCTCGCCGGCGGCGGTGGTGAGCCGGCCGATGGAGGTGGCGTCGGCGGGTACCGCGATCCGGATGGTGATGGAGAATCCGGCACTCGGCAGTCGTGTGTTGGCCACGAGAAACTCCTCCGTCGGCGCTGAGCGGCTCGACTGGCATTTCTACTCGCCTGCCCAGGTCGCCCGGCATCCGCCCCCGCTACCGGTCGGTAGCGTCACGGGCATAAGACAGGTGCGCCCGGCGTTGACACATGTCAGGATTGCTGTCACGCGCCGAAAATTCTCGGCGATGCACATAACGGACAGGAGACGCAGTTTGCGCGAGCAGGAGACCTTCCATCCCTACGAGGACGACGAGCTCAAGGCCACCACGGGTGAGTACGAGCTGTCGGAGCGGCAGGCGCTGCGGCGGGTCCCCGGCCTCTCCACCGAACTCACCGACATCACCGAGGTCGAATACCGCCAGCTGCGGCTGGAGCGGGTCGTCCTGGTCGGGGTCTGGACCGAGGGCACGCAGACCGACGCCGACAACAGCCTCACCGAGTTGGCGGCGCTGGCCGAGACGGCCGGCTCGCAGGTGCTCGAAGGGCTGATCCAGCGCCGGCACCGGCCCGACCCGGCCACGTACATCGGCCGCGGCAAGGTCGACGACCTGGGCGCCGTGGTGCTCGCCACCGGCGCCGACACGATCATCTGCGACGGTGAGCTGTCGCCGTCGCAGCTGCGCAACCTGGAGCAGCGCACCAAGGTCAAGGTGGTCGACCGGACCGCCCTGATCCTCGACATCTTCGCCCAGCACGCCAAGAGCAAGGAGGGCAAGGCGCAGGTCGAGCTGGCCCAGCTCGAATACCTGCTGCCGCGCCTGCGCGGTTGGGGCGAGGCGCTGTCCCGGCAGACCGGTGGTAGCGGTCGCGGCGGTGGCGCCGGCGGCGGCGTGGGTCTGCGCGGTCCCGGTGAGACCAAGCTGGAGACCGACCGGCGGCGCATCCGCCACCGCATCGCGCGGCTGCGCCGCGAGATCAAGAGCATGGCGACGGTACGCCAGACCAAGCGCGCCCGGCGCACCCGTAACGCGGTGCCCGCGGTGGCCATCGCCGGCTACACAAACGCCGGCAAGTCCAGCCTGCTCAACCGCCTCACCGGGGCGGGCGTGCTGGTGGAGAACGCGCTGTTCGCCACGCTGGACCCGACCACCCGCCGCGCCACCACGTCCGACGGGCGGCTCTACACGCTGTCCGACACCGTCGGGTTCGTCCGGCACCTGCCGCACCAGATCGTCGAGGCGTTCCGCTCGACGCTGGAGGAGGTCGGCGACGCGGACCTGGTCGTGCACGTGGTCGACGGCACCCACCCGGACCCGGAGGAGCAGGTCCGGGCGGTACGCGAGGTGCTCGCCGAGGTGGGCGCCGACCGGCTGCCGGAACTACTGGTGGTGAACAAGACCGACGCCACCGACGAGGAGACGATGCTGCGGCTCAAGCGGCTGTGGCCGGACGCCGTGTTCGTCTCCGCGCACAGCGGGCGCGGGATCGACGAGCTGCGCGAGGCGGTCGAGCGCCGACTGCCCCGGCCGGCCGTCGAGGTGCGCGTCGTGCTCCCGTACGACCGGGGTGACCTGGTCGCCCGGGTGCACCGGCAGGGTGAGGTGCTCAGCACCGCGCACCTGCCCGAGGGCACGCTGCTGCACGTACGGGTGGGCCAGGGGCTCGCCGCCGAGCTCGCGCCCTACCGGGCGGGGGACCGGCTGACCAGCGACGAGCGGGTGGGCGCCGGACGGTGAGCCGTCCGGCGTCACCCGCCGGAAACCCCCGCCGTGCGACACTGAGCGTCATGCGGCACGTTGTCTCCTCGGTCACGCTCGCGCTCGGCCTGGTCGGCGCGGTCGTGGCGCCGGCCGGGCCGGCCCCGGCGGCACCCGCCGCGGCCCCCGTGCTGGCCGCGGCTCCCAAGAAGAAGTGCACGGTCGAGGACAACCGCCTCCGCGAGCTGTCCGGCCTGATCGCCACCAGCAGCGGATACGTCGTGATCAACGACGGCACCGACGACGCCAGCCGCAAGCGGGTCTTCTACCTGGACGCCAAGTGCAAGGTCGACAAGGAGGTCCGGTACTCCGGCGACGGGCCCTTCGACACAGAGGACCTGGCGCTCAGTCCGGACCGCAAGACCCTCTGGATCGCCGACACCGGCGACAACGTGGAGAAGAAGACCCGCCGGGAGCGGGTCGCGGTCTGGACGATGCCGCTGAGCGGCGCGAAGCAGCCGGTGCTGCACCGGCTCAGCTACCCGGGCAAGGAGCCGCACGACGCGGAGGCGCTGCTCGTCGGCGACGACAACATGCCGCTGGTGATCACCAAGGAGCTCTCCGGCAAGTCGGAGATCTACACCCCGACGGTGAAGCTGAAGGCCGGCGGTGACCCCGAGCCGATCCCGATGAAGAAGGTCGGCGAGGTCACGCTGCCGAAGACCGACACCGAGAACAAGCTCGGCTCGCCGGGCAGGGCGCTGGTGACCGGCGCGGCCCGCTCACCCGACGGCAGCAAGGTCGTGCTGCGCACGTACGCCGACGCGTTCGAGTTCGACGTGGCCGGCGGCGACATCGTCAAGGCGCTGACCACCGGTAAGCCGCGGATCACCCCGCTGGCCGACCCGTTCGGCGAAGCGATCTCGTACACGCCCGACGGCAAGTTGTTCGTCACCGTCTCCGACGGCGGGACGCTCGACGACTCGGACCCGATCGAGATCCTCAGCTACACGCCGTCCACCACCGGGGTGGAGGCGCTTCCGAACGGCGGGAAGGCCGAGACGAAGGCGGCCGCCGAGAAGTCCTGGCTCGAAGGGCTCTCACTCGACGAGATCACGTACCTGATCGCGGCGGTCGGGGTGCTCGGCGCGCTACTGGTCGGCGCGGGCGTCTTCGGCATCCTGCGGTCGCGGCGCAAGCCGGCGCCCCGCGCGACGGCCGGGGAGCCCGAGCGCAGCGGCGAGTTCCCGGTGAACGGCTTCCCGTCGGGCGAACGGCCGGACGCCCCGCGCGGCGGGGTCTACGGCGGTGGTCAGGGCGGCGTCTACGGTGGCGCGGCGAACGGCGGCCGTCCGCCCTCCGGCGGTGGCCGGCCGGGCGGCGGCGTGTACGGCGGCGCGCCCCGGGGCGGCGGCCGTGGCCAGGGTGGCGGCCGTCCTCCGGGCGGTGGCGTCTACGGCGGCGGCCCGGCCGGCGGCGGAGGCCGCGGTGGCGGTGTCTACGGCGCAGGCCAGGGCGCGCCGGGTGGCGGTACGGGCCAGGGCGGTCCGGCCCGTGGCGGCCCGGGTGGCGGCGGAGGTCAGGGCGGTTCGGGCCGTGGCGGCCAGGGTGGCGGCTACGGCGGCGGCCCGGGTGGGGCCGGATACCGCGGGCAGCCCGGCGGCGGGCCGCGCGGGGGCGGCGGCCGGGCCGAGCCGCCGCGTCGCGGCCAGGAACCGCGTGGCGCGCGCCGCGACGACGATTACGACGACCGGGGCCCGTACGGCCCGGTGTCCGGCGGCGGCCGGGAGTACCGGGGCGACCGCTACTGAGACGACACGGAAAAGGGGTGACCTGCGACGGTCACCCCTTTTCGCTGCTGTCGGGTCAGATGCGGCGCAGCACCGCGACGACGCGGCCCATGATGGTGGCGTCGTCGCCGGGGATCGGGTCGAAGGCCGGGTTCTGCGGCATCAGCCAGACGTGCCCGTCCCGGCGCCGGTAGGTCTTGACCGTCGCCTCGCCGTCGAGCATCGCGGCCACTATGTCGCCGACCTCGGCGTTGGGCTGCTGCCGGACGACCACCCAGTCGCCGTCGCAGATCGCCGCGTCGAGCATCGAGTCACCCTTGACCTGGAGCATGAAGACCTCGCCCTCGCCGACCAGCTCGCGGGGGAGGGGGAAGATGTCCTCCACAGCCTGCTCGGCCAGGATCGGGCCACCGGCGGCGATGCGGCCCAGCATCGGCACGTACGCCGGGGTGGGCCGCTGCGCGCGGGCGGCCTCGTCGTCGGCCTCGCCCGGGGCCCGGACGTCGACGGCGCGCGGCCGGTTCGGGTCGCGGCGCAGGTAGCCCTTCTTCTCCAGCTCCTTGAGCTGGTAGGCGACGCTGGACGGGGAGACCAGCCCGACCGCCTCGCCGATCTCGCGCACGCTCGGCGGGTAGCCGTGCCGCTCGACCCAGGTGCGGATGAACTCCAGGATCCGCCGCTGCCGGGCGGTCAGGTCGACGGTCGCCGGGTCGGGGAAGCTGCTCACCACCGGCGTGACCGGGCGCACCGCCGCGGGGGCGGTGCGGCTGCGGGCGGCGCGGGGGCGGCGGGTCGCCGGAGGACCCGCCCCGTCGTTCGGCTGCGGGTTCTTCTGCCGGCTGGCCCGGTCCTCGGTCACGTCCGTCCCTCCCTGGTCGGCGCTGGGGTGCCTCGTCGGCTCGTGGTGCGTGTGGTCTGACCGTATAGGTGAGATCGGTCATTTTCAAACATCTGTACGACCTGGTGTCGGCGTGTCGCGCCGAATTCCTGGATTTCCGAACTGTTGTTCTGATAGAAGAGTACGCCGCTCGTACAGATGTTCCATCCGGCAAGCCCGTGACTAGCACGGGAGGCCGTCCGTTGGGCTCCTCGGTGGCGTCGCGCCGGACGTGATGCTGGCGACGCGCCGGACACGCCGACCAACTTGACCTCGCTTGGGGTTCGGCATACGGTCGACCCCTAGATGTAGTAGTCATACGGGCGTAAGTTGCCCACAGGTTGGGTTCAACTACCGAACGCACTCCCGCACCGCACACTCGGCGACGGTCATCGGACGATGACTCCGCCGTGCCGACGCGTGCCCGGGAGCCGGTAGGTGTGCCCGCGATCGACGGAGGAGGTCGGGCGAATGCGGTGTCCGTACTGCCGGCACGCCGACTCCCGGGTGGTCGACTCGCGGGAGGCCGACGACGGCCAGCTCATCCGGCGGCGACGGTCGTGCCCGGAGTGCGGCAAGCGGTTCACCACCGTCGAGGAGGCGGTGCTCGCGGTGGTCAAGCGCAGTGGGGTGACCGAGCCGTTCAGCCGTACGAAGATCATCGGTGGGGTGCGCAAGGCGTGCCAGGGGCGGCCGGTCGACGACGACTCGATCGCGCTGCTGGCACAGAAGGTCGAGGAGACCGTACGGGCCAAGGGGGCGGCCGAGATCCCCAGCCACGAGGTGGGCCTGGCCATCCTCGGCCCGTTGCGTGACCTCGACGAGGTGGCCTACATGCGGTTCGCCAGCGTCTACCGGTCCTTCGACTCGCTCGCCGACTTCGAGCGCGAGATCGAGACGCTGCGGGCCGCCGCGCGCGCCCGGGAGGGCGCCGGTGCTCAGGCGGCCGACGCCGCCGGCGCGATCAGCTGACATTTTCGGGTTTCTGACAGATACACGAGGCGCGGTGGGTGACCGTGCCGACGAGGGGGGCGAGGGCGTGACGACCAGTAAGTCACGGAACAAGGCCGGGGCGGGGCTGAAGATCGAGCGTGTCTGGACGACGGCGGGGGTGCATCCCTACGACGAGGTCGCCTGGGAGCGCCGCGACGTCGTCATGACGAACTGGCGGGACGGCTCGATCAACTTCGAGCAGCGCGGGGTGGAGTTCCCCGAGTCCTGGTCGGTCAACGCGGCGAACATCGTGACCACCAAGTACTTCCGGGGCGCGGTGGGGACCCCGGAGCGGGAGTGGTCGCTCAAGCAGCTGATCGACCGGGTGGTCGAGACCTACCGCACCGCCGGTGAGGAGTACGGCTATTTCGCCAGCCCGGCCGACGCCGAGGTGTTCGCGCACGAGCTGACCTGGATGCTGCTGCACCAGGTGTTCAGCTTCAACTCGCCGGTCTGGTTCAACGTCGGCACGCCGTCGCCGCAGCAGGTCAGCGCCTGCTTCATCCTGGCCGTCGACGACTCGATGGACTCCATCCTCGACTGGTACAAGGAGGAGGGGCTGATCTTCAAGGGCGGCTCCGGCTCCGGCGTCAACCTGTCCCGGATCCGCTCCTCCCGCGAGCTGCTCTCCTCCGGCGGCAACGCCTCCGGTCCGGTCAGCTTCATGCGCGGCGCGGACGCCTCCGCCGGCACCATCAAGTCCGGCGGCGCCACCCGGCGCGCGGCGAAGATGGTCATCCTCGACGTGGACCACCCGGACATCCAGGAGTTCGTGGTCACCAAGGCGCGCGAGGAGGACAAGATCCGCGCGCTGCGCGACGCCGGGTTCGACATGGACCTGGGCGGCGCCGACATCGTCAGCGTGCAGTACCAGAACGCCAACAACTCGGTCCGCGTCTCGGACGAGTTCATGTCCGCTGTGGAGAACGGCGGCGGCTTCGACCTGCGCGGCCGGCTCGACGGGCAGACCATCGAGACGATCGACGCCAAGAACCTGTTCCGCGCCATCTCCCAGGCCGCCTGGGAGTGCGCCGACCCGGGCCTGCAGTACGACGACACCATCAACGACTGGCACACCTGCCCGGAAACCGGGCGGATCACCGCGTCGAACCCGTGCTCGGAGTACCTGCACCTGGACAACTCCTCGTGCAACCTGGCCTCGTTGAACCTGATGAAGTTCCTCCGCGCCGACGGCGGCTTCGAGGTGGAGAAGTTCGTCAAGTCGGTCGAGTTCGTCATCACCGCGATGGACATCTCGATCTGCTTCGCCGACTTCCCGACCGAGAAGATCGGTGAGACCAGCCGCGCCTACCGGCAGCTCGGCATCGGGTACGCCAACCTGGGCGCGCTGCTGATGGCCTCCGGCCTGCCGTACGACTCGGAGCACGGCCGGGAGGTGTCCGCCGCGATCACCTCGCTGATGACCGGCACCGCCTACCGCCGTTCCGCCGAGCTGGCCGGCATCGTCGGCCCGTACGACGGCTACGCCCGCAACGCCGAGCCGCACAAGCGGGTCATGCGCAAGCACGCCGCCGCCAACGACGCGATCAAGCCGACCGGCACCGTGGCCACCGCCGTGCAGCGCGAGGCGACCAAGCAGTGGACGCTGGGCAACAAGCTCGGCGACAAGTTCGGCTGGCGCAACTCGCAGGCCAGCGTGCTCGCCCCGACCGGCACCATCGGCCTGATGATGGACTGCGACACCACCGGCGTCGAGCCGGACCTGGCGCTTGTGAAGTTCAAGAAGCTGGTCGGCGGCGGCTCGATGCAGATCGTCAACCAGACCGTGCCGCGCGCCCTGCGCAGCCTCGGCTACCCCGAGGAGCAGGTCGAGGCGATCGTCGAGCACATCGCCGACCACGGCCACGTGGTGGACGCCCCGGGCCTCAAGCCGGAGCACTACCCGGTCTTCGACTGCGCCATGGGCGAGCGGTCGATCGCGCCGATGGGCCACGTGCGGATGATGGCGGCGGTCCAGCCGTTCATCTCCGGCGCCATCTCCAAGACGGTCAACATGCCCGAGCAGGCCACCGTCGAGGACGTCGAGAAGATCTACTTCGAGGGCTGGAAGCTCGGCCTGAAGGCGCTGGCGATCTACCGGGACAACTGCAAGGTCGGCCAGCCGCTGTCGGTTGCCAAGCCGAGCAAGGGCGCCGTCGAGACCCAGGCCCCGGCCGCCGCGCCGGAAAAGGTCGTGGAGAAGGTCGTCGAGTACCGCCCGGTGCGCAAGCGACTGCCGAAGAAGCGCCCCTCGGAGACCATTTCGTTCTCGGTCGGCGGCGCGGAGGGCTACCTCACCGCCTCGTCCTACCCGGACGACGGCCTCGGCGAGGTCTTCCTCAAGATGTCGAAGCAGGGCTCGACCCTGGCCGGCGTGATGGACGCCTTCTCGGTGGCCATCTCCATCGGTCTCCAGTACGGCGTCCCGCTGGAGACGTACGTCAGCAAGTTCACCAACATGCGCTTCGAGCCGGCTGGCATGACCGACGACTCGGACGTGCGGATGGCCGCCTCGGTGATGGACTACATCTTCCGTCGCCTGGCGCTGGACTTCCTGCCGTACGACCGCCGTGCCGAACTGGGCATCTTCACCGCCAAGGAGCGGGCCGCCCAGCTCGCGGCCGAGGCGGAGGCGGAGGCGAGCGGTGCGGACCTCACCGCGATGGCCTCCTCCGCCCCGGTCGAGGCGCCGGAGCCGAAGACCGGTCCGATCGCGCAGCCGGCGCAGGAGATGGCCGACGTCGCGGCCGCCAAGCCGGCCCCGGCCGTGGGTTCCAGCACCGAACTGCTGGAGGCCGTGATCAGCAAGGCCGCCGACGCGCCGCTCTGCTTCACCTGCGGCACGAAGATGCGGCCCGCCGGTAGCTGCTACGTCTGCGAGGGCTGCGGCTCCACCAGCGGCTGCAGCTGACGACCGACCGAAAACGCGAGCGCGGCAGGGATTTCCCTGCCGCGCTCGCGCCTGTTTTGGCGAGTCGGACTCAGCGCAGGGTACGGAGGAACACCTGCCACGGCTGACGCCCAAAGCGTAGAACCGGGCCGCCTGCATCCTTGCTGTCGCGGACTTCTACTGCCTGGTCGGCGTATCTCGCTTCGACGCAGGCTCCGTTGGTGCCGCTCCGGGTGCTCTTGCGCCACTGCGAGTCCACGTCCGCCTCCTACTCCACGGGCAGCGCGCCTCGGATCGCTTCGATCATTGCCGCCGAGTCGGTTGGCGACAGGGCCGCGGCGCGCAGGCTGTTGAACACCACCGTACAGCGGCGTACATCCTCGCCCTCCGCGTAGAGATCACCCGTCAGACCCTCGATGTAGACCACGCTGGGGCCGTCAGCGAAGTTGAGGATGTGGAAGCTAGACAGCATGGAAGCGTAGGCACCTTCCCGGAACGGGATCACCTGGACCGTGACGTTCCATCGGCTGCCGGCGTCGAGCAAGGCGGTGAGCTGGTCGGCCATGACGGCTGCGCCACCGATCTGGCGGTGCAGGACTGCTTCGTCCAGTACAGCCACCAGGCGGAGTTTCCCCGATGAGATCAACTCTTGGCGGTGCGTCCGAACGGCGACTCGCCTCTCGACCGCCTCGGGTGAAGGTTCGAAGGCGTCCTCCGCCATCATTGCCCGCGAATACGCCGGTGTCTGGAGCAGGCCCGGCACGACAAGCGTCTCGAAGGTCTGCACCTCCTCGGCTGCGGATTCCAAGCCGATGTACTGCCGATACGACGAGGGCAGATCCCCGTACTTCGCCCACCAGCCGCGCTGCTTCCCAGCGCGCGCCATCGACAGCAGCGTGTCGCGCAGTTCGGCATCGGTGACGCGGTAGCGATCAAGCAGCGCGTTGAGCGCAGGGCCTTTGATGCCGACCCGACCGGCCTCGATGCGGCGCAGGGTGCTCGCGGTCACCTCGATTGCCGCCGCTGCTTCCTCGGCGGTGACATCAGCCTGCTCTCGCGCTTTGCGTAACTGCGCCCCGAGCTGGAAGCGAACGAAGGTCGGACTCTCCATGCCGGTGATTGTGCCGCCCGGCCGACGTGCGGCGGACACGCGACACGCCCGCGCGACATGCGCGCCCATCGTTGACTGACTGAAAATGCGCGCGCAAAATTAGCTGCGCATGAGCAACGTAGGAGGCGGCATGCGTACACGTGTGTCGTACGAGGACTACGTGGTGGCGGTCGCGCTGACCCTCGCCCGGCGACACCGCCCGGTGTGGTCCTGGCAGCGGTGGCGGCGGATCTGCCGCTGCGGTGCGGAGCTGCCGTGCCGCGCACGCCATCGCATCCCGATCCGTCGCGGCCACTGGCCGGGAGAGGAGCAGACGTGACGGAGCCGCAGGTCCAGCAGATCCTGTCGGTACACGTACCCGGCATCGACGGCTTCTGCGCGGGGTGCCGGGCATGGTGGGCGCGCCTGTGCCCGTACCCCTGTCAGCAGGTCGAATGGGCGGCCCGCAGGCAGGCGCGGACCGCCACCCGGCGCTTCCTGGACGGCCTCCGGTGACCACCCACGGGCCGGTTCTTCCGGTGTGGAGCTGCGGTGGGTGTGGTGCCCCGTGGCCCTGCCCGACGCGGCGTCGTGAGCTGCGGGCCGAGTTCTCGGGAGCGCCGGTGTCGTTGGGCTTGTACATGGGGTCCTATCTGGTGTGGGCGGCGGAGGATCTGACCTGGGTGCCGGCCGGGGTGTTGCATCAGCGCTTCCTCGGGTGGGTGCGATGAGTGTCATTCGGCCGGGCGACGAACGGTTTCATTACTGCGACGGCTCGCACCGGTGGGTGCCGCTCGATCCGGACTTCGACCAGGAGGTCTGGGAGGCAATGGTGCGCGAGCACCAGCAGCGGCACCTGGAGGAGATCTCGCGAGGACTTCGTCCCCGTCGGCCCAAACGGCCGTAGGTGCCCACTGTCACACCCCATGGCGTACGCGAGCTGGAATGCTCGGGGGATGAGCACGACCGACATCTATCGGGCGTTCGCCGAGCGCGAGGCGCGCGGCGTGTCGCCGGCGTACGAGCGCTTGTCGCGGGCGGTGGCGCGCGACCGAAAGCTGCTCGCGCTGCTCGACACGCTGCCACCGGCCAAGCGTCAGCCGAACCTGCTGTTCGGTGTGGTGCGGCTGGGCGGCGGGCCGGTGGACGACCCGGCTGCCTTTCGGGCGTACGTGCTGGCGCACTGGCCGGACGTGGCGGCGCAGATGCGGGTGCGGGCGACGCAGACGAACGAGGCCGGCCGTTGCGCGGTGCTGCTTCCGGTGCTGGCGGCGTTGCCGCAGCCGCTGGCGTTGCTGGAGGTCGGCGCGTCCGCCGGATTGTGCCTCTACCCGGACCGGTACGCCTACCGCTACGGCGACCGGCGGGTCGGCGACGGCGAGCCGGTGCTCGACTGTGACCTGACCGGCGCCGAGCCGCCGCAGCGGCTGCCGGAGGTGGTGTGGCGCGCCGGGCTGGACGTGAACCCGCTCGACGTCACCGACCCGGCCGACCTGGCCTGGCTGGACGCGCTGATCTGGCCGGAGCACCGGCACCGCCGGGACCGGCTGCGCGCGGCGGCGGCGGTCGCGGCGGCCGATCCGCCACTGCTGGTACGCGGTGACCTGGTGGACGACCTGCCGGCGCTGGCTGAGCAGGCTCCGCCCGGGGCGACGCTCGTGGTGTTCCACAGTTCGGTGCTCTACCAGGTGCCGCCGCCGCGCCGGGAGGCTTTCACCGCGCTGGTGCGGACGCTGACCGGCCGCTGGCTCGCCAACGAGGACCCGTCCGTGCTGCCGCACGCGGCGCTACCGAAGCCGCCGGGCGACGGCTTCCACAACGTCCTCGCCCTCGACGGCCACCCCCTTGCCTGGACCAGGGGCCACGGCCAGGCGATCACCTGGCTCCCGACCCCGACCTGAGCGCGTGATCATGAGGTTGGCGGCGCGACACGCCGGCGCGACGACCGTCAGCCTCATGATCAACGGGGCGGTGCGGGCGCGGGTGGGGGACTAGGGTCGGCGGGTGTGAGTGAACCTGGGTGGCTGGTGGAGACGCGGGCCGCCTACGACACCGTTGCTGAGGACTACGCGCGGCTGCTGCCCGATGTGGTGGAGCCACCGCTGGACCGGGCGCTTCTGACCGCGTTCGCCGAGATGGTCGGGCCGGGTCGGCCGGTGCTGGAGGTGGGCTGCGGGACCGGGCGCGTCACCGCCCACCTGCACGGGCTCGGCCTCGACATCAGCGGCGTCGACCTCTCGCCCGGCATGGTGGCGGTGGCCCGGCGGACGTACCCGGATCTGCGCTTCGAGGTCGGCTCGCTGACCGAACTGACCGCGCCGGACGGGTCGCTGGCCGGGCTGGTCTCCTGGTACTCGCTGATCCACCTGCCACCGGACCTGCTGCCCGAGGTGTTCGCCGGCTTCCACCGGGTGCTCGCCCCGGGTGGTCATCTGCTGCTGGCGGTGAAGGCCGGCGACCGGCTTGACCGACGGCAGCAGGCATACGGCCACCCCGTCGGGTACGACGTCTACTGGCTGTCGCCGGAGCGGCTGGCCGCGCAGCTCGCGGCGGCCGGGTTCGCGGTGACGGCAACGACGGTCCGCGCGCCGGCCGACGGCGAGCGGCAGCCCCAGGCGTTCCTGCTCGCGCACCACGACTGAACCGGACGCAGCTCGACCGAGTCGCCGACCTCGACGGGAAACGGGCCGGCAGCAGACGGTCAGGGCCGGCGCGGAGTCACCGAGATCTGCTCGGCGATCGCGACGACCTGGTCGACGGAGAGCCGCAGCGGCGCCTGCAGGTTGACCACTGCCCCGCCGGGCACCTCGGTCTGCAGGAACCAGAAATCCTTGGCGCGGATAAGATGGGCTTCCCGGCCGCCCACCGTGACCCTTCGCTCCTCCCGGGCTCCCATCACGTTGCGCAGCAGGTCCGGGTCACGGCGTGGAACCACCTGCACGGTGAGCGTCTCGTCGGGGGAGTCGCCCTGCAGGGTCAGGATGGTGTCGTCCTTGAACGTGGCGACCCGCCAACCGCGCGGCGCCAGCCGGACCCGCAGCGGCACCTGCTGCGGCTCGTCGACGACGTGCTCGGCCAGCCGGAGCAGCGCCGCGTCGTCGGCGAAGATGCCGTGCCCGGTCAGCGACACCCACTGACCGGGCCTGCGTTCCCACGACATGTCGAGCCGGCGCGGTCCGCCGGGGTTCGGCTCCTCGTAGATCTCGGCCGGGCGGCCTGCGACGGCCACCGGACGCGACGTCGTCGCGATCCGTGGCGGTCGGCTGTCCCAGACGAAGAGGTAGACGTCGTCGGTGGCGCTGCGGGACAGGTACACGGCGAGGAACTGGCCCGGAGCGTAGCTGTAGCGAGGTGGGCTCAGCGTCGCCGGCCGCGAGCGCAGGGTCAGCGGAAACTCCGGGATCGTCGCAGCCACCAGGGTCAACGGCTCCACCGATCGATCGAGCGGACGCACCGCGAGGCCTACGCCCGCCCCGGCTGCTACCGCGGCCCCGGCTGCCACCAGGAGCGTCCGCCGCCGCAGCGGCGGGACGGTCCGGCGTACGGATGCGGCGGCGAACTCGCCGGCGAGGCGGTCCCTCGCGAGGCGGAGCGTCTCGGTGGACGCTTCCGGGGCGTCCGGTCCGTGCGTACGTAGCAGGTTGATCTCGTTCATGTCGGCTCCTCTAGGGCGAGCGCGAGTCGGGTGAGTCGGCGGGCACGGTGCAGGCGGGAACGGACGGTGCCGAGCGGGATGTCGAGCACGGCGGCGATCTGCTCGTACGACAGGTCCGCCCACGCGGTGAGCAGCAACACGTCCCGGTCCCGCCGGTGCAGCGAGGCCAGCGCCAGGGCCAGGTCCCGGCGTAGTGCGCCGGCGTCCAGTCGGTCGATCGCGTCCTCGATCACCGGCGGTGCCAACTCGCCGGCGGCGAGCCGGGCCAGCGCGCGGTAGCGGCGTTCCTCGGTCCGCACGTGCCGGCGCACGAGGTTGGTGGCGATCCCGAAGAGCCACGGCCGTACGCCGACGTCCGAGGTGTATGACGCCCTCCGCCGGAATGCGACCAGGAAGGTCTCGGCCAGTAGGTCGTCCGCCGGCGGACCGATGCGGCGAGCCAGATAGCGGTGCACGGGGACGGCATGCCGGTCGAACAACAGCCCGAACCGCTCCGGCTCGGCAACGGACGCGCGGATCACATCGTCGTCCGACGGCTCGTCGGGCGGCCCGACCCCGGGATGTTCCCGCTCGTGGGCCTCGGCCCGGCGCATCTTGTTCGTCACATCCGTTCATGCCCGGTCGACGCGGACCGGTTCACGGCGCAACCGCATCCCGTCGTAGTGTCCCTCCCGGACAGCAGGCGCGACGGGAGCTACCAGCGTGGGCACCCAGGGCGCCGCGCGAGGGTACGGGGAGGCCGCTCCGTAGACTCCAGCGGTGCGTGACGAGCTGGCGGACCGGCCGCTTACCGAACCGCACCCGTCGCGGCTGTCGCCGGATCACCAGGGGCGGGAGCGGATCCTGGCCGTGCACGCCGCTGCCCTGGCCGCCGGGGAGGCCGGCTATCTGGACCCGGAGACCGGGCTGTTCGTGCTCAGCGCGGGATTTCTCGCCCGGCGCGGCACGTGCTGCGGGCGCGGCTGCCGGCACTGTCCGTACGTAACCGATTAGGGGCTTCCGTCCCCGCGCGGGCACGCCGTACGGTGTCCGACGGAACTCCGGCGGGTCGGACCCGCCGCCGACCGCGGAGGTCTCCCGTGCGTGCCCGAATCTGGCTGGCCGTGCTGGCCGTCCTGCTCGCCGCCGGCTGCGCCGAGGAGGCCCCGACGGTGGCCGTGCCGGCGGATCCGCGCCCGCCGGTCGCGGTCGCGGCGGCGTCCTCGGGCGGCGCCTGCCGCCTGCTCGACTTCGCGGTGATCGCCGAGCACACCGGCGGCGAGTTCGACGTGGCCGCCGCCACCGAGCGGGGCGACACGCACACCTGCGTGGTGCGCGCGGCCGGTGCGGTGCTGCCGGAGCTGACGCTGTCGGTGACCGAGACGTCGATCGACGCGGCCACGTTCACGCTCGACGTGCAGCCCAGCGGCGCCACGAAGATCACCAAGCTGGGTAAGGCCGGCTACCGGCGCACGCTGCCCAAGACCGCGAAGGCGGGCCCGGTCGCCGAGGTCGGCTGGCTGGCCACCGAGGGCCGGCTCGCCACGCTGCGCTGGACCGCACCCACCGGCGCCGCCAAGGCGGAGGCGGACAAGACGGCCGGCAAGCTGGTCACGCTGGCCAAGGTGATCGACACCCGCCAGCTCTGACCCGACGATCGGGTCAGCGGGCCGCGACGAACACCCGGGACGCCACCTCGCGGGGCAGGCGTACCCGGTCGCCGGAGCGGTCGATGGAGACGCCGTCGCGTTCCTGCGCCACAGTCACCGTCGCGCCCGGGTCGACACCGGCGGCGTGCAACTGCCGGAGCACGTCCGAGTCGGTCTGCACGCTCTCGCAGATGCGGCGCACCACGACCTGGCCGGACAGGCCGGGGAAGGCCAGGTTGCGCTCGCTCTCGCCGGCCTCGACCGGCGGCTGGCCGGGGTCGCCCAGCTCCTCCAGGCCCGGGATCGGGTTGCCGTACGGCGAGCGGGTGGGGCGGTTGAGCAGGTCGAAGACCCGCTTCTCCACCGCGTCGCTCATCACGTGCTCCCACCGGCAGGCCTCTTCGTGGGCCTCCTCGTAGGGCATCCCGATCACGTTCACCAGCAGCAGCTCGGCCAGCCGGTGCTTGCGCATCACCGACACGGCGGTGGTGCGGCCGGCCGCCGTGAGGCTCAGGTGCCGGTCGCCCTCGACCGTGAGCAGGCCGTCCCGCTCCATCCGCGCGACGGTCTGGCTGACGGTCGGGCCGCTCTGCTTGAGCCGCTCGGCGATGCGGGCACGCAGCGGCGGCACACCCTCCTCCTCGAGTTCGAGGATGGTGCGCAGGTACATCTCGGTCGTGTCAACAAGGTCGTGCTTCACGTCAGCGGCCTCCCGGGCTCCGATGGTACCCGTTACCACCGACCATCGACGGCAGGCGAAGCCGGAGGTCGCGGCCCGGATGGTGTTGACTGGACCGCATGTCCGCCACCGCAGACCTGCTGGTCGAGCCCGACCGGCTCGCCGCCGAACTCGATCATGCCGATCCGCCGACCCTGCTCGACGTCCGCTGGCGGCTCACCGGCCCGCCCGGCCGCGAGGACTACGCGGCCGGTCACCTGCCCGGTGCGGTCTTCGTCGACCTGGACACCGAGCTGTGCGGGCGGCCCGGCGCCGCCGGCCGGCACCCGCTGCCGGACCCGGCGGCGTTGCAGGCCGCGCTGCGGGCGGCGGGCGTCCGCGCCGGTCACCCCGTCGTGGTGTACGACGGGGGCGACGGCATGTCCGCCGCCCGGGCCTGGTGGACGCTGCGCTGGGCGGGCCACCGGCAGGTGCGGGTGCTGCACGGCGGCTACCCGGCCTGGACGGCCGCCGGCCTGCCGGTCGACACCGACGTACCCGCCCCGGCGCCGGGCGACGTGACGGTGGCGCCGGGCGCGCTGCCGGTGCTGGACGCCGCGCGGGCCGCCCGGCTCGCCGCTGCCGAGCCCGGGGTGCTGCTCGACGTACGGGCCGAGCCGCGCTACTTCGGCGAGCACGAGCCGGTCGACCCGGTCGCCGGGCACGTGCCGGGCGCGGTGAACCTGCCCGCGCCGGAGTACGTCACGCAGGGGCGGTTCCCGGACGCGGACGCGCTGCGGGAACGGTTCGCCGCCGCCGGGGTGGACGCGGGCGCGCCGGTCGGGGCGTACTGCGGCTCCGGAGTGACGGCCGCGCAGGCGGTGCTGGCGCTGCACCTGGCCGGCCGTGCGGACGCCGCGCTGTACGTCGGCTCGTGGAGCGAGTGGGTGGCCGACCCGGACCGTCCGGTCGCCACCGGCGGCACGTCCGGCCGGTGAGCGTACGTCAGGTGGGCGCACCCCGGCCCACGTGCGACGATGGCCGCATGGCCGACGACACGGTGGTGGTGTGGGACGAGGCTCTCCTCACCTACGACATGGGCGACCATCCGCTCGACCCGGTCCGGGTCGAGCTGACCATGGCGCTCGCCCGTGAGCTGGGCGTGCTGGACCGGCCCGGCGTGCGGCTGGTCAAGCCCGAGCCGGCCGACGACGCGCTGCTCACCCGCGTCCACGATCCGGCCTATCTGGACGCGGTGCGGGCCGCGCCGCGCGACCCGCTGTTCGCCGGGTTCGGCCTGGGCACGTCGGACAATCCGGTCTTCGACGGCATGCACGAGGCGAGCGCGCTGATCGCCGGCGCCACGGTCGCCGCCGCCGAGGCGGTCTGGCGCGGCGAGGCCCGCCGTGCGGTGAACGTGGCCGGCGGGCTGCACCACGCGATGCCCGCCCGCGCCGCCGGCTTCTGCGTCTACAACGACCCGGCGGTGGCGATCGCCCGCCTGCTCGACCTCGGCGCGCAGCGGATCGCGTACGTGGATGTGGACGTGCACCACGGCGACGGCGTACAGGAGATCTTCTACCGCGACCCGCGGGTACTCACCATCAGCCTGCACGAGACGCCGCTCGCGCTGTTCCCCGGCACCGGCTTCCCGGACGAGACCGGCGGGCCGGGCGCGGAGGGCACCGCCGTCAACGTGCCGCTGCCGCCCGGGGTCGGCGACGCCGGCTGGCAGCGCGCGTTCCACGCGGTCGTGCCGTCGGTGCTGCGCGCGTACCGGCCGCAGGTGCTCGTCACCCAGTGCGGCGCCGACGGGCACCGCAAGGATCCGCTGGCCGACCTGCGCCTGTCGGTGGACGGGCAGCGGGCCACCTACCGCACGCTGCGCGCGCTCGCCGACGAACTGTGCGACGGGCGCTGGATCGCCACCGGCGGCGGCGGGTACGCGCTCGTCGAGGTGGTGCCCCGGGCCTGGACGCACCTGCTCGCGATCGCCACCGGTGAGCCGATCGACCCGGCCACGCTCACCCCGCCGGGGTGGCGGGACCTGGCCGCGCGGCGGCGACCCGGGCACGAGGTGCCGCTGCGGATGACCGACGACGTCGACCCGTCGTACCTGCCGTGGCAGCCCAGCGGTGAGCCGAACGCGGTGGACCGGGCCGTCGCGGCCACCCGCAAGGCGGTCTTCCCGCTGCTCGGGCTCGACCCGCACGACCCGCGCGACTGAGCCGGCGGCAGGGAAGGACCGACCGGTGACCACCGTCGAACAACCCGTGGACGTGCTGCTCAGCGACGGCACGACCGTCCAGCTGCGACAGATCCGTCCCGAGGACGCGCCCGAGATCGTGGCCATGCACGGCCGCTTCTCCGAGCGCACCCGCTACCTGCGCTACTTCTCGCCGTACCCGCGCATCCCGGAACGTGACCTGAAGCGCTTCGTCAACGTCGACCACCGCGACCGCGAGGCGTTCGTGGTGCTCGCCGGCGAGCGGATCGTCGCCGTCGGCCGGTACGAGCGCCTCGGCCCCGCCTCGCCCGAGGCCGAGGTGGCGTTCGTGGTCGAGGACGCCTACCAGGGCCGGGGCATCGGCTCGGTGCTGCTGGAGCACCTGGCCGACGCGGCCGGGCGCAACGGCATCGTGCACTTCGTCGCGGAGGTGCTGCCCGCGAACGGCACCATGCTGCGCGTCTTCGCCGACTTCGGCTACCAGGTCCAGCGCCAGTACGCCGACGGCGTGGTGCACCTGAGCTTCCCGATCGCGCCGACCGAGGCGACCCTGGAGGTGCAGCGCGGCCGGGAGCACCGCACCGAGGCGCGCTCGATCGCCCGGCTGCTCGCCCCGCGCGGCATCGCCGTCTACGGCGCCAGCACCACCGGGCAGGGCGTCGGCGCGGCGCTGCTCGGGCACCTGCGCGACGGGGGGTTCACCGGCGCGATCGTGCCGGTGCACCCGAGCGCGTCGACAGTGGCGGGGCTGCCCGCGTACCCGTCGGCGGCCGACGCCGGTCAGGACGTCGACCTGGCGGTGGTGGCGGTCCCGCCGGACGCGGTGACCGACGTGGTGCGCGACGCCGCACGCGCGGGCGCGCACGGGCTGGTGGTGATCTCGGCCGGGTTCGCCGAGTCCGGGCCGGCCGGCGCGGCAGCGCAGCGCGCGCTGGTCCGCGCCGCGCACCTGGCCGGCATGCGGGTGGTCGGACCGAACTGCCTCGGCGTCGCCAACACCGACTCGGCGGTACGCCTCAACGCCACGCTCGCCCCGGTGCTGCCCGCGGCGGGCCGGGTCGGCGTGTTCAGCCAGTCCGGCGCGTTCGGGGTGGCGCTGCTCGCCGAGGCGTCCCGCCGTGGGCTCGGGCTGTCCAGCTTCGTGTCGGCCGGCAACCGGGCCGACGTGTCCGGCAACGACCTGCTCCAGTACTGGCAGGACGATCCGTCCACCGACGTCATCACGCTCTACCTGGAGACGTTCGGCAACCCGCGCAAGTTCGCCCGGCTGGCCCGGCGCATCGGCCGCAGCAAGCCGGTGGTGGCGCTCGCCTCGCTGGCCCGGCCGCCGGGCGTGGGGGAGGCGCCCGCGCTGGACGCGGCTGCGGTGAGCGCGCTGTTCGCCCAGTCCGGCGTGATCCGGGTGGACACCGTGTCCGAGCTGCTCGACGTCGGTGTGCTGCTGGCGCACCAGCCGTTGCCGGCCGGGCGGCGGGTCGCGGTGGTGGGCAACTCCTCGGCGCTGACCGGGCTGGCCGCGACCGCCTGCGCGGCCCAGGGGCTGGCGGTGGCCGACGGGTACCCGCAGGACGTCGGGCCGAGCGCCGGGGCCGCCGCGTACGCCGCCGCGCTCGGTGACGCCGTGGCCGACGAGCGGGTGGACGCCGTGGTGGCGGTGTTCGCGCCGCCGTTGCCGGGGCAGCTCGCCGACCCGGTGGCCGACTTCGCGGCGGCGCTGCCCGACGCGCGGGTCACCGGCAAGCCGGTGGTGGCGACGTTCCTCGCCGGACTGGTGCCGGCCGGGGTGCCGGCGTACCCGAGCGTCGAGGAGGCGGTGCGCGCGCTGGGCCGGGTCACCGCGTACGCCGACTGGCTGCGGCGGCCGCCCGGTGTGCTGCCGGAACTGCCAGACGTGGACCGGACGGCGGGGCACGCCGCGCTGCGTCCCGACGGTGCCGACGCGGCGGCGCTGCTGCGCGCGTACGGGATCGACGTGGTGGAGTCGGTCCCCGCCGGCACAGCCGGGGAGGTGCTGGCGGCGGCCGAGCGGCTCGGCTGGCCGGTGGCGCTCAAGGCCGCCGCGCCCGGCCTGCGGCACCGCCTCGACCTGGGCGCGGTACGCCTCGACCTGGCCGACGCCGCCGCGCTGCGCCGCGCGTACGCCGAGATGGTGCCGGTGTTCGGCGCGGAGGTGCTGGTCCAGCCGATGGTCGCGCCCGGCGTGGCGTGCGTGGTGGAGCTGGTGGAGGATCCGGCGTTCGGGCCGGTGGTCGGGTTCGGGCTCGGCGGTGTGGCCACCGAGCTGCTCGGCGACCGGGCCTGGCGGGCGGTGCCGCTGACCGACCGGGACGCCGCCGAGCTGGTCGACGAGCCCCGGGCCGCGCCGCTGCTGCACGGGCACCGGGGCGCCGCGCCGGTGGACCGGGCGGCCCTGGTCGACCTGCTGGTGCGGGTCGGGCGGCTCGCCGACGAGCAGCCGCGGGTGCGGTCGCTCACGCTCAACCCGGTGCTGGCCCGGCCGGACGGCATCTCGGTGCTGCACGCCACTGTGCGCACCGGCGCGGAGGTCGCCCGCCCGGACACCGGCCCCCGCCGCTTGTAAGGAAGGGCCCCTTCTTAACGCCTCAGGTAGAGAAAGGGCCCCTTCTTAACAGCGCCCAGCCGCGCGCGGGCGCCGCAGCGCCCGACCGCGCGCGCTCCACAAGGCTCAGCCGCGTTCGGAGATCTGCTGCACCGCCCACTCGTTGCCGTCCGGGTCGCGGAGGAAGACGAAGCCGACGTTGTCCAGCGGATGCGGCACCGGACGCGGGTTCTTGCCGAGCACCTGGATCTCGCTCACGTCAACGCCCCGCTCGACCAGCTCGGCGTGCGCCCGTTCCAGGTCGGCCACGACGAGTTGCAGGCCCTTGAGTGACCCCGGCGGCATCTCCGGTACGACGCCACGGCCGAGCACTATCGAGCAGCCGGAGCCCGGGGGTGTGAGTTGGACGATCCGCCCCGCGCCGCCCAGATCCGTGTCGTGGTCGACGGCGAAGCCGAGCCGTTCGGCGTAGAACTCCTTGGCCCGGTCCACGTCGGAGACCGGTACGACTACCACTTCCAGCGTCCAGTTCACGATGTCGCTCCTGTCGTCGTATTGGTGTGCAGTACGGCCGTGAGCCGGTCGAACGCCTCGGCCAGGCCGCGGGTCATCGGGTAGCGCAGGACCGTGTCGCGGCCCTGCGTGGTGGCGTATCGCAGGTGGGTGACGACTGTGGTCCGGCCGGCCGAGCCGGTGAAGTCGTGGCGTACGAGCGTCTCGCCCGGGTAGGACTGGTCGTCGAAGAGTTCGGTGCAGACCAGGCGCGCCGGCACGTCGATCTCCCGGTACGTGCCGCCCTGTGCCATCAGGTCGCCCTGCGGCCCGCGGGAGACGAACCGCCAGCGCCCGCCCACCCGCAGGTCCACCTCGCACTCGACGAGGTGCCAGCCGCGCGCGCCCCACCAGCGCATCAGCAGCTCGGGGCGGGTGAATGCGGCGAACACCAGGTGCCGGGGGGCGGCGAAGTCGCGGCTGAGCCGGATCTCCCGGTCGCCGTGCAGGGTCACGGCCAGGCCGTTCACCGCTGCTCCCCGGCGGTCAGCTCGGCGAGCACCTCGTCCAGGCGCGCGTAGCTCTCGGCCCAGTAGTCCCGGTAGTCCGCCAGCCACGCGACGGCCTCCCGCAGCGGCCGGGCGTCGAGCCGGCAGGGGCGGCGCTGCGCGTCCCGGCCCCGGGTGACCAGGCCGGCGCGTTCGAGCACCTTGAGGTGCTTGGAGACGGCCGGCTGGCTCATCGCGAAGGGCTCGGCCAGCTCGGTGACTGTGGCCTCCCCGGCGGCCAGCCGGGCGAGGATGGCCCGCCGGGTGGGGTCGGCGAGCGCGGCGAAGGTGGCGTCGAGTAGATCCGGTGGCACGTTCATAACCTCCTGGTTGTGTAACCAGTCGGTTCTATACGGCGGGAGCGCCCAGGTCAAGCGCGACAGGCCCCGGCGAACCGCCGGGGCCTGTCGAGGTAGGGGTGGATCAGCAGGCGTACGCCTCCAGCCGGTTCGCCCGCTCCGGGTCGCGCAGCTTCAGCAGCGTCACCTTCTCGATCTGCCGGATCCGCTCCCGGGACAGCCCGAACTCGCGGCCCACCTCGTCCAGCGTGCGCTGCCGGCCGTCGTCCAGACCGAAGCGCAGCCGGATCACCGCCTGCTCCCGCTGGGACAGCGTGGCCAGCACGATGCGGACCTCGTTGCGCAACTCGCCGTTTGTGGCGGCGTCACCGGGCTCGGTACGCGGGTCGACGGCGGCGACGAAGTCGCCGAGCGCGCTCTCGCCGTCCTCGCCGACGGCCTGGTCCAGGCTGACCGGCTCCCGGTCGTAGGAGATCAGCTCGATCACCTGGAACTCGGGGATCTCCAGCGCCTTGGCCACCTCGCTCACGGTGGGCTCGCGACCCAGCGACACCGACAGCTCGCGGCGCACCCGGACCATCCGGTTGACCTGCTCGACCATGTGCACGGGGATGCGGATGGTGCGGGCCTGGTCGGCCATGGCGCGGGTGATGGCCTGGCGGATCCACCAGGTGGCGTAGGTGGAGAACTTGTAGCCCTTGGTGTAGTCGAACTTCTCGACGGCGCGGATGAGGCCGAGGTTGCCTTCCTGGATGAGGTCGAGGAAGGCCATGCCGCGGCCGGTGTAGCGCTTGGCGATGCTCACCACCAGCCGCAGGTTCGCCTCCAGCAGGTGGTCCTTGGCGGCGCGGCCCTCGGCCGCGATCAGCGCCAGGTCCGCGCGCAGCTCGGCGGAGACGGGGGTGCAGGTGGCCAGCTTCTCCTCGGCGAAGAGGCCGGCCTCGATCCGCTTGCTCAGCTCGACCTCCTGCGCCGCGGTGAGCAGCTTGGTGCGGCCGATGCCGTTCAGGTACGCCCGGACCAGGTCGGTGGAGACGCCGCGCTCGTCGGTGGCGTCGAGGTCCGTGAGGGTGACGTCCATGTCCTGGTGCTCGATCATCTGCTGGGTCATCTCTGTTCTCCCCGTGTCCGACGTGCCTACCGGTCCCGTGCCGCCCAGGCGGTGCTGGCCGATGACAAACAGCTTGGCGGTCGGGGCGTGAGACGGGAGTGAGGCGATCGGGGAACCGACAGGAATCCGGTGTGGAATCCGCGTGCCGCTTGCCCGGCGCGGTTACCGTGCCAGCGACCGGCCGTCGGGGCCGGACCCGTACGGACGATCGGAGAACGTGGTGGTCTTCAAGCGGCTCATGCAGGCGATGGGTGTGGGCGGACCGTCCGTGGAGACGGTGCTCGCCAACCCCAACTGCCGCCCCGGCGGTGTGCTGGAGGGCCGGATCCAGGTGATCGGCGGCGACCACCCGGTGGACGTCAGCTACGTCGCGCTCGGCCTGGTCACCCGGGTCGAGGTGGAGAGCTCCGACTCCGAGTACGACGTCAACCAGGAGTTCGGCCGCGCCCAGATGACCGGCCCGTTCCGGCTGGAGCCGGGGCAGCGTCACGAGGTGCCGTTCCGCTACCAGGTGCCCTGGGAGACGCCGCTGACCGATCTGTACGGCCAGCACCTGCACGGCATGACAATGGGCCTGCGTACCGAGCTGGAGGTGGCCCGCGCGGTGGACAAGGGCGACATGGACGCCGTGTCGGTGCATCCGCTGCCCGCCCACGAGCGGCTGCTGGAGGCGCTGCTGCGGCTGGGCTTCCGCTTCGCGCGCGCCGACGTCGAGCGTGGGCACATCTATGGCGTACGCCAGCAGTTGCCCTTCTACCAGGAGATCGAGTTCTACCCGGCGCCGCAGTACGCGGGCGCGATGAACCAGCTGGAGGTCACCTTCGTCACCGACCCGCAGCAGGTGCACGTGGTGCTGGAGCTGGACAAGCGGGGCGGCCTGTTCACCGAGGGCCGCGACGCGTTCGGACGGTTCACGGTGGACCACGCCACGGCGGACCGCACCGACTGGGCCGCCCATCTCGACGGCTGGCTGCGGCAGTCGCTGTCCCGCCGAGGGCTGTTCTCCTAGTCCGCCTCAGAGGTCGAGCACGAGGGTCCGGGGACCGACGTTGACGCTCTCCACGAGCATGTGGGCGCGGAAACGGCCGGTCTCCACCTTCGCGCCCCGGGCGCGCAACTGTTCGACCACGGCGTCCACCAGGGGTTCGGCCACCTCGGCGGGCGCCGCGGCGGTCCAGCTCGGCCGCCGGCCCTTGCGCGCGTCGCCGTAGAGCGTGAACTGGCTGACCACCAGCAGCGGCGCGCCGACGTCGGCGGCGCTGCGCTCGTCGTCGAGGATGCGCAGTTCGTGCAGCTTGCGGGCCATCGTGGCGGCCACCTGCGGGGTGTCGGTGTGGGTGACGCCGAGCAGCACCAGCAGGCCGTCGGTGATCTCACCGGTCACCTCGTCGTCGACCGTCACCCGGGCCCGGCCGACGGTCTGCACCACCGCCCGCATCAGTCGGTCACCGGCTCGACGATGCCGCGCTCGACCAGGTGCGCCACGATCGGCCCGGCCGCCTCGGCCAGCTCGTCCGGCGTCACGTCGTGCGCGGCGGCCAGCAGGGCGAGCTGGTCGCGCAGCGGCAGCCGGCCGTCGGCGCCGCCGACCAGGGCGAGCACCAGCGGGTCGATCTCCTCCGACCAGCGCAGCCCGCGCGGCATGGCCAGGACCTGCCGGTCCACCGCCCAGCCGTCGTCGCCCATGGTGGCCTCCTGCCGCAGCTGGAGCCCGTCGGCGGCGCGGTAGCGGGCGGCGAGCAGGCCCTCGGTGTCCCGGGCGTGCAGCCAGTCCTGGCGGGTGAACCACTCGCCGATCCGGTCGCCGAGCGGCGGCTCGACCCGCTGGCGCAGGTCCTCCACCCGGACGATCGGCTGCTCGTGGCCGGAGCGGCGCAGCGAGACGATGCCGAAGCCGATCGCCTCGACCTTGTGCGCGTCGAACCAGTCCAGCCAGGACGCCATCCGCTGCGGGTCGGCGCTCTCGCCGACGTCGGTCAGCCAGAGGTTCACGTACGCCATCGGGTCGGCCACCTCACGCTGGATGACCCAGGCGTCCAGGCCGGTGCCGGCGAACCAGCCGGTGACCCGCTCGGCCCAGTCCTCGCCGGTGACGTGCACCCAGTTCGCCAGGTACTGCATGGTGCCGCCCTCGGTGAGCAGGTCCGGCGCGGCGGCGGCCAGTTCCGCGCCGATCGCGTCGCCGACCCGCCCGGAGTCGCGGTAGACGTGCGTGGTGGTGCCCGGCCCGACCACGAACGGCGGGTTGCTGACCACCAGGTCGAAGCGGCGTCCGGCCACCGGGGCGACCATGTCGCCGCGCAGCAGCTCCCAGTCCTGCCCGTTGAGGGCGGCGGTGGTGGCGGCGAAGCGCAGCGCCCGCTCGGAGACGTCGGTGGCGGTGACCCGGCGGGCGTGGGTGCCCAGGTGCAGCGCCTGCACGCCGGAGCCGGTGCCGAGGTCGAGCGCGGTGTCCACGGTCGGGCGTACCGCCGCCGAGATCAGCGTCTGGGTGGCGCCGCCGATGCCCAGCACGTGCTCGGCGTGCAGCGGCCGGCCGGGCCGGGCGCTGGCGGGCACGTCGGCGAGCACCCACCAGTCGTCGCCGTACGGCTCCAGGTCGACCCCGGCGCGCAGGCCGTCGCCGTGCCGCTCGACGATGCCCCCGGCGAGCGCCTCGTCCACCGTCAGCGGGGCCAGCGCGGCGGCCACCGCCGCCTCCGGCTCGATCTGGTCGCAGATGAAGACGCGGATCAGCGTGGCCAGCCGGTCCCGGTCCTCGGTGGCGCGCAGCGCGGCCCGGTGGTCGTTGCGGGCCACCCCGCCGGTGGCCCGCGGGCCCAGCCGGTCGGCGATGCCGTTGGCGGTGAAGCGGGCAAGCGTGAGCGCGGTGCGCAGCGCGTCGACCCCGGCGGGGGAGAGCAGCATGTCGTGACGGTTCACGTGCTCATCCTGCCTCGGGCGTCGTCCGCCGTGACGCGCACCCGCCGATCCATAACGTGAACCGCATCTATAGGCAGCTATCTCTTTTATGTGTGTCGATCTATGGCTAGCATTCCTGCCAACATCCGTCGATGGGGTGATCCGGGCACAAACCGGGCCGCCCCGGTAGGGAGTCCAGACGATGCCCGACGTGTCCCTTCCCCGGCGGCGCGCGCTGCGTGCGCTCGCCGTCACGGCCGCCGCCGCGGCCTTCGCCGCCGCCGCCTCCACGCCCGCTCTCGCCGCGCCCACCGGGGAGGTCCGGTACGCCGGTGCCGCCGACGCCGTCAGCGGCAGCTACGTGGTCGTGCTCAAGGGCGACGCGGTCGGCACCGCGAACACCCTCGCCGCCCGTACCGCCGTGCCGGACCGGGCCGCCGGCCTGGCCAAGCGCTACGGCGGCAACGTCGGCACGGTGTGGAGCTCCGCCCTCACCGGCTACAGCGCGAAGATGACCGCCGCCCAGGCGCGCCGGCTCGCGGCCGACCCGGCCGTCGCGTACGTCGAGCAGGACCGCGTCATGACCACCCAGGGCACCCAGACCGGGGCCACCTGGGGCCTGGACCGGATCGACCAGCGCAACCTGCCGCTGAACAGCACCTTCACCTACCCGAACACCGCCAGCAACGTGCGCGCCTACATCATCGACACGGGCATCCGCACCACGCACAGCGACTTCGGCGGCCGGGCCACCTGGGGCACCAACACGGTGGACACCAACAACACCGACTGCAACGGCCACGGCACGCACGTCGCCGGCACGGTCGGCGGCACCAAGTACGGCGTGGCCAAGAGCGTGCGCCTGGTCGCCGTCAAGGTGCTCAACTGCTCCGGCAGCGGCACCACCGCCGGTGTGATCAGCGGCGTCAACTGGGTCACCTCGAACGCGGTGAAGCCGGCCGTGGCCAACATGAGCCTCGGCGGTGGCGCCAGCACCACGCTGGACAACGCGGTGGCCAACTCGATCAACTCCGGCATCACGTACGCGCTCGCGGCCGGCAACTCCAGCGCCAACGCGTGCAACTCCTCGCCGGCCCGGGTCGCCGCGGCGATCACGGTGGGTGCCACCACCAGCACCGACGCCCGTGCCTCCTACTCCAACTACGGCTCCTGCGTGGACATCTTCGCCCCGGGTTCGTCGATCACCTCGGCGTGGCGGACCAGCGACACCGCCACCAACTCGATCAGCGGCACCTCGATGGCGTCCCCGCACGTGGCCGGCGCGGCGGCGCTCGTGCTGTCCGCGAACACCTCCTACACCCCGGCTCAGGTGGCCAGCTACCTGACCAGCAACGCCACCACCGGCAAGGTGACCAGCCCGGGCTCGGGCTCGCCGAACCGGCTGCTCTTCGTCGTCAACTGACGACAGGGTGACCTGACCGAGCAGTGGGCCGCGGCCCGGTGGACCTCCCAGGGGTCCGCCGGGCCGCGGCACGTCGTCGGGGAGTCGGCGCCCCCGACCGCCGGGCGGGACGGCACTATGGTCCTCATGACGCTCTCCCTGCCCATCGACCCGCAGGCCAACGAGCTGCTGGCGCGCAGCCCGCTGGCCCTGCTCCTCGGCATGGTGCTCGACCAGCAGGTGCCGATGGAGAAGGCGTTCTCCTCCCCGTACGTGCTGGCGCAGCGGCTCGGCCACGAGCCGGACGCCGCCGAACTGGCCGGGTACGACCCGGAGGCGCTCGTGGAGCTCTTCGCCCGGCCGCCGGCGCTGCACCGCTTCCCCAAGGCGATGGCGGCCCGCGTGCAGGAGGTGTGCCGGACGCTCGTCGAGCGGTACGACGGCGACCCGGCCCGGCTCTGGTCGGACGTGGCCGACGGGCGGGAGCTGTTGCGCCGGGTCGGCGAGCTGCCCGGGTTCGGCCGGCAGAAGGCGCAGATCTTCGTGGCGCTGCTCGGGAAGCGGTTCGGGATCACCCCGGACGGCTGGCGCGAGGCGGCCGGCGACTACGGCGACGCGGACGCCCACCGGTCGGTCGCGGACGTGACCGATCCGGAGTCGCTGCGCCGGGTACGCGAGTTCAAGCAGCGGATGAAGGCGGAGGCGAAGGCCGCGAAGGGCTGATCCGCGGCCCGCCGCCGCAACCGGCCCGCCGCCCCTGTCGTTTGTTGCCAGGACGGGGGACGGGGGCGACGATGGCCGAGCAGCGGGGTGGGGCGCTGCTGCGTAGCGCGTCCAGCCCCGGCCGGGCCACCTTCCTGGAGCTCTTCTTCGACCTGGTCTTCGTGTTCGCGCTGACCCGGGTCTCGCAGCGCCTGATCGACGGCATCGACGGCTCGGCCGGTGCGGTGGCCGCCGACGTGGGCCGGACCCTGCTGCTGTTCATGGTGCTGTGGCAGGTCTGGACGATCACCACCTGGGTCACCAGCCGCTACGAGCCGGAGCGCGTCGTCATCCAGGCGGTGGTGGTCGGCACCATGTTCGGCAGCCTGGTGCTGGGCGTGACGCTGCCCCGCGCGCTGGAGGAGCGGGCGCTGCCGTTCGCGCTCGCGTACGTGGCGGTCATGCTGGGCCGGCCGTTGGCGATCGCGGTGGCGTTGCGCGGGCACCCGCGCCGCCTGGTCCCGGTGCGGCTGGCCGCCTGGGCGGCGGCCAGCGCCCCGCTGTGGCTCGCCGGTGCGCTGCTGCCCGGCCCGCGCCTGGCGCTCTGGGTGGTCGCGCTGGCGGTGGACCACCTCGGCACGCTCCTGGGCTGGCCGCTGCCGGGGATCGGGGCGTCACGCATCCGGCAGTGGCTGGTCACCGGGGAGCACATCGCCGAGCGGTACCAGCAGATCTTCCTCATCGCGCTGGGCGAGTCGATCCTGGTCATCGGCGTGACCTACAGCGGGAAGGAGTTCTCCGGCGAGGCCGCCGCGGCGTTCGCGATCTCGTTCCTGATCACCGCGTTGCTCTGGCGGATCTACTTCTACCGGGCCGGTCACCTGCTGGCGGAGGCGTTGCGGACGGCCGGGACGCCGGGGCGGCTGGCCGAGTCGGCGGCGCAGACCCATCTGTTCATGGTGCTCGGCGTGCTCAGTGCGGCGGCCGGTTACGAGCTGGTCATCGCCCACCCGTTCGACCCGTCCCGGCCGAACTGGCTGGTCTTCGTGGTGGGCGGCCCGGCGCTCTTCCTGGCCGCCCGCTCCCGGTTCGAGTACGAGATCTTCGGCCGGGTGTCCCGCTCCCGGCTGGCCGGGCTGCTGGCCCTGGTGCTGCTCCTGCCCGCGTTCGCGACCATGCCGGCGATGCTGGCGCTCGGGGCGGTGGCCGTCGTGCTGGCGCTCGTCGCGTTCGCCGACGCCCGCCGGGCCTGGCACCGCCCACCGGAGCACTCCGCCTCGCCGATCGGCCGGGAGACGCTCGGCGAGGCCAGCCCTGAGGCGTGAGCCGTCAGGCGGCGGTCGGGCGGGACAGCGACGCCAGCGCGCGGCGCACGTCGGCCAGTGAGACGGTGGCCGAGTCGTCCAGGTCGGCCAGGCCGGCCTCGATCCACTGCCGCATCAGCGTGGTCACTCCGATGCCGCGCGCGTCGGCGGCGGCGCGGACCCGCTCGTACGTCTCCAGCGGCAGCCGGACCGACCGGCTCACCATCGGCACGTCGGTGTCGGGGGTGGGCAGTTGCGCCGGTGACGTCTCGTCGATCAGGTCGGCGAACGTGTCGCCCCCGGCGTGGAACCGCTTGGTCGCCTCGTCACGGTGCATCGTGACCGCCTCCTCGTCGGCGTGAGTTCCGCACCGCCTCGTCGTAGCGCTTGGCCTCGACGTCGCTCAGTTCGCGGGCGGAGAGGATGTCCCAGTCGTTGTCGGTGCCCTCGGCCTCGGCCAGCAGCACGGCGAGCCGCCGGCCCCGGTGGTCGGTCGCGTAGACCACCATCACGTCGTCACCGAGGTGCCGGATGACCCGGTGCCTGCTGTGCAGGGCCTCCCAGACTTCCCCGGGTGTGACGTCGTAGACCCGCAGGTTCGCCAGCGCCTCGTCGGTGAAGCTGAACCGGTTGGCCACCGCCGAAGCGTACCACGCACGTAACACACGACCGGTCGTCACGAATTTCGCCGATCATCCGTCCGGAGTGACAGGATGAGGCGTATCCCCTCGTAGGAGGTCCGTGGTGAAGCGTCAGGCGTACCAGCCGATCCTGATCACCGACGCCCCGCGCAGCCAGGACGACCAGCTCAACAGCCGGCAGAAGCGTTACGTGCTGATGATGGCCATCCGGGTCGCGTGCCTGGTGGCGGGCGCGATCCTGGTCGGCGCGAAGGCACCGCTGCTCTGGTTCTGGCTGCCGTTGTGCGCGCTCGGCATGGTGCTCGTGCCCTGGCTCGCCGTGCTGCTCGCCAACGACCGGCCGCCCAAGGAGGAGCACCGGCTGGCGAACCGGTTCCAGAACCGCCGCCGCGAGGAGCCCGCGCCCACTGCGCTGACCACGCAGGAGAACCCGCGCAAGATCATCGACGCCGAGCCCTGACCGGTCCGGACGGGCCACCGCCCGGACCGGCCGCCCGTCAGGGGGTGGGGCGGGCGCCTACCGTCGTCACTGCCAGCGCGCCCAGGTCGCCGGCGCGGGCCAGCGCGGCGCGCGGATCGGCGCCGGCCAGCCAGGCGGTGAGCAGCCCGGCCGCGAACGCGTCCCCGGCCCCGGTCACGTCCACCACGTCCACCCCCGGCGCCGGAGCGAACTCCACCACGCCGCCGCGCTGCACCCAGACCGCGCCGGCCGCGCCCTGCTTGACCACCACCCGGTGCGCCACCGCCGTCAGCGCCCGGGCCTGCGCCGCCGGGTCCAGCCCGCCGGCCAGCACCGTCGCCTCGTCCGTGTTGACGAGCAGCAGGTCGACGTCGCGTACCCAGGTCAGGAACGCCCCGCCGACGCGCCGCAGCGGCGCCGCGGACGCCGCGTCGACGCTGACGGTCAGCCCGCGCGCGCGGGCCGTGGCCAGCGCGCGCAGGCCGGCGCCGCGCGACCCGACGTCCAACAGGGTGTACGCGGACAGGTGCAGATGCCCGGCGTCGGGCGCCGCGGCCAGCGCCGCGTCCACGTGCGCGGCGGTCAGCCGCAGGTTCGCGCCCCGCTGGCTGACCATGGTCCGCTCCCCGTCGTGGGTGAGCACGATGACGGTGCCGGTCGGGTAGCCCTCGTGCCGCTCCACCGCGCAGTCCACACCGATGCGGGTCAGCTCGTCCACCCGCTCCCGGCCGGTCTCGTCGTCGCCGACGGCGGCGACCAGCGTCACCGCCGCGCCCTGCCCGGCGAGCCAGGCCGCGGTGTTCGCCGCCTGCCCGCCGCCGCTGAACCGGATCCCGGCCGCGGTGTCCGAGCCGGTGGCGAGCGGCCCGGACAGGACCGCGAGCACGTCGGTGATGACGTCGCCGACGACGACGACGCGCGGCGCTGCGCTCATGCCGTGCCAGCCGGGCATGCCCTCACGGCCCTCGCTGCGCTCGGTGCGTTCGCTCATGCCGTGCCGGCGGTACGACGGGCCGCCGCGGCGACCGCGATCCGGGCCGCGAGGTCGGCGTTGCGCAGGATGATCCGGACGTTCACGGTCAGGCTGGCGCCCTCGGTGGCGGCGTGGAAGTGCGACAGCAGGAACGGGGTGACCGCCTTGCCGGTGATCCCTTCCCGGGCCAGCGCGGCCAGCCCTTCGGTGAGCGTGCGGTCGTGCAGCGCCGGGTCGAGCTGCTCGTCGGCGGGCAGCGGGTTGGCCACCACCAGACCGCCGTGGTGCACACCGTGCGCCGCGCGGGCGGCCAGCACGTCCGCCACCTGCTCCGGCGACTCGACCGACCAGTCCAGGTCGAAGCCGGCGTCGGTGAGGTAGAAGCCGGGGAATCGGCGGGTGCGGTAGCCCACCACGCCCACCCCGAGCGTCTCCAGCCGTTCCAGCGTGGCGCCCACGTCGAGGATCGACTTCACCCCGGCGCAGACCACCGCGATCGGGGTCCGGGCCAGCGTGACCAGGTCGGCCGACTCGTCGAACGTCTGTGTCGCCTCGCGGTGCACGCCGCCGAGCCCGCCGGTGGCGAACACGCCGATCCCGGCCGCCGCCGCGACCGCGCTGGTGGCCGCGACGGTGGTGGCGCCGTCCGCGCCGGTGGCCGCCGCCGGGGCCAGGTCGCGGACCGAGAGCTTGCTCACGCCGTCGACGGTGGCGAGGCGGGTGAGCTGGGCGTCGTCCAGCCCGACCCGCAGCTCGCCGGCGAGCATGCCGATGGTGGCCGGCACCGCCCCCGCGTCCCGTACCGCCTGCTCGATCTCGCGCGCCACGCGCAGGTTGTCCGGCCGGGGCAGCCCGTGCGAGACGATCGTGCTCTCCAACGCCACGACCGGGCGGCCGTCGCGCAGGGCGTCGGCCACCTCACTACCGAGACTGATGTGAAAGTTGGTCACGTCGGCTACCGTACGGGCCGCTCCCGCCCGGGGCCCAGGTGGACCAGGACGGACCGACCTGCAAAACTGGAACGCCGGAGGTGGAGTCGTGAGCACAGAGATTCTCGAGCGTCCCGAGCTGAAGGACGCAGACACTGGTCCGGAGATGTTCCACTACGTCCGCAAGGAGAAGATCGCCGAGAGTGCCGTCATGGGCACCTTCGTGGTCGCGCTCTGCGGCGAGACGTTCCCGGTCACCAAGGCGGCCAAGCCGGGCTCCCCGGTCTGCCCCAAGTGCAAGGAGATCTACGACTCGTACCGCGAGTGATGCCGGACGGCGTCGCGGCCCGCGCACGTAACCTGCGGCGGTGACCACCTCCACCGCCCTGCTCCTCGCCGACCTCACCGGCGTGGCGGTCTTCGCCGCCTCCGGCGCCTCCGCGGCGGTGGCGAAACGGCTCGACCTGTTCGGCGTCGTCTTCGTCGGCGTGGTCGCCGCGCTCGGCGGCGGCATCTTCCGCGACCTGGCGATCGACGAGGTTCCCCCGCTGGCGTTCGCCGACTGGCGGTACGCCGCCACCGCCTCCCTCACCGCCGCCGCCGTGTTCTGGCTGCACCCGCAGCTCACCCGGCTGCGCACCACAGTGCTGGTACTGGACGCCGCCGGCCTCGGCCTGTTCACGGTCATCGGCACGCTCAAGGCCCTCGACGCCGCCGTGCCGCCGGTCGGCGCCTGCATGATCGGCATGCTCACCGCGATCGGTGGCGGGCTGGGCCGTGACCTGCTCACCGGCGAGATCCCGGTGGTGCTGCGCCGGGAGATCTACGCCCTCGCCGCGCTCGCCGGAGCGGTAACGGTGGCGCTGCTGTCGGCGTACGGACAGGCGACCGCCGTGCCGCTCACCGCCGCCGTCCTGCTCGTGTTCGGGCTGCGCCTGATCGCGCTGCGCCGGCGCTGGTCCGCGCCGGTGGCGACGCTGCGGCCGCCGCGCACCGGCACCGGGGGACCACTGTCCTGACCCGCCGTGCGCCGGGGTGCGCGGATGTGACAGGCGTGGCGTCGAGTGGGGCGTACGGCCCGCGCTGGTTATGCTGAGTCCGCCTTCGCGGCACAGGATGCGCGAGGGCGTTTTCATGGGCGGCGGCTCCCGTGGCCCCGGTCGGGCCCGCCGCCGTCCGCGGCGGAGAGGAGCTACGCGTGCCACCGCGGATGCCGACGCTCGACACGTTCCCGCCCCTGCGTGCCTGGCAACGCAAGGCGCTCGTGGAGTACCTGCGCCGCCGGACCGAGGACTTCACAGCGGTCGCCACGCCCGGCGCCGGTAAGACCACGTTCGCGCTGCGGATCGCCGCCGAGCTGCTCGCCGACGGCACCGTCGAGGCAGTCACCGTGGTCGCGCCGACCGAGCACCTGAAGACCCAGTGGGCGCAGGCCGCCGCCCGGGTCGGCATCCAGCTCGACGCCGCGTTCCGCAACGCCGACCTGCACTCCGCCGCCGACTTCCACGGCGCGGTCGTCACGTACGCCCAGGTGGGCATGGCGCCGCAGGTGCACCGCCGGCGCACCATGACCCGCCGCACGCTGGTCATCCTCGACGAGATCCACCACGCCGGCGACTCGCGGACCTGGGGCGACGGCGTCAAGGCGGCGTTCGAGCCCGCGGTACGCCGCCTGATGCTCACCGGTACGCCGTTCCGCTCCGACGACAACCCGATCCCGTTCGTCAGCTACGAGCGCGGCGGGGACGGGCTGCTGCGTTCCCGCGCCGACTCGGTCTACGGGTACTCCGACGCGTTGCGCGAGGGCGTGGTCCGGCCGGTGCTGTTCCTGGCGTACTCGGGGGAGACCCGGTGGCGCACCAACGCGGGTGAGGAGCTGGCGGCCCGGCTCGGCGAGCCGATGACGCAGGACCTGGTCGCACAGGCGTGGCGTACCGCGCTGGACCCGGCCGGCGACTGGATGCCGCAGGTGCTGCGCGCCGCCGACGCCCGGCTCAGCGTGCTGCGCGCCAACGGCATGCCGGACGCGGGCGGCCTGGTCATCGCCAGCGATCAACAGGTGGCCCGCGCGTACGCGAAGCTGCTGGAGCAGGTGACCGGCGAGAAGGCCGCCGTGGTGCTTTCCGACGACCAGGGCGCGTCCGCGCGGATCGCGACGTTCGCCGCCTCTCAGCAACGGTGGCTGGTAGCGGTGCGGATGGTGTCCGAGGGCGTCGACATCCCCCGGCTGGCAGTCGGCGTGTACGCGACCAGCGCCAGCACCCCGCTGTACTTCGCGCAGGCGATCGGCCGGTTCGTCCGGGCCCGCCGCTCCGGTGAGACCGCGTCGGTGTTCCTGCCCAGCGTGCCGCACCTGCTCGGGCTGGCGAGCGAGATGGAGGCCGAGCGGGACCACGTGCTCGGCAAGCCGAAGGACCGCGAGGGCTTCGACGACGACCTGTTGGAGCGCGCCCAGCGCGACGACGGCGCCAGCGGCGAGCTGGAGAAGCGCTTCGCCGCGCTCTCCGCCACCGCCGAGCTGGACCAGGTCATCTTCGACGGCGCGTCGTTCGGCACCGCCGCCCAGGCCGGTACGCCCGAGGAGGAGGAATACCTCGGCCTGCCCGGTCTGCTCACCGCCGACCAGGTCTCGCTGCTGCTGACCAAGCGGCAGGCCGAGCAGCTCGCCGCGCAGAAGCGCCGGGCCGCCCAGCGGACCGCTGAGCCGGCCGCTGCGGCCCCGGCGGTGGCGCCCCCACCGATGAGTGCCGCCCAGCGCCGCGTGGCGCTACGGCGGCAGCTGAACGCTCTGGTGGCCGCCCGGCACCACCACACCGGCCAGCCGCACGGCAAGATCCACGCCGAGCTGCGCCGGATCTGCGGCGGCCCGCCCAGCGCGCAGGCGACGATCGAGCAGCTCGAGGAGCGCATCGCCACCGTCCAGACCCTGTAAGGAAGGGCCCCTTCTTAACGCCTGCGGTAGTGCAGGGGCCCCTTGTTAACACCACGGGCAGGGGCACGCGGGGCGAGCACACAGAACCGGCCGGAGGCGACCCGTGTGGGTGCCTCCGGCCGGTTATGTCGTGATGTGGATTTCCTGTCGGACCTCAGTTCGCCATCAGATCGGCGCCACGCCAGCTGAACTCCGGGTCCGACGCGTAGCGCACGGTGATCTTCACGAGATCCTCCGCGTACTTGTTCGCGTGGTGCCCACAGAACACCAGCTCACTCCCACCCGCCAGGGTGATCCGGAGCTTGCCGGCGGCATTGCAGCGGTCGCACCGTTCATCGGTGGCCGGGGGGCTCACCGTCTCGGGCGGCGGCGTGAGGGTCGGGGTCATCGCCTTCCTCCTCTGGTCGTCACCGATGAACACTCTCTTCGGTTGCTCACCTATCGTGCAACACCCATCTCGGGCCCTGCCTTCCCTGTGTGCCCGCGGGGGACCGAGGTCACACATGGCGTGGGAGACAGTGTGCCGTGCACCAAGGGTGCCACGTCAACGATCACAAACAGGCAACCGATCGATCACCGATGAGTGTTCTACGGCTGGTGATCAAACCGGCACGAATTGTTGACGTCCGGTGGTCAGTCCAGGTAGTCGCGGAGCACCTGGGAACGCGAGGGGTGCCGCAACTTGGACATGGTCTTCGATTCGATCTGCCGGATGCGTTCCCGGGTCACGCCGTACACCTGGCCGATCTCGTCCAGGGTGCGCGGCTGACCGTCGGTGAGGCCGAAGCGCAGGCGCACCACGCCCGCCTCACGCTCGGACAGCGTCTGGAGGACCTGCTGGAGCTGGTCCTGGAGCAGCGAGAACGACACCGCGTCGACAGCGACGACCGCCTCGGAGTCCTCGATGAAGTCGCCGAGCTGGCTGTCACCCTCGTCGCCGATGGTCTGGTCCAGCGAGATGGGCTCCCGGGCGTACTGCTGGATCTCCAGCACCTTCTCCGGTGTGATGTCCATCTCCTTGGCAAGCTCCTCCGGGGTGGGCTCGCGGCCCAGGTCCTGGAGCAGCTCGCGCTGGATCCGGCCGAGCTTGTTGATCACCTCGACCATGTGCACGGGGATGCGGATGGTGCGGGCCTGGTCGGCCATGGCGCGGGTGATGGCCTGGCGGATCCACCAGGTGGCGTAGGTGGAGAACTTGTAGCCCTTGGTGTAGTCGAACTTCTCGACGGCGCGGATGAGGCCGAGGTTGCCTTCCTGGATGAGGTCGAGGAAGGCCATGCCGCGGCCGGTGTAGCGCTTGGCCAGTGAGACCACCAACCGCAGGTTGGCCTCCAGCAGGTGGTTCTTGGCCCGCTCGCCGTCCCGGGAGATCCACATCAGGTCGCGCTGCAGGTCGCGGACCAGCTTCTCCTCGCCCTCGTCGGCGGCGCGCAGCCGCTCGGCGGCGTAGAGGCCGGCCTCGATCCGCTTGGCCAGCTCGACCTCCTGCTCGGCGTTGAGCAGCGGAACCTTGCCGATCTGCTTGAGGTACGCCCGCACGGAGTCGGCGGAGGCGGTCAGCTCGGCGTCCCGGCGCGCCTGCTTGAGCGCCTCGGACTCCTCGTCGTCCCACTCGAAGTCGTTGTCGGTGGCGGAGCTGGCCGCGTCGGCCTCGGCGGCCCGGGTCAGCTCGGCCGGCTCCTCGACCACCACGTCCTCGATCTCGGCGGCCAGCTGCTCCGGGTCGATCTCGCCCTCGGCGCCGTCGGCCTTCCCCGGCTTCGCCGCGGCGGTCTTGGCGGCCACCGTGGCCTTGGTGGCGCGGGTCGCCTTGGTGGCCTTCGCCGGGGCGGCGGCCTTTGCGACGTCGGCCGTGGTGGCCTTGCGCGCGGTCGCCTTCCGGGGGGCCGGGGCGGGCGACTCCTCGGCGGCCGGCGCCTGCTTCGGGGCGGGCGCGGCGGCCTTCTTGGTGGTCTTGGCCGTGGTCGCGCGGGAGGCCGGGGTGGCGGACCGGGCGGCGGCGACGCGGCGGCGGGTGCTCGCCGAGCCGTCCACCACCACCGTCACGCCCGCCTCGGAGAGCGCGCGGAGGATCTTCTTGGCCTGGGCCGGGGTCACCTCAGCGGACTCGACGGTGCGCGCGAGCTGGGCCGACGTGAGCTGACCGCCGGCGCTCTGCGCATGGGCGATCAGGGTGTCGGTGAGCGAGCGAACGTCGGCGCCGGTCTGGCGGGGATCTGTCACGAAGACCTTCCGGAGGCGAAAGAGCGAGCACGGCCGGGTCGTCCGGCGCAGCATGGGACGGCCGTGCCGGGCGAGTCGTTGAGGACCCCCGTGTCCCGGGCCGTCCGGTCGCTGGCGGTCCGTGGCGCGTGGGCAGGGTGAATTGTAACGCCGTCCGCCGCGATCATCCCGCGCCGCACGGCGGACCGGCGGTCCGGGACCGCCGAATCGGCGCAGATGTGGACTTTGTAAGGATGATACCCGCGCACGAGTGGGCCGGTCCCGATCGTGCGGGAAGGGGACGAACATGATCACCGCGACGCCTACGGCGCGGGAGTTGCTCACGATCGCGGTCGACGTGGCCCGGGAGGCCGCCGCCACCGCGTACCGGATGCGGGTCGAGGGTGTCTCGGTGGCCGCGACCAAGAGCACGGTGACCGACGTGGTCACCGCCGCCGACCGGGCGGTGGAACGGCAGGTCCTGGCCGCGTTGCGGCAGCGGCGGCCGGGCGACGCGGTGCTGGGTGAGGAGTACGGCGCGGGGGAGACCGGGCCGGCGGACGCCGACGGGGTGCGCTGGATCCTCGACCCGATCGACGGCACCGTCAACTACCTGTACGGGCTGCCCTACTGCGCGGTCTCGCTGGCCGCCGAGGTGGCCGGCGAGGTGGTCGCCGGGGTGGTCCGCAACGTCGTCACCGGCGAGGAGTGGACCGCGACGCTCGGCGGCGGCGCCTGGCGCGACGGGCAGCGGCTGAGCGGCTCGGCGGCGACCGATCTCGGCCAGGCGCTCGTGGCCACCGGCTTCGGCTACGACGCCGCCCGCCGGGCCCACCAGGCGCGGGTGGTGGCCGAGTTGATCCCGCACATCCGGGACATCCGCCGGATGGGCGCCGCCGCGCTCGACCTCTGCCTGGTCGCCGAGGGGCGGGTGGACGCGTACTACGAGAAGGGGCTGGCCGCCTGGGACCTGGCCGCCGGCGGGCTGGTCGCCCGGGAGGCCGGCTTGCTGGTGACCGGCCTGTCCGGCCGCCCGGCCGGACCGGACATGGTGCTCGCCGCGCCGCCCGCGCTGCACGGGCCGCTGCACGCCCGGCTGGTCGACCTGGACGCCTCCGGCGGGCCGTGACCGGCGCCGCAGACGCGACAGGGCGGCCTCCCCGGAGGAAGACCGCCCCGCGTGGCCGGGCCTGCCCGTCGCCTACTTAGCGACCGGCTTCGGGCAGGTCTCGGGCGGCGCCTGCGGCGCGCCCAGGTCGCCGAGCGACTGGTTGACCTCGGTGGTGGTGGCGAGCTGCTGGAACTGGTTGCCCAGGACCACGTCGACCACGTCGTCCTTGCGGTTCGCGTCGAACTTCTGGTTGGCCTCGTTGAGGAAGTACGCGCGCAGCAGGTGCGCCGAGCCCACGGCGTTGGGCCCGAACCGCAGCTCGGCCACGCCGTCGAACGCCTTCTTCTCGTTGCCGACCTTCTTGACCTGGAACTTGCGGTTGCGGAAGTCGTCCGCGACGCTGCCGGCCCGGCCGGCCTCGTCGGTGGCGTTGTAGACGTTGATCTTGACGTCCTTCTGTTCCCGCAGCCGCAGGTCGACCAGGGGCCAGCCGTCCGGGCAGGCGGCCGCCGTACCGGCTGTGCCCTGACTGTCCTTCAGCACGGCGACGACCACGATGACCAGGGCGATGGCCGCCAGCAGTCCGACGACAACGAGTGCCCGCACTCGCGCAAAACTCATCCTGGGCGCTCCCCGGACAGTGATTGGGTGGTGGCGGGCGACGCGGTCGGGCCGCGACCGGTCGGCCGTCCAGTACGCCGCTGAGGTTAACGCTTGTCCGGCTCAGGCGTGGAAACAGTCCGACATACCGGCGCGCCACGCGGTGAACCGGTAGGACTACCCCTATCTTCGTGTCGCCTGAGTCACATTGGGAACAACTTCGGGCGCAGAGGCGTACATCTCCCTCGCGAGGGCGGTATACATGCCTCGCCCACAGGGGGGGTAAGGTTCCGCGCTCACCGGGGGTGTTCCGCTCCGGCGAGCCCGGCCCACCGCTCATCGGGTCGGGTGCCCGACAGAGATGGTGGCCGGTCAGGGGAACCGAAACGGCGTCGTCCGGCGTTACAACCGGCAGCGACAATATCGATATTGGAGAGTGAAACCGATGGCCACCGACTACGACGCCCCGCGTCGCGACGAGGTCGACCTCGGCGAGGACAGCCTGGAAGAGCTCAAGGCCCGGCGGGTCGACTCACAGTCGGGCGCCGTGGACGTCGACGAGGCCGAGGTGGCCGAGAGCTTCGAGCTGCCCGGCGCCGATCTGGCCGACGAGGAGCTCACGGTCAAGGTCCTCCCGATGCAGCAGGACGAGTTCCGGTGCGCCCGCTGCTTCCTGGTACACCACCGCAGCCAGCTGGCGGTCGAGCGCAACGGCGACCTGATCTGCCGCGAGTGCGTCTGATCCCGACCGGGGACACCAGCGGCGGCCTCCTCGACGGGGCCGCCGCTGTTCGAGCCGCCGCCGTGCGCCGGTGGCCGGTTGCTGCTTGACTTCTTACGGGCGGCTGCCACGCCGCGCGGAGCAGGAGGGCGGACGGGTGAGCGAGCGCAGCGAGAGGGCCGGCACCGACCGGACCCCGGTTCCAGCGGCGAGACCGGCATCGACCGACCCGGATGCGACGTCCGAGCCGACCGGCTCCGGCCCGGCGTCCGGTGAGCCGGGCGCGGACGCCGGGGAACTCGGCGCGACAGTCGCCGCCCTGACCGCCGACGACATCGCTCCGGCCCGCCGGCGGCAACTGCTGACCCGGCTGGTCGGGCAGGCTCGCGCCCGAGGGGTCACCGATCTGTTCAAGCCGCGGGCGGCGGTGCGCTGGATGACCGACACGGTCGCCGAGATCGCCCCGCACGTGCCGATCCGCGACCTCGCCACGCTGCGGCGGCACTTCCCCGGCCTGGACGACGACGCGCTCGCCGACCGGCTGGTCCGCAACGCGTCCCGGGCCACCGCCGGGGTCGGCGCGGCCGGCGGTGGCGTGGCCGCGGTCGAGTGGGCGGTGACGCCCACGCTGCTCTCCGCCCCCATCCTGCTGGCCGCCGAGACGGTCGCCGTGGTGGCGATCGAGCTGAAACTCATCGGCGAGCTGCACGAGGTCCACCGGGTGCCGCTGCCGGCCGGCGGCACCGGTCGCGCGGTGTCGCTCGTGCAGTCCTGGGCCACCCAGCGCGGGGTCAACCCGATGATGCCGGGCGTCGGGGTGAGCGCGGTGCTCGGCACCGCCGCCCGCCGCGAGCTGCGGGACAGCCTGATGCGCCGCTTCGGGCGCAACCTCACCACGCTCGGGCCGTTCCTGACCGGCGCCGCCGTGGCCGGCTACCTCAACCGCCGGGCCACCCGCGCGCTCGGTGAGCAACTACGCAAGGACCTGCGGCGTACCGCCCGTGCGCTGCCCGACAAGCCGTCCTGACCGGCGGCGGGACGGCTCCCGCGGCCGAAGCGGATGCCGTCCGGGGCCCGACGGTCAGGCCGCGTCGCGGGCGGCCAGGACGGCGGCCGCCAGCTGCCCCGGGCGCCGGGTGCTGACCACCCAGAACGGGGTCGGGTCGTCCGGGTCGTCCAGCACCACCTGCACGGCGCCGCTGACCCACGGACGCTGCACCACGAAGGCGAGCGGGTCCGCGCCGACGCCGAGCACCTCGCGCCGGCCGGCCGCGTCCAGCGGCACCACGTCCGCGACGTACCGCACCGGGAGGTGGGCGTCGTCCACCAGCAGTTCGCCGTCGCGCACCTCGACCCGGATCCGGCCCAGCCACCACAGGGCGGCCACCGCGGCGGGGATCAGCAGCACGAACGGCAGCCAGGCGCGGACACCGGTCGCGCCCATCCAGAGCTCGACCGCGAGCAGCGCGGCCGCGGCCAGCCCGAGCGGCCAGGCCCACCAGGGCAGCCCGAGGCGCTCCGCGTACGGCGCGGCGGTGGCCGGCGGCGCGGCCGGAGATGACGACTGACGCACACTGACGAGGGTACGGCGCGTCGCGGGCCGGGCAACCGGCAGGATGACAGGGCACCCCGCAGGACCGGACGGAAGAGGATGACCGTGACAGACGTCGTACCCGTGCCCGTGCGGCTGCTCGACCCGGAGCTGCCGCTGCCGGCGTACGCCCATCCCGGCGACGCCGGCGCGGACCTGGTGGCCGCCGCGGACGTCGAGCTGCCGCCCGGCGGCCGGGCCCTGGTGCCCACCGGCGTGTCGGTGGCGCTGCCCGACGGGTACGTCGGGCTGGTCCACCCCCGATCAGGTCTGGCGGCGAGGCTCGGCGTGACGGTGCTCAACGCGCCCGGTACGGTCGACGCCGGCTACCGGGGTGAGATCCTGGTCAACCTGATCAACCATGATCGGGACACGCCAGCCAAGATCAGCCGGGGCGACCGCATCGCGCAACTGGTGGTCCAGCGGGTCGCCCGGGCCGAGTTCCGGCCGGTGGCCGAGCTGCCCGCGTCCCGGCGTGGCGCGGGCGGGCACGGGTCCACCGGCGGGCACGCCGGTCTGGTCCCGGCGCCGTCCGGCGGGCAGAGCGAAGAGGTGGCAGGGTGAGTGCGAACAGCGGAGGGTGGGCGCAGTGATCTTCTCCCGTAAGCGGGCCGACGAGGCGCGTGACAATGGGGTCCTCGACGCCGAGGAGACCTCGTCGGCGCCGGATCGCGGGCCGTACGACGTCAGCGAGGCCCCCGAAGCGCCCCGGCTCGACCTGGGCAGCCTCCAGATCCCGGCGGTGCCGGACGTGGAGGTGCGCGTCCAGGCCGACCCGCAGGGCGTGATCCAGCAGGTGGTGCTGGTGCACGGGCAGAACGCGCTGCAGCTCGGCGTCTTCGCCGCCCCCCGCTCCGACGGCATCTGGGACGAGGTGCGCGAGGAGATCCGCCAGTCGCTCGCCGCCGACGGCGCCACCGTCCAGGAGGCCGACGGGGAGCGTGGTCCCGAGCTGCGCGCCCGGGTGCGCACCCCGGACGGCCCGACGGACCTGCGCTTCGTCGGCATCGACGGCCCGCGCTGGATGGTGCGCGGCGTCTTCCAGGGCGTCGCGGCCACCGACGCGGCCGCCGCCGGGCCGCTGACGGAGTGCCTGGACGGCCTGGTGGTCGACCGCGGGCAGGAGGCCAAGCCGGTGCGCGAGCCGCTGCCGCTGCGGCTGCCCCGCGAGGTCGCCGAGCAGCAGGCGGACGCCGGCCAGCAGGAGGTCTGATCCACACGTGCCCGGGCCCGGCGTCGCTCGGCGCCGGGCCCGCGGCGTGCCGGCGTCCCGGGCGGCGGTACGCGCGCGACGGCGCTCCCGCCGGCGGGCCGCACCGGCGTACGCTGGCGGGACGGTTCCGCCACCCGCGGGGCCCCGCTGTGGAGAGGGTGACGCGGAGGTCATGACGACCGACGAGAGCCGGGGGTCGCTGCGGCGGCTCCTGCACCGGCTCACCGCCAGCGAGGCCGAGATCGAGGCGCAGGAGCTGCGCCGGGAGAGCGCCGAGTCCGGCGGCACGCCGGCCCACCAGTGCAACAGGGGCCAGGTGGTGTCGGTGGCCGGGCGGCTGCGCACCGTGGTCTACACGCCGCGCACGAACCTGCCCACGCTGGAGGCGGACCTCTACGACGGCACCGACGTCGTCACCCTGGTCTGGCTGGGCCGCCGGCACATCGCCGGGATCGAGCCGGGCCGGCACCTGACCGCGCGCGGCCGGGTGGCGGTGCGTGACGACCGCAAGGTGATCTACAACCCGTACTACGAGCTGGAGTCGCCGAAGTGACGACCGGACAGCAGCAGACCCCGTCGGGTCTCGGCCCGCAGGACGAGGAGCGGCTGCCCAGCCTCGCCGAGCAGATGGCCGACCAGCTCGGCGGATGGCGCGGGCTGGTCGAGTCGAGCATCCCGGTGGTGGTCTTCGTGGTCGCCAACGTGATCGGCGAGCTGCGCCCCGCCGTGTACGCCTCGGTGGCGGTGGCGCTGCTGATCGCCGGCCTGCGGCTGGCCCAGCGCAAGCCGGTGCGGCACGCGATGAACGGGCTGTTCGGCGTCGGGATCGGCGCGCTGCTGGCCCTGCGTACCGGTGACGAGCGCGACTTCTACCTGCCCGGCATCCTCTACGGCATCGGCTACGGCCTGGCGCTGCTGCTCTCGGCTGCGATCCGTCAGCCGCTGGTCGGCTGGATCTGGTCGGTGCTGGTCGCCAAGGGGCGCTCCGAGTGGCGCGACGACCCCAAGCTGGTGCGCACCTTCACCCAGCTCACCGTGCTGTGGGGCGTGGTGTGGCTGGCCAAGGTGGGCGTACAGGCCGGGCTCTACCTGGCCCACCAGGACACCGCGCTGGGCGTGGCCCGGCTCGCGCTGGGCTACCCGCCGTACGCGTTGCTGTTGCTGATCACCGTCTGGGTGGTGCGCCGGGTCACCCGGGAGAGCGCACCCACCCCGCTGCCCGGCTCCTGAGACCGCGTCAGGCGCGGTCCCGGTGGCGGTCGGCGCTGGGCGGTCCGAGGATCACCGTGCGCACGTCGTCCTCCACCGCGGCGGTGCAGACGAAGACCAGTTCGTCGCCGGCCTCGATCGGGTCGTCCGGGGTGGGCACCAGCACCCGCTTGCCGCGCACGATCGCCACCAGCGCCGCGTCCCGGGGGATCGGCACCGCGTGGATCGGCTGCCCCACGTAGGGCGCGGTCGGCGGCAGGGTGATCTCGACCAGGTTCGCCTCGCCCTGCCGGAACGTCATCAGCCGGACCAGGTCGCCGACGGTGACCGCCTCCTCGACCAGCGCCGCCATCACGCGCGGCTTGCTGACCGCCACGTCGACGCCCCACTGGTCGGTGAACAGCCACTCGTTCTCCGCCCGGTTCACCCGGGCCACCACGCGCGGCACCGCGAACTCGGTCTTGGCCAGCAGCGACACCACGAGGTTGACCTTGTCGTCGCCGGTGGCCGCCACCACCACGTCGCACCCGGCCACGTTGGCCTCCTCCAGGCTGGCCAGCTCGCACGCGTCGGCGAGCACCCAGTCCGCGGCGGGCACCCGGTCGGGCCGCAGCATCCTGGGCTGCCGCTCGATCAGCATCACCTGGTGGCCGTTGTCGATCAGCTCCTGGGCGATCGAGCGGCCCACGTTGCCGGCGCCGGCGATGGCGATCCGCATGGCTCAGTGCCCCCCTTCCGGCGGCGCCGCCGCCACCGACGTGACCGAGCCGTTGATGTCGTCGGTCACCAGCATGAAGACCTGGTCGCCCTCCTGCACCACGGTGGAGGCGGTGGGCAGGGTGCCGATGCCGAACCGGTTCAGGTAGGCCACCCGGGCGCCGGCGGCCTGCTCCAGCTGCCGCAGCGGCCGGCCGATCCAGTCCTTGTGCACCGGCACCTCGATGATCGACACGGTGCTGGTCGGGTCGCGGAAGATCTCCACGTTGCCCTCGGGGACCAGGTGGCGCAGCATGCGGTCGGCCGTCCACCGGACGGTCGCCACGGTGGGGATGCCGAGCCGCTCGTAGACCTGCGCCCGGCGCTGGTCGTAGATGCGGGCCGCGACCCGGGACACGCCGAACGTCTCCCGCGCCAGCCGGGCCGAGATGATGTTGGAGTTGTCGCCGCTGGAGACCGCCGCGAACGCGTCGGCCCGCTCGATGCCGGCCTGGCGCAGCACCTCGCCGTCGAAGCCCGCGCCGGTCACCGTGATGCCGGCGAAGTCCGGCCCGAGGCGGCGGAACGCGTCCGCGTCCTGGTCGATCACCGCCACCGAGTGGCCGCGCGACTCCAGGCTGTGGGCCAGGGTCGACCCGACCCGGCCGCAGCCCATGATCACCACATGCACGGTGCCCGCTCCTCCCACGGCGCCGCCCGCCGACCCGTCGCCTGCGAGCCTGCCACGTCCCCCCACCGGACGGGGGACCGAACCGTACCGCGCGGGCGCGCACGCCGGAGATCGACCACCCCCGCGCCCGGCACCCGGTGGTCGTACGCTTTGCGGTTGTGGCCCGACCCACCTCGCTGCTGAAGCGACTCCTCCTCGGTCGACCGTTCCGGTCCGACCGCCTGCAGCACACGCTGCTGCCGAAGCGCATCGCGCTACCGGTCTTCGCCTCCGACGCGCTCTCCAGCGTGGCGTACGCGCCGGACGAGATCCTCCTGACGCTGTCCATCGCCGGCGCCTCGGCGTTCTTCTTCTCGCCGTGGGTCGCGCTCGCGGTGGTCGTCGTCATGCTCACCGTCGTCGCGAGCTACCGCCAGAACGTGCACGCCTACCCCTCCGGCGGCGGCGACTACGAGGTGGCCACCGTCAACCTGGGTCCCCGCGCCGGCCTCGCGGTGGCCAGCGCGCTGCTCGTCGACTACGTGCTCACCGTCGCCGTCTCGGTCTCCTCCGGGGTGGCGAACCTCGGCTCGGTGGTGCCGTTCGTGGCCACCCACAAGGTGCTCATCGCGGTCAGCGCGGTGGTGCTGCTCACCGCGATCAACCTGCGCGGCCTGCGCGAGTCCGGCACCGCCTTCGCCATCCCCACCTACGGCTTCGTGATCGTCATCGGCGGCATGCTGCTGACCGGCCTGGTCCGCGTCTTCGTGTTCGGCGACGACCTGCGCGCGCCGAGCGCCGGCCTGGAGATCCAGGCCGAGCACAGCGTCACCGGGTTCGCGCTGGTGTTCCTGCTGCTGCGGACGTTCTCCTCGGGCTGCGCGGCGCTCACCGGCGTGGAGGCGATCTCCAACGGCGTACCGGCGTTCAAATCCCCCAAGTCGAAGAACGCGGCGACCACGCTGCTGCTGCTCGGCGGCATCGCGGTGACCATGCTGGTCGGCATCATCTGGCTGTCCCGGCTCACCGGCCTGCAGTTCGTCGAGGACCCGCGTACGCAGATCGTCTCCGGCCCTGTCGACTACGTGCAGAAGACGGTGACCGTGCAGCTCGGGGAGACGGTGTTCGGCGGCGGCTCGGTGCTGCTCTACGTGGTCGCCGGGATGACCGCGCTGATCCTCTTCCTGGCCGCCAACACCGCCTTCAACGGCTTCCCGGTGCTCGGCTCGATCCTGGCGCAGGACCGCTACCTGCCGCGCCAGCTGCACACCCGCGGCGACCGGCTGGCGTTCTCCAACGGCATCCTCTTCCTCGCCGTCTTCGCGGTGGTGCTGATCATCGGCTTCCAGGCCGAGGTGACCAAGCTCATCCAGCTCTACATCGTCGGGGTGTTCGTCTCGTTCACGCTCTCCCAGGCCGGCATGATCCGGCACTGGAACCGGCACCTGCGCAACGAGCGGGATCCGGAGGCGCGCCGCCGGATGCTGCGCTCCCGGGCGATCAACACGTTCGGCATGGCGATGACCGCCGTGGTGCTGGTCATCGTGCTGGCCACCAAGTTCCTGCTGGGCGCCTGGATCGCGATCGTCGCGATGGCGGTGATGTACGTGGTGATGCTCGGCATCCGACGGCACTACGACCGGATCGCCGGGGAGCTGGAGCCGACCGAGCAGCGGGGCGTCCTGCCCGCCCGCAACCACGCCATCGTGCTGGTCAGCAAGCTGCACAAGCCCACGCTGCGGGCCGTGGCGTACGCGCGGGCGACCCGGCCGGACACGCTCACCGCGGTCACCGTGAACGTGGACGAGCAGGACACCCGGGACCTGCAGGCCGACTGGGAGCGGCGCGAGCTGCCCGTGCCGCTCACCGTGATCGACTCCCCGTACCGGGAGATCACCCGCCCGATCCTCGACTTCGTCGCGTCGGTGCGCCGCGAGTCGCCGCGCGACGTGGTCACCGTCTTCATTCCCGAGTACGTGGTGGGGCGCTGGTGGGAGAACCTGTTGCACAACCAGAGCGCGCTGCGGCTCAAGGGACGGCTGCTGTTCGAGCCGGGCGTGATGGTGACGAGCGTGCCCTGGCAGCTCGCCTCCACCGCCAGCAAGAACCTGGACCGGCTGGACGCCACGCTCAGCCGTACCCCGGCGCGCGGTCCCCGGGTGGCGCCGCAGAGCACGCTGCCGCCGCCGGTGGCGTCCACCCCGTCCGCCGAGCGGGAGGAGCGGCCGTGAGCGGCGACGAGCGTCCCGGTCCTGCGTCGTCCGGTTCTGTGCCGGCGGCGGAGCGGCCCGGGCTGGAGGAGGCCGAGCGGGTCGAGCTGACCGTCGACGCGGTCGCGCCCGGCGGGCACTGCGTGGCCCGGGTCGGCGGGCAGGTGGTCTTCGTCCGGCACGTGCTGCCCGGCGAGCGGGTGATCGCCGAGGTGACCGAGCTGCACCGGGGCTTCGCCCGCGCCGACGCGGTGGAGATCCTGGACGCCTCGCCGGACCGGGTGACGCCGCCGTGCCCGTACGCCCGGCCGGGCCGGTGCGGCGGCTGCGACCTCCAGCACGTCGCCCCGGCCGCCCAGCTCGGCTGGAAGCTCGCCGTGGTGCGCGAGCAGCTCACCCGGCTGGGCGGCCTCACCGCGGAGCAGATCGACGCGCTCGGCGTACGCGTCGAGGCGCTGCCCGGCGGGCCGCTGGGCTGGCGTTCCCGGGTCCGGTACGCGGTCGACGCGGCCGGCCGGGCCGGGCTGCTCAAGCACCGCTCGCACGAGGTGGTGCCGATCGACAGGTGCCTGATCGCGCACCCGGCGATCCAGGAGCTGCCGGTGCTCGCGCCGACCGGCGCCCGCTGGCCGGACGCCGACGCGGTGGAGACGGTCGCCAGCACCGGCGGGGACGTCGCCGTGGTCGCGTACACCGAGGGGGTTGCGACGGCGGTGAGCGGGCCGCAGCGGGTCCGGGAGACGGCGGCCGGGCGGTCCTTCACGCTGCCCGCCTCCGGGTTCTGGCAGGTGCACCCGGCGGCGGCGGACGCGCTGACCGGCGCGGTGCTCGACCTGCTCGACCCGCAGACCGGCGAGACGGCCTGGGACCTGTACGGCGGGGCCGGCCTGTTCGCCGCCGCGCTCGCCGGCCGGGTCGGCGGCGCCCGGGTGACGCTCGTCGAGTCGGCGCCGGACGGGGTGGCCGCGGCCCGGGAGAACCTGGCCGACCTGGCCGGCGTCGAGGTGGTCGCGGCGCGGGTGGAGAGCGCGCTGTCCCGGCGCCGGATCACCGGCCCGGTCGACCTGGTGGTGCTCGACCCGCCGCGCTCCGGCGCGGGCGCGCCGGTGGTCCGCGACGTGGCGGCCGCCGGGCCGCGCGCGGTGGCGTACGTGGCCTGCGACCCGGCCGCCTTCGCCCGGGACGTGCGCACGTTCACCGACGCGGGGTGGCGGCTGGCCGAGCTGCGCGGGTACGACCTGTTCCCGATGACCCAGCACGTGGAGCTGGTCGGCTTGTTCCTGCCCCCGCGGCGTTGAGCCCGTCCCCGGCCCCGCGCGTTAACAAGGGGCCCTTCTACTACCGGATCCGTTAAGAAGGGGCCCTTCCTTGCGCATCGTCGGGCTGATGTCGGGCACGTCCTACGACGGCGTGGACGTGGTGGCGGCCGAGTTCACCGCCGACGGCGACACGCTGCGGCTGCGGCCGCTCGGACACCGCGAACTCGCGTACCCGGACGACCTGCGGGCCGAGATCGGCGCCCTGCTGCCCCCGGCGGCCACCACCATCGAGGCGGTCTGCCGCCTGGACAACCGGCTCGGCGAGGTGTTCGCCGAGGCGGCGGCGGCCGGCGTCGAGCTGGCCGGGGGAGCGGCTGACGCGGTCGTGTCGCCCGGGCAGACGGTCTTCCACTGGGTCGAGGCGGGCCGGGTGCGCGGCACGCTCCAGCTCGGCGCGCCGGCCCGGGTGGCCGCCCGGGTGGGCGTACCGGTGCTGCACGACCTGCGCTCGGCGGACGTGGCGGCCGGCGGCCAGGGCGCGCCGCTGGTCCCGGCGTTCGACGCGCTGCTGCTCGACCCGGCCTCGTCCCCGCGCGCAGCGCGTGGCCCGGCCGGCACTGGCGCGCGGGCCGCTCTGAATTTAGGCGGCATCGCGAACCTCACAGTGGTCGCGCCCGGCGCGCCCGTCCTCGGGTACGACGTGGGCCCGGCCAACGCGCTGCTGGACGCCGCCGCCCGGCGCTTCCTGGACCGGCCCTGCGACGTCGACGGGGCGCGGGCCGCGGCGGGCCGGGTGCACGAGGCGCTGCTGGCCGGGCTGCTCGCCGAGCCGTACTACGCGGCGCCGCCGCCCAAGTCGACAGGCAAGGAGCTGTTCCACGGCGGCTACCTGGACGCGGCGCTGGCCGCGCTCGGCGAGCCGGTGGCCGCCGACGACGTGCTGGCCACGCTCACCGAGCTGACCGCCCGCACCGTGGCCGACGCCTGCGACAGGCACCGGGTGACCGAGGTGGTGGCCGCCGGCGGGGGAGTGCGCAATCCCACACTGCGGGCGCGGCTGGCCGCGCTGGGCGAGGGGCGCTGGCGGCTGCGCACCACCGACGAGCTGGGCGTGCCGGCTCAGGCGAAGGAGGCGTACGCGTTCGCGCTGCTGGGCTGGCTGTCCTGGCACGGCCTGCCGGGCGCGGTCCCGTCGGTGACCGGGGCGTCCCGGGCCGCCGTGCTGGGCTCGTGGACCCCGGCCGGCCCGTCCGCCGTCGCGCCGCGCCCAGCCGCGCCGCGCAGGCTGGTGGTGGACGCCTGACCTGGATCGATGCACGGCCAGGCTGCGGACTGTCGCACGGCCGATAGACTCTCCGGTCATGAGTGTTGAAGAGGGCACGGCCAACCACGGTCGGCTGCTGGGCACCGTCCGCGGCCCGCAGGACGTCAAGCGGATGACCGCCGAGCAGCTGGACATCCTCGCCGCCGAGATCCGTGACTTCCTGATCGCCAAGGTCTCCCGCACCGGCGGCCACGTCGGCCCCAACCTGGGTGTGGTCGAGCTGACCCTCGCCATGCACCGGGTCTTCGACTCCCCCCGCGACCGGCTCCTCTTCGACACCGGCCACCAGGCGTACGTACACAAGATCCTCACCGGCCGGCAGGAGGGCTTCGACAAGCTCCGCCAGCGCGGTGGCCTCTCCGGCTACCCCAGCCAGGCGGAGAGCGAGCACGACCTGATCGAGAACTCGCACGCCTCCACCGCCCTGTCGTACGCCGACGGCCTGGCCAAGGCGTACGCGCTGCGCGGCGAGAAGCGCTCGGTCGTGGCGATGGTCGGCGACGGCGCGCTCACCGGCGGCATGTGCTGGGAGGCGCTGAACAACATCGCGACCGCCGGCAACCCGCTGGTGATCGTCGTGAACGACAACGGGCGGTCCTACTCGCCGACCATCGGCGGCCTCGCCGACCACCTGTCGTCGCTGCGGCTCAACCCCGGCTACGAGAAGGTGCTCGACACCGTCAAGGACGCGCTCGGCAACACCCCGTTCGTCGGCAAACCGATGTACGAGGTGCTGCACGCGGTCAAGAAGGGCATCAAGGACGCGGTCGCCCCGCAGGCCATGTTCGAGGACCTCGGCATCAAGTACGTCGGCCCGGTCGACGGCCACGACGTGCCGGCGGTCGAGGCGGCGCTGCGCGCTGCGAAGAACTTCGGCGGCCCGGTGATCGTGCACGCGGTCACCCGCAAGGGTTACGGCTACCGTCCCGCCGAGGACGACGAGGCGGACTGCCTGCACGGCCCCGGCGCGTTCGACGCCGAGACCGGCAAGCTGCTCGCCGTGCCGTCGGTGAAGTGGACGAACGTCTTCGCCGACGAGCTGGTCGCGATCGCCGACGAGCGCCCCGACGTGGTCGGCATCACCGCCGCCATGGCCGAGCCCACCGGCATCGCCACGCTGGCCCGCAAGTACCCGGAGCGGGTGTACGACGTGGGCATCGCCGAGCAGCACGCGGCCACCTCGGCCGCCGGCCTGGCCATGGGCGGGCTGCACCCGGTGGTCGCGGTCTACGCCACGTTCCTCAACCGCGCGTTCGACCAGGTCCTGCTGGACGTGGCGATGCACAAGCTGCCCGTCACGTTCGTGCTGGACCGGGCCGGCATCACCGGCCCGGACGGGCCGAGCCACTATGGCATCTGGGACATGTCCGTCTTCGGCGTGGTGCCCGGCCTGCGGATCGCCGCGCCCCGCGACTCGGCCACGCTGCGCGAGGAGCTGCGTGAGGCGGTCGCCGTGGACGACGGTCCGACCATCCTGCGCTTCCCGACCGGCACCGTCGCCGCCGACCTGCCGGCCGTACGCCGGGTCGGCCCGGTCGACGTGCTTGCCGAGTCGGCGCGTACCGACGTGCTGCTGGTCGCGGTCGGCTCGTTCGCCGGCCTCGGCGTGGAGGTCGCCGCCCGCGTCGCCGAGCAGGGGTACGGCGTCACTGTGGTCGACCCGCGCTGGGTCCGCCCGGTGCCGGCCGAACTGGTCGAGCTGGCCGCCGGGCACCGGCTCGTGGTCACCGTGGAGGACGGCGTGCGCATCGGCGGCGTCGGCTCCGCGCTGGCGCAGGCGTTGCGCGACGCGGACGTCCGGGTGCCGGTCAAGGACCTGGGCGTACCGGCCGACTGGCACCCGCACGGCACCCGCGCCCAGATCCTGGCCGACCTGCGGCTGACCGCGCAGGACGTGGCGCGCGACGTCACCGGCTGGATCTCCGGCCTGGACGCCGCCCCGGTGGACCCCGCCGCAAACGGAGCCCGAGCCCAGAGCTGACCTGATCTCCACCCGCCCGGTTTCCGCGTCGATCTTGCACTTGCGGCCCTCCTGATGTCGGCTTCGCCCGATAAGGGGGCCGCAAGTGCAAGATCGCCGAGTCAGGGGGAGGCGGGGCGGCGGGGGGTTACGGGGTGGGGAGGGAGCGGTACCAGGTCTTTTCGGTGTCGGCCAGGCTGAACGTCTGCCTCTGGTCGGTGTGCTCCACGACCACCAGGCCGGGACGGTCCACCAGGCGAGTGGTGCCCGGCGGGGCGGAGAACGAGACGTCGCGCGTACGCCAGCTCAGCACCGCCAGCGGACGGCCGGGCATCGGCAGGTGGTACGCCTGCAGCGTGGTGGACCGGTCGGCGGGGGACACCACCGGCGTGCCGCCGCCGGCCGGCCGGTAGACCACCGCGGTCATCGTCCCGCTCGCACTGTCCCAGCTCAACTGCTCCAGCTCGCCCGGCTCCCCGTCGCCGAGCGCCACCGAACCGAGCGAACGGGTCGCGATCTTCGCCAGCGGCCAGGACTCCGGCGCGGAGCTGGGCGCCTCCCGGTCGCCGATGCGGCGCGGCACACTGCCGAACGGGCCCCGCTCACCCGCCAGCACGCAGGTGTCCAGCCCGGTCAGCGCGCGCTTCCCGGCGCCCGTCTCGTCGCGTACCAGGGGGTAGCGGGGCGCTTCGGTGGCCGTACCCAGGTCGAGGACGCGGTCCGTGGCCCGGCCGCGCGGCAGCGACGCCGTGGGCCGCAGCGCTGCGGTCAGCTCGACGGCCTGGCAGGCCGGCACGCGGATCGGCTCGGTGACGCCGTCGGTGCCGGCGACGGCCTTGCCGTCGGGGCCGAGCAGGCGCTCGACGCGGGCCGAGGTGAGATAGCGGCGGCCGTCCGGGTCCCGCACCGGCAGCACGTCGGAGTAGACCAGGTAGCCGGGATCGGTGTACTCGGTCGCCTGGACGACCCGCCAGCGCTGCCCGTCCCGGTCGAGTTGCAGCAGCCAGGAGGCGGCGTCACCGGGAACGTCGGCGGCGACCAGCGCCAGCGCGGAGCCGGCCACCTGACCGGAGAAGAGGATGCCGGAGGTGGGCACGTGCGCCCGATCGTCCACCGGGGAGCGCCACTCGCGTACCGCTGTGGTGATCGCGGCGGTCGCCGCCGCGTCCCCGGCCAGACTGCCGCGCGGCGGCCACACCGCGAGGGAGCCGTCCAGGCTGTCGTAGCCGACCCGCAGGTCCGCCGGCTTCCGGTCCGAGATCGGTCCGCAACCCGCCGTTACCAGCAGCAGAGCTGCCAGCGCGGTGCCCGTCGTAGCGCCTCGGCGGGCTGAAAGCACCCTGATCCCCTCGCCGGTCGTCGGTCGGAAGCCCACATGGTACGAGACGGCCGGTCGCCCGGCCGCGCCCGGCTCACCCTTTCGGCCAAGTGACCACTGCGGAACGTGACGGGCGATTCGGGTATCAATATCCGGCTCCGGTAGACTCCGCCGATTGTGACGCCTGCCGAGACCCGCGGCGCCTCGACGCCGGACGCCGCCGCCCCGACGGGCCACCGCTCCGTCACCCTGGACCCACCCCGGGTCACCGTCGCCGAGCCGGAGCCGGCGACCACGACACCTCCGGAAGCGCCGACCGAGCCCGAGGCGCCGGCCACGCCGGGCGCGCGGCGCGTGCGCCGGTGGCGGTGGACCCGCCGCCGGATCGACCTCACGGTGTACGGCGGATTCCTGCTCGCCGCGATCTGGGTGACCAGCGGCATCTGGGCCGACCCGGCCGGGCGGGTGGCCGCGCTCTACAGCAGCGACCCGGCGCAGGTGCAGTTCTTCCTGGCCCACTCGGTACGGGTGGTGCTGCACGGCGAGTTCCCGTTCTTCACCGAGCAGTTCAACTACCCCGACGGCGTCAACCTGATGGCGAACACCGCCATCCTGGCGCTCGGCATCCCGATGGTGCCGGTGACCCTCCTGTTCGGACCGGCGGTCTCCTTCGTCACGCTCGTCACGCTCGGCCTGGCCGGCACCGCCGCCGCCTGGTACCGGGTGCTCTCCCGGCACCTGATCCGGCACCGCCCGGCCGCCGCCGTGGCGGCCTGGTTCTGCGGGTTCTCGCCGGCCATGCTGTCGCACGCCAACTGGCACCCGAACATCATCAGCCAGTTCCTGCTGCCGTTCATCGTGTGGCGGGTGCTGGTGCTGACCCGCTCGACCCGGCCGGTGCGCGACGGCGTGCTGCTGGCGCTGCTGGTCACCGCGCAGGCGTTCATCAACGAGGAGATCCTGCTCTTCACCGCGCTGGCCCTGGGCGTGTTCCTGATCGCCGTGGTGGTGCAGCAGCGCGAGCGGTGGACGACCGCGTGGCGGCCGCTCGGCGCGGGGCTGGCGGTCTGCGCGACGCTGGCCGGGGCGCTGCTGGCGTACCCGCTGTGGGTGCAGTTCGCCGGCCCGATGGCGTACCACGGGCTCAGCGACGCGGTACGCGACTACGGCAACGACATCGCCGCGTACTTCGCCCCCGGCTCGCCCACGTTCGGCGGCAACGAGCGCGCCAACGTCAACCTCGCCCCGAACTACTCGGAGGAGAACGCGTTCTTCGGCTGGAGCCTGTCGCTGCTTGCCGTGGGCATCGTGATCTGGCTGCGGCGCGACGTGATCGTCCGGGCGCTGGCCGCGACCGGGCTGTTCTTCGCCGTGCTCTCCCTCGGCGAGCGGATCTCCTGGTGGGACCGGGAACTCGTCACCGGGCCGTGGGAGTTCCTGGTGCGGCTGCCGCTGCTGGACGCCGTGGTGCCCACCCGCTTCGGCCTGATCACCAGCGTGACGGTGGCGATCCTGCTCGCGTACGCGGTGCGCCGCGCCTGGGCGCTGCGGGGCGTGGACCGGCGGACCGCCCGCAAGCTCACCGCCGCCGGCCTGGTCTTCGCGCTGCTGCCGATCGCGCCGATGCCGTTGCGGGTCACCACCCGGGAGCCGGTGCCGGAGTTCATCACCGCCGACCGGTGGCGGCAGTACGTCGGGCCGGACCAGACGCTCGTGTCCGTGCCGGTGCCGGCGATGGGCAACACCGACCCGATGCGCTGGGCGGCGAGCACGAACCTCGAATTCAAGATCCCCGGCGGCTACTTCCTCGCGCCGCGCAACGGCGTCACAGGTGACCCGGGACGCTTCGGCGGGCGGCCCAGCGGCATCGGCGACATGCTGCGGGAGGTGTCGTCCACCGGCCGTACGCCGAAGCTGGACGACCGGCAGCGCCGCCGCTACCTGGACGAGTTGCGGCACTGGAACGCGGCGGTGGTGGTGCTGCCGCTGGCCGAGCAGAACGCCGAGCCGCTGCGCCGCACGGTGGAGCAACTGGTCGGGCCCGGGCGGCAGGAGCTGGACGTGTGGCTGTGGGACGTGCGGAAACTGACCAGCCGGCCCGCCTGACCCTCCCGGAGCGGCCCGCTCCCGCGCCCCGCCGCCGCCCCCGCCCGGTCGACGCGCTGGTGGTGGCCGGCTACCTCGCTCTCGCGGTGCTGCTCACCAGCGGCCAGTGGCGCCGCCCGGAACGGCTGTTCCACCAGGCCGGCGACCAGATCCTGTTCGAGTGGATGCTGGCCCGGGCCGCCCGCGCGGTGACCGGCGGCGAGAACCCGTTCCACAGCGCCGCGCTGAACGCCCCGGACGGGGTGAACCTGATGGCGAACACGTCGGTGCTCGGCCTGGGCGTGCCGCTCACCCCGGTCACCGTCGCGTTCGGCTCCCAGGCGGCGTTCCTCGTGGCCGTGACGATCAGCCTCGCCGGCACCGCCACCGCCTGGTACGCGCTGCTCGCCCGCCGGCTGGTCCGCTCCCGGGCCGCCGCCGCGGTGGGCGGCCTGTTCTGCGGCTTCGCCCCGGGCATGGTGGCGCAGGCCGGCGCCCACCTGCACATGGCCGCCCAGTTCCTGGTGCCGGTGATCCTCGCGCTGGTGTTCCGGCCGGCCACCGACCGGGTACGCCGCGACGGCGTGCTGCTCGGGCTGGCCGTCGCGTACCAGGTGTTCCTCGGCGAGGAGGTGCTCGTCTTCCTGGCGCTGGCCGCCGGGGCGCTGGCCGGGGCGTACGCGCTCGCCGACCGGTCCGCCGCGCGTCGGCTGGCGCCGGTGGTGGCCCGCCGGCTGGGCATCGGCGCGCTGGTGGCGGGCGTGCTGCTGGCGTACCCGCTGTGGTTCCAGTTCGCCGGGCCGGGCCACTACCGGGGGATGCCGTTCCACACCGAGGGCTACCGGCTGGACCTGGTCTCGTTCGTCGCCTCCGCCCGGCAGACAGTCGCCGGGGACGCCCGCCGCGCCGGGCTGCTGTCGCCGAACCCGACCGAGCAGAACTCGTTCTTCGGGCCGTTCCTGCCGCTGCTGGCGCTGCTCGTGGTGGTGCGGCTGTGGCGGCGGCCGCTGGTGCGCGCGCTCGCCGCGTGCGGCCTGCTGTTCGCGGCGCTGTCGCTCGGCGCCTCGGTGGTCGTCGACCGCGACGACACCGGGCTGCCCGGCCCGTACCGCCTGCTCGCCGGGGTGCCGCTGCTGGACCTGGTGGTGCCGGCGCGCTTCGCGCTGGTCTGCGTACCGGTGCTCGGGGTGCTGCTGGCGCTGGCCCTTGACCGGGTCCGGCGCGGCGCCGTCCGCACCTGGGCGCCGTGGGCCGGCGCGGTCGCCGCCGCGCTGTTGCCGCTGGCCCCGACCCCGATCCGCACGGTGCCGGCCCCGCCGGTCCCGGCCGTCGTGTCCGGTGGCGGCTGGCAGGCGTACGTGCCGGAGGGCCGGACGCTGGTGCCGGTGCCGCCGGTGACCGGGGCGGCGGTCAGCCCGGCCATGTTCTGGTCGGCGCGCACCGCGCTGGCGTTCGACGCGCCGGGCGGCTACTTCATCGGCCCGCGCTCGGCGGACGACCCGGCCGCCCGCTGGGGCGCGCCGGACCGGCCCACGTCGCTGCTGCTACGGCGGGCCGCCGAGACCGGCCAGGTGCCGCCGGTCGGCGACGCGGAACGCCGGCAGGCGGTCGCGGACCTGCGGCACTGGCGGGCGGCGGCGCTGGTGCAGTCGGACTCGTCGCCGGCCGACCCGGTACGCGCCACGGTGGACGCGCTGGTCGGCACCGGCCGGGACGTGCCCGGCGGGCACCTGTGGGACGTCCGGGCGCTCGCCGGCTGAGCGGGATGCCGCCTCAGACCCGGTCGCGCACGTCCCAGAGCCACACGTCGTCCACCCGCTGCGGCGGGCCGAGCAGCTCGGCCATCAGGTCGCGCAGCACCGCCTCGCGCGGCCCGGACCCGAGCACCACCACCGACGCCCGCCAGAAGCGCAGGTCGTCCACGGCCTGGCGGCGGTTCTCCTCGGTGATCTCCGGCACCACGTTCTTGTCCATCGTGGAGTAGATGAGCGTGCTGGTGGGGCGGTTCGGCGCGCCGAAGACGCCCTCGCCGCGCTCGTTCGGGCCGATGAAGTAGCCACCCGGGATCGGGAACTCGTGCCCGGTCAGCGCGCTCCAGCGCAGCGTGTGCAGCCCGTGCACGTTGCTCGGGATCGGCACCGGCACCAGCGTGCGGCCCTCCGGCACGTACGGCCGCCAGCCACCGGCGGTGATGAAACGCGGCGGCGGGTCGATGTCCTGCGCCGGCAGCGGGCGCGGGATCAGCGGCACCAGGGCGGCCACGATCGCGGCGTACCCGGCCAGCCGAAGCACCCGGCGGCGGGACGCGGCGCGGTCCGGGCGCGCGTCCGCCTCGTCGGCACGGCCGGTGTCGTCGGCGGCGGCGCGGGGGGCGGGCACCGGCGGACGGCCGGCGCCGGCCAGCGTGTCCCACGCCAGGGCGAGCAGCACACCCACGGCGGCCACCACGATCAGGCTCAACCGGGTCGGCATCATCATCTCGACCAGCGGCAGGTCGTCCGGGATGTACGCCCACGGACCGTCGACGTCGGTCTCCGCGCCGTTGAACCGCACCACCGGGCCGATCGAGGCGATCGTGAAGACGACCACCAGCACGGCCAGGATCCGGGCCGCAACCGACCGGCGGACCAGCAGCACCAGCGCGCCCAGCGCCACCAGCACCAGCGGCCAGCCGAACCAGGTGTTCTGCTCGGTCAGCCCGATGGTCTTCTCCACCGCCTCGTCACCGGCGATCGTGTCCCGCGCGAACGTGACGAAGGCCACCAGGTCCTCGCCCCAATTGTGGAAGACGCCGCCCTGCAACCCCCGGTACGACTGCGGCCCGTTGAACTGGAACCAGATCGGGTACGCGGTCAGCAGCAGCGCCAGCCCGCCGCCGAGGCCGAGCGCGGCCAGGAACGACCCGGCCCGCTCACGGGCCGCGCGCGGCCGCTGCACCACGTACGCCACCACGACGACCAGGCAGGCCAGCGCGGTGAGCAGCAGCATCTCCTCGTTGATGAAGACCTGGTACGCCACCAGCAGCCCGAGCGCCAGCCCGTTGCGCCGCCACCGCCCCGGCTCGCCCAGCCGCAGCACCCGCGCCACGATCAGCGGCAGCAGGAAGTTCGACACGAAGTTGGGCTGTCCGTTGGCGTGATGGACGATGCCCGGCGCGAAACCGAGGAACGCGCCACCGGCGAACGCGGCGGCCCGCGACCGGACCAGGTGCCGCGACAGCACCCAGTACGACGTGGCGGCGGTCGCGGACAGCGCCGCGCCCAGGTAGAGCGCGTACATCACCTGCGGGCCGAGCAGCAGGGTGAGCGGCGCCAGCGGCAGCGTCACCCCGAGCAGCGAGGTGTTCGCCATCATGTTCACCCCGTCCGGCGCGTTCTGCCGGGTGGTGAACAGCGGGTTCTCCAGGTGCTGCACCGAGTACGCGCCGTGCGCGAACAGCCACTCGAACCAGCTGTGGTCGGTGGGCAGGTGCGAGGAGACCCGGTGCTCCACGTCGCCCCAGTAGTTGAGGCAGACGAGAACGCCGAGCAGCACATAGGCTCCGATGGCCAGCAGATCGGCGCGGGCCGGCCGGCGACGGGCACGGCGCGGCGGATCGGCCACGACGGCGTCCGCCTCGACGGACGAGGGGTTCAACGAGGGGTCCACCACGGGCACGGCCACGACGCGCCATCGTACAGGCGGATTGTGGCAATGCCTGTCACGGCCGGACGGCGGCCCGGCGCGCGGGAGAGGATGGTCGTGACCGTCATCGATCTGGGGGAGTTGCGCCACGACGCTCCGCCCCCGGCGACCCCCCGCCCGCCGCGCAGCGTCGGCCGGCCGGCCCGCACCCTGGCGCTCCTGCTGCTGGCGCTGCTCACGCTCACCGCCGCCGCGCCGCCGCGCCGCCCGGCGGAGTGGACGCTGCCCGGCGGCCTGGGCTCGGCCGTGTTCGTCTCCGGCGACGTGGTGTACGTGGTGCGGCCGAACCGCGGTGACGGGCGGGAACTCGTCGCGTACCGCGGAGAACGGGAACTGTGGCGCAGTCCGCTGCCCGGAGCCGGCACCGCCGTGTCGGTGTGGCAGCAGGACGGCCGGGTGATGGTGACCGGCCCGACCGGCGACGACACCGACTGGGAGACGGTGACGTACGACGCGGCGACCGGCGCGGACGCCTGGCGCCGGCGCGGCGTCGCGTTCGCGGTCGGCCGGGTGCTGCTGTCGCAGTCCGCCGCATCCGACCCCAGCCCGTCGATCACCCGGGTCGACCCGGCCGACGGAAGTACGATGTGGACGATGCCCTCGACGGGCATGCTGGGGCTCGACTACGGCTCCGGAGCGGAACGCATGGTGTTGTCCCCGGTGACCGGGCAGACGGTGGTCGTGGACGCGCGCACCGGCGCGCGGGTCGCGGCCCGGGACCTGCACCCGGTGCGACCGTCCGCCCCGCGCCACGTGCTGACCGTGGCCGGGCTGCTGCTGGAGATCCGCGACGCCGGCGGGACCGTCGAGGCGTACGACCTGGACACGCTGCGACCGCGCTGGACCGTCGAGCAGAAGCTCGTCGACTACGTCGACAACTGCGGCGCCTTGCTCTGCGCCGTCCGCCCGGACGGCGGGATGACAGCGCTCGACCCGGCGACCGGCGCCGTGCGCTGGAGCGTGGACCGGTGGGCGGGCGTCGTGGCGGTGCGCGGCGACCGGCTGCTCGTCGGCGACACCGCCGGCGCCGGCGGCCTGGCGGTGCTCGGCCAGACCGACGGGCATCTGATCGCCGAGCTGGGCGACTGGACCCTGGCCCCGCAGCACGAGTCCGGCGGCCCGCCGCTGGCCACCCGGCCGCTGGGCGGCGGTCGGCAACTCCTGGCCGAGATGAACCTGTCCGGCGATCCGCCCTCGATCAGGGGAGTGATCACCGGCACCGACTGCACGACCAGCGTGACGCTGCTGGTCTGCCGCAGGCCCACAGGTGACTTCCTGGTGCGGCGGCTGCCGTGAGCCCGGTGATCGAACTGGGCGAGATGCGGCACGGAGAGTCCGCCGACGAGCCGGCCCCCGCGCCGCCCCGCCGGCCGCCCGGCCCGACGGCCCGGGTGGCGCTGCTCGGCGTACTGGTGCTGCTCGTCGTGACAGCTGCCGCCGGGCCGGCCCGCCGGCCCGAACCGATCCGGTTGCCCGCCCCGCAGGGCGCGGCGTTCGTGGTCCTGCCCGACCGGGTGGTGGTGGCCGACGGCCCGGGCGCGATCGGCCGGGGCGGGCGGGTGGTCGCCGCGTACCGGCTGCCCGGCGGGGACCCGGCGTGGCGGTTCGCGCTGACCGACGGCGACCACGTGCTCGGCCTCACCGCCGTGGCCGGGGGACTGCTGGTGACGAGCAGCCCGGCCGGGGACGGCGACTCGGTGTCGGCGATGCTCGACCCGGCGACCGGCACGCTGCGCTGGCGGCATCCCGGCTACCCGGTCCCGACCGCCTCCGGCGGCCTGCTGCTGGAGAACCCCCGCCCGCCCGGCGCGGGCACCGTACGGGCCGTGGACCCGGGCTCCGGCGCGGTGCGATGGACGCTGCCCGTACCGGGCCAGGAGGTGGGGTACCGGCGCGACGACCACGGCGTGACACAGCTCGTGCTGGTCACCCCGCAGGGCCGGGTGACCGTATACGACGCGGACTCCGGCACGGTCGCGCACACCGGCCGGGTGGCGCCCGCGGCCGGCCGTGCCGCCTACCGGTACGCCCAGGTCGTGGCCGATCTCCTGCTCGTCGAGGACGCCCGGGGCTCGGTCACCGGGTACGGGCTGGACCGGCTCGACGAGCGGTGGAGTCTGCCGGTCGGCTCCCGCGCCGGACTCTGGTTCGCCGACTGCGCCGGGATGGTGTGCCTGCGCAACCAGGTGGGCGGCGCGCAGGCCCTCGACCCGGCCACCGGCCGCCCGGCCTGGACCGACGAGCGGTGGCTCGGGATGGGACCGGTCGGCGACCGGCTGATCGCCGCCGAGCGCGGGGTCGGGGAGGAGCTGGAACTGTCGGCGCTGGACCCGCCGACCGGCCGCGTGCTGGCCCGGCTCGGTCGCTGGCGCGTCTCCGGCAACGACCTCCCGTCCGGGTCGCTGCTCGGGCTGCGCACGCTCACCGGGAACCGGACGCTCGTCGGCGCGCTGGACGTGGCGGCCGGGCAGGTGCGGATCCGGGGGATCCTGCCCGGCGCCTGGTCCGAGTGCGCGGACACGGGTACGCAGCTGGTGTGCCTGCGCCCGACCGGCGGCATGGCGATCTGGCCGGTCGGCCGCTGATCACCAGTTGGCCTGCGGCGGTGGCGGCGGCATCGGCGTCGACTCCGGACGCAGCACGTACGCGATGCCGCCGCTGCCCGCCTGCCAGGCGTGCTCGAACGGCGCGCGCGGCACGGTGCGGCGGACCCGCTCGTCGTCCGGCGCGTACGGATCGTTGAGTACCGGGTCGCCGTCGGCGGTGAAGCCGGCCAGCACGATGAGGTGCCCCCGTGTGTCGTAGTCCAGCCCCGGCACCTGCCCGGCGGTGAACGCGGCCGAGACGATCAGCGGGATGCCGGCGGCCACGAACAGTTCCGCCTCGGCCAGCGAGCGCAGCCGGGTGACGAACGCGTCCACCCCGTGCGTCGCCGCGTACGCGGTGTTGAACGGCCAGTTGCCCGCCCCCGCGTACGCGTGGTCGTAGCAGTGCCGGGCGGCGTGCACCACGCGCGGGCGCGGGCCGGGCGGCGTCACCCAGGCGTACCGGTCCGGGGTGGGTCCCGCGCCCCAGAAGTCGAGCACCATCGACACGCAGGTGGGACTGCACCAGGAGTCACCGCCACCGCCCCAGCGCGTCTCCCCGGTGGCGTGCAGCCGCTGCGTGTAGCGCGGCACGTCCAGCACCCGCCCTCGCGGCCCGCCCGGCAGGGCTGAACCCACGCCGGCGTCGGCCGGGGATGAGGGCGGGTCGGTGGAGGCGACCACGCCGACCGTGCGCAGCACCGGACCGTCCGCCACGTCGAGGCGGCGCAGCAGCGTCACCCGCACCTGCCAGCCGGTCACCGTCGCGCCGGTCACCCGCAGCGTGTCGGCGGCCACCCGCGCCCGGTCGTCCTCCTGCCCGGGTACGGACGCCCGGTGCACCGCGCTGTCGTCGGCGGCCCAGATGCCCAGCTCGTACCAGCCGGTGGAAGCCGCGTCGCCGGCCCAGCCGCGTAGCTGCACACGCAGCCAGCAGCCGGGCGGGGTGTGCGCGGTCCAGGAGGGCACCAGCTCGGCGGCGGCGAAGCCGAGCGGCGTCACCGGGGACGTCCAGCTCCCGACGGCGTACTCGGCGGTGGTCCCGGAGTGCGGGTCGGTGTGTGTCAGGCTGCCGGGCGCGCCGTCGAGCGCCAGCCCGTCCGGCCCGGCGGCGAGCCCGTCGGCGCGGCCCACGTCCCGGTCCGCCGGGAATCGGAACCGGCGGTACGCGATGTCGCGGCCGGGCATCAGGATGCCGCCCGGCGTGGACCGGGTCCCGGGACCGTGCGGTTGTCGATCATTGCCGCCGAGCATCGCGTACCCGAAGGTTTTGTGCAACGGCGGCGGGTGCAGGCGGACCTGGGCGCCGCGCCGGCTGGTTGCCACCGACGGCAGCCGCGGCGGGGGTGCGTCGACCCGACGGTTCGCCTGACGGGTCGCGCTGTCACCGAAGGTAACTGTGACGCAAGCTCGCAGGGTCTACCCCTTGGCGACTTTGCTCTGCAGCCACCGACGCATCGGTGACTCGCGGCAACGTCTGCGTATCTGGCTGCAGAGCAAAGTCGACGGAAGGACATCGGCGGCCCCGGCGACCGATTTGATGTCTCTGCAGGTCAAGGACTTATAGCTCGGCAGTCGTTTCGTTTGGAAGAGCATGCGCCAGTAACAGTGCGTGACACAGCGCTGCATCGGTGCTGATGTGACGGAGCGTCACGAGACTTGGTCGAAGTGGGCAGGGAGACCCGGCGGACGGCGGGTGGATCAGCCGGCCCGCGCCGCCGGGCGCCGCTCCTCCAGCGACACCCCTTGGCCGGCGGCACTAGGTTGGCAGAGGTCACGAGGCGGGAGGGCCGGGATGCGGGTACTGGTGGTGGAGGACGAGCGCAACCTCGCCGACGCGATCGCGCGTGGGCTGCGCAAGCGCGGGATGGCGGTGGACGTCGCCTACGACGGCGACGCAGGCCACGAGGCGGCGTTCGTCACCCGGTACGACGTGGTGATCCTTGACCGCGACCTGCCGGGCGTGCACGGCGACCGGATCTGCGCCGACCTGGCCGCCTCCGGCGCGCTGACCCGGGTGCTGATGCTCACCGCGAGCGGCACCGTCGCCGACCGGGTGGAGGGTCTGCAGCTCGGCGCCGACGACTACCTGGCGAAGCCGTTCGCGTTCGACGAGCTGGTGGCGCGGGTGCAGGCGCTGGGCCGCCGGGCCACCCCGGCCGCGCCTCCGGTGCTGGAGGTGGCCGACCTGGTGCTCGATCCGGCCCGGCGGGTGGTCAGCCGTGGTGGAGTGCCGCTCGATCTCACCAACAAGGAGTTCGGCGTGCTCGCCGAACTACTAAAGGCACGCGGCGCGGTGGTGTCCAGCGAGGAGCTGCTGGAACGGGTCTGGGACGCCAACACCGACCCGTTCACCACGATCGTCCGGGTCACCGTGATGACGCTGCGCAAGAAGCTGGGCGATCCGCCGCTCATCGACACGGTGGTCGGGGCGGGCTACCGGATCGGCCGCACGCAGTGAGCGTGGGCACCCGGCGGGTGCGGCCGACGCTGCGGCTGCGGCTGACCCTGCTCAACGGCGTCCTGCTGGTCGGAGCCGGGGCGATCCTGGTGCTGCTGGCCTGGCTGCTGGTCCGCGACGCGCTGCGCCCCACCGACGAACTGCTGCCCGGCACCACAGTGGTGCTCACCGACGGCCGCACCCTCGACGCCGGACAGTGGCAGCGGCAACTGGTCGACGCGGCGTCACAGGAACTGCTGGTCAAGGGACTGCTCGCGCTCGTGGCGATCAGCGTGGTCGGGGTGGCCGGGGCGTACCTGGTGGCCGGCCGGGCGCTGCGCCCGCTGCACCAGGTGACCGCCACCGCGCGCCGGCTCGGCGAGGCCACGCTCGACGAGCGGATCGGCTGGTCCGGCGCCGACGACGAGGTGGCCGAGCTGGCCGAGACGTTCGACGCGATGCTGGACCGGATCAGCGGCGCGTTCGAGGCGCAGAAACGGTTCGTCGCGAACGCCTCGCACGAGCTGCGCACGCCGCTCGCGGTGATGCGTACCGAAATCGACGTGACGCTGAGCGACGACGACGCCGACCTCGCCGAGTACCGCCGCATGGCCGCGGTGGTACGGGACGCCTCGGAGCGGGCCAACGGCCTGGTCGACGCGCTGCTGGTGCTGGCCCGCAGCGAGGCCCAGAGCGGCCGGCGGCTGGCCCGGCGCGCGGAGTCGGATCTCGCCGTCGGCACCGCCAACGCGCTCTCCGCGGTGTCCCGGGAGGTCGAGCGGATCGGCCTGAAGGTGCACACGTCGCTGCGTCCGGCGCCGGTGGTCGGTGACCCGGGGCTGCTCGACCGGCTGGCCGGCAACCTGGTGGAGAACGCGGTCCGCTACAACCACCTGCACGGGCGGATCTGGGTGCGCACCGGCACCGACGGGCAGCGGTCCTGGCTGGTGGTGGGGAACACCGGCTTCGAGGTCGCCCCGGCCGACGTACCCGGGTTGTTCGAGCCGTTCCGGCGCGGCGGCCAGGAACGCACCGGTGCTCGCGGCTCCGGGCTCGGCCTGTCGATCGTGCGGGCCGTCTGCGACGCGCACGGCGGCACGGTGAAGGCGGTCGCCCAGCCCGGCGGCGGCCTGGAGGTGACCGTCACGCTTCCGTCGGCCGACCCGCCCGCGGCCACCTGACCGCCCATCCCGACCCGTCCGGCCGGTGAGACGACCTCATCTTTTCGTGCGGACGGCCTCGGCTGTCCTGGCCGGACCCGGCGGTGGTCGGTCCCGACGGCCCGGTGACCGGGCAGAATGCGCCGCTCACGCTGGACCCCAGGCGGTGATCAACGGAGAGTAAGCGCAGCGACGCCTCACCCTGCTCACCCACCGGAGCTGCCCGTGACCCACCTCTCGGCCCCGCGCCGCCGCCGTCTTCTCGCGGTCCTCACCGCCGGCGCCCTCACCGTCGTCGGCCTCTCTCCGGCCACGCCCGCGGCCGCCGCCGCGCCCGGCCACGACAAAGTGGTCCACACCGTCCCGTCCACCGCCTCGCCCGACGTCCAGGACGGCTCGGTCGACGCGATCCACGACGCCGGTACGAAGATCATCGCGGGCGGCTCCTTCACCCGCGTGCAGAACCGCAACTCCGACGTCGACATCGCCCGCGACTACCTGCTCGCGTTCGACAAGGCCACCGGCGCGGTGGACACCGCGTTCGCGCCCACGCTCGACAACGAGGTGACCGCGGTCACGGCCGGGCCCACGGCGAACACGGTCTTCGTCGCCGGCAAGTTCAACACCGTCAACGGCGTGACCCGGCGCAAGGTGGCCCTGCTCGACGTCAACACCGGGGCGGTCGTCACCAGCTTCGCGCCGCCCGCGTTCAACGGGCTCATCAAGGACATCGCGCTGGTCGGCAACCGGCTGCTGGTCGGCGGCATCTTCACCACGGCCGGCAACCCCAACCCCCGCGGCGGGCTGGCCTCGCTCAACGCCACCACCGGCGCGGTGGACAGCTACCTCACCACCACGCTGACCGAGAACCACAACTGGGACGGCGTCAGCGGCGCCAAGGCCGGCGTCGGCGCGGAGAAGCTCGCCGTCTCCCCGGATGGCACGCAGCTCGTCGTCATCGGCAACTTCAAGAAGGCCGACGGGGTGCTACACGACCAGATCGTCAAGATCGACCTGGGTGCCACCGCCGCTACCGTCGCGGACTGGAACACGGCCCGCTACACGCCGCGCTGCAAGTGGCAGTCGTTCGACTCGTACGTCCGTGACGTCGCGTTCTCCCCGGACAACAGCTACTTCGTCGTGGTGACCACCGGCGCCCCGTACAGCGGAACGCTCTGCGACACCGCGGCCCGCTGGGAGGCCGGCGCGACCGGCGCCAACCTCCAGCCGACCTGGGTCGACTACAGCGGCGGCGACACGTTCCTGTCCGTCGGCATCAGCGAGGAGGCGGTCTACGTCGGCGGCCACCTCCGCTGGCTCAACAACACCACCGGCACCGACAACGCCCGGGCCGGCGCGGTCGGCCGGGCCAGCATCGCCGCGCTCGACCCGGCCAACGGCCTGCCGCTGTCCTGGAACCCCGGCCGCCACCCGCGCGGCATCGGCGCCTCCGAGATGCTCGTCACGCCGACCGGGCTCTGGATCGGCGGCGACACGCTGTGGATCGGCAACTTCCAGTACCGCCGCGAGCGGATCGCGTTCTTCCCGCTGGCCGGCGGGACGGCGGTGCACCCCACCACCACGGCCACGCTGCCCGGCAACGTCTACCAGGCGGGCCTGCCGCAGCCGACGAACGTGCTGTACCGGGTGAACGCCGGCGGCTCGTCCGTCGCCTCCACCGACGGCGGGCCGGACTGGGCGGCCGACTCCAACTCCAGCCCCAGCCCGTACCGCAACACCGGCAGCAGCGCTTCCAGCTACACCACCGCCGCGAGCCTGGACTCGACGGTGCCGGTCGGCACCCCGGTCCAGCTCTACAACGACGAGCGGTACGACCCGTCCGGCGGCGCGGAGATGACCTGGCAGTTCCCGGTGCCCAACGGCACCGAGGTGCACGTGCGGCTGTACATGGCCAACCGGTACGCGGGCACCGCCAACGCCGGCACGCGGATCTTCGACGTGGCGCTGGAGGGCGCTGTCGTCCTCGACGACCTCGACCTGTCCGCCGCCGCCGGGCACAACGTGGGCACCATGCGGGAGCTCACGGTGGTCAGCGACGGCTCGATCGACCTGGAGTTCCGCCACGTGCGGGAGAACCCGCTGGTCAACGCGGTCGAAATCGTCAAGACCGGGCCCCCGCCCGCTCCGGCCAGCTCGCCGGTGCAGGTGCGCTCGTACGACGGGCAGAACGCGGTCGGCGCACCCGACCCGGTGACCGACCCGAACGGCACCGTCTGGGCGGGCGCGCGCAGCGCGTTCTGGGTCGGCGGGACGGTGTTCTACGGCGCCGACGGCGCGCTGTGGCGGCGCACGTTCAACGGCACCACGTTCGGCGCGCCGGAACTGGTGGACCCGTACCACGACCCGTACTGGGACAACGTGATCACCAACTCCGGTCCGACCGGGCAGACGTACGTCGGCGCGACCACCGGCTTCTACGCCGAGATCCCGAACGTGACCGGCATGTTCTTCTCCGGCGGGCGGCTCTACTACACGCTCAACGGGCAGAACGGTCTGTTCTGGCGCTGGTTCACCCCGGACAGCGGCGTGGTCGGCGCCGATCGGTTCACGGTGGCCGGGGCGAGCGGGTTCGCCGACGCGGGCGCGGTCTTCGTCTCCGGCAGCACGCTCTACAAGGTCAACCGCAACACCGGTGACCTGGCCGCCACCGACTGGGTGAACGGCGTGCCGGCCGCGACGTTCACCGTGCGCAGCGGCCCGGCGGTCGACGGCGTCGACTGGCGCGCGAGGGCCGTGTTCGTCGGCCCGTAAGGAAGGGCCCCTTCTTAACGCCTCAGGTAGAGGAAGGGCCCCTTGTTAACACCTCGCTGTTAACAAGGGGCCCTTCCTTGCATGAGCGGGGTTGTGCGCGCCGGAGGGCGGTGGAATGATCAACCGGTCAGCCCGATGAAGTGGAAAGGGGGTGTGGTCGATGTCTTTCATGAACCGTCCCGCGCCCCGCGTTCCCCGCTGACGTTCTGACTCCGCCGGGGCGCGCTCCCCACAGGAGGAAGCACCGATGAGTGCACAGTTCCATTGTGTGACAGTCGAGTCCGACGACCCGTACACCCTTGCCGGATGGTGGGCCCGCGTGCTCGACCGCCGGCTCGCCGACGACGACCACCCGGACGACCCGGAGGCGGTCCTCGTCGCGCCCGCCGGCGACGGCCCCGACCTGCTGTTCGTCCGGGTGGGCGAGCGGCACGGCAAGGGCGCGTTCCACATCGACCTGCACGCGGCCGAGGGCACCCGGGACGAGGAGGTGGCGCGGCTGCGTGACCTCGGCGCCACGCTGGTGGCCGACCGGCGCCGGCCGGACGGGAGCGGCTGGGTGGTGCTGGCCGACCCCGAGGGCAACGAGTTCTGCGTCTGCCGCAGCTGGGCCGAACGGGCCGCGTCCGCCTGATCCGGAAACGACACCGGGCCCCCGCCGCGACGGCGGGGGCCCGGTGCGTAGCGGTGTCAGCCCTGCTTCTCGATCTCGCCGCGCATGGAGACGAACTCCTTCTGGAGCTCGGCCGCGGACTTGAAGTAGACGACCACCATGCCGAGGCTGCCCCGGTCGGCCCAGATGCAGACGGCCACCTGCTCACCCGAGGCCTTGCCGTCGGAGCACTTGGCGTCGCCGCCCAGCGGACCGGGGTCGACCGTCTTGAAGTCCTTGGTGCCCAGGTCGGGGGTGACCGCGGCGGTGGCGTCGTCCAGTTCCTTCTTCGGGTCGGCCAGGACGCCGGACACAGCGACGATCATGACCAGGTCCTTCTTCGCCGGGTCGCCGTAGAAGGCTCCGGCCGTGCTCGTCGCTTCCGGCACGTCCTTGCTGAGCGAGACCTTCATCTGCGTCGCGGCGCTCTGCAGCTGCGGGTCGGTGACCTTCGACCGGCCGCCGAGCGTCTGCGGCTCGACCACCCGGGTCTTGGTGGCGGTGACCACCTCGCCGACGGTGTCCTTGGTGGCGATCCACGTGACGATGCCGCCACCGACGCAGAGCACCAGGACCACCGCGAGGACGATCAGCAGGATCTTGCCGACACCGGACTTCTTCGGCGGGACCGGGGCGCCGAACTGGTTGCCGTACTGGGGCTGCTGCGGGGCCTGCGGGTAGTCAGCGCCGTACTGCGGCTGCTGCGGAGCCTGCGGGTAGCCACCGCCGTACTGCGGCTGCTGGGGCGGCTGGAAGCCGCCCGGCTGGTGCTGGGGAGGAGGGTAGTTGCCGGGGTAGGGACTGGACGGCGGCTGGGACATGTAGGCAGCTCCTGTGTGAAAACTGGACGCGTGATCGTAGCCAGGAGCACCGACATGCCGCTGTCCGGCGAAGGGCGGGGCGGCGAAACCGCGACCGACCCGTGACCTGCCCCGCGAACGCCGATCGCGGTGGCCGGGCCGTCCGTCTCGGACAGCCCGACCACCGCGATCGATGCGGAATCGGTCAGCGCAGGCTGGCCACGCCGCGCGGCAGGAACCGCTTGCCGGTCACCCGCTCGGAGGTGCCGGTCCGGTCCAGGTACGGCGTCACGCCGCCCAGGTGGAACGGCCAGCCGGCGCCGAGGATCATGCACAGGTCGATGTCCTGCGCCTCGGCGACGACGCCCTCGTCGAGCATGAGCCGGATCTCCTGCGCGAGCGCGTCCAGCGCGTTCTGCCGGACCTGCTCGCCGGTGAGCGGCTCGTCGCCGACCACCAGCAGCTTCGCCACCTCGTCGTTGATCTGGTCGTCGACGACGATCGGCTGGCCCGAGTCGGCGATCCGCTTGAGGTTCTCGCTGACCCCGAACCGGTCCGGGAACGCCTCGTGCAGGGTGCCGCCGACGTGGTACGCCACGGCCGGCCCGACGAGCTGCAGCAGCGCCAGCGGACGCATCGGCAGGCCCAGCGGGTCCAACGCGCTGTTCGCCACGTCCAGCGGGGTGCCCTGGTCGACGGCCGCGAACACGGTGCCGAGGAAGCGGGTCAGCAGCCGGTTCACCACGAACGCCGGGGCGTCCTTCACCAGTACCGACGACTTCTTCAGCTGCTTGCCGACAGCGAACGCGGTGGCGAGCGTGGCGTCGTCGGTCCGCTCGCCGCGGACGATCTCCAGCAGCGGCAGCACGGCGACCGGGTTGAAGAAGTGGAAGCCGACCACCCGCTCCGGGTGCTCCAGCTCGGCGGCCATCTCGGTGATGGACAGCGAGCTGGTGTTGGTGGCGAGCACCGTCTCCGGCTTGACGATCTTCTCCAGCTCGGCCCAGACCTGCTTCTTGACGCCCAGGTCCTCGAACACGGCCTCGATGACGAAGTCGGCGTCGGCGAAGACGGACTTGTCGACCGAGCCGCTGACCAGGCCGTACAGCTTGGCGGCGGTGCCCTTGTCCATCCGGCCCTTGCTGACGGCCTTCTCGATCTGGGTGTGCACGTAGCCGACGCCCTTGTCCACCCGGGACTGGTCCAGGTCGGTCATCACGACCGGCACCTGGAGCCGCCGGGCGAACAGCAGCGCGAGCTGGCTGGCCATCAGGCCGGCGCCGACGATGCCCACCTTGGTGACCGGCCGGGCCAGGCCCTTGTCCGGCGCGCCGGCCGGGCGCTTGGCCCGCCGCTGCACCAGGTCGAACGCGTACAGGCCGCTGCGCAGCTCCTCGGAGAAGACCAGGTCCGCGAGGGCCTCGTCCTCCGCCGCGGTGCCGGTGGCGAAGTCGGCGTCCTTCGCCGTCTCCAGCAGATCCAGCGCCTTGTACGCGGACGGAACCGCGCCGTGCAGCCGCTGGTCCAGGGTCTGCCGGGCGAAGTAGAGCACGCCCGCCCACATGTCCTTGTCGACCTCGGGACGGGTCACTGTGACCTCACCCCGGACCACGCCGGCGGCCCACTCCAGCGACCGCTCCAGGAAGTCGGCCGGCTCCAGCAGCACGTCCGCGATGCCCATCTCGGCAGCCTGCTTCGGCTTGAGCATCTTGTTCTGCATCAGCGGGTTCTGAATGATCACCTGGGTGGCGGCCGGGATGCCGATCAGGTTCGGCAGCAGCTGCGTACCGCCCCAGCCGGGGATCAGGCCGAGCGAGACCTCGGGCAGCGCCAGGGCCGCCGCGCCCGCCGACAGCGTCCGGTAGTGGCAGTGCAGCGCCAGCTCCAGGCCGCCGCCCATCGCCGCGCCGTTGACGAACGCGAACGTGGGGACGGCGCTGTCCTTGAGCCGGGCGAAGACCCGGTGGCCGAGCCGCCCGATCTCCAGCGCCTGCTCCCGGTTCTCCAGCGCGGGCAGGCTGGTGATGTCCGCGCCCACGCAGAAGATGTACGGCTTGCCGGTGACCGCGATGAACGCCGGCTCCGCCGCGAGCGCGGCGGTGATCGCCTCGTCCAGGCTGGTCAGACCGCCCGGGCCGAAGCTGTTCGGCTTGGTGTGGTCGAAGCCGTTGTCCAGCGTGATGAGGGCGGCGGGCCGGTCCAGCCCGGGTACCGCCACCTGGCGCAGCAGCGCCTTGGTGACGACCTCGTTCGGTGCGGCGAGCGCGCTCACTTGTTGCCCTCCCAGTGCGGGTTCTCCCAGATCACGGTGCCGCCCATGCCGATGCCGATGCACATGGCGGTGAGGCCGTAGCGGACCTCGGGGTGCTCGGCGAAGTGGCGGGCGAGCTGGGTCATCAGCCGGACGCCGGAGGACGCGAGCGGGTGACCGATGGCGATCGCGCCGCCCCACGGGTTGACCCGCGGGTCGTCGTCGGCGATGCCGAAGTGGTCCAGGAAGGCGAGCACCTGCACCGCGAACGCCTCGTTCAGCTCGAACAGGCCGATGTCGTCGATGCTCAGGCCGGCGATGCGCAGCGCCTTCTCGGTCGACGGGATCGGGCCGATGCCCATCACCTCGGGCTCGACGCCGACGAAGCCGAACGACACCAGGCGCATGCCGACCGGCAGGCCCAGCTCACGGGCGGTCTCCTCGGCCACCAGCAGCGCGGCGGTGGCGCCGTCGTTCAGACCGGCCGCGTTGCCAGCGGTGACCTTGCCGTGCGGCCGGAACGGGGTCTTCAGGCCGGCCAGCTTCTCCATGGAGGTGTCGCGGGGCGCCTCGTCCACGGTGGCCAGGCCCCAGCCCGTCTCCGGGTCGCGGGTCGCCACCGGCACCAGGTCGCCCTGGAGCTTGCCGTTGGCGTACGCCTTGGCGGTCTTCTGCTGCGACGCCAGCGCGAACGCGTCGGTGCGCTCCTTGGTGATGTGCGGGACGCGGTCGTGCAGGTTCTCCGCGGTGGAGCCCATCACCAGGGCGGACGGGTCGACGAGCTTCTCCGCGACGATGCGCGGGTTGGGGTCGACGCCCTCGCCCATCGGGTGGCGGCCCATGTGCTCGACGCCGCCGGCGATTGCCACGTCGTACGCGCCCATGGCGATGCCGCTGGCCACCGTGGTGACGGCGGTCATCGCGCCGGCGCACATCCGGTCGATGGCGAAGCCGGGCACGGTCTTGGGCAGGCCGGCCAGCAGGGCGGCGGTACGGCCGATGGTCAGGCCCTGGTCACCGATCTGGGTGGTGGCGGCGATCGCCACCTCCTCCACCTTCTCCGGCGGCAGTTGCGGGTTGCGGCGCATCAGCTCGCGGATGCAGCGGATCACCAGATCGTCGGCGCGGGTGTTGGCGTACATCCCACCCGCCTTGCCGAACGGGGTACGGACGCCGTCGACGAAGACGACATCCCGGACTTCACGGGGCACTTGGAGCCTCCCTCGGCACGGGCATTTCCCCGGATGCTACTCGCCAGTAACCAAACGTGGCACCACCCCTCGCGTGGCCCACCTCACACCTGCCACCGACGTTACTGCTGGGGGGTCCGCAGCGCCTCGGTAAGAGCGGGCAGCAGAAGCCCGATCTGCCACTCGCGGGCGCCGAAGGCACGCAGCGCCTCCGCCACGGTGTCGTCGGTGATCTCCGCAGGTGGCTGCCACGCCAGCCGGCGGATCGAGTCCGGCGTGATCAGGTTCTCCGCCGGCAGCCGGTGCGCTCCGGCGGTGCCGACCACCACCTCCCGGGACCGGGTCAGCCGACCCGCCGCCACCGGATCGCGCTCGGCCCAGCGGTGCGGCGGCGGTGGCCCCTCCACCGTCGGGCTCACCGGCAGCGCGTCGTCCGGCAACTGGCGCGCGTCGTCGAGCGCCGCCAGCCAGGTACGCGCCAGCCGGCGCACCGAGCGCCCACCGAAACCGGGGAGCGTGAGCAGCGTCTTCTCGTCCTTCGGGTCCAGCTCGGCGGCGGCCACGATGGCCGAGTCGGGCAGCACCCGGCCCGGCGCGGCGTCCCGGCGGGCGGCGATCTGATCCCGCGCGTACCAGAGGGAACGCACCCGGGCCTGGGCGCGGGCGCCGCGTACCCGGTGGATGCCGGAGGTGCGCCGCCACGGCTCGGCGCGCACCCGCGGCGGGCGGGCGCCGTTGCGCACGAGCGCGTCGAACTCCTCCGCGGCCCAGCCGGACTTGCCCTGCCGCTCCAGCTCCTCGTCCAGCGCGTCGCGCAGGTCCACCAGCAGTTCGACGTCCAGGGCCGCGTACGTCAGCCAGGACTCCGGCAGCGGCCGGTTGGACCAGTCCGCGGCGGAGTGGTGCTTCTCCAGGCTGAACCCGAGCAGCTGTTCGGTCAGCGCGGCCAGGCCGACCCGCTCGAATCCGGCCAGCCGGGCGGCCAGTTCGGTGTCGAACAGCCGGCGCGGGCGCAGGCCCAGCTCGGCCAGGCAGGCAAGGTCCTGGCTGGCCGCGTGCAGCACCCACTCGGTCTCGGCGATCGCCGCGTCGAGGGTGGACAGGTCGGGCAGCGGCAGCGGGTCGATGAGCGCGGTGCCGGCGCCGCCGCGGCGCAGCTGCACCAGGTAGGCGCGCTGGCTGTAGCGGTAGCCGGAGGCGCGTTCGGCGTCCAGGGCCACCGGGCCGGTGCCGCCCGCGAAGCGGGCCACGACCTCGTCCAACTCGGCTGGTGTGGCCACCGGGGCGGGCGTGCCCTCGCGCGGCGCGGTCAGGGGGACGGCCGCGCCCGGCTCGGTCTCGGTCCCCGCGCCCGCCGGCTCCGGCAGGGCCGACGTCGGATCGGCGGAGACCTCTCCGGTACGGCTTTCGGCGGTCCGACGGCGCAGGGGTGGTTCGTCGGTCACCTGACAACCCTAGTAGGCCGGACGATCCGGTGTGCGCAGCCGGGTCCGGCGCGTGTCGGCGCGGTGGCCGCCAGGTGTCCGGAACGAACCGGGTTGCGGGGCCGTGAGAGGGTCGGACAGTGGGGGAGACAAAGCCCGTTTCCGCCGGTACGGTCCATCGAGCCGCGAGCGGCGCACGGGGCCGGGCAACAGCGGTTGGGGGCGTCGGCGAAGCCGACGGGGAGGACGGTCGAGCATGACAGGCGGGTACGGAACCGGCGACGGCGTGCCGGGGCAGGGCGGTGACCCGACGGCCGATCGGCCGGGGCCGCTGCCACCGCGCTTCGACCCGCCCGGCGGTTCGGCTCCACTGTCCGGGTCGACGGCGGGCGGCAGTGGTCCCGCGTGGAGCGGCACCGGCACCCCCGGCCACGCGGCGCCGGGCACGGGCTACCCGACCACGTCGCCGGGCGCGAGCTTCCCGGGACCGTCCGGGGCGAGCTACCCGGCGTCCTCCGGCACGAGCTACCCGGCGTCCTCGGGCGCCAGCTACCCCGCCTCCTCGGGCACGAGTTACCCCGCGTCCTCGGGCGCCAGCTACCCCGCCGCGTCGTCGGGCGCGAGCTATCCGGCGCAGCCGTCCGCCGGTTACCCGGGCCGCGCCGAGGCGGCCGGGGCGTCGCCGTCGGCCGCCTACTCGGCGTCGTCGGGCGTCGCGACCCCGCCCGCGCCGTCCCAGCCGTCGTTCGGCGCGGTGCCGGCCCAGCCGGGCCCGTCGTCGTTCGGCGCCGCGCCGGCCCAGCCGGGTCAGTCGTCCTTCGGCACGCCGTCGGCCCAGCCGGGTCAGTCGTCCTACGGCACGGCATCGGCCCAGTCCGCCCCGGCCTACCCGGGCCAGGCTCCCGCCGGGTCGCAGTCGTTCCCGGGCCAGCCGCCCTCGTCGCCGTACGCGGACCGGCACTCGTCGGCCCCGTCCGGCGCCGGCTCGTCGTACCCGGGCCGGCCGGTCTCCGCACCCGTCCACCCGGGCCAGCCGGTGTCCGCGCCGTCGTACCCCGGCCAGCCGTCGGCGTACCCGGGTCAGCAGGTCTCCGGCTTCGGCGCGCCGCTCGGTCCGCCGGAGCGCGCGGCCCGGCGCAGCCGGCTCGCGGTGGTGGCGCTGACGCTGGCCGCCGTGCTGGCGGTGGTCAGCGGCGTGCAGGCATATCAGATCTACCGGCTCGACGACCGGCTCGCCGCCGCCGACAAGCGGATGGCCGAGGGGCAGGGCGCGGACGCCAGCCGGCTCGACGGCCTGGAGCAGCGCGCGGGCAGCCTGGAGAAACAGGCCGGGGCCGCCTTCAACCCGGAGGCTGTGGCCAGCGCGGTGCTGCCGAGCGTGTTCCGGGTGCGGGCCGGGCAGTTCACCGGTACGGCGTTCGCCGTCGGCAAGGCCCCGTCCGGCGGCGGTACCACGCTGCTGACGAACTTCCACGTGGTCGAGTCGGTGTTCGTCGCCGGTGAACGCAAGGTGTTCCTGGAGCGCAAGGACCAGCGGTTCGAGGCGACGATCATCGCCACCGACAAGGACAAGGACCTGGCGCAGCTGCGGACCAGCGCCAAGTTCGCCGGTCTGGTCGCGGCCCGCGACCCGGTGCGGTCCGGTCAGCAGATCATCGTGGTCGGCGCGCCGCTCGGGTTGCAGGACAGCGTCACCACGGGTGTGGTCAGCGCGTTCCGCGAGGACGAGCGCGGCGGCGGCCCGGTGATCCAGTTCGACGCGCCGATCAACCCCGGCAACTCCGGTGGCCCGGTGATCAACGGGTCCAAGGAGGTCGTCGGCATCGCCACGGCCAAGGCCCGCAACGCCGAGGGCATCGGGCTGGCGGTGCCGATCAAGACCGCCTGCGACCGGTTCCGCCTCTGCTGACCGGTCGCCCACGCCGGTGTGGGCGGCTGCGTCGCATCGACCCCGGCCCATCGGGCCACCCCGCGGGGGACCAGCTCATCTGGAGGAACGACATGTCCTACCCACCGGCCGGAGGCGACAACCCGCCCCCGGCGCCGGGGGGCACGGTCTACGGCAACGTGTACGGCAGCCGGCCCGCGCCCCAGCAGTACGACCCGAACCAGCCCGCGCCGACCCTGCACCAGCCCGCCGCGCCCGACGGTGCTCCCGGGTACGCCGGTTACCCGCCCGCCGCGCCGGGACAGTCGGGCTACGCGCCGGGCGCCGCTCCGGTGCCCCCGCCGATGTCGGCGCCGCCGGTCTCCGTACCGCCGGTCTCCGGCCCCGGCTACCCGCAGCCGCTGTCGGCCCCGCCGGTGTCCGGCCCCGGCTACGGGCCGCCGCCGATGTCCGGGCCGCCCGGCGCATACGGGCCGGTCGGCGGCGCGCCCGCCGGCGGCGGCCGTAAGTGGGCCCCGCTGGTCCTCGGCCTCGTCGCCGCGTTGCTGTTCGTCTTCGGCGGCGTGATGACCTTTCTGTACGTCTCCACGGACGGCGAGCTGGACAAGTCCCAGCAGTTGGTCAGCCAGCGCGAGGGCACCATCTCGGCCAATCAGCAGGAGATCGAGAAGCTCAAGGGTGAGCTGAAGACGGTGCAGGAGCGGCTGTCGGACACCCAGCAGGACCTGACCGGCACCAAGAACGACCGGGACGAGCAGGCCCGGCAGAAGAAGGTCATCGCGAACTGCCTGGACAAGCTGACCACCGCCATCGCCGCCGCGTCGCGCGGCGACCGGGCCGCCTTCGAGGCGGCGAACAAGGGCCTGGACAAGGTCTGCGACGAGGCCGAGAACTACCTCTGACCGGCGTCCGCCGTGAGGCCGCCCCGCCCGCGCGGGGCGGCCTTCGCGCATCAATGCCGGGGGTACGCCGAGCGCGAACCGCCCCGGCCCGGCGCAACGGTCGTCGCGCGTGAGGCGACCCGTTTGCCGGTACGCGGCCCTCGCGAGCCGACGGGCGACGGTCAGGCGGCGCCGGCGGAGCGGCGGGGCAGCGCGGTGACGCCGGGCGGCGGCAGGCCGGCCGTCGAGGCCAGCAGCGTGCACCAGCCGAGCAGATGCGGGCCCAGGTCGGCACGCAGCGGCGTCCAGGAGGCGCGGATCTCGATGTCACCGGCGGCGGGCGGCCCGGCCAGCTCGCCGAAGCGGGTGGAGAGCGTCTGGGTGACGGTGCCGCCGATCGCGCGGTGCCCGGCGCCCTGCGCGTCCAGCGCGTCGGTCAGCCAGGTCCAGCCGACGCCGGGCAGCAGCGGGTCGCTGGCCAGGTCGACCTCCAGCTCGGCGGTGACGTACGTGACCAGCCGCAGCGTGCCCTGCCACGCCTCGTGCCCGGCCGGGTCGTGCAGCAGGATCAGGCGGCCGGTGGCCACCTCGTCGTCGTCGCGCAGGACGGCGGCGGAGAGCGCGAACGCGTACGGGGCCAGCCGCTGGGGCGCCCCGACCTCCTCCAGCACGATCTCCGGGCGGGGTGTCGCCGACCGGAGCCCTGCGACCGCGCGAGCGAACGTTTCCGGGAGCGCGATCGGGGGGGCCATGCGGGCAGCCTATGCCGCGCTCACCGTACGGCGCGCGACGGCGCGCCGGGTGATCGACGGTTAAGAAGGGGCCCTTCCTCTACCGGAGGCGTTAAGCGGGGGCCCTTCCTTCTACGTCACAAATGCGGACGGTGAGCGCGGGCGCGCACCGGGGGCGTGGCACGATTGCCGCGATGACCACCGACACCACGGGCACTGCCGCCCGAGACGGAGAACCCCGCCGCGGCGGGCCGGCCGACTCGCCCTTCGTGCGCGCCTGCCGGCGCGAGCCGGGCCCGCACACCCCGGTCTGGTTCATGCGCCAGGCCGGCCGGTCGCTGCCGGAGTACCGCGAGATCCGGGCGAACGTGCCGATGCTGGAGTCCTGCCGCCGGCCGGACCTGGTCACCGAGATCACGCTGCAGCCGGTGCGCCGGCACGGCGTGGACGCGGCGATCCTGTTCAGCGACATCGTGGTGCCGGTCGCCGCGGCCGGTATCGACCTGGACATCGTGCCCGGCACCGGCCCGGTGGTGGCCGAGCCGATCCGTACCGCGACCGACGTCGAGCGGATCACCCCGATCGGCCGCGACGAGGTGTCGTACGTGGACGAGGCGGTCCGCCAGCTCGTCGTCGAGCTGGGCGACACCCCGCTGATCGGCTTCGCCGGGGCCCCGTTCACGCTCGCCAGCTACCTGGTCGAGGGCGGGCCGTCGCGGACCCACGCCAAGACCAAGGCGCTGATGTACGGCGACCCGGACCTGTGGCACGCGCTGTGCTCCCGGCTGGCCGAGGTGACGCTGGCGTTCCTCCAGGTGCAGATCGAGGCCGGGGTGTCGGCGGTGCAGCTGTTCGACTCGTGGGCGGGCGCGCTCTCCGAGGCCGACTACCGCCGTTTCGTGCTGCCGCACTCGACGTACGTGCTGGGTGGGCTCGCGGAGGCCGGCGTGCCGCGGATCCACTTCGGCGTGGGCACGGGTGAGCTGCTCGGCGCGATGGGCGAGGCCGGCGCCGACGTGGTGGGCGTGGACTGGCGTACGCCGCTGGACGTCGCCACCGGCCGGATCGGGCCGGACAAGGCGGTGCAGGGCAACCTCGATCCGGCAGTGCTGCTCGCCCCCTGGCCGGTGGTGGAGACCGAGGTGCGGCGCATCGTCGAGCAGGGCCGGGCCGCTCCCGGCCACGTGTTCAACCTCGGGCACGGCGTGCTGCCGGAGACCGACCCCGAGGTGCTGACCCGGGTGGTCGCGCTGGTGCACGAGCTGACCGCGCGACCGGAGCGCTAGGAGGCGACAGTGGTGCGACCGTGGCGGGTGGCGATCGTCGGTGGCGGGATCACCGGGCTGGCCGCCGCCGTCCGGTTGCGCGACAGCGCTCCCCAGGGCACCGAGATCACCGTGTACGAGCAGTCCGGCCGCCTCGGCGGCAAGCTGTTCACCGGTGAGCTGGCCGGCGGGCCGGTCGAGTTCGGCGCGGAGTCGTTCCTGATGCGCGACCCGGCCGGTGGCGAGTCGGCGGCGGTCACGCTGGCCCGGCGGCTCGGCCTGGCCGAGGAGATCGTGCACCCGACCGTCGGGCAGGCGGCCCTGCTCGTCGACGGCACGTTGCGCCCGGTGCCGGGCGGCACGCTCGTCGGCGTACCCGGGGATCTGGAGAAGGTGGCGGCGGTGGCGCCGCCGGCCGCGGACGCCGACCGCGACGCGGGCGGGCCGCTGCTCGCAGAGGGTGAGGACACCTCGGTCGGCGAGCTGGTCCGCAAGCGCCTCGGTGACGCGGTGGTGGACCGGCTGGTCGACCCGATGCTCGGCGGCGTGTACGCCGGGCGGGCCGACGACCTGTCGCTGGTCACCACGATGCCGGCGCTGGCCCGCGCGGCACGCGCCGAGCACACGCTCGTCGGCGCCGTCCGCGCCGCGCAGGCCGCCGCGCCGCGCGCGCCCGGCGCACCAGTCTTCGGCACCCTCGCCGGTGGGCTCAGCACGCTGGTCGAGGCGGCGGCAACGGCGAGCGGGGCGACGATCCGCCGGGGCGCCGCGGTACGCGAGCTGCGCCGCACCCCGGCCGGCTGGCGGCTCACCGTCGGGCCGACCCGCGACGCCGAGCACGTCGAGGTCGACGCGGTGCTGCTCGCGGTGCCGGCCCGCCCGGCCGCCCGGCTGCTCGCCGCCGCCGCGCCCGAGGCGGCCGACACGGTCGGCGCGCTCGACTACGCGAGCGTCGCCCTGATCACCCTCGCCCTGCCCGGCCCGGCCCTGCCGGAGCTGTCCGGTTTCCTGGTGCCGGCCGGCGAAGGGCTGACGATCAAGGCGTCCACGTTCTTCACCACCAAGTGGGGGCACCTGCGGCGGCCGGACGGGCTGGCGCTGGTGCGCGCCTCGGTGGGCCGGTACGGCGACGAGACGTCGCTGCAGCTCACCGACGACGACCTGGCCGACACGGTGCACCGGGAGCTGTCGGCGGTGCTCGGCGCGCCGCTGCCGGCCCCGGTGGCCCGGCACGTGCAGCGGTGGGGCGGCGCGCTGCCCCAGTACACGCCCGGGCACACCGCCCGGGTGGCGGCGGTCCGGGCGGCGCTGCGCGCCGTCCACCCGACGCTGGCAGTGGCCGGAGCCGGCTACGACGGCGTCGGCATCCCGGTGTGCGTCCGCTCCGGCGAGACGGCGGCCGAAGAGATCATCAAGGCACTGGAAGGATCGGCAGCATGACCGAGCAGACCAACGCGGCGCGGCTGCGGGAGCTCAACGAGACCATCCGCTACACCATGTGGTCGGTGTACCGGGCCACCAGCCCGCTGCCGTCGCTGCGGGAGAACGTCGTCGACGAGGTCGAGTCGCTCTTCACCGAGCTGGCCGGCAAGGACGTCACGATCCGGGGCACGTACGACGTGGCCGGGCTGCGCGCCGACGCCGACCTGATGATCTGGTGGCACTCGTCGTCCAGCGACGCGCTCCAGGACGCGTACCTGCGGTTCCGCCGCACCACGCTGGGCCGGGCGCTCACCCCGGTCTGGTCGCAGATGGCGCTGCACCGCCCGGCCGAGTTCAACAAGAGCCACATCCCGGCGTTCCTGAACGACGAACAGCCGCGCGCCTACCTGTGCGTCTACCCGTTCGTGCGCTCGTACGAGTGGTACCTGCTGCCCGACGCCGAGCGGCGCGAGCTGCTGGCCGAGCACGGCAAGATGGCCCGGGGCTACCCGGACGTGCGGGCCAACACCGTGGCCTCGTTCGCGCTCGGCGACTACGAGTGGATGCTCGCGTTCGAGGCCGACGAGCTGCACCGGATCGTGGACCTGATGCGCGACCTGCGCGCCTCCGGCGCCCGTCGGCACGTGCGGGAGGAGATCCCGTTCTACACGGGCCGCCGCCGCTCGGTAGCCGACATCGTCAACTGCCTGGTGTGAAAGGAAGGGCACCTTCTTAACGCCTGCGGTAGAGGAAGGGGCCCCGCTTAACACCCCAGCGGGTGTCGAGCAGGGCCCCGACCGGGAAGACCGGCGTCAGGCGGTCGTCGTACAGGACAGGGTGCTGGGAACCGGGTTTGTCGCGCCGGCCGAGCCGGTGAAGCCGAACGAGGTGCTCGCACCGGCCGCGAGCGTGCCGTTGTAGGCGGCGTTGCGTGCCGTGACGAGCGTTCCGCTGCTGGTCACCGTGGCGTTCCACGCCGAGGTGACCTGCTGGCCGTTCTGGTAGTTCCAGCTCACCGACCAGCCGCGGATCGGTGAACCGCCGTTCGTCACCTTCACCTCGGCCTGGAAGCCGCCGCCCCACGAACCGGTGATCGCGTACGTCGCGGTGCAGCCACCGGCCGGGTTCGGCGTGGTCGGGGGCGGGCTGGTCGGCGGCGTGCTCGTCGGCGGGGTGCTGGTGGGCGGCGTGCTGGTGGGCGGCGTGCTGGTCGGCGGGGTGGTCGGGCCGGATCCGCCGAAGTCCACGTCACTGCACAGGTAGTAGGACTGGTCCAGGTGGCTGGCCTGCCAGATGGTGTAGACGATGTGCCGGCCGGTGCGGCCCGGCGCGTTCGCCGGGATCTGGATGGACACGCCGTCCACCTCACGCGTCCACTGGCTCGCCGGGGTGTTGCCGATCTGGCCGACCAGTTCCAGGTCGCTCCAGCGCAGCGGCGAGGTGAGAGCGTTGAAACCCTGCTTGGTCGCGTACACCCGGATGTAGTCGGCGCCGTGGCTGGCCTGGTCGAAGAACTTGACCCGGAAGTTGTTGGTGACCGGCACGGTCTTCCAGGCGCCGACGGTGTCGAGCGCGTTGTAGCGGCCGCTCTGGGTGCGGCCGCCGCTGCACAGCTGCCCGTCCGGGATGGCGCCCTGGTGGTTGCCGGCCACGCCCTCGCGGAACAGGCCGTTCCAGTTCCACATGGCGTTCGGGTCGGCCTGCCACGCCTGCCAGCACATCGGGTCCTGGGTGGCCATGGCCGGGTTCTGGAAGTCACCGCCCCAGCGCTGCCAGCAGCTGTAGGCGCGCGAGGCCGGGTCGACAACCGACCCGTGCGCCGAGGCCGGGCCGGAGAACGCGGTGGTGAGCAGCGCCGCGACGACCGCGCAGACGGCGAGGATCGCCGCCGCGAGCGGTAACGGGCGGCGGTACGGAGTGGACATGGAAAGCCTCCGGGATGGGTGTCGGTGCACGACGCCCGGACTGTCGGGAGTTGCCCTCTCCCGCGTGGCGGCTCCGCCCGCACGTTGCCACAAAGAGTGACAAACGTCAATGAGTTGGGTCGCGGCGCATCGGCGTGTGCGGGATGCCGTCCTCGACGTAACCGGGGCCGCTGACCGCGAAACCGAGGCCCGCGTAGAAGCCGACGAGATGGGTCTGCGCGTCGAGCACGCACGGCCGGTCACCCACCACGGCCAGGGCCTCGGTCATCAGCGCGCCGGCCAGGCCCGCGCCGCGGGCCGCCGGCGCCACCACCACCCGTCCGATCCGTGCCACGCCGTCGGGGTCGGCCAGGATCCGCAGGTACGCCACGACGGCGCCGTCGCTGCTCAGCCACAGGTGGCGGGTGCCGGGCTCGACGTCCCGGCCGTCCAGTTCCGGGTACGGGCAGGACTGCTCGACCACGAACACGTCGATGCGCAGCCGGAGCAGGTCGTGGAAGGTGCGGGCGTCCAGGTCGGCGAAGCCGGCCAGGTGGGACTCGACGGGCATCGGCCCAGGTTAGGCCGCGCCCAGCGGTCCGGCCGGGCCGGGTGCGGGACGGCCGGGGGCGCGTGCGTCAGGCGGGGCGGGCGCCGACCGCGTCGCGTACCTCGGCGCCCTGCTCACCCTCGACGGCGCGGGCGCAGTGGGCGCAGCAGAAGAAGCGGCCGGAGACCTCGACGCCGTGCCCGACGATCTTGATCTGGCAGTGCTCGCAGATGGGCGCCATCTTGTGCACCGCGCACTCGAAGCAGTCGAACGTGTGCCGCGACCCGTCGACGGTGCGCACCTCGAACGCCATCCAGTAGTCGTTACCGCAAACCTCGCAGGTTGCCATGCGAAACCCCCCGAAAACGGACCTGTCATCCGAGAGTCGCGCAGACGACACCATCGGGCAACCGGAACGGGCGAACCTGATCCGGCCCTACGGCGAGTCGCTCCCGGCGTGTCGCGCGTTGACTGCTGTGACCGCCGAAAATCCCCGGAGGATTCGTGATCAAGCGCAACAAGCTCTTCGGCAACCAGACCCGGGTGACGTTCTCGCTGCCCCGGGACACCCCGGCCGGCACCGTGAGCGTGGTCGGCTGCTTCAACGGGTGGGAGCCCGGCCGGCACGAGCTGGTGCCGCGCCGCGACGGCACCCGTACCGTGACGGTCCGGTTGAAGCCGGGGGAGTACCGCTTCCGTTACCTGGCCACCGGCGGCGTGTGGCTGGACGACGAGGCCGCCGACCGGGTGGACGAGGCCGGCGGCCTGCTGCGGCTGTGACGCCGCCGTCAGCCGGCGCTGGGCTCCAGCCGCACCGAGATCGAGTTGACGCAGTGCCGGGTGTCCTTCGGAGTGAAACCCTCACCCTCGAAGACATGCCCGAGGTGGCTGTCGCAGCGCGCGCAGCGGATCTCGATGCGGCGCATCCCGAGCGTGTTGTCCGGGATCTCCTTGACCGCGCCCGGGATGGCGTCGTCGAAGCTCGGCCACCCGCAGTGCGAGTCGAACTTGTCATCGCTGCGGAACAGTTCCAGCCCGCAGGCCCGGCAGTGGTAGACGCCGGGGGTCTTGGTGTCGACGTACTCACCGGTCCAGGGCGCCTCGGTGCCGGCCTCGCGGAGCACCCGGAACTCCTCGGGGCTCAGCCGCACGCGCCATTCGTCCTCGGTACGGGGCAGTTCGCTGTCGGAAAGACTCACCCCTTCACGGTACGTCGGCTGTCGGTGGCATCGCATATGGTCGCGTGATGGCGGGCAAGGGCACGGTCGAGGAGATCGAGGTAGCCGGGCACACGGTGCGGCTGAGCAGCCCCGACCGGGTGATCTTCCCTCAGCAGGGCTTCACCAAGGCGGACGTCTTCCGCTACTACCTGGCCGTCGGCGAGGGGATCATGCGCGCCCTGCGGGATCGGCCGACCACGCTCCAGCGCTTCCCCGACGGCATCGAGGGGGAAATGTTCTTCCAGAAGCGGGTGCCGCAGCGGGGCGTACCCCCGTGGGTGCGCACCGCGCAGATCGCCTTCCCCAGCGGCCGCAAGGCCGACGAGCTGTGCCCGGCCGACCTGGCGCACGTGGCCTGGGCGGCGCAGATGGGCACCGTGGTGTTCCACCCGTGGCCGGTGCGCGCCGCCGACACCGACCGCCCCGACGAGCTGCGCGTCGACCTCGACCCGCAGCCGGGCACCGACTTCGCCGACGCGGTGACCGCCGCCGGTGAGCTGCGCGGTCTGCTCGACGAGCTGGGCGTGCCCGGCTGGCCGAAGACCTCCGGCGGCCGGGGCGTGCACGTCTACCTGCGCATCCAGCCGCGCTGGACGTTCGTGGAGGTACGCCGCGCCACCATCGCGCTGGCCCGCGAGCTGGAACGGCGCCGCCCCGGGCTGGTCACCACCGCCTGGTGGAAGGAGGAACGGGGCGAACGGGTCTTCGTCGACTTCAACCAGACGGCGCGGGACCGCACCATCGCCTGCGCGTACTCGCTGCGCGCCAACGCGCGCGCCACCGTCTCCACCCCGGTCGACTGGGACGAACTACCCCAGGTAGACCCGGACGACTTCCACCTGGGCACGGTGCCGGCCCGGTTCGCCGAGCGCGGCGACCCGCACGCCGGCATCGACGACGCCCCGTGGGACATCACGCCGCTGCTGGAGTGGGCCGAGCGGGACGCCGCCGACGGGCTGGGCGACATGCCGTACCCGCCGGAGTACCCGAAGATGCCCGGCGAGCCGAAGCGGGTCCAGCCGTCCAAGGACCGCGACCGCCCTCGCCCCTGACGCTCGGGTGGCCACTGCTCAGGCGGGGGCGGTGAGCATGCTCCGGACCGAAGCGACGATGTGCCGGGGGCGGCGGTAGAGGTCGGTGGCCGTGTAGACCCGCACGCGCCAGCCGTGCTCGGCCAGCCAGTTGAGCCGGGATCGATCGTGGTGCAGCCGGCCGGGGGCGAGGTGGGACCGGCCGTCGTACTCGACGCCGATGCGCCGGTCGCGATAGCCCAGGTCGAGGCGATAGATCAGGTTTCCGTCCTCGTCGGGAACCCACAGCTGCGGTTCCGGCGGAGGTAGCCCGCCGTCGATCAGCAACAGGCGCAACTGGCTCTCCTGCCGGCACTCCGAGCGCGGGTCGGGGCGAGCGCGACGAGTTGCCCCGCCTGTCGTACTCCCCGCGGCCGGCGTGCCACGCCACCTCGGTGAGCAGGTCCTCGCGGCGGCAGGCGCCGGCGCGGAGGCAGAGGTCCAGCACCGGCAGCGCGTCGGCCCGTCGGATCACCCGGGCCAGGTCCACGGCGCAGCGGGCGGCCGGCGCGCAGGGGATGCCGGCGATCTCCACCGCGTCCGGCACCGGCAGTACCGTCTGATGCGTCGCCACGCCCTGGATCCGCCGTGCGCTCACGCCGGGCGGCACGATCACGTGCACCAGGTCGTCGGTCACCGCCCCGAACCGGTGCAGTCGCGCACCGGTGTGGAACCCCGCGACGGTTCCCGGCGGCAACCGCCGGAACAGGGCGCGCAACCGGTCCGTCTCGTCGTCGGCGTACCCGTAGACACCACGGGACAGCCGCCCCAGCCGCCCCGCCTCCACCTGGTGCCGGACCGCCCCACGACTCACCCCACCCGCCAGCAACTCCCCGTACCGCCACACCCTCTAACCCTCCCGCCCCCAACCCTCAAAATCCGCCCCTGTGGACAGCCGCGCACCCACCCCGTCGATCTTGGAGTTGTGGTCGTTCCCAGAAGCCGCATAGACGTCATTCGAGGCGCCACAACTCCAAGATCGACGGGGTGGGGCGGGGAGGGCGGCGGCGGGGGTGGAGGAAGGGCGGAGGGGGACCGATAACGATCATGTAACGGGCGCGAACCTTTTCCGGGGTGTGACTGCTCTTCTCGGCATCGGCCCGCCGGGGCCAGGAGAGGACGTCGGATGAAGCTGGTGTGGAGGCGGGCGGTAGAGGCCCGTGGGCTGCTGCTCGCCGCCGCTGTCGCGGCACTCGTCGCGGTCGCTTTGGTCACCGGGCTCTCCGACTACAACCGCCGGGCGGTGGACGCGGGCGCCCGGGCGGTGCTCGACGCCGCCCCGGCGGAGGAACGCAGCCTGTTGATCAGCGGCTCCGGTGGCGCGGACGCCGCCGCGTACGCGGAGCGGGACCGCGCGGTACGGGCACAGTTCGCGAACGGGCTGGGCGGGGCGCCGGTCACGGTGGCCGGGATCCGGTCCGGCACCGGGCGGGAGCTGACCGGTGACGTGGGCGCCGCCCGCACCGACGACGACCCGATGTTCGCCAACCTGGCCACGCTCGACGACCTGCCCGCGCACGCCGAGCTGGCCGCCGGGGCGTGGCCGGTGCCCGGCAGCAACCCGTTGCAGGTGACGCTGCCGGAGAAGGTGGCTGCGCAGCTGAGCCTGGAGGTCGGCGAGCGGGTGCCGCTGTACGACCGGGGCGCGGAGCGGGCCGGCACGGTGGTGGTGGCCGGCACGTGGCGGCCCCGGGACGCGACCGAGGCGTACTGGCGGCTCGCCCCGGGGGTGGGGGAGAGCCAGGGCGACGCGGAGACCACCTCTTACGGGCCGTTCGCGCTCGACCCGGCCGACTTCGCGCGCACTTTCCCGGGCTCCACCTCGGCGGCCTGGCTGGTGGACCCCGACCTGGTGGCGGTCGATCCGGCCCGGCTGCCCGCCGTGACGGCGGCGCTGGACGAGATCACTGGGAAGCTGCCCGACGCCACCGGCCTGGGCTCGTCGGCGCAGCAGGTCAGCCACCTGGACCGGCTCCTCGACCGGCTCAGCCGGGCCGATCTGGTGGGCCGGTCCGCGCTGCTCACCCCGCTGCTGCTGATCGTGGTGCTCGGCGGGTACGCGCTGGTGCTGGTGGCCGCGCTGCTGAACGAGGACCGGCGGGCGCAGACCGCGCTGCTGCGGGCCCGGGGCGCGGCCCGGGGACAGATCGCCGGGCTGGCCGTACGCGAGGCGACGCTCGTGGTGGCGCCGGCGCTGCTGCTGGCCCCGGCGCTGACCGGGCAGGCGATCCACCTCCTGGGCGCGGACCTGGGGCTGGCCGACGGCGACGTGGCCCGGGTGTGGCTGGTGGCGGTCGGCGCAGCGATCGGCTGCCTGCTCGCCATGGTGGTGCCGGCGCTGCGCCGGGCCGGCACGTACGTCGCGGACATGGCGGCCCGATCCCGCCCCACCCGGGGAGCGGCGGTGCAGCGGGCGAGCGTGGACGTGGCGCTGGTGGCCCTGGCCGTGCTCGCCTGGACCCAGTTGCGGCAGTACTCGTCGCCGCTCGCCGGCGCGAACGGCAGCCTCGGCATCGACCCGCTGCTGGCCGCCGCGCCCACCATCGGGGTGCTGGCCGGCGCGGTGATCGCGCTGCGGCTGCTGCCGCCGGCCACCCGGATCGCGGAACGCTTCGTCGACCGCCGGCCGTGGAACGCCACCATGTTCGGCATGTGGCAGGCGGGCCGCCGCCCGCACGCCGGCCCGGTGCTGCTGCTCGCGCTCGCCGTCGGGGGCAGCACGCTCGCGTGGTCGCTCGTCGCCTCCTGGGAACGCTCGCAACGCGACCAGGCCCAGCACACGGTCGGCACGGACCTTCGGCTGACCGAACGGGACGGCACCGCCCCGGCCGACCGGGCCGCCCAGCTGGCCGCCGTGCCCGGGCTCGACCGGGTGCTGCCCGCGTGGCGCGACGACGTGCGCCTGGGCCGCGAGGCCCGGCCGGCGACCGTGGTGGCCCTGGACGCCGCCGCCGCGAAGGGGATGATCCGGCTCGACGACGCCGACGGCGGGGCGTCCACCGGGGCCCTGCTGGACCGGCTCGCGGCCGGTCGGGCCGATCCGGTCGGCGGTGTCCTGCCAGCCGGTGCGAAGACGTTCTCCGGCACCGTCCGTACGCCCGTGGAAAGCATGTACGACCGGCCGCGGGTCGCCGTGAGCGCGCTGTTCGCCACCGACGCCGGGGCCACCTGGCGGGTCCGGCTGGCCGAGGCCGGCGGCGAGGGACGGCCGGTGCGCTTCTCCGTGCCGCTGCCCGACACCGGCGGCGCGCCGCTGCGCCTGGTCGGCTTCGAGGCCGACGGCGGCGACGCCAGCGGCAGCTCCTACCGGCTGCTCCTGGACAAGTTGCGGCTCACCGACGCCGCAGGCGCGGCCCTGCCGTTGCCGGTGGAGGGGGCCTGGCGGGTGATCGACCCGGGCAGCGGGCCACGCCGCGACGCCGAGGCCACCCCCACCCGGGTGGACGCGACGCAGGCCTTCGACGTGCCCGAAGGGCTGTTGCAGTACGCCCGGGTGCCCTCGTCCCGGTTCGCCGTGGTGCCCCAGGCCGACGACCCGCCGGTGCCGGTGCTCGTCACGCCGGGGGTCGCCGCCGCGCTGAGCGTGCAGACCGGTGACACCGTCAAGCTGTCGGTCGCCGAGGTGACGCTGGAGGTCACTGTGGTCGGCCAGGTCGCCGCGGTGCCCGGCACCGGTGGCGACGGCGTGCTGCTGGACCTGCCCACCGCCACCACCCAGCTCCTGGAACGCAGCGGCGGCGTCCGGCCGGTGGCGGAGTGGTGGCTGGGCACCACGCCCGGCGGGCACGCCGCGGCCGCTGACGCGCTCGCCGCGACCGGCCGCACGGTGCTGCTGGACCGGCGGGCGGTGGCCGCGGAGGCCGCCGAGGACCCGTACTGGCAGGGTGCGCGTACCGGCCTGCTGGCCGCCGCGCTCGGGTCGGTGCTGCTGGCGCTGGTCGGCCTGGCGGTCGACGTGTGGGCCACCACCCGGCGGCGGCTCAACGAACTGGCCGTGTTCAACACGCTCGGCGCGAACACCCGGCTGCTGGCCCGCGCCTACCTCGCCGAGCAGGGTTTCCTGGCCGCGATCGGAGTCGGCGTCGGGCTGCTTGTCGGCGCCCTCGTCGCGGCCACCATGGTGCCGCTTGTGATCCTCACCCCGGCCGCCGGACGGCCGGTGCCCGAGGCGGTCTTCACAGTGCCCTGGGTGCCGATCGGGGCGACCGCCGCCGGGCTGCTGCTCGCCGCGCTCGCCTTCGCCGCCGTCATCACCACCGGCATCCGCCAGCGGGTCGCCGCCGCGCAGCTCCGGATCGGAGGAGAACGATGAGCCTTCCTGGTGCCGCGCGCCGGGTCCGCGCATACGGAGGGCAGTTCCTGCTGCTCGCCGTCCTGACCCTGGTGACCGCGCTGTTGATCACGGGCGTGCCCCGGGTCGCCGACCGGTTGACCGGGCAGGGGCTCACCGAGTACGTGGCCGGTCAGCCGGTGGCCCGCCGGGATCTCGCGTACAGCGCCGGACCGGACGTCGTGCCGGCCTCGGACCAGCCCGTCGTCGCCAGCCGGGGAGCCCTGCTCGCGGCGGTCGAGGAGAAGATGCCCGCCGAGGTGCGCGACGCGATCGGCGAGCGCTGGTTCGCGGCGCAGACCGTCCCCGGGCGACTGCGCGGTCCGACGCTGAGCGACGACAAAGGGCTGATCGACCTGCACCTGCGCGCCGGCACCGGCATCCGGGAGGCGGCCACCCTGGTCGACGGGCGGTGGCCGGAACGCGGCGTCACCCCGGCCGGCGCGATCGAGGTGACGCTCGCCGAGACGATCGCCACCCGGCTGGGCATCGCGGCCGGCGACCGGTTCCGCCTCTCGCTGCTGGACCGCGACAACAACGTGCTCAACTCCCGCCCGGTCGACCTGGTCGGCGTGTGGCGGCCGAACGACCCGGCCGGCGGTGTCTGGGACACGCTGCCGTCGATGCTGAAGCTCAGCCCGCCGCAAGGCGACGGCGATCCGTTCGTGGCCGTCGCGTACACCGCCGACGCGGGCCTGAACTCGATCACCGCCCGCGAATGGCCGGTGACGTTCGGCTGGCGGTACCGGATCGCCCCGGACCGGCTCGAACCGGGCCGCCTCGACGCGCTGATCGCCGGCGTCGACGGGCTGGACCGGGCCATGCCCACTGAGGTCAAGATGACCCTCAGCCAGGGCGTGGACATCCCGCTGCGGCGCTTCGCCGACTCGCTCGCCGCCGCGCGTACCCTGCTCGCGGTCATCGCCGCCGGGCTGCTCGCCACGCTGGCCGGGCTGACGCTGCTGGCCGCCCGGCTGGCCGCGCGCCGCCGCCGCGCCGAGTTCCACCTGATCCGGGCGCGCGGCGGCTCGACCGGTGACGTGCTGCGTCGCGGTCTGGCCGAGTCGCTGCTGGTGCTGCCGGCCGCGGCCGGGATCGGCTGGCTGCTCGGCGGGCTGCTGCCCGGCGCCGGGTCGCCGTGGCACTGGGTGCTGATCGCCGGGCTGCTGGCCACGCTGCTGCCGCCACTCGCCGCGCTCGCGGTCGGCCGCCGCGCCGGTGGCCGCTCCGACCTCGGCGGCCGGTCGCCCGCCGTCCGGCTCACCGTCGAGGTCGCGGTGCTCGGGCTCGCCGTGCTCGGCGCGTTCCTGCTGCGCCGCCGCGGGCTCACCGCCGGCTCGGTGGATCCGCTGCTGGTCACCGTGCCGGTGCTGCTGGCGATCGCGGCGGCGCTGGTGGCGCTGCGCGCGTACCCCTGGCCGTTGCGGCTGCTCAGCCGCGTCGCCGCGCGGGCGCGCGGCAGCGTCGCGTTCCTCGGCGCCGCCCGCGCGGGCCGGGCCGCGAGCACCGGGCCGCTCGTAGTGGTGGTGCTGGCCGTGGCCACCGCCGCGTTCTGCGGCGTGGTGGCGACCGGCATCGAGACCGGCCGGGACACCGCCGCCGCCCAGGCCGTGCCGGGTGACCTGCTGGTACGCGGGGAGCGCTTCGCGCCGGACACCGCGGAGAAACTGGCTGAGCTGCCCGGGGTACGCGCTGTCGCGCCACTGCTCACAGTGCCGGCCGAGCGCCCTTACGCCGACCGTGCCGGTCGCCTCGCGCCGATCACCGAGCTGCGCGTGGTGCTCGTGGACGGGGAGCGGTTCGCCGAGGTGGCGCGCCGGGCCGGCGTACCGGTGAGCGTGCCCGACCCGCTGCGGGCCCGCGCCGACGGCAGCACGCCGCTGCCGGCGCTCGTCTCCCCGGCGGTCGCCGACGAGCTGGCCGACGCCGGGCTCGCCGACGCCCAGGGCGAGCGACCCGCCTGGCTGGACGTGCAGGGCAACCGGCTGCCGGTGCGCAACGCCGCCACAGTCGACGAGTTCGCGCTTGTCGACAAGGGCGTACGCCGGTTCGTGGTGCTGCCGTGGCCGGCGTTGCCGGCGGACGCGCCGCATCAGCTCGCGCCCACCGGGTTCGTGCTGGCCGGCGCGGGCGTGGACGCCGCCGAGGTGGACCGGGTCGCGCGTGAGGGGCAGAACCGCTACCTGCGCATCGGCGGGGTCGGCACCGGGGACAAGGCCCGCGCGCCGGAGGTGACGGCCCGCTCGGCCGTGCGCGCCGACCTGGGCGGCACCGGCGTGAACGGCCTGCTGGTGTTCGGCTTCGCGCTCGGCGCCGGGGGCGGCGCGGTGCTGGGGCTGCTCGGGCTCGCGCTCGCGGTGCTCGCCGGGGCCCGTTCGCGCGGGCAGGTGCTGTCCCGGCTGCGCACGATGGGTCTGTCCCGCCGGCAGTGGCGCGGCATGCTGATGGTCGAGCTGACCCCGCTGGTGCTGGTGTCGGTGCTCACCGGCGCGGTGGTCGGCGCGTTGCTGCCGCTGCTGCTCACGCCGGTGCTCGGGCTGCCCGCGTTCACCGGCGGCGTGGACGTACGCCCACAGTTCGAACCCGGCCTGGTCGCCGGGGTGTCGGTCCTGGCCATGGTGGCCCTGGGCTTCGCGATCGCCGTGGAGGCCGTGAACAACCGCCGGATGCGCCTCGGTGAGGTGCTGCGGCTCGGAGAGGAGAGCTGAGATGACCGCGACCGCCGAGGCGTCCGTGCCGGATCTGGCGTCCCTGCAACAGCGCGCGGCCGAACGGGCCGCGCAACGGGCCGGAGGACGCGACCGGTTGCGCGGGCACATCGTCTGCGACGGCCTGGTGCGCATCTTCAAGACCGAGGGCGTCGAGGTCTTCGCCCTCCAGGGCCTCGACCTGGTCATCGACCGGGGTGAGCTGGTCGCGATCGTCGGTGCGTCCGGCTCCGGCAAGTCGACGCTGCTGAACATCCTGTCCGGCCTGGACACGCCGACCGCGGGCATCGCCCGGGTCGCCGACTACGACCTGTTGTCGCTGTCGAACAAGCGGCGGCTGGCCTACCGGCGGGAGGTGGTCGGGTTCATCTGGCAGCAGACCGGCCGCAACCTGCTGCCGTACCTGACCGCGCTGGAGAACGTGGAGCTGCCGATGAAGCTGGCCGGGCGGGGCGGCGGGCGGCGCAAGCGGCGGGAGCGGGCCCGTGAACTGCTGGACATGGTGGGCGTCGGCTACTGCGCGGACCGCCGTCCGGGCCAGATGAGCGGCGGCGAACAGCAGCGCTGCGCGGTCGCCGTGGCGGTGGCGAACGACCCGGAGATCCTCTTCGCCGACGAGCCGACGGGCGAGCTGGACGAGGCCACCGGGGCGGAGGTCTTCGCCGCGCTGCGCACCATCAACGCCGAGCTGGGCGTCACCATCGTGGTGGTCACCCACGACCAGGCCGTGGCCGGCCAGGTCCGCCGTACCGTCGCGATCCGCGACGGCCGGACCGCCTCCGAGGTACGCCGGACCGCGCGCGTCACCGCCGACGGCGGCACCGAGATGGTCAGCGATGAGTACGCGGTACTGGACCGCACCGGCCGGATGCAGCTGCCGGCGCAGTTCGTGGAGGCGTTGTCGCTGCGCGACCGGGTCCGGCTCAACCTGGAACCCGACCACGTCGAGGTGCGTCCCGGCGACCGGGCGACCGCCGAGGAGAGTGAGTGATGACCGACCAGACAGTGGTGCTGCCGGCGGCGTCGGTGACGGCAGTGGAGGACGTGGTCCAGGTCGAGGGGGTGAGCCGCACCTTCGGCAAGGGCGAGCACGCCGTGCACGCCGTACAGGACGTCTCCTTCACCGCGCGGCGCGGCGAGCTGGTCGCGGTGCGGGGCCGCTCCGGCGCCGGCAAGACCACGCTGCTGAACCTGATCGGCGGCCTGGACCGGCCGGACTCCGGCCTGATCCGGGTGGCCGGGCACGAGGTCACCGGGGCGGGCGAGCGGGAGCTGCTGGCGTTGCGCCGGGGCACGATCGGGTTCGTGTTCCAGACGTTCGGGCTGGTGCCGATCCTGTCCGCCGCGGAGAACGTCGGGGTGCCGCTGCGGCTGGCCAAGGTGCCGGCGGCCGAACGGGAGCAGCGGGTGGCGGTGCTGCTGGAACTGGTCGGACTGGGCGGGCACGCCGCGCAGCGCCCGTACGAGCTGTCCGGCGGGCAGCAGCAGCGGGTGGCGGTGGCGCGGGCGCTGGCGAACGAACCGGACCTGCTGATCGCCGACGAGCCGACCGGTCAGCTCGACTCCGAGACCGGGCGGTCGATCATGGACCTGCTCCGGGCCGTGGTGCACGCCCGGGGGATGACCGCACTTGTGGCCACGCACGATCCGGCGCTGATCGAGATGGCCGACCGGACGCTGACGCTGCGCGACGGGCGGCTGGCGCCGGAGGACTGACCCGGGCGACCGGGCCGCGCGCCTTCGGGTGGCGGCCCGGAGCCTGGTCGCGGCCCGGTGCCGGGTCACGTCCCGGCGCTTGGTCGCGGCCCGGTCAGAGCGCCAGCTTCATGCCCTCGTGGCTGGCCACGAAGCCCAGGTCGCGGTAGAACCGGTGCGCGTCGGCGCGCTGCTTGTCGGTGGTGAGCTGCACCAGCGCGCAGCCGCGCTCCCGGGCCCGGTCGATCGCCCAGCGCATCATCGTCCCGCCCAGCCCACGGCCGCGCCGGTCGGAGCGGACCCGCACGGACTCGATCAGGCATCGCTCGGCACCGTGCCGCCCCAGCCCGGGGATGTACGTGAGCTGGAAGCAGCCCACCAGTTCCCCGCCGTCGTCGGCGACGATCAGCTCGTTGCGCGGATCGGCGTCGAGGTCGGCGAACGCGCGCTCGTACGCCTCGTCCACCTCGGGCAGGTCGCGGGTACGCCCCAGCACGTCGTCGGCGAGCAGGGCGAGCACGGCGGGCAGGTCGGCGCGGACCGCCTCCCGGAAGATCATCTCGGTCACCCGGCCAGCTTGGCACAGCGCCACGCGCGGGTGTGGCCCGGGCGTCGGGCTGGTCAGCCGCCGTCCAGCCAGCTGCGCAGCGCCCACCACCAGTGCACGGTCTCCGGCACCGTGCACCGCGCGCCCTCCTCGACCGGCGGGCCGCCGGTCAGCTCCCGCAGCCGCCGCAGCCGGTAGCGCACCGTGTTCGGGTGGACGTGCAGCGCGGCGGCGGTCTGGTCCAGCCGCTGCCCGTGGTGCAGCCAGGCGAGCGCCGTGCCGGCCAGCTCCCGGTGGAAGCCGTCGGCCGGGTCGAGCGCGCCGAGCAGGCTCGCCCGCAGCAGTTCGGCGAGGACCGGCTGGGCGGCGAGCGCGGTCTCCCCGGCCAGGTCGGTGACCTGACGCAGCCCGCGCAGCCGCCGGTGCGCGGCGGTGGCCAGCGCCGCCAGGCAGAGCGCGTACATGGCCGGGGCCCGCTCCAGCGGCTGGGCGGGCGCGACAAGCGTGAGCAGGTCGGCCGGCGCGGCGTCGGGCAGGCGCGGGAGCAGACCGGCGAGCCGGTCGTCGACGGTGCCCAGCAGGCCGCCGTGCCGGGTGAGCTGCCGGTGCAGAGCGTGCGCCCGGACCGGGTCGGGCGGCGCGGCGACCAGGCAGTGGTAGCGCCCGTCCGGCCGCAGCCCGAACCGGGTCAGCTCGGCCGGGAGCGTACCGGCGGGTCCGTCGCGCAGCAGCCGCCGCAGCAGGTGCACTCGGGCCGCCGCGCCCGTGCGGAGCAGGTCCCGTTCGGCAGCCCGGTGCCCGTCGACCACCGCTCGCTCCACCGCCGCGGCGTACCGGCCGATGGTGAGCAGCCCTTCCAGCAGCACCTCGTCGGCGATGCCGGCGGCCCGGCCGTGCCGGACCACGAGTTCCACCGCCCGGTCCCGTCCGGCCTGCACCCCGCGCAGCAGGCCGGTGACGGAGACGCCCTGCGCGGCCCGGTCCGCGCCCAGCCGGCGGGCCTCGGTGAAGTCCCGTCCGGCCGGATCCTCGTGGCGTTCCAGCGCGCCGAGACCGCTGCCCAGCAGCAGGACGACCTGGCGGCGTACCTCGTCGGCGGGAAGGCGGGCCACCTCGGGCGAGTTCGCGCGGGCGGCCCACGCTACCTCGTCGACGGCGGCCGGGTCGGCGGTCAGGTCGCGCAGCAACGTGCCGAAGGTGGGGACGTTCCCGGTCCGGGTCACGCCGCCTCCCGTTGTCGTCGCGGCACAACCGGGCCGCGCGGGCATTGACGTCCGGTCCCTAGCCGCGGCGGCAGGCTGGTTGCTCTCCTGGTTGTTACCGCAAGGTAACACCGTTCGCGCCACTGAGAAACGTCGATGTCGTACCGGCTGCCAGGAGGCGACCATGACCCCCGTGCCACTCCGCCCGCCCCGACCCCGCCGCCGCGCCCTCGCCGTGCTGGCCGCGCTCGCCCTCGTCGCCCCGGCCCCGCTGATGACGGCGCCCGCGCCGGCCGCCGCCGCTGTCGCGCTCCAAGAGGTGATGTTTGTCGGCAACAACTGGGACGGCACCGCCGACGTCATCCGGTCCCGTGGCGACTACGCCAAGCTCGGCCGGATCAACGTGATCCCGGACCGCGCCGCGCGCCTGCGCGAGATCTACCTCAACCCGATCAAGCTGGCGTACTTCCTCGGCATCCGGCAGGGCCCGGGGGAGGGCCACGACCAGTTCGTCGACGACATGTACACCACCCCCGACGGCAGCGCGGTAGTGGTGTCCCGGCCCAGCTTCGCCGACGTCGTCTCGATCGACCTCGCCACCGGCGCGCTGCGCTGGCGGTTCCCGGTCTCCGGCTACCGCTCCGACCACATGGCCGTGTCGCCCGACGGCACCCGGGTCGCGGTCTCCGCCTCCACCTCCAACACCGTGCACGTGCTGGACATCCGCACCGGAGCGCAGCTCGGCTCGTTCGGCACTGGCGACAAGCCGCACGAGAACATCTACACCGACGGCGGCACCCGCCTGTGGAACATGTCCATCGGTGAGGTCAACACCGACCTGGACGCGCCCTGGCTCGACTGGACCAAGGGCGACCGGCGGATCACCGTCGCCGACACCACCACGTACCAGGTGGTCAAGGTGATCGACATGCGAGACCGCCTCGACGCCGCCGGCCGCCGGGACCTCTCCGACGCGGTCCGCCCGGCCGTGTTCACCCCGGACGGCAGCCGGCTCTACTTCCAGGTGTCCTTCTTCAACGGCGTGGTCGAGTACGACGTGGCCACCGACCGGGTCACCCGCGTCGCCACGCTGCCGAAGAACCCGGCCACCAGCGAGGACCGCACCACCTGGGTCAACGACTCCCGGCACCACGGCCTGTCGATGAGCCCTGACGGCACCCGGGTCTGTGTCGCCGGCACCATGGACGACTACGCCACCGTGCTCGACCGGGCCACGTTGCGCGAGGGGCCGCTCGTGCCCGCGAGCAAGCCGTACTGGGCCACCGTCAGCGGGGACGGCCGGGACTGCGTGATCTCCGAATCCGGCGCGGATCAGGTCACCGCGATCAACTTCGCGACCGGGCAGAAGGTCGCGAGCGTCCCGGTCGGCGACCACCCCCAGCGCGTCCGCGTCGGGCACGTGCCGGAGGGCTGGACGCCCCCGTCCGCCGGCTGACCGCCGACGCTCGACCGGCCGGCGTCCGGCTCCCGGCTGCAGGCCGGACCGTCACCGGGCGGGGCAGCGCAGCCCTTCCCGGGGGACGGTGAGCGAGATCAGGTACGCGTCGACCGCAGACGTCACGCACGACGTCTGCGGGTAGGCGGTGTGCCCCTCGCCCTCCCAGGTGAGCACCCGCCCCACGCCCAGCATCGAAGCCAGGGCGGGCGTCTGCTCGTACGGTGTCGCCGGGTCACCTGTGGTGCCGACCACCAGGATCGGCGGCGCGCCGTTCGCCCGGCCGGTCGGATAGGGGTCCCGCTCGCCGGGCCACTCCACGCAACCCAGCATCCCCACCGCCAGGGCGGGACCGAACAGCGGGTACTTCTGCCGCCACTGCGACTGCAACGAGCGGACCTGCTCGCGGGTCGGCTTCTCGGTCTCGTCCGCGCAGTTGACCGCCAGGTTGGCGTCGAACAGGTTGGAGTAGTGCCCGTCGGGCTCACGGCCCGCGTACGAGTCGGCCAGCTTGAACACGGCGTCCGGGTCGCCGCCCTGCAGCTCGTCGATCGCCCGGGCCAGCTCCTGCCAGCCCTGCTCGGTGTAGAGCGAGGAGATCACCGCGTAGAAGACCCAGCCGGCGGTGGCTTCCCGGCCGCCCTTCCCGCGTACCGGGGAGGTCTTCGCCTTGGCGATCGCGTCGGTGACCGCACCCCGGGCGTCCGGGGCGATCGGGCAGCGGCCGGCGTTCGCCGCGCACCACCTGGTGAAGTTGTCGAACGCCCGCTCGAAGCCCTTCGCCTGGCTCTCCGACCCGGCGATCAGCTTCTGCTGCGGGTCGACCGCGCCGTCGAGCACCAGCGCGCGCACGCGCTGCGGATAGAGCTGGGCGTAGGTGGCGCCGAGCAGCGTGCCGTAGGAGTAGCCGAGGTACGTCAGCTTGTCGTCGCCGACCGCAGCGCGGACCGCGTCCATGTCCCGGGCGGCCTGCTCGGTGCCGTAGAGCGGGAGCTGGTCGCCGTACTTCGCGCCGCACCGCTCGCCGATGCGCCGGTTGAGGCCGACGAAGCCGTCGAACGACGACTGGCTCTCCGGGTCGGGGTCGTAACCGAAGCTGGCGTCCAGGTCGGCGTCGGAGATGCACTTGACCGGGCTGGACCGGGCCACACCGCGCGGGTCGAAGCCGACGATGTCGAACCGGTCGGTGATCGCCGTCGGCAGGCCGCCGAACGCCGGGCCGAAGGACAGGTAGACGGCGGTGTCGACGCCGGAGGCCCCGGGACCGCCGGGGTTGACCACCAGCGAGCCGATCCGGTCGCGCTGCTTGGTCGAGCGGGCCCGGATCAGCGCGATCTCGAACGTCTCGCCGGTGCCCGGCCCGGCGGTCGCGCCGGTGGTGGCGCCGGTGCCCCAGTTGCGCGGCACGGCGATGCGGGCGCAGTCGTAGCGCATGTCCGCAGCGCCCCGGCCGACCAGCTCGTTCGGCACCTCCGGGCAGGCCCGCCACTCCGGTGCGGTGCCCGGCGGGGCAGCCTCGCCCTCGCTCTCGGCGCGCGGGGCGAACGCCGGCAGCGTGCAGCCGGCGGTGAGCACCACCGCCGCGACGAACGCGGCCAGGGCGGGCCGGAACCGGCGGGTCCGGTCGGGGAAGCGGGTCACGTGGGCGCCTTCCATGATCGTGTCGACCGTCAGGCTACGCCCGGCCGCGGGTGTCACCGACCGTCGCCGCCGGATCGCCGCGCAGCACCTCGTCGACGTCGTAGCGGATCGGGCGGTCGAGCTGGCCGTAGCCGCACGAGCGGGGATCACGGTCGGGCCGCCAGCGCAGGAACCGGGCGGTGTGCCGCAGCCGGTCGCCCTCCATCGCGTCGTACGCCACCTCGACCACCAGCTCCGGGCGCAGCGGCTCCCACTCCAGGTTCTTGCCGCCGGTCCACCGGCTCACCCCGCCCGGGATGCGCTGGCCCCGCTCGTGGTCGCCGTGCACCCACGGGTGCTCGCCGCCGACCTCGCGGTAGGGCTCCAGCTCGTCGAGCAGCTCCTTGCGGCGGGCCATGGTGAACGAGGAGCTGACGCCGATGTGGTGCAGCACGCCGTCGTCGTCGTAGAGCCCGAGCAGCAGCGAGCCCACCACCGGACCGGACTTGTGCCAGCGGAAGCCGGCCACCACCGCGTCCATCGTGCGCGCGTGCTTGACCTTGAACATGAGCCGCTTGCCCGGCTCGTACGGCAGGTCGGCCGGCTTGACGATCAGCCCGTCCAGGCCGGCGCCCTCGAACACCTCGAACCAGCGGCGGGCCGTCTCCGGGTCGGTGGTCACCTGCGTCACGTGCACCGGCGGGCGTACCCCGGACAGCGCCTGCTCCAGCCGCTCGCGGCGCCGGGGATAGGGCTGCTCCGTGAGCAGCTCGTCGTCGATCGCCAGCAGATCGAACGCGACGAAGTCGGCCGGGGTGGTCTCGGCCAGCAGCTTCACCCGGGAGGCGGCCGGATGGATCCGCTGGGCCAGCAGCTCGAAGTCGAGCCGCGGCTGCCGGCCCGGCCCGTCCCGGCGGATCACGATCAGCTCGCCGTCGACAGCGCACCGGGGCGGGAGCTGCCGGCGTGCCTGCTCCACCACCTCGGGGAAGTAGCGCGTCATCGACTTGCCGCCCCGGCTGGCCAGCTCGACCTCGTCACCGTCGCGGAACACGATGCAGCGGAAGCCGTCCCACTTCGGCTCGTAGGTCAGACCGGGATCGGTGGGCAGCTCGGCCACGCTCTTGGCCAGCATCGGCTCGACCGGAGGGTTGATCGGCAGGTCCACGGCGACCAGTCAACCAGACGCCACCGACAGTGGTGAGGCAGATCACCGGCGGGAGCCGGGCGGCGTGTCCCGGCCCGGACGTGTTCGTCACCGTCGCCCGGATGGTGAAACCGCAGGTCAGAGCTACCGTCGCGGCGTGCCGGAGTGGAGCTGCGGATGCTGCGGGCGCTGGCGGGTCAGCGTCGAGCTGATTCGTGGCCGCTACCGGTACCGGCTGGCGCACAGCTACCCGCCCGAGCACGGCGGCGGCTCGAACGTCGTCGGCGAGGTCGGCTCGGTGGCCGAGCTGGAGCGGCTGCTGAAGCGGTACGCCCCGGTCACCCTGGCCGACCTCCACGAGGCCGCCTGACCCTCGCGCCGCCTGACTCTCGCGCCGCCTGACCCCCGCGCCAGTGGACCGGGTCGGCTGCGGCCGGGCGGCGGAACACCCGGCTCAGGCATCTCCGCAGCCCCGCGAACCGCCGATCTTGGAGTTGTGGCACCTCGCGAAGTTCGCCAAAGGGGCATCCTGGGCGCCGCAACTCCAAGATCGACGAAGCGGAGGGCGTGGGCGGAGGCGGGGCCTGGCGGAGCGGGGCGAGGGCGAGAGCGCGGGCGGGCGAGGGTGTGAGGGGCGAAGGGCGGGCGCGCGGGGCGGCGGCGAGACGGGGTGCGGGCGTAGCCTGAGCGGACCGTCCACGGGGGAGGAACGCTGATGCGGTTCGTGGAGTCCGTCGAGATCGCCGCCGACGTCGACCGGGTCTGGGCGGTGCAGACCGACGTGGAGCGCTGGCCGGAGTGGACACCCTCGGTCACCGCCGCCCGACGGCTGGAACCCGGTCCGCTGGCGCTCGGTTCGACCGCGCGGCTGGAGCAGCCGCGCCTGCGTCCGGCGGTGTGGCGGGTCACCGAGATCGAGCCGCCGTACTCGTTCGTCTGGGAGTCGGCGAGCCCGGGCGTGCGCAGCCGGGGTGAGCACCGCCTCGTCGCGCTCGGCGACGGGCGGACCCGGGCCGAGCTGGCCCTGGTGCAGACCGGTCCGCTGGCCGGCCTGCTCGGGTTGCTCGCCGGCTCGACAATGCGGCGCTACCTGCGGCAGGAGGCGGACGGGCTCAGGCGCCGCTGCGAGCGGGACTGAGCGTCTTCTCCAGCACCGCGAGGCGGTTGCCGTTCTCGTCCGGCCGGTGCGCCACCACCCGGTAGCCGCGTCGCGCGTACAGGGCCAGGTTCGCCGCGCTGTCCGCGCCGGTGAACAGCGCGAACCGGGTCACCCGGTGCGCGCAGGCGTGCTCGACGGCGGCCAGCAGCCGCCCGCCGACGCCCCGGCCCTGCTGGTCCGGGGCGACCGAGAGGCGACCCACGTGGGCGGTGTCGCCGTCGACGCGGGCGCGTACCGAGCCGACCAGGCGGGGGCCGCTGCGCGCGGCGAGCACCACGTCCGGTCCGGCCAGCGCCGCCCGGACCTCGTCCAGCGTCTCGGTCAGCGGGGGCAGGAACACGTCCCGGTAGCGCTGCGCCTCCACCAGGTACGCGGCGCGCTGCACGGTGAGGATCTCACCGGCGTCGGCGACGTCGGCGGGCACGATGGTCACGTCGGTCACGGGCTCAGCTCACCACAGGCCGGGGCGGCCGTACCCTGGCGGGTGTTCCCCGTGAGCGAGGAGGTGGCCGCCGTGCCCGAGCTGACGTACCCCGAGGTGGGCGCGACCCGCGACGGCGGCCTGCCGGCCGGCTACCACCACCTGCGCCACCGGGTCCGGCTGCCGGACGGCGGCTTCCCGGTCGCGGCGGACGCGCTGCTGGGCTGGCGGTTGCACCGCGCCGCCGGTGTGGTGATGCGCGCGGACGCGCCGCGCGCGGCGCCCGGGGTACGGGTCACGCCGGGCCTCGGTGTCGGCCCGGTGCGGCTGTGGGGTCCGACCGAGGTGGTCTGGACGGTGGACGAGCCGGATCGGGCCGGCTTCGGCTACGGCACGCTGCCCGGGCATCCGGAGGTCGGTGAGGAGGCTTTCCTGGTGACCCGGGGCGCCGACGGCGTCTGGTTCGAGGTGACCGCGTTCAGCCGCCCCGCCCACTGGTATGTGCGGGCGGGCGGGCCGGTCGTGCTCGGCTTCCAGCGGGCGTACGCCTGGTGGCTGGGGCGGACGCTGCGGCGGCTGTGCCGGCGGCGCTGAGGCGGTCAGTACCGGGCGAAGGAGCGGATCGGGGCGCGCGGGCCGTACTTCGGCGCCTGCACACCTGCCGCCTCCAGCAGCACGCACACCCGGCCCCGGTGCCCCCGGAACGGCTCCAGCAGCGCCAGCATCCGGGCGTCGTCGCCGCGCGGCTCACCGGCCAGCGCCCAGGCCACGGTGTTCGGCACGTGGTAGTCGCCGACGCTGACCGCGTCCGGGTCGCCGTACGCGATCCGCACCACCTCGGCGGCGGTCCACGGCCCGATCCCGGGGATCGCGGTGAGCCGCCGGGTGGCCTCCGCCGAGTCGGCGCAGCGTTCCAGCCGGTCCGCGACGGCCGCCGCCCGCCGCAGCGTGTCGGCGCGTCGCTGCTCCACCCCGAACGGGTGGAACACCCAGTACGGCGTGGCCGCCACCGCGGCCGGCTCCGGCGGCAGCAGCAGCGGTTGCAGCGGGCCGGGGGCGGGCTCCCGGAAGTGCCGCACCGTCGCGGCGTACGCCCGGTACGCCTCCTTGCCGGTGACCTTCTGCTCGAAGACGGCCCGCAGCAGCCGGGGGAAGACCTGCCCGGTGGCGGGCATCCGCAGCCCGTGGTGGGTGTGCGCCAGCCGGGCCACCAGCGGGTGCGCGGCGGCCAGCGCGGCGAACCCGGTCAGGTCGTCGCGCAGCCCGGCGATCCGGTCGGCCCGCTCGACCACCCAGTCGGCGCCCGGGCCGTACCCCTCGGCCGTCAGCTCGCCGGTTTCCGGGCGTAGCGCCAGCGTGGCCGGGCCGTCCGGGGTGCGGGTGGCCCACCAGAACGTGCCGGCGGCGATCCGCGCGCACGGGTCGTACGGGCTGAACGTGAGCGCCCGCACCGACGCGGCCAGCCGGTAGCCGGCCGGGGGGCGCAGCGTGCGGCGTGCGGCGGGCGAGGTCATCCGGTCACTCTGCCACGCGGCCCGGCCGTGACGGCGGACACGCCGTGCCGGGAGGCGGGGCGATGCCGGTGCGCTCCGCCTCCCGGGTTTACGACGGTGACCGGCCGCGCCCTCCCGGCGGCGACCGGTCACCGTGACCTGGTACGTCAGTACGAGTAGTCCGACCCGCCGCCGGAGCTGTTCGAGCTGCCCGCCGCGGGCGGCGCGACCGCCTTGGGCGTGCCGGTCGGCAGGCAGGTCAGGTTCTTCTTGCCGTTGGGGTCGACCACGAACCAGGTGCCGCCGACGCCCTGGCCCTTCCACTGGCCCGGCTTCTTGTCGCCGATGTAGCGGTAGACCGGCCAGCCGCCGATGGTGAGCTGCCGCGTGCCGTCCTGGCGGGTGATGGTGCCGACCTTGTCGTCGGAGACGCCACGCAGCTTCGGGTTGCCGTCGGTGAGCGACGGCGGCCAGACCTCGGCGCACTTGTCCACGCAGTTGGACTGCGGCGGGTCGTCGGAGTCCTTGTCGAACCGGTACAGCACCCAGCCGTCCTGGTCGGTGACGACGCGGCCCATCCGGGGCAGCTTCTTGCCGACCAGCTCGTCGGTGATCTTCACGTTGGCCGGGGGCGCCTTGTCCGCGACCGGCTTCTCCTCGGGAGCCGCCGACGCCTCCGGCTCGGCCGCCGCGGTGGGTTCGGCCGCGGCGACGGCGACCGGCTCGGCCGCGCTCGAGTTCGCCCCGTTGTAGCCTGCGGGGGCGCAGGCCGTAAGTGCGACCATCGCGCTCGCGACGATGACGATCGTCCGCTTGTGGTGTGCCACGTGCCCTCCTCGTTCTTGGCAGTTCGCCGAGTAGTACGGGCGCAGCACTGTCAAGGTTGAAGTCGAAACGGTGGCACATTTCACAGTGGACTGATTGAACCGTTAGCCGTCCTGGCGCGTGCGTCAGCACGAGGGGGTCTGCCGGCCCGGACACGACACGACGGCGCCGGGCGGTCCAGCCGCCCGGCGCCGTCGTCGTACCGGATCAGATGTCGTCCACCGTCACCAGCGGACTCGCCACCCCGTTCGCGTCGACCGACTGCACCTGAAGCTTGTCGATGTCGCGCACCGGGGCAGAGGTGGACGCGGTCAGCTCCAGCGGAAGCTGGTTCTGGTTCGTGCCGTACCCGCCGGCCGGCACCGACCAGGTGGAGATGACCTCGCTGGTGGCGTTCTTGCGCACCACCACCAGCCGGCAGACACGCGGCCCGGGCAGGCGGCTCAGCTGCACGGAGACCTGCGTGCCGTACTCCTTGCGCGCCAGCCACATGGTGGTCTGCACGCCGGTGCCCGCGTCGGTGGCGTTGTGCTGGTCGCCCTCGATCGGCTTCTCCCCGCCGACGCCCGGATCGTTCGGGTTGCCCGGCTCGCCGCTCGGCGCCGCGGTCGGCGCGGTCTGCGTCGGCCCGGCCTGCGGCGTCGGCGCCGGCTCGCCGCCGAGCATCCCGGCGGCGACCCCGCTCAGGCCGCCGAACACCACCACTGCCGCCGCTGTCGCCAGCAGCTGCCGCACCCGGGTACGACGGCGGTCCCGCCGCACCGCCACCAGCGTCCGGTCCAGCAGCGCCGGATCGGTGTGCGTCTGCTCCAGCGCGGCCATCGCCTCGCCGTCGATGCCGGAGAGCAGCCCCACCACCGGGACCATCGTCTCCAGTTCCGCCGCGCAGGCCCAGCAGGTGGCCAGGTGCTCCTCGAACCGCTCCGCGTCCTGCGCGTCCAGCACGCCGAGCGCGTACGCGGCGACGTCCATGTGGTCGGCCCGGCTCATTCGGTCACCCCCCTCTCCTGCAGAGCAGTACGCAGCGCGCGCAGCGCGTAGTAGACCCGCGACTTGGCGGTGCCGAGCGGAAGCCCCAGCTCCTCGGCCGCCTCCGGTACGGTGCGCCCCCGGAAGTACGTCGCCACCAGGATCTCCCGGTGCGACTGGCTCAGCGTACGCAGCGCGTCCGCGACGGTCATCGTGCGCAGCACCCGGTCGGTGCTGTCCGACTCGGCGAACATGGTCAGATCCCGGTCGTACGTCTCGGGCGGGCGGGCCTGCTCGCTGCGGTGCTCGTCGATGGCGATCCGCCGGGCCACGGTGACCAGCCACGGGCGCAGCGAGCCCTGGCCCTGCACGCCGAGCCGGTGCGCGTTGCGCCAGGCCCGCAGCAGCGTCTCCTGGACGATGTCCTCGGCGCGCTGCCGGTCCCCGCCGGTCAGCCGCATCACGAACATCAGCAGCGGGCCGGCGTGCTCGGCGTACAGCAGGCGGATCAGCTGGTCGGAGTGGCTCGCCTCGGCGGAGGTCGCCTGGTGGCGTCCGGGAGCGGGTCGCGGCGGCACCGGGTCATTCTGGCGATCGGCGGGCCGGGCGTCGACCCCCCGGCGTGAACGCGAGGCGCGCGAGTGTGGTTGTGCCCGGGCGAACATCCACTCGGGCCGCGCCACTTCGCCGTGCCAGCCGGCCGCCACCGCATGCATGCAGACCTCCGCTGTCCGATGACATCAGCCGGCCCCCCACGGGCATGGCCGCCCGGGGATACGCAGCCACCAGCCGATCGGATCAACGTTTAACGGAAAAAATTCCCGGCGGCGGGGGAGTGGAGTCGACGGCGTCCGCGTCGTGGACCGCCGCCGCGCCGCCGGTGAACCGGTCCAGCTCCGCGCCGGCGAGCACACGGCCGGGGAACCAGTCGCCGGCCGCCCGCCGGGTCAGCTCCGGCACCGGCGGCTCCACCCGGGACGCCACCAGCACCAGGTTGCCGTACCGGCGGCCGCGCAGCACCGCCGCGTCGCCGACCAGGCACGCCCGGGGCAGCACGGTACGCACGGTCGCGACCTGCGCCTTCGCGTGCCGCAGCGGCGGGCCGTCGGCCACGTTCGCCAGGTAGCTGCCGCCGGGCGCCAGCACCCGGGCCACCTCGGCGGCGTACTCCACCGAGGTCAGATGCGCCGGGGTACGGGCGCCGGCGAACACGTCCGCCACGATCACGTCGTACGCGCCGTCGCGGCTCGACGTCAGCGTGGCCCGCGCGTCGGCCACCCGTACCCGCAGGCGCGGATCGGACGGCCAGGGCAGCTCGCGGCGGACCAGCTCCACCAGCGCGCCGTCCACCTCGGACACCCGCTGCGTCGAACCCGGGCGGGTGGCCTGCACGTACCGGGGCAGGGTGAGCGCGCCGCCGCCCAGGTGCAGCACCCGCAGCGGCGCCCCGGCCGGCGCCACCAGGTCCAGCGCGGCGGCGAGCCGCCGGACGTACTCGAACTCCAGGTGAGCCGGGTCGGTCAGATCCACATGCGACTGCGGCGCGCCGTCCAGCAGCAGCGTCCACGAGCCCGGGCGGTCGACGTCCGGCACCAGCTCGGCCCGCCCGGTGTCGACGTCGGCCACCACCCGGTCGGAGTCGCGTCGCCGGCCCATCAGCGCCGCATCCCGCGCGCCGCCGCGGTGAGCACCCGGTGCAGCAGCCGCGCGTCGCCGAGCATGCCGCGCAGCCGGCGTTCCAGCCCGGCGATCGGCACCAGGTTCTGCGGGGCACGCGGATCCTTGTACGGGGTGGAGGCGAACCGGGGCAGCGTCACCAGCGACAGGTCGGCCAGCGCGACCGCCTCCGGCACGGTCAGGTCGGCCGAGCACTCCACCCGTACGATCCCGGCCCACGGCGCGCCGGCGCGCACCGGCAGCCGCAGGTACCACGACCAGCCGCCCCACGCCGTGCCCAGCCGGAACACCGGGCAGCGCTCACCCGGCGCCAGCCCGGTCACCACAGCTGTCAGCCGCGCGTCGAGGTACTGGCTGTGCTGCGTCTTGATGTACCCGAGCGTGCGCGGCAGGTTCCGCCGGCTGCGCAGCGGGCCGTCCACCACCAGCAGGTCGCCGTCGGTGCGTACCGCGTCCGAGACGGCCACCTCCAGCGCGGTCAGCGGCGCCTGCACCGCGGCGGGCAGCTTGCTCAGCTCGCCGGTGCCGCTGACCCGGTGCACCGGGTAGCGGACCGTGCCGGCGACCACGTCCTGCGCCGACGGGCTCGCGGTGAACAACCCCCGGCCGACCCGGGCGCCGGCCAGCTCGGCGGCGCCCCGGTCCAGGTCGCAGCGGACCACCCCGGCCGCGTACGAGGCGGCGATGCCGGGGAACGACCCGCCGTCCTCCTCGGCCGTCCAGATGCTGGCGTCGATCCGGCGTACCCCGTCGACCAGCAGCACCACGTCCGGCGACCGCACCCCGGCGCGGAGACCGATCGCCCGCCAGTCGGTGGCCGGCAGCTCGACGTCGGCGTCCACCTGGGCGCTGCTCGGCGCGGCCGGACCGGCCCCACCGGCCGCCTCGAACGACGCGCCGTACGCCGGATCCCACGCGTCGACGAAGAACGCCGGCGACGGCCCGGTCACGCGGCGCTCCACCGGACCGTGCCGGTCACAGGCCGGTCCGTTCCACGCGGGCCGTCCGCGCGTCCTTGCGCACCTCGAACCGGACCGGGATCCGCTCGGCCAGCGCCGGCACGTGGGTGACCACGCCGACCATCCGGTCGCCGCGGGCGGCCAGGTTCTCCAGCGTGGCCGCGACCGTGTCCAGCGTCGCCGCGTCCAGCGTGCCGAAACCCTCGTCCAGGACGATCGACTCCAGGCTGGCGGCGGTGGTGGACATGCCGGCGAGCTGCTCGGACAGCGCCAGCGCCAGCGCCAGCGACGCCTGGAACGTCTCCCCGCCGGACAGCGTGCGCACCCCGCGCCGCAGCCCGGCGTCGTGGTGGTCGACCACGAAGAACTCGCCCTTGTCGTGCACCAGGTCGTACTGCCCGCCGGACAGCTCCCGCAGGATCCGCGACGCGCCGTCGACCAGCAGGTCCAGCGCCTCGGTGAGCAGCCAGCGCTCGAAGTTGTTGGCCCGCAGGTGCGAGGCGAGCGCGCGGGCCACCCGCGCCTCGTGCTCGTGCCCGGCCCGCTGCTCCCGCAGCTCGGCGGCCTGCTCGCGGCGTTCGTCCAGGCGGCGCAGCTCCGCCTCGGCCCGCTCCACCGCCACCGCCGCGTCGCGCGGCGCGTCCTGCGGCGCGTCCAGCCCGGCCGCGGTGAACAACGCGGCGATCCGGCCGGCGACCTCGGCCGCGGCCCGCTGCGCCGCGTCCACCGAGCCGGCCAGCCCGTCCCGGTCGGCGCGCCGCGCCCGTGCCTGCTCGTCCGCCCAGCCGGCCAGCGCCGCCCACGCCGCTGCCACGTCGTCCCGGTCGGCGGCCGGCGGCCCGAACCGGGCCAGCCCGTCGCGTACCGCGTCGAAGTCACGCCAGGCCCGGCGCAGCCGATCCTGCGCGGTGTCGAGCGCGCCCCGTGCCCGCCGGGCCGCCTCCCGGCCGGCCCGCACCGCGCCCGCCGCCTCCTCCAAGGCCGCGCGCAGCCGGGCGTGCTCGGCCAGCGACTCGCGCAGCCGCTCCGGCGCGGGCGCGTCCGCGAGCTGCCCGTCCAGCTCCGCCAGGCGCGCGCCGAGCTGATCGTGCTGGGTGCGGGCGCGCAGCAGCACCCGGTCCAGCTCGCGCGCGGCGGCGTCGCGTTCCTGCACCACCCGCCTGGCCGCCTCGCTCGCCGCCCGCGCCGACTTGCCCGCCTCGATCGCCCGGCTCACCGCCGAGCCCTTCGGCACCGGCGGCACGGCGGTGACCGTCTGCTCGCACACCGGGCAGGGCGCGCCGTCGACCAGGTGCGCCCGCAGCGCCACCGCCTGGTCGGCGGCCTTCGCCTCCTCGTGCGCGCGGAACGCCGCCTCCAGCTGCGCCTCGGCCCGCTGCGCGTCCGCGCCCGCCGCCGTCAGCGCCGCCACCGCGGCGTCGTGCTCGGTGCGCGCCGCGTCCACCGCCGCGCGGACCGTCGCCGCCTCCGCGGTCAGCCGGTCCCGGTCCGCGTACGCCTTCAGGTGCAGCCGCAGCGCGCTCTCGTCACCGGCGGCGGCCATCTCCCCGCGCAGCTTCTCCTCGCGCTCCTCGGCCAGCCCGACCGCGCCCGCTGCCTCGTCGGCGGCCACCCGGGCCTGCGCCACCGCCCGCGCCAGCTCGGCGGTGCCGTCCGGCGGTCGGACCCCGGCCAGCACACCCAGCTCGGCGTCGAGGGCGGCCAGCGCCGCGGCCCGCTCACCCGCCGTCGCCCGGGCCTGCTCCCACTCGGGTACGGCGGCAGCGACCGCCGCGGCCAGTTCCCGCATCGCGCCCACGCGCTCCCGGGCGGCGGCCAGGCTCTCGTCGTCCACGTCGGCGAGCCCGCCGAGCATCTTGTCGACGGTCTCCAGCTTCGCCTCGGCCTGCCCGGCCCGCTCGACCGCCTTCTTCTGCACCGACTCGTAGACGCCCAGCCCGAGCAGGTTCACCAGGATCTGCTGCCGGGTGGCCGGCTTCGCGTGCAGGAAGTCGGCGAACTGCCCCTGCGGCAGAACCACGCAGGAGGTGAACTGCTCGTACGGCAACCCGACCGCGTCGAGCACCGCCTGCTCCATCTCGGCCGGGGTGCCGGCCACCACCTCGCCCAGATCGTCCGGGCTGAGCCCGGTGTCGAGCTTGGTGACGTCGAACCCCGGCGGCATGAGCTGGAGACCGGCGTTCGCCGTCTTCACGGTGCCCCGCCCGTCCCGGCGCACCACCCGGGTCGCCACGTAGCGGTCCCCGGCGGACTCGAAGACCAGCCGGACCCGCGCCTCGGTCGTCGACGGCGCCAGCGCGTTCGCCAGCCCGCGCGTGCCGCCCCAGCGCGGCACCGTGCCGTAGAGGGCGAAGCAGATCGCGTCGAGCACCGTCGACTTGCCCGAGCCGGTCGGCCCGACCAGCGCGAAGAAGTCGGCGTCGGTGAAGTCGACAGTCGTCTCGTCGCGGAACACCGTGAACCCGGCCATGTCCAGCCGCATCGGCCGCATCAGTGCTCCACCTCCTCCAGCAGTTCGTCGAAGAGCTCCCGGACACCCTCGTCGGCGTGCCCGCGGCTGTCCAGGTAGTCGCCGAACAACTCGCCCGGCGACCGCCCGGCCCGCTGGGCGGTACGTGTTCCGCTGCCCGGCGCGGGCACCATCTCCGGGTCGATCCGGATCTCCAGAGCCCGGGGCAGCATCTCCTGCACCTCCTCGCGCAGCCCGGCCCGGGGCTGCTCCCGGACGTAGACGCGCAGCCACCCTTCCGGCGGCTCGACCTCGGCGAGCTGCGCGAGCGTGCCGCGTACCGTGCGCAGCGGCACCGCGCCCGGCACCGGCACCTCCCGGACGCGGGCGGCGGTGGTCGCGGTGACCTCCACGATCGTCACCGAGCAGACGTTCTCCTGCTCGCCGAAGTCGACAGCCAGCGGGCTGCCGCTGTAGCGGATCGGGCAGGGGCCGATGACCCGCTGCGAGCGGTGCAGGTGACCCAGCGCCACGTAGTGCGCGTTGCCGGGGAAGACAGTGGCCGGGACCGCGTACCCGAGCACCGTGTGCGCGTCCCGCTCACCGCCGCCGGTGCTCGCGCCGACCACCGTGAGGTGCGCGGTGACCAGGTGCACCCGGTCCGGCTCGGTGAACCCCTCGGCGAGCCGGTCCAGTACCCGGCCCAGGTGGTCGGCGTACGTCTGGTTGGCCTCGGCCGGGGTGAGCGTGTACATCTCCACCGCGCGCACCGCGTACCGCTGGGACAGGAACGGCAGCGCGGCGAGCCGCCAGCGCTCCCCGCCGGCGGTGACCCCGTCGATGACGTGCTCGTCGGGGTTCTCCCGGACGCTGCCGCGCAGCGTGATCCCGGCGGCCTCGGCCCACGGGCGCAGCGCGTCCAGCGCCGCGCCGTTGTCGTGGTTGCCGCCGATCGCCACCACGTCGGCCCCGGTCCGCCGCAGCGCGGTGAGCGCCCGGGTGACCAGCCGCGTGGCCTCCGGGGTGGGCGCGGCGGTGTCGTACAGGTCACCGGCGACGACGACCAGGTCGGGGCGTTCGCGCTGGGCGATCTCGATCACCTGGGCGAGGACCTGCTTGTGCTCCTCGGCCCGGGACTGCCCCTTGAGGACCTTGCCGACGTGCCAGTCGGAGGTGTGCAGGATCTTCATCTGGGTGCCGCCTAGAACGGGATGTCGTCGTCGGAGGAGCCGGAGCCGACCACCGCGAACGGATCGGCGGCCTGGGTGATCGACCGTAGCGTCTCCGAAGGCGCGCGGCCCGCCTCCGAGACCCGGGTGGCCCACGCCGGGAACGGGAACTCCAGGCAGAGCGGCACCGGGATGTCCGGCTGGTTGACGAACATCGTGCCCGGCTTGGCCAGCAGCGCCCGCTGCCGCTGGGCGGGCGGCAGGAAGCCGTACTCCGGGCGGGACGCCTCGGCCGGGTCGAGCCGGCCCACCACCCGGATCGCCGAGTTGGTGACGATCCGCCGCTCCACCTCGCTGGCGGTCTGCTGCGCGCCGACCAGGATCACGCCCAGCGAACGGCCCCGCTCGGCGATGTCGAGCAGCACCTCCTTGATCGGCGACGAGCCCTCCCGCGGCGCGTACTTGTTCAGCTCGTCCAGCACGACGAACAGCAGCGGCTTGGCGGTGCCCGCCTTCTCCTTGCGCTCGAACTCGCTCTTGAGCGTCACACCGACCACGAACCGCTGCGCGCGATCCGGCAGGTTGTGCAGGTCGACCACAGTCACCTGGGCGCTCTCCGCCGTGTTGATCGAGTGCGGGCGGCGGGTGGCCAGGTCGCCCCGGATCAGCCGGCCCAGGTCCTTCTTGCTGCCGATCAGCCGGCGGGCGAACGCGTTCACAGTGCCCAGCCCGACCGCGCTGCCGGCCCACTCGCCGCGCGTCTCGTCGTCGTTGAGCTGGTCGACCACGTGGTCGACCAGATCGGCGTACGAGCCGAGCCGCACCCCGTCGATGCTCACCCCGCCGTCGGCGGGCTGGGCGTAGCGGGCCAGGTGCGCGGCGACCGAGTGGACCACCATCGTGTACTGCTGGCGCTCGTCGTCGGCGTCGGCGAACACGTACGGCAGGAGCCGGTCGGCGCAGAACTCGGACAGCGTCCAGTAGAAGCTGTCCACGCCGGTGAGCCGGCTGCTCACATCGGGTGTGCCGGAGGAGTCGCCGACCCGCGGCGGGGCGTACACCCGCACGTCCGGGAACGCGCCGGCATCCAGGCCCAGCTTCGCGTACGCCGCCCGCGTCGGGTCGTCGAGCCGGCTGTTCGGGTGGTCGAGGAAGAGCAGGTCCTCGCCCTTGACGTTGAAGATCAGCGCCTTGGCGTTCACCGCGTCGCCGCCCAGCACGCCGGAGCGGAACACCGAGTAGAGCAGGAACGTGGCGAAGCTCGTCTTGGTGGCGACACCGGAGATGCCGGAGATCGACACGTGCGCGCCCCGGGTGCCGTCGAGGAAGTCGGCGTTGAGGTAGACCGGCACCCCGTCGCGGCCCATCCCCATCGGGATCCGCCGCTCCATCCGGTCGAAGTGCAGCGCCCGCGCCCGCGCGTCCCCCTCGGCCCGGTGCACCACAGCGCCCGGCGTCGGCGGCACGTAGAACTCCGGGTCGACCCGGGTGGTGGTGACCTCGGCGGCCTCCTGCACCTGCGCCGGCAGCGTGCCGTCGGCGATGGCGAAGACGTCGGAGTCGAACTGCGCCCCCTCGTGCCGGGCGCGCACCTGGGTCACCACCCCGGCGATCGTCACCGGCTCCCGGTCGGGCAGCTCCCGGCGGGTCACCACCACGTCGTCCAGCTGCAGGTAGCTGCCCGGCGCGACAGCCGTCCAGAAGGTGAGCGGGGTGGCGTCGGCGGTGCCGAGCACCCGGCCGACACCCTCGCCGGGCCCGTCGAGCTGGTCGTCGGTCATCGGCGGTCTCCGGTCGGCTGGTCGTACCGTTGGCGGTGCACGTCGTGCATCCTGCCCGAGGGATGCGACAGGTTGCCACGCGACGCGGCGGACGCCACGCCGGCCGTGCGCCGAACGGTAGCCGCCCGGATCCGCCCGGCCACGGTGCGTACGTTTCCGCCCGCTCCGGCGCTGTCTCGGGCCCCCCGGCCCGGCCGGCTCGGTGGAACGCCATGGGTGTCTCCGCGCGCTTTTGACACCCATGACGTTCCACTCGCCCGCGCACCCCGGTTGCTTGGCAAGTTTCCGTCAACTGTGAGCGACAAGTCGCCAAGATCGCCGCTCGGCGCGAGAGCCGCTCCAAATGTCGAGACCCGCGTCCCGCTCTCCGGGAGCGCGGCCGGCTGGGTGCTGGTCAGGCGGCGGGGGCGGCGCCGGCGGGTGGCGGGTCGGCGGGGTCGCGGGCGTACCGCAGCATGAGCACCCCGTCGGCGGCCGCCAGCACGTGACGCAGCGGCAGGTGACGCGGGGCGCTGGCGTCCCCGGCGGTGATCCGGCCCGGGCCGGCGCCGGCGAGCAGGGGCGCCACGGTCAGGCACAGCTCGTCGACGAGGTCGGCGGCGGTGAGCGCGCCGAACAGGTGCGGGCCGCCCTCGCAGAGCACCTGGTCCAGCCCGCGGCGGCGCAGCTCGGCCAGGCCGGCAGCGAGGTCGACCCGGCCGGTGCCGCGGCGGACCAGGTCGGCGACGTCGGTGAGGCCGGGCGGCGGTACGGCGTCGGCGTGGGTGAGCACCACCGGCCGGACCGGGGCGTCGGCGAACGCGGCCTGGGCCGGGTCGAGGTCGAGCGAGCCGGAGACGACCACGAGCGTCGGGAACTCGGCCAGCCCTCGTTCGCGGCGCCAGGCCCGGCGGTCCGGGCTCAGCCGGAGCGCCCGGTAGCCCTCGTGGCGCAGCGTGCCGGCGGCCACCACGAGAGCGTCGCAGAGCATCCGCAGCAGCCCGAAGACCCGCTTGTCGGGCTCGCCGGACAGCCCGGCGGAGTAGCCGTCCAGAGTGACCGCGCCGTCGGCGCTGGAGACGAAGTTGACCCGCAGGTGCGGGTGGGCCGCCCGGCCGTAGAGCGCGGTGAGTTCCGGGTCGGTCAGCGCGCCGGTGACGGGTGCGGGCCAGATCCGTTCGATCGGGGTTCCGACGCTCATTCGCCGGCCGGACCGGTGACCGGAGGGGTGGGTTCGGGGGTACGGTGCTGGCAGTCGCACCACTTCCGGCCAGGACAGTCGTCGTGCCGCCGTTCCCGGCAGGCTCGGCAGATCATGCAGGCAGCCTATGCCGAGGAAGGATGGGACGTCGTGTCGCGTCAGATCTTCCAGCTCATGGTGTCGCTGGCCGGGGTCCGGCCGCGGGTGTGGCGGCGGGTGCTGGTGCCCGGCGGCTACACGCTGGACCGGCTGCACCGGGTGATCCAGCACGCGATGGGATGGCGCGACTGCCACCTGCACTCGTTCGACGTGGACGGCCGGCAGTACGGCGAACCCGATCCGGGCGGCGAGCTGGTGCTGCGCGACTAGCTGGACGTGCGGCTGGACGCGCTGGCGGGCAAGGGCGACCGGTTCCGCTACACCTACGACTTCGGTGACTGGTGGGAGCACGACCTGGTGGTGGAGGACTGCTGCGCCGCCGACCCGGACGAGCGTTACCCGGTCTGCCTGGACGGGGAGCGGGCCTGCCCGCCGGAGGACGTGGGCGGTCCGGCCGGGTACGCGGCCCTGCTGGCCGCGCTCGCCGACCCGGCGCACCCGGAGCACCTGACGATGCGCGAGTGGGCCGGGCCGGCATTCGATCCGGCCGCGTTCGACAGCGACCGCGCCACCGTCCTGCTGCGCCGCTGCTGCTGACCGCGCCGCCCGCGCGCCGCTGATCGCGGGCTCCGAGGAGGGTCAGCCGACGGCGCGGTAACGAAATGGGAACGCTCCCAACGGTCTATTGACACCCCTGTCACCTCCCGGCAACCTCATGGGAGCGCTCCCGAGAGTGGCGCGGATCTCCCTCCTGCCCGCTCCGGCCCGCGCGACACGCACCCCCCACCACACAGCAGATATCGCCTCACCACCGAAAGAGGGGTCTCGGATGAGCGTCCCAATCCGTCGTCGGCGCTTCGCGGCCATCGCGCTCGCGTCCGTCGTCGTGCTCGGCACCACCGCCGCCTGCGGCGACGACTCGGACAGCGGCGACAGCGGCAGCGGCGGCGGCCCGATCACGCTGGTCGTCGACGTCTTCGGCGACCAGGGCTTCGGCTACGAAGAGCTGTACAAGCAGTACGAAGCGGAGCACACGAACGTCAAGATCCAGGAGCGGGGCAAGGGCCTCGGCCTCGGTGACTACAACACCCGCCTGACGCAGCAGATCACCGCCGGCTCGGGCGCCGGTGACGTGGTGGCCCTGGAAGAGGGCACGATCGTCCAGTTCTACGCCCAGGCCGACAAGTTCGTGAACCTCGCCGACCACGGCGCGAACGACCTCAAGGGCAACTTCCTGCCGTGGAAGTGGGAGCAGGGCACCACCCCCGACGGCAAGGTGCTGGGCCTCGGCACCGACGTCGGCTCGATGGCGCTGTGCTACCGCAGCGACCTGTTCAAGGCCGCCGGGCTGCCCACCGACCGCGAGCAGGTCGGCGCGCTCTGGCCGACCTGGGACGAGTTCATCGCCACCGGCCAGAAGTTCGCCGCCGCCGACAAGAAGCACAAGTTCGTCGACTCGGCGACCAACTTCTACAACGTGGTGCTGATGCAGGTCGCGGGCCAGGGCAGCGGCTACACGTACTACGACAAGAGCAACAAGATGGTCATCGACCAGAACGCTGACGTGAAGACGGCGTACGACCTCAGCACCAAGATGATCGCCGCCGGGCTGTCCAACAACCTCCAGTCGTTCTCCAACGAGTGGAACGCCGGCTTCAAGAACGGCACCTTCGCCACCATCGCCTGCCCCGCCTGGATGACCGGTGTCATCAAGGGCCAGGCCGGTGACGCGGCGGCCGGCAAGTGGGACATCGCCAAGGCGCCGGGCGCCGGTGGCAACTGGGGCGGTTCCTTCCTGGGCGTGCCGAAGTCGAGCAAGCACCAGAAGGAGGCCGCGGAGCTGGCCAAGTTCCTGACCAGCGCCAAGGGTCAGATCGGCGCGTACAAGGCGGTCGGCAACCTGCCGTCGAACCCGCAGGCGCTCACCGACCCGGCCGTTGCCGACTCGACCAACGACTACTTCAGCAAGGCCCCGGTCGGCAAGATCTTCGCCGCCGGCGCCACCGAGCTGAAGCCGGTCTACCTCGGCCCGAAGAACAACGCGGTCCGCACCGCCGTGGAGAACACGCTGCGCGCCGTGGAGCAGGGCAAGTCGGCCGGCGACCAGTGGCAGGCGGCCTTGAAGAACGGTGCGGCCGCCGGTAAGTGACCGGTTGAGCCGCCCGCGGGTGGCGTCGGCAGCCCACGCTGCCGGCGCCACCCGCGGTGCCCGCAGAGTCCGGCGTCGCCCGTGTGGCGGGTGACACCGGCCGAGGAGAAGGACTCCCAATGAGCCTCGACCTGCACGCCGCGGCGCCGCCCGAGCCCGGCGCGCCGCGCTCCGCACGGCACACACGCCGCCGCGCCGCCTCGATGACCCGGCTGGACCTGAAGTACTCGCCGTACCTGTACGTCCTGCCGTTCTTCGTGATCTTCGCCGTGTTCGGCGTGTACCCGATCGCGTACACGGTCTGGATCGCGTTGACCGACCGGTCGCCGCTGAACCCGACGATCTCCTTCGTCGGGATGGACAACTTCGTCGAACTGATCACCGAGGACCCGCAGTTCTGGAACGCGGTGGTCAACACGTTCGGCATGTTCGCGCTCTCCACAGTGCCCCAGTTGCTGCTGGCGCTGATGCTCGCCAACGCGCTGAACCGGAAGCTGCGCGCGCAGACGTTCTTCCGGATGGCCATCGCGATGCCGATCATCACCTCGACCGCTGTGGTCGCGCTGATCTTTTCGATGCTCTACGCCAAGGACTTCGGCCTCGTCAACTGGCTGCTCGACAGCATCGGCCTGGACCCGATCGACTGGCGGGCGAACCGCTTCGCCTCATGGTTCGCCATCTCCACAATGGTCGACTGGCGGTGGGTCGGCTACAACGCGCTGATCTACCTCGCCGCCATGCAGTCGATCAGCAAGGACATGTACGAGGCCGCGGCGCTGGACGGCGCCTCCCGGCGGCGCCAGTTCTGGTCCATCACGGTCCCGCAGCTGCGCCCCACGATCATCTTCACGCTGATCATCTCCACCATCGGCGGCCTTCAGCTGTTCACCGAGCCGCTGCTGTTCACCAGCGGCTCGGGCGGTCTCTCCGGTGGTTCGGAGGGGCAGTTCCAGACCATCACGATGTACCTGCTCGACGTGATGAACCAGCGCTTCCGGTGGGGGTACGCCGGAGCGGTCGCGCTCGTGCTCTTCGTGCTCATCGCGTTGATGTCGGCGATCAACTACCTGCTCGCCCGCCGCATCAGCTCCGACAAGTGAGGTGACGAGATGACGACCACCGCGGTCCGCCCGCCCACCCGGCACAGCGCGCCGGTGAAGACCACCCACCGGGCCGAGCGGCTCTGGAAGGCCAGCCCGCTCACCATGATCGGCCTGATCTTCGGCGTGCTGCTCTCCCTGTTCCCGTTCTACTGGATGATCGTGATCGCCAGCCGGACGAACGACGCGGCCAACTCCTGGCCGCCGCCGTTCCTGCCCGGCGGCAAGCTCGGCGAGAACATCGAGCGGGTGCTCGCCAACAGCGACGCCAACATCCTCAAGGGCCTGATGAACTCGTTCCTGGTCTCCGGGACGATCACCGTCGCGACGGTGTTCTTCGGCTCGCTGGCCGGCTTCGCGTTCGCGAAGCTGCGCTTCCGGGGCAAGAACGCACTGCTGCTGATCATCCTCACCTCGATGATGGTGCCGATCCAGCTCGGCGTGCTGCCGCTGTACATCCTGATGGCCAAGCTCGACTGGCTGAACACCATGCCGTCGGTGACCGTTCCGTTCCTGATCGGCGGCTTCGGGATCTTCATGATGCGCCAGTACGCCGAACAGGCGGTACCGAACGAGTTGATCGAGGCTGCTCGGGTGGACGGCTGTTCCACCTGGCGGGTGTACTGGCACGTGGTGGCGCCCGCGCTGCGTCCGGCCGCCGCGGTGCTGGGTCTGCTGACCTTCATGGAGCAGTGGAACCAGTTCTTCTGGCCGTTCGTGGTGCTGGCCGACCCGTCCAACCCGACCGTCCAGATCTCGCTGCGCAGCCTCAACACCGCCTACTTCGCCGACAACTCGCAGATCTTCGCCGGTACGTTGATCGCGACCCTGCCCCTGTTCGTCGTGTTCGTTCTGTTCGGCCGCCAGATCATCGGCGGCATCATGGAAGGCGCCGTCAAGTCGTGAGCAACCCAGCAAGCCCGCCCGCCGTCGGTCTCCTCGACGCCGGTCCGGCCCTCACCTTCCCGCCCGACTTCCTCTGGGGCGCGGCCACCGCCGCGTACCAGATCGAGGGCGCGGCGGCGGAGGGTGGCCGTGCGCCGTCGATCTGGGACACCTTCAGCCACACCGAGGGGCGGACGGTGGCCGGGCACACCGGCGACGTGGCGTGCGACCACTACCACCGGATGCCGGACGACGTGCGGCTGATGGCCGACCTGGGCCTGCGGTCGTACCGCTTCTCGGTGAGCTGGCCGCGGGTGCAGCCGGGCGGCACGGGCGGCGTCAACCAGGAGGGCATGGACTTCTACCGCCGCCTGATCGACGAACTGCTCGGCCACGGCATCGAGCCCTGGCTGACGCTCTACCACTGGGACCTGCCGCAGCCGCTGGAGGACGCGGGCGGCTGGCCGGCCCGGGACACCGCCGGCCGGTTCGCCGAGTACGCGCACCTGGTCGCCGAGGCCCTCGGCGACCGGGTGAAGTACTTCACCACGCTGAACGAGCCGTGGTGCTCGGCGTTCCTCGGCTACGGCTCCGGCGTGCACGCGCCGGGCCGCTCCGACGGCGCGGACGCGCTGCGGGCCGGGCACCACCTGATGCTCGGTCACGGCCTGGCCGTGCAGGCGGTCCGCGCGGTCCGTCCGGACACGCAGCTCGGCATCACCGTCAACCTGTACCCGGTCACCCCGGCGACCGGCTCGGAGGCGGACGCCGACGCGGCCCGCCGGATCGACGCGCTGGCCAACCGGTTCTTCCTCGACCCGGTGCTGCGTGGCGCGTACCCCGCGGACCTCGTCGCCGACGTGCGCGGGCTCACCGACATGGGGCACGTGCGCGACGGTGACCTGGCGACCATCGCCACGCCGCTGGACATGGTCGGGATCAACTACTACAGCCGGCACGTGGTCGCCGCGCCGGTCGAGGGCGCGGAGCCGGAGCCCTACTGGCGGGCGCCGTCCTGCTGGCCGGCCAGCGAGGATGTCCGGTTCGTCACCCGGGGTGTCCCGGTGACGGACATGAACTGGGAGATCGACGCCCCGGGCCTGGTGGAGACGCTGGAGCGGGTCCACCGGGAGTACACGGACCTGCCGCTCTACGTCACAGAGAACGGCTCGGCGTTCGTCGACGAGCTGGTCGACGGCCGGGTGGACGACCCGGACCGGCTGGCCTACTTCGCCGCGCACCTGCGCGCGGCGCACGCCGCGATCGAGGCCGGCGTGCCGCTCAAGGGCTACTTCGCCTGGTCGCTGATGGACAACTTCGAGTGGGCCTGGGGCTACACGAAGCGGTTCGGCATGGTCTATGTCGACTACGACAGCCAGGCCCGGATCGTGAAGTCCAGCGCCAGGTGGTACGCCGACGTGATCCGACGCAACGGACTGCCCGCACAATAAGCTGGGCCAGCCAGTAACGGGCGGCCCGGCGCCGACGCCTCAATCGGTGCCGGGTCCGCCCGACCGTCGGAGGAGCAACAGACGATGACAACGCAGCGCACCCGCTCGCTCGGGCGTCCGACCCTCGACGCGGTCGCGGCTCGCGCCGGCGTCGGGCGCGGCACGGTCTCCCGCGTGGTCAACGGCTCGCCGCAGGTCAGCCCGGAGGCCCGGGCCGCCGTCCAGCAGGCCATCGCCGAGCTGGGGTACGTGCCGAACCGCGCCGCCCGTGCGCTGGTCACCCAGCGGACCGACTCGGTGGCCCTTGTCGTCTCCGAGTCGGGCGAGCGGGTCTTCACCGAGCCGTTCTTCGCGGCGATCGTCCGGGGCGTCAGCTCCGGGCTGGTGGAGACGCCGATGCAGCTCTGGCTGGCCATGGTGCAGTCGCCGATCGAGCGGGAACGGGTCGAGCACCACCTGACCAACCAGCACGTGGACGGCGTGCTCCTGCTCTCGCTGCACGACGCCGACCCGCTGCCCACGCTGCTGGAGGAGCGCGGCCTGCCGACGGTGCTCGGCGGCCGGCCGGCGCGGATGCTGCACCCGAACGCGCAGCCGGCGTGGTTCGTCGACATGGACAACGTCGGCGGCGCGCGGCAGGCGGTGGAGCACCTGTTCCGCAATGGGCGACGGCGGGTCGCCACCATCGCCGGCCCGCAGGACATGGGCGCCGGCCTGGCCCGGCTCTCCGGCTACCAGGAGGCCGTCCGCGCCGCGGGCGGCCGGGTCGACCCGGGCCTGATCGCGTTCGGGGACTTCAGCGAGGGCAGCGGCACCGCGGCGATGCGCCGGCTGCTGGACGTCTGCCCGGAACTGGACGCGGTGTTCGTCGCCTCCGACCTGATGGCGTTCGGCGCGTTGCGCGCGCTGCGCGAGGCCGGCCGCCGGGTGCCCGAGGACGTCGCGGTGATCGGCTTCGACGACGCCCCGATCGCGCGTCAGGCCGAGCCGCCGCTGACCACCGTGTTCCAGCCGGTCGAGGAGATGGGCCGGCAGATGGCCCGGCTGCTGGTCTCCCGCATCCGCGGCGAGGAGGTCCCCTCGCCGCACGTGCTGCTGGACACCGAGCTCATCCACCGCGCCTCCGCCTGACCCGCCCGTCCAGCAGGGAGCCGGTCAGGACCAGCGGCGCAGTTCCCGGCGGGCCAGCGAGGCGCGGTGCACCTCGTCCGGGCCGTCGGCCAGGCGCAGCGTGCGGGCCGCCGCCCACAGTTCGGCCAGCGGGGTGTCCTGGCTGACACCGGCCCCGCCGTGCGCCTGGATCGCCTTGTCGATCACCCACTCGGCCATCAGCGGCGTGGCGATCTTGATGGCCTGGATCTCGGTGTGCGCGCCCTTGTTGCCGACGGTGTCCATCAGCCACGCGGTCTTGAGCACCAGCAGGCGGGCCTGCTCGATGCGGACCCGCGACTCGGCGATCCACTCCCGCACCACGCCCTGCTCGGCGAGCGGACGGCCGAACGCCACCCGGTCGAGCACGCGCCGGCAGAGCAGCTCCAGGGCCCGCTCGGCCATGCCGACCAGGCGCATGCAGTGGTGGATGCGGCCGGGGCCGAGCCGGGCCTGCGCGATGGCGAACCCGGTGCCCTCCTCGCCGACCAGGTTCTCCACCGGCACCCGCACGTCGGTGAAGTCGATCTCGGCGTGCCCGCCGTGCGGGGCGTCGCTGTAGCCGAAGACACGCATCCCGCGTCGTACCGTCACGCCGGGGGTGTCCCGGGGCACCAGGATCATGCTCTGCTGGCGGTGCCGGTCGGCGTCCGGGTCGGTCTTGCCCATCACGATGAAGATCTCGCAGCGCGGGTCCATCGCCCCGGACGACCACCACTTACGGCCGTTGATCACGTAGTGGTCGCCGTCGCGGGTGATCCGGGTGCCGATGTTCGTCGCGTCGGAGGAGGCCACCTCCGGCTCGGTCATGCAGAACGCGGACCGGATCTCCCCGGCCAGCAGCGGCATGAGCCACTGCTTGCGCTGCGCCTCGGAGCCGAACTCGGCCAGCAGCTCCATGTTGCCGGTGTCCGGCGCGGCGCAGTTGAGCGCCTCCGGGGCCAGGTGCGGGCTGCGGCCGGTCAGCTCGGCCAGCGGCGCGTACTGCAGGTTGGTCAGGCCGGCGCCGTAGCGGGCGTCGGGCAGGAAGAGGTTCCACAGCCCGCGCTCACGCGCCTGCGCCTTCAGCTCCGCCATCACCGGCGGGCGGGCCCACGGGTCGCCGGCCGCGAGCACCTGCTCGTGGTGCACCGGCTCGGCCGGGTACACGCACTCGGTGAGGAACGCCTCCAGCCGTTGCCGCAGCTCGACCGTCCGGTCGTCGTACGCGAACTCCATCTAGTTCTCCCTCACCGCGCGCAGCCCGTGCGCCACGAGTGGCGCCACCATGTCACCGATCCGGTCGAAACCCTCGCCCAGCGTCTGCCCGAGCGTGTGCCGGTAGTGGATGCCCTCGCAGATCACCGCCAGCTTGAAACAGCCGAGCGCCACGTGCCAGTGCAGCGGCCCGACGTCGACGCCGGCGCGCCCGGCGTACCGCTCGATCAGCTCGGCGCCGATGGGGAAACCGGCGCGCGGGCCGATGCCGTCGGCCACCGGGTTGCCCTCGCCGTGGTCGCTGTCGCCCAGGACGTCCCAGTACGTCAGCAGCAGCCCGAGGTCGGCCAGCGGGTCGCCGAGCGTGGCCATCTCCCAGTCGAGCACCGCCCGCACCGCCACCGGGTCGACGGTGGCGAGCAGGTTGTCCAGCCGGTAGTCGCCGTGCACGATCCGGCCCGCGTTCGCGCCCTCGGGCACGCTCGCGGCCAGCGCGTCGCGCAGCTCGTCGATGCCGGGCAGCGGCCGGCTGCGGGAGCGGTCGAGCTGGCCGGCCCAGCGGCGTACCTGCCGGCCCAGGTAGCCGTCGGGGCGGCCGAAGTCGGCCAGGCCCACCTCGGCCGGCTCGACCCGGTGCAGCGTGGCGAGCGTGTCCATCATCGCCATCGCGAGGTCGCGCCGCTGCGCCGGCGTCAGCGCGTCGGTCTGCTCCCGCCGCCGGTAGACCTCGCCGTCGACCTTCGCCATCAGGTAGAACGGCGCGCCGATGACGCTCTCGTCGGCGCAGAGCAGCAGCGCCTCCGGCACCGGTACGCCGGTCGGCGCGAGCGCCGAGATCACCCGGTGCTCCCGGGCCATGTCGTGCGCGGTGGCCAGCACGTGCCCGAGCGGCGGCCGGCGCAGCACCACCTCGCGGTCGCCGGCGCGCAGCAGGTAGGTCAGGTTGGACTTGCCGCCGGCGATCAGCCGCGCCGACAGCGGGCCGGTCAGGCCCGGCCGGTGCGCGGCCAGGTAGGCGGTGAGCCGGTCGAGGTCGAGCCCGCGGGGTGCCGAGCCGGCCGAGAACCGGGCGACGGCGGCCGGATCGGTCATCCGAATAGTTGATGGCAGCTCAGCTTTGTTGTCAAGGTCAGGCTTTCCCGGCGGGACATGCCGCTGCAACAGGGGCGAAATGGTCAACCGGCAGGCTGGGCCCCAGCCTGTCGGCCGCCCGGCCGGCCCGCCGAGCGGAGGGGATCAGACATGCTGCTGAGAGTTCGGGTGACCCTGCCGGACCGACCGGGCACGCTCGGCCAGGTGGCCCGGACACTCGGCGTCTCCGGTGCCGACATCGTGCAGGTGGTGGTCCTGGAGCGGCTCGGCGGCCGGGCGGTGGACGACTTCACAGTGGTGTGGCCGGGCGCGGCGCGGGTGGAGCGGATGCTCGCCGGGCTGGCCGCGATCCCCGGCGTGCGGGTGGACGGCGTGTGGCGGGCGATCGGCGCGCCCACCACCACCGGGCAGGACGCGGAGCTGCTCGCCCAGGTGGCCGCCAACCCGGCCGACGGGGTGGCCACGCTCGTCGACGCGGCCCCCGGGCTGCTCGCCGCCGACTGGGCGGTGGCCGCCGTCGTACCCCTGGACTGGGCCTCGCGCAGCGGCGAGGCGGGCGTCGCCGCGATCGGCCACGCGAGCTGGCGGGCGCCGACGCCGCCGCGGCTGCCCGAGGTGACCCCGCTGCGGGCGCGGTCCATCACCAGCCCGGAGGGGCACCACTACGCGGTCGCGCCGTTCGGCCGGGCCGGCCTGGTGCTGGTGGTCGCCCGCGACCACAGCGAGCCACTGGCCGCGGCCGGGTTCCACTCCACCGAGGTGGACCGGCTCGCCCAGATCGTCCGCGCCAGCGCGGTGATCCTCGGCGACCGGCTGGACCTGGTCGGCGCGCCACCCGTGACCACCGTCACCTGACCGGACGGGCCGCGTCACCGCGGGGCAACGGGCCCGCAACAGGGGCACGGCATGGTCGGTGTCGAGGAAGGGAGACAACCATGGCGCTGTGGCGGATCCGAGCCACCGTGGACGACCGGCCGGGTTACCTGTCGGTGCTCACGGCGAGCCTCGCGTTGCGCGGGGTCAACATCCTCAGCGTGCAGGTGCACACCACCGAGGCCGGCGCGGTCGACGACTTCCTGGTCGACGCCCCCGAGCACGTCACCGAGGCGGAACTGCGGGCCGCCGTGGAGCGCGGCCGGGGCCGGGACTGCTGGGTCGCGCGCAGCGAGGCGCGCGGGCTGGCCGACGAGCCGACCCGGGTGGTCGGGCTCGCCGGGCGGCTGGTCCGTGACCCGGAGGCGACCGGCGTGGCGCTGCGCACGCTGCTCGGCGCCGACACCGTGACCTGGCGTCCCACGCCCGCCGCCGCGCCGGGCGGGGTGGGCGGCACGACCATGGCGCTCGCGGACCCGGCCGGCGGCGCGTACGAGCTGCGCCGCCGGGAGCCGAGCTTCACCCCGGCCGAGTACGCCCGGGCGCAGGCCCTCGTCGAGCTGGCGGCGATGCTGGCCCGCCGGGACACCGACCGGGTCACGCTGGTGCTGCCCGACGGCGGGGAGGTGTCGGTGCGGGCGGCGACGGCCGAGGACGTCCCCGGCGTACGTGAGCTGCACGCGGCCTGCTCGCCGCAGAGCCGGCAGCGGCGTTACCTGAGCGGGGCTGCCGACCCGGCGCCGGCGCGGCTGCGCCGGCTGCTGGAGCCGGCCCGGGGCGTGACACTGCTCGCCACGGCGGGCTCCGGCGGGGCGGCGGAGCCGGTCGTGGCGATGGCGAACCTGCTCGGTGAGGGCGACGAGGCCGAGGCGGCGCTGCTGGTCCGCGACGACTGGCAGCGCCGGGGCCTGGGCTCGGCGCTGCTGCGCCGCCTGCTCGGCCACGCCGACCGGGCCGGGTACGCCGCCGTGCTGCTGCACGTGCAGGCCGAGAACACCCCGATGCTGCGTACGCTGCGCCGCCTGGACCGGCCGGTGGCGATGGAACGTGACGGCGCGGTGCTGACCGTGACGCTTCCGCTGGTTCCCGCGCCGCCGACGGGCGAGCCGGCGTCCGGCGGTGACGTGGTGACCGGCGGACCGGCGGTGGCCGGTCACGGCGCGCGTGCCGGCGCGGTCGTGCCGGCGCGGCGGCCAGGATGAGCTGACGGCCGTCCGGCCGGATCACGGAGGTGAGCCGCAACGGCGCGGCACGCCCGAGGGATCCGACCGGAGGGCCGCAACCGGCGCGTTCGCGCGCCACCCGGACCGACCTCCGATGCGGGGGACGGTGACACGGCGGGGCCCCCGATGCGGGGGCCCCGTCCGTGTTCGCGGGATCAGGTGGCGGGGTAGCTGCTGTAGTCGGGGAAGTTGCCGTAGAGCCGGCCGTCGCCGCCCACCGTCACCGCCTGCACCAGCAGGTCGCCGCCGACGAACGCGCCCTTCCAGGAGGCGCCCCGGCCGCCGAACGGCTCGTCCCGGTCGCCCCGGGAGCGCGGCTTGTTGATGCCCACCTTGAACGCCTGGAGGTCCACCGCCAGCTTGCCGGCGAGCTCCTCGTCGTCGCAGGCCAGCGACGCGACAAGCGCGCCGTTGGAGGCGTTCATCGCCGCCAGCAGCTCGTCGGTGGTGTCCACCACGACGATGGTGTCGACCGGGCCGAACGGCTCGGCGTGCATCAGGCGGGACCGGCCGGGCGGGGCCAGCAGCACTGCGGGGGCCACGTACGCGGACGTGTCCTGCCCGTCGAGGAACGGCGCGCCGTCGAGCTTGCCCCGGTGCAGCGGCACGGCGCCGCCGCGTACCGCCTCCTCGACCTTGCGGCGCAGCTCCTCGGCCTTGGCGGCGCTGATCAGCGGCCCGAAGTCCAGCTCCGGCAGCGGGTCGCCGGCCCGCCACGTCTCGTCCACCGCAAGTGGATGGCCGAACCGGATCGAGCGGACCACCGGCAGGTACATGTCGAGGAACTCGTCGACCAGGTCGCGCTGGACCACGAACCGGGGGTACGCGGTGCAGCGCTGCTTGCCGTACTCGAAGCCCTTGCGCAGGTGCGCGGCGAGCGAGTCCCACTGGGAGAAGTTCCAGATGCCCCAGGCGTTGAGGCCCTCCTGCTCGATGAAGTGCCGCTTGTCGCAGTCGAGCAGCGCGGCGGCGACCTTGCCGCCGTTGGAGCGGCCGCCGACGAACGCCACCGCGCCGATCTCCGGCGCGCGGACGAGCACCTCGGACAGTTCCTCGCCGCTGCCGGACAGCAGGGTGGCGGGCAGTCCGGCGCGGCGCATCAGCGCGTGGGCGACGGTGAGGCAGACCGCGCCGCCCTGGGACGGGGTCTTGGCGATCACCGCGTTGCCGGCCAGCAACTGCACCAGCTCGGCGTGCACCAGCACGCTCATCGGGTAGTTCCAGGAGGCGATGTTGCTGACCGGGCCGGGCAGCGGCTCCCGGCCGTCGGCGAGCATCCGCTCGATCTCGCCCACGTACCAGCGCACGCCGTCCAGCGCCCGGTCCACGTCGGCGCAGGCCAGCCGCCACGGCTTGCCGATCTCCCAGACCAGCAGCAGGGCGAGCAGGTCGCGGTGCTCGGTGAGCGCGTCGAGCGCGTCGGTGACCCGGGCGATGCGCTCGGGCAGCGGGGTCCGCGCCCACTCCCGGTGCGCCGCCGCGGCGTGGGCGACAGCGCCGCGCGCCGCCTCGGCGTCGAGCCGGGCCAGGTGGATGAGGACCGTGTTGTCGACCGGGGTACGGACCGGAGCCGGTGTGCCGAGCGCGCGCCACTGCCCCTGGACGAGATTGTGGAGCGTGGGTACGCCCTCGGGTGTGGTGTCGAATGCCTCGGGTGTGGCGGCCACCGCCCGGGCGAGCGTGTCGGACCAGGAGGTGCCCTCGGCGAGTCGTAGAGCCATCGCGATCTCCTCAGGGTTGTCCGGGGAGCGGCGGCGTCGATGGCACCGCAGGTGAGGCGTACTGTCGCGCGGTGCCGAGCGGGCGGGCAACCGTACGCTCGTATGCCAGGACGGCGGCGGCCCGGACGGGGCCGTCAGCGGTGCGTTCGTCGCCACCGCGATGCCGCTGAGCTGGGAACGAGCCGCCTCAATATCGATGCACATCGATGTTGTGATCCAGCTCCCGTTGGTTACCCGCCAGTACGTCCGGCGAGGTCCACCGGCGACGGCCTTCCCAACGTGTTGCGTGCCCATTACATTGTCGCTTATCCATGGGAGCGCTCCCGAGGCTCCTGCGGTCACCCCACCACCACTGCCTCGCGGCAGCCGGAGCCTCAAGCGCCGTCCCCGCTCCGGCTGTCGCGCGGCGCCAGCCACAGGAGCTCGCCATGCCCCGTCCGATACCGCCGCCCGGAGGCCGGTCGCGGCTGCGCCGGCTGCTCGCCGCCGGCGCCGCGCTGGCCGTCGGCCTGGCCACGGCCGTCGCCGCCGCGCCGCCCGCGTCGGCCATGGAGGTACCCGCCGCCGCGCAGGCCGCGGCCACGTTCAACTACGCCGAGGCGTTGCAGAAGTCGCTGTTCTTCTACGAGGCGCAGCAGTCCGGCCGCAAGCCCTCGTGGAACCGCGTCTCCTGGCGCGGCGACTCGGCGCTCACCGACGGCGCCGACGTCGGCGTCGACCTCACCGGCGGCTGGTACGACGCCGGTGACCACGTGAAGTTCGGCTTCCCGATGGCGTTCAGCGCCACCATGCTGGCCTGGGGCGCGGTCGAGTACCGCGACGGCTACGTCGCCTCCGGGCAGCTCACCCACCTGCTGAACAACCTGCGCTTCGTCAACGACTACTTCGTCAAGGCGCACCCCGCGCCGAACGTCCTCTACGGACAGGTGGGCAAGGGCGACGACGACCACAAGTGGTGGGGCCCGGCCGAGGTGATGCCGATGGCGCGGCCCGCGTACAAGATCGACGCGAGCTGCGGCGGCGCGGACCTGGCGGGGGAGACGGCGGCCGCGATGGCCGCCTCGTCCATGGTGTTCCGCCCCACCGACGCGACCTACGCGGACAAGCTGCTCGGCCACGCCAAGCAGCTCTACACGTTCGCCGACACCGTGCGGAAGAACTACCACGAGTGCATCACCGACGCGACGAGCTTCTACAAGTCGTGGAGCGGCTACCAGGACGAACTGGTCTGGGGCGCGATCTGGCTCTACCGGGCCACCGGTGACGCGACCTACCTGGCAAAGGCGGAGAGCGAGTACGACAAGCTCGGCACCGAGCCGCAGTCCACCACCCGCTCCTACAAGTGGACGATCGCCTGGGACAACAAGCAGTTCGGCGCGTACGTGCTGCTGGCCAACCTGACCGGCAAGCAGAAGTACGCCGACGACGCCAACCGGTGGCTGGACTACTGGACGGTGGGCGTCAACGGGCAGCGCGTGCCGTACTCGCCCGGCGGAATGGCGGTGCTCGACTCGTGGGGCGCGCTGCGGTACGCCTCCAACACCGCGTTCGCCGCGCTGGTCTACAGCGACAAGACCACCGACACCACGCGCAAGGCGCGCTACCACGACTTCGCCGTCCGGCAGATCAACTACGCGCTCGGCGACAACCCGCGCAACTCCAGCTACCAGATCGGCTTCGGCGCGAACTCGCCGCGCAATCCGCACCACCGCACCGCGCACGGCTCCTGGTGGGACAGCCAGACCGTGCCCACCGAGACCCGGCACGTGCTCTACGGCGCGCTCGTCGGCGGCCCGTCCTCGGCCAATGACGCGTACACCGACAGCCGGTCGGACTACGTGATGAACGAGGTGGCAACCGACTACAACGCCGGCTTCACCTCCGCGCTGGCCCGCCTCGCCAACGAGTACGGCGGCAGCCCGCGCGCCGGCTTCCCGTCCGCCGAGACGCCCGACATGGACGAGATGACTGTGGAGACCACAGTGATGCAGGCCGAGCCGCGCGCCACCGGGCTCAAGGCGATCATCTACAACAAGTCGGCGTTCCCGGCCCGGGCGCTGACCACCGGTAAGTTCCGGTACTTCTTCCGGCCCGACGGCACCGGACCGGTGACCGTCACCCCCGGCTACACGCAGGGCTGCCCGTCGCCGTCGACCGCGAAGCAGTTCTCCGGCGACATCTGGTACGTCGAGGTCGACTGCACCGGCTACACCATCGCGCCGGCCGGGCAGTCGCAGCACCGGATGGAGGTCCAGTTCAAGATCGGGGTGCCGGAGGGCGGCACCTGGGACCCGACGAACGACCCGTCGTACCAGGCCACCGCCGGGCCCAACCCCAAGGTGCCGCTCTACTCCGGCGGCGTACGGGTCTGGGGCGAGGAGCCCGGACCGGTCACCCCGGACACCACCGCGCCCACCGTGCCCGGCACCCCTGTCGCGTCCGCCGTCACGTCGAGCGGGCTCACGCTGACCTGGGCCGCGTCCACCGACACCGGTGGCAGCGGACTGGCCGGCTACGAGATCACCCAGTCGCAGACCGGCAGCGACGCGCTGGTGCTGCGCACCGCCACCACCAACACGCTCGCGGTGACCGGGCTGCTGCCCGAGCGGACGTACCAGTTCACAGTGCGGGCGCTCGACGGCGCCGGCAACCGCTCCGCGTCGTCGGCGGCGGTCAGCGTCACCACGCCGGCCGGCCCGGCGCCCGACACCACCCCGCCGACCGCGCCCGGCACCCCCACCGCCTCCGCGATCGGCCCGACCGGACTGACGCTGACCTGGGGTCCGTCCACCGACGCGGTGGGCGTCACCGGCTACCGCGTCTACCGGGGCGGGAACGTCCTGGTCGGCTCGGCCACCGGCACCACGCTGGCGGTGACTGGGCTGACCGCCTCCACCACGTACACCTTCACTGTGGTGGCGGTGGACGCGGCCGGAAACGTCTCTCCCGCCTCGCCCGGCGTCACGGTGACCACCACCGCGCCGCCTGCCGGCGGGAACTGCGCGGTGACCTGGACGGCGAACACCTGGGACACCGGGTTCACCGCGAACATCACCGTCGCCAACACCGGCACCACGGCGATCAACGGCTGGACCCTGGCGTTCACGTTCGGCAACGCCGGGCAGAAGGTCGGGCAGGCATGGTCGGCGAACGTGACCCAGACGGGCGCGGCGGTGACCGCGTCGAACCTGTCCTACAACGGCACGCTGGCGCCGGGGGCGTCGACGAGCTTCGGCTTCAACGGCACCCACACCGGCGCCAACCCGAGGCCGGCGAGCTTCACGCTGAACGGGACCGCCTGCACGGTCTCCTGACCGTCGACGTGGCGTGGCCGGCACCGCACCCCGGGTGACCGGCCACGCCGCACCGGGCGGCGCGCGGCCAAAAACGTTCCGAAACTTTTCCGAAACACCATTGTCCCCGTCGATGCGTGGTGGAAGCATCGACAAAGCTAGATACCCAACCGAAACGTCCAGTCGTCCCGCCCCGACGGCCTGGGTGTTGGCCAGCAAGGAGGCCAAGATGGCAATGAGCCCATCCGTTCATCGCGGCGGGAGTCGGCGACGGCGATCGCCCGCCGTCCGAGCGCTGCTCGCCGGCGCGGTCAGCGTCGTGACGGTGGCCGCCGTCGCGGTGATGATGCCGTCGGCGAACGCGGCCGCGAGCACGCTGGGCGCGGCCGCCGCGCAGTCGGGCCGGTACTTCGGCACCGCCATCGCGGCGGGCCGGCTCGGCGACTCGACGTACAGCACGATCGCCGGGCGTGAGTTCAACATGATCACGGCCGAGAACGAGATGAAGCCGGACGCGACACAGCCCCAGCGGGGCCAGTTCAACTTCAACTCGGGCGACCAGATCTACAACTGGGCGACCCAGCGGGGCTTGAAGGTCCGGGGGCACACGCTGGCGTGGCACGCGCAGCAGCCGGGCTGGATGCAGAGCCTGAACGGCAGCAACCTGCGTCAGGCGATGATCGACCACATCAACGGCGTGATGGCCCACTACAAGGGCAAGCTGGCCGCGTGGGACGTGGTGAACGAGGCGTTCAACGAGGACGGCAGCCGCCGCAGCTCCAACCTCCAGGGCACCGGCAACGACTGGATCGAGGTCGCGTTCCGCACCGCGCGGGCGGCCGACCCGTCGACCAAGCTCTGCTACAACGACTACAACATCGAGAACTGGTCGTACGGCAAGACGCAGGGCGTCTACAACATGATCCGGGACTTCAAGTCCCGGGGCGTGCCGATCGACTGCGTCGGGTTGCAGACCCACTTCACCGGCGGCAGCTCGCTGCCGGGCAACTTCCAGACCACGCTGTCCAGCTTCGCGGCGCTGGGTGTGGACGTGGCGCTGACCGAGGTGGACGTCACGAACTCCTCGACCAGCCAGTACGCCGGGTTGACCCAGGCGTGCATCAACGTGCCGCGCTGCATCGGCATCACGGTCTGGGGCGTGCGCGACAGCGACTCGTGGCGTTCGAACGAGAACCCGCTGCTGTTCGACGGCGGCGGCAACAAGAAGGCCGCGTACAACTCGGTCCTCAACGCGCTCAACGCGGCCGCCCCGACCTCGGGGCCGACCACGACCCCCACCACGGGACCGCCGCCGAGCGGTGGCGCCGGCCGGATCGTCGGCGTGCAGTCGGGCCGGTGCATCGACGTGCCGAACGCCACCCAGACGAACGGCACCCGGGTACAGCTCTACGACTGCAACGGTCAGTCGAACCAGCAGTGGACGTACACCTCCAGCAAGCAGCTGATGGTCTACGGCACCAAGTGCCTCGACGCGAACGGCGCGGCCACCGCCAACGGCACCGGAGTCATCATCTGGGACTGCAACGGCCAGTCCAACCAGCAGTGGAACATCAACTCCAACGGCACGATCAGCGGCGTGCAGTCCGGCCGCTGCCTGGACGTCTGGGGCACCGGCAACGGCCAGCAGATCCAGTTGTACGACTGCCACGGACAGACCAACCAGCAGTGGCGGACCGACTTCGGTGGCACCACGCCCCCGACCACGCCGCCGCCGACCACGACGCCCCCGCCGGGCGGCTGCTCGCTCCCGTCGACCTACCGGTGGTCGTCCACCGGCGCGCTGGCCAACCCGCAGAACGGCTGGGTCTCGCTCAAGGACTTCACCAACGTGGTCTACAACGGCAAGCACCTGGTCTACGGGTCGTACGTCAACAGCAGCGGCCAGTACAGCTCGATGAACTTCAGCACGTTCACGAACTGGTCCGACATGGCCTCGGCCGGCCAGAACGGAATGAGCCAGGGCACCGTGGCGCCCACGCTGCTGTACTTCGCGCCGAAGAACATCTGGGTGCTGGCGTACCAGTGGGGACCGACCTCGTTCAGCTACAAGACGTCGAGCGACCCGACGAACGCCAACGGCTGGTCCTCGGCGCAGACGCTGTCCACCGCCACCCTGCCCGACGCCCCGTACGGCGTCATCGACCAGACCCTGATCGGTGACGACCAGAACATGTACCTGTTCTTCGCCGGGGACAACGGCAAGATCTACCGGTCGAGCATGCCGCTCGGGAACTTCCCGGGCAGCTTCGGCTCGAACTACACGACGATCATGACCGACTCGACGAACAACCTGTTCGAGGGCGTCGAGGTCTACAAGGTGGCGGGCCAGAACCAGTACCTCATGATCGTCGAGGCGATCGGAAGCCAGGGACGCTACTTCCGGTCCTTCACGTCCAACAGCCTCGGCGGCTCGTGGACCCCGCAGGCCGCCACGGAGAGCAACCCCTTCGCGGGCAAGGCCAACAGCGGCGCGACGTGGACCAACGACATCAGCCACGGTGACCTGGTCCGCACCAACCCCGACCAGACCAAGACCGTCGACGCCTGCAACCTGCAGCTCCTGTACCAGGGCAAGAACCCCAGTGCGGGAGGCGACTACAACCTGCTGCCGTGGCGGCCGGGTGTGCTGACCCTCCAGCGCTAGGCGCCACACCGTTCGAGGAAAGCGTGCCCGGCACCCGTGCGGTGCCGGGCACGCCCTTTCCGGTGGGCCGGCCCGGCCGGCGCGCGGACGGCGGCGAGCCGGGGCAAGCTGGGGCGGTGGAGCGCGAGCTGCTGACCGTCGGACACGGGGCCGCCCACCGCGACCAGCTCGGGGACCTGCTGGCCGGCGCGGAGGTCGCCCTGGTCGTGGACGTGCGCCGCTACCCGGCCAGCCGGACCAACCCGGACGTCCGCCGCGAGGCCATGGAACGCTGGCTGCCGGAACGCGGCATCGGCTACCGCTGGGAGCCGCGCCTCGGGGGCCGCCGGCACGTCCCCGCCGGTGAGCCGGAACCGGACACCTGGTGGACGGTCGCGGCCTTCCGGGCGTACGCCGCGTACACCCGCACGCCCGACTTCGACGCCGCACTGGACGAGGTGCTGGCCGACGCCGCGCTGCGGAGAACCGCTGTGATGTGCAGCGAGAGCGTCTGGTGGCGCTGCCACCGGCGGCTGATCGCCGACGTCGCCGTACTCGGCCGCGGCGTGCCGGTGTCGCACCTCATGCCGGACGGCCGGCTCAGCCCGCATCGGCCCGCCGAGGGCGCCCGCCGGCTGCCCGACGGGCACCTGCTCTGGGCCGGCTGACTCAGCCCGCCAGATCCTCGGCGAGCAGATCCATCAGCAGCGCGTCGTGCCAGCGCCCGTCCGCCCCGCGCTCGTAGCGGCGCATGATGCCCACCGGACGGAAACCCACCTTCGCGTACGCGCGGATCGCCGCCGTGTTCGCCGCCGCCGGGTCGATGGTGAACCGGTGGTGGCCGTACTCGTCGATCAGGTGCCGGACCAGCGTGCGGACCGCGTCGCCGCCCAGCCCGGTGCCGCGTACCGCCGGGTCGAGGAAGACGTCCAGGCTGGCGTGCCGGTAGTCCGGGTCGGTCTCGGCGTACCACTGGATCGCGCCGACCAGCCGGCCGTCGTGCTCGACGGCGTAGACGGTCAGCTCGTCGTCGGCCAGGTCGGCCCGCACCGACTCGGCCAGGTCGTCTCCGCCGCGCCACCAGCGGCGCACCTCGGGGTTGGCCCGGATCGCGGCCAGCGCGGGCACGTCGGCGTCGGTCACCGGCCGCAGCGTCACCGCCCGCCCCCGCAGCACGCCTCAGCCCCGCCGCTCGCCGTGCTCGACGCAGACCGCCGACCAGCCGGCCGGTACGACCTGCACCTTCATCCGCCGCCGGCAGGACGCGCACCAGCGCGGCGGCTCCCACGCCCGGGCCGCCTCGCACGCCGGATGCGGTCCGGCCGCCACCGACTCGCCGCACCTGTCGCACCAGAGCGCGGCGAGGGCGGCCGGGGCGGGGGAAAGATCGGTCACCGCTGCCTCACAGGGTCGCCGAGAGCGCCTTCACCGGCATCTTCAGGTCTTCCAGCAGCTTCAGGTCGGCCGTCGCCGGGCGACCCAGCGTGGTCAGGTAGTTGCCGACGATCACCGCGTTGATGCCGCCGAGCAGGCCCTCGCGGGTGCCCAGGTCACCGAGGGTGAGCTCGCGGCCGCCCGCGTACCGCAGGATGGTGCGCGGCATGGCCAGCCGGAACGCGGCGATCGCGCGCAGCGCGTCCTTGCCCTCCACCACCGGGCGGTCACCGAGCGGGGTGCCCGGCCGCGGGTTGAGGAAGTTCAGCGGCACCTCGTGCGGATCCAGCTCGGCGAGCTGCGCGGCGAACTCGGCGCGCTGCTCCACCGTCTCGCCGAGCCCGAGGATGCCGCCGCAGCAGACCTCCATGCCGGACTCGCGGACCATCCGCAGCGTCTCCCAGCGCTCCTCCCACGAGTGCGTGGTGACCACGTTCGGGAAGTAGGAGCGGCAGGTCTCCAGGTTGTGGTTGTAGCGGTGCACGCCCATCTCGACCAGCTCGTCGACCTGCTCCTTGGTGAGCATGCCGAGCGACGCGGCGACCTGGATGTCGACAGCGGCCCGGATGGCGGCCACACCCTCGCGCATCTGCTTCATCAGCCGGGCGTCCGGGCCGCGCACGGCAGCCACGATGCAGAACTCGGTCGCCCCGGTCGCGGCGGTCTGCTTCGCGGCCTCGACCAGCGCCGGGATGTCCAGCCAGACCGACCGGACGGGCGAGGTGAACAGGCCGGACTGCGAGCAGAAGTGGCAGTCCTCCGGGCATCCGCCGGTCTTCAGCGAGACGATGCCCTCGACCTCGACCTCCGGACCGCACCAGCGCATCCGGACCTCGTGAGCGAGCTGGAGCGCGGCGGGCAGGTGTTCGTCGGGCAGGTTCAGCACCGCGAGGACACCGGCCTCGTCGAGGCCGACACCGTTGCCCAGCACCCGGTCCCGGGCCTGGTCGAGGATCTCTGGCATGGCTCGTAACCTAACAGGCCACCGAGGGCCCGGGAAACCGCCGCCAGCAGCCCCGGCGAGCCGGGACCGCGCCACGCCGGGGCCCTCGGGACGGGTGGTAACTTCGCCCCGCGGAAGCGCCCGGCGGGGCGGGGGGTCGGCGGGAGGGGACGGCACGGTGGCGGACTGGCTGGCGGCCCTGGACCGCCGCGCCGAGCTGCGGGCCCGGGCGGGGCTGACCCGCACGCTGCGTCCCCGGGCCGCCGACGACCCGGTGGTCGACCTGGCCGGCAACGACTACCTCGGCCTGGCCACCCACCCGGAGGTCACCGCCGCCGCGGCGACGGCCCTGTCCGCGTACGGGCTGGGCGCCACCGGGTCACGCCTGGTGCGCGGCTCCACCGACGCGCACCACGCGCTTGAGGACGACCTGGCCGACTGGCTCGGCGTCGACCGGGCGCTCGTCTTCTCCTCCGGCTACCTGGCCAACCTCGCCGCCGTCCGGGGACTGACGCAGCCGCGTACGCTGCTCGTCTCCGACGCCCACAACCACGCCTCGCTGATCGACGGCTGCCGGATCTCCGGCGCAGAGACGCTCGTGACGCCGCACGCCGACGTCGCAGCGGTGGCGGCGGCGCTCGCCGCCGCGCCGGGCCGCCCGGCCGTGGTGGTGACCGAGTCGGTCTTCTCCGTCGACGGCGACCTGGCCCCGCTCACGGAGCTGCACGAGGTGGCCCGCCGCCACGGCGCGCTGCTGCTCGTCGACGACGCGCACGCGCTCGGCGTCACCGGCCCGGCCGGGGCCGGCGGGGTGGCCGCCGCCGGGCTGGCCGGCGCGCCGGACGTGGTGGTCACCGCGACGCTGTCCAAGGCGCTCGGCGGTGCCGGTGGCGTGGTCGCCGGGCCGGCGGAGTTCGTCCGCCACCTGGTGGAGACCGGCCGGACGTTCATCTTCGACACCGCGCCGCCGCCCGCCGTGGTGGCCGGGGTACGCGCTGCGGTGCGCCTGGCCCGCGACGGCGACGCGCTGCGCGCCGAGCTGGCCGACCGGGTCGCGACGGCGGTGCGCCGGCTGGGCGGTGCGGGACTGCCCGTCTCCGCCCCGGACGGCGCCGTGATCTCGGTGACCGCGCCCGGCCCGGAGGCGGCGACCGCCTGGGCCGCCGCCTGCCGGGAACGGGGCGTGGCGGTCGGCTGCTTCCGGCCGCCGTCCACGCCGGACAGCCGTTCCCGGCTGCGCCTCACGGTCAGCGCCGGGGTGCGGCGGGCCGACTTCGAACGGGCCCTGGACGTGATCGTGGAGTGTGCGCGGGAGGTCTCATGAGTGACGGCTGGACCGGGCCGGTGCTGGTGACCGGCACGGACACCGAGATCGGCAAGACCGTGGTGACCGCCGCCGTCGCCGCCGCCGCGCAGGCCGCCGGACTGCGGGTCGCGGTGGTCAAGCCCGGCCAGACCGGTACGGCCACCGGTGAGCCCGGCGACGTCGACTCGGTGACCCGGCTGGCCGCCCCGCTGACCGGCCGGACGCTCGCCAGCTACCCCGATCCGCTCGCGCCGCTCGCCGCGGCCCGGGTGGCCGACCTGCCGCCGCTGGAGCTGTACAACGCCGTCGACGCGATCCGCGAGGAGGCCGACAAGCACGACCTGGTGCTGATCGAGGGCGCGGGCGGTCTGCTCGTACCGATGGGGTTGCGCCCGTCCGGCGAGCCGTGGACGGTGGCCGACCTCGCGGTGTCGCTCGGCGCGCCCGCGGTGGTGGTGGCGCGGGCCGGGCTCGGCACGCTCAACCACACCGCGTTGACGCTGGAGGCGCTGGAACGGCGGGCCGTGCCGGCCGGCGTGGTGATCGGAGCCTGGCCGGCCGAGCCGGAGCTGGTGCACTGGCTCAACCTGTCCGAGCTGGTGCCGAACCTGCTCGGCGCGGTGCCGGCCGGCGCGGGCGGGATGGACCCGGGCGTGTTCCGCCGGTCCGCGCCGGGCTGGCTCACCCCCGCCCTGTACGGCGTGCTCGACGACTGGCGCGCCTGGGCCGAGGAGACCTGACTTTCGTCGGTGCCCGGCCCGGCCGGGCGTGGGTAGCGTGACCGCCGTGGAATCCCGCGAACGACAACGCCGGGCCGGTGACCTGCTGGTCTGGGCGGTGCTCGCGACGCCGGTGACGGCCGGCCGGATCAGTCCGCCGTGGCAGGCGCACGACCTGCCGCTGTACGGCGTCGTGCTGGCCCTGCTCGCGCTGGCCGTGGCGGTGAGCCGCCGATGGCCGCTGGCGGCGGTGCTGGTCGTGGTCGCCGGTTCGCTCGTCGACGGAAACGTGGTCTTCGCCATCCCGGTCTTCGGTTACCTGGCCGGGCTGCGCAGCGCCCGGGCCGCGCCGGCCGCTGTCGTCTTCGCCGCCATCGCGGTGACCGGCACCGTGCTCAACCTCGGGCTGCTCGGCACCGACCCGGCCACCTGGTTCATGCTCGCCTCGGTGCTGCTGTTCGCCGGGGTCTTCCCCTGGCTGCTGGGCCGGCTGCGGCGCCAGCAGCAGGCGCTCGCCGACGCCGGGCGGCGGCACGCGGAGGACGAACGGCGGGCGGTGGTGGAGCGCGTGCGCCTGCGGGAGCGGGCCCGGATCGCCCAGGACATGCACGACTCGCTCGGCCACGACCTGAGCCTCATCGCGCTGCGGGCCGGGGCACTGGAGCTGGCGCCGGACCTGTCCCCGGCACATCGGGCGGCGGCGGGGGAGCTGCGGGCCAGCGTGGCCGCCGCCTCGGAACGGCTGCACGACGTGGTCGGTGTGCTGCGCGAGGAGCACACGCTGCGACCGCCGGGGGAGTCGGTCGCGGACGTGGTCGACGGCGCGCGCGACGCCGGGATGGCGGTCGAGCTGCGTGCCGACGCCGCCGAGCTGCCGCCGCTGGTGGCGCACGCCGTGCACCGGGTGGTCCGGGAGGCACTCACCAACGCCGCCCGGTACGCCCCGGACGCCCCGGTCGTGGTCGAGGTGACCCGGGCCGCCGACGCGGTGACCGTCGCGGTGGTCAACCCGGCGCCGCCGGCCGGCCCGCTGCCCGGACCGGCGTCGCACGGCTCCGGCCTGGTGGCGCTGCGCGAGCGGGTACGCCTCGCCGGCGGCGTGCTGGACGCCGGCCCGCGCGACGGCGGCTGGGCGGTCACCGCACACCTCCCGCTCACCGACGCGGGCCGTCCCGCCACGCCGCCGCCCGGCCGCGCGGACGCCGGTTCACCGGTCGCCGGCCCGATCCGGGCCTCCGGGACGCCGGCCCTCGCCGACGCGGGTCCGCCGGTCACCGGCCTGGCTGACGGTTCCGGGGCCGCCGCCCCGAGACCCGGCGACGACGACCTCACGGAGATCGACCCGCTCGGCGCCGGACGCGTCGGCGTACGCGGCCGGGACGGACGCGGGGACGCGGAGCGCCGGCTGCGGGAGGCCCGTCGGCGGCTGCGGCGCAGCCTGCTCGTGGCGTTCGGCGCGCCCGCCGGACTGGCCCTGGTGCTGACCCTGGTCTACTACCCGCTCGCCACGGCCGGGGCGGTGCTCGACCAGGCGGGCTTCGAACGGCTGCGGCTGGGCGAGCCGCGCGACGCGCTCGAACTGCCCCGCCGCCAGGTCGATCCACCGGGGACCGGTGCCCTCCCGGGCTGCGAGTACTACACCGACCGCAACTTCCCGTTCGCCCAGGCGACCTGGCAGCTCTGCTTCGCCGACGGGCGGCTGGTCAGCAAGGAGCAGATCGCACCATGAGCGACGAGCGCGGGCGTCCGGTGCGGGTGGTGCTCGCCGACGACGAGGCCCTGGTCCGGGCCGGGGTCCGGACGATCCTGGCCGCCGACCCCGGCGTCGAGGTGGTCGGCGAGGCCGAGGACGGCCTCGCGGCGGTCGAGCTGGTCCGCGCACACCGGCCCAGGGTGGCGCTGCTGGACATCCGGATGCCCCGCTGCGACGGGCTCAGCGCCGCGGCGCAGATCCGCCGGCTGGTGCCGGAGACGGCGGCGGTCATGCTCACCACGTTCGGCGACGACGACCTGATCGCCCGCGCGCTCGGCCACGGCGCCGCCGGGTTCCTGCTCAAGTCCGGCGACCCGCGGGAACTACTGGCCGGGGTGCGGGCGGTGGCCGACGGCGGGGCGTACCTGTCGCCGCGGGTCGCGCGCCGGGTGATCGAGCTGAGCGGCGGCCGGCTCGCCCGTGGCCCGTACGCGCGGGACCGACTGGCCGGACTCACCGACCGGGAACGCGACGTGCTGGCGCTGGTCGGTGCGGGACTGTCGAACGCCGAGATCGCCCGCCGGCTGCACCTGGTCGAGGGGACCGTGAAGAGCTACCTGACCAGCATCTTCACCCGGCTGGACGTGCGCAACCGGGTGCAGGCGGCGATCCTCGCGTACGAGGCGGGGCTGGTCCCGCCCGCCGGCTGACCAGCCCTGCCCCGCTCAGGCGTCGCGCCGTGCCAGCGCCCACCGGCCCAGCGCCAGTGCGGCGGCGCTCCAGGCGGCGAGCACCAGCAGGCCCACGGCCGCCGGGTACGGCGCGGTGTCCCCGGCCAGGAAGTGGTTGCCGGCCACGCCGGGCAAGGCGTCGGAGATCCGGGTGAGCACGGTGATGTCCGGCTCCCGCAACGACAGCGGCACGATCATCAGCAGCGCGAACAGCACTGTCAGCGTGAGCACCGCGCCGCGCAGCGCGCACGCCAGGCCGAGCGCCAGCACACCGGCCAGCGCCAGGTACGCCGCGGCGGCCACCACGTCGGCCACCGTGCCGCCCAGCGGGGCGCGGCCCCACTCGCCGAGCACCGGCCGGGCCGCCGCCGCGCCGACGACGCCGAGCAGCAGCCCGAGGCCGAACGTCACCGCGCCCACCACTATCGCCTTGGCCGCCAGCACCCGCCCCCGCGATGGGGTGCACCGCAGCGTGGTGCGGATCGTGCCGGTGGTGAACTCGCTGGTGATCGCGAACAGGCCGAGCGCCAGCACCACGTACTGGGTCAGCTCCAGTGACCCGGCAACGATCTCGCCGACGTCGAGCACGCCCGGGTTGTTCGTCGGATCGTCGTCGGTGTTGGCATTGCGCGCGTAGATGGCGAGCTGGGCGTTGCTCGCCGCCATGGTCAGCACCGCCGCGAGCAATGTCCACCAGGTGGAGCGCACCGACCAGAGTTTGGTCCACTCGGCGGCCACCGCCCCGGCGAGCGGATTTCCGGCCGGTGCGGGCCGGGTGGTCCGCCGGGCCGGGTCGAGCGTGGACGGTGCGGTCATCGCGTTCCACCTCCGGTCGGGCCGGCGGCGTACTCCACGCTGTCGGCGGTCAGCTCCAGGAACGCCTCCTCCAGGGAGGGGGCGACGGGCGTCAGCTCGTGCAGGCGTACCCCCATCTCGTGCGCCAGGTCACCGACCCGGCCGGCGGTGCTGCCCGCGAC